>NZ_BCTM01000101.1 GCF_001571285.1 Kluyvera cryocrescens NBRC 102467 | reverse complement strand
AAAATTTATCGGGCGCAGGCGGCGCGGTTTACCGGGGAGTTTACTGCCGGTTTTACCGGGCTGATGCCACATTCGCGCTGAACCTGTCCGGGGCGGTGCGCCCAAGTGATGTGATGGTAAATGAAACTGGTGTGGCGGGTTCATACGTGAAAAAAGCCTCTCTATAGGAGGCGTTTTTTATTGAGTAACACTAATAAAATTAAGCAAAAAAATCACCTATTCCTGAATATCTAGAACTTATGTAATCAATTAGGTTATATATCGGCGCTGAATCTGCATTGCTTTGCCATGAGATCTGATCATATTGAATGGCCGATAATCTTAATTTTTTCTATATTAAAAAAAGCATCATGATCACCATAGTATTCAGGTATGCGATAACGGTAAATATAAAGAGTAGCGCCGTTATTTAAAGGTGATGACTGGTAGCAAGAAGTTATGGTCATTTCACTCTTAAAGTAAATAACTGAAGGAATAGAGTGTGAAAGTGACCATGTGATATTACCTTC
>NZ_BCTM01000100.1 GCF_001571285.1 Kluyvera cryocrescens NBRC 102467 | reverse complement strand
CATCTGCATCTGCATCTGCATCTGCATCTGCATCCGCATCGGCATCGGCGTCCGCGTCGGCATCTGCGTCAGAATCTGCATCGGCATCTGCATCTGCGTCCGCATCAGAGTCAGCATCGGCATCGGCATCCGAGTCGGCATCGGCGTCAGAATCTGCATCAGAATCGGCATCCGCGTCCGAGTCGGCATCCGCATCAGCGTCGGCATCGGCGTCCGCATCAGCGTCTGCGTCGGCATCCGCGTCGGCGTCAGCATCGGCATCGGCGTCTGCATCCGCATCGGCATCCGCGTCCGAGTCGGCATCTGCGTCCGAGTCGGCATCCGCATCTGCGTCCGCATCCGCATCCGCGTCGGCATCCGCATCGGCATCCGCGTCCGAGTCGGCATCTGCGTCCGAGTCGGCATCCGCATCTGCGTCCGCATCGGCATCCGCATCCGCGTCGGCATCCGCATCCGCATCGGCATCGGCGTCAGAATCTGCATCAGAATCTGCATCCGCGTCGGCATCCGCATCCGCGTCGG
>NZ_BCTM01000099.1 GCF_001571285.1 Kluyvera cryocrescens NBRC 102467 | reverse complement strand
GGGAAGGTGCGAATAAGCAGGTCATTTCTTCCCAAGCTGACTCGCTGATTAAAATTTCGCGGATCTGGGCCGATTTTTTTCCCGCAAACACATCGAATCAGCCTATTTAGGCTATTTTTTCCACCATTTCTGGCGTTATTTCCGGTTTTTACTGAGATCTCTCCCACTGACGTATCATTTGGTCCACCCGAAACAGGTTGGCCAGGGTGAATAACATCGCCAGTTGGTTATCGTTTTTCAGCAGCCCCTTGTATCTGGCTTTCACGAAGCCGAACTGCCGCTTGATGATGCGAAACGGGTGCTCCACCCTGGCACGGATGCTGGCTTTCATGTATTCGATGTTGATGGCCGTTTTGTTCTTGCGCGGATTCTGCTTCAAGGTTTTTACCTTGCCGGGACGCTCGGCGATCAGCCAGTCCACATCCACCTCGGCCAGCTCCTCGCGCTGTGGCGCTCCTTGGTAGCCGGCATCGGCTGAGACAAATTGCTCCTCTCCATGAAGCAGATTACCCAGCTGATTGAGGTCATGCTCGTTGGCCGCGGTGGTGACC
>NZ_BCTM01000098.1 GCF_001571285.1 Kluyvera cryocrescens NBRC 102467 | reverse complement strand
CCAAGGTTATTAACCTTAATGCCTTCCTCCTCGCTGAAAGTACTTTACAACCCGAAGGCCTTCTTCATACACGCGGCATGGCTGCATCAGGCTTGCGCCCATTGTGCAATATTCCCCACTGCTGCCTCCCGTAGGAGTCTGGACCGTGTCTCAGTTCCAGTGTGGCTGGTCATCCTCTCAGACCAGCTAGGGATCGTCGCCTAGGTGAGCCATTACCCCACCTACTAGCTAATCCCATCTGGGCACATCCGATGGTGTGAGGCCCGAAGGTCCCCCACTTTGGTCTTGCGACGTTATGCGGTATTAGCTACCGTTTCCAGTAGTTATCCCCCTCCATCGGGCAGTTTCCCAGACATTACTCACCCGTCCGCCACTCGTCACCCAAGAGCAAGCTCTCTGTGCTACCGTTCGACTTGCATGTGTTAGGCCTGCCGCCAGCGTTCAATCTGAGCCATGATCAAACTCTTCAATTTAAAAGTGTTTGATGCTCAATGAATTAAACTTCGTAATGAATTACGTATGTTCACTCGTTGAGACTTGGTATTCATTTATCGT
>NZ_BCTM01000097.1 GCF_001571285.1 Kluyvera cryocrescens NBRC 102467 | reverse complement strand
GGGTACATATCGGTAATTTCGAAAGCGCCAGGCGCAACATAGGTCTGGTATACCTGATAGCCATTTTGTTTAATTACAACTCGAGCATTGGTTTTGGCTATACCACGAATGATAGGCGCATAACCACGCATACTTTCTGGCAGCATAGAGGTGTCAGTTGCAACCTGCAGGCCAGTAAATGGGACGCTGTCAAATATTGATGATAATGATGAGCTTTCACCCACGACGATATTACTGTTAATAGCCATCAGGCTACGCTGCATATACAGATATACTGAGTCCCAATCGCCTGCATCACTATTGCTTTTGTTCCAGGTACTTAGATTGCGTATGCGCCAGGGGCCGAGGTTGAGACCTGACTGTAAATTGAGGCTGTAATATTCCTCATCACTTTGGTAATCCTTTGAGCCGTTGAACTGATAGTTAAGGATCATGGCATTAATGCCATCATCGTATTTGTCCGGGGGAATATAGCCCTGAGCCGTGGTCAACATTGCAGCTTGTGGGATGGATATATCCAGTCGTTGTGATGAGAAGTCAAAAAGAGTGCTGGCATCCGGTATCACTTGCAGATTA
>NZ_BCTM01000096.1 GCF_001571285.1 Kluyvera cryocrescens NBRC 102467 | reverse complement strand
TTATTGAAGAAAATAGGTATTAAGTACCCAATATATACCACTTATAAAAGCTAACTTATTGATTTACTGTGCATTCTCTCCGGTCTTGAAATCCGGTGTTACGATGGGCGCAGCGCATGGTTTTTGAGTGCTGCGCCTGTCGATTAATGCCAAACTGATTTACCCTGCTGAACAGCCCCCATAATAGCCTTGCCGATGCTGTCGAATTCAGGCAGCCCCATCATAACCCACCTCGAGTTTACGAAAGCAAATAGCCGAAAGTGTTCGCTGTCAGCGACCGTTATGGCAAAGGTACGCATTCCTTTCTCCGGTGCGGGGAGTAGCTCCTCCGTTTTGGGAAAGTAAATGCGGATCCCTGAGATAATCATGTTATCGATGTCCATCATTCAGCCACTAGCCAGAATTCGGCCTCTTCAAACATCTCCTGAACAGCTCGGCTGATCTGTTCTTTCTCATGCTTGCTGGCGTCTGTATTGATAGCCGGCAACGTCATCATCGGTTTTACCCGGACATCAGCATCGGGGGAAGAACGCTCCCTCATCATACTCAGCCCCCTTGAATGCTATCATGTTAACGATGTTTGTACATGTAGGG
>NZ_BCTM01000095.1 GCF_001571285.1 Kluyvera cryocrescens NBRC 102467 | reverse complement strand
GAAGCGCATTCAGGACAATGTCCTTTGTCATCCGGGATTGCATTGACCAGCCGATAATTTTGCGTGAGAACAGATCAACAACCACGGCAAGATACAGCCAGCCTTCGTGGGTCCTGATGTAAGTTATGTCCGTTACCCAACGCTCATCCGGAGCATCCGGATTGAACTGTCGCTGGAGCCTGTTGGGCGATACGATACTGACCTCGCCTTTGTGTGCCCGCGGGCTCCGGTACCCGACCTGAGCCTTTATCCCGGCACGATTCATCAGTCGCCAGACTCTGTTCACTCCGCACTGTTGCCCGCTATCCCGCAAGTCCAGATGGATCTTGCGATAACCATAAACGCAACCGGACTCCAGCCAGAACTGTTTGATCTGTCCCGTCAGTCTCAGATCTACCTGGTGGCGCTGAGAATACGGTTGCTTAAACCAGGCGTAAAAGCCACAGGGATGAACATCCAGCACCCTGCAGAGCAGACGAACAGGCCAGCAAAGGGAGTTGTCACGAATAAAGGCGTACCTCAGTCGGACAGCTTTGCGAAGTACGCCGCGGCTTTTTTTAATATGTCCCGTTCGTCAGTAACCCGCTTCAGCTCCTTCTGGAGTCGGCGGATCTCGGCCTGAGCATCTGACTGTTCTTT
>NZ_BCTM01000094.1 GCF_001571285.1 Kluyvera cryocrescens NBRC 102467 | reverse complement strand
GTCGGCATCTGCATCTGCATCGGCGTCTGCGTCAGAATCTGCATCCGCATCAGCATCTGCGTCGGCATCTGCATCAGCATCCGCGTCCGCATCGGCGTCTGCGTCGGCATCCGCATCGGCATCAGCGTCCGAGTCTGCATCGGCATCGGCATCCGCATCCGCGTCGGCATCCGCATCCGCGTCGGCGTCCGCGTCGGCGTCGGCATCGGCATCCGCATCTGCATCTGCATCGGCATCGGCGTCCGCATCGGCATCAGCGTCCGAGTCTGCATCGGCATCGGCATCAGCGTCCGAGTCGGCATCGGCGTCAGAATCTGCATCAGAATCGGCATCCGCGTCCGAGTCGGCATCCGCATCAGCATCGGCATCAGCATCGGCATCGGCGTCCGAGTCAGCATCTGCATCCGCATCGGCGTCAGCATCTGCGTCCGCATCTGCATCTGCATCGGCGTCCGCATCGGCATCTGCGTCCGAGTCGGCATCTGCATCAGCATCTGCATCTGCATCGGAATCAGCATCGGCATCGGCGTCTGCATCGGCGTCTGCATCAGCGTCTGCATCAGCGTCGGCATCCGCGTCCGAGTCGGCATCGGCATCAGCATCGGCATCCGCATCGGCATCGGCGTCCGAGTCAGCATCT
>NZ_BCTM01000093.1 GCF_001571285.1 Kluyvera cryocrescens NBRC 102467 | reverse complement strand
AGGCTGTGGGTCAGGCCACTCTTGGCATCGACACCAATGTGGGCCTTCATGCCAAAGTGCCACTGATTGCCTTTCTTGGTCTGATGCATCTCCGGATCGCGTTGCTGCTCTTTGTTCTTGGTAGAGCTGGGTGCCTCAATGATGGTGGCATCCACCAAAGTGCCTTGGGTCATCATGACGCCTGCTTCGGCCAGCCAGCGATTGATGGTCTTGAACAATTGACGGGCCAGTTGATGCTGCTCGAGCAGGTGGCGGAAATTCATGATGGTGGTGCGATCCGGCAGGGCGCTATCCAGGGATAATCGGGCAAACAGGCGCATGGAGGCGATTTCGTACAGGGCATCTTCCATGGCACCGTCGCTCAGGTTGTACCAATGCTGCATGCAGTGAATACGCAGCATGGTCTCCAGCGGATAGGGCCGTCGGCCATTGCCCGCCTTGGGATAAAACGGCTCGATGACAGCGGTCATATTCTGCCATGGCAGAATCTGCTCCATGCGGGAGAGGAAAATCTCTTTTCGGGTCTGACGGCGCTTAGTGCTGAATTCACTATCGGCGAAGGTGAGTTGATGGCTCATGATGTCCCTCTGGGATGCGCTCCGGATGAATATGATGATCTCATATCAGGAACTTGTTCGCACCTTCC
>NZ_BCTM01000092.1 GCF_001571285.1 Kluyvera cryocrescens NBRC 102467 | reverse complement strand
CGGACGCGGATGCCGATGCAGATGCAGATGCAGATGCAGATGCAGATGCAGATTCTGACGCGGACGCGGATGCCGATGCAGACGCGGATTCCGACGCCGACGCCGATGCCGATGCCGATGCAGACGCCGATGCAGACGCCGACGCGGATGCTGATGCCGACGCTGATGCGGATGCTGATGCAGATGCAGATGCAGATGCAGATGCAGACTCGGACTCGGATGCAGACGCTGATGCGGATGCGGATGCCGACTCGGACGCGGATGCCGATGCTGATGCCGATGCCGACGCCGATGCCGACTCGGACGCAGATGCCGACGCAGACGCCGATGCCGATGCAGATGCCGATTCAGATTCAGATTCTGATGCCGACATTAACCTCGACGTTAAGTTTGACGTGTCGGGTGGTTCAAAAATCACCGAGGTCAACGGCGGCAGTTCGAATCCTAACGGCTTTGATGTGGATGACAGCGGCAAGATTGTCTCGGTAGGCGAGAACGTCGTGCTCTGGGTGTCGGCGGACGATATTGGTAAGTACGTTTCCGAAGATATTCCGAAAGAAAATATCCATATCTATACCCAAGGCAATGTCCAAGGCACCGAAGGTAAGTCGGACGTATTCGTGCTGCACGAGGGCAGTACCTATACGCAAGGTG
>NZ_BCTM01000091.1 GCF_001571285.1 Kluyvera cryocrescens NBRC 102467 | reverse complement strand
GCCTGAAGTTAAGCGCCTGAAGTCGCTTGAGGAAGAGAACGCCAGACTCAAGAAGCTGCTTGCCGAAGCCATGCTGGATAAAGAGGCGCTTCAGGTGGCTCTTGGGCGAAAGTACTGACGACAGACCAGAAGCGGGAAGCCGTGATGTTGATGTGTGATGCGACCGGTCTGTCGCAACGTCGTGCCTGCAGGCTTACAGGTTTATCCCTGTCGACCTGCCGCTATGAGGCTCACCGTCCGGCTGCTGATGCGCATTTATCAGGGCGCATCACTGAGCTGGCACTGGAGCGCAGGCGTTTTGGCTACCGTCGTATTTGGCAGTTGCTGCGCCGTGAAGGGCTTCATGTTAATCATAAGCGCGTGTACCGGCTTTATCACCTCAGTGGCCTGGGCGTAAAACGCAGAAGACGTCGTAAAGGGCTGGCAACAGAACGTCTGCCGCTGCTCCGTCCGGCGGCGCCCAATCTGACCTGGTCGATGGATTTCGTCATGGACGCACTTTCCACCGGTCGCAGGATCAAGTGTCTTACCTGCGTCGATGATTTCACAAAGGAATGCCTGACGGTCACTGTTGCCTTTGGGATTTCAGGCGTTCAGGTCACGCGTATTCTGGACAGCATTGCACTGTTTCGAGGCTATCCGGCGACGATAAGAACTGACCAGGGGCCGGAGTTCACTTGCCGTGCACTGGATCAATGGGCCTTTGAGCATGGTGTTGAGTTGCGCTTAATCCAGCCGGGCAAGCCAACGCAGAA
>NZ_BCTM01000090.1 GCF_001571285.1 Kluyvera cryocrescens NBRC 102467 | reverse complement strand
ATGGACTTCCTGGAGCATCTGCTTCATGAGGAAAAACTGGCCCGGCATCAGCGTAAACAGGCGATGTATACCCGGATGGCGGCCTTCCCGGCAGTGAAAACGTTCGAGGAGTATGACTTCACCTTCGCCACCGGTGCCCCACAGAAGCAAATCCAGTCGTTGCGTTCACTGAGCTTCATAGAGCGCAACGAAAATATCGTGTTGCTGGGGCCATCCGGCGTGGGGAAAACGCATCTGGCAATAGCCATGGGCTACGAAGCGGTACGGGCGGGTATCAAGGTTCGCTTCACTACGGCGGCAGACCTGTTGCTTCAGCTGTCCACGGCACAACGCCAGGGGCGCTATAAAACAACGCTTCACCGTGGCGTGATGGCGCCAAAGCTGCTCATCATCGATGAAATAGGCTATCTGCCGTTCAGCCAGGAAGAGGCAAAGCTGTTCTTCCAGGTCATCGCCAAGCGTTATGAAAAGAGCGCGATGATCCTGACCTCTAACCTGCCGTTCGGGCAGTGGGATCAGACGTTCGCCGGTGATGCGGCGCTGACATCCGCGATGCTGGACCGGATCTTACACCACTCACACGTTGTTCAAATAAAAGGAGAGAGCTATCGACTGAAACAGAAACGAAAGGCCGGGGTTATCGCTGAAGCTAATCCTGAGTAAAACGGTGGATCAATATTAGACCGTCGGTGGAGTTGTAAGTGGATCACTTTTTACCCGTCGTTGACACTACTGTCTGGTGTTTCAGGGGGCTACATCAC
>NZ_BCTM01000089.1 GCF_001571285.1 Kluyvera cryocrescens NBRC 102467 | reverse complement strand
TGATCTTGACCCGCCATTTCCGGACAGCTTTTGTATCTTAAGTTAACGATGCCCGCTGCCGCCGGTATTCTCTCGGAGAGTGATATCCCAGCGCACTATGCGGGTGATTTTCATTGTAATGCGTGAACGCCGCTGCAAGGTTTCGCAGGGCTGTTCTCACATCCGGTTTCGGCATGAACGCGATATAGTCTTCCTTCATCGTCTTCACGAACCGTTCGGCCATGCCATTGCTCTGCGGGCTGCTCACCGCTGTTGTACATGGCTCCAGATTCAGCTCTTTGGCGAACCTCCGCGTTTCATGCGCGGTATATGCTGAACCGTTGTCCGTCAGCCACTGCACCGCTGTGTCGGGCAGCCTGTCGCCGAAGCGCTTTTCCACCGACCTCAGCATCACATCCTGCACGGTCGAACTGTCATAGCCTCCCGTGCTTGCTGCCCAGTCTATGGCCTCACGGTCGCAGCAGTCCAGCGCGAACGTTACCCGCAGTTTTTCGCCGTTGTCGCAGCCGAACTCGAAGCCATCTGAACACCAGCGCATATCGCTTTCTGCCACCGCTATCTTGCCCTTATGTTCACGCTTCGGTCGCTCTGGTTTGTGATGCAACAACAACAGGTTATGCTCGCTCATTATCCTGTAAAGCCGTTTGGCATTCACAGGTGGCTGTCCCTCTGTGCGACGTTGCTTGCGCAGGATGCCCCACACGCGTCGATAACCATAACTCGGCATATCGCTGATAATGTTGAGGATAGCCGACAGTATTTCTGCGTCTGCTTCTTCATTACGCCGGTTACAGCGCCTGTCCTGCCAGTCGGCAGAACGGTTAATCCGCAGTGACAGTTGCGCACGCGACACGCCCATGGTCCGGCTGACCATGGCTAT
>NZ_BCTM01000088.1 GCF_001571285.1 Kluyvera cryocrescens NBRC 102467 | reverse complement strand
GGCTTTGTTGAATAAATCGAACTTTTGCTGAGTTGAAGGATCAGATCACGTATCTTCCCGACAACGCAGACCGTTCCGTGGCAAAGCAAAAGTTCAAAATCACCAATTGGCCCACCTACAATAAAGCCCTCATCAACCGTGGCTCCATAACTTTCTGGCTGGATGATGAAGCTATTCAGGCCTGGTATGAGTCAGCAACACCTTCTTCACGAGGCAGACCTCAGCGCTATTCTGACCTTGCCATCACTACTGTGCTGGTCATTAAACGCGTATTCAGGCTGACCCTGCGGGCTGCGCAGGGCTTTATTGATTCCATTTTTTCTCTGATGAACGTTCCGCTACGCTGCCCGGATTACAGCTGTGTCAGCAGGCGGGCAAAGTCGGTTAATGTCAGTTTCAAAACGCCCACCCGGGGTGAAATCGCACACCTGGTAATTGATTCCACCGGGCTGAAGGTCTTCGGTGAAGGCGAGTGGAAAGTCAAAAAGCATGGCCAGGAACGCCGCCGTATCTGGCGTAAGCTGCATCTCGCCGTTGACAGTAAAACACATGAAATCATCTGCGCTGACCTGTCGCTGAACAACGTTACGGACTCAGAGGCCTTCCCCGGGTTAATCCGGCAAACCCACCGGAAAATCAGGTCAGCCGCCGCCGATGGCGCTTACGATACCCGGCTCTGTCACGATGAACTGCGGCGTAAGAAAATCAGCGCGCTTATCCCTCCCCGAAAAGGTGCGGGTTACTGGCCCGGTGAATATGCAGACCGTAACCGTGCAGTGGCTAATCAGCGAATGACCGGGAGTAATGCGCGGTGGAAATGGACAACAGATTACAACCGTCGCTCGATAGCGGAAACGGCGATGTACCGGGTAAAACAGCTGTTCGGGGGTTCACTGACGCTGCGTGACTACGATGGTCAGGTTGCGGAGGCTATGGCCCTGGTACGAGCGCTGAACAAAATGACGAAAGCAGGTATGCCTGAAAGCGTGCGTATTGCCTGAAAACACAACCCGCTACGGGGGAGACTTACCCGAAATCTGATTTATTCAACAAAGCC
>NZ_BCTM01000087.1 GCF_001571285.1 Kluyvera cryocrescens NBRC 102467 | reverse complement strand
TGTAATGATGCCCAGCACAACCTCGCATTCTTGGCGGCGATTGCAACGACAGCACGCCAGTATCCCCGCCTACCAATCAACGAGCAGACCCAACGGCTAAACGGGTCCGTTCTATTCTCTGCCCCTACCATTACAGAACGGGCTCCCTGGACCAGTAGGGTTCGCAGATAGGCATCACCCGCTTTTGTTATCCTGCCAAGCTTTGATTTTCCGCCACTACTGTATTGTGATGGCGTTAGCCCCAACCAGGCTGCCAGTTGGCGCCCGTTCTTAAAATCATGGGCATTGCCAATACTGGCGACCAGCGCACTCGCTGTGGTGGGCCCAACACCTTTCAGTTCCATTAACTGCTGGCTGCGATGATCTGTTTTGGCCACACGAGATAATACCCTGTCATATTCGGCGATTTTCTCTTCAATATTAGTGACATGTGTCAATAGATCATCAATGCACAGCCTGACCTGTACTGGCAGAGTTTCCTTCTGGTCAGAAACAACATGACGCAGAGCATCAGTGCTTTGTGGGGCAATAACCCCGAATTCAGATATCAGGCCCCGAAGACGGTTATACGTTGCTGTTCTTTCCTGGATAAATCCCTGTCTTGTCCGATGTAAGCATTGCATTGCCTGCTGGCTTTCGTCTTTGACTGGTACAAAGCGCATATGCGGCCGCTGCACTGCCTCACAAATAGCTATTGCATCAGCTGCATCATTTTTCCCGGTCTTACCCGCCATGCGATAGGGTGAGACAAATTTCGGAGCCATCAACCGGACATCATGGCCATACTGCCTGAATAATCTTGCCCAATAGTGGGCACCCGAGCAGGCTTCCATTCCAATGACACAGGGAGGTAAACCTGCGATGAGTTCAGAAAGTGCTGCACGCGACACCTTGGGTTTAACCAGAACAGCTTTACCATTTTGGTCAATGCAGTGAACAGCAAACACATTTTTAGCAAGATCGATACCGACAGTGGTGATGGTCATAACGAATCCCTCTGGGTCAATGTTTATCCTATGATTGCACGAAAGTTAATCAGGCGCATATCTAGGGGTCGTCTCAGAAAACGG
>NZ_BCTM01000085.1 GCF_001571285.1 Kluyvera cryocrescens NBRC 102467 | reverse complement strand
ACTTAAAACAGTTGATGCTAATGATCCGGCCAAGTTTTTCCCAACCATAGTGCGTAACCAATGCATTGACCTGCATTTCAAGGGTTACACCGTGTAAAGGGTCTTTTGAATTATGCGCATTCATATGGCATCCATGATTCTCGTGTTAGGGGTCGATCTGGTTGGGAAGGGTACAAGAAAGCAGGACTGTGGGCAATGTAACATGTTGTTTATGAGATCTACTGTGGAATTGACCAAGTAGCAGAAATATCAAATGAGCCAGAATACTGTGGGTGATATAGCTACTTCACCCAATACCAAATGGTTTGCCCAGACCGGAACGGGTGGGACGCAGGTAGACCAGCAAGATGGGTTGCCTGGGAAGAGCGAGAGGGTGTTAGAGTTCGTGTGGTATACGAGCCAGCTAGTGGGAAAATAGTAACAGCGTTCCCGGATAATAATCCGACTCCTCCATCTTTAAAGTTAATTAAGAAATAGTGTGGGCACAATGGATATTAATGACAAAATTAGATCTTTAGGTGAAGGGTTAAAGGATCGGTTGGATCCTTCGCTAGTTGACTTTGCCTTAGATTATATTGGGTTCTCAGAGAACGTATTAGCATTCGAAACGCTATGTGATCACATCGCTGATTATGATGTTGTGATTAGCAAAGATGAATACACACAAGTGCTTAAAATAGCTAATGATCTTGGACTAGAAATAGATAGTAGATATACATATATCAATCCAGAGAAATAACATCCTGATAGCTATGACTAATCCCGGCCTCAGTCCGGGATCTTCTTCTTAACCGTCAGCAGAGCGTCGGCATCAGTTCGGGTGACCCGATTGACGTGACCTGCTTCCCATTGATTAATACACCGCGATGTTAGTAATGTCTTCATAAGCCACATGAGGACATCCCCATGAAGAAGCGTGTTTCGAGGCTATCCGGCGACGATTCACTAACGCAATAAAATGGAGGTATCTCAAAATTCACAACATGCTGATTTCGGTGGTTACACCAACAAATCATGAAGTAATAGACCCATGGAGGTTAATTAACTTATGTTGTGTGATAATTAAGTTCACCGATCAGTTTGCTATTATCCCTCTGTTTTGAATAATTTTTCCTAGGCCAAATATAATATTTCTCCCAGAGTACTTCATGAAC
>NZ_BCTM01000084.1 GCF_001571285.1 Kluyvera cryocrescens NBRC 102467 | reverse complement strand
TAAATAGCTGCGCGGAATAGTAGATCACTGAAAGGGAACTCAGCCCGGATTGTGCGATCTGATCAATCGCCAAACCAACCAAAACCACCAACCGGACTGAGCGATGCCGATCATAGCACCAATACCCCGTGGCGAACGACGCCTGATGCAGAAAGCTATTCATAAAACGCGCGATAAAAATCATGCCCGCAGACTCACGGCCATGCTGATGCTTCATCGGGGTGAACGGGTCAGCGATGTTGCCAGAACTCTCTGTTGTGCCCGTTCATCCGTTGGTCGCTGGATTAACTGGTTTACGCACTCAGGTATTGAAGGCCTGAAATCCTTACCCGCAGGGCGCTCCCGACGCTGGCCTTTTGAACATATCTGCACCCTGTTACGTGAGCTGATAAAGCATTCTCCCGGCGATTTTGGTTATCAACGTTCACGCTGGAGCACCGAATTACTGGCAATAAAAATCAATGAGATAACCGGTTGCCAGTTACATGCAGGAACCGTTCGCCGCTGGTTGCCATCTGCGGGGCTTGTATGGCGCAGGGCCGCGCCAACTCTGCGTATCCGTGACCCACATAAAGATGAAAAGATGGCGGTAATCCACAAAGCGCTGGATGAATGCAGCGCAGAGCATCCGGTATTTTATGAAGATGAAGTGGATATCCACCTTAATCCTAAAATCGGTGCGGACTGGCAGTTGCGCGGACAGCAGAAACGGGTAGTGACGCCGGGGCAGAACGAAAAATACTATCTGGCCGGCGCACTGCACAGTGGCACGGGTAAAGTCAGCTACGTGGGCGGCAACAGCAAAAGTTCAGCGCTGTTTATCGCTCTGCTGAAGCACCTGAAAGCCACTTACCGGCGGGCGAAAACAATCACGCTGATCGTTGATAACTACATTATCCATAAAAGCCGCGAAACACAGCGCTGGTTGAAAGCAAATCCCAAGTTCAGGGTAATTTACCAGCCGGTTTACTCGCCGTGGGTGAATCATGTGGAACGGCTATGGCAGGCACTTCATGACACGATAACCCGTAATCATCAGTGCCGCTCAATGTGGCAGTTACTGAAAAAGGTCCGCCATTTTATGGAAACCGCCAGCCCATTCCCCGGAGGAAAACATGGTCAGGCAAAAGTGTAGCGGTATTAGGCGCAGCTATTTA
>NZ_BCTM01000083.1 GCF_001571285.1 Kluyvera cryocrescens NBRC 102467 | reverse complement strand
GAAAAGTCCCTCTACGCTCATATTCTCAACCTGTCCGATCCGTGGCAGGTAAAGTCCCTTTCTCTCGATGAAAATGCCGGTTCTGTTACTGTCACTATTGAGATCGCTGAAAACACCCGGCTAGCCTGTCCGACCTGCGGTAAATCCTGTTCTGTTCACGATCACCGTCATCGTAAATGGCGCCATCTTGATACCTGCCAGTTCACCACTATTGTTGAAGCCGATGTTCCACGAATTATGTGTCCGGAGCATGGCTGCCTGACGTTGCCTGTTCCGTGGGCTGGCCCCGGAAGCCGGTATACGTTGCTATTCGAATCGTTCGTTCTCTCATGGCTGAAAATCAGCACCGTTGATGCTGTCAGGAAGCAACTTAAGCTCAGTTGGAATGCGGTTGACGGCATTATGACCCGGGCAGTTAAGCGAGGTCTTGCCCGGATAAAAAAGCCATTATCCGCCCGTCATATGAATGTGGATGAGGTCGCCTTTAAAAAAGGACATCGTTACATAACGGTGATCTCCGATCGCGATGGTCGGGCGCTGGCCTTAACTGATGATCGCGGCACAGAGAGTCTTGCCGGCTATCTTCGCACGCTCACTGATGGGCAGTTGCTGGCTATCAAAACGCTCTCAATGGACATGAACGCGGGCTATATAAGAGCAGCGCGTATCCACTTACCCAGTGCGGTTGAGAAAATCGCCTTTGACCGCTTCCATGTGGCGAAGCAACTGGGCGAGGTAGTTGATAAAACCCGTCAGAATGAACATCCGCACCTCCCTGTTGAAAGCCGACACCAGGCAAAAGGAACCCGCTTCCTGTGGCAGTACAGCGATAAGTGGATGACCGAATCCCGGCAGGAAAAGCTGATGTGGCTGCGTGCACAGATGAAGCTGACGAGCCAGTGCTGGGCGCTGAAAGAGCTGGCAAAGGATATCTGGAACAGGCCATGGAGCGAGGAAAGACGGAGTGACTGGCAGAGATGGTTGGCGCTGGCGGCTAACAGTGACGTTCCCATGATGAAAAATGCCGCGAAAACGATAGGAAAAAGGCTGTACGGGATCCTGAATGCGATGCGACACAGTGTCTCAAACGGAAATGCGGAGGCACTTAACAGCAAGATCAGGCTGCTGAGGATAAAAGCCAGGGGATACCGAAACCGGGAGCGCTTTAAACTGGGGGTGATGTTCCACTACGGAAAGCTGAATATGGCGTTCTGAGCCTTCCCACCATGATCGGGGAAGACCCA
>NZ_BCTM01000082.1 GCF_001571285.1 Kluyvera cryocrescens NBRC 102467 | reverse complement strand
AATGAGATGGTCACTCCCTCCTTCCCGGTACTATGCTGAGGACAGGCTTTCATTCGGAGAACTATCATGGAAAACATTGCGCTCATTGGTATCGATCTGGGTAAAAACTCTTTCCATATTCATTGCCAGGATCGTCGCGGGAAGGCTGTTTACCGTAAAAAATTTACCCGGCCAAAGTTGATCGAATTTTTGGCGACATGCCCCGCTACAACCATCGCAATGGAAGCCTGTGGCGGTTCTCACTTTATGGCACGCAAGTTGGAAGAGTTGGGGCATTCCCCAAAGCTGATATCACCACAATTTGTCCGCCCGTTCGTTAAAAGCAATAAAAACGACTTTGTCGACGCCGAAGCTATTTGTGAAGCTGCATCGCGTCCGTCTATGCGTTTTGTGCAGCCCAGAACGGAATCTCAGCAGGCAATGCGGGCTCTGCATCGTGTCCGTGAATCCCTGGTTCAGGATAAGGTAAAAACAACCAATCAAATGCATGCTTTTCTGCTGGAATTTGGCATTAGCGTTCCCCGAGGAGCTGCCGTTATTAGCCGACTGAGTACCATTCTTGAGGATAATAGTTTGCCTCTTTACCTCAGCCAGTTATTGCTGAAATTACAACAGCATTATCACTATCTTGTTGAGCAGATTAAAGATTTGGAATCCCAGTTGAAACGAAAGTTGGACGAAGATGAGGTTGGACAGCGCTTGCTGAGCATTCCCTGCGTCGGAACACTGACAGCGAGTACTATTTCAACTGAGATTGGCGACGGGAAGCAGTACGCCAGCAGCCGTGACTTTGCGGCGGCAACAGGGCTTGTACCTCGGCAGTACAGCACGGGAGGTAGGACGACATTGCTGGGAATTAGTAAGCGAGGTAATAAAAAGATCCGAACTTTGTTGGTTCAATGTGCCAGGGTATTCATACAAAAACTGGAACACCAGTCTGGCAAATTGGCCGATTGGGTCAGGGATTTACTGTGCCGGAAAAGCAACTTTGTCGTCACTTGTGCTCTGGCAAACAAGCTGGCCAGAATAGCCTGGGCCCTAACGGCACGACAGCAAACTTATGTAGCATAACGGCAGAAATACACCGGTTTAAAGAATTACTGATCTGGTTTTGCGAATACTGATATTGATGATACTAACGGCCCACCGGCCTGTTGAGGAACCTGTAAAACGGAAAGGCTCATTGAAGCCGTATATTTTCTGGAGGTTCATCAGGCGCGGAACTCATCAAGGCGCGGGAATAAAATCCCATTCAGACGCCGGATAGATTCAAGCAAGCCAACTTGTCGTCAAAATCGGTGTTGCAAAAACGGGAGTGACCATAGATTCCGTTTTCCAAGCGGACCCC
>NZ_BCTM01000081.1 GCF_001571285.1 Kluyvera cryocrescens NBRC 102467 | reverse complement strand
TTGTTGCGAGGTGGCGTATATTACGCTTTCCTCTTTCAGAGTCAAGCGTTTAATTTCGCTTATCTCTGCCGAAGTTCTCAGGAGAACCTCGCTGACCCGGCGGCTTGTTTGCCGTTGTTCCGTGTCAGTGGGGCCGCATTATAGGGAGTTTCTCGCAGCCCGCAATAGTTAAATTGCAGAAAAATGACTGACTGCTGCAATCCCCAGCAGAACCCCGCCTTATACCCACTTACTAACAAAGTTATCCACAAACGTGGAGAAATAGTGTGGCTGGCTGCGTATTACGTCCTTCTATATAGAGGGAAAAAGAACGAGATCTACGGCCTCGGTAATGAAGCGCTATGTCGCTTCGCAACAATATTCTCCGACTCCAGTTTAATAATCCTGTCCGCGCGGTGAAAGCAACGATCATCATGGGTGAGCGCAATGATGGTTTCCCCTTCGACCTTCAACGTCGGCAGGATTTCCTGGTAAAAAATCGCCTTGAATTCCGCATCCTAATCAGCTGCGCCTACAGTCATACCAGCAGCACGGCAGCCTGCATCATTTTTCCACTCCTATTGCCAGCTATCCGCCGGCAGCACCTGTTGAAGTTACTGAGCCAGCACATCGACACGCGCACACAGGCAAGGTTAGTAACAACGCCAGAACGCCCTCCACGGACATGATCATATAAAGGAAGAGCATTATATCACCGGTAATCACCGCCGGTGGCAATGCTGAGACCTCACGCAGACTGAACAGCACCAGTCCGATAGATATAAAGAAAAGAACAGAAAAGAATTCTGCGCTTACTTGTCCCTAGCCATACAATGCATAGCCTGGCATTTGCCCCCTAAGTACGGCCTCCATATTATCCGCCAGCTCACTGCCAACACACTATCACCGTCAGTACTCGGCACTTCTGGACTTGCCCGCATGTTGCCCCCCCTTCTCAGTAACCGTTGGATACGCCAGTTTTACGATACGTCGTGCTATGAACTGGACCATACAGGCTCCTTCGGCTTATGTGGGCCAAAGATCCGCGACAACAGCTCACTAGTTGGAAATAGTGTCTATTCTGGCAGTAAATACTGCTATCACAGGATCTGGGCTACGCGAGCGTGTTTATTACGATATTCAGGAAGACAAGCTTGAGTATTGCCACAGCGATAACTTCAGGCGGTGATACCGTGATTTCGTATTACGGAAGGAATGAATAGATCAAAGGTGGTAAGTCGGTCGTGAATTGCCACGGGTTTAACAGACACCTCGGAGTCATTTAAGATGACTTAAAGAGAGGTGCCCATGAGCGGTAAACGTTATCCCGAAGAGTTTAAAATTGAAGCAGTCAAACAGGTTATTGATCGCGGTCATTCTGTTTCCAGCGTTGCAACACGTCTCGATATCACCACCCACAGCCTTTACGCCTGGATAAAGAAGTACTGTCCGGACTCATCCACTAAC
>NZ_BCTM01000080.1 GCF_001571285.1 Kluyvera cryocrescens NBRC 102467 | reverse complement strand
TTTGAGCGTCAGGTTTCGTGATGCTTGTCAGGGGGGCGGAGCCTATGGAAAAACGGCTTCGCCGCGGCCCTATCGCTTCCCTGTTAAGTCTCTTCCTGGCATCCTCCAGGAAATCTCCGCCCCGTTCGTAAGCCATTTCCGCTCGCCGCAGTCGAACGACCGAGCGTAGCGAGTCAGTGAGCGAGGAAGCGGAATATATCCTGTATCACATATTCTGCTGACGCGCCGGTGCCGCCTTTTTTCTCCTGCCACATGAAGCACTTCACTGACACCCTCATCCGTGCCAACATAGTAAGCCAGTATACACTCCGCTAGCGCTGCGTGACTGGTTCAGGGCTGCGCCCCGAAACCCGCTAAAACCACTGCCGCGCCTGCGGCTTGCCCAACGTCTCACGTCACCGGATTAAAATCCGCTCCCGTTCACCGTTTCTGGCTGTCTTTCAGCACCGCCAGCGCTTCATCGGTTCTGCTGTGTCTGGCAGACTGTGCGGAGTTATTCTGACGGGAGAATGCTATGAACAGACTGACAAACCTGACACCTGCAGAGAAAAAATTTCTTGATGATGCTATTGCCGCAGCTGAGAGAGCGTCAGGCAAAAAGCTAAATCAGCCGAACCGGCATATCGTCCTGAACAGAGCGCGTGCGCAGATTGAGTCGCAGCGTTACGCCGACCGCCAGCGTGCATTACGTGAGGATGAGCGGCAGCAGTCCGAGTTTGCCTGGTCACGTCCGCGCGCGCCGCGCCGCTGATTGCGCCTTTTGGCGGTTTAGTGGTGCTGACACTCCGAAATCGTCTGCCATTCACCCGCGTGCATAGCCATGCAGGTACGCAGAAATCATCAGGGGCGTTTTTTCTCGATATGGGCACAGAAAGGTGTATGTTTCAGGCCGGAGGCCTCAGAAACGCGCTGAGGGCGTTTGAGGCGGTGCGGCCAACGGATGTTATGTTTAATGTTGATAACAGGAGTAAGAGTGATGCTTACATTTATTGGTGTAGTGGTAGTCGCCGTTATTGCATTTAAATTATTTATGCTTTTTTTTAGTTCATCCGAATCTGCCGTCGAACGTGCTACCCGTAAATATATGGAGAACCCTACGAGTGCTAACTATAAAATAATGGTGGCTACACGCATGAGAAATGAGAAGAAAAGAGGGTGATATATGTTTGAGTTTATTGGTTTTTTATTTTTGCTTTTGGTGTGTTATGTCTTTATACAAATGGTTGCTGTCAGGGTGTTTCCTGAATATGGAGTACGGAAAGCGGAGGAACGATACCGTCGAAATCCATCAGCAGAAAATGAGGATCTGTTATGGAGAGCTAGAAGTCGTATAACTAAACGCAAGTAATGTTTCCTAAGTGTGTTGATAGGCAAACATGGTGGGGGTTACTACTCTCGGAGTTAATGATCTTCTTGTGATCCTGTCGTTTCAGTCGTAATCTCTTGCTCTGAAAACGAAAAAACCACCTGGGGAGGTGGTTTGATCGAAGGTTAAGTCAGTTGGGGAACTGCTTAACCAGGTAACTGGGTATACGAGACCGCAGATACCGAAACTGTTCTTTCAGTGTAGCCGCAGTCAGGCCCATACTTCAAGACCTCTGAATCTCTCTCTCGTATATCCCAGTTACCAGTGGCTGCTGCCAGTGGCGCTTTGTCGTGCTTTCTCGGGTTGGACTCAAGATGATAGTTACCGGGT
>NZ_BCTM01000079.1 GCF_001571285.1 Kluyvera cryocrescens NBRC 102467 | reverse complement strand
GAAAGAGTCGAAGCAAATTGTTTTCACCTCATCTGCTCAGCTCGCTATTCCAGCATCAATAACTGAAATCTATGTTACGGGTTGCGCAGCCGGTGGAGGTGGTGCGCCGGGTGCTGGCGGTTCAAATGCGTACTTTGGCGGTGGTGGCGGTGGTGGTGGTGCCGGGCAATCAATAATCAAGAAAAAATTCACTGTCACACCAGGCTCATCGCTCATGATTACGATTGGTGCCGCCGGTGTCGGTGGTGTGGGAAACGTTGACCGAGGCGGCGTGGCAACTGCGGGAGGCGATACCATTATTGGTGCACTGCAAACATTAAAAGGCGGTAGCGGTGGCGGTAACGCTATAAACGGTACTGATGGTGCTACAGGGGGAAATTCTGGTGGCGGATACCCATCTGGTAGTTATGGTAATGACGGTCATATTACAGCTGGGAGTGCCAGTGGTGGAAGTGGCGCATCTTCTCCATTTGGTGGTGGCGGTGGGAGTGGCAGAGCTGGAACCAATGGTGGCATGCCAGGAAGTAACGCTGACGGGTATGGTGCTGGCGGCGGCGGCGGCGGCGGCAAGTACGGAAATAACTCCGGTATAGCTAGCGGTGGGAGTGGCGGGAATGGTTCTCCGGGATTTGTGATTATTGAATGGTGAGAGGTGGCACTAATGGGAAATGTTTACGCAATAGTTGAGGGCGATGTTGTGACTAATATTGTCCTCTGGGATGGCGCTGAAAAATGGAGGCCAGCTCAAGGGGTGGCCCACCCTGCACCACCTGAAACTGGTATCGGGTGGGGTTATATCGATGGCGAGTTTATTGCCCCGCCGCCACCTTTTGATTACAGCGAAACTGAAGAAAACCCGAAGGATGAACGTGATATTGAAGAGTTCACTCCTTCAGCTGTTCAGACGCAATAAAACCAGGTGGTGGTATAAACTCATTACCATTGTGAGTCCATCCAACACCTGCGTTTATGCCTTCGGGGATTTGAATTAAATCCCCGCTTTCTGGCTTGTAGTCTGAAGCTCCATCCCACTTAATCGTATTAGTAACAGAGCCATCAACAACGACTGCATAAATACCCATTACATGTACTCCCACACAATAACGACACCATCAGCCCCATCGCCGCCAGTAAATGAACCAGCAATCCCGCCGTTGACGTTGGCACCAGCACCGCCAGCGCCGTAACCCACGCCATCACCGCCGCGAGACTGACCGCGACTACCAATACCTCCGGCACCGAAAATTGAATCCCCGCCATTACCTGAATAAGAGAAGACGCCGCCAAGACGAAGCGAAATTGTAGGCATACCACAGCCCCGCCCAAAGATGTTTGCTCCTGTAAACTGCACAGCTGGCATTGTGCCAGAGAAAAATGCAGACCAGACCCCCGTACCCGCTGTCATAGCTTCACCACCAAGACCACCAATCGCCGTGACCAGCGAGCCAAATGATGATTGACCACCTGCATTCCCGTTGCCTGCCGGGTTGTTAATACCTCCTTTTCCACCGCTCCCTACAGTAATCTGTTGTGGGGTGGGGTTATCAATAATTGCTTTTGCATATGCGCCAGATGTGCCTGAGCCAGAAGCTGCGCACATAGTTGCTGGAGAGTTTGTACCCGCGCCGGCGCCACCGGCACCTTGAACCTCAACGATAGCTTTTTTTGTCCCAGGCGTCGGAGTGTAAAGCGCTGAAGAGTTAAAAACCTGCACGTTCAACAAACGCCCTGATTTCACATCTCCC
>NZ_BCTM01000078.1 GCF_001571285.1 Kluyvera cryocrescens NBRC 102467 | reverse complement strand
TTCGTTTGGGAGCAGGCGCTCCAGCCATAGGAATTCCGTTCTTCTGGCCGTCGGCTGCGATGCCAAACACTGTAATGGATGAATGGTCAGATATGGTATTTCTGAAATGGAACGGCGCGACGTTTTCTGCGACTGAATACCCCAAATTAGCCCTCGTTATTCCCGGCCTGAGACTGAACGATGTACGGGGGGAATTTATCAGGGTATGGGATGACGGGCGCGGCGTGGATATTGGGCGAACGCTGCTGAGTGCGCAGGAAAGCAGTAAGCTTCACGAGCATCTGGGGCAGAATGGCTCAGCGCCGAACTACGGATATATGACTGTAGCAAGTCCAGACTCTGTGGCATGGGACAATGGCTGGTCAGTCGGAAATATACCCAACTTCTCATCCGGTTCAGCCGGTTCTAACCTGATGGGCATGCGCCCACGAAACGTCGCATTTAATTTCCTTGTGAGGGCTAAATAATGGCAGTTATCTTTGATAAGAACGGACTGGCGACGCAGGCGGGTGATATTCGATGCTTTTATTACGATGCAGTGACCGGGGAATATAACGGCTGGTCTGACGAACATATTTACGTCGGCGTGAGTATGCCTGGTAATTCCACAAGCGTTAATCCGGGTGACGAGCAGGCGGGATTTGTCGCCGTATTCAACGGTACGGTATGGGAACAGCAGCCGGACCATCGCGGCGAAACCGTCTGGTCAACGGCTGACGGCACCGCCTCGATAGTTGGCTATATCGGGGAGATAAAAACAGGATTTACTGAACTGCCGCCATCAACACCGTATGACGTATGGAATGGGGCTTCATGGGTGACTGATACTGATTTGCAACACGCAACTGATGTAGCTAACGCAGAGAAGCAGAAAACACAGCTCCGGGCATTAGCTGACAACGAAATTACCTGGCGGCAGGATGCGGTTGATGAAGGAATAGCGAAGGCAGAAGAATCCTCCGCTCTGGCAGAGTGGAAAAAATACCGGGTGCTGTTGATGCGTGTAGATACCAGCAAAGCCCCCGATATTGTATGGCCTATTTCTCCGGCTCCTCAGAAGTAATAAAACCAGGTGGCGGTATAAACTCATTACCATTGTGAGTCCATCCGACACCTGCATTTATGTCTTCGGGGATTTGAATTAAATCCCCGCTTTCGGGCTTGTAGTCTGAAACTCCATCCCACTTAATCGTATTAGTAACAGAGCCATCAACAACAACTGCATAAATACCCATTACATATACTCCCACACAATAACGACACCATCAGCCCCATCACCACCAGTAAATGAACCAGCAATCCCGCCGTTTACGTTTGCGCCAGCACCGCCAGCTCCGTAACCCACGCCATCACCGCCGCGAGACTGGCCGCGGCTACCGATACCACCGGCACCGAAAATTGAATCTCCGCCATTACCTGAATAAGAGAAAACCCCACCAAGACGCAATGAAATCGTAGGCATCCCGCAACCACGTCCTGAGATGCTTGCTCCTGTAAACTGAATGGCTGGCATTGTGCCAGAGAAAAATGCAGACCAGACTCCCGTACCCGCTGTCATAGCTTCACCACCAAGACCACCAATCGCCGTGACCAGCGAGCCAAATGATGATTGACCTCCAGCATTCCCGTTACCTGCCGGGTTGTTCACACCGCCTTTCCCACCACTCCCAACAGTAATCTGTTGCGGTGTGGGGTTATCAATAATTGCTTTTGCATATGCGCCAGATGTGCCTGAGCCAGAAGCTGCGCACATAGTTGCTGGAGAGTTTGTACCCGCACCGGCGCCACCGGCACCCTGAACCTCAACGATGGCTTTTTTTGTCCCAGGCGTCGGAGTGTAAAGCGCTGAAGATGTAAAAACCTGCACGTTCAGCAAACGCCCTGAGTTCACATCTCCCAAACCAA
>NZ_BCTM01000077.1 GCF_001571285.1 Kluyvera cryocrescens NBRC 102467 | reverse complement strand
GATTTTCTGGTGCGTACCGGGCTGAGAGGCGGTGTAAGTGAACTGTAGTTGCCATGTTTTACGGCAATGAGAGCAGAGATAGCGCTGATGTCCTGCAGTGCTTTTGCCGTTACGCACCACGCCTTCAGTAGCGGAGCAGGAAGGACATCTGAAGGAAATGGAAGCCACGCAAGCACCTTAAAATCACCATCATACACTAAATCAGTAAGTTGGCAGCATTACCCCAGTGATGAATCCTATTGGTCGGGAATGGTGATGTCGCATCTTCCCGGTTTCTTTGTGCCCCGAGTTGTGCTCCAGATCAAACTAATCGCCAGTTTTGCATGTTATAAGCATAGAAAGGTTAAATTTCAAAAAATTATAATGCTGACCTGGAGACCTGAATATGTATTCATTTATTGCGCGACAGCCTATTTTTGACAGGAAAATGCAGACCGTCGCATATGAATTGCTTTTCAGGGTCGGAATGAAGAATTCTTTTCCCGATGTTTCGCCTGAATATGCAACTTCCAGGATGATTTCCGACCAGTTTTTATGCATTCCGATTCCCCGCATCGCTGACAATCACAGCTCATTTATCAATGTTCCGCACCGGATGATAATCAGCGGGCTTGGCGATACCTTGCCGAATGATAAAGTGGTTATAGAGATCCTTGAGGATGCCATTCCTGATGACGAGCTTTTCCTGGCGGTCAGGGAACTTCACGACAATGGCTATCAGCTGGCACTTGATGATTTCACGCTGGACAGCGCCTGGGACCGGTTTATGAGATATATTTCGGTCATTAAATTTGATGTTCGGGAAAAAACTTACCATGAGATTGATCGCTATCTCACCGAGAAAAAGCACTTGCTTCACGGCATAAAATTTCTGGCTGAAAAAGTTGAAACAAGAGAAGAGTTTGAGCTTTACAGCCAGGCCGGATTTGTTCTTTTTCAGGGGTTTTTCTTCAGCAGACCGGAGATCATCCGAAACAAATGCCTTTCTCAGAATCCGATGGCGCTTTCCAGCCTGATGATGGAAGTTAACAGGGAAAGCCCGGACTTTACCGTGCTTGAGCGATTACTGAAAAATGACCTGACTTTATCATATAAAATAATGCGTTATGTAAAAAACATGCTGTTCAAATCACACGGTATTACTCCGTCAGGGGAACTTACTCTGAAAGAAATGCTGATGTATCTGGGGTATAACGAAATCCGCCGTTTTGTTTCGGTGGCTGCTCTTTCCAGCATCGGGGTTTCGGGTGTCAGCGAACTTTATCATCTGAGTATGGTTCGTGGAAAATTTTGTGAATTAATTGCCGGGAAATTAAACCTCGCTTCATTATCCTATAACGCGTTTGTTTGTGGTTTGTTTTCTTTGCTGGATGTTATTCTCGAGCAGCCCATGGATGATTTAATTCAACAGATATCGGTTCCCGGAAATGTCGCCGATGCTCTTTGCCTGCATAAAGGCGAGCTTTTTGACATACTTAATCTTTCTTTGTGTTATGAGAAGCTTAGCTGGGAAGAGACAGCTGAAATATGCAGAACACTGAATATCTCTGAGTTCTCTGTTATAGAAACAATGCAGAAAGCCACTAAATGGGCTGATGAGCTCGCTGTATGTTAGCTATTTGACTCATATGGTTAAAGATTTATTTTTCTGTATCGTTTTAGATTAAAGAAATCCTGACAAAAGTCGTTATATCAGCCATCCCAACAGAACGAGACAATACTATTATGACGTGGAAAACCACACAGGGGCGGGTTACCCTCCTTCTTATCAGCTTTTTCGTTGTTTTAATTATGGTTACTTATTTCGTTATCAAAATATTTGTTTCTCCGAAAATCATTGATACCGAGGTAATGACTCCAACTTACTGATAGTGTTTTATGTTCAGATAATGCCCGATGACCTTGTCATGCAGCTCCACCGATTTTGAGAACGACAGTGACTTCCGTCCT
>NZ_BCTM01000076.1 GCF_001571285.1 Kluyvera cryocrescens NBRC 102467 | reverse complement strand
TTCGCCGCGGCCTTATCGCTTCGTTAAGTTTCGTCCTGGCATCTTCCAGGAAATTTCTGCCCCGCCAGTAAGCCGGTACCGCTCGCCGCAGCCGAACGACCGAGCGCAGCGAGTCAGTGAGCGAGGAAGCGGAACATCACCTGCATTGCATATTCTGCTTACGCTCCGCTGCTGCATTTTTCTCCTGCCACATGAAGCACTTTCCTGACAACCGCACTCATGCCAACATAATAAGCCAGTATACACTCCGCTAGCGCTACGTGACTGGTTCAGGGCTGCGCCCCGAAACCCGCCAAAAGCCTGACGCGCCTGCGGCTTGTCCAACCCCGCGCCGACCGGGAAAGCTTTTCCCGCCCGTCCCGGCGTTATCAGGAGACTGGTTTGTCCGAGAAACGGAACAAGATGCTCACCATGTGGGGGATGGAGGATGAGCACCGGCTACTGCTGGAACGCTGCGGGGGTACACAGCTTTCTGCATGGGTGCGCCCGTCTGCTATGTCTGTTCCTCCTAGTTTTGGTGGGTGCTTATATCTCTACTAAATGGCATAACATGTCACTACTAACCGCGATGCTAAAGCGGGCTGTTTTTCACAGTATTACCGGCCCCCGTGCCGGTTTTTTTCTTACCGGAAGGGGCTTCGTGTTTATTGATGTTCTGATTTTCGGAGGGTGTACTGATCGCCTTGCCAGGGACGCGAGGAAGGACATATTTACGACGAGGTACTTTCTGTATTTCAGGGAAGGTGTGGCAGATGAGCTGACCCAGATATATTTCTGGCGTGTCGTTAGTGCATTATATCCCGGGGCATTTAACCGTATTGATTACCTCCCTGATTCTCGTAAATACCGTCTCTGGTTATCCTGATTTTTAATCTCGTCACTGCTTGCTTACCGTTCCAGTCTGTATTATCTGCATTTTTCTTTCATACTGAGTGCCTCACGACCCGTAATAAATTCCGTGTCCGTTCATCCTTGAGCGACGACTGGAGGATGAAGATCTCTCAAAAGATGATGTGGATGCCATGATGCAGGCGACGGAAAGGCTAAGCCGTTATGTCTGATTCCAGTCGGGCGCTGAGCTTCCGGTAAAGCGCTTCGGCCTGCTCATGCAGCTGTTCGCAGTCTGTCGCTTCGTCATCGAAGTCGAGCAGGTCAATTCTTTCCAGCAGGAGGAGTGTCTGGGCGCGGATAAATTTAGCCATGTTGAGAACGGCGGATTCCTGGCGGTTCATGTGTGTTTTTCCGTGTCTTGTGATGATTTTGATGTGAAAACAGGATGCCGTCATTCTGGTGCATAGTCATGCATGGCGTTAAAATTTACCTAGCACGTTTCTGGCGGCTTTTCGGGTGGTTTGTTACCTGTTTTACCGTACAGCCGTCAGAAACGCCCTGAGAGCCTCTCAGGCGGTGCGGTGAACGGATGTTATGGTAAATCCAACTGATTGGCAGGTACAAAAAAAGCCCCGCAGGGCTTTTTTGCTATGAGTTAGCCATATTTTCTTGCGAATTTTTCATCGGAATCGCATAGATAAATAATAAACTCAATAAACGCGATGATCGCGGGTATGAATGTCCAGCAAAAAATTAGATACAGGAATCCCTGTCCTATTTTACCTAAGTAAAATTTATGTACGCCAAATCCACCAAGGAAGAATGCTAATAGCGCGGCTGCGATTCTACTTTTTTCACCTGAACCTGAAGAGGCGTTTGTGGCTCCGCAGTGTGGGCATGACTTTGCTGTTTCGTGTATTTCCTTGCCGCATCCTCGGCAGTAAACCATTGAACTCATTTTTTATCCTCGAGCTTATTTTTAGTTGGGATGCATAATATCCGATGTTTTATAACGATATGCATCCTATATGCTCGGGTGGGATAGATTTCCATTATGGTGAAGGATCTTCTTGAGATCCTTTCTGTAGCGTCGTAATCTCTTGCTCTGTAAACGAAAAAACCGCCCAGCAAGGCGGTTTTTCGAAGGTTCTCAGAGCAGCAACTCTTTGAACCGTGGTAACTGGCTTATGAGGAGCGCAGGAACCAAATCTGTTCTTTCAGTTTAGCCTTAACAGGCGCATAACTTCAAGACTAACTCCTCTAAATCAGTTACCAGTGGCTGCTGCCAGTGGCGC
>NZ_BCTM01000075.1 GCF_001571285.1 Kluyvera cryocrescens NBRC 102467 | reverse complement strand
TGGATTTATTGAGAGCTTTAACGGACGATTTCGCGATGAATGTTTGAATGAGCACTGGTTCAGCGATATCGTTCATGCCAGGAAAATTATTAATGACTGGCGGCAGGATTATAACGAATGCCGCCCGCACTCCACGCTGAATTATCAGACACCGTCTGAATTTGCAGCGGGCTGGAGAAAGGGTCATTCTGAGAATGAAGATTCCGACGTTACTAACTGAGTGTTGTATCTAATCGTGGGGGCAGGTCAGAAAGACTCCAGGCAGCAATCCTGAAAGCCACGGCCAGATAGAGGATTTCAATTTCCTGTTTGCTGTGCCAGCCACATATGCAACCAACTTTTTTTAGCATATAGTTAAGTTCAGTAGTAAAATGCAGTGCCTCGTCGAGAGATGATGATTATGGAGTCCGTCGTCGTGAAATTTAAAATCCAGCACTTGCAGGCCGCAGTGGCACTGGTTCTTGCCAGTTTCCAGCCGCAACCCAAAGCGGTTGCGTGTCAGCCTACGATTGTTGAACGGGTTTACGAAATGGGCTCCAGAGTCAACAAAACCGATATCAGCGAGCTCACTGTTGCTCTCAATGACGTAGCTGAAGAATTACGCTCAAGTCGCATTGAGCTGGCCCGGTATGCAGACAGCGATTTCTCCGGCGCTATCAAAGTCGCCAGCGACATCAGAAATCATACTATCCATGTCGCAGGTATCGCAGAGTCCTTTGTTCTGATGTTGCCGGAAAAAAACATCATTCAGTCGTATGACAGGAATTCTGTTGAGTTTGCGTTCTTTAAGGCCATTAAGATGGTCAGTCTTGCGGCCAAAAACTACCTTAGTCTGATTGATCAAATCACGCGAACGACAGAAGTGCGTGACTCTGGAATCAACCTCTCGGCCATGAATCACCTGCTGGATTCAGGCGACAGGGCTGCGGCCAAATGGCGTTAACGGCTGAGTACAGTCATGTCACGTGGGATTCGTTTTTCCAGCCCACGTTTGCCGTTTACCCTGAGCTGGAGAGTCAGCTACAGGCAGAGTTCATCACGTATAAATCAACTGGCGCACCGTCGAATCTCCTTGGAAGGGACGCCCCCTTTGATTTCCCGCCATTCGCTGTCGATGCTAACGTCCAGCATATTCACGTTAATCTGCATTTCCAGCTCACCTGGAGTGCCAGACAAGAGAATTACAACCGTACCTCAGATCATTATCTCATTTACACAGAACACATGTGGGATAGCGGCCGCTTTCTGCTGATGGGGCTGATAACACCGGCTCATGAACGTATGCCAGCGAGAGATACCCGGTTACTCAGCTACTTTTCTGAAGTTGCAGAAGATTTTCACGCTTCATAACCCTCAAAATCACATATGGTACCCGGCGAAAGAACGAAAAGGACCGGCCATCCCGCATATCCAAACCACCCCGGTTCAGAAGGGGAAGCAGGATAACCGGCAGACCTACTTTAACGGAAGTTCCACTGTTGAACCATTCGAGAAAATCGCGCAGCCTGCGAGCATCTTTGCACACTATCTTGTTAACTTATCATCTTGGTATGTTATTAAGTTCATATCAGATCCAGACGGTCACGAGCCGTGCGCAGGCGCGCTTCGCCGCGGCGATCGTACTGCTGGGTGGTGGTGACGCTGGCATGCCCCATGGCATCCTTTACAGTGATTAAGTCCTCGCCGTTATCCAGCATGGAGGTCGCAAAGGTTCGCCTTAAATCGTGCGGTGCGCATTTTGCAATCCCAGCCAGGCGCTGGCGCACCTGCAGGACATGGTACACCGTCTGGTCGGTAAGCCGGTCGTTCGTCAGGGTGTCAAAGCGGCGGATACGGGTGAACAGCGGCCCGTCTTTTTCTCCCCGCACGTCATCGATCCACTTTCTGAGCCGCTGCCAGGTGCCCGCCGGCATATAGGCCAGCCTTTCCTTGTTCCCCTTACCCAGTACCCTGAGCGCCCGCTCATCTGTGACAATGTCACACAAATCGAGCCCCACGGCCTCCGAGCGTCGCAGGCCGCAGCCGAGAATGACACCCAGCATCGCCGCATCGCGCACCCCAATGCTGGAGTCATCGGCCTCGCAAGCACCGAACAGCGCCCGGATCTCCTCCGGCGGCAGGGCCCGGCCGCGCGGAAGACGGCTGCCGCGCAGGTTACGGACCGCCCGGATGTGCTGGAAGCTCTCCACGTCCATCAGCCTGAGCATCCAGGCTTCCTTCGCCACGCCCTTGAGTGCCGAAAGATAGGTGTTGACGGTGGCGGTGGCCCGGCCGGTGTCGCGCAGCAGTTCGGTCACGGCCATCACGTGATGGCGCCGCAGGCTGCCCCAGCTGCAGGACTC
>NZ_BCTM01000074.1 GCF_001571285.1 Kluyvera cryocrescens NBRC 102467 | reverse complement strand
GGCATGACAACCCGAACACCAGTGATGCGTCCACTCCGGTCCTCTCGTACTAGGAGCAGCCCCCCTCAATTCTCCAGCGCCCACGGCAGATAGGGACCGAACTGTCTCACGACGTTCTAAACCCAGCTCGCGTACCACTTTAAATGGCGAACAGCCATACCCTTGGGACCTACTTCAGCCCCAGGATGTGATGAGCCGACATCGAGGTGCCAAACACCGCCGTCGATATGAACTCTTGGGCGGTATCAGCCTGTTATCCCCGGAGTACCTTTTATCCGTTGAGCGATGGCCCTTCCATTCAGAACCACCGGATCACTATGACCTGCTTTCGCACCTGCTCGAGCCGTCACTCTCGCAGTCAAGCTAGCTTATGCCATTGCACTAACCTCCTGATGTCCGACCAGGATTAGCTAACCTTCGTGCTCCTCCGTTACTCTTTAGGAGGAGACCGCCCCAGTCAAACTACCCACCAGACACTGTCCGCAACCCGGATCACGGGTCTACGTTAGAACACCAGCCATTAAAGGGTGGTATTTCAAGGTTGGCTCCATGCAGACTGGCGTCCACACTTCAAAGCCTCCCACCTATCCTACACATCAAGGACCAGTGTTCAGTGTCAAGCTATAGTAAAGGTTCACGGGGTCTTTCCGTCTTGCCGCGGGTACACTGCATCTTCACAGCGAGTTCAATTTCACTGAGTCTCGGGTGGAGACAGCCTGGCCATCATTACGCCATTCGTGCAGGTCGGAACTTACCCGACAAGGAATTTCGCTACCTTAGGACCGTTATAGTTACGGCCGCCGTTTACCGGGGCTTCGATCAAGAGCTTCGCGTTGCCGCTAACCCCATCAATTAACCTTCCGGCACCGGGCAGGCGTCACACCGTATACGTCCACTTTCGTGTTTGCACAGTGCTGTGTTTTTAATAAACAGTTGCAGCCAGCTGGTATCTTCGACTGATTTCAGCTCCATGAGTAAATCACTTCACCTACATATCAGCGTGCCTTCTCCCGAAGTTACGGCACCATTTTGCCTAGTTCCTTCACCCGAGTTCTCTCAAGCGCCTTGGTATTCTCTACCTGACCACCTGTGTCGGTTTGGGGTACGATTTGATGTTACCTGATGCTTAGAGGCTTTTCCTGGAAGCAGGGCATTTGTTACTTCAGCACCGTAGTGCCTCGTCATCACACCTCAGCGTTAAAAGAAGTCCGGATTTACCTAAACTTCCCGCCTACATGCTTAAACCGGGACAACCGTCGCCCGGCTAACATAGCCTTCTCCGTCCCCCCTTCGCAGTAACACCAAGTACAGGAATATTAACCTGTTTCCCATCGACTACGCCTTTCGGCCTCGCCTTAGGGGTCGACTCACCCTGCCCCGATTAACGTTGGACAGGAACCCTTGGTCTTCCGGCGTGCGGGTTTTTCACCCGCATTATCGTTACTTATGTCAGCATTCGCACTTCTGATACCTCCAGCAACCCTCACAGGCCACCTTCAACGGCTTACAGAACGCTCCCCTACCCAACAACACATAGTGTCGCTGCCGCAGCTTCGGTGCACAGTTTAGCCCCGTTACATCTTCCGCGCAGGCCGACTCGACCAGTGAGCTATTACGCTTTCTTTAAATGATGGCTGCTTCTAAGCCAACATCCTGGCTGTCTGAGCCTTCCCACATCGTTTCCCACTTAACTGTGACTTTGGGACCTTAGCTGGCGGTCTGGGTTGTTTCCCTCTTCACGACGGACGTTAGCACCCGCCGTGTGTCTCCCGTGATAACATTCTTCGGTATTCGTAGTTTGCATCGGGTTGGTAAGTCGGGATGACCCCCTAGCCGAAACAGTGCTCTACCCCCGAAGATGAATTCACGAGGCGCTACCTAAATAGCTTTCGGGGAGAACCAGCTATCTCCCGGTTTGATTGGCCTTTCACCCCCAGCCACAAGTCATCCGCTAATTTTTCAACATTAGTCGGTTCGGTCCTCCAGTTAGTGTTACCCAACCTTCAACCTGCCCATGGCTAGATCACCGGGTTTCGGGTCTATACCCTGCAACTTAACGCCCAGTTAAGACTCGGTTTCCCTTCGGCTCCCCTATGCGGTTAACCTTGCTACAGAATATAAGTCGCTGACCCATTATACAAAAGGTACGCAGTCACACCACAAGGGTGCTCCCACTGCTTGTACGTACACGGTTTCAGGTTCTATTTCACTCCCCTCGCCGGGGTTCTTTTCGCCTTTCCCTCACGGTACTGGTTCACTATCGGTCAGTCAGGAGTATTTAGCCTTGGAGGATGGTCCCCCCATATTCAGACAGGATACCACGTGTCCCGCCCTACTCTTCGAGTTCACAACATATGCATTTTCATGTACGGGGCTATCACCCTGTATCGCCGGACTTTCCAGACCGTTCCATTAACACATACGCTGATTCAGACTCTGGGCTGCTCCCCGTTCGCTCGCCGCTACTAGGGGAATCTCGGTTGATTTCTTTTCCTCGGGGTACTTAGATGTTTCAGTTCCCCC
>NZ_BCTM01000073.1 GCF_001571285.1 Kluyvera cryocrescens NBRC 102467 | reverse complement strand
GCGGCGGTAGCGGGGACCTGTATGTCACCGTTGAAGAATCAGATGGCTCCACGCAAAGCTTTGTCGTACCGTTTGCGACCCTGCCGGTGATGATCAGAGAGGGTCAGTTCCAGTACGAAATTACCTCTGGCCAATATCGTCCTTATGACAACGACATAGACAATACGCCGTTTACTCAGGCGACATTGACCTATGGCGTGTCGACCAATACCACTGCATACGCGGGGATCCAGGCCGCATCAAAATACCAGGCGTTGACCGGTGGTTTGGGGTATAGCCTTGGCGACTTCGGCGCAGCTTCTGCAGACCTGACTCAGGCATGGTCGAAAGAACAAGATAAAGAGAAAACGTCAGGGCAATCCTGGCGTATCCGATACGGTAAAAATATTCTGGAGACCGGAACCAACATCACTATTGCTGGTTATCGTTACTCAACCAGCGGATTCCATACCCTTTCTGAAGTGCTTGATACCTATACCTCGGATACAAACGACACTTCACCTCACTCACTGCGTAACCGCACTAACCTAACCGTAAACCAAAGTCTCGGCAGCTCTTTGGGTAGCATATCAATTAGCGGATTAATTGAAGACTATTGGGACGATCAGCGAACCAACCGTTCGATCAACGTCGGCTATAACGGCGGCTGGAGAGGAATTAACTATTACGTCGGCTACAGCTACAACCGCTATACCTGGAATGCCGACAGCTCAGACAAAGATGCTCATGACGATCAGAGAGTGACATTAACGGTCACGATTCCGTTTAGTAACTGGCTCCCAAATTCTTACGCAAGCTATCAGCTAACTAATAGCAGTCCGGGGACCACCGATCAATATGTCACCGTCGGGGGCGTTGGGCTGGAAAATGACAGCCTCGACTGGAGCGTTCAGGAAGGCTATAGCAATAGATCCTTCAACAGCGGCGATCTGCGAGCAACTTATACGGCTTCACACGGTAGCGCTAACGCGGGATATAGTTACAACCACGATAGCCAACGCATCGACTATGGTGCAGATGGCAGTATCGTTGCCCATGCCAACGGCCTCACCTTTGGGCAACAAATTACCGATGCTGCGGTACTCGTTCAAGCACCGGGTCTGGATGACGTTAAGTTAACCAGCGACGCCACGATTACAACGGATTATCGCGGCTATGCCATCGTGCCTTATGTTACTCCGTATCGTAGTACCGATATTACGCTGGACAGTACTAGCCTGGGGGATGATATGGAATTGCCGCAGACAACCCAGTCCGTCGTACCGACTCATGGGGCAATTGTTCGAGCCAGCTACAGTGGCAATATTGGGCAGCGTGCTTTTATTTATCTGAAAACAGCTGATGGCAAAGATATTCCGTATGGCGCCATGGTCTCCTTGAATAACAACACTCAGGCACAAACTGGAATCGTTAGCGACGCCGGTATGGTCTATCTGGCAGGTCTGCAACAAACAGGGATACTGAAGGTTCAATGGGGTGAAGGACCTAACCAGCGTTGTCAAGCCAGCTTCAATCTTCCAGACCGGAATGGCCAGCAGGCTAGAATCAGCCAGACGTCAGCTATCTGCCGCTAATATTCAGACAAGGACGATGATTAATGAACAAACTATTTATCCTGTTAGTGATGCTAATTTGCGCAAACAATGCAATGGCAAAATGTACATACGATGGCAGCACCCAACGCCAGGTATTATCACTATCGCCACGTATTGCGCTAGATCCCTCTATTCCAGTTGGGGCTGTGCTTTATTCCAAAAAATTTGGTACCGGGGCCTATAAAACTTTTACATGTAGTAAAATTATGAATGACCAGTACATCATTGATTCAACTGCATCAGCGATCCCCGGAGTCACCGGGATCCAGGGTAAACCCGTGTATGAGACGGGTATTGATGGTATTGGTTATCAGGTTTCAGACATTCTGCTGAGCAAGAATGGTTCATTGGTACCAGCCGTCGTCGGCTCAACGCTCGTGCCCATCGAAAACACTACAGGGGGAAATAGCTATAAATTTATCACCGTATGGTTAATCAAAACTAAACCGACCATCAACACTAACGACACAAGTGAGAATTCCGCTATTAGCTTCTCTGCCGGTAATCCACAAACTAACCCCAACCCCAGCGATCGCCTGCTATACCAGGCAACGATCAAATTATCTAATTTGAATTACAAAAATACTTCCTGCAATGTTTCTGTCGCAGGCTCCAGCCAGATAACGCTGAAAAAAATCAGTAAAGATAATCTAATGTCGGTAGCCCGTGGTGGGATTACACCGTCACAAAAGACCATTACTATGGACCTAAATTGCCCTCAGGAATCTCTCGGCACTACGGTAACTTACTGGTTTAACCCTATAAGCGGGGCAAGTGCATCCGGCGATGGCATCATAGATAACCAGATAACCGGATCGGGAGCGGCTCAAAAAGTGGGTATCATTATCAAGAAAGGCAACACACCAGTTGAATTCTATAACACCGATGACTACAAAATCACCAATGTAAAATCATCACAATCTTTTGACTTCACGGCTGATTACTATCGCTTTAGCGACAATGCGGCGGAAGTATCACTGGGTAATGTTAAAGCGGTATTTCAGGTTGTTATTCAGGAACAATAGATTCTAAATAATTAGAAAAAGCCTGATACCGATAGACTATCATCTGTATCAGGCGTTTTTCTGCATTCATATGAAAATATCCTCTACTACAGGAACAGAACGTTAATTAAAAAACCCTGACGCTATATATAAAAACATAAAAACTATATCCCTACATTTATTAGCAGGCATCAAAAACGCAGATCCAATTACACATTAATAAATCGAAATTTAAGACATGACAACTCAGTTTGCCAGTAGTGAATTCATCAACAATTCATGTTATTTCAGTTGATAGTAACCATCTTCACCGCTATTTTTCTTCCGCTGGTTACGACTAATCGTAGTAGCGGCATTTTAATCTTAGCTTTATTAATTAAAGGAATAAATATGAAACAATTATCTGTAATGGAAATGGATGCGATCTCCGGTGGTCGCTATAGCTGGAATTTCTCCTCTGTTA
>NZ_BCTM01000072.1 GCF_001571285.1 Kluyvera cryocrescens NBRC 102467 | reverse complement strand
TGGCGTGGAATGAGAGAACCGCGGCCATAACAGCGGAATGACACCGGTAAACCGAAAGGCAGGAACAGGAGAGCGCACGAGGGAGCCGCCAGGGGGAAACGCCTGGTATCTTTATAGTCCTGTCGGGTTTCGCCACCACTGATTTGAACGTCATATTTTGTGATGCTCGTCAGGGGGGCGAAGCCTATGAAAAAACGCCCGGAGGGGCGTGAGCTTATCGTCCTTGTCCTGTTTTTTGGTTACGCTTGTCGTCTATCTTACTTGTCACTTTGAAAGACCGGTCCGCTCGCCGCAGACAAGTGACCGAGCGTAGCGAGCGAACGGTCGAGGAAGCGGAAAAGAACCGGATATAACCTGGAGCACTGACGCAGTGATGACTAAACAACAGAAAACAGCACTGAATATGGCGAAATTCATTCAGGCGCAATCTCTGCTTTTACTCGAGAAGCTCAACGAACTGGATCTCGATATTGAGGCCGACTTGTGCGAAGCATTACATGAGGATGCGGAACACCTTTTTCGTAGCCTCACGACACGGATTGATGGTCTTCAGGAGAAGTACTAATGGCTCAGGTATCTATCAGTGAAGCAGCTCGTCTTACCGGGAAAAGTCGTACCACGCTGCACAGGTTGATTAAAGCAGGTGAGTTGTCCACCTGTCACGGCGAACGAAATGCAAAAATGTTAGATACATCAGAGTTATTGCGTGTATTTGGTGCTTTACGTGGTCTTCCTGATGAACAGGTTGTTGAACAGGTCACTGGACAGCGTGTTACAGCATCATTGTCTGAGAATGAACAGGTGGTCAGGGCGTTGAAACAGGAAGTTGAACACCTGAAATCGCTGGTTTCTGCTCAGAATTCTCATATCGATAGTCTGAAACAGGCGATGCAGCTCCTGGAGCATAAACAGAGCGCTTCTGACCCGCAGAAGGTTCCTGCAAAGCCATGGTGGCAGTTCTGGAAGGGCTGAATTTTCCTAAAAACGGGCCTTTTCAGTACGATTTTTTGCATGCAAAAAATCGGTTTACCCTGTCAGGGCTGCACCCCGACACCCGCCAGCGCCTCACCGCCACGCAATAAATTGCGTGCCCGTTCACCGCTTCTGTTTCCTGTCTGATCGATAAGTCTTCTGGTGGCTGAAAACGACCAGAAAATCGTGTCACACCTGACGCACTATACAGTACTGCTCCCAAAGCCTTGTCCTGCAAGGCTTTGCGGCGCTACACCCCCACTGTCTGAATTGTAGCGCGAATCAAAAAAAACAATCTTATCCCATTGTTTTATATGGAATAAAAAGTGTAGCGCTCACCGCTACACTTTTTATCTACGATCTCATTGTAATTTAATGTTTTATAAGTGTTTTTGTTGGTTTTTAGGGTGTAGCGCGGATACGGTTTTTGGGGATATTAGTGTGTTTCAGGCTTTCGGCTTTTTAAGCATGAATTCTGGATGCGATTCTGGCTATTTTTTCGCGGGGTGTCCTGTTCCTGACTCCGAAGGCGTTATCCCTTCGATGAATCGCGCCTGATCTTCTATCACATCGGGTCGCTCGACCAGGAAGTCGGGTGATGCTTTTTCCGTGCTGGTCAGCGAACCCCACCGGACTCGTTTTCCGGGCGCTCCTGCATGATATTCAGTGGTCATAGCCGTGGCCATAGATGTTCGCGTGAAGGGTATCGTGGGTGTACACGTTATCAATGTTGTTTATCGCCTTTTGCGGATCCAAATCCGGCGTTGCGTTCCACTCTGCCGAGTATTCCGCATCCAGAGCATCCGTGTCGTCATCTATCGTGACGCTGTTTACTTCGCGGACGAATTCACCCCAGATATAACGCATATCATCGAAAAATTCGGTGAGCCACTTTTTCATCTCGTGTCCTGGTTGCGCAATGTGTACATCAACGAGTGTAGCTACCGGGAGAAGATACACCGGAAATGGATAAAAATGTCTGATTGATGGCATTTTTCGTCCGTAACGTGGTGCCAGTCATTGGCATGCATAACGATTCATGCCCGTAAAACGCACCAGGGCGATTATGGGGCGTTTTCAGGAAGGAAGACAGGTAGTTTTGCGGCTTCGGCGGGAAAACCGCGTACAGCCCGGCTGAGCGGTGCGCGTAATGAGGCGTTATGGTAAATACTAGTAGTTGGATAAGGCGTTGGAAAGGTCAAAATGGCAGGTCTTTTTCTGAAATAGACAGCGACTTTGATTGCCTTCTGTAAGTTAAAGCGCTGATGCCTCCTTTTGTCATATAGAAATAGTACGAGTCGTGAAACAGCTCGAGTGGGTATTTTTCAACAGCCTTTTTTATTACTTTATCAAGTAAGCCGATATGCACCAGATATGTGATTGCTTTGTTTAGCTCAGGCAGCTTGCACCTCAGTTTTTCGCATATGGTCTTTTTTCTAGCCAGCGTATATTCGTTATAATTATCACGGGCGTAAAGAAGGTACATGTAAGTTTGTAGAGCCAGAAGTTCAAATGGGTATCGGTTGTGCATTGATTGAAATGCACTTATTTTTTGGTCTTCATCTACAACCCCTTTGAAGGGAAGTTTGCACCATCCATCATCATGGTCTTCGAGTACATCGACGGTATAAATCTTTTTCCGTACAGTCGGGGAAATGTTTTTGATCAGCCCTTTTGTATAAAGAATTTTGAGCCCCTCGTTAACTAACGATCGGCTTAATGATGCTATCTCACAAAGGTTGCTGAAGGTTAGTTCAACCGTTCTACGACCAGAGCTGGATTCTTTGCTGAATAGGCAGAATGTCAGATAAATTTTTAATGCTGCTATGGCCTTTGCTGTATCGAGATCGCTGAATTCAGCGATCTGATTTCCTATCCACAGAGATGGCATTTTTTTCCAGAACAGCATAATCACCCCAATCCCGAATGTTGAAAGATGAAATAGACCAATCCTAATATGGAGAGTGACAGCGAAAGGTTGGTTAACACAACCGCGACCTTCGCAAGCCTTTCTGCCAGACGAACGCTTTTCTCGAACATATTGCACCCTCGTGATAGCTTTTGTTGTCGCAATTATCTCAATAGCTGAAGGCGTTGTAACGCCTTCAGGAAAATCTATCTAGAAAGATAAAAAATTAGGTTTTTAATTATTTTATTGTTTTTTATAGATTTTTTGTTTCGTTTTGGTATTGGTGAATACTTAAATATGGTTCACCGTGAACCATAAATGATGGGGGCATTAGTTGAGTTGCTTTGGGGTTTTCATTAGCTCGGTATGAAGGGACAGTTCTGTATAGGACTCAAACCAAAAAGGATCTTCTTGAGATCCTTTTTTTCTACGAGTAATCTCTTGCCTGAAAACGAAAAAACCACCCGGCAAGGTGGTTTTTCGAAGGTTCATTAAACCGGCAAGTTTATGAACCGTGGTAACAGGGTGTACAAGACCGCTGCCACCAAATTTGTCCTTTCAGTTTAGCCGTAGTTGGGCTGAGAGTTCAAGAACTCTGCATCAGTAATATCTTGTACATCCTTTACCAGTGGCTGCTGCCAGTGGCGTTTTGTCGTGTCTTTCCGGGTTGGACTCAAGATGATAGTTACCGGAT
>NZ_BCTM01000071.1 GCF_001571285.1 Kluyvera cryocrescens NBRC 102467 | reverse complement strand
TCGCCAGTGGCGGTAGCCATTGGTAACTGATTTAGAGGAGGAGAGTCTTGAAGTTTCGGGTGCGATAAGGCTACACTGAAAGGACAGTTTTGGTGACTGTGCTCCTCCAAGCCAGTTACCTACGGAAAAAAGAGTTGGTAGCTCTTACTTCCGGCAAACGAACCACCGTTGGTAGCGGTGGTTTTTTTGTTTACAGCGAATGAGATTACTAGTAGCGAAAAAGGATCACAAGAAGATCTTCCTCAAAAAAACCAGATAGTCGCTACATGACATTACATTGATGTAAAATTCAGATAATATAAATCTCATGATGAGAGAATCTAACGCAGGAAAAATATAAAAAATGAACTCTGTATGGCCTGAATGGATTGTTAACTTAGGAATTATAGCAACCCTTATTGGTACCGTGATTACTTTCTTTGTTCTTTATCAAACATCACGACTATCAAGAATATACAATAAAAAGATAGGTGGCGATTTTCTCACTGCAAATCTTAAAAAGTCATATGAGAAATTCAGCACAAAAATAAAATTATTAAAGAAAGAAACACTAACAACGGATGAAAACGACCTCAAGCACGAGTTCTGGAGTTTAATTACTGAATGCAATGGGTATGTAAATATCTGCAAGGAAGATGATACTGACAAATCCATATATTTACATGTTGCTAAATTTAAATCCGAGACAATAAATTTACAAGGCACCAGAAACGTAAAAGATCACCTAACATATGACAGCATATGGTCTTACTATAACAGCCTTTCGGTTCTTCATGAAGCGCTTAGGAACATGCAATCAATGAGTGCTCAAAAGGTATAAGGAAGATAAAATGAACTTTGATGAAATTTCATTTATAAATGAAGTATTCAAAAGAACCGTTGAAGGTAATATCACATGGTCACTTTCACACTCTATTCCTTCAGTTATTTACTTTAAGAGTGAAATGACCATAACTTCTTGCTACCAGTCATCACCTTTAAATAACGGCGCTACTCTTTATATTTACCGTTATCGCATACCTGAATACTATGGTGATCATGATGCTTTTTTTAATATAGAAAAAATAAGATTATCGGCCATTCAATATGATCAGATCTCATGGCAAAGCAATGCAGATTCAGCGCCGATATATAACCTAATTGATTACATAAGTTCTAGATATTCAGGAATAGGTGATTTTTTTTCTTAATTTTATTAGTGTTACTCAATAAAAAAGCCTCCTATAGAGAGGCTTTTTTCACGTATGAACCCGCCACACCAGTTTCATTTACCATCACATCACTTGGGCGCACCGCCCCGGACAGGTTCAGCGCGAATGTGGCATCAGCCCGGTAAAACCGGCAGTAAACTCCCCGGTAAACCGCGCCGCCTGCGCCCGATAAATTTTTCCGAACTGCATAGCCATGCAGCCGGATGAATGGCACAGGCTTTCAGCGAAAATCGCCGCCGAAAGCCCCGTTTTATCCGGTTTTTTACAACGACGGACCGTCATACGTCCGCTGTCGTTGTGATCGCTCCAGCTCCAGCGCTTTCTGATGCTGCGCCGCCCGCTCCTGCTCACGGTGTGCCTCTATTCCGTTCAGCCTTGCGACAACCGGCGCAGCTGCTCGCTCAAACTCTGCACCTGCCTGCTCAAGCCCGTGACGCGCTCGCTCAGCGCCGCGTTCTCCCGTTGCATAAGACCAGACATCGTCCGCCATTCCGCGAAGGCGTTCTCCCACTCGTCCAGCCTTTTCGAGTAGTCCTGCTGTAGCTGCTCTAATGCGCTCAGCAACTGTTTTTCCAGCTCCGTCATGTGCTATTTCCCCGCCAGTATCATCCAGCTCGAATCCTCTCCGAACCGTCCCGCTTCCGGGTTCACCCGCACGCAGCGGCGTCTCTGCTCGCCGCAGGTCGAGAGCTGCACTCCGCCGTTTCGCTCGGACAGCATAGCCTGCGTGCTCTTCTGCTCCCGGATGGTCGTGTAATTGTCGATCATCTGCTGCCCCTGCCACCACAGAATGCCCGCGCTCGACGCGATCAGCAGCGCGGAGACTAGGACGATGGTCAGCCACGTCTGGCTGACCATCCGCAGCATCCCTTTCGTGCGCTGGCTCATGGCTGAGGACAGCTTCCGGTCGTGGTCGAGGATGGCGGCGCTGATTCTCTTCTCGCTTTCGTTCAGTTCCGCTCTGACAGACTTCTCGTGCTCGCTGAATGCGGCTTTCAGCATCTCGCCGGTAGTCTGCTGCTGCGCTTTCGATTTCTGCTCTAAGTCCTTCGCCAGCGTTAAAAGACTGTTCATAGATGGCTCCCTTCAGTCGGATGTTTCGGCCCCCGTCCGGATCGGCAATGCTGATGCTGCTTTTTGTGGTGCGCACCACCTCAAAACCTGCGCTTTCCAGCGCCTCAGTGACGTCCTGACGCGTTTTCAGCTCCCCGGACGAGGCTAAGGCCAGTAAACCCCGCGTAATCGCCTGCGCTGCTTCCTGCTTCACTTTCGGCATTGCGGACGGCGTGACCAGCGCCCGCCGGTTCTCTGGCGCATTCGGGTCGTGCAGCCCCAGTCTGCCGTTCACGATGGTCTGCCAGGCATCGATGCGCGGTCGGTCGGCGCGGTCGTAATACGGCTGGAGCCGCTTGCCTGTGAGCAGCTCCGTGTTCGGGATCAGGAAGTTGAGCTCCAGCCGCCCCTTGTCCTGGTGCTCAACCCACAGCACGCTGTACTGGTCTTTATCGAGTCCGGGCATCAGAACCCGCTCAAAGCTCGCCATCAGCTTTTCTCGCTGGCCGGGTGGTAAGTCCTCTTCGGCAAAGGACAGAACGCCGGAGGTGTACTTTTTGGCGTAGGGCGAGGCGTCGATAAGCTCCCGGACTTCCTCCGGCTTACCCTGCAGGACAGTGGCGCCGTCGCGCTGCCGGTCTTTCCCCAGCAGATAATCCACCGGACCGGCGCCGCCGCCGCGCCCTCGCGGGTGAAACTTAACGATCATCGTCTGTCCCCTTTTCCAGCACGGCGTGCCGCAGCCGCTCAAGTCCGGCATCGATGGCCATCAGCGTGGCGACGACCTGCACGCGGTCGTGCCCGGTACCGCCACCGGCGTTAACCTGCCGGGCAATCTGATTGAGGTTGTTACCCATGCCGGCAAGCTGACGAAGCAGCGCCGGCGAAATGGAGGGAAGTTTGCCGGCGCGGGCGGGCTTCTCATCCAGACACGTCTGCCGCATCCAGGCCGCAAGCTGCTTACCGTCACAGCGCTCCAGCAGACGGCGGTACTCATCTTCGGTCACCCACATCGTGAGCATTTTGCTGCGTTTTTCTGTCAATCCAACCTCCTGATAACGCCGGGAGGGCGGGAAATCTTTTCCCGGTCGGCGCGGCGTTGGACAAGCCGCAGGCGCGTCAGTGACTTTTAGCGGGTTTCGGGGCGCAGCCCTGAACCAGTCACGTAGCGCTAGCGGAGTGTATACTGGCTTAATATGTTACGGCGGAGTGGTAATTTATGAAAGTGCTTCATGTGACAGGGAAAAATGCGGCCTCGGTGTGTAAGTGCGAAATACAGGTAACGATGAAATGACGCCTCCTCGCTCACTCGGTCGCTGCGCTCCTGCCGTGAGACTGCGGCGGGCGTTACAGGCTCAGAAGTAACGGAATAAACGAGTAGCGGTCAAATCAGGAAAAGACGGGAAAAAGATGCGGCGTT
>NZ_BCTM01000070.1 GCF_001571285.1 Kluyvera cryocrescens NBRC 102467 | reverse complement strand
CATCGGCGGTCAGGTTATCTGCCTGGGACCACGGTCCCACCTGCGTCGTCGGTCAGCTTATTTGCCTGGGACCACGGTCCCACCTGCATCGTCAGCACATTATTAGTTAGGGATAACGGTTCAATCAATGCCTGTCACGAACAGGTATTGGCTTGTCGCCAGCAACCCGATGAGCGGAGTAATCACGCAGCAGGGCGGCTATTACAGGCGATGGTGAAAGCTCTATTGGGATCTGAACGAAGCATGTTGAGTGAAATTTGCAAAATTTCGCAGAGTATGCGGCTTAATCTTTAAATTTCCGCCGGCATTTTTAAAGCCAGCTACCGATGCTGCGCGTTGGCCGGCCCTTCGTCCGGCGGGTAACCAGTACCGGCCGATCTTACGACCCTGGATGAACATCATCCCGTCAGCAGCGTCTCCACTGTGATGTCGTTTTTCACACTGTCCGATCACAAAATAGAACGGGGAGGGACAACATATGGTAGGAAAAGCAGTTGCCAGAGACACAATATATTGATTATCCACAGTAACGGGGGATAACCGTGTGGGTAACATATTGAAAGTCCGTCACGTTATCGTATTAATTGACTTTGTATACACCACTGGACCATGAAAAGAATCCGGGGGAATCATCACAGAGCATAAACATACCGTTTTGTTTTTGGGTGACGGCAAGGAGGCCCCTGTTATCCAGTGCGCCGTAAAACCCCGACCTTCAGGGCGGGGATATAATGCGCGGTTTTCCGACTAACTTCGGTTAAAATAGCCTCATGAAACGACTTCAAGCCTTCAAATTCCAGTTAAGACCGAATGGTCAGCAGGAGCGCGATATGCGGCGCTTCGCTGGGGCTTGTCGCTTCGTTTTTAACCGTGCGCTGGCGCTTCAAAACGAAAACCATGAAGCGGGGAACAAATATGTTTCCTACACCAAAATGGCTTCATGGCTCATTGAGTGGAAATCACACCCTGATACCCAGTGGCTAAAAGACACGCCATCACAGCCGTTGCAGCAGTCGCTCAAAGATCTGGAGCGCGGCTACAAGAATTTCTTCCAGAAGCGTGCAGCATTCCCTCGTTTCAAGAAACGCGGCCAAAACGATGCATTCCGCTACCCGCAAGGCGTGAAGCTCGATCAGACCAACAATTGTATAGCGCTTCCTAAGTTGGGCTGGATACGCTATCGCAATAGCCGTGAAGTCATCGGCGAAGTTAAAAACGTCACGGTCATCCAGTCATGCGGCAAATGGTACGTTAGCATCCAGACGGAATACGAAGTGCCTGAACAGGTTCATAAGGCAGCGTCAATGGTCGGTTTGGACGCCGGAGTCACGAAACTTGCCACGCTTTCTGATGGCACCGTATACCAGCCAGTCAATAGCTTTAAAGCAAACCAGCGTAAGCTGGCTATGCTTCAACGGCAGTTAAGCCGCAAAGTTAAATTCAGTGCCAGCTGGCAGAAACAGAAGAAAAAAATCCAGCGTCTGCACTCACACATTGCCAATATCCGGCGCGACTACCTTCACAAAGTCACCAGTGAAATCAGCAAAAACCACGCGATGATCGTCATTGAGGACTTGAAGGTCTGTAACATTTCGAAATCGGCAAAAGGTACGGCAGAGCGGCCCGGACGAAACATCAGAGCCAAATCAGGCTTAAACCGTTCGATACTGGATCAGGGCTGGTACGAAATGCGCAGACAGCTTGAGTATAAGCAGCTCTGGCGTGGTGGTCAGGTACTGGCGATACCTCCGGCATACACAAGCCAGCGTTGTGTCTGTTGTGGTCATACGGCGAAAGAAAACCGTCAAACGCAAAGTAAATTCGTGTGTCAGGTATGCGGCTATACCGAGAACGCCGATATCAACGGAGCACGTAACATTTTAGCGGCAGGACATGCCGTGCTTGCCTGTGGAGGGATGGTACAGTCAGGCCGCCCACTGAAGCAGGAACCCACCGAGGCGAGTCAGGCTCCGGTCTGAACGCTGTAGGAATCCTCGCCCTTCAGGGCGGGGAGGATGTCAACAATTGCACCAGGTCTTTTTCGTCCAGCGCATCGAGCATTTGTTCATACAGAGCCGCGGGCACACAATAAAAAACAGGGCGGTTGCGGTCAATAATCGCGACCGGGTAGCCGCCGCCGGCACTGGCGGTGGCCACCGGATCGTTTTTAAGTTCTCAGACGCTGGCAGTCACATCACACAGAATGATGTTTGTCATGGTTCCCTCCTGAGACAAGTCATCTGTATGATCGGTAAAGTAAGCTCTGGCCGCAAGTCCCGTCTGTCATTTCGACGGTCAGAAACGGGCAACCGGCAGCTCCTTCCAGCAGGTGGTATATGCCGGTGACAGCATCTCCCGTTTCATCTGCCAGTCCGGCGCAATCCCCCGTCCGGCAAACCAGACTTTCCCGAGTCCGGAATGATTAATGCCGTCGAGCACCTTCATCAGCGCATCGCTGTGCGGCCGTGGCTGCACGTCATCGAACAGATTCAGCTGCGCGACGCCGTTCGGACTGAAATCATTGAGCATTATCCCCGCTTTTGCGTAGCGGTGGCCATCGAGCCAGATTCTGTCCAGAGACCTGACCGCTGCCGCGATAATGTCCCGGGTGTCACGGGTAGGGGGGTTCAGTTTTTCCGTGGCCACGTTACCGTAATACGGCTCATTAACCGCAAAAGGGGATGTCTTGATGAAGGTGCTGATATGCCGGCAGTACTGTCGCTCACCGCGCAACTTTTCCGCCGCGCGCTCGGCATACTGGCAGACGGCCTGGCGCATTTCTCCGTAGGTGGTGATCCGCTGCCCGAAGCTGCGACTGCAGACAATCTGCTGTTTCGGCGGCGGCGCCTCCTCCAGCGAAATGCAACTCTCGCCGTTCAGCTCACGTACCGTGCGCTCCAGCACTACGTTGAAGTTTTTCCGGATAAATGTAGGGTTCGTCAGCGACAGCTGCAGGGCAGTGGTGATCCCCATAACGTGCAGCTTTTTCGCTATCCGGTTCCCCACGCCCCAGATTTCTTCCACCGGCTGCAGGCTGAGTAATTTTGCCGTTCTGCGTGGATTTTCGGGCGACAGCGCCAGCACCCCACTGAATTGTGGCCATTCCTTTGACGCCCACTGCGCCGATTTGGCCAGTGTTTTTGTGGCGCCGAAGCCGACACCGATCGTCAGTCCGGTTCCACTGAGAACATGCCCACGCAGCTGCCTGCCAAAATCCTCCAGATCCATACAGTGGCTAATTCCCCGGGCATCCAGGAAACATTCGTCAATTGAGTATTGTTCGACGCGGGGCGACAGCTCTTCCAGCAGGGCGACCACACGGTTACTCAGGCTCGCGTAGAGCTCGTAGTTGCTGGAAAAAACGTACAGTTTTTCAGGAAACTGCGCCTCTTTGAGCTGGAACCAGGGGGTTCCCATCTTTATACCCAGCCGTTTGGCTTCAGCACTCCGGGCAATAACGCAGCCATCGTTGTTACTGAGAACGACGACAGGTTTGCCGCGCAAATCCGGCCTGAAAACCTTCTCGCAACTGGCGTAGAAGGAGTTGACGTCTGCCAGGGCGAACATCAGTCTGCCCTCCGGGTTTTATGAATGAAGGCCGTCACCACGCCGAAAATTTGCAGAGTTTCCGGATCCGGGTACAGGGAAGGGAAGTCCGGGTTCATCGCCTGCAGGGCTGGCCGCGGCGTCAGAAGCAGGCGTTTTACCGTAAATTCACCCTCAATTTCCGCGATAACAATATCCCCGTGCCGCGGCTGTTCTGCTTTATCCACGACCATCAGATCGCCGGAATAGAGGCCAATATCAGTCATTGAGTTGCCAATCGCTCTGACAAAATAGGTGGAGTGGCGCCGGTGAATGCAGTACTCATTCAGATCCAGTTCAGACTCAGTATAGTCTGCTGCCGGTGACGGAAAACCCGCAGGGCATCGCTCTGTGAACAAAGGAATTTTTACTATGCTGGCTTCTGATACTGCAGGAATGAACTTCATCGTTTTTTCCCTCGCTTAAGCTGTATATATA
>NZ_BCTM01000069.1 GCF_001571285.1 Kluyvera cryocrescens NBRC 102467 | reverse complement strand
GTGTAGAATATGTAATCAGTGTCGCTTTATTGCACTAATTTTATATTTAAGTTGCTAATAATGAAGTAACTATTCTTCTAGTCTTGATGTTCGCGTAATGTCGCGAGACCCATTATGATCAGCCCATACAGCAGACACAGGAGCACGCCTATGGTTGCCAGATTATAAAGGCGACGAGGATATTCGGCATCTTCAGCAAGTGTAGGCTGGCTCACTACTAGCAGATGTTTGAGTTTGCGGTATGCTTCAACCCGAGCTTGTTCCAGGCTTATTAGTCCGCTTTTGTAAAGGTCCGCAGCCAAGGTCGCCTGGGTTTTCACATCCATATAGCTAGCGGTGACTTCATTCATGGCATCTTTATCTGTACCAGTCAGTCGGCCTTTTTCCTGCTCTAGTTGTTCCGTCAGAGCTTCTACTCTGGCTTTCACAGAAATGGCGGCAGGTGCCGTTTCCTTCATATAGCTTTGTAACTGCTTCAGTTGTGCTTGCTGACGCGCCAGTTCACCCTCTATCTGGCTCACTACGCCTAAGCGGGCTGTGCTGGTTGATTCTGGACTTATCAGCTGATGGCTGTTCTGAAATGCGAGCACTTTGGCCTTCTCATCCTGTACACGTTGATAAGCCCGATCGACCTCTTTTTCAACAAAAGCCAATTGTTCCAGCGCTACCTGATGACCAAGTTTATTAATAAAGCCTTCCGACTCTTTAAGCATTAGACCGACTACGCGCTGACCATAGGCGGGGTCAAACGCCTGAAACTCAATTGTTAGTACGCCGGAGATGTCATCTAAACGTAATGTAAGATGATTACGATAATACTCAATGAACTGTTCCCGACTGACGTCAGCTGGTAGACGAGAAAAATAGTCCACCTTGTGGCTCTGGTAATGGGCTTTAAGCCCCAGTTCCTTATCAAGTTTGGAAAGTAGATCCGGGGATTTAAGATAATCTTGTATTAAAAGGATATCTTCGTGGTTACTGCCGCCAATTCCAAGCATCGATAGAGCATCAGGCAGCATTTTGATCTGATCGGCTTGTTTCACCACTAGCTCTGCTCGGCTAACATAGCGATCTGAAGCAATCAAACCAAAATAGATTACGGCGACAGCAAAGCAGGCTACCACCCACATAAAGCTCCCAAGTTTAAGGCTTTTTTTCCAGGAGCGCTGGGCAAGGCGAAAGCCGCTAGAATCGACAATAAAATGTTTCGGTTTGGTTTTTAACTTGTGTAGCTTGCGCATCATACCTGATGCTTTATTTAAGCGAGTTGGCTGGGTCATGTTATATTGGCTTATTACAAATTCTCGTAAATTCGGATGGCATCGTTAATATTTTCAAACACCTCAAGAATGCCGTTACGCAGTAAAATGCCCATCTCGCATTGTTGACGTAAGTTCTTCATATCGTGCGAGACCATTATTAGGCTGGCGGTTTCGCGCTTCTGGTTAAATACATCAATACATTTTTGTTTGAAACGGGCATCTCCTACCGACATAATTTCGTCGGTCAAGTAGATTTCGAAGTCAAAAGCCATACTTACGGCAAAAGAAAACTTTGATTTCATGCCGCTGGAGTACCCTTTAATTGGCAACTCGTAATGCTGGCCTATTTCTGCAAATTCTTTTACCCATTCTTCTATTTCCTTCGTGTCGCGCACCCCATGGATTCGGCAAATAAAGCGGGTATTCTCTCGCCCGGTCATGCTGCCCTGAAAACCCCCATTCAATGCGAGTGGCCAGGAAACGCGACAGTGGCGGGTGACCTTACCCTTATTGGGCATATCCATTCCACCTAACAGGCGGAGTAAGGTAGATTTACCCGCCCCGTTAGTACCTAAAATACCGATATTGCGATCGCGTGGTAAAGTGATGCTCACATCGCGCAGCACATAGTTGCGGCCAAATTTAGTGGGATAATACTTAGTGACGTTATCTAAAATAATCATGCTTTTCCCGCTTTAACTGGCAATCAGGCGGCGATGGCTCAGGCGATAGCAACTCATGGCAAAGGTCAGCAGCACAAGTGTTACACCGAATAAATATTTCCCGCTAACATTCGGACTCACATATCCAGCAATCCAACCAGCTCGAATCAATTCAAGGGCATTTACTAGCGGATTCCATAAAAACCAGTTTTGATATTGTGCTGGTATACTTGCTAGAGGAAACATGACGCAAGAGATAAACATCAGTGGCATCATTAGCAAGTCAAGGAATTTATTAGCTTCCTGAAATAAATTGCATACTACGCAAAAGACAATGCCCAACGAGAAGGAAAATATCATTAACAAAAAATAGCAAAGGATGACTTGCAAGGGATCATTGGGAATGGCGTCAAAACCAAACCATAATAACCCTAATACCAAAATACCTCCGACAACCATGCCAATAATTGTTTCTAGAATAAATCGGGAAATAAAGGTGGCAAATGGTGTCACCTGTCGGTAACAAAACAGTCCCATATTAGCATTAACTGCGGATTGCAGTTTGCTAACTACGTTTTTAAAAAAAATAAATGGTAAGTAGCCTGCAGTAATAAACAGTGGCGCCGGTGCCCCGCCAAATCCGCTATGCCCGCGCATACCAAAAATCAAACTAAACGCACCAATCATCAACAACGGATCCAGCAGCGCCCAGGCATACCCCAGCCGGTAGCTCCCAAATCTCGTTTTCAGTTCACGAATAAGCAGACCAAACGTCACATCCCTCAGCACCTGGAACGAGCTGCGGGGCGTCTGGTTGAGAACAGGTTTAAGCATAAGAAGGCCGATATCACAGAACGGGCCCGCGAGGGGGCGAGCCCGCATTGAGGGTTAGTTCAGGACCACGTTGGCCGCCACAGCAACCTGATAGATGACCTGGGTGATGTCCTTGATGGACTGCATCATTTTGCTGTCCACTTTCGGCATGACCAGAATCTGATCGCCCGGCATCACATCGCCACCGTCTTTAAACTCCATCAGCCCGTTGGCATGCACCACGGCAATGCGCTTGTCGTTCGCACGGTCGGTATAGCCGCCCGCCCAGGCTACGTAGTCTTCCAGACTGGCGTTTTTGTTGTAGACCACCGCCTGCGGCATCATCACTTCGCCACCCACCTGAATCAGGTCGGTTTTGTTCGGGATCACAATCTGGTCGCCCTGTTCCAGCAGGATGTTGGCGATCACGCCTTTATCCGACACCACCACTTTACCCAGCGGCTGGATCTTGCGGGCTTTTTCCACAAAGCGCATCACCAGTTCGGCCTCTTTGGTGCGAATGGAGGCCTCGCCGTCAGAGCTGGCAGGCGCGGTAAAGACGCTGCGCTCCAGACGGTTGAGGGAGTCTTCCAGCATCTCTTTCTGCCGCGCGGCCACGCTCTTACGCATGATGTAGATCGAGCCGTAATCCGCCATGTTCGGGTCAATCGGGATGTGGTTCAGCAGATCGTGCAGACGGGTCTCTTTACGCACGGTGAAGTAGGATGGCCCGCGATAGCTGCCCATCACCTGCACATCGTACACCTGCGCATGCAGGTCGTCGTTGAACAGCACTTTATCGCCGTCGCTCAGCTGAATGCGGTCGAAATCTTTATAGGGCATATAGACCGAGAACGGGCCACTGGCGCGATCGCCAATCACGCCCACGTGGCTCACCTTGGCGAGGGGCAGGGCGTAGTCGATCAGCTCTGAGCCGAGCGCGGTGCTGTTCTTCAGCTCGAAGCGGAACGGGTTACGCACTTTACCCGCCACGTTGATCATCGGCCCCTGGGGTTCAACCAGAATCACATCCTGATCTTTGAGGGACAGCTTCGGCATTTTGCCCTGCTGCATAAACTCATACAGGTCGATCTGCTGGATCACGCGGTTCTGGCGCAATACTTTAATATGACGATAGCTTCCGCGGTCGGAGTCGATGCCGCCAGCGCGTTTCAGGAAATATAAAACGCTGTCGGAAGATTGTCCGGCATATTGTCCCGGACGAATGACGGGTCCGGTGACATATACACTGACCGGCGTCGCGGTAAGTAAATTAACGTAAACATTAACGTTATTGGTGAAAACTTCGCTGATATGGCTGGTAACCAGGTTATTAACCTTACTGGCCGCCACATTCTTGACATTAATCGGCCCGACATCGGGAATAAAAATATTGCCCTGATTATCGACGGTCACGACGTTGGAAAAATTGACTGCGCCCCAGATCCAGATATTCAGCTTATCGCCGGGGGCGATCAGGTAATTATCGTTTAAGCCGTCGCTGCGCTCGGTTTCATAACCACCGGCAAACAGGTTGGCACCGTATGGAGGGAGGAGCCCGGACTCGGACTGCGGCAGTAATTTACGCACATCAGACTCGCCCGGCAATAACATGCCCTGGCGGTTTTGCTGTGCGAAAGTCCCGGTGGTGGAGGAGGTGTTTGCCTGGCCGCTCATCGCTTGCTCGCCGCCAAGCTGCAGTCGGCCATCGCCGTTGTCTGCCGGGGTGTTCATCCCAAATGCCTGGGCTTCTTGCTGGGTGGGGGCGGCGAAAGAGGCGCAGGAGACGCAGGCCAGTAACAGGACGGCACTCAATTGCCGAAAATTCGTTATCTTCACAACATTTCTCTTCAAAATTATTGCACGGCAAGCAGGTTACTGGCGGAAGCCTGTTCCAGCTGCGGTACCAGATACCAGGTGTCACCGTTCTTACAGGTCACACCGTGCTGCGACTGGTTGTAGTTGCGATCACGCAGCAGTTCTATGCATTCCAGCCCCAGGGCGGAGACATAACGCTGGCCCAGAATATAGGTATTGCCATTGGCGCTGAGCGCGGCGCCCTGCGGCAGGGTGTTCAGAGGTTGTTGCAGATTGGCTGCCATAGCCTGGAGGTCGGTAGAAGCAGTCTGATTCACAAGCGGTCGGGATGCTTCAACCTGCTTCGGGGAATATGCACAGCCGCTCAACATGAGGGCGAGCGAAATCACCAGAAGGCGAGTTGCGTTCTTCATAGATCAATATTTTCCAACAATGCAATAACTGGAATGTGAAATAAAACTTTGATGGTATTCAACTGATTTTAATAGCGAAGCAGTTGAGAAATCTTGCAGGTGCAGGAGCAACAAAAACGCAGGTGTTAAGTAAGAAAATCCAAAAAAATGGTAAGCTACCGCACGGAAATGGACATTTCC
>NZ_BCTM01000068.1 GCF_001571285.1 Kluyvera cryocrescens NBRC 102467 | reverse complement strand
GTGGTAAAGGTTTCATCACCCCTTCCGATGGTCGAAAAGACGTTCTGCTCCACATATCAGCCTTCTATAGCAGTGAATCTGAATCACTCCAACCGGGACTTCGCGTCGAATTTTGTCGTATTAACGGTCTCAAAGGTCCTATGGCCGCCAATGTGTATCTTTCCTGATTCACCGCGCGCTTTCTGACGCAAGCCTTTCCAGGATCGTGATGCGGCGCCAGGTAATCTGTATGTCATCCAGTAGCGTGAATGAGTAAGCGACAACGCCCTACTCTGTGCGCGCCCCTTTCGGCACACAATTCTGGTACACTCAATCCACACCAAAATGAAAGGATAAGACCATGCCAACAGATCGATTTGCCAAAAAGCACTGGAAGATGGTGTTAGTCCTCATCGCCATTTGTGGTGCTATGCTGTTGCTCAGGTGGGCTGCGATGATATGGGGTTGATAATAGAAAAGCAGATCGGCGTGGAAATAGCATAATTAAACACGAGCCGACATTATTATCGCCGACATCAGAATACATACAAAAAATGCTATTCATTGATGTGCATTGACAATATGTGCGAGAAAAATTTAATTAGCCTGACGATTTAATGACAAAAACTGAAGTTCTTTATTTTCAAAAAGAATAATGGCAGCAAGAAAAACCGGTACAACTCTACCCGGTTTTCTCTGCCGATATTAATAATCAATAGAAAATCAAATTATTACAGCACAGAATTATTAGGACCAACCGCCCGCAACCAGGGTGTGCACGTTAAATGCGTCATCCATGGACTGACCGGTAGATTGAGAGCCCGGAGCGATGTTAGAACCGGCTTCGACGTCATACGCGCTGGAGATACCAACGTGCTGGGCAGTCGTTACGGTAGAGGTAGAACTGGCAGGCTGTGATGCAGGTTCAGCAGCGAATACGCCGAAAGAAAGTGCCGACAGCAGAATAGCTGCAGATGCGATTTTGATATTTTTCATAATGTTTATTCTCTGACTTGATTAAGACTTCGAAATGCTAAGGCATCATATTGCCCTTGAACATAGTCTAGATCCAGATCACACTTTTGGCTAGTCAAAATATTTAGCTATTCGTGTCAAATTTACTGAATATATGTCAGGAAGGTCGAATGTGGAGATATTATGGAGAACTTGTATTTTTAATTAAATAAAACAGCGGTTGTATTTAATAATAACACTAAACGATAAATATCAGAACACAGGCCGGGTATTCCCGGCCTGAAAATTATTACATGGTGTAACCCAAAGTCAGCGATGTACGGCGATCGGTATGGTTTGGCGCCGTTGCCGGTGGCTCGGAGTTCCAGGTTACGTTATACGCAACCTTCAGGCCAAAGTGTTCGTTAATAGCAACACTGAGTGCGGTCTCAGAGTTCACGGTGGTATCGTCAGCGCCCAGCACGGAGACACCCTGGCTAAACTTGGTGGTATCCGTCATCTGCCAGGCATAAGCGCCGGAAGCATAGCCCAATGGCTGGGTTTCCGTATTACCATCGGTATACTCATCATAACGTACACCCGGACCAAATTCGAAACGCAGACTGTGGATAGGACCGTTCAGGAACTGATGACCGTAACCTGCAGTAAAGACATCACGCTCATGATAGCCATTGTAGCGGTCGGTCAACCAGCTCGCCTGACCAAACAGATAGTCCACGCTGGTCATATTGTAACGACTACGTCCGCCTACCGAATATTTTTCAGAGGAGCGTTCATCATTAGCCGAGGTGTTGCTGGCAGAGCCCCACAGGGACCATGCTGTCGATTCACCGTACCAGGTCAGCGTAGAATCAGCAGTTGCCGAAGAGCTTTTTGTATTGCCTGATTGCGCGAGATAGCCCGCATTAATATCGCCTTCAAAAGGCTTTTTAGCGGTGCTTGGGTCATCCATGACAGTAAAAACGGTATCACTGGCGGTTGCATACGCAGACGCAAACACGCCTCCCAGCAGCACAACCGCTACCGGTACTGTCTTCAAAAGCTTCATTTATTAAGAGTCCGTACAACAAAAAAGGAGACGATTTCGTCCCGGAAACTTTCGCGAGGATCAACGACGGGGTGGTCCATAGAAAGGCAACAAATTATAAAAAGGCACGTATAACATAGCAATCTTATTCTTCTGTCATTTTTTGAATAAGAACAGCCTGAAAACATATTTTCTTTTATATTAAAAAATAGCGGGAATTTACCATTCTCTATAAAAATCATGCTGTTGATTCTTTCTTTATCAGCCGGTAAGTGCCAGACTGAAAACCGATTGGTTTAAGAACAATCCATCGGTACATAAAGGGAGGTTATCGCAATGGTAAATATTTACACGCTGACGCTCGCCCCTTCTCTCGACAGCGCCACCCAAACGCCACAAATCTATCCGGAGGGAAAGCTTCGCTGCACTTCTCCCATTTTCGAACCGGGCGGCGGCGGCATTAACGTTGCCCGCGCCATCACTTTTCTCGGCGGCCAGGCAACGGCAATTTTTCCCATCGGTGGCGCAACCGGCCGGCACCTGGTTGAACTGCTGCAGACAGAACATGTCCCGGTTGAAAGCGTCGACACTCAGGAGTGGACGCGGCAAAACCTCCACGTTCACGTTGATGCCAGCGGCGAACAGTATCGTTTTGTCATGCCCGGTGCCACGCTTCACCAGGACGAACTGCAAAAATTGCAGGATAAGGTGACCCATATTCCCACCGGCTCGCTGCTGGTGATCAGCGGCAGCCTGCCGCCTGGTGTATCGCTCGAGGCATTCGTCGCGCTGATAAAAGCCGCTCAGCAGCAAGGACTACGCCTCATCATTGATAGTTCCGGCGATGCGTTAGCCGCCGCGTTAGAAATCGGCCATATCGAGCTCGTTAAACCCAACCAGAAAGAACTGAGCGCGTTGGTGCAACGAGAGTTGGTACAGCCTGATGATGTCCGCAACGCCGCGCAGGAAATTATCCGCAGCGGTAAAGCACATCGCGTCGTGGTCTCTTTAGGTGCGCAAGGGGCATTGGCCGTAGATGCGAACAGCTGCGTGCAGGTTGTTCCTCCTCCAATTAAAAGCCAAAGCACCGTCGGTGCCGGCGACAGCATGGTGGGAGCCATGACGTTAAAACTGGCTGAGAATGCCGATCTCAAAACCATGGTGCGCTATGGCGTCGCGGCAGGCAGCGCAGCCACCATTAATCAGGGTACTCGTCTGTGCTCACGCGACAACACGCAAAAGATTTTTGACTACCTGCAACAGCACTAATTGCACAGTAAATCGGGCTCACGGGGCTTCCCGTGGGTCGCGAAATAGCCGTAATCGACTATGCTAACAAAACTCCATTGTTAACAATGGAGTGCATCACTGTGGTTGACCCATCGTCGCATTAAGTGACGCACCATACGTTCGTAGCACAAACGTAAGCACTCAGCCTGGGTTTTCGGCAGCTTTTTTATCCGTTGTGCGGTATAGCTCGAATTTTACCCTGTACTTATGCGCTAACCTTATGATATGGCAGAAAACATGGGGAGAGACATCATGTGGCAAGCGATCGGTAGCCTGTTAGGCGAGCAACTTGGAAGTGGCGAAATCGAACAGCGCAATGAACTGCCAGGCGGAGAGATTCATGCCGCATGGCATCTCAAATATGCTGGCCGGGATTTTTTCGTTAAGTGCGATGAACGTGAATTACTGCCCATTTTTACCGCGGAGGCTGACCAGCTCGAGCTGCTGTCCCGAAGTAAAACCGTGACCGTCCCGGAAGTTTTTGTCGTCGGCTCAGACCGCGATTACAGCTTTCTGGTCATGGAGTATCTGCCGCCGCGTCCGCTGGATGCGCATAACGCCTTTCTTCTGGGGCAACAGCTTGCCCACCTGCACCAATGGAGCGATCAGCCCCAGTTTGGTCTCGATTTTGACAACGACCTTTCCACAACGCCGCAGCCAAATGCCTGGCAACGACGCTGGTCGAACTTTTTCGCTGAACAGCGGATAGGCTGGCAGCTCGAGCTTGCTGCGGAAAAAGGGATGAAGTTTGGTGATATCGACGCTATCGTCGAACATGTCCAGCAAAGGCTGAGTTCGCATCAACCCCAGCCGTCACTACTGCATGGCGATCTGTGGTCAAATAACTGTGCGCTGGGGCCAAATGGCCCCTATCTGTTTGATCCTGCCTGCTACTGGGGCGATCGCGAATGCGATCTAGCGATGCTGCCCCTGCATCCGGACCAGCCACCGCAAATCTACGACGGCTATCAATCCGTCTCTCCGCTTCCCGCTGATTTTCTTGAAAGACAACCGGTCTACCAGCTGTATACCCTGATTAACCGGGCTATCTTGTTCGGCGGGCAGCATTTGGTGGTGGCGCAAAAAGCGCTGGATAACGTACTGGCCGCATAACGACAAAGCCCCCTTTCGGGGGCTTTACGCTTAGTTCATCTGCACGCCTTTCAGGCGGAACTCAATATTCATAATCAATCCAGTCCCGGGTTTCCCCGCTTCATAGCGCCATTTCCGCATCGCGGTTTTAACATCGCGCTCAAACATGTTGGACGGCTGCGCAGACAGAATTTCAACATTATCGACGCGACCATCAGCGGTCACATCAAATTTCACCCGCACTTTACCCTCAATACGCAGCGCCTGCGCACGCGTCGGGTAGCCCGGCTGCTGGCGATTCAATGCGCGAGGTCCGGTTGGCGCATTCACCGAAGGCGCGCTGGCACCCGGCAAGTTATTTGCCACTGAACGCGCTGGTGGAGCCTCTTTGTTCACCGTCGACAGCGGGCGCTGTTCAACCGGTTTCACTTCCGGCTTCGGCTGTTCCACTTTTTTCACCGGCTTCGGTTTAGGCTTCGGCTTAGGTTTCGGTTTGTGAATAACGACCGGCGCCTGCGGTACCTCTGGAATAGGCTGTGGCTCAGGTTCTGGTTCAGGCTCAACAACCGGCTGTGGCTGTTCCACAGCCTGCGGTGGTTCTAAATCAGCGGGAGCTACCATCGTAATGGTAATCGGCTGAGCGGGAGCCGGCAGTTCAATAACCTGATGTACCGAGGTATAAAGCAGACCCGCCACGACAGCTCCGTGGATACCAACAGAGAGTAGCGTCGGCCATGGAAAGCGGCGAGGTAAATCAAGGGTCATTGCGGTCATAGTCGTTACAGTTGAAAAATGAGAACTCGATTTTAAATGCAAATAGCAATCATATTCAATAAGACATCTTATCTTCGGTCAACTTTCTACCGGGGTTGGCGAAAAAAACCGCGCAGAATCACGACTTTTCCCCATGACAAAACTTTGCATTGCAGTCACTGTCGCTTTCCCTTACCGTAATCCGCAAATTATTTAAACAGGAGTTCTGCCCGTGCTTTACGTCATCTATGCCCAGGATATCGCCGACTCTCTTGAAAAACGTTTGTCCGTACGCCCTGCTCATCTGGCGCGACTGCAGCTGCTGCACGACGAAGGCCGTCTGCTCACCGCAGGCCCAATGCCGGCCGTCGACAGCAACGATCCCGGTGCCGCAGGCTTTAGCGGTTCCACTGTGATTGCGGAATTTGAATCTCTGGAAGCGGCCCAGTCATGGGCGCAGGACGATCCGTACGTTGCGGCAGGCGTCTACCAGCAGGTATCGGTGAAGCCGTTTAAAAAAGTATTTTAGTATAAAATTAAACCCAACAAAATCAATGCATTAAAACAACATCATCTTTATCATTAAGTTAAAAGGGCACAAACGAGTACACATTGTTTGTGCCCTTAGTTTTTTTATTACCCCTGATACATCTCGTTATATGCTTTACCTACCTGCTCTTGAATTGAGGCGCTTCTTAAACTGCGGCGCGTCAATCGTCAGCATGCGATCCGATGATTAACAGATGCCGTTACACCTATTACCTTCGTTTACATTGGCAGGGAATTTTTTATATAGAGTAGATATCCCTGCATCGAAAATTATGGCTACCTGCTTTCGGTCCATTCCTCCTTCTATTAACCTTCCCATTTGCGCCCATTCATCTTTGCTGAATTTAGGCCGCCGGCCACCAATTCGACCTTCTGCACGCGCAGCGGCTAAACCGGCTCGGGTACGTTCGACGATCAGTTCTCTTTCCATCTCGGCCAGAGCACCCATAACGTGAAAAAAGAAACGGCCCATTGGTGTGCTCGTGTCTATGCTATCCGTCAGGCTGCGAAAATTAATCCCTCTATCCCGCAATTCTTCCACCAGCACTATAAGGTGCCGCATGCTGCGGCCAAGGCGATCAAGTTTCCACACTACCAGCGTGTCGCCCTCACCAAGAGTTCTGAGCACTTTTTTCAGGCCTGGCCGATCTGATGTTTTTCCGCTCATTTTATCTTCAAAAATTAGCTCACATCCTGAGCACTCGAGCGCATTTCGCTGTAATGCGGTGTTCTGGTCATTTGTTGACACCCTGACATAGCCAATCAGCATCGATTTCCATCCTGTAAAAGGGAGAGATCATGCCATCTGAATGGAAACCATGCATTTTCTTAAAGG
>NZ_BCTM01000067.1 GCF_001571285.1 Kluyvera cryocrescens NBRC 102467 | reverse complement strand
AAATATCCCACGTTAAGCCTGTTTTTTAAGCAGGCTTATGCCGTTGCACTCATGCCGATTCAGAGTGGTCCATGTGATAGACGGCTAATCCACTTCATGAAGTAGGGCGAGCGTACCCGCCCCTTTTCATTGCTAACGGAGGATCAGAAGCGGTTGTTGCGTCTTTTGCAGCATTTCAGAGGTATGACTACCGATAAAGAACTGCCGCAACCTGGAATGACCGTAGGCCCCCATCACTATCAGATCGACAGCATTTTCCTCGGCGTAACGAATAAGCGCATCCCCGACAGATTGCCCGGTAAGATGTGTTGTGCTGTTTTCTATACCCGCGTCACGTAAAATTTGTTGTGCGGCCAGCAGCTCTTCCTTCTTACCGTTTACCATGACAAGGTGGCACTCAAGCCCCCTGAGTAAGGGACTCATCGTCAGACGTTCCAGGTTTCTCCTGCTTTCTTCACTGCCATCATAAGCAAACATGGCTCTGGAAGGTGCTGAGTAGTTCTCCGGAACAACCAGCAGGGGTTTCTTTTGCAGACGAATAACGCTTTCCAGATGAGAGCCTACCGGATGCTGGCTACCCCGACGCCCCAGCACCATGAGACGAAGGTCGCTCAGCTCTGCCAGAACTTCATCCGGTGTACCGTGTTTTTGCATCAAAAGCACATCCGGGCTTCCCTGTTTTTGAAGCAGTTCAGAACAACTTTCCAGTATTGCTTTCCCCTGGGCCATCAGCAGGCGATTACGTTGCCCTTCAATTTCTACCAGCTCATCGGTCAGCAATTGCTGACTGTCTAGGCCGAGAGTGCCGGTCAGGTCTGACACTACCGGGGTGCTGTCTTTTTCGATAACGTGCAACAGTGCGAGCTGTGATTGCAAAGTGCGGGCTGCCCACGCCGCATATTCACACACTGACCGCGTTGAAAGTGAACCGTCCACACAGGCTGTAACAGTATTATTCATAGTTTTCCCTCCGGTCTGTTAATGACCGCCCATCAGTTTTTCGACTTCTTCAGGTTTATCGTGAACACCAAACCGGTCAACGATGGTGCGGGTGGCTTCATTCATCCCACGTATCTCAACCCCGGCGCCCTCTCTGCGGAACTTAATGACCACCTTATCCAGGGCGCTGACGGACGTGATGTCCCAGAAATGGGCATGTGAAACGTCTATCACCACATTCTCAATCGCTTCACGGAAATCAAAGTGGCTCGTAAAGCGGTCTGCTGATGCAAAGAATACCTGGCCAGTGACGGTATACGTCCGGCTCGTTCCCTCCAGAACTGACGTTACGCGCATGAACCGGGATACTTTAGTGGCAAAGTTGAGCGAAGCAATCAGTACGCCGGTCAGCACGCCGAAGGCCAGATTATGTGTTGCCACTACAACCGCGACAGTGGCAAGCATGACCACGCTGGTTGAAAGGGGGTGTGTCCGCAGGTTGGCAATGGAGCGCCAGGAGAATGTCCCGATGGAAACCATAATCATCACCGCGACCAGCGCTGCCATCGGGATTTGGGATACCCAGTCGCGCAGAAACACAATCAGGCAAAGCAGCACCACGCCCGCCGTGAGGGTTGAAAGTCGTCCGCGGCCACCGGATTTTACGTTGATAACGGATTGCCCAATCATCGCGCAACCTGCCATTCCTCCGATAAAGGATGTGCAGATGTTCGCGATGCCCTGAGCTTTGCACTCCCTGTTTTTGTCGCTAGGCGTATCGGTCATGTCATCCACAATAGTGGCGGTCATCATCGACTCAAGCAGCCCCACCACGGCAAGCCCCGCAGAATATGGCAGTATGATGAGCAGCGTCTGGAGATTTAAAGGCACGTCCGGGAGCAGGAAGACCGGCAGGCTGTCGGGAAGTTTCCCCATATCGCCGACGGTTCGCACATCCAGATGCAGCCACATGGCAATGCCGGTCAGCACCACGATGCACACAAGCGGTGAAGGAATGGTTTTGTTGATATAAGGGAAGAGATAAATGATCCCCAGCCCTGCCGCAGTCATGGCATAAACATGCCAGGTCACGTTGGTCAGTTCAGGCAACTGCGCCATAAAAATCAGTATTGCCAGCGCATTAACGAATCCCGTGACCACTGAGCGTGAAACAAAACGCATCAATCCACCGAGCTTCAGGTAACCGGCTATCAGCTGGAATACCCCGGTCAGTATGGAAGCGGCCAGTAAATACTGTAAGCCATGATCTTTCACCAGCGTCACCATCAGCAGCGCCATTGCACCGGTGGATGAAGAAATCATCGCCGGACGCCCGCCAAAGAAGGCCATAACGAGAGGAATACAGAACGCCGAGTAGAGGCCCACCTGGGGATCGACACCGGCGATAATGGAAAAGGCGATCGCTTCTGGAATGAGTGCGAGCGCGACAACAATACCGGCCAGAACGTCACCACGGACGTTACCCAGCCAGTCCTTACGCGTCGAGGACAGCAACATAGTAATTTCTCAGTTTTTAGATACAGTCAGCCCCTGAGGGCAGCATTTTTATGTACGGTAAAACACATCCGCAGACGGGATGTTATTGAGTGCGTTCTGAGGTTCGCTCAGTACGACAGAGGAAGGAAAAACTCAGGGTGGCGTAATACGCATAACGATTGTCAGATTCTCCAAAGCGAGAGTGCATGTATTGCCGGTTCTGTTGCCCGGGATAAATAAGAGGCATAGGGTCTGAGCCAGGACCAAACCAAGGCCGCTCAATACTATAAACAAATTACAGGCAGGGTCAAATCTGGGGTTCAGTACATAAGTCCTCCCCAACAAGTGATACACATATTTTGCTTTGAAATGCCTGGCACATAGCTGGCCGTCAAGCTGGAGCTACATTCATGATGATTGCTGTCCTGCTTTTACCCGGAGTATGGTTTGCCGGGTAGTATTAAATTCCCGGGCAATGGCGCTGATGCTGATCCCAGCATTAATACGAGCGATCACTGTAAGTTGCTGTTCTTCATTCAGTGCAGAAGGTCGACCAAACCGCTTTCCAGCTGCTTTCGCTCTCGCAATACCTGAATGTGTACGCTCAAGAAGCAAATCCCGTTCAAACTCCGCCACCGCTGAAATCACCTGCATCGTCATTCTCCCGGCAGCGCTGGTCAAATCAACACCTCCGAGCGCCAGGCAGTGAACACGAATATCTGACGAAGCCAGTTGCTCAACAGTTTTTCTTATATCCATGGCATTACGCCCAAGACGGTCAAGCTTGGTGACTATCAGCACATCACCATTTTCCATGCGATCAAGCAGCCGGATAAATCCGGGACGTTCGCTGGCAGCAACCGAACCACTTATATGTTCCTCAATCAGTCGCTGGGGTCTGATGGCAAAACCCGCCGCTTCAATTTCCCTTCGCTGATTCTCGGTGGTTTGCTCAAGAGTCGAAACCCGGCAGTAAGCAAAAACTCGTGACATAGGAAACTTTCCGTACGAAATAGATGTCCGAATTATAGCGCCTGTACGAAATGAATTTCACTTACTTTCGGACAGATATATTAGAAGGTGTACGAAACCGACCGGTTTCGGTCACTATTAACCATAACATATAGAAACTATACGCGAGGGAAGCATTTATGCCACGGCGACAGATACTGAGCAGTGAAGAGCAGGAGCGCTTGCTGGTTATTCCAGATGATGAAATGATTCTGACCCGAATGTGTTTTCTGAATGAACAGGATATTGCACTCATTAATAAACACCGACGGCCAGCAAATCGCCTGGGCTTTGCTGTATTACTCTGTTATCTGCGTGGACCTGGATTTATTCCGGATAAAAGCAATCCCCCTCACAGTGGCGTCATATCCAGAATCATTTCCCGACTGAATCTTCAGCCTGATTTATGGCCGGAATATGCCTCAAGAGAACAAACCCGTTGGGAACATCTGACTGAACTTTATCGCTACCTGAAATTATCCCCGTTCAGCCGGTCAATGCAAAAAGACTGTATCCGGCATCTTCACCCCTATGCCATGCGTACTGACAAAGGGTTTATGCTGGCGGAAGAGATGCTCAGCTGGCTACATAACAATAATGTTATCTTCCCTTCTGTTGATGTGATCGAACGGACGCTTGCCGAAGTTGTCACGCTCGCTGACAGAGCCGTATTTTCGGTACTTACTGCGCAACTGGAAAAGCAGCATGAATCAGCACTCGACAGCCTGCTCATATCAGAGGGTGAACAACCTTCCCGTCTGGCATGGCTACTTCAGCCTCCGGGTAAAATAAACGGTAAAAACGTGCTGCAACATATCGACAGGCTTAATTCCATCGCCGCGCTGGAATTGCCTGATGGTATTGCGCTTTCCGTTCACCAGAACAGGTTACTTAAACTGGCGCGTGAGGGCCGGAAAATGAGCAGCAGAGATCTGGCAAAATTCACCGATGTCAGACGTTACGCTACGCTGGTTTGTGTCATTCAGGAAGCGCGGGCCACACTGACTGATGAGGTTATCGAACTGCACGAACGTATTCTGGGCACGCTGTTCAGCCAGGCAAAACGCACACAAGCCGAGAGGCTTCAACTGACGGGGAAACTCATCCAGAGTAAGTTGAAGCAATATGTTACTGTCGGTCAGGCACTGCTGCATGCCAGAGAATCCGGTGAAGATCCCTGGGCAGCGATAGAAGATGTTCTGCCCTGGCAGGAGTTCATCAGCAGTCTGGAAGAAACTCAGTTTCTGTCCCGTAAGGGCAATTTCGACCCGCTTCACCTGATCATCGAAAAATACAGTACGCTGCGTAAATACGCCCCGCGTATGCTGTCAGCATTGCAGTTCATCGCGACACCTGCCGCGCAGACACTCAGCGATGCGCTGGACACCATCAGGGAAATGTACCGTAAACAACTTCGTAAAGTTCCGCCAGCAGCGCCAACAGGATTTATCCCTGAAAGCTGGCGAAAACTGGTACTCACGCCTTCAGGAATCGACCGCAAGTACTACGAGTTTTGCGTACTGAATGAACTCAAGGGGGCGTTACGCTCAGGTGATATTTGGGTAAAAGGATCGCGCCGCTACAGAAATTTTGATGATTATCTCATCCCGGCTGCTGAGTTTGAGAAATCCCGACATAATGACCAGTTACAGTTGGCCGTTCAGACCGATTGTCAGGCATATCTTCAGGCCCGTATGACGCTTCTTGCGTCGCGTCTGGAAGAAGTTAACGGGATGGCTCTTGCCGGTGATTTACCAGATGTTGATATCTCAGATAAAGGCGTAAAAATCACTCCGCTGGAGAACAGCGTCCCTTCGGGTGTATCCTCATTTGCCGATTTGGTTTATGGCATACTTCCTCATCCGAAAATTACGGAGATACTGGAAGAAGTGGACAGCTGGACAGGGTTTACGCGTCACTTCACGCACCTCAAAAAAAATAACGTCAGACCAAAAGACGGAAGACTGTTGCTGACCACCATTCTGGCCGACGGCATCAATCTGGGGCTGACAAAAATGGCGGAGTCCTGCCCGGGGGCAACAAAATCGTCACTCGAAGGTATTCAGGCATGGTACATCAGGGATGAAACCTATTCAGCGGCACTGACCGAGCTGGTCAACGCTCAGAAAGCGCGACCTCTGGCTGCATTCTGGGGCGACGGTACAACATCGTCGTCAGACGGGCAAAACTTTCGGGTAGGCAGTCACGGGCGTTATGCCGGCCAGGTCAATCTTAAGTATGGTCAGGAGCCGGGCGTGCAGATTTATACGCATATCTCAGACCAATATAGCCCGTTCTACGCCAAAGTGATCAGCCGGGTGCGCGACTCAACCCACGTGCTTGATGGTCTGCTGTACCATGAAAGCGATCTCGAAATTACCGAGCATTACACCGATACCGCAGGTTTCACTGAACATGTTTTCGCCCTGATGCATCTGCTGGGATTCGCTTTTGCGCCGAGGATCCGGGATCTTCATGACAAGCGGCTGTTTATTCATGGAAAGGCAGTTCGCTATCCGGGGCTTCAGTCTGTCATATCAACAACCAGCCTGAATATCAAAGACATTGAGGCGCACTGGGATGAGGTATTGCGCCTGGCAACCTCGATTAAGCAGGGGACAGTCACCGCATCGCTGATGATGAAAAAGTTAGCCAGTTACCCAAAACAGAACGGACTCGCCAAAGCGCTGAGAGAGATTGGCCGCATCGAGCGGACACTATTTATGCTGGACTGGTTCCGAGATCCCAGTCTGCGCCGACGCGTACAGGCGGGGCTGAATAAGGGTGAGGCCCGTAATGCCCTGGCGCGAGCAGTTTTTATGCACCGTCTGGGTGAGATAAGAGATCGTGGGCTGGAGAATCAAAGTTACCGCGCCAGCGGGCTGACGTTACTGACAGCGGCGATCACGTTGTGGAACACGGTATATATAGAAAGAGCCATTGAGTTACTGAAACGAAAAGGTATCCCGATAAATGAGCAACTGGTATCTCATCTTTCTCCCCTGGGCTGGGAACATATCAATCTGAGTGGAGATTACGTCTGGCGTAACAATCTTAAGCTGGGATCCGGAAAATACCGCTCATTACGCACAGTCGACACCACATTGTACAAAAAACAGTCTTAGCGTGGGATAATT
>NZ_BCTM01000066.1 GCF_001571285.1 Kluyvera cryocrescens NBRC 102467 | reverse complement strand
AAACCAACGTTTAAGAAAATGCAGGTTTTCGCCCTAGATGGCATCATTCCGGCTTTTGCATGAGGGAAAACAGATGCAGGTTGGCTATGTGCGCGTATCAACAAATGAGCAAAACACCGCACTACAGCGTGACGCGCTGGAACGGTCGGGATGTGAGCTAATTTTCGAGGATAAAATCAGCGGTAAATCGACCAACAGACCGGGACTCAATCGCGCTTTAAAAAAACTTCAGGCCGGTGATACGCTGGTTGTCTGGAAGCTCGACCGGCTCGGTCGTAGCATGCGGCATCTTGTCTCGATGACCGAGGAACTGCGACAGCGCGGCGTAAATTTCCGAAGCCTGACCGACAGTATTGATACCTCAACGCCGATGGGGCGTTTTTTCTTTCACATCATGGGCGCGCTTGCGGAAATGGAGCGCGAGTTAATTGTCGAGCGAACCCGCGCCGGGCTCGATGCTGCTCGCGCACAGGGAAGAGTCGGAGGGCGTAGGCCGAAGCTGACGACTGACGAATGGGCTCAGGCCGGGCGACTGATTGCGGCCGGAGAGCCCCGCCAGCGTGTCGCGATGATTTTTGATGTGGGCATATCGACGCTATATAAAAAATTCCCGGCGACACATCCCGTTGTGTCAGACACCGCCGAACCCTGACAAATAGCCGCATACAGGCGTACACCAGACAATATCACTCACCCCAACTAACGGAGTTAAACGGATGAGTGATTATCATCACGGTGTCAAAGTCGTCGAAATTAACGACGGCACACGCACAATCTCGACCGTATCAACGGCGGTTGTCGGCATGGTCTGCACGGCCAGCGATGCTGACGCCGATATGTTCCCGCTCAATGAGCCGGTACTGATTACCAGCCCACAAAGCGCCATTGCGAAAGCCGGTACCAAAGGTACCCTGGCAAAATGCTTACAGGCCATTGCCGACCAGTCAAAACCGGTCGTCGTGGTCGTGCGCGTCGCGGAGGGTACCGGCGACGATGAAGAGGCACAGGCGCAAACCATTTCTAACATCATCGGCACCACGGATGAAAACGGCAAATACACCGGGCTGAAAGCGCTGTTAACGGCGAAAACAGTCACCGGCGTGAAGCCCCGCATTCTCGGTGTGCCGGGTCTCGATACTCAGGAAGTCGCGACCGCGCTTGCGTCGGTGGCTCAGAAACTCCGCGCATATGCCTACGTCAGCGCGTGGGGCTGCAAAACCATTTCTGAGGTTATCGCCTACCGTGAAAACTTCAGCGCCCGAGAACTCACTATTATCTGGCCTGATTTCCTCGGGTGGGATACCACGGCCAGCGCGACGACAACCAGCTACGCGACCGCCATCGCGCTGGGGCTGCGCGCCAAAATCGACAATGACACCGGGTGGCATAAAACCCTGTCAAACGTCGGCGTCAACGGTGTCACCGGTATCAGCGCTTCTGTCTTCTGGGATTTGCAGGAATCCGGCACCGATGCCGACCTGCTGAATGAGGCTGGTATCACCACGCTAATCCGTGCCGATGGTTTCCGATTCTGGGGCAACCGCAATTGCTCCGATGACCCGCTGTTTCAGTTTGAGAACTACACTCGCACCGCGCAAATCATCGCCGACACAATGGCCGAGGGGCATATGTGGGCGGTCGATAAGCCCGTCACGGCGACGCTTATTCGCGACATTATCGACGGCATCAATGCGAAATTCCGCGAGCTGAAAAGCGGCGGCTACATCATCGATGCGTCGTGCTGGTTTGATGAAGAGGCCAACACGAAAGAAACCCTCAAGGCCGGAAAGTTGTTTATCGATTACGACTACACCCCCATTCCACCGCTCGAAAACCTGACCTTACGCCAGCGTATTACGGATAAATATCTGGCGAATCTGGTCTCGTCAGTCAACAGCAAATAAGGAGCCTGACCCATGGCATTACCGCGCAAGCTCAAACTCATGAACCTGTTTATCGACGGGGTGAGTTATCTCGGCGTCGTGCAGTCCGTCACGCTGCCGAAATTAACCCGCAAGCTCGAGAATTATCGCGGCGGCGGGATGAATGGCTCGGCAACAATTGATTTCGGCCTCGATGACGACGCGCTGTCGACTGAGTTTTCCCTCGGCGGCTTCCCGGATGATGCGATTTTTTCGCTGTACGCAGCCACCGGCGCGGCTTCTGTCCCGCTGCGTTTTGCCGGGTCTTACCAGCGTGATGACACCGGCGAGACCGTATCGGTAGAGGTCGTGCTCCGTGGCCGTCAGAAAGAGTTCGATTTCGGCGAAGCCAAACAGGGCGAAGACACCGAGTCGAAAATCTCCCTCGCGTGTACTTATTTCAAGCTGACGATGAACGGCTCGGAACTGGTGGAAATCGACACCGTAAACCTCATTGAAAAAGTGAACGGCGTCGACATGCTCGAGGCGCACCGGCTCAATATTGGTCTGTAATTTTCTGCCCCGGTCAGCATGGCTGGCCGGGTATCCTGACATCTGAATTTAAAGAGAAATATCATGGAAAAAATTAGCGAAAACATCGTCACCCTGATTAAACCTATTACGCGCGGCGAGCAGGTGATTACCGACGTCACCCTGTTAAAACCGACCGCCGGAACCCTTCGCGGTGTCAGCCTGGCATCTGTCGCAAACTCCGACGTCGATGCGCTGATTAAAGTGCTGCCACGCATGACCATGCCCTCACTGACCGAACAGGAAGCCGCCGCGCTGGAGCTGCCCGACCTGTTGTCGTTTGCCGGTAAGGTGGTCGGTTTTTTGTCACCGAATTCGGCGGCGTAACCTTCCCGAAAAAACTCTCGGTCGATGACCTGATGGCTGACATAGCGGTAATTTTCCACTGGTCGCCATCAGACCTTTATCCCATGAGCCTGACCGAGCTCGTCAACTGGCGCGAAAAAGCGCTACAGCGAAGCGGAAACACGAATGAGTAATAACCTTAAACTCGAAGTGCTCCTGAAAGCTGTCGACCAGGCGACCCGACCTTTTAAAGCGATCCAGACGGCGAGTAAATCGCTGTCTGGTGATATCCGCACGACTCAGCAATCCCTGCGTGATTTGAATGGTCAGGCATCGAAAATCGATGATTTTCGTAAGGCCAGCGCACAACTGGCGGTAACCAGTCAGGCGCTGGAAAAGGCTAAGCAGGAAGCTGAGGCGCTGGCGGTACAGTTTAAAAATACGGAACGGCCAACAGCGGCACAGGGCAGAGTGCTGGAGTCGGCAAAACGCGCGGCTGATGGGTTGCAGACCAAATACAACAGCCTCACGCAGTCGGTAAAGCGCCAGCAAACCGAGCTCGGGAAAGCGGGTATTAATACGCGCAACCTGTCGAATGATGAAAGCCGACTGAAAAACAATATCAGCGAAACAACCGCACAGCTCAACCGCCAGCGTGAGGCTCTGGCACGGGTCAACGCGCAACAGGCGAAGTTAAGCGCGGTGCAAAAGCGTTATCAGTCAGGAAAGGCGCTGGCTGGAAGTGCGGCATCGACGGGCGCCGCCGGGGTTGGTATGGCAACGACTGGAGCGCTTGCCGGTGTTGCACTGATGAAGCCCGGTTATGATTTCGCTCAGAAAAACTCTGAGTTACAGGCTGTTCTCGGCAGCGGCAAAGACTCAGATGATATGGTGGCGCTCCGCAAACAGGCGCGCCAGCTAGGCGACAACACGGCCGCGTCGGCTGATGATGCTGCCGGTGCTCAGATAATTATTGCAAAGGCTGGCGGTGATGCTGCTGCTATTCAGGCGGCCACCCCCGTAACACTCGATATGGCGCTAGCAAACCGTCGGACGATGGAAGAGAACGCCGGGCTATTGATGGGGATGCGCTCTGCATTCCAGCTTTCAAACGATAAGGTCGCCCATATTGGCGATGTTCTGTCGATGACGATGAACAAAACCGCCGCTGACTTTGACGGCCTGAGTGATGCGCTGACCTATGCCGCGCCGGTAGCGAAAAATGCCGGGGTCAGCATCGAAGAAACAGCCGCAATGGTTGGCGCACTGCATGACGCCAAAATTACGGGCTCAATGGCGGGTACGGGGAGCCGTGCCGTATTAAGTCGACTACAGGCTCCAACGGGCAAAGCGTATGACGCTATTAAAGAGCTCGGCGTCAAAACGGCTGATGGTAAGGGGAATACACGCCCGATATTTACCATCCTGAAAGAAATGCAGCGGAGTTTTGATAAAAACAACCTCGGCACCGGCCAGCGCGCCGAATACATGAAAACCATTTTCGGTGAAGAGGCCAGCTCATCTGCTGCGGTGCTCATGACCGCCGCCTCGAGCGGGAAATTAGACCAGCTTACCGCTTCCCTTAAAGCATCGGATGGCAAAACCGCTGAGTTGGTGAAGGTCATGCAGGATAACCTCGGCGGCGACTTTAAAGAATTTCAGTCAGCCTATGAGGCTGTTGGAACCGACCTGTTTGACCAGCAAGAGTCATCATTGCGAAAGCTGGTACAAACAGCGACAGGATATGTTTTAAAGCTCGATGGCTGGATCCAGAAAAACAAATCTCTCGCAACGACACTAGGCGTTATTACGGCTGTGGGTATCGGTTTTGTCGGGATGATTGGCGCAATTGGGCTTGTAGCATGGCCGGTTATAACCGGGATTAACGCCATCATCGCCGCCGCCAGTCTGTTGGGTACCGTCTTTACCGTGTCCGGTAGCGCTATTGTGACTGCGCTCGGTGCTATCACGTGGCCGGTTGTGGCCGTAGCGGCGGCGGTTGTCGCTGGTGCGCTGCTTATCCGCAAATACTGGGAGCCTATCAGCGCCTTTTTCGGCGGTGTTATCGAAGGGCTGATGAGTGCCTTTGCGCCGGTTGGGGAAATGTTCGCGCCACTGGCGCCCATTTTTGACGGCCTCGGCGAAAAGCTTCGTGGTGTCTGGCAGTGGTTTAAAGACCTGATCGCACCGGTCAAAGCCACGCAGGACACGCTGAACAGTTGCCGCGACGTCGGTGTCATGTTCGGTCAGGCGCTGGCTGATGCGTTGTTAATGCCGCTCACCGCCTTTAACAAGCTGCGAAGCGGGATTGATTGGGTGCTCGAAAAGCTCGGCATTATCAATAAAGAATCCAGCTCCCTTGACCAGACGGCGGCGAAAGCTAATGCGGCGACGCAGAACGGCTACAGCCCCGCTATCAGCTCATACAACAGCTATCAGCCGGTAACGGCTCCGGCGGGACGTTCTTACGTCGACCAGAGCCGGAGCGAATACCATTTCACGCTTCAGGGTGGAATTGCACCAAACGGCCAGCTCGACAACCAGTTACGTGATGCGGTCGAGCGTCTGGAACGTGAGAAACGCGCCAAATCACGCGCCAGCATGATGCACGACTAAGGAGACCGATTATGATGCTCGCATTAGGTATGTTTGTTTTTATGCGTCAGACGCTGCCCTATCAGAGCATGCAGCGCAGCGCGGATTATAGCTGGACGTCTAACTCCCGCATCGGGAAGCGTGACGCTTTCCAGTATCTCGGCGAGGGGGAAGACAAAATTACCCTGAGCGGTGATTTATATCCCGAGCTGACCGGCGGCAAGTTCTCGATGCTGGCGCTGTATGCGATGGCCGAGCAGGGGCGCGCATGGCCGCTTATTTCTGGCTCCGGCTGGATTTACGGGATGTTTGTTGTCAGCAATGTCTCGGAGACCGGAACGGTATTTTTTGAGGATGGGTCGCCCCGAAAAATCAGCTTCACGCTTTCTCTGACTCGCGTCGATGAATCGCTCGCGGCGGTCTATGGCGATATCGGAAAACAGGCCGAGAGTCTGGTCGGGAAAGCTGGTGATCTGCTGTCTCTGGTGGGGGCGTAATGATGCTGGATATTATCACCGGCGCGGGTGCCACACTGACGCCCGACTTTATGCTGACACTGGAAAGTAAAGATATCACCGGCAATATCAGCGCCCGATTGATTAATCTCTCGATGACGGATAACCGGGGTTTTGAGGCCGACCAGCTCGATATTGAGCTCGACGATACTGACGGGCTTGTCGCGCTACCGGTTCGCGGCGCGGTGCTGTCGCTTTATCTCGGGTGGAAAGGTTTCTCGCTGGTGAACAAGGGGCGATTTACCGTCGATGAGGTGGAGCATCGGGGCGCACCGGATACAGTGACCATTCGTGCCCGGAGTGCCGATTTTCGCGGTACGCTCAATTCACGCCGCGAAGAGTCATGGCACGACACCACGCTCGGCGCGATAGTTAATGCGATAGCAGAGCGCAATAAACTCACGGCCAGCATTGCGGATTCTCTCGCGGGGATCCAGATTCCGCATATTGACCAGTCACAAGAGTCGGACGCTGTTTTTCTGAGTCGCCTCGCTGACCGCAACGGCGGCGCGGTGTCAGTGAAAGCCGGTAAGCTGCTGATGCTCAGGGCGGGAAGCGGCACCACGGCTAGCGGAAAAGCTATCCCTCAAATCACCATCCAGCGCAGTGACGGCGACCGGCATCAGTTTGCCATTGCTGACCGTGGCGCTTACACCGGCGTAACGGCGAAATGGTTACACACCAAAGACCCGAAACCGGCAAAGCAAAAGCAAGCGGTCAAGCTGAAGCGTAAACCCAAAGAACAGCACTTGCGCGCTTTACAGCATCCCAAAGCAAAGAAGGTGAGCAGTAACACCACGGCGAAAAAGAAGAAAGAGCAGGAAGCTCGCGAGGGCGAGTATATGGCCGGTGAGGCTGATAACGTATTCGTCCTGACGACCATTTACGCAACAAAGGCGCAAGCAATGCGCGCGGCTCAGGCTAAGTGGGATAAATTGCAGCGTGGCGTTGCGGAGTTCTCGATTATGCTGGCGACCGGTCGCGAAGATATTTACCCCGAAATGCCGGTCAGGGTCTCAGGCTTTAAGAGCGTCATAGATGACCAGTCATGGATAATCAGCAAGGTGACCCATAATCTCGGCGGTAACGGCTTCACGACGGCTGTAGAGCTCGAGGTGATGCTCTCTGATGTAGAGTACGATGCTGAAGAGCTTGATTAAAAACGCGACCGGAGAAAATAACCCGTTTTATCGGGTTATTTATAGCTAACGTGACTCACCCTTTAAACAGATGAGTTCGAGACAGTAAAAGGGTTTTAGCCGGGGCATCCATTAGTTTTCCCATTTCGTCGCATGTTTCACGCGGCGACTCAAAAGTGAAACCAGTTGTTTTGTATTTGTTTGTTACGTGGATTTCAGCAATGCCGTTGAGATAATTGTTAGGTACATCGTTCGTCCAAATTGGAGTGCACAATCCGGATGATATGAGCGCCTCATATGCCTCTGTAGTCATTTCACTCGATGGGATAGCTACTGTAATTTTATTTTTTTGTTCAGATACTTCCATTGGTTGCCAGATCTTTATGCTTTTTTTTAAAAGTTGGAGATCTCCCTCTGTCGCCATTGTGGCAAAAGACACTAGCAGGGAAGAGCAAAGTAGTAACGAGCGTAATTTGGAAGGTGTCATAGAAATTCCTTTCTCAAGATAAGGTAATGAGCGATTCACAAAACATGAATGGTTGTGTATAGTTAATTCACTTTTTGTGAATTTCGAGGTGTGTATGTTTCATTGCCCGAAGTGTCAGCATGCAGCTCATGCGCGCACCAGTCGCTATTTGAGCGAAAACACGAAAGAACGTTACCACCAATGCACCAATATAAATTGCAGCTGCACTTTCGTGACCATGGAGTCAGTAGAGCGCTATATCGTAACACCAGGTATCGTTATTCCAGCCCCACCACATCCATCATCGAGTGGACAAAGCCCCTTGCCTTGGCTTTAGAGAGAACCCGCTATGTGCGGGTTTTTTTATGCACGAAGGTTTAAGGGGGAAAATCCGTCGCCATTTTATCGCCACTCAAAATCGAGACAATAAAAAAGCCACTCTATAAAGTGGCTTAATTATATGATTTTAAAGATAAAA
>NZ_BCTM01000065.1 GCF_001571285.1 Kluyvera cryocrescens NBRC 102467 | reverse complement strand
AGAAACGCCGGAATCGGGGAAAACTTGCTTTTCCCCGATTGCCGGGGTTGGACAACGACGCGCTGCGGAGGCGTCAGGCCGTTTAGTTGAACAAACAGGATCATGCGGAAGTTTTTTCGGCCCTCAAGCTTTGTTCCCCTCGATCCATTGCGGGTAGTCCTTGCTGATATCGCATCGCAGCGTTTTATTGCCAACGCTGATGATGTAATACGGTGCCTGCATTCATCTGCGAGCGCAGCATCACCTGACCTGCCAGGTGCGGACTTTCTGACAGAAACTGGCCACTGCGACCGTCGGCGGCAATCACCATCACCTCACGGCCCTGTGCGCGGGCCATCATGGCCACGTCTTCCGTGCGCTCACGCAGGGTCTGCGCGCCTCCGCGACCGCTGAGAATAGCCACCGGGCTTTTATCCTGGGTCAGCACAGAAACAGCATCACCTGCCGGCATATCGCGCGCTTTTGCCCGTTCCGGAAAGACCAGCACGGTTTGCTCCTGAATGGCTGTGCGCGCCAGCTGATGAACGCTGAGTTCGTTCAGCAGGTGAATATCGGAAGTAAAAATACCCTTTTCACGGTCAAGCGGGATAAGTCGCTGCCCTTCAATCGCGGCATCAATGCCGGCACGGGCCTGCTCAAACAGACCTGACGCTGACGGCAGACGACTGACCGTGCCGGCCAGCATTTCCGACCAGGTAAACTGGACCTTCTTCTCCGACAACGCCGAAATCGTGTCACTGACGGCTTTCTGCACGTCTGATTCTGAAATCTGAGTGGAAGACACACTGGCGGGCTGGCCTGTTGCCCGGCATCGACTCACAGGGTTATGCACCGTTTCTGTGGATAACCCACTGCCTGTTTTATCCGCCAGAACAATAACCTGGCAGGAACAGGTAAAATTCTCCTTGCAGGACGGGAAATATCTTAAAATAATACTGTATATAAAAACAGGTATTTTAAGAGGTATGCCATGATCCTTTTTGTCACTCCCGCATCAGAGCCAGCACTGTCCACCGCGCCACTTTTCACAGAGCGCTGTCCGGCTGGTTTTCCGTCACCGGCCGCGGACTATACCGAAGACGAACTGGATCTGAACGCCTACTGTATCCGTCGCCCCAGCGCGACCTACTTTGTCCGGGCCATTGGCGATTCGATGAAAGATATGGGCCTGCACTCCGGCGATCTCATGGTTGTCGACAAAGCTGAAAAACCCATGCAGGGGGATATTGTCATCGCGGAAACAGATGGCGAATTCACCGTTAAGCGCCTGCAGCTTAAACCCCGTATCGCCCTGCTGCCGATGAATCCCGCCTACCCCACTCTTTATCCGGAAGAACTGCAGATATTCGGCGTGGTGATGGCATTCATACATAAGACGCGGGGTACGAATTGATGTTCGCTTTGGCTGACGTCAACAGCTTCTACGCCAGCTGTGAGAAAGTATTTCGTCCGGACCTGCGTAACAGGCCCGTTGTGGTGCTCAGTAACAATGATGGTTGCGTCATCGCGCGCAGTGCCGAAGCGAAACGGCTGGGTATTAAAATGGGCGTCCCCTGGTTCCAGCTGAAGACGGCACAATTCCCGGAGCCGGTCATCACGTTCTCGAGCAATTACGAGCTCTATGCGTCTATGTCGAACAGGGTTATGTCTCATCTTGAGGAGCTGGCGCCGCGCGTGGAGCAGTACAGCATCGACGAGATGTTTCTGGACATTCGCGGCATAGACCGCTGCATTAATTTTGAGGACTTCGGCCGGCAGCTGCGCGAGCACGTACGCTCCGGTACGGGGCTGACAATCGGCGTCGGGATGGGGCCGACCAAAACGCTGGCTAAAAGCGCACAATGGGCGTCTAAGGAATGGCGGCAGTTTGGTGGCGTGCTTGCTCTGACTTCTGGCAATCCAAAACGAACGGAGAAACTGTTGTCACTGCAGCCAGTAGACGAAATCTGGGGGGTTGGCCGAAGGATCTCAAAGAAACTGAGCACAATGGGGATAACAACTGCACTACAGCTGGCGCGCGCGAACCCTGTATTTATCAGGAAAAATTTCAGCGTTGTGCTGGAGAGAACCGTTCGGGAACTCAACGGAGAAAGCTGTATTTCGCTTGAAGAAGCGCCTCCGCCAAAACAGCAGATTGTCTGTAGCCGGTCCTTTGGGGAGCGTGTCATGACGTATGAAGCCATGCGCCAGGCAGTTTGTCAGTACGCTGAGCGTGCAGCTGAAAAGCTGCGCGGCGAGCGTCAGTTCTGCAGGCATATTGCCGTTTTTGTGAAGACGTCACCGTTCGCTGTGAACGAACCGTATTACGGGAATGTGGCCAGTGAAAAGCTGATGACTCCCTCGCAGGATACCAGGGACATCATAGCCGCAGCGGTGAAAGCACTGGATCGGATCTGGGTGAATGGCCATCGATATGCAAAAGCAGGTTGCATGCTCAATGATTTCACTCCTACCGGGGTTTCGCAGCTGAACCTCTTCGATGATACTCAGCCCCGGAGCAACAGTAACCAGCTGATGAAAGTCGTGGACGGCATTAACCATTCAGGACTGGGAAAAGTGTGGTTTGCGGGACGAGGCATTGCTCCTGAGTGGCAAATGAAACGAGAAATGCTTTCCCCTGCGTACACAACGCGCTGGAATGATCTCCCGGTGGCAATGATAAGATGATCTGCCACCAAAAGATTTCGCATGCGAAATATGGGTTATATCTACCCGTCAGAATTCGTCATCCGAATAGCCAGATTTCGCATGCGAAATCACTCCTTTTGTGCGGCCTTCCGTTAAATAGTGCGTGACTGTTGTTTCTGATGTGGAGTAATCAACACCCTCTACTTTATGAACTTCTATGCCATCGAGTTTTAACTCAAGTATATCTTCCCTATTTTTCTTACGTGATAGCACTTTAAATTCACGACGGAAATCATCGGGAGTCGTCCTTATCTCTGGGTCAAAGTACGAAATATCCTCATCGTGCTGATACATATTTACTTCAGCTTCCCGGAACCTTCGGTCTGCATTCAGTACCCCAGATGATTTATGAAACAGGATAATATTCATGACAGAAGGGTCAGTGCTTTCCTTTGGCTTTTGCGCGGAAGCGAACAGTATCCCATCGAGTTCGCAATGCTCAAATGTTGAGAGATAATCAGCGATAGCTTGCGTCAGCAGGTAATTTGTTTCTTCAAGCTCAGGAACAACCGGCATAACAAGTTTTCTGGAGAGATTCTGAATAAAACTACTGCGTTCATATCGAAGAAGATACTCAGGATCAAAGCGGCTAAATCCGTTAACAGCCAGCCCTTTGAGACTGGAGAGGTCGAGTAACCTGACTGTCCGCAACAAAGTGAACTCAGCAACAGCAACATAACTACCGACAGGTGGCCGCACTTCAGATATGGCATTTTTTCTGGACGTAGCGCCATAGAAGACAGAGATACCTCTAGCATTCATTCTGCCGGAAGGTGTCAGCTCAGGAGGAGGAGGTCCGAAACTCGACTCGGGCATACGTAATGCGATTTCAAGTGCATCCTCTGACTGAAAAATACGACCACGGAAAATTGGTTTGTTAGGCTCAAAATCGATGAATGCTGAGGGATGATTTTCGTGAAGGTAAGTAAAAACCTCTTCGAAAGTTGCCATCGCGTCCATATTAAAGAATCGATTACTCTCCCGAAGTTTCCTTTCCATTGAATTCCATTTTCTGGACAGGTTTCCTGAGATGGTTACAGCTTCAACAAAATGAGGCTCATCACCATATTTTCTATCATGTGAGCTCCAGTCAAACCATAACTCCTCGAGCAGTTCCGATAAGTCATCAATGATATTATCATTGGCTGTGACCTCTTGCTCCAGAACTGAGAAGAGAGGTTCACCTTCATACTCTTCCAGATAATGGTTATATTCTCCGCCCCTATAATAATTTTCAATCAACCAGTCGACCTTTTCAGCCAGTGTTTCCATCGACATCGTCATCTCTTCGGAGTCACAATAATCGCATGATTCTGAGGCATCAGGATCGCTTGCGATGATGTTGTTCAGATAACGGTCATCGTTCAGACACTGCCTGCAAATTCTCTTTGAACCCGGCACTCTGTTTAATCCTTAGGTTAGATAGATTTCGCATGCGAAATCTTTCGGTTTAATCTCGTCGATGCAGCTGTATAAGAGCCTCAGAAGGACGATAGTGCTGCTTTGCCCACCGCCCGTAATTATTAACGGACTCATACTGACGTTCTGCAGCACCATCACGGTAATACAGTATATGGATAATCCCGTGTAGCTGCAGATAACTGGCTACAGTGGTTACATTATTACGAACGAAACGCGTGTGGCTCTGGAAGATATCAAGATCAACTCCGTCCTGTCCGTCATCAAGCGCATCAAGAATAAAAGCGATTAATGCAGAAGCGATAGAACGTCTGCCAGAGCCTGCGATACAAGCATCAAGCTCTTGAAAAGTCATCTGGATTTCCTGTTGTTACGGTAGCTGGAATCCTCTTCAATTGCAGCCACGAACCATCCGGTAGCAGTTTGCCTGTCTATGCTATCAGGCAAGGAAGCCACTAACTGCTCAAGTGGAAGTGTACGATTGGCTCTGAATATCAGCGCCGACATACCACACCAGTCCTGGTTACTTTCGGGCTTCCAGCCGATGCTGAGCATCAATGTTAACGCCGTCTGAGCTGCCCACAACGGAGTTTCAGCCGGGTTAGAGGCCCATGAAAGTAATGCCGCGCCGGGTACGGGCCTGCTTCTTGTAACGTATCCTAGATTGATAGCCGCTTCTGTTAATGCGGCAGCTGCTTCGGATTGCGTTCCGGGATAACGAAGCGCCCAGTGGCGGACAATTTGGCCACGGAATGCCGTGGCCATTTCGGTGAACGGGGTTGATTTCATCACTGAGAGCGCATTCCTTTGACGCGTAGTTCAGAAGCCTCAACTGAAATCTCACCAATGTCCATTTTCACCCACACATACCCAGCTTTGTCTGGCGCACGGTCAGTCATTATTACCCCTTGCTGATCGTCTATCTCGACAACAACCTGCCAGGTTTTTACATCTGAATTGCTGCCCAAAGGCTTGGTTGGTTTTTTGTTCTGAGCCTTAGATTTCGCATGCGAAATCTCACCTTTGTTTTTGTTTTTTACTGCATCAAGAACAGCTTTAACCTGCGAACGTGAAATACCAGACTCTCGCGCAGCTGCGACAAGCTTCTCGGCCTCTTCGGGAGACTTTTCATTTACCTGTATCAGTGTGTATGCCAGATCGACATCAGATGTGACTTTATCCCGGAGAAGGGCGGTAACATTTTCTGGTGCATCAATGAGACGAAGGTGTTTACTGACAAATGAGGTAGGCTTACCCATTGTTTTTGCGATTTGCTCACCCGTCATATTGAACTCATGCTTGAGCTCATAGAACGATTTTGCAGTCGCTAATGGTTTCAAACCAGACTGCTGCAGGTTTTCAATGAGCTGACCGATGATGCGTTCTTTTCTTTCCCGTGGTGGTTTACCAACATAAATATCAATGTGGGTATCACCACGCTTGCGGGCAGTGCGAACACGCGTTTCGCCTAACCATATCTGGTAGCCACGTCTGTCACGAGGATAACAACGAGGTGGGGTAAGCATCCCTATCGTTTCGAAGGTATCAGACATACCATCGATGATATCTTCCTCGAAGTCTTCTTCAGGTCGCACTTGATCTTCAGCATAAACCAGATTTATATCGACGCGTATTATCTGACCATCAGGTTCGATATCCGGGCGTGCAATATCCGCCATAATCTGGTGTGCAGCTATATCATGGCTCTGCTCATCTGGCTGTTTATTTGCAATGACTTTTTCAATATCAGAAACAACAGCAGAATTTTTTTTCATTTCCTGCTGCGCCTGTAGTCGCTTCATAAAAGGTTTCTTGGCCATTACTTACCTCCTGCGAGCATAATAATTTTCTGGGTAAGTTCTTTATACTGAATTGCAGGAAGACATTTTGGGTCGTATTCATCAAAGGAGAGACCAAGTTCGATCGCTTCTTTTGCAGCAGCAGGTACAAATGATATATAGGCGAGAATGTATTCTTCAGAGTAGCCTTTTCCCTGAAGGATCTCGATGAGGAGATTCAGATTCAGTGTATCAATAGGCCCCAGATATCCTTCTTTAAGTGGTTTTTTATAATTTTTCACCTGCGTCTGGGTCACGTAAGTCCCCATGAACTGCAGCGAAGGATTGTAGTTCCGCTTAATTTTCTGCATATAAGTAAGCTGTTTACCAACTGCATTACGGGCCTGCTTCTCCAGCAGGGTAGGGATCAGAAGATAATCAGCTGACATATGCGCTGCGATCATAACATTTGAATAAGATGGCGCTGAATCAGCAATAATAAAATCAAACTGTTTCTTCAGTTCTTCAATACGTTCCCTGAAGTCGAACATGCAGTCGCTGTTTCGGTAGTTAATTTCATTAAGTTCACTGGTAGCACCGATAAAAAAGCGCCCGCCAGGAAGCTCAATCGGTCGAATCTCTGTTTCAGAAAAGAAAAGCTGATATGTATTCGCTTCACCGGGTGTAAAACTGTTACTTAAAGGTTCGCGTTCTATCTCATAAGGTAAGCCGTCAGGGAATGCCCTCTCCGTCAGACCAGTTGTCCAGTCCATATCAATTTCAAGCACGCGGAAACCAGCTTTACGAAGATCATGTGCAATTTCACTGGATGACTGCGATTTAACGATTCCGCCCTTCTGACTACATACAACGATCAGTTTTCCGATAGGTCCAATTTTCAGTGTCATGTAACAGTCCTTAAGATTTCGCATGCGAAATGTTTGAGAAGGGGCGGCACGGCTTGAAAGAGTATTTCAATAATGAAATGAATTCATTGCGGGATTTCATACACACTCCTGTGAGTCAGGCGTTTCGCCAGGTGCAGAAGCAGCTATCTGCCACTGCGTTTGTTGTCGAGCTTTCATGACGACATAAACAGTATACAGATAAACATTAGAGTATCAATAATGATACGCAATAGATTTCGCATGCGAAATCACATTTTGATTATTTCTGGTGATCGTAATTGATTTTGTTGACCCACTACGCAAACCGTGAGTCTGTTCAGAGCTTGCATCTGAGCAGGCGAAGGGTTGGACAAGCCCGATGGGCGCGTCAGCCTGTCACATTTGGGTATGCTCTATATATACCATCCGAAAAAATACCGGCGAATGTTATTGTTACCACATAAGTGATACCATCATAAGCAAGACCACTTAAAAGTTACCATAAGGACAAAATATGTTCGTTTTTGGTTACCTCCGGGCATCCACTTCAGAGCAGGATGCCAGCCGGGCAAAAAATGCACTGAAGGCATTTGCAAACCAAAATGGCCACCGTATTGCTGGCTGGTATATCGATAATGTCTCCGGTACGACAATGAACCGTCCAGAACTGATCAGGCTTCTTGGTGATGCGGAACCTGGTGATGTGATTCTCATAGAACAGGTCGACAGGCTTACCCGCCTGGATGATGCAGGCTGGGAGACACTCAGAAAGCAAATTACTGATAAGCAGCTGGCCATCGTCAGTCTTGATCTACCGACCAGCCATCTGGCGCTCTCCAGCACAGTAAGTGATGACTTTACCCGAAGCATGCTGAAGGCCGTAAATGGCATGATGCTGGATATGCTCGCCGCTATTGCCCGAAAAGATTACGAAGACCGTCGACGCCGTCAGTCAGAGGGCATCAGTAAGGCGAAAGCTGAAGGAAAATACCGAGGCAGGGTGGCCGACGCGCAGAAACATGAATTGATACGCACTCTGCGTCTGGCCCACGGAAAATCACTGCGTGAAACAGCCCGGCTAGCTGGCGTATCAAAGATGACAGTAATCAGAGTCTGTAACGGCAATCATAAACAGGATACTGATTGATGATACTTATTCACGTTAGGTTCAGAACAAACAATTAAACTTATGGAGCGAATATGGCTGAAAGAATATCTCAAAGAGAACGGGAGTTGTTGGAGGAATTCCTTTG
>NZ_BCTM01000064.1 GCF_001571285.1 Kluyvera cryocrescens NBRC 102467 | reverse complement strand
TGATGGCCATATGGCGGCGTAATCCTCAAAAACAGGTGCTGGTTCATTCAGATCAGGGCAGTCAGTACACAAGCCATGAGTGGCAGTCATTCCTGAAATCACACGGCCTGGAGGGCAGCATGAGCCGTCGCGGTAACTGTCACGATAATGCGGTTGCAGAAAGCTTTTTCCAGTTGCTGAAACGCGAACGGATAAAGAAAAAGATCTACGGAACGCGGGAAGAAGCCCGCAGCGATATTTTTGATTACATCGAAATGTTTTATAACAGTAAGCGTCGGCATGGTTCGAGCAATCAGATGTCACCGACAGAATATGAAAACCAGTATTATCAACGGCTCGGAAGTGTCTAGATTATCCGTGGCGATTCACCGGTCGGCAATGCTGCTGCACCTCGTGCAGCAGTTCGATGGCCTGACGTGACAATGGGACCAGGTGTGGGGAGTGAATCTTCGCCCCACGCGCTGAATATTTAACGCCGGGGATCGGCTCACGCTCGGCGGGGATGGTCCACATGGCGTTACGCAGATCAATCTCATCCCAGCGGGCAAAGCGCAGTTCGCTGGAGCGGATAAACAGCAGCAGCGCCAGCTTTACCGCCAGTTGAGTCAGTTGACGGCCTTTGTAATCGTCGATTCTATCCAGGAAATCAGGGATAAGATTCAGATCCAACGCCGGGTGATGACGAACTTTGGGCGTAGAGACCGCACCGGTTAAATCTGATGCAGGGTTATGATCGATAATGCCGTTCTGGACAGCGTAGCGCATAACGCACGCGGTACGCTGCTGGAGACGAGAAGCGACATCCAGTTTGCCCGCTTTCTCCACCTCTTTGATGGGTACCAGCAGGTCTTTGACCTTCATTTTGGTAATGTCGCAGCTACCGTTCGTGGGAAAGACGTAAAGCTCGAAGTAACGCAGCACCCGCTTCTTATGTTCCGCCGGCCAGTTAACGTTACTGGTGACCCATTCGCGTGCCACAGACTCAAACGTATGTTCCGGCGCTATAGCAAGGCGTTCAGCCTTTCGGTGTGCGCTCGGTTCGATGCCGGAAATCAGCAGTAATTGGGCCTCTTCACGCATGCGTCTTGCCTGTGCAAGCGTCAAAAGCGGATAAGGTCCTAAAGCGAGCTTTTTCTCTTTGTTTACAAAACGGTACTTGATGTACCAGCGTTTTGAACCGTTAGGGTTAACCAGCAGGTAAAGTCCATGCGAGTCACTGAGCTTATACGGCTTGCCACAAGGCTTGGCGTGGACTATAGCGCGATCTGTTAGTGCCATTTGGGGGCCTCACTATTATCGAACTACGTCTAAGCCCCCAATTTGGCCCCCAAATCGCGTGGATGTCAATGGATGAAAAACGACCAACACGGAAAGACCGCAAAACAAATATGGCTATTACAGAAAAGTAAATTATCTTTGAATTACAGACGGATATGGACGAATTTGGACGGAAATAGACACAAAAAAAGCCACCCTTAGGTAGCTAATTATTGCATCACTTGGTGCCGAAGGCCGGACTCGAACCGGCACGTATTTCTACGGTTGATTTTGAATCAACTGCGTCTACCGATTTCGCCACTCCGGCACGGAAAGGTATGCGGAAAACGTTGTGGATTATACCTGCCGCGCGCTGCCATGCAAGCATCAGTCATCTATCATGCTGCTAAGTGTCTAAAAAAACGTCGCCCTCTAGGCTAAAACGGCCACCAGCCCTTACTGAATACCCAACTAATCCTTTTTCTCTGAATCCGCTTCGCAAAAAAAAGCAACGTGATCGGGGCGGTTTACATTTACGCCGGTTTGTTATGAGATCGTGTAACTGAATCAAGTACTCACAATCCGATCTCAGGACACCGTTATGCGTTTCTATCAGGTTGAACCTACGCTGGAAAACTACTGGCGCGGGATTATTCTCTTTGGCAAAAATGTCGCATCCTACAAATTTGCGCTCGCGCATGCCCTGTACGACGTGAAACCAGAGGGCAGCGATCTGATTTTACTCGACGACCTGGCCGTGCCGTTCAGCGATCATTTGTGCCGTCATTTACAGCATGCGCCAAAGCAGATCACTTCACGCAGCAGCCAGTTTATTGCTGCTTGTTCACAGTTCAATGCAGGCGAGATCAGCCGTGATGCGCTCACTGCCATAACGGTTCGACAGGGCTTTAATAATGTGATTGATGCGTTTCACAATGTGAATCAGGGTGAAATCGACAAACGCTTTTTTATTGATGAGCGTAAAAGCCATAAGGGTATCCGCCTGACCGATAATTTCTACCGTCTGGGTGAGCGCCAGCAGTATCAAAATCTCAGTTTTGAAACTGATGCGCGCTGGAGTCTTGTGGAACAAGCATGGGCGCTGAACATTTCCAGCCAGCTTATCAACGTGGAGTATGACTACAGCGATCAGATGCTGTTTAGCCGTAACAACGATCGCCGAGTCGCAATTTCAAGCTGCCGCGATAGCCTTAACGGCTACCAAAAGGGGCGTTGCTTCTACTGTTTTGCGCCAATCAGCCTGCGTCCTGGAGATGAGGCGTTTGCCGATGTCGATCACTTTATCCCATGGAAGGCTCGCGACCGGGTGCGTAACGTGGACGGTGTCTGGAATCTGGTGCTGGCATGCAAAGAGTGTAACCGGGGCGAAAAAGGCAAGTTCGCCCGTCTGCCCTCGCGCAAGCTGCTTCAGCGCCTGAACGAGAGAAACGAGTACTTTATTAATAGCCACCTGCCGCTACGCGAAACGCTCATCCGCCAAACGGGTACCGCCACGGCGCAGCGCGAAAAATTTCTGGCAACCAGTTGGAACGATGCGCTACAAGTACTGTTCCACCAATGGGAGCCAGCCGCACAGGGAACGGATACATTCTGATGACGCTTAAATATTATCAACAACACGCCGACGATTTTTTCAGCGCTACGGTCAATGTCGATATGAACGCTCTCTACCGCCCTTTTCTGGAACACATTCCGAAAAACGGCTGGGTTCTGGATGCCGGCTGTGGTTCCGGGCGCGACAGTAAAGCATTTTTACAGCGGGGCTATCGCGTTGAGGCCTTCGATGCAACGGCGGAAATGGCGATTCTCGCAAGTCAGCATACCGGTCTGGCCGTTAAGCAAATGACCTTTAGCGACGTCGATGCCGTCGCTCGCTACGAGGGGATTTGGTGCTGCGCTTCGCTGCTACACGTCAGCGCCATGGAGTTACCCGCAGCGATGGCAAAACTCGCTCGGGCGCTAAAGCCTGGCGGTATCTGGTATGCCTCTTTTAAATATGGCGATAGCGAACGCCTCAAAGATGGACGACATTTTACCGACCTTAACGAGCAGCGGCTGAATACACTGCTGTCTACGCTTGAAGACATCACGCTGACACGTCACTGGATAACCGAGGATCAGCGCCCCGATCGCAGCGAAATGTGGCTAAATGCACTATTACAGAAGCACCCATAATCCCCCCTTCCGCCAAGCGCCGGCCCCGTGCATGCTCTACACTCTCAGTTCAACACCACACGAAAGAGATACACGATGTCCATAATAAAAAGCTACGCCGCTAAAAATGCTGGCGCGGAACTGGAAGTTTGGGAGTACGACGCCGGTGAACTGCTGCCGGAAGACGTTGAGGTGAAGGTGGATTACTGCGGTATCTGCCATTCGGATCTGTCGATGATCGACAACGAATGGGGTTTCTCGCAATATCCGCTGGTTGCCGGTCACGAGGTGATTGGTCACGTGGTGGCGCTGGGCAGCGCCGCGCAGAGTAAAGGGCTGAAGATTGGTCAGCGCGTGGGCATTGGCTGGACGGCGCGAAGCTGCGGCCACTGCGATGCTTGCATCGATGGCAACCAGATCAACTGTACCGAAGGTTCAGTGCCGACCATTCTCAACCACGGCGGCTTTGCTGATAAGCTGCGCGCCGACTGGCAATGGGTGATCCCACTGCCAGACAACATTGATATCGAAACCGCAGGCCCAATGCTGTGCGGTGGGATTACGGTGTTTAAACCGCTGCTGATGCATCACGTCACCGCTACCAGCCGCGTAGGGGTGATTGGGATTGGCGGTCTGGGGCATATCGCCATTAAGCTACTGCGCGCGATGGGTGCGGAAGTGACGGCGTTCAGTTCCAATCCGTCGAAAGAGCAGGAAGTGCGGGCTATGGGCGCAGATCACGTGGTAAATAGCCGCTCGCCGGAAGCGCTGAAAGAGCTGGCCGGTCAGTTTGATTTGATCATCAACACCGTCAACGTGGACCTGAACTGGCAGCCGTACTTCGAAGCGCTGGCTTCAGGCGGTAACTTCCACACCGTGGGTGCCGTGCTGACACCGCTGCCGGTACCGGCGTTTACGCTGATAGGCGGCGACCGCAGCATCTCCGGTTCGGCGACCGGTAACCCGTTCGAGCTGCGCAAGCTGATGAAATTTGCCGGTCGCAGCAAGGTTGCACCGATTACCGAGCTGTTCCCGATGTCGAAAATCAACGACGCCATCCAGCACGTGCGTGACGGTAAAGCCCGCTACCGCGTAGTCCTGAAAGCCGACTTCTGATGTTTTACCGGCGGCGCGCTGCCGCCGGTTCTCTCCTAACGTTCGTCGGTGCTTAACGCCGCAAACACTTCCGCCACCGCCACGGCTCCCGGGTCCGGTACGCCGTTCAGGTTGTCGCTGTTCACGTAAGAGGCACGTCCAGCTTTCGCCTGTTGCATGGTCGCCGTACTCTCCGCACCGCGCTGTGCGGCGCGAATCGCCTCGTCCAGCCCGCTATCCCGCAGCGCTTCCAGCGCGGGCTGCAGTGCATCGATTAACGTTCTGTCACCTACCTGCGCCCCACCGTAAAACTTCATCTGTTTTAAACCGGCCAACAACGCATTCGGCATCGGCTCGCCTTGCGACAACGCTTGCCCGGCGGCGGTGAAGAACAGAGACATCAGTACCCCGCTAGAGCCGCCCATCACGGTCGCCAGCCGTTCGCCAACAAACTGCAGCAACTGCGCCGGCTCGTTCAGCGGCAGCGCATGGCGCGCAAGCTGAGTGGCAATATCCTGCGCTCCCAGCGCGAAGGTCGAGCCGGTATCACCGTCGCCCACTTTCGCGTCCAGCGCGTTCAAACGCTCCTCAAGGCCGAGCAGCGTCTGGGTGGTGCGCGCCACCACATCATGTATCCGCGCATTCTCCGATGGCTGAACGTCCAGCGCATCGTGTACTTTGGCATGTTGCAGCGTTTTTAGCGGCCCAAAGGCGGTTGCCTTCACCCAACCAACGGTTTCAACTTCGGCCAGCAGCGCCTGTTCGGTAGCGTCATTCAGCATCAGCAAGGAGAGCGAAAAGCCCTTCATATCCAGCGAGCTGACCAGCGTGGCGGGGCCAATCAGATAAGCAATCTGTTCGCGCAGCGCTGAGTGCGCCAGCGCTTTGGTCAGCAGCGCCATCTCCAGCTCCGACACACCGCCCAGGTTGTTAATCAGTACCGCCACGCGCGAATCGCCCACCGAGGCTTTAAGCGTCTGCGCCAGCGTGTCGACCAGCGCCTGACTGTTATGGCTGCTGACTATCGATGCCCCCGGCTCGCCGTGGATCCCCAGTCCAAGCTCAACCTGTCCGGGCTTAATGCGTTCTTCGGCTTCGCTGCCGGGCAGATTGCAGCTCTTCATCGCCAGACCAAGGCTGAAGACGTTGTCGCAGGCGCGCTGCGCTATCGCGTGCACTTCACTGAGCGATTTCCCCTGCTCCGCTGCGTATCCGGCAATCTTATACACCAACGCGGTGCCAGCGATACCGCGCGGCTGCTTGTTCTCCGGTAGCGCGATGTCATCGGCCACAATCACCATCTCGACTTTTAAGCCATAGCGCTTGGCCTTTTCGGCGGCGAGGCCAAAGTTGAGACGATCGCCGGTGTAGTTTTTGACAATCAGCAGGCAGCCGCGATCGCCAGTGACGGCGACAATCGCATTCAGTACCGCATCCACGCTGGGCGACGCGAAGACATCACCGCAGACGGCGGCGGTGAGCATCCCTTTGCCAACAAAGCCCGCATGCGCTGGCTCGTGGCCGGAGCCCCCGCCGGAGATAATCGCCACCCGGCTTTTATCCCAATCGCTACGCGCCACGATGCGGATCGCCGGATCAACATCCAGCCGCAGTAAATTCCCGTGCGGGGCGGAGAGGACTAAACCTTCAATTGCCTCATCGACCAACTGTTTGCGATCGTTAAAAAAGAATCTGGACATAACATTCCCAAAATAAACAAACCGTACGCAAAGCATAGTCCGCACTGAATATTGCGCCGCAAAACGGACAATTTACCGCACCGCAATGTCGTTGTTTTGCCTATACTCGACGCAGATAAAATGGAGGATTACCCATGAGCGCACCTTTGCTGATTGCACGTACCCAGGATACCCAGTTGGTTTTACTTCCCGGCATGGCCAACCGTCACGGACTCATTACCGGCGCCACGGGGACAGGGAAAACCGTCACCTTACAGAAACTGGCGGAGTCGTTTTCCGAGATTGGCGTGCCGGTATTTATGGCGGATGTGAAAGGTGACCTGACCGGTATTGCGAAGGAAGGCCAGGCCTCCGAGAAGCTGCTGGCGCGGCTCAATAAAATCGGCGTAACCGACTGGGAACCGCATGCGAACCCGGTGGTACTGTGGGATATTTTTGGTGAGAAGGGCCATCCGGTGCGCGCCACCGTCTCCGATCTTGGCCCGCTGCTGCTGGCGCGTTTGCTGAATCTTAATGAGGTACAGTCCGGCGTGCTCAATATCATCTTCCGCATCGCCGATGACCAGGGCCTGCTGCTGCTCGATTTCAAAGATCTGCGCGCCATCACCCAGTACATTGGCGATAACGCCAAATCATTCCAGAATCAGTACGGCAATATCAGCAGCGCCTCCGTTGGGGCGATCCAGCGCGGGCTGCTGACGCTGGAGCAGCAAGGTGCCGAACACTTCTTCGGCGAGCCGATGCTCGATATCAAAGACTGGATGCGTACCGACAGCAACGGCAAAGGCGTCATCAACATTCTTAGCGCCGAGAAGCTCTACCAGATGCCGAAGCTGTACGCCGCCAGCCTGCTATGGATGCTCTCTGAACTCTACGAACAACTGCCGGAAGCGGGCGATCTGGAAAAACCGAAATTGGTGTTCTTCTTCGACGAAGCGCACCTATTGTTTAACGACGCACCGCAGGTACTGCTGGATAAAATCGAACAGGTGATCCGCCTGATCCGCTCCAAAGCCGTCGGCGTCTACTTTGTTTCGCAAAACCCAGCGGACATTCCCGACGCGGTACTGGGGCAGTTGGGTAACCGCGTGCAGCACGCACTGCGCGCTTTCACACCGAAGGATCAAAAAGCGGTGAAAACCGCCGCGCAGACCATGCGCGCTAACCCGGCCTTCAGCACCGAACAGGCGATTCAGGAACTGGGAACCGGCGAGGCGTTGATCTCATTCCTCGATGAGAAAGGCAGCCCATCAATTGTTGAACGGGCGATGGTCATTGCCCCGGACTCGCGGATGGGGCCGGTGACCGACGATGAACGCAACGGTCTTATCAATAACTCATCGCTGTACGGTAAGTATGAGGATGAGGTCGACCGGGAGTCAGCGTTTGAGATGCTGCAAAAAGGCGTGCAGAACAGCGCAGGCCAGGCCGATGCGCCGCCGGCCAAAGGTCAGCAGAACGACGACGGTGGTCTGTTAGGAAGTTTGAAAGATATCGTCTTTGGCACCACCGGGCCGCGCGGCGGTAAACATGATGGGCTGGTACAAACGGCGGCGAAAAGCGCTGTGCGTCAGGTGACCAATCAAATTGTGCGCGGCATGCTGGGCAGCCTGCTCGGCGGTAGACGTCGCTAACAGCACGCGAAAGCATCACACGCCCCATTCAAATTTCAGCCACAAAAAAACCCGGCGTCGTGAAACGAGGCCGGGTTTTGACATGGCGCTAAGCCGTTAACTTTTTCGCATCATCAGCCAGAGGCTTATCAGGAAGAAGCTGGCGCTCGGCAGCAGCGCGCCGATGATTGGCGGAATGCCGTACACCAACGTCAGCGGGCCGAAAATCTGGTCGAGGACGTAGAACACGAAGCCAAAGCTGATCCCCGTCACCACGCGCACGCCCATCGGCACGCTGCGCAGCGGACCGAAGATAAACGACAGCGCCATCAGCATCATCACCGCCACGGAGAGCGGCTGGAAGACCTTGCTCCACATGTTGAGCTGGTAGCGCCCGGAATCCTGGCCACTGGCTTTCAGGTACTTCACGTAGTTATGCAGGCCGCTGATGGAGAGCGCGTCGGGATCCAGCGCCACCACGCCCAGCTTATCTG
>NZ_BCTM01000063.1 GCF_001571285.1 Kluyvera cryocrescens NBRC 102467 | reverse complement strand
GGGGTTTGAGAGCCAATGGAACGAAAACGTACGCTAAGAAGTTAATTCATTGTTTAAATTGAAATTTAGTTCTCTCAGTTCCCCCTTCAAAATATCCTCCGGTAGCGTAAACGTATAATGCCCCAGCATATTGATATGCCCGTGCATCAGTGGGGACAACCGGGCGATATCTTCAACCCCGATTTCTTCTCCATTACTGCGTATCCAGCTCAGGGCTTCCTGCATATAAAGTGTGTTCCACAGTACCACTGCGTTAGTGACCAGGCCCAGTGCCCCCAGCTGATCTTCCTGACCTTCACGATAGCGCTTTCTGATCTCACCGCGCTGCCCGTAGCAGATCGCCCTCGCCACAGCATGGCGGCCTTCCCCCCGGTTTAGCTGCGTCAGGATCCGCCGACGATAATCCTCATCATCAATATAATTAAGAAGGTACAGCGTCTTGTTGACGCGCCCCACTTCCATGATCGCCTGTGCCAGCCCTGATGGGCGCGAGCTTTTCAGCAAAGAGCGAATGAGTTCTGAAGCATGAATGGTGCCCAGTTTCAGCGAACCGGCGGTTCGCATCATCTCATCCCACTGATCCTCGGCTTTCGACAGATCGGCACAACCACGTGCCAGTTCGTCCAGTGCACCGTAATTTGCCGATTTATCCACTCGCCAGAATACCGCTTCACCGGCATCGGCAAGCCGGGGGGAAAACTGGTATCCCAGCAGCCAGAAGAGGCCAAAAATAATGTCGCTGGTACCGGCTGTGTCTGTCATGATCTCAACCGGATTCAGCCCTGTCTGCTGCTCCAGAAGGCCTTCCAGCACAAAAATGGAATCTCGTAATGTGCCGGGGACAACGATGCCGTGGAATCCAGAGTACTGATCAGAGACGAAGTTGTACCAGGTGATGCCACGTCCGGAACCAAAATATTTTCTGTTAGGTCCTGAATTGACGGTTTTCACCGGCGTGACAAAGCGCATGCCATCAGCTGAAGCCACTTCGCCACCACCCCAGCGGCCAGCAAGCTCCAGTGTGGACTGAAAATCAACCAGGCGGGCATTGGCGCTGACCAGCGTTTCTGCCCGGAGGTAATTCTGTTTTACCCAGCTAAGCCGGTGGCGCGTCAGCGCCGGTATATTGTGCTTTATCAGCGGTTCCAGCCCGATATTGCAGGCCTCTGCCATCAGGACCGCGCACAGGCTGATGTGCAGATCCTGTGCCCGGGCCCCGGATTCACTGACATGCGTAAACTCACGTGTAAATCCCGTTCTGGCATCTATTTCAAGCAACAGTTCCGTCAAATCTACTGGCGGGAGTAGCAGCCTTACCCGACTGTTGAGACGATGCAACGATGTTGGCTCCTCCAGTTTCTCCAGGCTGCTGATAGTCAGGGAAGGATGTTTACCGTCATGGCAAATATGAACCTCCGCATTTCCTTCAAAGCGGGATGCGACGGTTTTCCAGGTTTCATCTAGCTGGACCGCCAACTGTTGCACGCCTTTATGTCCATCAGTGGGATGTCCCAGCGCCCGGCAAACGGGGACCCGCTGAGCCTGCCATTCTTCCCCCTGCAACAGCTTCTCGCGGGGATTTCCCCAGCGATCGCTGTTTTCGAGCCAGATGTCCCTTCGACGTAGTGCATCCTGAAGGCGCTCCAGCAGACAAAGCGAGTAACCGGCACGCTGTATCCGGCCCTCCGCATCGTATACCAGGCGTTTCCAGGGGCCGGTAATAATATGTTCAGGCGCATTGTCCAGGATGCGCTTTTTCGAGCAGTTCAGTTCGGTCAGATAATGAATGGCGGACAACGTATGTTCTCCGGCTGGCGCTGCCTGGAAATGCAGGTCGCGCAATACCGCCGGAAGAAAGCGCTTTACCCGCCCGTACTGCTCCACCATTTCGTCATGGAAATTGTTGTTCTGAGGCCGGGCCAGCTCATTTACCTTGCAGACGGATTCTGCCAGCCTGCTTTTCGGTATGCTGTTGAATATGGTCTCCCTCAGTTCAGCATCGTCAGCCTGTTCATCCAGCAACAATGAACATGCCCGCGCCAATATTAGCGCAGCACGATCAAGATCTTTAAGCGTCCTGAGCCGTTTTTTCTGCCCCGTTTTCTTCGCCGCACGAGTGATATCCAGTATCAGCATATCGAGCACATCAACGGCCTCATCCAGCGCCGCAGTCTCCTGCGCTTTAACGAATGCTGTGAGTACGGCCAGTTTTCTCTGCTGTGGCATTCGCGCGATATATTTTACCGACGCCATGCCTGCGTAACGGGCCAAATTACGCAGTTGTATAGCAGGCAGACCGGTAAAATTCAGTCGGGAAAATTCCAGGTTTCGCAGCCGGATATACCGCTCCAGCGCTTCGGTAAATGCCGGGCCGCTGACGGTGACCGGTCCCTTTTTCAGTTGCTCCAGCGGTGAAGTACGCTGCCCCTCAGGAATGTCCAGAAGCTCCGTCACGCGGGCGGTCTGCCAGCTGTCCGGCAACGCGGCCAGTTTCTTCCACAGCCGCTGATTTGCCCGTTCGCGTATTTCACTGACGAGACGTACAAGTGTGGTTGCTCCGGGCAGCAGGACCTTATTCTGAAGCAGCCACGCGGTGGCAAAATCAAACATAAGGCCGGGTCGCTCATTACTGAGCCATGCGCGGGTGTACAGCAGGCGCTTCAGGCGGAAAGACCAGGGGAAATCGCCAAATTCATGGTAACCGTAATATTCCTTAATCAGCGCAGTATGCTCTCTGAGGGTGGTAACCCGTTCTGCGTAGCGGGTAAGGACTTCTGGACGGCGAATATTAAGCTGCACCGCGACAAATTGCTGAACACCTGGCAGAACCCGGGTTAAGTCTGTCAGAAAGGTGCCCAGAAAACGGGCGGTGGTGAGCTGAAGCGCAATTCCCAGCCGGTTATGCCTTCCCCGCCGCTGGTTAATGAAGGCAAGATCCCGCTCATCAAGATGAAAATAGCGCGCCAGCTGCACGTCATTGGGTTCTGCAACATAGCGACCATAATTCAGTTCCTGCTCAGTGGTCAGAAAATCGACGGGCATACCGGCCTCCCTGCCTGATGGTCATGAATTAACAATTTCGCAACCGTCCGAAATATTATAAATTCTCGGACACACTAAAATGGTGTTGTCTAGGTGTCTATTAAATCGATTTTTTGTTATAACAGACACCCACTGTCCGATATTTGATTTAGGATACATTTTTATGCGACTTTTTGGTTACGCACGGGTATCAACAAGCCAGCAGTCCCTCGATATTCAGATCAAGGGGCTTAAAGAGGCGGGGGTGAAAGCCAGTCGCATATTTACCGACAAAGCATCCGGCAGTTCTACCGACAGGAAAGGACTGGATCTGCTGCGAATGAAGGTGGAGGAAGGTGACGTCATCCTGGTGAAGAAACTCGACCGGCTTGGCCGCGACACTGCCGATATGATCCAACTGATAAAAGAATTCGACGCTCAGGGAGTCGCGGTCCGATTCATAGACGACGGGATCAGCACCGACGGTGAAATGGGGAAAATGGTTGTGACCATTCTTTCAGCTGTAGCCCAGGCCGAACGCAGGAGGATTCTGGAGCGTACGAACGAAGGACGGCAGGAGGCCAGGCTGAAAGGTATCCGGTTTGGCCGAAAGCGCATCATCGACAGAAATAGTGTACTGGCACTTCATCAGCAGGGAACTGGTGCAACAGATATTGCCCGCCGGCTCAGTATTGCCCGTTCCACTGTTTATAAAATTCTGGAAGATGAGAGCCGGGTTAATCTGAGCAAAATTTGAGGACGAACATGAGTGATGTAAAGGCATTCAACAATTGCATGAGTGTGTTCTGGCGACAGCATGAAGCCGAATTCTCTCGCTTTCTGACATCGAAGACAGGTGATAGCGAAAAAGCAGCAGACCCGGAGAAGACGAAGGTGATTATCGTGACGCTTGCCGAAACGACACCTGTACTGGAAGCCGCTAACCTGCAGCAGGATCTACGCCGAGCTGGCATCGAGCCGTGGGCATGGGTCGTTAATAACAGCCTGGCAGCTGCTCAACCGTCTTCGCCTTTCCTGAAGATCAGGGCGAACCGCGAGCTGCCTCTCATCTCTGATGTGGAAGAGCAGTATGCAAAGCGTATTGCATTAACAGCGCTACAGAGCGAAGAGCCGGTTGGTATTGACCTGCTGGAAGAAATGGCGAAGTAATAATGAAGGGGGCAAATGCCCCCTTCGTCTTTATTTCAGTCTTTTACCTGAATCATCAACGACTTTTTCACCGTCTTCCTTGGTGAAAGCCGCTTTCTGGGCATCTGGAAGGATATCGAGAACAACCTCTGAAGGACGGCAAAGTTTAGTTCCCAGTGGCGTCACTACGATCGGACGGTTGATCAGAATCGGATGCTGTAGCATAAAGTCGATGAGCTGGTCGTCAGTAAATTTATCTTCTGCAAGACCCAGTTCCTCATACGGCTCGACGTTCTTACGCAGCAAAGCCCGGACGGAAATGCCCATATCCGCAATGAGTTTGAGCAGCTCATCGCGTGAAGGTGGAGTCTCAAGGTAAAGAATAACGGTCGGCTCGATACCGCTGTTGCGGATCATCTCCAGCGTATTACGCGACGTGCCGCAGGCTGGGTTGTGATAAATGGTGATGTTGCTCATATCAGTATCTCATTACAAAGTGAAAGAGAGACGTAGCGCCAGCGCGGCCAGCGTTACAAACAGCACAGGCAGAGTCATGACGATCCCGGTGCGGAAATAGTATCCCCATGTGATGGTCATGTTCTTCTGTGAAAGGACATGCAGCCAGAGCAACGTTGCCAGGCTACCAATAGGTGTAATTTTCGGTCCAAGATCGCAGCCAATCACGTTGGCAAAAATCATCGCCTCTTTGATAACGCCTGTTGCAGTGCTGCCATCAATAGAGAGAGCACCAACCAGCACGGTAGGCATATTGTTCATGATGGAAGAGAGGAAAGCCGTCAGGAAGCCAGTACCAAACGTCGCGGCCCAAAGTCCTTTATCTGCCAGCACGTTCAACACACCGGAGAGGTATTCTGTTAGTCCGGCATTACGCAGACCATAGACCACCAGATACATTCCCAGAGAGAATATGACGATCTGCCATGGCGCACCGCGAAGCACTTTGCCAGTGTTAATGGCATGGCCTCGCTTCGCCACCGCAAACAGAATGACAGCCCCTACAGCAGCAATCGCACTGACCGGGATACCCAACGGCTCAAGGACGAAAAAGCCAACCAGAAGAAGGATCAACACTATCCAGCCGGTTCTGAAGGTTGCCAGATCTTTAATCGCTTTTGCCGGTGCTTTCAGGAGAGCTAGGTCGTAAGTTGGCGGAATATCTTTGCGGAAGAACAGATGCAGCATCACCAGCGTGGCGATAATGGCTGCGATATCCACCGGCACCATTACCGACGCATACTCAGTGAAACCCAGCCCAAAGAAGTCTGCAGAAACGATGTTAACCAGGTTGGACACGATAAGCGGCAGACTGGCCGTATCGGCAATAAACCCGGCGGCCATGACAAATGCCAGCGTAGTGCCTTTGCTGAAACCTAATGCAAGCAGCATGGCGATAACAATTGGCGTCAGAATCAATGCCGCACCATCGTTGGCAAACAGTGCCGCCACCGCTGCGCCGAGCAAAACGATATAGGTAAACAGCAAACGCCCGCGACCGTTACCCCAACGTGAAACGTGCAGCGCCGCCCATTCGAAAAAGCCCGATTCATCGAGCAGAAGGCTGATAATAATCACGGCAATAAAGGTCGCCGTCGCATTCCAGACAATATTCCACACTACAGGGATATCACCAAAATGGACTACGCCAGAGATCAGCGCCAGTACCGCGCCCAGCGTCGCACTCCAGCCGATCCCTAATCCCTTCGGTTGCCAGATAACCAAAACGATGGTCAGGACAAAAATAGCGCCTGCCAGTAACATAAATCCTCCAGACAGGACGGCTTTGCCGCCCTGTATATACAAAAAAAATTAAACAACCAGCTCTCTGAGTTTCTCGATGCCAGTGGGCTCTGCAGCCATTACCGGTACTAACGCTATGCGGCTTGCATGCTGGTTTTTCACAACCTCGATTTGAGGACGCTCTTGTAGGGCGCGCTGGCAAAGCAGCGGCGATTGCGTCTGTGCAATCGAAAGGCTGTTATTGATAATCCAGCCCCAGGGATGAATCCCCGCACGTTCAAGATCGGACTGCAGGTTTGCCGCTTCCAGTACAGGTGTGGTTTCAGGCAGAGTGACCAGCAAAACTTTGGTACGTTCCTGGTCCTGAAGCTGCATCATCGGAGTGGTAAAATGACCTTTATCCCCCATCTTCCTGGCAATCTCACGGTGATAAGCCCCGGTAGCATCAAGCAGTAATAGCGTATGCCCGGTAGGTGCCGTATCCATGACCACAAACCGTTTGCCAGCTTCACGAATTACGCGTGAAAACGCCTGGAACACCGCAATCTCTTCTGTGCAAGGAGAACGTAAATCCTCTTCGAGCAGCCGTTTCCCAGCCTCATCCAGATCCCTGCCTTTCGTCTCAAGAACATGCTGACGATAGCGTTCAGTTTCATCGTGAGGGTTGATTCGGCTGACCTGCAGATTTTTGAGGCTGCCATTGAGCGTTGTACTGAGATGTGCAGCAGGATCTGAGGTGGTGAGATGCACATCAAAACCCTTATCCGCCAGACTGACGGCGATAGCCGCAGCCATTGTGGTTTTGCCCACACCACCTTTGCCCATCAGCATAATCAAACCGTGTTCACTGCGGGCGATATCATCAACCAGGACAGACAACGACATATTCTCTGGCTTGTTCTGTGGGCTTTGTTCAGGAAGCGATGTTATCTCAGCGTGTTCGTTGAGCAGGCCTTTCAATGCGGATACACCAACCATGTTCAGCGGCTGCAGGTATAAGTTGTCTGTCGGCAAATCAGATAACCCGGCAGGAAGATTTGCCAGCGCCTCTTGCTCCCGTTGCCATATTGCAGCGGCCAGTGCATCACGTTCTGCTTCGCTCGCAGGCAGGACACCGTTAATGACTAAATACTGATTTTTAAGGCCAATAGCTGATAATTCGTCATGAGTACGAGCGACTTCCTGCAGTGTTGATTTTTGCAATCGCGCGATCAGCACAAGGCGAGTTCGTTCAGGATCGGATAATGCCTCAACCGCATGAGCATATTGCTCGCGTTGTTTTTCCAGCCCAGCCATTGGACCAAGACAGGAAGCACCATCCGGGTTACTTTCGATGAAGCTGCTCCAGGCTCCGGGAAGCTGAAGAAGGCGAATAGTGTGGCCAGTTGGGGCAGTATCAAAAATGATGTGATCAAAGCGGGTCAGCAGAGAAGCGTCAGTCAGTAAGCCAGTAAACTCGTCGAATGCAGCGATCTCTGTCGTACAAGCTCCTGAAAGCTGTTCACTGATGCTGTTAACAACGTCATCAGGCAAAAGACCTTTAATAGGGTCAACGATTCTGGCGCGGTATTGCTGGGCGGCGTCCTGCGGGTCAATCTCCAGAGCCGAAAGACCAGACACAGCAGTCACGGGCTGGATAGTGTTACCGATAGTCTGATCGAATACCTGACCGACATTGGAAGCCGGGTCGGTACTGACAAGCAGAACACGCTTTCCCAGTTCAGCCAGACGTATAGCCGTTGCGCAGGAAATCGAAGTTTTGCCTACACCTCCCTTACCGGTGAAAAACAGGTAAGACGGGATATTCTCTAAGAATTTCATATGTCCTCCTGACATACTCAACAACAGGAAGTTTTACCACCACAGCAACTGGTGGAAGCTAAACCCACCTTTTCCAGCGGTATACCAAACCAGCGAGCCAGTTCAGCGCGTTTTGGGTATCGCCCGGCCATCACCGTTTCACCATCAAGCAACAGCAGCGGAAGCCCTTCAGCTCCAGAAGCCTCAAGGAATGCTTTCGCTTTTTCGTTCTCAACGAAGCTCATAGGCTGCTGCGCCAGGTTATAACGTTCGATCTGAACCCCACGCCCTTTCAGCCATTGCACATCAGCAGAAAAATTGACCAAAACCTGATCGACATCTGAACCACAAACGCCGGTACTGCAGCACATCGCCGGATCAAACACCGTTAACATTTTCATCTTTAACACCTCATATTCGTAAAAACATATATGTACAGGCAAAATTTTTAGATACAAACAGCCTTACCGCTGCCAGAGCAGTTGGCCGATGCCAGCTTACGGGCGATGGCCTGTACGTCGTCCTGTTGACTTAACCAGGCCTGCTCAATCACCAGGGCAGCCCAGGAAGGAATATGCGGGGATAAGCGATAATGAACCCATTTCCCCTGCTTGCGATCCAGCAACAGGCCACTTTCCCGAAGCATCGCCAGATGGCGGGAGGTCTTGGGTTGTGATTGTTCCAGCGCTGTGCAGAGATCGCATACGCACAGCTCCCCCATCTCCCTGAGCAGTAGCACGATACCCAGGCGGGTTTCATCAGATAGTATTTTGAAAAGTTGTAGGGATGCAATTTCTGGCATTATGTACTCCTGCTATGAATGGGTATTGTCTCTCCACCAAAACAAGAAGTCAAAATCATATGTGTTTTCTCGCATGTGAGTGCAGGTGTCACTATGCGGTTGAAAAACGACCTGATGTGCGATCGTTACGTTAGTTGGGTAGGTAAAAAAGTCATTTGAGGCTAAAACATTGCTTAGTGCGGGCTTTCAGTTCATAGAGAAGAATGAATAATATCAATTATAACAATTGGTTATTTCCTTAGCGTACGTTTTCGTTCCATTGGCCCTCAGACCCCTATTC
>NZ_BCTM01000062.1 GCF_001571285.1 Kluyvera cryocrescens NBRC 102467 | reverse complement strand
AATTTTCTGGTGTGTACCGGGCTGAGAGGCGGTGTAAGTGAACTGGAGCTGCCATGTTTTACGGCAGTGAGAGCAGAGATAGCGCTGATGTCCGGCAGTGCTTTTGCCGTTACGCACCACGCCTTCAGTAGCGGAGCAGGAAGGACATCTGATGGAAATGGAAGCCACCCGCACAGCGCGCTGGGATATCACTCCCCGAGGGAATACCGGCAGCGGACATCGTTAACTTAAGATACAAAAGCTGTTCGGAGATGGAGGGTCAAGATCAGGGTGACCTGCGCCATGATGTTATCCGAGCCCTGTTTCCTAATCACTACACCGGTATTTGATTACCCAGGTCAACTTCAGGCTGTTACAGGGACGGCAACCGTGTCAGCACATCCTTGAGATAGGCATACGGATCGTGCCCATTATTACGGGCCGACTGGATCAAACTCATGATCGCAGCAGCGCGCTTGAGTATGCGAACCCACGCCGAGCATTTGAGAAGGCAACGGGATGAACGCTGGCTGGATAGCCGTGGTTTTCTGGGTAGGCAGCCGAATCCATTTGTGATCGAGGTTGGCATTGAGGCTGTAGCCCAAGGCGATGTTTGCGATGGAGGCACCGGGTTCAGAACACTCCTGAATGACCTGAGCCTTGAAAGATTTGCTGTAGGTACGGCGCTGAGGGCGCATGGAAAATCCGCTTGATGGGCCATGGCCTTCGGCGGCGGTGTCGGGAAGGTGTGTTGGCCGGACGGATACTGTTGAACTACGTTGTCTGGGGCAACGGAAGTGTTTCGGCCCGACTCTGGAACGCGATCCGCAGCGACGACTGGGCAATTCCGCACGTTAGCCTGAGCAGCCTCGGGGAAATCGTCGTCTGGGCGCGCCCAGACGAGTTTCCGTCAAGGAACATGCAGACGAGCATGGGGCTGCGGGCACTCGGCTACAACGTGAGGATCGGTGTTTGATCGAGGCGCCTGTGGTACACGCAGGCTGACGAGCCAGGCGCTGTCCATTGCCTGATCAGACCGCCCCGCTGCGCCTTGCCTGAGCAGTTGACCTGCATCAATGGGGCGGGAGAACGCTGTACATTGACTCTTGAAGGCTGTCATGGTAAGCGTAATATCTTACAAAGTATTACAAGGATTTCCTTGGCCGGAACCGCAAAGCGACGCGATTGGAGAGGGTGAGATGAAAGCGCACCTACAGGGATGAAAGCGCACCTACAGGTGATTTTCACGCTCGATGAATTGGCTGCGTACTTGAAAGTCGGCAAGCGGACGCTTTATCGGCTCGCCGCGCACGGGGAAATTCCGGCTTTCAAGGTGGGCGGGACGTGGCGGTTTCCTCAAAGTGAAATCGATCAGTGGATCAATGATCAGACCCGAGCCGCAGCAAAGAAGGAGGTGATGCGCAAGCGTGAACAGCAGAAGTCATCCGAGCAGCCCGTGTCGCCTGGGCGCACTGCCAGTCACAGCAGGCAAAGGGCTTGAGTAACTCGTTTTCCAATTTTTCTGGAGGTATGACATGGACATCGATTTCAAGAAGTTGGCTCCCTGGAACTGGTTCAAGAACGAGCAGCAAGAGCAGCAGACCGTCTCTTCCCTGCCGGTGCAGCGCAATGACCTGCCAGCGGCGAGCGGGCCAGTCAGCCCGATCCTGCAACTGCATCGGGAAATCGACCGGCTGTTCGATGACGCATTCCGGGGCTTCGGTTTTCCGGCGTTGAACATGCCGCAGTGGCCATCCGATTGGTCGGGCATGCTGAAGCCGGCCCTGGACATCCAGGAAACCGACAAGCAGTACAAGATTGCCCTGGAAGTGCCCGGTGTCGAGGAGAAGGACATCCAGATCACTCTCGACAACGACGTGCTGATGGTGCGTGGCGAGAAGCGCCAGGAACAGGAGAAGAAGGAAGGTGGCTTCCACCGTGTGGAGCGCTCCTACGGCAGCTTTCAGCGTGCCTTGAACCTGCCTGACGACGCCAACCAGGATTCGATCAAAGCATCGTTCAAGAACGGGGTGCTCACGGTCACGATCGACAAGCGCGAGGTCAGCGCGCCGAAGCAGGGACGCTCGATCCCGATCAACGGCTGACGTCGCCGGCTCGTTCGTCACAAGAAAAACCCGGCACGAGACGAGGAGTCGCGGTTCGCGATGCCTCGTCGCCTCAACCTTGTCAACCTTCTCAGGAGCATCAGCATGGCCAGAAAACAATGCCAGGTCTGCGGCCAACCCGCCACCGTGCGGGTGGAAGCCAATCTCAACGGTCGTCACAGCACCATGCTGTTGTGCGACGACCATTACCGGCAATTAGTGCGCCAGCAAAAGCGCACCGTTTCGCCGCTGGAAGCCTTGTTCGGCTCGCGCAGCGGCCTGTTCGAGGACTTCCTCGGCAGTGACTTCTTCCGCATCGGCGACGACGCGACGCCAGTTGCCGCCGATACCGATGACGTGGTCGATGCCTCGTTTGGCGAGCCCGCCGCCGCAGGTTCGGGTGCGCCGCGCCGTCGCGGCAGTGGGCTGGCCAGCCGCATCAGCGAACAGTCGGAAGCCTTGCTGCAGGAGGCCGCCAAACACGCTGCCGAATTTGGCCGCTCCGAGGTGGATACCGAACATCTGCTGCTGGCGCTGGCCGACAGCGACGTGGTCAAGACCATCCTGGGTCAGTTCAAGATCAAGGTCGATGACCTCAAGCGGCAGATCGAGTCTGAGGCCAAGCGCGGGGACAAGCCCTTCGAGGGCGAGATCGGCGTGTCGCCGCGCGTGAAGGATGCGCTCAGCCGCGCCTTCGTGGCCTCCAATGAACTCGGCCATTCTTATGTCGGTCCAGAGCATTTCCTGATCGGTCTGGCTGAGGAAGGCGAAGGGCTGGCCGCCAACCTGCTGCGCCGCTACGGCCTGACGCCGCAGGCGCTGCGCCAACAGGTCAGCAAGGTGGTCGGCAAGGGCGCCGAGGATGGCCGCGCTGAGACGCCGACCAACACGCCAGAACTCGACAAGTACTCGCGCGACCTGACCAAGATGGCGCGCGACGGCAAGCTCGACCCGGTGATCGGCCGCGCGCAGGAGATCGAAACCACCATCGAGGTGCTGGCCCGGCGCAAGAAGAACAACCCGGTGCTGATCGGCGAGCCGGGTGTGGGCAAGACCGCCATCGTCGAAGGGCTGGCGCAGCGCATGGTGGCGGGTGAAGTGCCCGAGACCTTGCGCGACAAGCGCCTGGTGGAACTCAACATCAACGCCATGGTGGCCGGCGCCAAATATCGCGGCGAGTTCGAGGAGCGCGTGCAGAAGGTGCTGAAGGAGGTGACCGAGCACCAGGGCGAGCTGATTTTGTTCATCGACGAGGTGCACACCATCGTCGGTGCCGGCCAGGGCGGTGGCGAAGGCGGGCTGGACGTGGCCAACGTGTTCAAACCGATGATGGCGCGCGGTGAACTCAACCTGATCGGCGCCACGACGCTGAACGAGTACCAGAAATACATCGAGAAGGATGCCGCACTGGAGCGGCGCTTCCAGCCGGTGACGGTACCCGAGCCGACGGTGGCCCAGGCCATCATGATTCTGCGCGGCCTGCGCGACACCTTCGAGGCGCACCACAAGGTCAGCATCTCCGAGGACGCGATCATCGCGGCGGCCGAGTTGTCCGACCGCTACATCACGGCGCGCTTCCTGCCGGACAAGGCGATCGACTTGCTCGACCAGGCGGCCGCGCGCGTGAAGCTGTCGGCCACGGCCCGGCCGGTGGCCGTGCAGGAGCTGGAGTCCGAACTGCACCAGCTGCGGCGTGAACAGGATTACGTGGCCGCGCGCAAGCAGTACGACCAGGCCGCCGAGCTCGGGAAGCGCATCGAAGCCAAGGAGGCCGAGCTCAAGAAGCTCGTCGAGGACTGGGAGCGGGAGCGGGCCTCCGGCAGTGCCGAGGTCAAGGCGGAACACGTGGCGCAGATCGTCTCGCGCCTGACCGGCATCCCGGTCAACGAGTTGACGGTGGAAGAGCGCGAAAAGCTGCTGCACTTGGAACAACGGCTGCACGAGCGCCTGGTGGGACAAGACGAGGCGGTCCGTGCCGTGGCCGATGCCGTGCGGCTGTCCCGCGCCGGCCTGCGTGAAGGCAGCAAACCGGTGGCTACCTTCCTGTTTCTGGGCCCGACCGGGGTGGGCAAGACCGAGCTCGCCAAGGCATTGGCCGAATCGATCTACGGCGATGAGCACGCCCTGTTGCGCATCGACATGTCGGAATATGGCGAACGCCATACCGTGGCGCGATTGGTGGGCGCGCCTCCGGGCTATGTCGGTTACGACGAAGGCGGTCAGCTCACCGAGAAGGTGCGGCGCAAGCCCTACAGCGTGCTGCTGCTCGACGAGATCGAGAAGGCACACCCTGACGTATACAACATCCTGCTGCAAGTGTTCGACGACGGTCGCCTCACCGACGGCAAGGGCCGGGTGGTGGATTTCACCAACACCATCATCATCGCCACGTCCAACCTGGGTTCGGACATCATCCAGCGACGGCTGAAGGCGCGCGGGGCGGCCGGCGAGGAGTACGAAAAGACCAAGGCCGGAGTCATGGACGTGCTGCGCGGCCATTTCCGGCCCGAGTTCCTCAACCGCATCGACGAGATCATCGTCTTCCATGCGCTGGGCAAGGAGGAGATCCGCCACATCGTCGGCCTGCAGCTCGATCGCGTGGCGCGCAGCGCCGCCAGCCAGGGCGTGACGCTCACTTTCGATCAGACGCTGATCGACCATTTCGCGGAAGAAGGCTACAAGCCCGAGTTCGGTGCGCGTGAACTCAAGCGCCTGATCCGCAGCGAGCTGGAAACTGCGCTGGCGCGCGAGATGCTCGGCGGCGGTATCGGCAAGGGCGATCACGCCAGCGCACGCTGGGACGACAAGGCCGAACGCGTGGTGTTCGAACGCAAAGAGCCACCGCAGACCCCGGCCGAGCCGGAGCAGCCGGATGCCGCGAAGGCGAGCGACGCATCTTGATGGCGGGCGAGGCTGCCGTGTCCGACCCCATCGGCCTGGCACTGGCATGGGCAGCCTCCCTGGCCTCGATCGCGGTGGCGGTCGTGGCCGCAGGTCACGCGGGCGTCTACAAGCGTGATGAGCAGTCGGCCACGCCGTGGGGACTGCTCATCAGCGGCGGCACTGCCCTCCCGCTCGCTGGCCATCCGTTCGCGTGACGGCGCGGCCCATCTGTTCACCTGATCCTCTGGCAACTCGACTTTCGAGGAACAAGGCCCATGGCTGGGTGACGCGGGCAGGCAACTGATAGTCGGTACTCTGTTCGACATCTCTTCTCGCAAGGAAATAGAGCAGCAGTTGCTGCGTATGGTGATCACCGACCCCTTTGCTTCACGGTTGAGGGAACATGTTCGCGCAACCGACATGGCTGCCCGGATTGGGGGGAGGAATTCGCTGTGTTGTTGGAAGCGGTATCGATAGAAGGCGCCCAAGTATGGGCGGAGCGATTTCGTCAGGACACTGCGGCGACAGCGGTGGTGTGTGGAGAGGTGTCGATCAGCTATAGCGCCAGCATGGGGGTGGCTCTCCTTGACCCCCGTTTGCACTCTGTCGAGCAGGTGATGCTGCAGGCGGACAGCGCGCTCTACCAGGCAAAAAAGACGAGGGTGCAACCAAGTTGTGGGCGCACAAGTATTTCAGAATTGAGAGGAGTGGCGATGAAGGAAAAGCAAGCAGACCCGATCAAAACATTTCGCGCCCAATGGGCAGTGATGACGTTCTACGAGCGCTTTGAACAGGTGATCGCGCTCGCGCTGTCCGCAATCATTGCCGTTATCATCGTGGTCTCGCTGCTGCAGCTGATCTCGATCGTCTTCAGCCTGCTGATCATTGATGCATTCAATCCGCTCGATCACAAGGTCTTCCAGACCGTGTTCGGCATGATCATGACGCTGCTCATTGCCATGGAGTTCAAGCATTCCATCGTGAGGGTGGCCTTGCGGCGCGACAGCATCATCCAGGTCAAGACGGTGATCCTGATCGGGCTGATCGCCCTGGCGCGTAAATTCGTAATCCTCGACCCGGAGACCGGCCCCGCCAAGGTCGCGGCGCTTGCAGGCGCGACACTGGCCCTCGGGGCGACTTACTGGCTGCTGCGCGAGCGCGATGACCGGACAGCCGGGGAAAGCTCAGATGATCAGTCGTGATCTGCGCCACGCGCAGAATGTCGGCGCGCGGCATCGCTGGCACAATCGCCTGCAAACCGTGCTGTTGGTGCTGACCCTGCTCGGAATTGCCGCCGTCGCTGGCAGCCTGCTGTTGGGTGACGGCGGGCTTTGGCTGGCGCTTGCGGCTGCGGGGTTCACCCTGCTGCTTGAACCGGCGGCCGCCTCCGGGCTGACCTTGCGGCTGTATGGCGCACGCCCCCTGCACCCGGATGAAGCGCCCGATCTTTGGGCTGTGTTGCGCGAACTGGCGGCGCGGGCCGGGCTGCCTACCGTGCCGGTACCGCACTACGTGCCCAGCGGGGTCGTCAACGCCTTCGCCACCGGTTCGAAGCATCACGCGGCCATCGCGCTGACCGACGGCCTGCTGCGTAGCCTCACGCCCCGCGAGTTGACCGGCGTGCTCGGCCACGAAATCGCGCATATTGCGAACGAGGATTTGCGTGTCATGGGCTTGGCCGATTCCATCAGCCGGCTCACCCATCTTCTGGCCTTGTTGGGGCAGCTTGCGATCGTGCTCAGCTTGCCAACGCTATTGCTTGGAGTCACGGAAGTCAATTGGCCCGCGTTGCTTCTACTTGCGGTCGCGCCACAGCTGGCCTTGCTGGCTCAGTTGGGCTTGTCCAGGGTGCGCGAATTCGACGCCGACCGGCTCGCTGCCGAATTGACCGGCGACCCGCACGGGCTGGCCTCAGCGCTCGCCAAGATCGAGCGGGTGAGCCGCTCCTGGCGCGCCTGGCTGCTGCCCGGATGGGGCAATCCGGAACCCTCCTGGTTGCGCACGCATCCAGCGACGGCTGAACGCATTGAGCGCTTGCTGGAACTTGCTCCGCCGCCCGCGATGCCGCCGTTTCCATCGGCCCGTTTCGACCCCGAAGTGACCGTATCACCACGTCCGCCACGCTGGCGCACTGGCGGCCTTTGGCGCTGATTTCAACATGGAGAATGACGTGACCTACCCGACCCCTACAGCCGCCCGGCGCCGGATCGATTCATCCGGCGCTGGCTCGTCATCACTGGCTGCATCGCCGCACTCATGCTGCTGTGGCAGTTCCTGCCCGCCATCGAAGCCTGGTTCAGTCCCCACGAAACAAATGCTTCAGCCCGGAAGAGAGGTCTCAGGCCGTCCGGGAGCTCTGTAACCGACGTGGAACCGCGCGTAAAGTTGCACAAAGCATAGGCGTCAGCGTCCCGGTCCTGTACAAATGGAAGAAAGACCTTATCAGTGACGAGGCTTATCAATCCATGCGCAAACGAAAGTCAGCCCCTCAGGATAAAAATCAGGATGCTTTACTCGGTGAAATCCAGCGTCTCAGGAAGCAGATTCATCAGCTGCAGCTCGAACGTGACATACTGACAAAGGCGAATGAACTGATAAAAAAAGATCTGGGCGTCAGCTTTCTGAAACTGAAAAACAGGGAGAAAACCCTGATAGTTGATGCCCTTAAGAAAAAGTACCCCGTTGCTGAGTTGCTAAGCGTTCTGCAACTTGCCCGCAGCTGTTATTTTTACCAAAACGTCTGTACGATAAGTATGCGGTAATACGCGTGATCATGGCCGATATCTTTGAGGAGAATTACCGCTGTTACGGCTATCGGCGCCTTCACGCGATGCTTCGCGGTAACAACAGGGTTATTTCTGAAAAGGTTGTCCGCAGACTGATGGCAGAAGAGCAGCTCGTTGTTAAGCGCACCAGGCGACGACGATACAACTCTTACTGTGGCGAAATCGGCCCGGCACCGGAAAATTTACTCGCTTGGGATTTTAGTTCCTGCAGGCCAAATGAGAAGTGGCTGACCGATATTACGGAGTTCCAGCTTCCGGCTGGAAAAGTCTATCTGTCGCCGGTTATCGACTGCTTTGATGGCCTGGTTGTAAGCTGGTCGATAGGAACACGCCCGGACGCGACGCTGGTGAATACGATGCTCGATGACGCACTCGATACGCTCAACGAACATGATAAACCAGTGATACACAGCGATCGTGGTGGCCATTACCGGTGGCCGGGCTGGCTCGAGCGTATCAACACCTCCGGACTTATAAGGTCCATGTCGCGCAAAGGATGCTCGTCGGATAATGCTGCGTGTGAAGGCTTCTTCGGGCGTATCAAAAACGAAATGTTCTATGGCAGAGACTGGGCGGGTATCACGCTGGAAAAATTTATCTGCTTCCTGGACAGGTACATACGCTGGTATAACGAGAAACGTATCAAGCTATCATTAGGTGCAATGAGTCCTGTGAAGTACCGGCAGCATCTTGGGATCACAACATAACAGTCCAGGAAAACATCCGCAGCCCCTGAGACGACAATAACGCTTTGTGCTGACAATACAGGTGCGCATAACAAAGATTATGTTAAATTCAATGGTAAAATCATTATAAATCAATATCTTAAATATCGAACAAGCCCCTTTCTTCCTCAAACCTCACTGTGGTAACTTTAAAAACAATGTCCGTTCCTGAGTTTGTGATGCCTTAAAGCCATGGTGAAGATAAAAGTTTTTGGCTTCTTCAGTCAGTGCATGAACTATAATCGCACGGACTCCAATATTCTCAGCTACACGGTAACAGCGCAGAACTGCATCATGCAGTAAATCGGCCCCGAGCCCTTGGCCACGGTATGAAACATCAACTGCCAGGCGAGCAAGTATGATTACGGGAATTGGATCTGGCATATTGCGCCTGAGGCTTCCCATTGCTTCCACGTGGTTAACGCTGCCGGTGGCCAGAGAGTAAAAACCGACAACCTGTTTAGTGTCTCTTTTACAAACGACGAACGTTCGTGCTGCACCAAG
>NZ_BCTM01000061.1 GCF_001571285.1 Kluyvera cryocrescens NBRC 102467 | reverse complement strand
AAAAAATCGTACGCTAAGCCGGTTGCAGCGGTCGTAGCGGCCTGAACTTGCCCGCGCCGATCTTGGCGCTGCTGCGCCACAGGTAATCGCCGGTCAGGTTGATGTGCTCCCAACCTAGCGGAGACAGGTACTGCAACAGGGTGCCATCGACGGTATGCCCGTTGCCACGCAGCGCGTTCGCCGCTCGCTCCAGATAGACCGTGTTCCACAGCACGATGGCCGCTGTCACCAAGTTGAGGCCGCTGGCCCGGTAGCGTTGCTGCTCGAAACTGCGGTCGCGGATTTCACCCAGGCGGTTGAAGAACACGGCGCGGGCCAGCGCGTTGCGGGCTTCGCCCTTGTTCAGCCCGGCATGCACGCGGCGGCGCAGCTCGACGCTTTGCAGCCAGTCCAGGATGAACAGCGTGCGCTCGATGCGCCCCAGCTCGCGCAGGGCCACGGCCAGGCCGTTCTGGCGTGGGTAGCTGCCGAGTTTCCGGAGCATCAGCGAAGCCGTCACCGTGCCCTGCTTGATCGAGGTGGCCAGCCGTAGGATTTCGTCCCAATGGGCGCGGACGTGCTTGATATTGAGCGTGCCGCCGATCATCGGTTTCAGCCCGTCATAGGTGGCGTCGCCCTTCGGGATGTAGAGCTTGGTGTCGCCCAAGTCGCGGATGCGCGGCGCGAAGCGGAAGCCCAGCAGGTGCATCAGACCAAAGACGTGATCGGTGAAGCCTGCCGTATCGGTGTAGTGCTCCTCGATGCGCAGATCGGATTCGTGGTACAGCAGGCCGTCGAGCACGTAGGTCGAGTCGCGCACGCCGACGTTCACGACCTTGGTGTGGAACGGCGCGTACTGGTCGGAGATGTGGGTGTAGAACGTCCGCCCAGGGCTGCTGCCGTATTTCGGGTTGATGTGGCCCGTGCTCTCGGCCTTGCTGCCGGTACGGAAGTTCTGGCCATCCGACGATGACGTGGTGCCGTCGCCCCAGTGCTCGGCGAAGGGATGCCGGAATTGTGCGTTGACCAGCTCGGCCAGCGCCGTCCCGTAGGTTTCGTCGCGGATGTGCCAGGCTTGCAGCCAGGCCAGCTTGGCATAGGTCGTGCCGGGGCACGACTCGGCCATCTTGGTCAGGCCCAGGTTGATCGCGTCGGCCAGGATCGTGGTCAGCAGCAGGTTCTTGTCCTTGGCCAGGTCGCCCGATTTCAGGTGCGCGAAGTGCCGGGTAAAGCCCGTCCACTCATCCACCTCCAGCAGCAGTTCGGTGATCTTGACGTGCGGCAGGATCATCGCCGTCTGGTCGATCAGCGCTTGCGCGGTGTCGGGCACCGCCGCATCGAGCGGCGTGATCTTCAGGCCGGATTCCGTGATGATGGCGTCTGGCAGCTCGTTGGCCTGCGCCATGCGGTTTGCGGTGGCGAGCTGCGTTTCCAGCAGCGTCAGCCGCTCGTGCAGGTACTGGTCACAGTCGGTGGTCACGGCCAGCGGCAATTCGCTGGTCTGCTTGAGGCTGGCGAACTTCGCGGGCGGCACCAGGTAGTCCTCGAAGTCCTTGAACTGCCGCGAACCCTGCACCCAGATGTCGCCCGAGCGCAGCGAGTTCTTGAGTTCCGACAGTGCGCACAGCTCGTAGTAACGCCGGTCGATACCGGCGTCGGTCATCACCAACTTCTGCCAGCGCGGCTTGATGAAGTTGGTCGGTGCATCGGCGGGCACCTTGCGGGCGTTGTCGCTGTTCATGCCGCGCAGCACCTCGATGGCATCGAGCACGTCCTTGGCGGCAGGCGCGGCCCGCAGCTTGAGCACGTCGAGAAATTCCGGCGCGTAGCGGCGCAGCGTGGCGTAGCTCTCGCCGATGCGGTGCAGGAAATCGAAGTCATCGGGCTGCGCGAGCGTCTGCGCCTCGGTGACGCTCTCGGCGAAAGCGTCCCAGGACATGACAGCCTCAATGGCGGCGAACGGATCGCCGCCATTCTGCTTGGCCTCGATCAGCGCCTGCCCGATGCGGCCGAACAGCCGCACCTTGGCATTGATCGCCTTGCCGGACGCCTGGAATTGCTGCTGATGCTTGTTCTTGGCGGCATTGAACAGCTTGCCCAGGATGCGGTCGTGCAGGTCGATGATTTCGTCGGTGACGGTGGCCATGCCCTCGATTGCCAGCGCCACGAGCGTGGCGTAGCGCCGCTGAGGCTCGAACTTGGCCAGGTCGGCGGGCGTCATCTGGCCACCCTCGCGGGCGATCTTGAGCAGCCGGTTCTGGTGAATAAGCCGATCGATGCCGGAAGGCAGGTCGAGCGCCTGCCAGGCTTTGAGGCGTTCGATGTGTTCGAGCATGTGCCGCGAGTTCGGCTTGGCCGGGGACTGGCGCAGCCAGGCCAGCCAAGTGGTCTTGCCGTTGTCGCGGCGTTTGAGCAGATCGTCGAGGCGGCGGCGATGTGCGTCCGACAGCGGTTCGGCCAAGGAGTCGTAGATGCGCCGGTTGGCGCGGGTGATCGCTTCGGCACAGACGCGCTCGACAACATCCAGCGTCGGCAAGATGATGTGTTGGTGTCGCAGAGCGTCGAGGACGCTGCTGGCCAACACGATGCCCTTGTCGGTCTGCAAGGCCAAGTCGGTCGTGGCATGGACAGCCTGCCGATAGTGCGCCAGGCCGAACGGCTCCATGCCCAGGTACGTCCGCAGTTCGAGCAGGTGTTCGCGCCGGGTTTCCTCCCGCTCGGCATACTGCGGCCAACACGTCGCGTCGAGTCGCAGTTGCCGTCCGATCCATTGCAGCAGAGGAACCGGCACGACGGCATCGGGCAGTAGGCCCTGACCGGGGAAGCGCAGTAAGCACAACTGCACCGCGACACCCAGGCGGTTGGCGTCGCCACGCCGCTGGCGGATCAGTGACAGGTCGGGCTCGCTGAACGTGTAGTGCCGGATGAGTTCGTCTTGGGTATCTGGCAACGCCAACAGACTGTCGCGCTCGGCGGCGGAGAGGATCGAACGGCGGGGCATGCGGTTTCCTTCTTGAAAACGTTGGTTTGTGACAAGCCCGCCAAGGCAGCCGGCGCGGCACGGGAAATCAAGGCATTGCGATTCTCAAAAATAGTTCTTGAAATTCTATTCTTGATTCCATACACTCTCAACGAGTTTCGATAAGAAAGGATGCCCATGCGACCGTCTGTTGTGCTTGACATGAAGCGAAACGCAGTGCGTGAAGTGGTAGGCCGTTTCCGCACCGCGAACCCACGCGTTTTCGGTTCGGTGCTGCATGGCACCGACCGCGATGGCAGCGACATCGATCTGCTGGTCGATGCGCTGCCTGGTGCAACACTGTTTGATCTGGGCGGCCTGCAAGACGAGTTGGAATCGCTGCTCGGCCTCCACGTCGATCTGCTGACCCCCGGCGACCTGCCGCCGAAATTCCGGGCCAAGGTGCTCGCGGAGGCGCAGCCGGTATGAGCGAGAACCATCGACTACCCGACTACCTCGACCACATCCAGCAGGCCGCAGCCGATGCCTGCGGCTTCGTGGAGGGCTTGGCCAAGGAGGACTTTCTTGAGGACAAGCGCACCCAGCAGGCCGTCATCATGAGCCTCATCATCATCGGCGAGGCCGTCACGAAGGTGATGGATCGCTATGCCGAGTTCGCCCAGGCGCACGGGCAAGTGCCGTGGCGCAATATGCGCGGCATGCGCAACCGCATCGCCCACGGCTACTTCGACATCAACCTCGATGTGGTGTGGGACACCGTGCAGGCAGCACTACCTGAGTTGCTCAAGCAACTGCCCGCCGTGCGTCAGGATGCTGACGACGAAGACTGCAACGACTATGGGATGGAACCATGACGGAATCATGAAAGCCATCAGCGAGCGGCTGGAGCAACGCGAGAAGCAGGGCCTCGTTATCGCTTGTATCGCCGACATCTTCTCCGCGTAGGCCCTTGGCTCTGGCGTGTAAAAGAGTTTCCGTATACGTATGAAATGGAGGTTGTCACTATGTCTATTGCAGCAAGAATATTTGCGATTTCGGAGTTTGCCCGCCCATCTGATGGCGAGCCTATTCGATCGGTGGTGCTTGAAACTGAAGAGTCCACAATCGTTGTTTGGCATGTTCGTCCAGGGCAAGAAATTGCCGCTCACGTTCATCCCCACGGTCAAGACACTTGGACTGTTCTTTCTGGTTCTGCCGGTTACTACCAAGGAAGCGGTGTGGTTACCAAGCTCCAGGCCGGAGAAATTGCCGTAGCGAAACCTGGGCAGGTTCACGGAGCCATGAACACCGACTCGAAGGAATCCTTCATTTTCGTTTCCGTCGTGGCTCCAGGCAATGCTGGCTTTGCCTTGGCTGAAAAATGATTGACCGGGCGCGAGACAAGCCATGTTGATCGGCTATGCGCGCGTCTCGACGCAGGATCAGAATCTTGAACTGCAACGCGAAGCCTTGACCAAGGCTGGATGCCAGAAGGTCTTTGAGGACAAGGTGAGCGGCACGCGGGCCGACCGTCCAGGCTTGGCCAAGACGCTCGAAATGCTGCGCGAGGGTGACACCCTGGTGGTTTGGAAGCTGGATCGCCTGGGGCGCAGCGTCAAACAATTGGTCGATCTGGTCGGCGAACTGCACAAGCAGGGCGCCCAGTTCAAGAGCCTGACTGACGCCATCGACACCGGAACGCCCTCTGGCCGGTTCTTCTTCCACGTCATGGCCAGCCTCGCCGAAATGGAACGAGAGCTGATCGTCGAGCGTACCCGCGCCGGATTGGATGTCGCTCGTCAGCTTGGCCGCAAGGGCGGTCGCAAGCCCAAGATGACCGGGAGCAAGATCGAGTCAGCCAAGAAGCTGCTGGCCAGCGGTGTGCCACCCAAGGACGTTGCCAAGAACCTCGGCGTGTCCGTTCCTACGCTGTATCGCTGGGTTCCAGCATCGACGCACGCTTAGCGTACGATTTTTTCCGTTTTCTGAAGCGACCCCTAAATGCTGGCATCAGTATCAGTGCTATTGCCCGGGAATTTAATACCACCCGCCAGACTATCCTTCGGGTAAAGGCTGGATTGCTGCAAGAGTGAGCGGCTGGGAAGATTATAAAAAAAAATCAAATGGTTATTATGAAATAAAACAGCCTGCTGGGTTCTTTTCCCCCTATTTTTTATAAAAGAGTAGACAAAAGAGGTTCGCGATATTAATCTACCAACTAGATGGTTGGTGCTGATTACACCAGCTATACCTTTTATCAAGAAATTACAGGAGCCATTATGTCTACTACCGTTAAACCTTCTGCAGACGCAGCTGCGATCCACAATACCCGTGAAGCAGTTCGCAGCCAGCCTGGCCTGGGTAACCTGACTTTCCAGATGAAAGCCCGTTCCAGCGGCGGATTAACCGTTCGCACAGAGACCGGCGCCACAATCCAGAACGGCGTTATCGATACCAGCCGTGTGGGGAAATTTTCTAATATCGGTGATGAACCCGCAGGTTTACTCGGCACCGATACCGGCATGAGCCCGACTGAATACATCATGCAGGCGCTGGCTGGCTGTTATACCGCCACCCTTACCATGATGGCTGCTGAAAAAGGGATCGACCTGGACGGTATCGAGCTGGATCTTAATTTCGATATCAACCTCAACGGCTTCCTTGGGCTGGACAGCAACGTGCGTAAAGGTGCGAAATCTATTCGCGTCGATGTTCACCTTACGAGCAAGACCGCCAGTCGCGAGGAGTTAGAAGCGCTGGTCAGCGAAATGCAAAAGAATTCGCCAATCCACGATACTCTGGCTAATCCGGTTGAAATGATTACACGCCTGGCGTGATGTCAGAGATGTAATGCTGCCATTCAGAATGCAGGATGGCAGTGACGTTCAGCTCTGCACGATACTGAGTCAGTGATACAACTTGCTACGGAAAAATAGCAACAATATAATCTATCAACTAGTAGATTATATGGAGTAATTATGACAACCATGACACGGGAACGGCTGCTCAGCGAAGCAGAACACCTGATGCGCGAAAAAGGGTATTCAGCATTCAGCTATGCTGATTTATCAAAAATAGTGGGTATCACCAAGGCCAGTATTCATCACCATTTCCCGACCAAAGATATTCTGGGTGAGCAGGTGGTAATACAGGCGTTCTCTGATACACAACGCGTATTTGAGCAGATAGAGGCGACTGAGAAAAGCGCGGAGAGAAGAATTGCGGCTTACATCGATATCTTCGCGCAAAGCCATAAAGCTTCGCTACTGCCACTGTGTTGTGCGTTGTCAGCAGAGACCGCCAATCTGCCTCAGGCAATTACTGTACAGACATCACTTTATTTCGATATGCAAATCGAGTGGCTCACAAAAGTCGTCAGGGCGGGCATGGAGTCAGGTGAGTTTTCATCCCATGCCGAACCATCAGATATTGCTTTGATGATCATTAATGTCTGTGAAGGCTCAAGCGTAGTGGCGCATGCAACGGCCAGACCCGAAGTCTTCGCCAACAGCCTTAAGTATATAAAACTGCTTCTTAATACCCCTCATTCAGGAGAATGACACTATGCTGGACTGGAACAACTATCGCTCAGAGTTAATGCAACGTTTAGGCGAGTTGGGCAAACTGACCCCCGAGACCATGAAAGGCGTGGTTGCCCTGGGCAACGCAGGTAACAAAACTGACCTTTTGGGCGCAAAAGTGCGTGAACTCATTGCCCTGGCGTGCGCAGTCACAACCCGCTGCGACGGCTGTATTGCTTTTCACGCCGACGCCGCTGTGAAAGCCGGTGCAACCGACGCTGAAATTGCTGAAGCGCTGGGCGTGGCGATTAACCTCAACGCTGGCGCGGCGGTCATTTATTCAGCCCGCACTCTGGATGCCGTCGGTCAGGCACGCGGTTAAGCATTAATAAATTCCACGTTAAAAGGGCATTACTGCCCTTTTTTTATGTCCGCAATAGCCTGAGCATATACCGATGCAGGTTTCACACCCGGTATGCGTTTAACTAATTGCCCTTCATGAAATATCAGCACAGACGGCAGCCCCCAGATCTCGTATTTGGTTGTCAGCACCGGCGCCTGATCTACATTGACTTTCCCCACCTGAATATCTCTATCGAGCCGGTCTGCAAACTGACTGAACATTTCTTCGCTGGCCTGACAGGGCGGACACCAGGGTGCAGAGAAACGTACCACCGATATTCCGTTGTACTGCTCTATCTGGCGGAAATTATCTTCGTTATAAGCTGTTAATGTACGCATGGTGATGACCTCGCAAAATGAGTGACAATTCAGAAATGGCTGCGTTATGACAAAAAAATACAACACAGCCATTGACCTACCTACTAGATGGTTGGTATATTGCCACCCATCAGATGTTTATGCAACTCCAGTGCGCGACGTCCAGTCGATGATACTGCCGGGCTGTGCAAATCCCTGCCGGGATACTCCTTTTTGTTTTTTGTGAGGTATACGATGAGTAAGCTTTTCACCCCCTACAATCTGTCTGGCCTGGCGTTAAAAAACCGTGTAGTCATGGCACCGATGACCCGCACCCGCACCATGAATGACGTGCCGGATGAGGTCGTGGCTTTGTACTATGCACAGCGTGCTTCTGCTGGCCTGCTCATCACCGAAGGGATGCCGGTTTCAGAAGAAGGCCGGGGTTACCTTTATACCCCTGGTATCTACAACGACGAACACGTCCAGGGCTGGCGTAAGGTGACACAAGCGGTTCACGCCAAAGGTGGCCGTATTTTCGCGCAGCTCTGGCACGTCGGCCGTATGTCTCACGTCTCTCTTCAGCCAGGCCACATAGCGCCGGTTTCAGCGGGCACCGTTCAGGCGGTCAATACCACCGTTTTTGCGCTGACCGAATCCGGAGAACCGGGCCCGGTTGTACCAAGCCAGCCACGCGCGCTGGAAACGCATGAAGTTAAACGCATCACTGCAGACTTCGTGCACTCCGCACGCCTGGCGATGGAAGCCGGCTTTGACGGCGTGGAAATCATGGCGGCAAACGGATTCATCTTTGACCAGTTCCTCAGTAGCGAACTGAACACCCGCACCGACGAATACGGCGGCTCGGTGGAAAATCGTCAGCGTTTCCTGCTGGAGACCATTGACGCCGTGGCGGAAGCCGTGGGTAACAGCCACGTTGCCGTGCGCCTGTCACCGTTCGGCCGCATTTATGACCTCGCGCCGTATGAAGGTGAAGAGCAAACCTGGTCAGCCATCACCGACGCGCTCGGTCAGCGGGAACTGGCCTACGTACACCTTTACTATCAGCCGGTGTACACCAAAGCGCCACTTCCGGAAGGCTTCCGCCGCCGTTTTCGCAACACGTTTAAAGGCACCATCATCGCTGCCGGCGGTTTTACCCGTGATATCGCAGAGCAGGCTCTGGAAGATGATGAGCTGGATCTGGTGGCATTTGGTGTGCCCTACATCGCTAACCCGGATCTGGTTGAAAGAATGCAAAACGGCTGGCCACTGGCAGAAAGTGACCGCGCCACCTACTACGGCGTCAGTGGTTCCCCGGAAAAAGGCTATACCGATTACCCGGTCTGGCAGGCGCAATAAATCCCATACGGTCGCGGTTCTCTGATAAGTGAGATCCGACCGCCCAACGTCTTTGAGGAATCATTATGCAAACGCTGAAACCCACCCTTACCATCGATATCTGGTCAGATTTGGTCTGCCCGTGGTGCTGGATTGCTAAAAAAAGATTTGAACAGGGTCTGAATCGCTTTGAATTTCGCGACCAGGTGGTGATCCGCCATCACAGCTACCGTCTGGCCGGTGGTACTCCCGCGATGCCTTTTAAGGATGCCATCGTTAAAAAGCTGGGCAGTCAGCATTCAGCGGAGCTGATGATGAATCAGGTGGGCACCGCCGGTAAATCTGAAGGTCTGATCTACAACTTCGACGGCATGATGTTTGGTGATACAGAAGATGCACACACCCTGCTGGTTGCCGCGCGTAAGGCCGGAATTGCGGACGCGGTGGAAGAACGTTTTTATCATGGCAGTATCACCGAAGGTCGCTCTCTCTTTGACCGTCAGCAGCTCGTTGCCATGGCCGTAGAAGCCGGTATGCCGAAAGCTGACGCTGAAGCCGCCCTGGAAAATGACGATTTTCGCGCCACCGTTTCCGACGATGAAGCCCACGCACAGTCTATTGGCCTCAGCGGCGTTCCGGTTTTTGTGATGAACGAAAAATATGCCATCAGCGGGGCTCAGGCAGCAGATAACTTTTTGAATGCCCTGCGTCAGGTCTGGGATGAACAGCAAACCGAATTTTCAGCCACTGCGGGTCAGACCTGCGGAACGGATGGCTGCAGTATTTAATCCGTCAACCGCCGGCAGTTTCACGCTGCCGGCAACGTCTTACCCACCAGTAATGGAGTCAGAAAATGAACACTTTTTTCAAAGGTAAAAAACTGCTCGTCGTCGGCGGTACCAGCGGCATGGGCCTGGCCGTGGCACGCATGGTACTGGAAGCGGGCGGCAGTGTCGTGCTGACCGGGAATAAAAAAGACAAAGCCGAAGCGGTGCAAAAAGAACTGAGCCCTCTGGGACCGGTTGCGGTCATCGCGGCGAACCTGATGACCGAAGAAGGTATGGAAACTATCCGTCAGGAAATTAATGCTCACCATCGCGATATCAGCCTGATGGTGAATGCCGCCGGTATCTTCATGCCCAAAGGATTTACCGAGCACAGCTTTGCCGATTATGACATGTATCTTTCGCTGAACCGAGCCACGTTCTTTATTACACAGGATGTCGTGAAGAACATGCTCGCCGCGAAGCTCGAAGGGTCTATCGTCAACGTCGGTTCGATTGGTGCTCAGGCTGCACTGGGTGACTCGCCGGCCTCGGCCTATTCAATGGCAAAAGCGGGTCTGCATGCCCTGACGCGTAATCTGGCGATTGAGCTGGCCAGCGCGGGTATTCGTGTCAACGCGGTGTCTCCCGGGATTGTTCATACGCCGATATACGAAGGCTTCATGGACAAAGCGGATATCGCAGATGCTATGAAGTCGCTGAACGATTTCCACCCGCTGGGACGCGTCGGAACTGCCGAAGATGTGGCAAACACTATTCTCTTCCTGTTGTCTGACAAAACCTCATGGGTGACGGGCGCTATCTGGGATGTCGATGCGGGCATCATGGCGGTCAGACGATAACCCCGTGACGCTGGCATAAGCCGCCCCTTAAGGGCGGCATTTTTTTGTCGCCAGACATGTCATCAGCAGGCTTCACTAAGAATATTCACGACCTGTTCATCCGTGCCTTTTGTGTTCCCGGCACAGGGTGTTATGCCGGGTTCTGACGACATCCTGACAGGACAAAACGGCCAGAGAGAAAGGAGTTATACACGATGAGGAGCCGGTAACGGAGAGTGATTCCCCTTTAAATAATCCGTGGATCACCATCGCAAACTGTACGGCACCAAAAAGTAACAGCGCACCTGCCCCGGTATCGAGATGGATATAGGCGACAGAGAAGAGCACTGCGTACACCATGAGGTAAAATTCGCTCAGCGGACGCCACAGCGATAATGTAGTTTTTGCGTGATAAAACAAGAAAGGTGACAGGACGAGTGCACCACTGGCCAGCCTGAGGCTGCTGAATGAAAGGGGATCAATGTGGCCTCCCTGCAGGGCCAGACGGCACAGAATAGAGTTTGCAGCAAACGCCAGCATTGCCAGGGATATTTTAAGAATGAGCGCGCAATTGGCCATTCAGTGAGACCTCATAAAATTCTTGTAAACTACCATCTAGTTGGTAGCATAGCGTAAGTGATCACCGAACAGGAAGCAATAATCAGCTTTCAAACTGGAAGGTGAGGACAGGCATTCGGAATGAATTCTGTTTCACATCCCCAGTAGAGGAAGGAAAACGCGTAATGCCAGATGCAGAGCAGAAGATTATTTTTCCCTGCGATCAAACATATGAAATCAGTTTAAGACCTGGAATATCCTATGAAAAAACTAAAATTTACGTTCAAAAATGCGGCTGGTGAAGAACTGGCCGGATTGCTTGAACTTCCTGAAAATCCTAAAGCGTTTGCGCTGTTAGCTCATTGTTTTACGTGTGGCAAAGACCTCAAAGGCGCGGCGCGTATTGCGCGGAAACTGACAGAGAATGCTATCGCCGTTCTCCGGTTTGATTTTACTGGTCTGGGAAACAGCGAAGGGGATTTTTCCAACACCAACTTCTCATCCAATATTTCGGACCTGCTTTGCGCGGTAGATTATCTCCGCCGACAGTACGAAGCGCCTTCTTTGCTCATCGGCCATAGCCTGGGGGGATCGGCCATTCTGTCTATTGCCGGCGAAGTTCCTGAGGCAAAGGCCGTTGTCACCATAGGATCACCCGGAGAACTGACACACGTAAAACGTCTTTTTAAGGATGATGTTGAAAACATTAACCAGCATGGAGCCTATCCCGTTGAGCTGGCCGGGCGGGTATTTACCTTAAAGAAACAGATGCTGGACAATATTCAGGAACACAAAATCGCTCATAAGGTGTTCGCCATGAACAAGCCTCTGCTTATTTTTCATGCGACTGAAGATGATACTGTGTTAATTGAGCAGGCCGAAAAAATATTCAAAGCAGCAAAGCATCCCAAGAGTTTCATTTCGTTGGGTAAGGCGGATCACCTTCTGACTCATGCTCAGGATGCTGAATACGTTGCCGATATCATTATATCGTGGAGCGAATGTTACCTATAAACAGAGTAAATGCGTTCAAACTCGTAGCGCAGAGGGCGATTTTCTGCAGAGATCGGACGCTGTTTATGCTGGACTGATTTTGCGATAAAGGCTTAGGCCGATGCATACAGGCGGGGCTGAATAAGGGTGAGGCCCTTGGGCGAGCATCCTTCATGCACCGGCTGAATGAAATCAGGGATCTGGGGGTGGGAGGATCAGCGTTACCACGCCACCGGCGCTGACACTACATACGGCGGCGATAACACTCTGGAATACGGTTTATATAGAAAGAACCATTGAGCCGCTTAAGCAAAAAGGAGTCCCTGTTAATGAACTGCTGGTCTCTCATCCTTCTCCACTGCTGTACAAAATATAGTCTTAGCGTGGGATAATT
>NZ_BCTM01000060.1 GCF_001571285.1 Kluyvera cryocrescens NBRC 102467 | reverse complement strand
TTAACCGATGTGTAACAATTAAGTTAAATTATGAAGTTGAACATGATGTTTACATAACATTACAATTCATTATTGATACACAGCAATACGAATAACTTCTTATTATTAGAATAATCCTAAAATAAAATTGTCTATTTGCTTGATCTGCCTGTTTTTATTAAATAATTGATCGATCAAGGCGATCTATATTCCTTGAATTAATAGACAGTATCTATCAGTAACAATTAATTGATCGTTTTTGACGATGCAATGCAGCTGTGTATATAATCACCCGGCATTTGGATAGTAGGGTTTTAGCATTATGGGAAACGGATGCTAAATAAATTCTGACCAGGATGTTGGGGTAATATATGAGGCAGTGTATTATCTCGGATAACAGTTTTTTCCTTTTGGCATTACAAGATGATGAAGTTATTCAGGATGGTAATGTTGCAATAATCCACTCCTGGCAATTGCAGTCGCAGTGTTACTTACGAACATCCACCAGTGATGTGATCGTGCTTTATATCACTGACATCGTAGAAAGACACCGCATACTCAGTTTATTAGCTTCGCGCGATTCTCATTGCCGAATCATACTGTTATACAAGATGGATGTTTCTTCCGGATATGTTTTTCAGGGGCCGTTCCCATGGCTCATCCCTGAGAAAATAGGCTTTGCAGAGCTGTACTCATGCCTCTATGAGGCAAGTGAAACTATTTTCAATCAGAGAGAATTCTCTGAGCGGGAGCGTATTGTCTTTCGTTATTTTTGTGAAGGCTACTCGGTATCGCAAATAAACGAGATGGCAGGGTTTAATGAAAAACATATCTATTATTTAAGACAAAAAACGAAAAAAATGTTTGGCCTGAGAGGGAATAACGCAGCCGCAATGTCATTTTATCTGGATATTTCCAAGTTAAACCGGAGATGGTGATTCTAGCATCTGAGATCCAGGTCAAATTTCTGTAGAGGCGTTTTTTTCGCATAAACCCATTATGCGCGACAGATAATTTATCTGCCGTTCAGGGCCCGCATTGCTTTTCAAAAAACGAGAATATTATTCTCAATTTCAATTAAAAAGGAGTTGGTTTCATGGGAATTAATAAAGCTGCGCTGGTTGTCATCTCTGCTCTGTCCCTGGCTTCGACGGCGGCACTGGCTGCTGATACCACCACGGTCAACGGCGGTACTGTGCACTTCAAAGGTGAAGTCGTTAACGCCGCCTGTGCGGTTGATGCGGGTTCTGTCGATCAGACCGTGCAGATGGGCCAGGTTCGTTCGGCAAAACTGGCAACGGCTGGCAGTACCAGCTCGTCCGTTGGCTTCAACATTCAGTTAGACGACTGCGACACCAGCGTTTCCACCAAAGCGTCCGTAGCGTTTTCCGGTAATGCGGTAGATACCACCAACAATACCGTTCTGGCTCTGCAGGGTTCCGCAGCGGGCAGCGCGACCAACGTTGGCGTGCAGATCCTCGACAACAAAGGTACTCCACTGGCACTCGACGGTGCAACCTTCAGTGCAGCGACCACCCTTAACGATGGCACTAACGTCATTCCGTTCCAGGCTCGTTACTACGCAACGGGTGCGGCCACTGCCGGTACCGCTAACGCTGACGCGACCTTCAAAGTGCAATACGAGTAATTGATGGGGCATGGAAGCCATCTGAGCCAGGACGGCTCGTTATCCGCGATGGAACGGAGGTGATAACAATGAGAAGGGTGAAGTTGGGGCTGGTGTTGCTACTGCTGCCAACGGCCGTGCTCGCGGGAAATCGCTGGAACGTCACGGTCCCGGGCGGGGGCATGCGCTTTCAGGGACAGATTATTGCTGAGGCCTGCAGCGTCGATGCCGGCGATCGTCTGATGACGGTGAATATGGGGCAAATCAGCAGCCAGCGCTTTCGGGCGGCGGGAGAAGATGCCAGCCCCGTTGCGTTTGATATCCATCTCGTGGATTGCAATACGGAAGTCAGCCAGCACGTTGGCGTGTCCTTTCAGGGCGTTGCCGATGGCAAGGATCCCGATGTGCTTTCGGTGGGGGAAGGTGCCGGAATCGCCACCGGTATTGGCGTCGCCTTATTTGATAGCGAAGGCAGTCTGATACCGCTAAACGGTGAGCCAACGCGTTGGGCAAAGCTTTATGACGGCCCGACTACGCTGCATTTCGTGGCGAAATATCGCTCGACGGAGCGCCAGGTCACCGGCGGGATAGCGAATGCCCAAGCCTGGTTTTCATTGACCTATCAGTAATTAATCAGCAGTCAGACCGAAGACAGGAAATAACGGTGAGTACAACAAGGGTAAACATGAAAAACAGATGGGCAACGGCGCGTAGCGCATTGGCTGGTGTGCTGATGGCCGCCGCCATCGGAATGGCGCCGCATGCAGAGGCCGGCGTGGCGCTGGGCGCAACCCGCGTGATTTATCCCGCCGGACAAAAGCAGGTGCCCTTGGCGGTGACCAATAACGATGACAGCAGCACTTACCTGATTCAATCCTGGGTAGAGAACGCTGATGGCGTGAAAGACGGGCGCTTTGTGGTAACCCCGCCGCTGTTCGCGATGCAGGGTAAAAAGGAGAACACCTTGCGTATTCTCGATGCCACCAATAATCAGCTGCCGCAGGACCGGGAGAGTCTGTTCTGGATGAACGTCAAAGCGATCCCCTCGATGGACAAATCCAAGCTCGGGGATAACACCCTGCAATTAGCCATTATCAGCCGTATCAAACTTTATTACCGTCCCGCCAAGCTGGCGCTGTCGTCAGATCAGGCTGCGGAAAAACTGACGTTTCGTCGCGGAGCAGGGACCCTCACGCTGGTGAATCCGACCCCTTATTACCTGACGGTGACTGAACTGAATGCGGGCACGCGCGTGCTGGAAAATGCGCTGGTACCGCCGATGGGGGAAACCCAGGTGAAATTACCGGCCGATGCCGGACGCGACATTACCTACAAGACCATCAATGACTACGGCGCGCTTACTCCGCGTATGAAAGGCAGCGTGCAATAACGAAGGGGAACCCAGTATTCCCCATTAATAAAATAAGAACTGACAGCCGGGCGTTTTCGAACCGGAGGGACCATGTCATATCTGAAATTTGGACTCGACCATTTGGAGTCCCTGCGCATGCGGCGCTCCGTTTCACTTTCGACTCGCGCAGTTGCGCAGCACCTCCTGATTTTGTTACTGGCGACGTCAATCTTTCCGGTGCAGGCGGAGCTCTATTTTAACCCGCGATTTCTCGCCGACGATCCGGCGGCAGTGGCCGACCTGTCCAGCTTTGAGAAGGGACAAGAGCTGCCGCCGGGGACTTACCGCGTCGATATCTATATGAATGGTGGCTATATGACCACCCGCGATGTCACTTTTAGCGCGGGTGAGAATGGCCATGGGCTGATGCCGTGCCTGACGCGTGGGCAGCTCGTTAGCATGGGGCTTAACACGGCGGCCGTCAGCGGCATTAACGCGCTGGCGAGCGAAACCTGCGTACCGCTCACGGAGATGATAAAAGACGCCACGATCCGTTTAGACGTGGGCCAGCAGCGGCTTTATCTGACCATCCCTCAGGCTTTTATGGGTAACCAGGCGCGTGGCTATATTCCGCCGGAGCTATGGGATAACGGGATTAATGCCGGGCTATTGAACTACAACTTCACCGGCAACAATGTCGACAACGCGGTCGGTGGCAGTAGCCAATACGCCTATCTGAACCTACAAAGCGGCGTCAACCTCGGTGCCTGGCGGCTGCGCGATAACTCGACCTGGAGCTATACCAGCGGCGGCAGTTCCGCAAGCAATGAAAACAAATGGCAGCACGTCAACACCTGGCTTGAACGCGATATCACGCCGATACGCTCGCGTCTGACGTTGGGCGATAGCTACACCAACGGCGACGTCTTTGATGGTATTAACTTTCGCGGCGCACAGCTTGCCTCCGATGACAACATGCTGCCGGACAGCCAGAAGGGTTTTGCGCCGGTGATCCACGGCATTGCGCGCGGTACCGCCCAGGTGTCGGTGAAACAAAACGGCTACGAGATTTATCACAGCACGGTGCCGCCAGGGCCTTTTAGCATTAACGATCTCTACGCCGCCGGTAACGGTGGGGATTTGCAGGTGTCGATAAAAGAAGCCGACGGCAGCAGCCAAAACTTTACCGTGCCGTACTCCTCGGTACCGGTCTTGCAGCGCGAAGGCCACACTCGCTACGCCATCACCGCCGGAGAATATCGCAGCGGAAACGAGCAGCAGGAAGAGCCTTCATTCTTCCAAAGCACATTACTGCACGGGCTTCCGGCGGGGTGGACGCTGTATGGCGGCACGCAGCTAGCGGATCGCTATCGCGCCTTTAACATGGGGCTGGGGAAAAACATGGGGGATTGGGGCGCGCTATCGATGGATATTACCCAGGCCAACGCCACGCTTCCCGACGACAGCAAGCACCAGGGGCAGTCGGTGCGCTTCCTCTATAACAAATCGCTAAGCGAACTCGGCACCAACATTCAACTGGTGGGGTATCGGTACTCCACGCGCGGCTATTTCAGCTTTGCAGATACCGCCTACCGTCGCATGAGCGGTTATGACGTGGAAACCCAGGATGGGGTGATTCATGTGCAGCCGAAATTCACCGACTACTACAACCTGGCCTACAGCAAACGCGGCAAAGTGCAGATGAGCGTGACGCAGCAGCTCGGGCGCACCGCCACGCTCTACGTGAGCGGCAGCCATCAAACCTACTGGGGAACCGGCAATGCGGATGAACAGCTCCAGGTTGGGCTGAATACTGCCGTCGATGATATCAACTGGACCTTAAGCTACAGCCTGACCAAAAGCGCCTGGCAGGAGGGCCGCGATCAGATGCTGGCGGTCAACGTGAATATTCCGTTCAGCCACTGGATGCGCTCGGACAACACCTCCGCCTGGCGGCAGGCCAGCGCCAGCTACAGCATGTCTAATGATATGAAGGGGCGGATGACCAATCTGGCCGGGCTGTACGGCACGGTGCTGGAAGACAATAACCTCAGCTACAGCGTGCAGACCGGCTATTTGGGGGGCGGCGAGGGCAATAGCGGTGGCTCGGGCTATGCCGCGCTGAACTATCGCGGTGGGTACGGCAACGCTAACGTGGGTTACAGCCACAGCGATGGCATCAAGCAGCTCTATTACGGAATGAGCGGCGGGGTGCTCGCCCATGCAAATGGCATCACCTTTGGTCAGCCGCTCAATGACACGGTGGTACTGATTAAAGCGCCGGGTGCTGAAGGCACAAAAGTCGAAAACCAGACCGGCGTGCGGACCGATTGGCGCGGATATGCCGTGCTGCCTTACGCCACTGAATACCGGGAAAACCGGGTTGCGCTAGACACCAATACCCTTGCCGATAACGTCGATCTGGACGATGCGGTGGTCAACGTGGTGCCTACCCACGGTGCGATTGTGCGTGCGGAGTTTAAGGCGCAGGTCGGCATGAAGCTGTTGATGACCCTGACCCGTGGCGGCAAACCGGTACCGTTTGGTGCGGTGGTGACCGCCGACAATAACCAGAATAGCAGCATTGTTGCGGATAACGGCCAAGTCTATTTAAGCGGTATGCCGGCGGAAGGCAAGGTGCGGGTTAAATGGGGAGAGGGGGCGGCAGCCAGCTGCACGGCGAACTACCGCGTCCCGGTGCAGAGCCAGCAACAGATGCTAAGCCAGCTCTCAGCGGTATGTCACTAAGGACAAGATCATGAGCAAATTCGGCGCCCTGCTGGGCGCTTTCCTCGCCTTGTCGGCCGCACGCGCCAGCGCCGCCGACAGCACCATCACCATCAGCGGTTACGTCAAAGACAACGGCTGCGCGGTGGCGGGCGAATCCAAAGACTTTACCGTCGACCTGATGGATAACGCGGCCAAACAGTTTAGCGCTGTCGGTACGACCACGCCGCCGGTGCCATTTCGTATTGTGCTGTCCCCGTGCGGTAACGCGGTCACGGCGGTGAAGGTCGGTTTTATCGGCGTAAGTGATAACGGCAATACCCGCTTATTAAAACTCGATAGCGGGACTTCGGCTGCGGCGGGAATGGGGATTGAGATCCTCAACGGCCAGCAAACCACGCTGCCGATTAACGCCGCATCGTCGTCAATTCCGTGGACTACGTTAACGCCGGGTCAGAGCAATTCGCTCAACTTTTACGCCCGCCTGATGGCGACGCAGGTGCCGGTGACCCCGGGCCATGTGAGCGCGACGGCGACGTTTACCCTTGAGTTTCAGTAAGCGGAGGCTTTGATGAAACGAACCCTTATCGGAGGGCTATTGGCCGCCGCGCTGGCCGTCACCTCCTTTGCACCGAGAGCGGCGGACGTGACGATCACCGTCAATGGCAAAGTGGTGGCAAAACCTTGCACGGTCTCCACCGTCAACGCCACCGTCGAGCTTGGCGATCTCTATACCTTCAGCCTGATCGCTGCGGGATCATCATCGGCATGGCATACCGTCGGTCTCGATCTCAGCAACTGCCCGGTGGGCACCTCGCGGGTGACCGCTAGCTTTAGCGGGACGTCAGACAGCACCGGTTATTACCAAAATCAGGGGACGGCGAAGAACATCCAGCTCGAGCTACAGGATAACAGCGGCAACACCTTGAATACCGGTGCCACAACCTCGGTACAGGTGGATGAGGCATCGCAGTCCGCCCATTTCCCACTGCAGGTCAGAGCGTTGTCGGTCAACGGTGGCGCGACCCAGGGAACCATTCAGGCGGTGATTAATGTTACCTATACCTACGCCTGACCAGGAGAGAACGTTGATGAAAAAAATGATAACCCTGCTGACCACGCTGCTGCTGATGGGCTGGTCGCTGAATGCCTGGTCTTTTGCCTGTAAAACGGCGAGTGGGGCAACGATACCGATTGGCGGCGGCAGCGCCAATGTGTACGTGGATCTGGCGCCAGCGGTGAGCGTTGGACAAAACCTGGTGGTCGATCTCTCAACGCAGATTTTCTGCCATAACGATTATCCGGACACCATTACCGACTACGTCACGCTACAGCGAGGTTCTGCCTATGGCGGCATCCTGGCGAGCTTTTCGGGAACGGTGAAATACAACGGTGTGAGCTACCCGTTCCCGACCACCACGGAAACCGCACGTCTCACTTACAACTCAAAAACCGATAAGCCGTGGCCAACCGTACTGTATTTGACGCCGATAAGCTCTGCGGGCGGCGTGGCGATTACCGCGGGGACGCTGATTGCGGTGCTGATCCTGCGGCAGACGAACAATAAAGACGCCGATGACTTCCAGTTTGTGTGGAACATTTATGCCAACAACAATGTGGTGGTACCCACCGGCGGCTGCGACGTTTCGGCGCGCAATGTGACGGTGACGCTACCGGATTATCCGGGTTCCACGGCGATCCCGTTGACGGTCTACTGCGCACAAAGTCAAAAGCTGGCCTATTACCTTTCGGGAACGACGGCGGATGCCGCGAACTCTATCTTTACTAATACCGCCTCCGCTTCACCAGCACAGGGAATTGGCGTGCAGCTAACGCGTAACGGCGGCATTGTGCCGGCGAACAGTACCGTGTCGCTAGGCACGGTCAGCACCTCGGCGGTGAGCCTTGGGTTAACGGCAAACTATGCGCGCACCCAGGGGCAGGTTACGGCAGGCAACGTGCAGTCGATTATTGGCGTGACGTTTGTGTATCAGTGATGGTGCAGGGTAGATAGGGGGCTCGCCCCAGAAAGCAAAGACCCCGCCTTTTGGCGGGGTCTTTAATGAGTGGTGCCCGGACTCGGACTTACGCCGCAGGCGTTGAACAACGCGCTTGTCGCGTTGGCCCCGAAGGGGTGAGCCGCTATGCGGCGAATAATCGAACTCAGTTCGATTGACCTGCCCCCAGTATTAGATACAACCTTCAGTTAGTAATGTCGGTTGATTTTTCTTCATGCTTCCCGTTTCGCCAGCCTGCTGCAAATTCAGATGGCGTCTGGTAATTCAGCGATGAATGAGGTCGACACTCGTTATAATCCTGCCGCCAGTCATTAATGATTTTCCGGGTATGAAGAACATCGCTGAACCAGTGCTCATTCAGGCATTCATCCCGAAAGCGACCGTTGAAACTCTCAATAAATCCGTTCTGAGTTGGCTTGCCCGGCTGGATTAAGCGCAACTCAACACTATGTTCAAAGGCCCATTGATCCAGCGCGCGGCAGGTAAATTCCGGGCCCTGATCGGTTCTTATCGTCTCAGGATATCCACGAAACAGCGCAATGCTGTCCAGAATACGCGCGACCTGAATACCTGAAATCCCGAAAGCGGCGGTGATCGTCAGACACTCCTTCGTGAAATCATCCACACAGGTCAGGCACTTAATCCGGCGGCCGCTGGCAAGTGCATCCATGACAAAATCCATCGACCATGTCAGGTTCGGCGCATCCGGGCGAAGAAGCGGAAACCGTTCAGTCGGCAGACCCTTACGGCGGCGCCTGCGTTTTACACCCAGACCGTTAAGGTGATAGATGCGGTAAACGCGCTTGTGGTTGACGTGAAGGCCCTCCCGGCGCAATAACTGCCAGATGCGCCGGTAACCAAACCGGCGGCGTTCAAGTGCCAGCTCTGTGATGCGTAGAGACAGTTGTGCGTCAGCAGCCGGACGCTGAGCCGAATAACGGCAGGTTGAAAGTGACAGACCAGTCAGCCTGCAGGCACGGCGTTGCGACAAACCCGTTGTCTCACACATGACTTCCACGGCTTCCCGCTTCTGGTCTGTTGTCAAAACTTTCGGCCCAGGGCCACCTGAAGCGCCTCCTTATCCAGCATGGCTTCAGCGAGTAGCTTCTTGAGACGAGCGTTCTCCTCTTCAAGTGGCTTGAGCCGCTTCACTTCGGGGACTTCCATGCCACCGAACTTCTTACGCCAGGTGTAGAAGGTGGCGTCTGAAATGGCATGCTTGCGGCAGAGTTCCCGGGCCGAAACCCCGGCTTCTGCCTCGCGGAGAATACTGATGATCTGTTCGTCGGAAAATCGCTTCTTCATGGGGATGTCCTCATGTGGCTAATGAAGACATTACTAACATCGCGGTGTATTAATCAACGGGGAGCAGGTCAGGATAGCAAGCCATGAATCAAGCCTGCAATCAGGTCGAGCTGTCACCAGATTTTAATCTGATGAACAGCCCCGTTCTGGTAAACGTTCCTGACCTGTATTTAGGTATGCTATTCAGAATTTTTTCCGTAATGCTCTGTTAGCAACTTAATCATCGCGTTTTTATGATTTTTAATATTTTTTTCAGTCCAACCCTCATCAAAGTTAGTCTTGGAGCGGAAAATAGCTCTCAATTTTAACGAGTCAAATCGAGGTTTGGCTTCAAAGTCTGCTTTTTTCTTTGCGACTGATTGATTGCTATAAGATGAATTATCTCCAGGGCTTAATAGCACTAGGTTACCAAAAGAGTTTAAAGGTGTTTCAGTGAGTCTATTACCATATTCTTCTTGCTGTGGGTGAACATGTTCTACGGAGTTTTTAGAAGTAATACGATATTGTTCAAATTTGATTAGATCTTTTTCTGGCAGATCGGTATTATTTAATGATTTCCATAGTATATATTCTAGTTTTTGGAACCAATAGTGTTCAAATCCGATACCATGCGATTCGTTGAAATATGTTACCAGTTCATCCCAGGGTTTAGTCTTAGGTTTTAACCATTTAGCCTGTTTAAAACTTGCCTCTTTTTGGCTGTCTAATGCAAGAGACATTCGATTATCAATGCGTTCAAGTATCCGACATGCGCGTTTATCTTCTGTGCCGCCAACTTCTCTACGAATCAGTGATGCAATAAATGGTGTTAACCAATATTGCGCACTGCGTTCACCAGTAAAATTACGAACACTTTGCAGCATTACCAGGTCACTTAATGGTTTAGGAGACCGGTTTAAGTAGTATTTCCCTTTGGAGATGCTACGAGAAACATTAGCTAATGCAAGATGCGCATCTAGGTTATCATCCTTTTCGACCCATTTAACAACCCATGTATCAAACTGGTAGCGTACTTGCCAAAGCATTTCTATGAAATCTTTTACTGTGCATTCATCGGAATTAATAAGTGGCTCAAAGATTTCAAGTAACCTATCACTATGCAGTCTTGGAATGATATCTTTTTGTTCATTCAATGCAAGAAATACACGATAAGCATGAATAAGTAACAAAGGAAAACCAATGATTGAACGACAATATACTGTCTCGATATCCAACTCATCTGATTCGAATTGTTCTGGTACTGTGTCCTCTGGAGTAAATTGACTCTCAATTTGTTCAGCAAGTTGAGCAATGGATAATCCTGAGTCATTTTTTTTCGTTGGTTCTTCAGTAATGGTGAATTTATTTAAACTAAATGTAGAAAGCTCTTGCGGTTGAATATTTTTCCAGTCAACTTTTTTAAATGTTTTTCTAACATTTCTTTCAAAGTAGTTTTCCATATGTTCACAGGAAACCCAAATTGCTTCATATTGCGATTTATGTGTTTTAATTCGCTTTAGTAACTTTGCCTTTAAAATGTCTGTTTGCTCTAACTGAATGCCGGTTGTATTCATCGTGGCAAACAAGCGATTTAGATCCATTTGGACGGGAACAACATTATTTACCCATTGTACTTGGCTAAAAATATATTTTCCCAATAACTCAAAATTTTGCGCCGATTGCTGTTTAAGCTTAGCGATTTCTTTGGTTAAAACAGTTAGCGCTATATCTAGTTGCTTAAGGTAGTGGTTTTGTGCAATCGATTCATCAGACGGTTTTTCAAAGGGTTTTAATCCAGCAAGACTTCCCAATAAATTCTGGACTTGCTCTCGAATTGCAAACTGCAACCTGGGTTTATTCTCATATACAATCACATCAGTCAAAAGAGTCTTGCTACCAGCAGTCTTAAAAGCAATAGCAATTAGCATCAAAGTTGTTGTGCGTTGCTGACCATCAATCAGTTCATATATTTTATGAGTGTTTTGTTCCAGCAAGGATGAAAGAACAGTGCCAATGAAGTAATTTTTGTCGCCAGCAAAGCAAGCATCTTTAATATCATTAAAGAGCAGTAATACGTCATCATCACTCCAAACATAAGGGCGTTGATAGCTTGGGATTGAAAACTGATAGCCTTTATTAAGCACAGTTTCTAGTGTTAGAATCTCCGTTTTAACACCTTGTTCCTTATCCATTTCTGACCTCCAAGCCTTTTATATATTTATCAAAATCAGGACCGAATTGTGTTTTAAAATTACTTTGACTGATTGATAGGTCAAAATGCTCTATCACGCGTATAACAAAGCGTTTTTTGACAGTGTTGTCATCCTCGCCGAGTCCATTGCTATTCACCTTTAAGTCAAAACCATCCAGCTTCGAAAAAAGTTGTTCGACCGTAAAACTTGTTGCAATCCAGTCAAGTACTGGTGTTTCTTGTATAAAAGCAGGTATTGACCTTTCTTTTACGGCGGTTTGGTTCTCAATGCGACGCGAATAAATAACCCTAAATAGCTTTTTTGCAGCCACTTCTAAATCTATTTGACCAAACTGACTTATATAAAGCAATAGTGCAGTATCCAGTAGTTGTTTGAGATAACTACAGCCTTCTAGTTTGCAAATGAAATGATTATAAAAATCACTGAATCCTTTTAGTGTTGAGCTCATTTCACCGTGCAGTAGATAAGTTTGACGAAGTTTTTCAAAATACTGAAGGTAGTGAATAGTATTTACACCACTATTGAGGGGTTGCCTTAAATCATATCCCACTTGTGCTTGAGATAAACTTTCTGTGCCGCTAGCTGAATAAGTACGAGTGATGCGACCAAAGGCAGTATCTTCTCCCTTACCCGTGTTTTCTGCCAACTCATTGACAATGCAGTTTCTAATTAGCGCCTTCTGGTTATGCTGCGGATATTCTCTAAAATGCAAATACTGCCAGTAGCGCCCTCTAACCAGTAAATCAACAATATTAGACAAATCACCGAGTGCTTCCCAACGCCTGGCAAAGCGATCAATGGATAGCTTATCTTTTTCGCCAATTGCTCGCAGATGGTGTGCTTTGATGATTTGATCGCCATTCAGACGTACACCTCCAGTATTTTGAGTTTCAAAAAATTGGTAGGCTTGATCTTCAGAACGAGTGATGACTAGTGAGAACTGCAATAGATTAAAATCAATCAATTCTAGCCACTCGCCAGAATGCTGTTTTAACCAGGCAAGATTATGCACTATCTGCCGTTGACTAATTGGTGAGCTATAATGCATCGAAAAATCAGTAAATTGCCCATTAAGATGAGCCATTAATGCTAAAGTGGTCAAGCGTTGCTGACCGTCGATGATATTAAGGCTCTCACCATCAGCATGCAAAATGACACTACCTAAATAATAGGGCATAGTGCTTGAATGGGCTTGGTGTTCCGCTATATCCTTTAACAACCTCGCGATTTGCCTATCTTGCCATATATAAGGGCGTTGATACTCTGGTATAGAAAAATTGCTGCTGATTGTGTCACATGTACCGGTTTTAATTTGTTTACCTGTAAGCAGGTCAGCTACAGAGCATATTGCTACACTAACAGTCACATGAATTCCTTCTGAATGTAGATCTAAGACATCGCCCCGATGTCTTAGCTGAAGCTTTATGCAGGTAAAGCACCAGAGATAGCCCACAAGTTCTCAATCTGCCATGGGCAGATTCGATTTTTTGATTCATATTTGTTGGTATCATGATACTAAGTATTTGAAATTTCAAGCATCATAGGGCCACACAAAAGAAAGCAATGATGCTTCACTCTTCCTGACCGGACAAAGACCGGATGCTGCTTTGCTGTGATCAATTCACCAGCAGGTATACCAGCAGGAAATAGTGTTTATTGGCAGCGTGAAGACCAGCAGAGGTTGGTACAGTGACCGGAAGAGTAAGTTGTCGCTAAAGGGAGATACTCAGATGGGGCTCAAGAGGTAAAGCAGCGACATTAGTGGTCAGAATGACCAGAAATCTACCAGAATCCCAGAAAGCAAAAACCCAGCCATAGGCTGGGTTCTT
>NZ_BCTM01000059.1 GCF_001571285.1 Kluyvera cryocrescens NBRC 102467 | reverse complement strand
GTGCTGAATAAAGAACAGCTGGCAGGTGGTCAAGAGCGCCAGTTTTTCCTGGAATAAAGCGATTTCTTCTTGCGCAGTCAGTCGTGGTAAAACGAGGCTAGTCGGAATACGAACGTGGTTATTTACGCCGCTAAACTGGCTAACCACTTTCAGGCCAACCAGCTGTCCCCCACTATTCCTGGCGGGGAGAAAAAACAACTGAGAACAATACGTATTATCCAGCGATACAATCATTGCGACTGCCCTTCACTAAAAGTCATGTCCGGGTTCCTGACGTCACAAAGCGAAAACCTACGGTAATGGATGCTGTGATTATTCCTTTCATCGGTTCCTTTTTATTTCATTGGTCCGTCACTGGATCGTAATGATTGTAATCGAAACTAATGGATTAACACAATCAACCTTAAGTTCCATGATCTCACCTAACAAAATGAGAATATCGTGGGCTATTTATTTAAATTAAATCGACGACATAAAAAAAGGAGGCGCTTGATGGCCTCCTTTTCTTTTTGATTAAATTCTTCTGGCTTGCCAGAAGTTCTTTCGCCAGTAGACGTTGTCGAGGGAGGAGCGCGTCACGCCCTGACTGGTCGAGGCATGGATAAACTGATTGTCGGTATCGTAGATGCCAACGTGCAAGCCACTTTCGCCAGCGCCGGTTTTGAAAAAGACCAAATCGCCCGGCAGAAGGTCACCTTTATCGATTTCGGTGCCTATTTTTGCTTGCTGACGGGTTTCTCGTGGAAGACTCATTTCAAATTGATCGCGGAAGGTCATCAACACAAAGGCCGAGCAATCAATGCCGCGACGGTTCATACCTCCGTAGCGATAAGGCGTGCCATGCCAGTTCTGAAGCTGTTCGTTCAAACCCGCAATCACCGTAATGGAGTCCGCGAGCCGTGGATTTGGCGGCGGCGGACGGTGGCTGCTACAGCCGGCTAAAATGAATGCCACGAGAAAAAGAGCCCAGAAACGCATATCCAGCGCATCCTCTATTTTTATGATCAGCCAATAAATTATATCGATAAGCAATCGACTGGCAAGCAATGACCACGGCTCAAGGCTGAGTATGGATTATTTTTCACCGACATCATCATAAACGAGCCATTGATGACCGGCTATTTCCAACTTCTGAAACGTCATATTATAAGCCGTGGCTAAATTTTCCGGCTGCAATACCGCATCCGTTTTGCCGCTAGCGATCAATCGCCCAGCGCATAATAGCCACACCTGGTTTGCATGACGTAAAGTGTAGTTAAGGTCGTGACTGCTCATGATAATCGTGACGCCGGCCGCACACAGTTCGGCCAATAGCTTATCCAAAGCCGCCTGCTGAGCCACATCCAAACTGTTCATCGGCTCATCAAGCAGCAGCAGTTGCCCATCAGCATTATCCCACGGTGAGACCTGCAGTATGACTGCGGCAAGCCTAACGCGCTGCCATTCACCGCCGGAGAGTTGGCTAACGTTGCGCCCGAGCTTATTGCTAAGCCCCAGTGCCTCGGTAACATGGACAGCAAACGGTGAATGTTGAGTATTGTGCTGATGCAGCATCAGGAACTGCCAGACGGGCATGGCGAACGGAGGCGTCTGGTGCTGGGAAAGATAGGCACGATGCCGCGCCAGCGCCGAAGAGGTCCATGTATCCAACGGTTGTCCGTTGAGTCTAACCATCCCTTTCCCGCGGCTCAAGCCCGCCATTCTCGCCAGCAGCGTGCTTTTCCCCGCGCCATTCGGCCCCACCAGATGAATCATCTCGCCGCGCGCCACATCCACGCTAACGTCCCGTAACCGGGCGTTCTCGCCGACGTCCTGAAGCTGCATCAAAGGCATCATGACTGGGCGAGAGCCTGCTTGATAGCGGTAACCAGAGTGGGATCATCCGGGGTCATATCCGGAGAGAAACGGTTGATCACGGCACCTTCTCGGCTAATCAAGAACTTCTCGAAATTCCACAGGATATCGCCAGGCTCCGCAGGCGCACGCCCTTTACTGGCCATCCGCTCATAGAAACCACTGCCTTCCGGGGCGATAGCCGTCGGCGCGGTACGCGTCAGTAGGCGATACAACGGGTGACGCCCTTCGCCATTGACGTCAATTTTGCTAAACAGTGGGAAGGTTACGCCATAGGTCGTGCTACAGAAAGTTTTGATCTCTTCTTCACTGCCCGGCTCCTGTCCGAGGAATTGGTTGCAAGGGAAACCGAGAACGGTAAAACCTTCGCTCTGCAGCGAGGTCTGCAAGGCTTCCAGCTGTTCATACTGTGGCGTCAGGCCGCATTTGGAGGCGACGTTCACAATCAGCAGTACTTTGCCTTTATAGCCTTCCAGGGTGATGTTCTCACCGTCAATCGTGGTGACCGGGGTGTTTAAAATCGTGGTTTGCATAGCATCCTCTTTTCAGGTTAAGTCGGGTCTATCGCCCGGACTTTAATAGTAACCAGATAAATACCGGCGCGCCTAGCGTCGCCGTCACAACGCCTATCGGCAGTTCCGCAGCAGACAGCGCCAGCCGCGCGACGATATCAGCAAACAGCAGCGTGCTGGCGCCCGCCAGCGCACAGGCTGGCAACAGCACGCGATGGTCCGTTAGGCCACAAAGCCGCAGCATATGCGGCACCACCAGCCCGATAAAACCAATCGCGCCGGCCAACGCCACGCTCACACCCACCAGCCAGCCGGTCGCCATGACCAACAGCTTACGCCATAGGGCAATCGGGACGCCAAGCTGGCGCGCAGATGTTTCCCCCAACGCCAGCAGATTGAGTGGTTTTGATTGCTGGCAAGTCCAGACCATTACCGGTAATAGCGCGACCATCAGCCATAGCTGTTGCCAGTCAACGCCGCCAAAACCGCCCATCATCCAGTACATCAGTTGGCGGAGATCGAACGACGTTGAAAAGTAGACCGCCCAGGTCATCAGTGCGCTACAGATGATCCCTAATGCAACGCCGGCCAGCAGCAAACGACTGGTGGAGAGGTGCCGACGAGCAAAACGCATCAAAATCGCCGTGATAAACAGTGCGCCGCAGATTGCCGCTAGCCCCGGAGCCCAGCCGGGCAAGACGCCATGGCCCAGCATAATAACCGCAATCAGCCCCACTCCCGCGCCATTCGACACGCCCAGTAGACCGGGTTCAGCAAGCGGGTTTTCAAATAATGCCTGCATCACGGCACCGCATAGCGCCAGCGACGCGCCAACCAGCATCACGGCGAGCGTGCGCGGCAGGCGTATTTGCCAGATAAAGAGCTGCCCTTTAGCGCTCAACCACTCACCGGGCGCGATCCATTGATCGCCAGCGCAAAGGCCGATGCCCAGCATTAACAGGAGCACCAGCGTCAGTGCGACTAGCCAACGGCGGTTTCGCCGCTGCTGTTGATGTACGTAGAGCTGCATAAATACCCGTAAGCACGTAAAGAAGCTTTTGATTTTACGGTGGATACGCCACCTAAGAAAAGAAAAAGGCCGCGAATGCGGCCTTTTTAGTTAGTTCAGATTACTCTTCTTTGGGTGTTGCGTTTTCGACCCGGCTTTTTAACTTCTGTCCTGGTCTGAAGGTCACCACACGCCGGGCTGTAATGGGAATATCTTCACCCGTTTTCGGGTTACGTCCCGGGCGTTGATTTTTATCACGCAAATCAAAGTTACCAAAACCGGATAGCTTGACCTGCTCGCCGTTCTCCAGAGCGCGACGGATCTCCTCAAAAAACAGCTCTACCAGTTCTTTGGCATCCCGCTTGCTAAGCCCAAGCTTATCAAACAGATATTCTGACATTTCAGCTTTTGTAAGCGCCATAGGTTCAATCCCTCAATGATGCCTGGAATCGCTCTTTTAATGCCTCTACACATTTGGCGACGGTAGCGGCAATCTCCTCTTCTTCGAGTGTACGGCTGGTATCTTGTAAAATCAGGCTGATAGCAAGGCTCTTGTAGCCTTCCGCAACACCCTTACCACGGTACACGTCAAATAAGTTTACGCCAACTATCTGATTTACGCCAACTTTCTTACATTCGTTTAAAATATCTGCAGCGGGCACATTTTCCGCGACCACTACGGCGATATCACGACGGTTCGCCGGGAAGCGAGAAACGTCCTGAGCCTGAGGAACCACGCGGTCTGCAAGCTTGTTCCACTCCAGTTCGAACGCCAGCGTACGGCCATTCAGATCCAGTTTACGCTCAAGCTCTGGGTGAATAACACCAATAAAACCAATGTGTTCACCTTTCAGATAAATCGCCGCAGACTGCCCCGGATGCAGAGCCGGATTGGCTTCCGCTTTAAATTCAATTTCAGACAATTTACCGGTCAGGTCGAGAACGGATTCCAGATCGCCCTTCATATCATAGAAATCAACGGTCTCTTTTGCCAGGTTCCAATGCTCTTCGTAGCGGTTACCGCAGATGATCCCTCCCAGCATCACATCCTGACGGATGCCCAGCGGTGCTTGGGTATCCGGTACGAAACGCAGACCGGTTTCAAAAATACGCACGCGGTTTTGCTGACGATTCTGGTTGTACACAGCGGTAGACAGCAGGCCAGTCAGCAGAGACAAGCGCATCGCGGACATTTCGCTGGAGATTGGGCTTGGCAGAATCAGCGCTTCTTCACCCGGGTGAACCCACTGCTGTACTTTCGGGTCAACGAAGCTATAGGTGATCACTTCCTGATAGCCTTTGTCGTTCAGCATGGTTTTCACGCGCTTAAGCGACAGATTGGCCTCTTTGTGGCTCCCCATCACAAGGCCTGCCTGTACCGGCTGATTCGGGATGCTGTTATAGCCATAAATACGCGCGACTTCTTCCACCAGGTCTTCTTCGATTTCCATATCGAAACGCCAGGTCGGTGCAACGGCCAGCCATTGGTCCTGGCCCACGGTGACTTCACAACCCAAACGCGTCAGAATATCAGTGACCAGATCGTCAGCAATGTGATGACCAATCAGACGATCAAGCTTGCTACGGCGCAGCGTAATCGTGGCGCGCTTCGGCAGGCTTGCTTCATTGGTAACATCAATAATTGGGCCCGCTTCACCACCGCACAGCTCAAGCAGCAGACGGGTTGCACGTTCCATCGCCTTGTACTGCAAAGCCGGATCGACGCCGCGTTCATAGCGGTGAGAAGCATCAGTGTGCAGACCATGACGACGCGCGCGGCCCGTAATAGACAGTGGGCTAAAGAAAGCGGACTCCAACAGAACGTTTTGGGTTTCATCGTTCACACCAGAATGTTCACCGCCAAAGATACCGGCCATGGCCAGCGCTTTGTTGTGGTCTGCAATCACCAGCGTATCTGCGTTCAGTTTTGCTTCAGTGCCGTCCAGCAGAACCAGCGTTTCACCCTCTTTGGCCATGCGAACTTTGATCCCACCTTCGATACGATCTTTATCGAATGCATGCATCGGTTGGCCCAGTTCCAGCAGCACGTAGTTGGTGATATCGACAACGGCATCAATAGAGCGGATGCCGCAACGACGCAGTTTCTCTTTCATCCACAGCGGCGTTGGTGCTTTGACATTGATGCCTTTAACGACGCGGCCCAGATAGCGTGGGCAAGCATCTGCGGCTTCAACATCGATAGGCAGCACATCAGAAATAGTTGCCGCAACTGGCGCAATTTCTGGCGCATTCAGCGGCAGCTTGTTCAACACGGCAACATCACGCGCCACACCGATGATACCTAAGCAGTCAGCGCGGTTCGGCGTCACGCTAATCTCGATGGTATTGTCATCAAGCTTCAGGTATTCGCGAATATCGGTACCCAGCGGCGCATCGGCCGGCAGCTCAATAATGCCATCATGATCGTCAGAAATACCCAGCTCGGAGAATGAGCACAGCATCCCTTCGGACGGCTCACCGCGCAGTTTTGCCGCTTTAATTTTGAAATCACCCGGCAGTACGGCACCGATAGTGGCCACCGCAACCTTCAGGCCCTGACGGCAGTTTGGCGCACCGCATACGATGTCCAGCAGACGTTCGCCGCCGACGTTGACTTTGGTGACGCGCAGTTTGTCAGCATTAGGATGCTGACCGCACTCGACCACTTCACCAACTACAACCCCATTGAAACGACCGGAAACCGCTTCAACGCCATCAACTTCCAGACCTGCCATGGTGATTTGCCCTGACAGCGCTTCGCTATCAATGGCTGGATTTACCCATTCGCGTAACCACAGTTCACTGAATTTCATTGTTTTGTCCTGCCCTTATTTAAACTGTTTGAGGAAACGCAGATCGTTTTCGAAGAACGCACGTAAATCGGTGACGCCGTAACGCAGCATGGTCAGACGCTCCATCCCCATACCGAACGCGAAGCCGGAGTAGACTTCCGGATCAATGCCCACGTTACGCAGAACGTTCGGGTGCACCATGCCACAACCCAGAACTTCCAGCCATTTGCCGTTTTTACCCATCACATCCACTTCAGCGGACGGTTCAGTGAACGGGAAGTAGGACGGACGGAAACGAATCTGCAGGTCTTCCTCAAAGAAGTTGCGCAGGAAATCGTGCAGCGTGCCTTTCAGGTTGGTGAAGTTGATATTTTTATCAACAATCAGACCTTCCATCTGATGGAACATCGGGGTATGCGTCTGGTCGTAGTCGTTACGGTAAACGCGGCCCGGCGCGATAATACGGATTGGTGGCTCCTGGCCTTTCATGGTACGGATCTGTACGCCAGAGGTCTGGGTGCGCAGCAGACGCGTTGCGTCGAACCAGAAAGTGTCGTGGTCAGCACGTGCCGGGTGGTGCGCAGGAATATTCAGGGCATCGAAGTTATGGTAGTCGTCTTCAATTTCCGGGCCCGTCGCAACGGTAAAACCGAGCTCACCGAAGAAACTTTCAATACGATCGATGGTACGCGTAACCGGGTGCAAGCCCCCGTTTTCAATACGACGCCCAGGCAGAGAGATGTCGATAGTTTCTGCGGCAAGGCGGGCATTCAGCGCAGCGCTTTCGAGGCTGGCTTTACGCGCGTTAAGCGCCTGCTGTACCTGCTCTTTCGCTTCGTTAATCACCGCACCCGCAGCTGGACGCTCTTCCGGCGGCAGCTCGCGCAGGGTGGTCATTTGAAGGGTCAGATGCCCTTTCTTGCCCAGATATTCGACGCGGACATTGTCTAACGCGGCAACATCTGAAGCCTGGTTAATGGCGGCTGTTGCACTGGCAACCAGCTCTGCGAGATGTGACATGGTTTTCCTCGTTATGTGGCGATATTCACTAGTCGCTCGTAAATACGCAAAATCATTCAAGTTGTATCAAGGCGGCAAAAGCGCAAATGCAGCCAACACTGAGACAACTTGAAGGATGACGCGTATAAAAAAAGCCTCCACCAGGGAGGCTTTTAGGCGCTGTTTTCCGTTTCTTCTTTCACGCGCAAGCCTCCTGGATTCAGGTGCTAAAGTAAAAAAAGAAGCGGAAAATAGCAGCATTCATGCTTGCGTTACCTTGTGTGGTAAGAGTCGTAGAACCTTTATTGAAAGGGCTACGGGAATAAATGTCAATGCATTGATACAGTTAAAATGAAAAGAGGGAGACTAGCTCCCTCTTCCAACCGGCTTACGCCAGTGCTGCTTTCGCTTTTTCAACTAACGCGGTGAACGCGATTTTGTCGAATACGGCGATGTCAGCCAGGATCTTACGGTCGATTTCAACAGAGGCTTTTTTCAGGCCGTTGATGAATTTGCTGTAAGAAATACCGTTCTGACGTGCTGCTGCGTTGATACGCGCAATCCACAGTTGACGGAACTGACGCTTTTTCTGACGACGGTCACGATAAGCGTACTGACCTGCTTTGATAACAGCCTGGAAGGCAACGCGGTATACGCGAGAACGCGCACCGTAGTAGCCTTTAGCTTGTTTCAAAATTTTCTTGTGACGTGCACGGGCAACTACACCACGTTTTACGCGAGCCATATGTGCTCTCCTGTATCTATATTCTTAGTGAAAAAAAGTTAAACGTTAACGGCTTATGCGTACGGCAGGCACGCGATAACCAGACCCAGATCGCCTTTAGAAACAAGGCCTTTTGGACGCAGGTGACGTTTACGTTTAGTAGATTTTTTGGTCAGAATATGACGCAGGTTTGCGTGCTTACGCTTAAATCCACCACCACCGGTTTTTTTGAAGCGCTTAGCAGCACCGCGTACGGTCTTAATTTTTGGCATTGTAATAACTTCCACTTCGCATTGTTAATAAACGAAACGTAGGCGAACAGTATCTGTGAAGCCCAAAGGCTCCACAGACATTGCTACTTGAAGGCCTTACTGTTTCTTCTTAGGAGCGAGCACCATGATCATCTGGCGGCCTTCGATCTTCGTTGGGAAGGATTCGACTACTGCCAGTTCACTCAGATCGTCACGGACGCGCGTAAGCACTTCCATACCAATCTGTTGGTGAGCCATCTCACGACCGCGGAAACGCAGCGTGATCTTGGCCTTATCGCCATCTTCGAGAAAGCGTACCAGGCTGCGGAGTTTTACCTGGTAGTCGCCATCATCGGTCCCAGGACGGAATTTGATTTCCTTAACCTGGATAACTTTTTGCTTTTTCTTCTGTTCCTTAGAAGACTTACTTTTTTCATAAAGGAACTTGCCGTAGTCCATGATACGACAAACTGGCGGTTCGGCGTTAGGGCTGATTTCAACTAAATCTACTCCAGCTTCTTCAGCTTTTTCGATAGCTTCTCTCAGACTCACAATACCCAAAGCTTCGCCTTCCAGACCTGTTAAGCGAACTTCCAGGGCGCGAATCTCGCCATTGATACGATTCGGACGTGCCGTTTGAACTCGTTTTCCGCCTTTAATACCTTATTCCTCCAGTTGTTTTAGACTGCGGCTGCGAATCTCTTGTTGCAGCTTCTCGATAACTTCATTTACGTCCAGGCTGCCCAAGTCTTTGCCACGACGGGTGCGCACGGCAACTTTGCCGGCTTCGACCTCTTTGTCGCCACAGACCAACATGTAAGGGACACGACGTAAAGTGTGCTCGCGGATTTTAAAGCCAATCTTCTCATTTCTCAAGTCTGCTTTTACACGAATGCCCGCATTTTGCAGTTTACGAGTCAATTCGTTGACATATTCAGACTGAGAATCAGTGATATTCATCACGACAACCTGCACTGGTGCAATCCAGGTTGGGAAGAAACCGGCAAATTCTTCGGTCAGGATGCCAATGAAGCGCTCCAGAGAACCAAGAATTGCGCGGTGAATCATCACTGGGACCTGACGTTCGTTGTTTTCGCCAATGTAAGAGGCGCTCAGACGAGACGGCAGAGAGAAGTCCAGCTGTACAGTACCGCACTGCCATGCACGATCGAGGCAGTCATAAAGGGTAAATTCAATTTTCGGACCGTAGAAAGCACCTTCACCCAGTTGATATTCAAACGGGATGTTGTTTTCTTCCAGCGCAACGGCCAGATCGGCCTCTGCACGGTCCCAGGTTTCATCGCTACCGATACGTTTTTCCGGACGCGTTGAAAGTTTGACCACGATTTTTTCAAAACCGAAAGTGCTGTACATATCATAGACTAAACGAATGCACGCGTTCACTTCATCACGCACCTGCTCTTCAGTACAGAAGATATGGGCGTCATCCTGAGTAAATCCACGTACACGCATTAAGCCATGCAGTGCACCTGACGGTTCGTTACGGTGGCAGCTACCAAACTCGGCCATACGCAACGGCAGATCGCGGTAGGATTTCAGACCCTGGTTGAAGATCTGGACGTGCCCTGGGCAGTTCATTGGCTTGATGCAGTACTCACGGTTCTCGGAAGAAGTGGTGAACATTGCATCTTTGTAGTTGTCCCAGTGCCCGGTTTTTTCCCACAGCACACGGTCCATCATGAACGGACCTTTCACTTCCTGATACTGGTATTCTTTGAGCTTGGAGCGCACAAAAGTTTCCAGTTCACGGAAGATAGTCCAGCCGTCGTTATGCCAGAACACCATACCCGGTGCCTCTTCCTGCATATGGTACAGGTCAAGCTGCTTACCGATTTTACGGTGGTCACGTTTCGCTGCTTCTTCAAGACGCAGCAGGTAAGCATTGAGGGCTTTTTTATCCGTCCACGCTGTACCGTAGATGCGCTGCAACATCTTATTGTTGCTGTCGCCACGCCAGTAGGCGCCTGCGGTTTTCATCAGCTTAAAGTAGTGACAAAAACGCATATTCGGCACGTGCGGACCACGGCACATGTCGACATATTCTTCGTGATGGTACAAGCCAGGCTTGTCATCATGCGAAATGTTTTCATCAAGAATAGAAACCTTGTAGGTTTCACCGCGAGACACGAAAGTATCGCGGGCTTCATGCCAGCTCACTTTCTTCTTGATGACATCATAGTTTTTCTCGGCGAGCTCATGCATACGTTTTTCGAGCGCGTCGATGTCTTCCTGGGTCAGCGTATGGTCAAGATCAACGTCATAATAGAAACCGTTGTCAATAACCGGGCCGATCGCCATTTTGGTGTTTGGCCACAGCTGTTTGATGGCATGGCCAAGCAGGTGTGCACACGAGTGACGAATGATCTCCAGGCCAGCTTCATCTTTTGCGGTGATGAGAGACAGCGTGGAATCATTTTCAATCAGGTCGGAAGCATCTACCAGCTCACCGTTCACGCGCCCAGCAATGGTGGCTTTTGCCAGACCAGGGCCGATGTCGAGAGCAACATCCATTGGGCTAACGGAGTGATCGTAATGGCGTTGACTGCCATCAGGAAGAGTAATTACAGGCATTTAATGTCCTTATTTGCAGTGGTGCCCCACACGAAAGAGCACATACAAAATTAAATTATTTAGAAATACCAAACGGTTCAGTGCGTTTCTGAGCTTCACTCTGCTAAGTGTGTACATAGGATTAACAAAATCGCTAAAGTACTCGTACTAACTGTTTGATACCGAGCCATTAGTTTACACGTCGAGGACTGGTCAGAAAAGCGTGAATTCAGTGTGAAGGGTCGCACTCTGTCTTATCGGTTATAAATGCTGCGATTAAAAATGGCATCCCCTCCTCCACCGATGGCATCGCCACAGGCCTCGTTAGCCGGTATCAGACGATCTTCAGCCTATATGACGAGATGACACGCCTAATGAAAATAACGCCCGTTAAAGAGAGAAATTAACGTCGACTCCCGAGATCGCTATCGCCCGCCGCCCCACTGACCATTCGCGTTAGCTCTTCACAGCGGATGATTTTTCCTGCCGCCAGCGTAAAACGCGCAAACACCTCAAACTCACACGTCTCATGCTGATTTTTCTCAACATTAACCGCATGATGAGTGAACACGGTGTCATTTTCCGCCACGGCAGACTTTATCGATAAGCGCATCAGCCTTGTATGTCGTTTTACGGTTTCCATATGCTCCACAAAGCTGCGGTAGTCGAGCTGTTGACCATCAACCCACTGCTGATACTCTGTGGCAAAAAAGGCCTCGATTCTGCTTTCATCATGCTTAGGGTCAGCGATAAGTGCCTGTAATGCTTCAATGACCGTTCGTTTGTTATTTGTCATTCCGCTCTCCTTTATCGGTATACCCAAAGCCTACATTAAGGCGCGCCTAGTATATTATCGACATCAGGACAACATATACGGTTAATCAGCCATGCAGATAGACATCCACCCGCTTGAGCATACCGGCTCCCACGCAACGCCTTGGCATCGACATGAATCTGGCCAATTATTCTGGCTAAGCCACGGCCTTATTGTTATTGAAACCGAACTGTCACAGTGGGCGGTCACGCCAGGGTCTGTGGGATGGTTTCCTGCCAATTTATACCATCGGGCGAAATCCATGGGGACGGTAAAAGGCAAATGCCTTTATCTTGCCCCTGCTTTCGGCGGGGATCCTTCATCCCGTTCTGGAATTTATCGGGCTGACACCTTTGTCTTCGAACTGCTCGGTCGGATATGCCACAGCGCGAATACATCATTTTCTGATGATTATAAAGATGCACTGTTGCACGTTTTAGCTTACGAAATGGCTCAAATGACCGAGCTACCGCTTCAGTTAACGTTGCCAGAAGATCGACGAGCACGAAATGTGGCTAACGAACTTCTCAACAATCCGGGGTGCATGTTAAATCAGGCGCAGCTGGCCCATAAATGGGGGATGAGCGTCAGAAATCTGAGTCGTCTCTTTAACCAGGAAACGGGGCTGAGCTTTAGCCAATGGCGGCAGCAAGCCAAAATACTCTCGTCGCTGCAGTGGGTATTGGCCGGCCTTCCCGTTGCGGAAATTGCAGCGCTTAGCGGCTACAGTAACGTCAGCGCGTATATCGAGATTTTCCGGCAACGTTTTGGAAAGACGCCGGGGCAGTTTAAAGGGCATGAATAAAGGCCAGTGTCTAATCAGTACATGCTGCCATCAATGGCATTTGTGGAAGATGCGGGTAACCAAGCGCAAACGGGTTACAGGTATTTTTTAGCCGCATCGAGGATTTCCTGGCGAGCCAGATCCCTATCGGTAGCCACATACACCACCTCGTGATCTCCGGTTAAGGAGGGAAACCCTGCAGACATGATTTGCAGACAAATCTCCTCTCCGCTGGGGTACGCTTGTCGTACCGTGGTCGTTTCTTTAACCACGGTGATAACTTTGCAAGGCTCGGCATTAAAAAACACAATGACCTTTTTCATTTATTGCCATCCCCTCATTGCAAATACATACGTTTTCAAGAAGTAAGCTCGGGAGATTTATTCCTGATAACGGCGGTTTCATTAAAGACCATACTTGTTTTGCAAAAAATACATTTTGCACCAAATGGGTTTCGCTCTGAGACATCAAAGACTGATGTTCGATACTGGGAGCCATGGCAACATGGGCACCGAAAATGAATATTTAAATTGATATAATATACCTTATTGATAACTGTCACTTGGTGGTGCTATCTCTAACATTGCATTTTTTAATATTTTCAATTGATGCGAATCTTTAAGAATAAACACAAGCAACTGTCTGATTAAACGTGTATGGTGGCAGTCCCATAAATCAGGAAATGCCTATGTCCGGACGTAAAAACACAAAATCCCCTCGTAATCACTTAGTCAAGTGTGCATGCCCGAACTGTTCAAAGGATTCTGAACATAGCTTTAGTCGAGTTCAGAAAGGTTCCCAACTTGTCTGCCCGTACTGCAGTACTTTATTTAAATCAGCGCAACGTTTCTAAAAACGCACGACCTTGCCAAATGATGATGGTAGAAAATGTTCAGCCACTCATTTGGCAATAAAGTTTAACACGCACAGGTCAATGCATTAGTAATGCGCAGCTCAGCTGACGAAAAAATCATTAATTAACAACGCGTTAAAATAGAACCCAACCAAGGCACCACCGCTCCCCCCGCTTAAAAGCCGCTCTTCACATTCATTCTCGTGAAAAGATGCTGCTCTACGGTGAGATAAATCTATTTTGATCTATTGATTGTTAGGCCTATCTACTCAGGATTCATCCGTCATCGTTGTCGTAGGCCTAAAAATAATTATCTATCGCACAAAATAACATGGGTAGCCGCGGGGCCTTTTTCACTAGTATGAATAGCAAATTCAACCTTCTGCCCTTCAAAAAGCGTATCTAAATTATCGCTATGAAGCGCTGGAAGACGAACCAATACATCTTTACTACCATCAAGCGGAGAGATAAAACCAAAACCTTTATCTTCGTTAAACCACTTAACCAGGCCTTGAATTCTTGAAGACATACGGACTCCTGTTGAGCAATGTCGACTTTAAGTTTTATAAAAACGTATCGTATTGAACGTATAGGCTCAAGGGAGGGGGTATCAGCGATAGCGCCTGAAATGAGGACTGCTCAGTAGTTTTTTTTACGCTCGTTTATATATCGAACTAACAGCATTCATTAATGCACGACTGGTTCTGATATGCAAATTTTATTTTGGCCATCCAGAAGCCCTCACTAAATTTTTCAATATATAAATAGCTTTTTTATTTTTTCACGCGTATATTCGTTGCGTGTTTTTAACAAGGAATTTACTTGACTCATAAAATGACAGGCATTGTCAAAAGCTTTGACGTTAC
>NZ_BCTM01000058.1 GCF_001571285.1 Kluyvera cryocrescens NBRC 102467 | reverse complement strand
TCAAAATGGGTGAAACCTACCAGCTCCTTGATAGCTACAAAATCTGCAACTACTCCGGTGGTCTGGGGCCAAAACAGCGCCAGGGCGATTTTAAAAGTCCTGAAGGGTTTTATTCGGTACAGCGCAGCCAGTTGAAACCCGATAGCCGCTTCTATAAAGCGATTAATATCGGTTTCCCGAACGCCTATGACCGCGCGCACGGCTATGAAGGGAAATATCTGATGATTCACGGTGCCTGCGTTTCGGTTGGCTGCTACGCCATGACCGACTCCGGTATTGACGAAATCTTCCAGTTTGTCACTGCAGCCCTGGTCTTCGGGCAATCTGGCGTGCAGGTCAGCATCTATCCATTCCGTATGACGGATGCCAACATGCAGCGCCACAAATACTCGTACTACAATGATTTCTGGCAACAGCTAAAACCGGGCTACGACTACTTCCAGCAGACCCACCGTCCGCCGATGGTTTCGGTGGTCGACGGGCGTTATGTGGTGAGCAAGCCGCTCAGCCACGAAGTTGTTCAGCCACAGCTGGCGTCAAACTATACGCTCTCCGAGGCAAAATAAGCGCCATTCGCCTGGCATAATCTTGTGCCAGGTTTCATTCCCCGTCAGCGGCTGCGTCGCTATGACCGTCACCACATCGTTGGCGGTCGTTTCCTTCTGAAAATCAATCTCAACATCCTGATCCAGAAGCGTAGCCACGCCAAACGGCGCGCGACGGGTGATCCAATACAGGTTGGTCGAGCAGAACGCCATCACATAGCGCCCGTCCGACAGCAGCATATTGAACACGCCCTTCTCACGTAGTTCGCCAGCCAGTGAAGCAATATATTTGAATACCGCCTGCATATTGCCGGGCGTGCGCGGGTAGCGCTGCGTCAGTTTATGCAGCAGCCAGCAGAACGCTTTCTCACTGTCCGTTTCCCCCACAGGGCGAAACTGCCCCGTCTCCAGAGATTTGTAGCCGGTGAGTTGGCCATTGTGCGCGTAGGTCCAGTTGCGTCCCCACAGCTCGCGGGTAAACGGATGGGTATTTTCCAGCGCCACCATGCCGCGATTAGCCTGGCGGATATGCGCAATCACCGAGCAGGATTTTATCGGGTAATCCTGCACCAGTTTGGCGATGGGTGATTGATAGCTCGGCTGCGGATCTTTAAACGTGCGACAGCCCTTGCCTTCGTAGAAGGTAATTCCCCAGCCGTCTTTATGCGGCCCGGTGCCCCCACCGCGCTGGACCAGCCCGGTAAAACTGAAGCAAATATCGGTTGGCACATTGGCGCTCATCCCGAGCAATTCGCACATATCACACCCCCACAGCAATCGGGGCCGAAGCCCCGTGAAACTTATGCCTTAACCATCTCTTTTTCGATAAGCATGATCAGGATATGGATAACTTTAATGTGAATTTCCTGCACACGGTCAGCATAGCCAAAGTGCGGTACACGAATTTCGATATCCGCAGAACCCGCCATTTTGCCGCCATCTTTACCGGTCAGCGTAATCACTTTCATGCCCTGCGCGCGCGCTGCTTCAATCGCTTTGATAACGTTTGCAGAGTTACCTGAAGTCGAGATGCCCAGCAGCACGTCACCCGCACGACCGACGGATTCAACGTAGCGAGAGAAAACATATTCATAACCGAAATCATTACTCACGCAGGAGAGATGGCTGACGTCGGAGATCGCAATCGCCGGGTAACCCGGACGGTTTTCACGATAGCGACCGGTCAGTTCTTCCGCAAAGTGCATCGCGTCACAGTGTGAACCGCCGTTACCGCAAGAAAGCACTTTGCCGCCCGCTTTAAAGCTGTCCGCCAGCAGGACTGCTGCGCGCTGAATGGCGTGGATATTGGCTTCGTCTTTCAGGAAGTTTGCCAGCGTATCGGCCGCTTCATTCAGTTCGTTACGAATAAGATCCTGGTACATGAGGATAATCCTTCAGCATTAATAAAATTGTCATCGCTAGTGTAACGGATAGCGTTAGCACAGAGAAGCGAGCGCCGTTCTATATCCGCGGATGTTTGGATTTTTGGTGCGCTAAAAAGCGACAACAATGTGAGCGAGGTTGTAATTATTTTGTAAACACATTGCTAATTAAAATCACATCAACTACAACCATATCATCACAAGTGGTCAGACCTCCTACAAGACAGGGGCATTTCTCTATGATGATTTTGAGTGTTGTTTTAACCATTGCTTTACTCGGTGTACTCTTCTATCACCGCGTCAGTTTAACGCTCAGCAGCGTAATTCTACTGGCCTGGACCGCCGCGCTTGGCGCTGCGGGTCTGTGGAATCTGTGGCTGCTGGTGCCGCTGGCCATCATTCTCGTGCCGTTCAACTTTACGCCAATGCGTAAGTCGCTGATCTCCGCACCGATCTTCCGCATGTTCAGTAAAGTGATGCCACCGATGTCACGCACTGAAAAAGAAGCGATTGATGCCGGTACCACCTGGTGGGAAGGAGATCTGTTCCGCGGTAACCCGGACTGGAAAAAGCTGCACAACTACCCGCGTCCTCAGCTGACGGCGGAAGAACAGGCCTTCATTGACGGCCCGGTTGAAGAAGCCTGCCGTATGGCAAATGACTTTGCGATCACCCACGAAATGGCTGATTTACCGCCTGAGCTGTGGGCCTATCTGAAAGAGCACCGCTTCTTTGCGATGATCATTAAGAAAGAGTACGGCGGCCTGGAATTCTCCGCGTATGCACAGGCTCGCGTCCTGCAAAAGCTGTCCGGCGTTTCGGGCATTCTGGCGATTACCGTCGGCGTACCGAACTCTTTAGGCCCAGGCGAACTGCTGCAACATTACGGTACTGAAGAACAAAAAGATCATTATCTGCCGCGCCTGGCGCGTGGTCAGGAAATCCCATGCTTCGCGCTGACCAGCCCAGAAGCCGGCTCAGATGCTGGCGCTATTCCGGATACCGGCGTCGTCTGTATGGGCGAATGGCAGGGCGAGCAGGTTCTGGGCATGCGCCTGACCTGGAACAAACGTTATATCACTCTGGCACCAATCGCTACCGTACTGGGCCTGGCCTTTAAGCTGTCCGACCCGGACAAACTGCTGGGCGGAGCGGAAGAACTGGGCATCACCTGTGCGCTGATTCCAACCAACACCCCGGGCGTGGAAATTGGCCGTCGCCACTTCCCATTAAACGTTCCGTTCCAGAACGGGCCGACCCGTGGTCAGGATATCTTTGTGCCGATTGATTACATCATCGGTGGGCCGAAAATGGCCGGCCAGGGCTGGCGTATGCTGGTTGAATGCCTGTCCGTCGGTCGCGGTATCACCCTGCCATCTAACTCCACCGGCGGCGTGAAATCGGTGGCGCTGGCGACCGGTGCTTATGCACACATTCGCCGTCAGTTCAAAGTGTCCATCGGTAAGATGGAAGGTATTGAAGAGCCATTAGCGCGTATCGCGGGTAACGCCTACGTCATGGATGCGGCGGCGACGCTGATTACCTACGGCATTATGCTGGGTGAGAAACCGGCCGTCCTGTCCGCTATCGTTAAATACCATTGTACCCACCGCGGTCAGCAGTCCATCGTTGACGCGATGGATATTGCCGGCGGTAAAGGCATCATGCTCGGCGAAGGTAACTTCCTGGCACGTGCTTATCAGGGCGCACCAATTGCTATCACCGTTGAAGGGGCCAACATTCTGACCCGTAGCATGATGATCTTCGGCCAGGGCGCAATTCGTTGCCATCCATACGTGCTGGAAGAGATGGCCGCGGCGCAGAATAAAGACGTGAATGCTTTCGATAAGCTGCTGTTCAAACACATCGGCCACGTCGGTAGCAACAAAGTGCGTAGCTTCTGGTTAGGGCTCACCCGCGGCTTAACCAGCCCGACGCCAACCCGTGATGCCACCAAACGTTACTATCAGCATCTGAACCGCCTGAGCGCCAACCTGGCTCTGCTGTCAGACGTCTCCATGGCGGTGCTGGGCGGCAGCCTGAAGCGTCGTGAACGTATCTCCGCACGTCTGGGTGATGTGCTGAGCCAGCTCTATCTCGCCTCTTCCGTCCTCAAGCGTTATGACGACGAAGGCCGTAACGAAGCAGATTTACCGCTGGTGCACTGGGGCGTACAGGATGCGCTGTATCAGGCAGAACAGGCGATTGACGATCTGTTACAGAACTTCCCAAACCGCTTTGTCGCAGGCGCGATGCGCGTAGTGATCTTCCCAACCGGTCGTCATTACTTAGCCCCGTCGGATAAGTTAGATCACGCGGTGGCGAAAATTCTGCAAACTCCAAGTGCGACCCGTTCACGTATTGGCCGCGGTCAGTATCTGACTCCGAGTCAGCACAACCCGGTGGGCCTGCTGGAAGAAGCGTTGGTCGATGTGATGGCCGCCGATCCTATCCACCAGCGTATCTGTAAAGAGATTGGCAAAAACCTGCCATTCACTCGCCTGGACGAACTGGCGCATAACGCGCTGGCAAAAGGGCTGATTGATCAGGCTGAAGCCGCCATTCTTATTAAGGCTGAAGAGAGCCGTCTGCGCAGCATAAACGTTGACGACTTTGCCCCAGACGAGCTGGCGACCAAGCCGGTAAAGCTGCCGGACAACGTGCGCAAGGTTGAAGCCGCGTAACGTAATCCTTTCGTTATCCTTGAAGCGGAGCCTGGCTCCGCTTTTTTTTATGCAGACAGTCCTCAGCGCCATCAGCTCCTGATAAGGTGTTACAGTTAGATTGATGCCCTGCCATAAAGGAGCGAATCACTGTGCCTGGTTTGAAAATTACTCTTTTGCAGCAACCGCTGGTGTGGATGGATGGCCCCGCCAACCTGCGCCATTTTGGCCGCCTGATGGAAGATATTGTCGGGCGGGACGTGATTGTGCTGCCGGAAATGTTTACTACCGGCTTTGCCATGGAAGCCGCCGAACAGTCGATGGCGGAAGCCGACGTCATTGCCTGGATGCGTGAGCAGGCGCTGCGTACCAACGCGCTCATTGCCGGCAGCGCGGCGCTCCAGACCGGACGCGGTGCGGTAAACCGTTTCCTGCTGGTTGAGCCGGAAGGCCACGTCCATACCTATGATAAACGCCACCTGTTTCGCATGGCCGACGAACACCATCATTATCTCGCCGGCGACAAACGTATCGTACTGACCTGGCGCGGCTGGCGTATTCTGCCGCTGGTTTGCTACGACCTACGCTTCCCGGTGTGGTCGCGTAATCGCAACGACTACGATCTCGCGCTGTACGTCGCCAACTGGCCAGCCCCGCGCTCGCTACATTGGCAGGCGCTATTAACGGCGCGAGCAATCGAAAACCAGGCGTACGTTGTTGGATGCAACCGGGTCGGCACCGATGGCAATGGCCATCACTATCGCGGCGACAGCCGAATTATTTCTCCGCAGGGTGAGATTCTGGCGACCGCTGAAGCACATCAGGCAACGCGCATTGACGGAGAGCTATCATTGTCCGCGCTGCAAGAATACCGGGAGAAATTTCCCGCCTGGCAGGATGCCGATCCGTTCGCCCTCGGCTAGTTTAATCCCTCCGGCCTGAATTGCTTTCAGGCCTTAGCTTCAATCATTTATTACCTATTATATTTCAATGAGATTCGGCGTTTATTTTCTGGCCAATCATTGCCATTTATTCCGTCTTTTCCCCCCCGCTGAATATTTACTTATTAGAGCCGCTTTCTGTTCTACACTCATAAAGTGGATAAAATTCAACAATCATGCGCGTTTGCAGTAAATAAGTTCCCGCGATAACTTTTTTCTATTGGCTTTGCTTTGGCATCAGGTCGGGTTAGTTGTGTCTGCAATATCAACTGGAACAACGATCATGGACAATAATAATCTCATCATTGTTGAAAAAAGGCTGGTTGCCAGATTTATGGATATGTTCATTAAGTTTGGACTGATCCTGGCATTAGCCTCTTTCTGTTTTACCGTTTTTGCTCCATTTCTGAACATGATGCTGTGGGCGATCATTCTGGCGGTCACCCTCTATCCTCTCCATCAACGCTTCGCTGCCCGCTTTGCCGGTAGGCAGGGATGGGCTTCAACGTTGTTAATTCTGCTCGGGATCCTGCTTATTGTCGCCCCAACGGTGATGATGGTCAGTTCGCTGGGAGATAGCCTCAGTGGCCTGATCGGCAAATTGAGCCACGATAATCTGGTTATCCCTCCCCCCTCCGATACCATCGCCGCGCTTCCGATCGTGGGCGAAAAGCTCTACGCGCTATGGCTCAAAATTTCGACGGACCTGCCCGGGTTTATCAGTACTTATCGCACGCAGTTGGCTGATGTCGCAAAGCTAGTTCTTGGTTTTCTCGCCAGTATGGGCGGTGGGCTGCTGGGCTTTGTCTTCTCATTCATCGTGGCAGGCATCATCATGGCCTGGGGGGCGGCTGGCGCCAACAGCGCCCGACGGATTGCTATTCGCATTACCGATGAAACGAAGGGGACCTCTCTGACAAAACTCTGTACCGGTACCATTCGTGCCGTGGCGATGGGGGTTATCGGGGTCGCGCTCATTCAGGCGCTATTGGTTGGGGTCATCATGGCGCTGGCCGGGCTTCCTGCGGTGGGGATCTTCTTTATTCTGGCGTTGATTCTGGGGATCGCACAGATCCCAGTGATTCTGGTCACCGCCCCCGCGATCGCCATAATGTGGAGTATCGGGATACACGGTATGGGACTGAATATCTTCTATACCGTGCTGCTGGTAATAGCCGGTATGACCGATAACGTCCTTAAACCGCTCATGCTAGGACGCGGGGTCGATGCCCCCATGCCGGTGGTTCTGCTCGGGGCACTGGGTGGAATAGCAGCCAGCGGTATTCTCGGCATGTTTATCGGTGCGACGTTACTGTCCATTGGCTATCGTATCTTTATGGCCTGGGTGAATGACGGCCTGGCTAACGCCCCGAGAGACCACGATATTCAATGATGGCAGCCAAACGAGACTTGCGGAGAGTTCAACGATGCTGCTGCCTTTGCTAATGGGAATGCCGGTGATTCTGTGCAATATGTTGCTGCAGTCACTGATTTCCGTTTGGTGTATTCGATTTTATATCAAACGGTTCCACGACAAAGAAGGCACTATTGCCGGCGTGATGGCGCTGTTTGGCATCATCACGATCGTCCTTCTCGGTAATCTGCTGCAAATCTTGCTCTGGGGGCTGCTGTTTTTAGGATTGGGCGAGTTCGATACGCTATTGGAGGCGGTTTATCACTCGGGCGTGAATTTTGCGACACTCGGCTATGGCGATATTGTCATGAGCCCACGGTGGAAACTCCTTGGGCCGCTGGAAGCGGTAAATGGGGCGCTGATGATTGGTCTATCCGGCGCCTGTATGCTGGCGGTGTTGCAGCATCACATTCGCAAACAGCTCAGGACATGAGTAAGAAAGGACGTAAAACGACGAAAGCCTGAATCATTTCTGATTCAGGCTTTCTGAATGTGGCGGAACGGACGGGACTCGAACCCGCGACCCCCTGCGTGACAGGCAGGTATTCTAACCGACTGAACTACCGCTCCACAACGTTCCCTTCGGAACGAGGCGAATATTACGGTTTCCCTGGAAAACCGTCAACGCTTTTTCTCTATTTTTGAATCGTTTGCTGCAAAAATCACCCATAAGCTTATTTTCACAGCAAAATGAGCCGCTTTATCCCCGCCAGAGGCAGCTTCCGCCCTTTTTCTGTACCAGGTCGAGTCGCGATTCATGATTCATCAGCTCCTCATCGGTGGCGTAAACCACCCGTAATTTGCTCTGCGCTCGCACAATACGCTGAATGCCGGTATTGTCTGCCTGCTGTTGTCCCTCACCTTCCATCGCAAACTTGATCGACGTTTGCCCGCCGGTCATCGTCAGATAGACATCAGCCAGAATCTGGGCATCGAGCAGTGCGCCGTGCAGCGTACGTTTGGTGTTGTCTATTTCATAGCGTGAGCATAACGCATCGAGGCTATTACGCTTACCGGGGAACATCCGCCGCGCCAGCGCCAGGCTATCGGTGACCTTGCAGAAGGTATCCGTTTTTGGAATACCGCGGTTGAGCTTACTAAACTCATAGTCCATGAAGCCAATATCGAACGATGCGTTATGGATGACCAGCTCCGCCCCGCGGATGTAGTCCATAAACTCGTCGGCCACGTCGGCAAAGGTCGGTTTATCCAGTAAGAACTCATCGGCGATACCGTGAACACCGAAGGCTTCAGGGTCCACCAGCCGGTCCGGCTTGAGATACACGTGGAAGTTATTGCCGGTCAAACGACGGTTTATCACCTCGACGGCACCGATCTCAATGATCTTGTGGCCTTCATAGTGGGCACCGATCTGGTTCATACCGGTGGTTTCGGTATCCAGAACGATCTGTCGCGTAATTGCAGTGCTCATATCAGTCATTTATGTCAGACTTGCCGTTTTACTTTCAATTGCAGATACAGGAAGTCTACCAGAGATGCTTAAACAGGTAGAAATTTTCACCGATGGCTCATGCCTCGGCAATCCCGGTCCGGGTGGTTACGGCGCTATTTTACGCTATCAGCAGCGGGAAAAAACCTTCAGTGAAGGCTATCGACTGACCACCAATAATCGAATGGAGATGATGGCCGCAATCGTCGCGCTCGAGGCGCTCAAAGAGCCGTGTACGGTGGTGCTCAGTACCGACAGCCAGTACGTTCGCCAGGGGATCACCCAGTGGATCCACAACTGGAAAAAGCGCGGCTGGAAAACGGCGGATAAAAAGCCGGTCAAAAATGTCGATCTGTGGAAGCGGCTGGATACCGCACTGGGTAAGCATGAGATCCGCTGGGAATGGGTTAAAGGCCACGCCGGTCACCCGGAAAACGAACGCTGTGACGAACTGGCGCGTACCGCGGCTAATTCACCCACCCAGGATGATACCGGGTACCAACCGGACGCCTAAGCGTCCGGCTTGCGGTACTGTCGCGTCGCCCCAACCGCCTGCTGGATACGGCTTTTGGCCTTGTTCTGCCGCATCGGATTGAGCGTAAGTGGAATCGTTCGCTTACGCGCAACAATCAACTGTAGACAGCCTAATGCCGGTAAATGCGTGCCCAAAAGCGCCCCGCCCTGTTTTGCCCACGGCAGCACCTGAAACTGACTTTGGTGAAGCACTTCAAAATTGAGCAGCGCCAGCCAATCAAGCTGACGCGTCAGAGTAAACATCCGGCTGTTATACGGCACCGACTTACGTAGCACCGGCATAAGCTTACGTAATCCCATCAGGCTCACCGGGTTAAAACTACTGATAATCAGCCAGCCATCGTCAATCAATACTCGATCGGCCTCACGCAGGAGACGGTGAGGATCGCTGCACCAGGGTAGCGTGTGGGAGAGCAAACAGGCATCGACCGATTTCTCGGCAAACGGCAAATGTAGCGGATCGGCCATCACCTGGATGGGGCTCCCCTCCAATGAAATGTTCACCTGATGGGAGATCGCACAGGCTTCAGTGTTGATCTCTGCGCTTAGATTCCCCACCTTGAGCAGGTGAAAACCGTACAGTTTTCCCAGCCACGGTTTCAGTTGACGATCGATGGCCTCACGATAATATTCACCCCAGGGCATTTGCGCCCACGAGACAGGCGCTGAGACTGTTTGAGGTATCCTTGCCGGTTTCATCACAACCTTCCCTACGCGTAAGAGGTAACGAATGAATCTTAACAGTATTCCTGCATTTCAGGACAACTACATCTGGGTTCTTAATGATGAAACAGGTCGTTGTCTGATCGTCGATCCCGGCGAAGCCGCACCAGTCCTCAAAGCGATTACCGATAATCGCTGGCATCCCGAAGCCATTTTGTTGACTCATCACCATAATGATCATGTCGGGGGCGTCGCCGATCTGTGTAAGCAATTTCCGAATCTTGTCGTTTATGGCCCTCAGGAGACAATTAACAAAGGTGCAACAAAAATAGTTGCCGACGGCGATAAAATCGCCCTCCTCGGCCAACAATTTCAGGTTTTCGCGACCCCTGGACACACTTTAGGACATATCTGTTTCTACAGCGCACCGTATTTATTTTGCGGCGACACCCTGTTTTCCGGGGGCTGCGGGCGGTTGTTCGAGGGGACCGCAGCCCAGATGTATCAATCGTTACAGAGAATTAACACTCTCCCGGAAGAGACTCTCATTTGTTGCGCACATGAGTACACCCTCTCCAATATGAAGTTTGCGCTGAGCGTTTTACCGCATGATTTGTTCATTAACGAATACTATCGTGAAGTTAAGGAGTTACGAGCAAAAAAACAAATAACACTCCCCACAACTCTGAAAAAAGAGCGTCAGATTAATCTCTTTTTAAGAACGGATGATATTGATTTAATTGATGAAATAGAGAAAGAAACAAAGATGCTACAATCTGAGCAGCGTTTTGCATGGTTACGCTCAAAGAAAGATAACTTCTGATACTTCCGGGTTGCGTTTTCGAAAGTTCGCCGTTATGATCGCTCGTCTTTTAAGCAACTATTGACACACACATGAAGGCAAAAGCGATATTACTCGCCTCTGTCCTGCTCGTGGGGTGCCAGGCTTCACAGCAAGGCACCGTCCAACAGCACGCACAGAGCCTTTCTGCGGCTAGTCAAGGGGAAGCAAGTAAGTTCGCAAGTCAGGCGCGTTGGATGGACGATGGGACATTCGACACGCAGAATCAGGACTTGTGGGCTTATATTGGCGACGAGCTAAAGATGGGAATCCCGGATAACTCCCGGGTTCGCGAACAGAAACAGAAGTATTTGAAGAATAAGAGCTATCTCCACGATGTAACTTTACGGGCAGAGCCGTATATGTACTGGATAGCCGAGCAAGTTAAGAAACGTAACATGCCAATGGAACTGGTATTACTACCCATAGTGGAGAGCGCTTTTGACCCGCACGCAACGTCTGGTGCCAATGCCGCAGGCATTTGGCAGATCATTCCGAGCACAGGGCGAAATTACGGTCTGAAACAGACCCGCAGCTATGATGCACGTCGTGACCTCGTTGCTTCCACAACGGCGGCACTGGATATGATGCAGCGCCTGAACAAAATGTTTGATGGCGACTGGTTGTTGACCGTAGCAGCATATAACAGCGGTGAAGGCCGTGTAATGAAAGCGATGAAGGTGAACAAAGCCCGTGGTAAGCCCACTGACTTCTGGTCACTGCCGTTGCCACAGGAAACCAAGCTGTACGTGCCTAAAATGCTGGCATTGAGTGATATTCTCAAAAACAGCAAACGCTATGGCGTTCGTCTGCCAAGTGCCGACGAAAGCCGAGCGCTGGCGCGCGTTCGCCTGGATAGCCCGGTTGAGATTGCTCAGTTGGCGGATATGGCAGGCATGCCGGTCAGCAAGCTGAAGACCTTCAACGCCGGCGTAAAAGGCTCAACGCTCGGTGCCACTGGCCCGAAGTACGTGATGGTGCCACAGAAGCATGCAGACCAGCTGCGTGAATCCCTGGCCTCCGGTGAAATTGCCGACCTCCAGCCAACGCTGGTTGCCGATAACACGCCGTTGACCAGCCGCAGCTACAAGGTGCGTTCAGGTGATACGCTGTCGGGTATCGCATCGCGTTTAGGCGTGTCTGCGAAAGATCTGCAACAGTGGAATGGCCTGCGCGGAAGCAATCTGAAAGTGGGTCAGAGCTTAACGGTTGGTGCGGGCAGCAGCGCTGCGCGTCTTGCCGATAACAGCAGCATTACGTACCGGGTACGTAAGGGCGATTCACTGTCGAGCATTGCTAAGCGTCACGGCGTTAACATCAAAGATGTGATGCGCTGGAACAACGGCACCGGCAACCTGCAGCCGGGCGATCAGCTGACGCTGTTTGTAAAAAACAGCGACCGTCCTGATTCCTGACAGGCACGCAATAAAAAAGGCACCGATTCCCCCGGTGCCTTTTTTTATTGTTCATTTTGGCGTTATTTCGCCGGACTGAACTCCACAATCAGTGGATTATGATCCGAAGCGCGAGTCACCAGCACTGATGCCTGACTGACGTTAAGCTCTCGATAGAAAACGAAATCCAGCGGGCGGCCAAAGGCGCGACGACGTTGGTCATCGTCAAAACGAACGGGACGCAATGACATATCACGCGCAAAGCGATAAAGCGCATTCATCCGTGGCCGACTCCAGGCATTGAAATCCCCTGCCATAATCACCGGGCCATTATGCTGCGCAATCTGCTCCCCGATAGGAATGAGCTGTTTACTGTAGACGTCTACACCAAGGCTGAAGTTAACCGCGTGGATATTCACGACCATCAGCAGCCGTGCGTCAGGAAGTGGGTAAACGGTCACTAACGCCGATTTAGCAAGCCGCAGAATCGGCTCACGTTCACGAAGCGGACAACAGTAAACGGGCTGCGCGGCAGACAGGGTCATGACGCCGGATGGATGGTGCGGCAGTGCAAATGCGGGCACCTGATCCGCAGCCAGATAGTTAGTGGTCGCAAACTTCACTAATTCAGGCGTGGTCTGTGCTTCCTGGAGCAGAACCAAATGGGCGTCTTTACCAAACTTATTCAGCACTGATAACCACTCAGCGCGCTGCTGTTTAAAGATATTCCACACCAGAATTCGAATGTTTTCTTCAGTGCTTAACGGCTTACCCATCATCAGTGCCTGGCTAATGCTGGTATAAGCGCCTGGCGGCGGTAAAATCCGCTCCGCGGGCTGTCCGGCAATATAGCGCATGGCATAGGTATTTTTTCGCACTTTCTTTTATAACCTCAATAACGAAAGAACCCTCCTGCTGCCAGGAAGGTCCTTCTGTTATAGGGGCTTTTGCCCACGGTTTCAACGCTAATTGCGATAAAGCCGGGTGAACTTTTGTAAGCCTGCGCTTACCTTTCCAGCCTTAGCCCAATGCCACGCGTGCCGTCTTATCCAGACGTCCGCTCAGCCCGGTCAACAGCAGAGCACCAGCCACAATCAACGCGCCGATCCACGGGGTTTGTGCCAGACCGTAGTGCTCAACGGTTTGACCACCGATGACCGATCCAAGCGCGATGCCGACGTTAAAGGCAGCAATATTCAGACCCGATGCCACATCCACAGCGGCCGGCGTATATTGCTCAGCTTTCTGCACAACGTAAACCTGCAAACCCGGTACGTTGCCAAAGGCAAAGACGCCCATCACCAGAATCGTCGCCAGCGCCGCGTACTGTACGGATGCGGTAAACTGGAATACTAAAAGTAAGGCAGCAAGTGCAGCGAAGATAAACTTCAGCGCGGGAACGGCACCATGTTTGTCGGCAAGTTTACCGCCCCAGATATTACCAATTGCCACGGCCACACCGTATCCCAGCAGGATCCAGCTCACGGCATTTGGCGTAAAGCCGGCTAAATTTTGCATCATCGGAGCGAGGAAGGTAAAAGCGGTAAATACGCCGCCATAGCCCAGTGCCGTAATCGCGTAGATCATCAACAAACGTGGATGGGTCAGTACCTTTAGCTGGTCCGACAGACTCGCTGGCGCCCTGCCAGGGATATTACTTGGCACCAGGACCGCGCTCGCAATAAGAGCAATGACACCCAGCATTGAAACCGCAAGGAACGTTTCACGCCAGCCAAAGTGCTGACCGATAAAGGTCCCAAGTGGAACACCGGTCACTAGCGCAACGGTCAGGCCACCAAACATGATGGCAATAGCCGAGGCCGCTTTCTCTTTTGGTACCAGGCTGGTAGCAATCGTCGACCCGATTGAGAAGAAGACCCCGTGGGCCAGTCCGGTAAGTAAGCGGGCAATCACCAATGTAATGTAACCCGGGGCCTGCCAGGCAAGCAGATTGCCGATGGTAAATAGCACCATTAATGCCAGCAGCAGCTGCTTACGCGGAAGCTTACCGGTAAGCGCGGTTAATACCGGCGCACCGATAGCGACCCCAAGGGCGTAGATAGAGACTAACAGCCCGGCAGAGGGCAAAGAGATAGATAACTGTTCAGCAATCGTCGGTACCAAACCAACAATAACAAACTCGGTTGTGCCAATGGCAAAGGCACTGATCGTTAAGGCAAGTAGCGCCAGCGGCATAATTTACTCCACATCATCAGTATTAAGATGACACGTAGTATGCCGGGATGTTTAAATAACAAAAATATTCAAAATCTCAATATAATTTTGCTTCAGGTGCAATAATGAGAGCCACATCAGAAGAGATCGCCATTTTTGTCGCCGTCGTAGAAAGCGGCAGCTTCAGCCGGGCCGCCGAGCAGCTTGGCCTCGCTAATTCGGCGGTAAGCCGGGCGGTGAAGAAACTAGAATCCAAGCTTGGCGTGAGCTTACTTAACCGAACGACCCGTCAGTTAAGCCTGACAGAAGAAGGGGAACGCTATTTCCGTCGTATGCAGGTGGTACTGCAGGAGATGGCGGCAGCAGAAAATGAGCTGCTCGACACGCGTAACACTCCACGAGGCCTGCTGCGCGTGGATGCCGCAACCCCAGTCATGTTGCACTTTCTGATGCCGTTGATTAAGCCATTCCGTGAGCGTTACCCTGAAATGACCCTCTCACTGGTGTCGTCAGAGACCTTTATCAATCTGATTGAACGGAAAGTAGATGTGGCAATTCGCGCTGGCACATTAACTGACTCCAGTCTGCGAGCGCGCCCGCTATTTACTAGCTATCGCAAGATCATTGCGTCGCCGGACTATATTGCCCGCTACGGGATGCCTGAGAATGCCACCGACCTCAAAGATCACCAGTGTCTGGGGTTCACTGAGCCCTCGTCACTGAATACCTGGCCTATCTACTGCTGTGATGGCCAGTTTATGGAAATTAGCAGCGAGATCTCCTCAAACAGCGGTGAAACATTGAAACAGCTCTGCCTGAACGGCAACGGAATCGCTTGTTTGTCGGATTACATGGTGGATAAGGAAATTGCCAGAGGGGAATTTGTCGAACTGTTGGCGGATAAGCGGCTGCCCGTCGAGATGCCATTTAGCGCCGTCTATTACAGCGATCGCGCGGTGAGTACACGCATCAGGGCATTTATCGACTTTCTCAGCGAGTATGTGAAAGAAACACGTTAATGCTAAACGGCCGAAGGTGGCCTATTTGCCACCTTCGGGTTGATAACGTTTTTAGAATCAGCGCAGAATAGAAGTTAATCCCACTCTGGTGCCAGACCTTCTGGACTCACCAGACGGTCATTGCAATCCAATTCGGCGATGGCAGCTTTGTCATCTGCATCCAACAGCAGATCCTGCGCCAGCAGATTACCTGCCAGATTTTCACGCTTCGTCGATGACGGGATCACGGCGTACCCCTCTCCCATCGCCCAGGCCAGAATAACCTGCGCGGCTGTCGCATTATGCTTCACTGCAATACGGTTAATAACTTCATCTTTCAATGCCTTACCATAAGCCAGCGTCATATAGGATGTTATGTGAATACCGCGCTCGGTGGCCCAGTCAACGACTTTACGGTTTTGCAAATATGGCGATAGCTCGATTTGATTGGTGGCGATATTTTCCGCGCCAACCGCGGCGATGGCACGTTCCATCAGCGGGATTGTAAAGTTTGAAATACCGATCTGGCGGGTCAGCCCCAGCTTTTTGGCTTCCAATAGCGCGGCCATAAACTCTTCAACAGCGACAGTATCATTGGGGGATGGCCAATGGATCAACGTCAAATCAACATAATCGGTACGCAGTTTCTGCAGGCTTTCTTTCAGACTGGGGATCAGTTTGTCTTTACTGAGATTTTCGATCCAGATCTTGGTGGTGATGAACAGCGCGTCACGTGCAACACCACTTTCAGCGATGGCCTGACCGACAGCCGCTTCGTTGTCATAGATTTGTGCGGTATCAATGGTGCGATAGCCCAGTTCCAGTGCTGTTTTAACGGAAGCAATAACAACATCATCTTTCAGGCGAAAAGTACCAAGGCCAAATGCAGGGATTGTCATGATTTTCCTCTTTATTATTCAATATGGGTTAACTAAAAACCATTATGACGAAGATGAGGAATGGGAAAAAGATCGATAAATGCAGAGGATTTTTGCTAAATCAGCAACAATTAAATAACAAAGACAAAAAAGCCCTGAGCAAATGCTCAGGGCTTCTTAA
>NZ_BCTM01000057.1 GCF_001571285.1 Kluyvera cryocrescens NBRC 102467 | reverse complement strand
AGCATCACCGACAAAAGGCTGCCTCATCGCTAACTTTGCAACAGTGCCTGTCGATGTGGGTTCCATCCGGCGCACCGACCTGAAAGGGGTCGGCACCACCGCCGGCGGGAAGGATTTTAATATCGACCTGCAGTGCAGCGGCGGCCTGAGTGAAACGGGATATGCCAACATTAGCACCTCGTTCTCCGGTACCCTGGCCACCAGCACTACCGCTACCATGGGCGCCTTGCTGAATGAAAAAGCCGGCAGCGGGATGGCGAAAGGCATTGGCATCCAGGTGCTGAAGGATGGCTCCCCGCTGCAGTTTAATAATAAATACACCGTCGGCCGCTTGAATAATCAGGAGACCCGCTACATCACCATACCGCTGCACGCGCGTTTTTATCAGTATGGCCCGACGACCAGCACCGGCGAGGTGGAGTCGCATATGATCTTTAACCTGACGTACGATTAATACGGGAGGGGGAATGAAGGGATTGCCGAAAAACACTATCGCGTGGCTGCTATTTTGCGGCAGCCTCGCCGCCCCCTCGGCGTGGGGTTTTGAGACCAATTACGATCGCGGACGGGTCGATTTTGCCGGGCGGGTGACGGATATTTCCTGTAGCATCGCGCTAAACGGCGGCCAGCATGCCGGCAGCGGTAATGTCTGGCTGGCGCCGGTCAGCCTGGCGGAAGTCCACGATCGCGGTGCCGGGGCGTTTATGAAACCGCAGCCGTTTACCCTGGCACTGTCAAACTGCCAGCTGCGCCATGATGGTGGGGCAGCCTCGCAGGATGAGGTGCGTCGGGTCAGCGTGCGCTGGGTCGATGGTTTTTTACTGACGGCGGTCGGTAACGAAAACGCCGGGTATCTGGCCAATACCTTGCCGGATGGAGCGCAGAATATTTATCTGGCGCTATCGACTAACGATAATAATACGCTGGATAAGAGTAATAAAATTGTCCCGGCGGACCCGCAGCAAAATCAGGTGCGTTTGCAGGAAAGCGCGGTCAGCGGCGGCCTGTTCACCTATTACGTTGGCTATGTTTCGCCAACGCCGAAAAGCGCCACCAGCGGGCCGATTACCAGCTGGGCAACGTGGGAATTAGTTTATAATTAAGTGACGTTAAAAAGCCGGGAATTCCCGGCTTTTTTTACATGGCAATATCATCGGCGACCAGTTGTTCAATACTGACTTCCCGCCAGTAATGTCCCTGGATAGCAAACCACTCCATTCCCTGCAGCCATTCTTTATGGGCTTCGCTTTCGACACCTTCAATAATCACATTATGATGGTTGCGCGATAAAAAGGTCACCAGCGCATCCATCAGCTGGCGGCCGGACTCTTTGCGCATCAGGTGCCAGAAAAAATCCTTATCAATTTTCACATAGTCAAAGTGATAACCGCGAATAGCGTTAATTCCCGCGTAGCCGGAGCCGAAGTCGTCGAGCCACAGTGAGGTATCCTGTGAGCTCTGCCAGGCGGCAAGAGAATTATGCAGCAGATTCTCGGCGTTTTCGGTTACCTCGAAATGGACGCAGGTCAGGGCGGCGACTTTGGCTTTTATATCCTTCTGGCGCAACAGGTTCAGGATATGGTCATCAACGTTAATTGTTGCGGAAATATGGTTACGTAAAAACCAGGCTTTATGCTTTTCAATCAGTGCCAGTTGTTCGAGAAAAATACGTTCACGAACGGCGGCGGTAGCATGGCGGAAAAAATCTTCGGGGGAAATAGAAAGATTATCAAAGCGGCTTAAGCATTCCACCGCGACCAGAGTACCTTGTGGGGAAAACATTTTCTGAAAGACGTAGCGTACAGCGATATCATTACGAGATAAAATGTTGTCTTCGAATATTTTAGTGTTCATTATCCCTCTTCACGAGGTAAGTCAAACAATAGGCAGAGGATACATTAATTATAGGCTACCTGATGATTAATGGGAATGGCGGGAAATGTAAATCAACAGCGAATAAGTACGCTTTATCCGCTACTGATTTACCGGGAGAACATTTAGCATTGATGGAGAGCGGCAATACGCTGATTCATAGTGCGGGAATTAGGTGATGCTGCCAACTTACTGATTTAGTGTATGATGGTGTTTTTGAGGTGCTCCAGTGGCTTCTGTTTATATCAGCTGTCCCTCCTGTTCAGTTACTGACGGGGTGGTGCGTAATGGCAAAAGCACTGCCGGACATCAGCGCTATCTCTGCTCTCACTGCCGTAAAACATGGCAACTGCAGTTCACTTACACCGCTTCTCAGCCCGGTACGCACCAGAAAATCATTGATATGGCCATGAATGGCGTTGGATGCCGGGCAACCGCCCGCATTATGGGCGTTTGCCTCAACACCATTTTGCGCCATTTAAAAAACTCAGGCCGCAGTCGGTAACCTCGCGCATACAGCCGGGCAGTGACGTCATCGTCTGCGCGGAAATGGACGAACAGTGGGGCTATGTCGGGGCTAAATCGCGCCAGCGCTGGCTGTTTTACGCGTATGACAGGCTCCGGAAGACGGTTGTTGCGCACGTATTCGGTGAACGCACTATGGCGACGCTGGGGCGTCTTATGAGCCTGCTGTCACCCTTTGACGTGGTGATATGGATGACGGATGGCTGGCCGCTGTATGAATCCCGCCTGAAGGGAAAGCTGCACGTAATCAGCAAGCGATATACGCAGCGAATTGAGCGGCATAACCTGAATCTGAGGCAGCACCTGGCACGGCTGGGACGGAAGTCGCTGTCGTTCTCAAAATCGGTGGAGCTGCATGACAAAGTCATCGGGCATTATCTGAACATAAAACACTATCAGTAAGTTGGAGTCATTACCTGCCGATTGAAGCGCGTTTACATCGTGAAATTACGGGAATGCTGAAAAGTATCACGTTGAGCCGCAGCGCAACCGGGAAATACTACGCGTCGTTACTCTGTGACGATGGGATGGAAGCGCCGGCAAAGCCCGCATTGATATCAAATGTGACAGGGCTGGATATGGGGCTGGCGCATTTTGTCATCAAATCGGACGGCAATAAAATTGCCAGTCCCCGCCACCTAATCAATGCAAGTCGCAACCTGCGCCGGAAGCAGAAAGCACTGTCCCGTAAGAAAAAAGGGAGCGCAAACAGGCGCAAAGCCAGAATACAACTTGCAGCCGTTCACGAACGGGTAGCCAGTGCCCGTGCCGATTTCCAGCACAAGTTATCTCGCGCAATTGTTGACGAAAACCAAGCGGTAATTGTCGAGACATTGAAAACGGCAAATATGATGAAAAATCACCATCTGGCTCGTGCGATAGGCGATGCTGGATGGTCTGGATTCATCACAAAACTGGAATACAAAGCAACAGAGAAAGGTGTGCATCTGGTGAAACTGGATCAATGGTTCGCCAGTTCGAAAACCTGCCACTGCTGCGGTCACAAAATGTCGGAGATGCCATTACATAAGCGCATCTGGCAGTGTCCAGAGTGTGGAGTTGAACATGACCGCGATATCAATGCGGCGCTCAACATCAAACGCAAGGGCATACTGGAATTACAAGCGGCGGGGCTCGTCGTTTCTGCCCATGGAGGCCAGCGTAAATCCGTCACACAGACGGTTGCGGCTTAAGAAGTGGGAAGCCTCGCCCGACAGGGCGGGGGGCAGTCACGGATCATGTTTGCTGCAACATTTCTTCTGGTGTGGATATTCACCCTTCCAGGTGATTTCTATAGAAAAAAAGCCAGACATTGATACAATCGCTGCGGGTGCTTGAGGCTATCTGCTTCAGGCATTACCCGACAAGCAGATAGAAGAAAGCCCCAGATAACATTACGCGTCCTGCAAGACGCTTAACATTAATCTGAGGCAATATCTATGCTTAGCATACGTAGATTAGCCTCTTACCGACCAAAAGGTCAAGGAGAAGCAGGCTATGAAGCAGCAAAAAGCGATATTAATCGCTCTGATCGTCATCTGTTTAACCGTCATAGTGACGGCACTGGTAACGAGGAAAGACCTCTGCGAGGTACGAATCCGAACCGGCCAGACGGAGGTCACTGTCTTCACAGCCTACGAATCTGAAAGGTAAGAGACCTGGCGGGGAGAGATCCCCACCACTCTTCGTGTGTCAGGTATCCTCAATGCACCCTTTCCTCTCCAAATAAAAAAGCTCCCGAAGGAGCTTTAAAATACAAGGGATGACTCTTAATCCCAATCAATCCAGTTGTAGACGATACGAAGTGACGGGCGCACAGCAGCAGTCACATCTTCGGTACTAAAGTCGATTGCATCACTGTAGATTTTGCAGTCCAACATTTCAATTGTTGTAGCAGCTTTTGTCACAGCGTTAACCCCGGAAGATTTGGATTCAGGGGTAGCAGCCATCGTGATATCAACATAGTCTTTCTCTGCAATGCGATCCTTAATGAACTGAAGAATATCGCCTTCGATAGTCTCCACGCACTGGACCTGGATTTCCCCAGAGTTTCGAATTGGACCGTGCTGGTTGAACTTCACACCATTCGGACCATAGTCCTCCACATCCTCGCGGGTCATTTCAGGAATTTGCGATGTGCGAACCGGTACGCTGATATCTTCATGGCCTGCAAAAGTGAGCTGGAATTCAGAAGATACCAGTCGTTCGCCTTTGGCCGCGTTGGCAGTATAGCGGCCCTTAATAAATTTACGGTTTCCCTTAGTGTTATTGTGCCCCATATAAAATCCTTTTACTGGAACGCCCGAACAATATCGGAGCTGTTATATATCGAAGAACCGGTCAACTGGAGGTTGACGGTGTTTTTCAGGAAATGCCCATTACTATCCCTGGGGGCATCGAGATCGAAACTAAGGTCCTGGATAGCGACATCAATGATGTTGATCCGGCGACCAATGTTTAGCGTCACACGCTCCGGGATTCGACCACCAATACTAGCGTCTTTAAGTTCCGGGCTAATCATTGCTGACAACGCGGCGATAGCACCTGAAACTTCCGTATATGGGTTAAACAAAGCAATGAAAGTTACTGGCAGCGTGAAAGTCGGCGGTGTCCCCCCTTCCCAAACCATTAAGCTGTTCCAACGGGCAACTGACGTTGTTTCAGTACCAACCTGCGCAAAACCACTGAAGGCACCAGCAACAGAACCCATAGACATACCGGTAAACGGCGCTTCCCAATTCTGGGCCAGATTCATTGCCGCCCCCTGGCTGATATATCCGGTAACCTGGTACTGAGAGTTCGTTAAAGTAACTTTCAGAAATGGCGATACACCGTCAGCCTGGCTGTAAACCCCAAAAGGTATAGGTGCCATTCAAGTTAAAGGCCGGAGTTCTCCGGCCTCCTCCTTTAGCCGAGGCGCTTACGGCGCAGTTTCATTGACTTTTTGCGGGCCAGTTTTGCCGCGCCGGTCTGGGCTTTACGACGCGCTTTTTTCAGCGCCGATTTTTGAGCCGCAGTCAGACGTTTTTTACGCAGACGTTTACGGATGAGCTTGATCTCACCGTTACGAACAACCTTCTTAAATGCTTCAGTCAGCATTTCATCAGAAGTGCCAGCAACAACAAACGCCGCTTCCAGTTCGTCGCGGTCGTCGCTATCCAAACCAGCGATAGCGGAACCAACATCAGCAGCTGCGTCGTCGTCTTCATCGTCGGTCAATGCTTCGATCAGGTCATCATCTACACCGCATGCTGCGAGGAAGTCAGCAACATTTGCCCATGCTTCGTTATAGGCATCGTCCTGTTCTTCTGTAACTTCGGTATCGTCGTCGTCAGAGATACCAGCGATAGCCTGAACGAAACCATCAAGGGAGTCGAAAGTCAGATCACCGCTATCAGCCCAGGCGAAAACGGCATCGGCCGCATTACTCAACGCATTCTGCATAGCACTTCGATTTGCAGCTTCCAGAATCATCTTGTGCGCCTGTTCGACGGTCCATTCTTTACCTTCTTTTCCTTCCAGGATTTGCTCAGGTGCCGGGTCAGATTGAACGTTCTCGTTAATCTGTGCCGCCGGTTCCGGATTATTATTAATCACCGGTTCGGTTGGCGGTTGGGCACTTACACGGGCAGATTCCATCAACTGCACCGGATCAGCGTTCAAAGCGAAACGGGACAGTCCATTCCCCAAAAATGCCCCGGATTGAAAAAAGTTTTTGCTCATTGTATTCCCTTACTTAATAAGCAGCGGTACGCCATGGATACGACGGGCTACGCCAGTCGGGCAGCAGGCCCAGACTACTTCCCATTTATCGAATTCCGCCTGCGTAACTTTCAGCACATACGGTTCTGTACCGTCAGCATCAGGATCACGAGGAGCCACCAGAGCGCCGGAGGCGACAAAGCGATCTAAAAGTTTGGTCATCCCTTTAGTCAGGCCAGCCGCAGTAATACCGTCCGGGCTATGCTTCATCTGTCGGGCTAACTGGACAAAGAAACGGCTGATTGCATTCATCAGGGATGGGACGTGCTGGAAGTGCAGATAGTTATCCTGCGTGCAGCAAGTTAAAGCATCGTCGATGATCATCTGGCCAGAGGTGCCAACAGATACTTTATTGAGACGGCCCTTGACCATTGCTTCTTCGTCCGGGGTATCTTCCGGATACAGCGGTTGAATTGACGCACGAGCAATGACGGCACGTTCTTCACCAGCCGGTGAGTAATGCCAACCGCCGACATCAGAGTTTTTCTTGACGCCACGAGCTTTCGCCGCATACGCCGCGCCAGACAGACCGAAGACCACACGGGATTGGGTCCATTTGTCTTTGCAGGAGAACGGGAAGTGATAGACAGCACAGCTTACATAATCGGTACCAAGTAAACCGGTATCTTCAACAGCAGAGATCGCTTCCGTGTACGTCAATGTCGGTTTGACATCAAAGAAGCCATCAATCAGGCGATCTGCACAGATTTTACCTAATGCGGTGATAGCCGCATTGTCATAGCAGCCCAAGCCAAGAACAGCGGTGTACATGTACGGCGCATTGTTCAGCACTTTCACCGCACGCAGGTACGCAGCGGTTGAGATTTTCGACTGATCACCGTTGGTACCACCAGTGAACGCCAACGATTTTTTGTTTGTTACTTTCGCTGTAGAAATCAGATCTTCATTAACAACCGCGCGCAGATATTTAGAACGGGCTTCCAGAGCCGTAGGCAGATAACACAAGCGGCCCATGTCATCTTTCGCTTCTTCCACCAAAGACACAGTGTGTGTCTCCAGGGTCGTTACCACACCGAGCGAAGTCGTCTGGGTTAGTTTTAAGAGGAAGCGTTCATTACCCGCGCTGTCCGCTGTTGCCGTTTCGATGGTTAACTCACGGGTAGGTGAAATACACGGATCACCATCATCAACGTAGATAGCAAAGGCTTCGCCGCTATCAAGTTCAATTTCAGAACCATATGGCAACGCAGTGTAAGCCGGTTCGCCTGATTCATCGAACATAATAATCGGGAACTTCGCATCATCCGGAACAGCACGGACAACATAACCAGACGTTTGCTGAATAGCTTCGTACACATGGCGAATTGGTTCGAACTGTGAGCCGGAAGACGGCTTCAGCGGTTCGCCGAGAACATCTTCGTAATTGGACTCAGTAACCGCAAGAACAGTAAACGGCTTGCCACGCGCAAATACGCCAATACCAGCCCACAAGCTGCTATTTAATGCAACACCGGTAGATAACGTCGCATCGGCATTGATCGGGCTAACCGCGACGCCGGATGCATTACCTAATGACTGTTGAATTGAATATTGAGACATAACTTTCCCTGTTATGCGCCCCGCACGGGGGCGCTATGTTAAACGGAGAACTTCCCCTGATTACTCAGAGTCACCGGCATCAATCGTGTCGCCGCTTATAAAGTTAAGCCCGCCTTTTTTGGCCATTGTCAGCGTTACACGAGTGAAGTAATCAGCGCCGTTGCGTGGGTGCATATCGTTGATAGCCGAACCCCACAGTGTGGTACGGTTGACCAGCGCCGGAGTGGTCGGATGCTGGAACGGGATAGCCGGGACAGCATCACCAGTCACGAAGCCTGCTTTACCCGGATTTTCATCACGGACGTAGCACAGCACATCCATCGAGCTGAACTGAATGTTCTCTGTCGTTAAGTTCTTACAAATACCAGCAGGTACTTCGTACACTTTTACGTTACCGAACAGGGTACCGATGTAGTGAACATACGGAGTCTGGATATAGTCTTCGGCTGGCTGGAAGAAATCCTTCGGCAACTGTTTGAAGAAAGATGCTGCATCAGCACCAGCAAACATCCCCATCGCACCAGAAGATTTAACGCGCTCAATAATGTCGCGATATACAGTCTGGAATTTTCCACGAATGATGGTTGCCCATACATCAAAGGACTGGTTAACCGGCAGAGCGATGTCAAAGGTGTCGGTCGCAAGAGTGCGCCAGATCATGATGCGAAGACGCAGCATATCCTGTTCATGAGACAGGTATTCCTTCAGGGTGCGGAACTGTAGGGAACCCAGGTCCAGACCAAATTCACGCTGTGCTTCATACGCCGCCTATACCGTGTGCTCAGCCGCGATAACGAACTGACTTGGGAACAGGGTGTATTTCTTCATTTCGTGGTTGATCAGCGGGATCAGCTCAGGAGCGGCTTCAATATTGATTTCCGTCTCAATTGCGATCTCAGTGCCTTTATCCGGCGCTTTGGAGAACGACAGGGCAATCTGACCAATGTTGTAGTTCAGAGAGCAGGTAACAGTGATTTGCTCACCAGCAGCATTAGTAAACGAGTGAAGTAGGCTGCCGGAACCGTTATCAACAACAGACTTAATACGGTTAACGTAGATGTTAGTGCGACCTTTTCGGATTGGTACATTCTGGCCTTCGAAGTCTTCCATCTTGAAGGTTGCGGTTTTGCTGGTGCCATCGGAGCTTGCCACCAGCACATAGCGGCGGCGTAACTGGCTGTACACACCGACGGATTGCATGTCCAGAACATCACCAGCAGCATAAGAACCAAAAGAGGAACCTGCCACGTTAAAGACTTCATAGATGTCGGACTGGTCACGCGTAACCGGAATGAAGGTACACGCATCAGCGGTAGCTGCCCCCAACTGAACAGGCAGGATCATCGCGAGGAATAAAGGCAGACGCATAACACCGTCAGAAACGCTCATCATCTCTGCTGCGACGGATTCCAGCATCGCTTTATTAGTGGCATCCATGCTATTGCGGGTGGACTCAATCAGGCAGTTTTCCAGCGTCTGGTGGCAGGAGGCCAGAATTTCCGGACGCGGCATAGATTTATGTGCTGCGGCGTAGTCAGCCAGTGCACTTGCCCACGCGGTAGCAATTTGAGCGGTGGCATTATCAGAGATACCCGCAAAAATTGGGTCTTTACGTGCAGCTTCAAGGATAGATGCGGCACGCGCGGCATCATCTTTGATGAATTGGTTATCAGTACCGAACTGTGCTGTACTTGCCCAGCCAAGAACGGCTTTAGAGCGTTTTGCGATATCTGCAATACGATTCTGGTATTCGCGTAAGTTACTCAAGTTACTCATCCTTAAACACAAGGCACTTGTGTGAATCCCTTTTCGGAAGAGATTTTATTGAAAGTCACTTGTTGACTTTCTCGCGAAAAGTAATTTTTTAAATTTTTTGTGCGGGGAAGTGGACGGTGAATGCAGGCGTTAAATTGTGGGAATTTCAGTCTGAAACCCCCCTAAAAAACACATGCAAATCACAAGGTTAGCAATGAAATCGGTGCGGGACATTTTAGGAAGGGGAGGGGCTAACACCACCTCCCACCAGCGGGATTATTCCCCAGCAGACATTTTCCCAATGATTTTTTTTATTGCTTCGTCAATTTCAGTTTGCACTTCAGACGGGAGTCTGGAGAACTCGTAGGCGACAACCCGTTTTTTCGGATCGGACTTCTTTCGAGCATATTGGCGACGGTCAGAGAAGTCTCGCAGCTTCTCAACCACCACAGATTTAACCGGCGCGGGCTTCAGGCTTTTGCTTTCCGCTTTGAAGATAGCCAGTATCTTCGCTTTATCCTCTTTCGCGCCCTCAGTCTCTGCAATTCGCTCGCGCACCGTATCAACCAGATCTCCAATCGGTACGTTTTTGGCGTTAGCATCTTCGGAGATCTGGAGCAGCAACTGGTAATCAGGCAGGGCGAGATCGCTGGCAACAGGGAAGACAGCAATCATCTCATCCGGCACCGCCGCAGCCTGGAAAGCTCGCGTCACTTTAGCCTTTGAGATGTTCTCAGCTCGGGCGATCTCTTCTTTGGTCATATTCTTGCCGTACATAACCTCGAAGCGTTTACCCAGCTCGCGCAGAGTGTGTTCGCGGGCTGTCTGGATATCAATGGCCAGCTGGCGGGCATCCGCCAGGCTGATCTCATCTTTCGTCACCAGAATCTCAAATTTCGTTTCATTGAAGATACACGCAGCGCGGCGACGTGATCCGTCCAATACCTCAATGCGCTCCCCAACCATACGACCGATAGCCGGGAAGAACTGTTGCAATTTAATGGTGCGGGAAATATCGCTTACCGACTCAGGGGTGAGCAGAGACTGATCGCGGCCGTTAACTGCCGGGTCAACGAACGTGCGCGACTCAATCTCACCACTCAGCACAACGGTAAGCAAAAATTTAGCCTGGCGACCAGATTTTAGGGTAAAGGTTTTGGTGCCTTCACTGCCTTCAAGCATGCGAGCAAACTCGGAGCTATTCTTGCCCAGCACTCGTCCACGGGAAACTATTTTTTTCATGCCGCCTCACCCCTAACAAACTCAATTCGATCAAACACAGCCTTAGTGAAACGCTCGGCCTCGGTTCGTGCCTTCTTCAGCGCCTCTGCACTGCCTGGATACGATTGCGGGTTGGCACTGATTACGGTGTCGAAAGACTCGCCGCATCGCTCAAAGCCATCCAGACGAGGCAGAGAAGAGTCCAGAATGTTGCTGGCGTAAACCTCACGCGCAAGGCTGTGTGATGTCTCGTGATCGCGCTTGCCGGTCATCTTCGACATAAAACCAATGCTGGCGCTCAAACGCGGTTCTACGCCTTCCTCCTCCAGTTGCTCCAGCATTTCTGGCAGACGGGTGAGATATTTCAGTGTTGAGTGGAAGTCAACCTGGGCTGGTGGGGTAGGGGTAAGCAGCAAATCGCTGGCCGCCAGACCGTTGAGCAGGAACGGATCCAGGTGTGGACCGGTATCAATAAAGATAAAGTCATAATCATCCGCAACACGATCAATGATATTGCGTCGAAGGATTTCGTACTGATTTTGTCCGGGAAGATGCTCTTCAACCAGCTCTTTCCATTGGCTGGCAACAAAGCCATCGTCGATAGAGGCTGGAATCACGTCTACGCCAGGAACGATGGTCGGACGAATCACCTCTTTGCGTAGCGTCTCCGCGTCCAGGTCGTTCAGCATCGCCTGCGCGGCGGTTTCCAGGATGGAACCAATACTGTGAGTATGGTCGAGGAACATTGTGCTGGATGCCTGAGGGTCAAGGTCAATTACCAGAATGCGCAGATCGTGACGCAGTAAATCCTGATGCACACGCAGAGCGTGCGCCAACGTTACTGTGGAAACCGTTTTGGATACGCCACCCTTCAGGTTTACGACAAAAATAACGTAAGGCGATTTGTGAATGTCGCGATATTTGGGGATCTTACGGTGGGCATAGATATCAATGACGTTCTGGATGGTCAGCGCGTACTGTTCAACGTTACCGACCTGTTTCTTGTTGAACTGGTACCCATCATCTTCCATCTCTTTGATGGCCTGCTCCACAATGCGGCGGCTCAGCTTCGGCAACTTTGCCACAGCGTTACGAGTGAACGTCTGATAATACTCGGTCTGATTGAACTCTTTACGCTGATCTTCAATATCCTGACTCATGGCCTTAAGTAATGCGCTTGCACGAAGAGCTATGGTGCCGACACCGCCGTAATCGCGTTTCATCATCATCTCCTTATCATTTAGTATGAGTGAATTGTACGTTTGATTCTGCTACGTGCAACTTTTTTTGATTCGTGCGCCAATTATTGCACGTAAAGAAATGGCGATGAGGTTATTAGATGTGTGCTGGAGGGATGATGCAGGACCAGAATGTGCGATAGAGGGAAGTCGCATTGAATTATGTGCTGTGGAGGGATCGCTGGTATCAAATATGTGTGCTGGAGGGAAAGATAGAAGATTAGATGTGCGCTGGAGGGAAACTTGGATGGTTAGATGTGTGCTGGAGGGAATGTCTGGGCAAACTGCGTGGCGCAACCCTCCAGCGCACACCAAAAACAGGAAAATGGGCAGGCATTCCCGGCAGCGCACATTTTTCAAATGCAGCTGCCCTCCAGCACACACTTATTCGGGAAGTTTCAGCTTTGGATTGCGAGAATGGACGATTACAAAACTTTCCCGGCCTTTCTTCTCAATTGAACAGTCGAGATAGCCGATTGTTTTAAGCTGTTCTATCGCTTTCTTAATGATACGGTTTTGCTCGCCAACAGCTGACTGCAAAGCCAGGCGCTCACGGATTCGCGCGAACGATAGCGGCAACGGGTTCTGCGGAAGGCTTTCGATGAAAGTGTAAATGGCTTGTGCAGCTTCTTTCTTCGGAAGGGCACGCAAGGCGTGGTGTTGCAACAGAACGCGATAATCAAGCTGGAACAGCTCCCACAGCTTCGAATCAGCCTCCAGTTCTATCAGATCAAGGTCAGCATCAAAACGCCCGACCTTCAGCAGACCAGTCTGATAGCCGCCTTTAGCATCTTTTCCGCGCTTAAAAGCGATACCCTTGTTACGCAAGCGTCCAAGTGATTCATGAATGGTTAAACGCAGTTTCGCATCCAGACGTTTTGAGGGGAAACCACAGGCTTTAGCGAATTCCTGAAACGATAACTGGATGGTGTTTGAGGACAAGCCGTATTTGCTGAACGCGTAGATGACACCGATCCACGTTTTGAAATCAGTATCCATATCGAGTCGAGGACCGGTGATTTTAATATCATCGTAACCCTCGGCTTTAGCTATCTCCAGCTGGGAAAACGCTTTGGTGGCATCAATCTCTTTACTTTCTCCTTTGCTCTTTGATGGCTTCGGCACGAATACCCCCAAACGCATCAACGCTACAGGCTGCACAGTGTTGTTTGAATTAACTGTTAGTTCTTTTGCCTTACTTTCAATGTCTGCGTAAAGAATATCGGATATAAAAGATTGATTCATATTGCTTTTTCCGAATTATGTGGATAGTTTTTATCAGTGATGATAACTACCCTGGCTTTCCCGTCAGCACACATCCTATATCCCGCCAGCACACATTAGCAACCCGTCAGCACACATTTTTTTCCCTCCAGCGCACATCGTTTTCCCTCCAGCACACATCGCGAAAGGCTTCTAAGCCAGACGGGACGCGGCCTACGACGATCAGGGATCTATATGGATCTAATTGGGATCTGTATGGACCTGATTATTGGATCTATCCAGTGGATAATGTGGATAAGTGAAAAAACCGGCCAACGTAGCCGGTTGGAAGGGAGTCGTATTATTCTACGCTTTCGATGAGAAGACCATGTTCATAGCATTTAAGCTCATCGCCCTCGTACAGGAATTGGTATCCAATTGAAGTGGTTTACTGAATTTGGCCACCTGAACAGAGGTGATATGCTCACCTCAGAACAACACAAGTGCCATAATGAAAAAAAGAAATTTCAGCGCAGAGTTTAAACGCGAATCCGCTCAACTGGTCGTTGACCAGAACTATACCGTGGCAGATGCAGCCAGCGCTATGGATGTCGGCCTTTCCACAATGACGCGATGGGTGAAACAATTACGTGATGAGCGGCAGGGAAAAACACCAAAAGCCTCCCCCATTACCCCGGAACAAATTGAAATCCGTGAGCTCAGAAAAAAGCTACAACGTATTGAAATGGAAAATGAAATATTAAAAAAGGCTACTGTAGATTCAATTGGTCAACGCAACAGTTATGTGAAAACATGGGGTTGCGGAGGTTTTTTGAATGAGACGAACATTTACAGCAGAGGAAAAAGCCTCTGTTTTTGAACTATGGAAGAACGGAACAGGCTTCAGTGAAATAGCGAATATCCTGGGTTCAAAACCCGGAACGATCTTCACTATGTTAAGGGGGACAGCGGGCAACAGTGCGGAGTGAACAGAGTCTGGCGACTGATGAAACGTATCGGGATAAAGGCTCAGGTCGGATACCGGAGCCCGCGGGCTCGTAAAGGCGAGGCCAGTATCGTGTCGCCCAACAGGCTTCAGTGACAGTTCAATCCGGATGCTCCGGATGAGCGTTGGGTAACGGACATAACCTACATAAGGACCCACGAAGGCTGGCTGTATCTTGCCGTGGTTGTTGATCTGTTCTCACGCAAAATTATCGGCTGGTCCATGCAATCCCGGATGACAAAAGACATTGTCCTGAACGCACTGCTGATGGCTGTATGGCGGCGTAATCCCCAAAAACAGGTGCTGGTTCATTCGGATCAGGGCAGTCAGTACACAAGCCATGAATGGCAGTCGTTCCTGAAATCACACGGCCTGGAGGGCAGCATGAGCCGTCGCGGTAACTGCCATGATAATGCGGTTGCAGAAAACACAACCCGCTACGGGGGAGACTTACCCGAAATCTGATTTATTCAACAAAGCCCGTTTTAGGGTAAGGACGTATGGGGCAGATCCTCTCTGTTCCGACCGGGTGAAGATAGAGAGCTAAACTAAATGCTGATTTCATACGCATCTTTTACATCTCCACCTTACTCCGTAGATTTTGAGTTGTGATATGATCGCTTTGCTGTAGGTGTTGTAGGGATGAAGGGAAGGAGGGTTTCGCAGATTCTCCGTTCCGGATGCTCTAAAACGCTGTCAGAGGGATGATAAGGCAAAAAAAAGAACCCCGAAGGGTTCTCTTTTTCGCCTCAGTCAGCGATTCGCAGTCGCTGCTGCTGCCCGAAACATGTACCGAAGTTCACGTTGTCGTTACTATAGCGAAGTAATGTTACCCCTGGGGTGATTCTACGTCAACGTGAGCCGGTAGTTCTTGCAACCTGCAATATGGATTAAGTCTATGGCTGAAGTGCTGACTGCTTTCATAAAAGCGCCGCGTATAACTCAGGTGCTGACCATCGTTCTGTGCCTAATCTTGCTGGCGCTACTGGTCACTCCGCACCTGTTCTAAGTGTAGAACCACCTAATAAAAAAGCCGCTTATGCGGCTTTTTTTATTCGGTATCAATGTACGGCAAAGTCACTTTTGACTGTAACAGGCACCACATGGGAGAGGTCGATCTCCTTGCGGGCGCGGCTAAGGTCATAGGTCGCCTGCATTGCCAGCCAGAGTCGAGCTGCGATTCCTAAACCTGCCTCAAGTTTAAGAGCCATTTCAGGACTGATTGCCGCTTTACCTGCCGAGACTTTACTCAGCGCAGAAGGGGAAACATCGAGGTTACGGGCAAGGGCTCGTAAGCTGATTTCGTTATCCTCCAGGTATTCGGTAATCAATCCCCCTGGGTGTGGTGGGTTGAGCATCGTCATTAGTGGTAGTCCTCCAGATTCAGTATGTAGGCATCACCATCTGTAAACTCAAAGGTGATTCGCCAGTTCGCCCGAACGGTGATCGCATAAAGATTCTTCTTATCGCCTTTCAGGGGGTGAAATTTAAATCCCGGATAGGCGCGGAAATCTTCTGTTGTCGTCGCTTCGTCTAACATCAGGAGGCGAAGTTTTATTCTCTCCACATCCTTTGCCTGTACTCCGCTCGGATCGTCGTTCTCAAAGAGCTTTTGTAACCCTTTGTGCTTGAAACTTTTTATCATTATTGATTCCCTGTTTCTCAACGGGAAACATTATACCACGCGTTTCTCTTAGCGAAACACTTTTCTGCAAATAAATTGTGTTTCAAGGGAAGGCGCAAGGCGAAAAACAATAATATGCGCACTTAAAATGTACATTAATAGTACATAAAGAGTACCTTATGTGTACGGTTAATTGCGTTGTATTGTATTGCTAAATTACAGGGAAATCCTCGAACTCCCCCGTTCTGGCATCGGTAACGATGTGCGTCACCACGCCCCTGATCTCGATACCTTCATCCTCATTATCCGGCAGGGCGCGGACGTTCTCCGGCCTGTCCAGCTCCTGTAGACATCTTGCCGGATGGAGACGCAGTCGCATGATCCTGAATTCATCTTCCAGCACGCAGAGCACCAGGGTGCCGTCAACCGGCCGCGCGCCGAAATCCACGATCAGCAGCGAACCCGGCCTGATGCCCTCCCGGAACGAGGTGCAGTCGCTACGAAATAGGAACACGCCCGGACGCCCGGTTTTACAGTAGCTATCCAGCGAGAGGCGGCTTTCCTGGTAATCCATTGCCGGTGACGGAAACCCCATATCAGCGCCCTCCGTTCGGATTAAACAGCTGGAACGTCCGGTTCTCTCCCTCATTGGGCGAGACGTCCCGGAACACCGTCACATACGTTTCTATCCACTGGTTAGCCTGGCGGGGCGTCCAGTGCCAGTTGAACTTGTGAAGCTCCCGGACAAAGGCTGCGGTCGTGACGGTCTGACGGCCATCCTGTTCGCGGGTGATGGCCGCACGCCAGGCAGCGTCAATTTCATAGCGTCGTGGCATCAGATTTACCTCTTTATACTGTATATACATGGGTCTTCCCTTGTTGTGGTGGCTGAAGGCATGATAATGGTGTATTTAATCGCCAGAGGTCACCGCCATGGAC
>NZ_BCTM01000056.1 GCF_001571285.1 Kluyvera cryocrescens NBRC 102467 | reverse complement strand
ATTAGTGGATGAGTCCGGACCGTACTTCTTTATCCAGGCGTAAAGGCTGTGAGTGGTGATATCGAGACGTGTTGCAACGCTGGAAACAGAATGACCGCGATCAATAACCTGTTTGACTGCTTCAATTTTAAACTCTTCGGGATAACGTTTACCGCTCATGGGCACCTCTCTTTAAGTCATCTTAAATGACTCCGAGGTGTCTGTTAAACCCGTGGCAATTCAATTAGGTTTAATCAGGAGATACAAACCACCACCATCAGCCAGCTTGTAAGGCTTATCTTTAGGTTTGGCGGTGTCCACCTACCGGGCGTTTAGTTTCACTTGGGGGTACCTCCTCTAGACCGAACAGCAAATACCCCCATAAGTACCCCCAAACGACCGTAGATTTCAGGGAACTTTAGTAGACGTAGAAATACTAAAAGGGGCTGCAAGTCGCAGAGTATAAGAGGTTTCAGTGAACTTTAGTAGACTTGGGGAGACGTTAGAATGGTGCCGATAAGAGGAGTCGAACCTCCGACCTTCGCATTACGAATGCGCTGCTCTACCAACTGAGCTATATCGGCCCTGCAAGAGGTGTTCACGGACGTGAATCACGGGACAAAAGGTTAAGACTTACCGGGCGATGCGTCAATAGTCAGGTTAATCAACTGCCTATTTTTGCATCGCCCGCTATCAATTACGCACGAATGGTATCGTCGCCGAAGCCAATCCACTTGTAGGTGGTCAGTGCTTCCAGCCCCATCGGGCCGCGTGCGTGCAATTTCTGCGTGCTGACCGCGACTTCCGCACCGAGGCCAAACTGGCCGCCGTCGGTGAATCGGGTCGATGCGTTGACGTACACCGCTGAGGAGTCCACTTCGTTGATGAAGCGGTTGGCGTTGCTCAGGGTGCGAGTCAGGATGGCGTCAGAGTGCTGCGTACCGTGCGTGCGGATATGAGCAATAGCAGCGTCCATATCGGCCACAATAACCACGTTAAGATCCAGCGACAGGAACTCGTTATCCAGCTCTTCAGGCTTCAGAGCCACCAGCTTCGCCGGGCCTTTCAGCTCGCGCATTACCGTTTCATCGCCATGCAGCGTCACCCCGCTTTCCGCCATCTGCTGGCTTAATGCCGGCAGGAAACGTTCAGCAATAGCCTGATTCACCAACAGCGTTTCGACGGTGTTGCAGGTGCTTGGACGCTGGGTTTTTGCGTTCACAATAATCTTCAGCGCCGGTTCAATCTCAGCGGAATCATCAACGTAAATATGGCAAACGCCGATACCGCCAGTGATCACCGGGATCGTCGACTGCTCGCGGCACAGCTTGTGCAGGCCCGCGCCGCCGCGAGGGATCAGCATGTCGATGTATTTGTCCATGCGCAGCATTTCGCTAACCAGCGCACGATCCGGGTTCTCAATAGCTTGCACCGCAGCTTCCGGTAGACCGCACTCTTTTAACGCACGTTGAATAACACCAACCGTAGCGGCGTTGGTGCGATAAGTCTCTTTTCCTCCGCGCAGGATCGCGGCGTTACCGGTTTTTAGGCACAGCGCAGCGACGTCGACGGTCACGTTCGGACGCGCTTCGTAAATCACACCGATGACACCCAGCGGTACGCGACGACGTTCAATACGCAGGCCGCTATCCAGCAACCCGCCGTCAATCACCTGCCCTACCGGATCGGCCAGCGTACAGACCTGACGGACGTCATTGGCGATCGCCGTCAGACGTGCCGGGGTCAGCGCCAGGCGATCGAGCATCGCTTCACTCAGGCCGCCTTCGCGCGCCTGAGTCAGATCCTCGGCGTTGGCTCGCAGGATCTCATCGCTGTGAGATTCCAGATAATCAGCAATAGTTTCCAGAACCCGGTTTTTTTCACGGCTGGATAACAGCGCCAGTTTGTAAGAGGCCTGCTTTGCCGCAATGCCCATTTGTTCCAGCATGTTGAACTCCTTATCGGGTGATCATGTCGTCGCGATGAACGGCAACGGGGCCGTACTCATAGCCGAGGATGGCGTCAATCTCTTGCGAGTGGTGCCCGGCAATCAAACGCAGTGCGTCGCTGTTATAGCGGCTCACGCCGTGCGCGATGTCCCGACCTTCAAGGTTACGAATACGGATCACTTCACCACGGGAGAAGTTACCTGTCACGTTTTTAATGCCTTTTGGAAGTAATGAACTTCCACGTTCCAGAATCGCCCCCGTCGCGCCGGCATCGACAATCAGCTCACCCGCCGGTGGCGCACCGAAGATCCAGCGTTTACGGTTCTCGAGCGGCGTGTCCTGAGCGTGGAAGCGAGTCCCGACGGAGATATTCGCCATGACATCACCAATCACACCAGGCAAGCTGCCTGCGGCAATGATGGTGTCAATACCTGCCCGACAGGCCACGTCGGCGGCCTGCAGTTTGGTGCCCATACCGCCGGTGCCAAGGCCGGAGACGCTGTCACCCGCCACGGCTCGCAGCTGATCATCAATCCCGTAAACATCTTTAATCAGCTCCGCATCCGGATTGCTACGCGGATCGGCAGTGAACAAGCCCTGCTGGTCGGTTAGCAGCAGCAGCTTATCGGCACCGGCCAGAATCGCCGCCAGCGCAGACAGGTTATCGTTGTCGCCCACCTTAATTTCGGCGGTTGCCACCGCATCGTTCTCATTAATCACCGGAACAATGTTGTTATCAAGCAGCGCGCGCATGGTATCGCGGGCGTTGAGGAAACGTTCGCGGTCTTCCATGTCAGCACGGGTCAGCAGCATTTGCCCAACGTGAATACCGTAAATGGAGAACAGCTGTTCCCAAAGCTGAATTAAGCGGCTTTGCCCAACGGCGGCCAGCAGCTGTTTAGAAGCGATAGTCGCGGGCAGTTCGGGGTATCCCAGATGCTCTCGCCCGGCGGCGATGGCGCCTGAGGTGACGATAACAATACGATGCCCAGCCGCATGGAGCTGAGCACACTGGCGAACCAGTTCCACAATGTGCGCGCGGTTCAGGCGGCGCGATCCGCCCGTTAAAACACTGGTGCCCAGTTTGACGACCAGCGTCTGACTATCACTCATGATTCTCTGCCGTTAAATAGGAAAAATGATACCAAACTCACGTTGTAGCAGGAGTCAGGCCGCTTGCCAACTGCCAGCATTGAAAGCGAGGTTTTTGTTGCGCGGGATCAGGCAGCCTAGAGGGGATTGTTGACATTTTTATGACAGAAAAAATTAATCATACTTTTTTATAGTTAAGCGAACATTGTCATAAATTTTTAACACGTGGGGGATAAAAACGTTCCTGTTTTTTCACAGTGGTCTTTCACAGCAATTTTAAAAGATAAAAACCGGGATTAAGAAATGCAAAAAACAACGCTGGCATTAACGATGATGGGTATTATTGCGTCCTCTTCAGCAATGGCTGCTGAAGTTTATAATAAAGACGGTAATAAACTGGACGTTTACGGCAAAGTCAAAGCCATGCATTACATGAGCGATGATTCCAGCTCCGATGGCGACAAAACATACGTTCGTTTTGGTTTCAAAGGTGAAACTCAAATTAACGATCAGTTGACCGGCTATGGTCGTTGGGAATCTGAATTCTCCGGTAATAACGATGAAAGCACCTCTACGCAAAAAACGCGTCTGGCGTTTGCCGGTCTGAAAGTAAAACAGTTCGGTTCTTTTGATTACGGTCGTAACCTCGGCGCACTGTACGATGTTGAAGCCTGGACCGATATGTTCCCGGAATTTGGCGGTGACTCTACCGGTAAAACCGATAACTTCATGACCAAACGCTCCAGCGGCCTGGCAACCTACCGTAACTCTGACTTCTTTGGCGTGATTGATGGTCTGGATTTAACCCTGCAATATCAGGGTAAAAATGACCGTAGCACCTATGCTACCGCCAACGGCGACGGTTTCGGCTCAGCGTTGACCTATGATTTCGGTGGCAGCGATTTCGCGATTAGCGCAGCGTACACCAACTCTGACCGTACCAACGTTCAGCAGGCTAAATCTCTGGCTCAGGGCGGGAAGAACGCCGAGTCCTGGGGTACCGGTGTGAAATATGATGCCAACAACATTTACCTGGCGATGATTTATACCGAAACCCGCAATATGACCCCAATTAAAGGTCTGGTTTCCGCGGATCAAGGCTTTGCCAATAAAGCACAGAACTTCGAAGCCGTTGCTCAATATCAGTTCGATTTCGGCCTGCGTCCATCTCTGGGTTACGTGCAGATGAAAGGCAAGGATCTGGACAACGGAATTGGCGATCAGGATCTGATGAAATATGTTGATGTCGGCGCGACCTACTATTTCAACAAAAATATGTCGGCGTTTGTTGATTATAAAATCAACCTGATTGATGAAGATGCGGTGACCAAACGTCTGGCGATTATGACTGACGACGTCGTCGCCGTTGGTATGACCTACCAATTCTAAGTGAGTGATAAAAAAGCCTTCCAGATGGAAGGCTTTTTTTATGGCTAAATAAAAAGGCCAGCGCACAGGTTGGCCGTTTTATATTGTTTATGCCGTACGCTTGACCGCTTCGTTCGCAAATCCTTCAGCCGGTTCAAGCGCCAGATCCAGCGTCTTGAGCAACTCTTTTGCCCGGTCATGGAAACCACGCAACGTTAACTGCAGACGTTCAACCACCTCGGGATCTTTTATCGCCACCGCCTGCCATACCCCATCTTTATCAAACAGGCCGAACTGGTAACTGTAAGTGAAGCGCTTTTCCTGTGCTTCCATTTCCATCCACCAGCCCCAGAACTCACGCTTCTCTGGCGCGGGCTTTACGTTAACGCAAACGGCCAGACAGTCGAAAAAAAACCGATTGTCTTCACACTGTTCTTCGCGAATATAGGGGCCAAGCGCAGCGAACTTCTTAATCAATCTACTCTTAGGGTGTCCACTCGGTAACGTCATTGCGATCTCCTTTAGTGATGCAACTGTTTTACCAAATCAATAGAATTTATCAATCTATTAACAAAATCTATTGTTGATCCACCCGGCAATTTCTTTCAGCGCCTTGTCAAAGTTGCGATACACCGGGTTAAACGGGATCGACATCAGTTTCCCCTGCGCAGATGACGAGACGATTAAACGCGACTCTTCTTCCGGGCTGAACGGATCGTTATCCCAGAATCCAGACAGCATTGGCGTTGGGCAGCGGCGGCCCAGCAGCCCCTGGGTTTTCAGGGAGTAGCGGTTGAGCTCAACGCGCAGCGCTTCATCGGAAGCATCGTGCATGCCTAGACGGGAAGCCAGCACGTCGAGATACATCTCAGGCACGCGTCCCTGCTGCAGTGGATCGTTGAGCAGGCAATGTACCACCGGCCCCAGACAGGCGACGGCTTTCAGATTCTGCGCTTCCAGATAGGCCAGACGTACCGCGATATTGGCACCAAAGCGGAAACCAAAGGCTGCCACGCGAGTATGGTCAACCCACGGAATGTTCGGCAGCGCGCGGATCACGTGTTGGTGCAACATGCTGGAATCCTGAGTCAGCTTCCATTTCGACGAGAAGCCAATAGAGGGCATATCCACCGTCAGCATCGCAATCCCCAGCGGGGCAAAATAGTACTCATACAGGCTGTAATAATCGGTTTGCAGGCCATCAAGACCACCACACATCAGCACCGTTGGGAACGGGCCGTCGCCTTTTGGCATATGCAGGAAGCCGGTAATCGGTGAACCGCCCGGAATCGCAAACTCCAGCTCGCGCATCTCGCCGGGTAAACGCTTCGCAGCCTCTTCATAGGCACGGTTCGCCAATGCCTGCGCCTGCTCGGCGAGGTCATCTCCCTTCAGATGCGGGTAGGCAGCAATGCTGTAGAGATTCGAAGCATGCAGCCAATGACGGCCACTGAGCGTTTCATCTGCTTCCTGAGTGGCTTTCTGCTGCCATAGCATAGCCTGGGTCGACCATTCGTAGATCCAGTTGCCGCCACGGTAGCCGACAACGGTATCAAACAGCTCATCGTCAGTGCGTTCGGCCTTGCTCATCACGATACGCGCCTGAACGTCGAGAATTTCCTGCGGCGTGACCCCACGCCAAATCCACATCAGGCGGTTAATCATGCGGTACCAGTGCGGGATGTTGCTTCCGCTCAGCGCCGACTGCATGCTGTCGGTCTTGCCGGTATTGAAGCGGCGCACCAGCGTTGATGTTTCCGGGTGTTTAAAGCGCGGTTTGAATAGCGTTTCGCTGAGATTGGCTTCTGGCATCACAAAACCTCCATAGAGACGAACTTAGGCCTATTGTAACGCGTGGGACGTTAAAAAAAACAACGCCCGGCAGAACCGGGCGTTGGAAGCGCATTTATTGAATGAATTAGCGACCAGAGATAGGCGGTACAAATACCACGCCCATATCCCAAGGCTGTTCAATCCAGGTATCCTGAGGGATATCAACAACATAATCGTTAACCAGCGGACGACCGGCCGGTTTAGCGAAGATGGTGACGAAATGTGCTTTCGGGTACATTTCACGAATAGCAACCGCGGTGCCGCCGGTGTCTACCAGATCGTCAATAACGATAAAGCCTTCGCCATCGCCTTCAGCGCGTTTGAGAACTTTCAGTTCACGCTGGTTGTCGTGGTCATAGCTGGAGATGCATACGGTGTCGACATGACGAATGCCCAGTTCACGTGCCAGCAGTGCGCCCGGTACCAGACCACCACGGCTAACGGCAATAATGCCTTTCCATTGTTCTGAAGGCATCAGGCGTGCAGCCAGTTTGCGCGCGTGAATCTGCAACATGTCCCAGGTGACGACGTATTTTTCGCTCATGTGAAGTGTCCCAGCCTGTGTTATACGGCTTAAAAAGTGTTCAAGGGGGAAATGGGTTGCGCGAGATTATAGAGATCTGACGCACTAAAAACCAGTGTTAAGCGGAATAGCGGGCTCTTTTTACGTGGTTTCTTCTACCGGGAGGGAGAGAAAGTGGTATTCTCAACCCCATCGCGCAAGCCAGTCTTGTGGTATATGTATGTGCTAACCCTTTACCTGCAAGTGACTTTTGCAGAACGCCGTAAGGAGACTCATCGTGTCTGAACTGTCTCAATTATCCCCGCAGCCGCTGTGGGATATTTTTGCCAAAATCTGTTCCATTCCGCACCCTTCCCATCATGAAGAGCAGCTCGCTGCCCATATCGTGGGCTGGGCGAAAGAAAAAGGTCTGCACGCGGAACGCGACCAGGTTGGCAACATTCTGATTCGTAAAGCCGCAACGCCGGGCATGGAAAACCGCAAAGCGGTTGTTCTGCAGGCTCACCTTGATATGGTGCCGCAGAAAAACAATGACACCGTGCACGACTTTGCCAAAGACCCAATTCAGCCGTACATCGACGGCGAGTGGGTTAAAGCGCGCGGCACAACGCTGGGCGCGGATAACGGTATCGGTATGGCGTCCGCGCTGGCGGTCCTGTCCGATGATTCCGTTGAACACGGCCCGCTGGAAGTGCTGCTGACCATGACCGAAGAGACCGGTATGGACGGCGCATTTGGCCTTCAGCCTAACTGGCTGCAGGGCGAAATTCTGATCAACACCGACTCTGAAGAAGAGGGTGAAATCTACATGGGCTGTGCGGGCGGTATCGACTTTACCAGCACCCTGCCGCTGACCCGTGAAGCGATTCCGGCTGGCTTCCAGACCTTCAAGCTGACGCTGAAAGGCCTGAAAGGCGGTCACTCCGGCGGTGATATTCACCTCGGTCTGGGAAATGCTAACAAGCTGCTGGCCCGCTTCCTGGTCGCTCACGCGGCGGAACTGGATCTGCGTCTGGTTGACTTCACCGGCGGTACCCTGCGTAACGCAATCCCACGTGAAGCCTTCGCAACGCTGGCAATTCCTGGCGATAAAGTCAGCGCCCTGAAAGATCTGGTTGAGACCTACCTGCACATTCTGCAAAACGAACTGTCAGCGAAAGAGAAAAACCTGACCCTGGTGCTGGAAGCGCAGACTGTTGAAGGTAAGGCGCTGAGCAGCGCTTCCCGCGATGCGTTCGTGCAACTGCTGAACGCAACCCCGAACGGCGTTATCCGTAATTCTGACGTGGCCAAAGGCGTCGTAGAGACCTCTCTGAACGTCGGTGTGGTCTCCTTCACTGAAGATTCCGCGATTATCCACTGCCTGATTCGTTCCCTGCTCGATAGCGGCAAAGATTACGTTGTCAGCATGCTGGAATCACTCGGCGCGCTGGCGGGTGCAAAAACGCAGCCAAAAGGCGGTTATCCAGGCTGGCAGCCGGATGCAAGCTCTCCGGTGATGCAGTTGGTGCGTGAAACCTATCAGCGCCTGTTCAACAAGGTGCCGAACATTCAGATTATCCACGCAGGTCTGGAATGTGGTCTGTTCAAGAAACCGTATCCAAACATGGATATGGTTTCTATTGGGCCAACCATTACCGGCCCACACTCACCGGATGAGCAGGTTCATATCGAAAGCGTTGGCCAGTATTGGCAGCTGCTGACGGAACTGCTGAAAGCGATTCCGGCGAAATAAGTTTTGCCCTTCCCGGCGGGTTTAGGCTCGCCGGGAGTCTCTCCTCCCGCTATCTCACCTTCTCCATCCGGTAATTCACAAAATACTCCCCGCGGGCTTCAACCTCTTGCTGCGCCGTCACCTGAAACCCCTGCCGTTCAAAGCACGCTTTCGCCGTGAGGCTCGCTTCCGCCGTTAACGTTCCCGCTGGAATCTGTGTACACAATTCGCGAAGCAAAGCGCTGGCAATCCCCTGGCGCGAATACGCGGGATCCACAAAAAGCAGATCGATATAGGTGCCGACAGCGGTAACAAAACCGACTGGGCGATTGCCGGCCGTTGCCACTAGCACTAAAGAATCGGCCATCTTTTGCCGCCAGAGCGTTTCATCCACCTGCGCCCAGGCAGCAATCTGCGAGGCAGAATAGTGTTGGCTGGCAGTTTCACGCACCGCGCGCTGGAAAATCTGGCACAGGGCGGAAAAATCAGTTTCATGGTACGGACGAATAAGCATGGCTAAATCCCTAAAAGTAGCTGTCGTTCCAGCTGAGGATCGAGCAGCGTAACATGCAGACCAACAAGGCGCACGCCGCGCCCTGCCCGCCGTTCATGCCACGATTTTTGCGCCGTAGCGATGAGATCATCTTTGTTCAGCTTTGGCCAGACATGTTCCTGGGTGGTGAGCTGGAAGTCATTAAATTTAAGCTTCACGCCCTGGCGCGCAATCAACAAGTCCGCTTTGACCTTCGCCAGCCGGCGCTCCAGCTCGGGGTAGAGCCTTTCGATAATCGCTTCACAGTCAGACCACTCATGAATATCTTCTTCCAGCGTCCGTTCTACGCCGATTGATTTACGCTGCCTGTCGTTGTGGATCTCGCGTTCATCGATCCCTTGGCTGCGTTCCCACAGGATCCGGCCAAACTTGCCAAAGCGTTTTAACAGCATGGCCAGATCGCTTTTCTGCACATCTTCACAGGTGCGCAGCCCCATGCTTTCGAGCTTCGCCGCCGACACTTTGCCCACGCCGGGGATTTTGCTTAGCGGCAGCGTTTTTAGAAATGCCGGAACTTCAGCCGGGGTCAACACAAATTGGCCATTCGGTTTGTTGAGATCGGAGGCGATTTTGGCGAGAAACTTCACCGGTGCAACGCCGGCTGAGGCGGTGAGCGCCAGTTCATTAAAAATAGTCTGGCGGATCTCCTGGGCCATCAGCGTCGCCGAACCATGGCAGTGCGTGCTGTCGCTCACGTCAAGATAGGCCTCATCCAGCGACAGCGGTTCGATTAGCGAAGTATAGCGCGAGAAAATTTCGCGGATATGGTGTGAGGCTTCACGATAAGCTTCAAAGCGCCCCGGTAATAACGTGAGGTGCGGGCAGAGCTTTAATGCCATGCCGGTAGGCATCGCGCTGCGCACGCCGAATTTGCGCGCCGGATAGTTCGCCGTGCTGATCACCCCTCGCTGTACCCGACTGCCGCCAATCGCGATAGGGATATCGCGCAGCGCTGGGTTGTCACGCATTTCAACCGCTGCGAAGAAGCAGTCCATATCGATATGGATTATTTTGCGCATCGTTAGCCCTCACTTACCACTGGATAAGTATACAGCATAACTTTAGCAAATGAGAAGAGCGCAGAATCGCCCGGCGACGCCGGGCGATGGGGAATATTACAGGATGCGGTTTTGTTGGCGCTGCGCTTCACGCGCCATGCGCTTTTTACGCGCATCGCAGGGTTCGGGACAGTCGCAGACCTTTTCCATACCCAGTGAAGAGATCCCGCCGCAGCTACCCTGCAGTGTTTTCCGCTTGACCAGATATCCCAGCGACATCCCAAATACCACCAGCACAAAAATCACGAATGTCGCCAGAAAGACCGTCAACATCATCAGCCTCCAAAGTCGTCGAGCATGATGTTTTCATCCTCTACGCCCAGGTCTTTGAGCATTTTAATCACCGCGGCGTTCATCATCGGCGGCCCACACATATAGAACTCACAGTCTTCCGGTGCCGGGTGATCGCGCAGATAGTTTTCGTACAGGACATTATGAATAAAGCCCGTATACCCCGTCCAATTATCTTCCGGCAGCGCATCAGAGAGGGCGATGTTGAAGGTAAAGTTCGGGTTTTCGCGCGCCAGTTGCTCAAACTCTTCGGCATAGAACATCTCACGCAGCGATCGCGCACCGTACCAGAAGCTAATCTTACGCGTACTGTGCAGACGCTTTAGCTGGTCGAAAATATGCGATCGCATTGGCGCCATCCCAGCCCCGCCGCCGATAAAGACCATTTCCGCGTCGGTCTCTTTGGCAAAGAACTCACCAAATGGCCCCGAGATTGTCACCTTATCACCGGCTTTCAGTGACCAAATATAGGAAGACATGATCCCCGGCGGTGCCTCAGGCGCAGACGGAGGCGGCGTAGCAATACGCACGTTGAGCATAATGATGCCCTTCTCTTCCGGGTAGTTCGCCATAGAGTAGGCGCGCAGCGTCGGCTCTTTGACGTCGGAAACGTAGCGGAAGAGGTTAAACTTGTCCCAGTCGCCACGATACTCGTCTGGTACGTCAAAGTCGGCATAGGCGACTTTATGCGGCGGACATTCAATTTGAATATAGCCGCCCGCACGGAACGGCACGTTCTCACCGGCGGGGATCGCCAGCTTCAATTCTTTAATAAAGGTCGCTTTGTTATCGTTAGAGATAACTTCGCATTCCCACTTTTTAACGCCAAAGACTTCGTCCGGCAGCTCGATTTTCATATCCTGCCGTACAGCGACCTGACAGGCCAAACGACAGCCCTCTTTCGCTTCACGCTTGGTGATATGCGAAAGCTCGGTCGGCAGAATATCACCACCGCCCTCTTTCACCGTCACCCGGCACTGACCGCAGGACCCACCGCCGCCGCAGGCGGAGGAGATAAAGATGCCGTTGCTGGACAGCGTATTCAGCAGCTTATCGCCCGCCGGGGTTTTGATCTGCTTATCCGCTTCATTGTTGATTTCGATAACCACATCGCCGGCGTTCACCAGCTTAGATTTGGCAAACAGAATCAGCAGCGACAGCACCAGTACGATCAGCGTAAACATGACTACGCCCAGTAAAATTTCCATTATTCGCGGCCCTTATAGCTGCACACCGGAAAATGACATAAAACCTAATGCCATCAATCCTGTGGTGATAAAGGTGATCCCTAAGCCACGCAGTCCCGCGGGCACATTTGAGTACTTCATCTTTTCGCGAATCCCGGCCATAGCGACAATCGCCAGCATCCAACCGATGCCGGAACCAAATCCATATACGATAGATTCGCTGAAGTTGTAATCGCGCTGGACCATAAACGAGACGCCGCCAAAGATGGCGCAGTTCACGGCAATCAGCGGCAGGAAGATACCCAGCGCGGTATACAGCGAGGGGAAGTATTTATCGAGGATCATTTCAAGGATTTGTACCAGCGCCGCAATCACCCCGATAAAGGTGATGAAGTTGAGAAAGCTGAGATCAACGCCTTCCGCCAGCGCGCCGTCACGCAGCACCAGGTTATAGACCAGGTTGTTGATCGGTACGGCCAGACCCAGCACGACGGTTACCGCAACGCCAAGACCAAAAGCGGTCGAGACTTTCTTGGATACCGCGAGGAAAGTACACATCCCCAGGAAGAACGCCAGCGCCATGTTTTCAACAAACACCGCGCGGACAAACAGGCTAATGTAATGAGCCATAATCGGTTACTCCTTTTCCTGCTGTTCCGGCTTCCAGCTACGCAGCGCCCAGATCAGCAAACCGATAATGAAAAATGCGCTTGGGGCGAGCAGGAACAGGCCATTTGGCTGATACCATCCGCCGTTTTTAACGGTTTCCAGCACGGTGATGCCGAACAGTTTTCCGCTACCGATAAGCTCACGCAGGAAACCGACAATCAGTAAAATCGCGCCGTAGCCCAGACCGTTGCCAATACCATCCATAAAGCTCGCCAGCGGCGGTGACTTCATGGCATACGCTTCCGCACGCCCCATCACAATACAGTTGGTAATAATGAGCCCAACGAACACCGACAGTTGCTTGGAGGTTTCGTAGGCAAAAGCACGTAGCAGCTGATCCACCACAATCACCAACGAGGCGATAATCGCCATCTGTACGATAATGCGCACGCTGTTGGGAATGTGATGGCGAATCATCGAGATAAACATGCTGGAGAATGCCGTCACCAAAGTAACCGCAATGGTCATCACAAACGCCGTTTCAAGCTTGGTAGTGACCGCCAGCGCCGAACAGACGCCAAGCACCTGTAGCGCAATCGGGTTGTTGGCGATAAGCGGGCCAACCAGCACGCGCTTCACCTCTTTCATATCACCCTGCTCAGCCATGATTCAGCCCTCCTTCACGCACCTGCTTCAGGAACGGGCCAAAGCCCATTTCACCCATCCAGAAATTGAAACTATGCTGCACGCCGTTGGCAGTCAGCGTTGCGCCGGACAAACCATCAACCGCGTACAGATCGCCCTGCGGTGCGGCTCCTTTCATCACTCTCAACGCCGGCTGGCCGTTATCGTCCACCACGCGTTTGCCGATAAACTGCGCACGCCAGTTAGGGTTTTCAATTTCACCGCCCAGCCCTGGGGTTTCCCCTTGGTCATAATAAGTGATGCCTTTGATGGTGCGGCCATCGGTATCCAGCGCCACAAAGGCGTACATCATTGACCACAGGCCGTTGCCGTAAACAGGGAGAACGATTTCCTGTATTTTCTGCTGCTCATCTTTGATCAGGTAGATTTCCACGACATTGCTGCGACGTTTGATACCCGCCGGATCTTCATTAGCCTCAAGGGCCACGCTTTGCTGAGGATCTTTTAACGCCATGCTCTGATTAAACTTCGCCGGATCGCTGTCCAGCATTGCGCCGCTTTTTAAATCCACCAGCCGCGGCGTCACGCGGGCGGCGTAGATTTCAGCCACTTCATCCGCTGACATGCCGTCGTGCATCAACCCTGCGACGGCGAGTATGTTGCGCTGTTTATCCAGCGCGCGCTGCTCTTGCTGTAGGGGTTTGAGCCCAACGGCAGAACCCGCCACCACGATGGAGCAGACCAGGCAAAGCACCAGCACCACCAGCAGCGTTTTGCCGATGCTATCGTTACTTTTTATCTCAGCCACGCGACTTCCTCCGCTTAATGTTGGCCTGCACCACCAGGTAATCAAACAGCGGCGCAAAGAGGTTGGCGAACAAAATCGCCAGCATCATCCCTTCTGGATAGGCCGGGTTTACGACGCGAATCAGCACGCACATCACGCCAATCAGCGCGCCGTAGCACCACTTTCCTTTATCCGTAAATGAGGCGGAAACCGGATCAGTCGCCATAAACATCATGCCGAAGGCAAAACCGCCCAGCACCAGATGCCAGTACCACGGCATGGCAAACATCGGGTTAGTATCAGATCCCACCAGGTTAAACAGAGTGGCACAAGCGATCATGCCAAGCATCACCCCAGCCACAATGCGCCAGGAGGCGACGCGGCCAAAGATAATCAGCGCCCCACCGAGCAGAATCATCAGAGTAGAGACTTCACCAATCGAGCCGGGGATGTTGCCGATGAAGGCATCCATCCAACTGACCGGTTGACCGGTTACCACGTTCACCAGCGACTCACCGCCGTGGCTGGCCCACTGAGATAGCGGTGTGGCGCCGGAGAAGCCATCGGCCGCGGTCCATACCAGGTCACCCGAGATTTGTGCCGGATAGGCAAAGAACAGGAACGCACGCCCCGCCAGCGCCGGGTTCAAGAAGTTGCGCCCTGTGCCACCGAAAATCTCTTTCGCAATCACCACGCCGAAGGAGATACCCAACGCCGCCTGCCACAACGGCATCGTCGGCGGGACAATCAGCGCGAAGAGAATCGAAGTGACAAAGAAACCTTCGTTAATCTCATGTTTACGAACAATAGAGAACAGAACTTCCCAAAAACCACCAACCAGAAACACGGTCGCGTAAATAGGCACGAAGAACACCGCGCCCAGCATCATCATGCTGATCCAACCGGCATCGGGGGCGAAGCTGACGCCCAGCGCCTGCGCTACGTTGTAGTGCCAATTGCTGGCAATGACCTGCTGCAGTTGTTCCGCACCGTACAGTTTGTGCAGCGCGGGAAGGGTTTGTAGCCCCACGTTGTACATCCCCCAGAACATCGCGGGGAACACGGCGAACCAAACGAGGATCATCATACGCTTAAGGTCGATAGCGTCACGGACGTGCGCCGCACCTTTGGTGACATGGCCCGGTGTATAAAGCAACGTCGCCGTCGCTTCAAACAGCGGGTAATATTTTTCCAGCTTGCCGCCCTGCGTGAAGTGCGGCTCAACTTTTTCCAGTAGCTGTTTTAAGCCCATCACTTAGCCTTCCTGCTCAATTTGCGTTAATACGCGGCGCAACACCGGACCGTATTCGTATTTTCCTGGACAGACATAGGTGCACAGCGCCAAATCTTCTTCGTCCAGCTCCAGACACCCCAGCGCCTGAGCGCTGTCGGTGTCACCCGCCAGCAGGTCGCGCAGTAGCACGGTTGGCAAAATATCCAGCGGCATGACGCGCTCATAGCTGCCAATAGGCACCATGGCGCGCTCGCCGCCGTGGGTATCCGTCGAGAAATTAAAAAGCTTGTGCTTGAGGAAGTGGCCCAGCGTGGTACGCGTAATGGAGAACTTATCCCGGCCCGGCGCAACCCAACCAAGCAGCTCTTTTTCACGCCCTTCTTTCAGCACGCTGACCTGCAAGTGGAAGCGTCCGAGGAACGCATGCGGCCCAGTGGCCTGAGTGCCGTTCAGCACGGAGCCGGAAAGGACGCGGTTTTCACCCGCAACCAGCTCATCCACCAGCAGCGCGTTAAGATCCGCGCCCAGGCGGGTGCGCACCAGACGAGGATGTTTCACCTGCGGGCCACCGAGCGCAATTACCCGCTCCGTCCATAGCACACCGTCGAGGAACAGTTTGCCAATGGCGATAACGTCCTGGTAGTTAAGGTGCCAAACCTGCTTATTCAGGCTGACCGGCTCGAGGAAGTGAATATGCGTGCCGACTAATCCCGCCGGATGCGGGCCGGTGAATTGGTTAAACGTCACCTGTCCCTGCGGGTGACCACCCAGCTTGCCGCCGCTGCGCTGGCAGACGTGGACTTTACCGTCGGTCAGGCGCGTCAGCAGGGTTAAACCGGCATTAAAGGCTTCGCGCTGAGCAAGGATAATCGGCTGCGGATCGGCGGCCAGAGGATTGGTATCCATTGCGGTGACGAAGATGGCCACCGGCTCTGTCCCCGGCGTAGGCGTTTTACTGAAAGGACGGGTACGCATCGCCGTCCAGAGGCCAGACTCAATCAGCTGTGAGGCCACCGTGTCGCGCGGCAACGTTGCCAGTTCATCGGCGGCATAGCGGGTGAACGCCACGGATTCATCGCCGTCGATATCAATCACCACCGACTGCAATACTCGTCGCTCGCCGCGGTGTATTGCTCTTACCGTGCCACAGGCCGGGGAAGTAAAACGGACGCCGGGAATTTTTTTATCTTCAAAAAGCAGTTGCCCTTTAATGACCCGGTCGCCTTCTTTTACCGCCATGGAAGGGCGCAACCCCACATATTCTTCGCCAACGATCGCCACACGGCTGACCGTGACGTCATCAATACGTTGCTGATCGGGCAGGCCAGCAATAGGCAAATCGAGGCCTTTGGTTATTTTAATCATACTGTTCGCAGGTATCCGTTAACGACGACGTCAACAAAGCGTTGAGGTCAGCGTTTTGGTTAACGAGACAAAAGAAAGGAATTACACCGGAAACCCAATGGCATCCCCTAATTGGGTGAAACGAGGGACTGAAGCATCCTTTCTTACACTGTATTTGAGAATTACTCCGCTATTCATCCGCGCATTCCATTTCCTGGGCGAATGATTACGTAACTAAAGTTTACCATTTTCTCCTTCCGCGATGCAGCAGTTCCGCTTTTCAGCCCGCTAAATTGCGAGCCAATGCGCAAAGTTCTATTGATTCAGACAAAGATAGCTAGTGAATCATCAGCTTATCCTACACTCTTTATTGCGAGAGCGAATGAGCCACCATGCAGCACAACGCACCGGGTTCTGGTGGGAATGCAATAGGAAATTGTAAACGCCAAACGCCCCTCTTGCGAAAAAATGCGGTGGTGCTAAGGTGAGCGCACAAAAACAGATTTATCTGCTTTTTCTCTCTATGGCCTCTCCTGGCGTGTTGTTATTTTTTATCAAGGAACATGTAGTATGCGCAAAATCGCATTATTTATTGCGATGCTTTTAATGCCGTGCGTTTCGTTTGCTGGGCTCCTGAGCAGCAACAGTCCGACGACGCCCGTTAGCAAAGAATATAAGCAGCAAATGATGGGCTCCCCGGTTTATATCCAGATCTTCAAAGAAGAGCGCACGCTCGATCTTTTCGTCAAAAT
>NZ_BCTM01000055.1 GCF_001571285.1 Kluyvera cryocrescens NBRC 102467 | reverse complement strand
TAAATAGTGGTGCCCGGACTCGGAATCGAACCAAGGACACGGGGATTTTCAATCCCCTGCTCTACCGACTGAGCTATCCGGGCAACGGAGCGCATTAAACCGTAGTCGCTCCCTCACGTCAACCAAATTCATGGAAAAGCTGTTCAACTGCTTACTATTGCGGCAATCTACGCGTTTGCGCCGTATGTTTGCACAAATCTTCCAGACAGCGGTACGGCAATCGGGCAATGCTGGCAGCGAGAGGAGGGCAGAATGGCGACAAAAGATTGGCTTGAGCTGCGACAGCATGCCGATACGGGTATTGAAACGATAAAAGCGCACTTTGAAGGCCATGCCTTCGACCCGCACTGGCATGATAGCTATCTGGTTGGCATTACGCTTAACGGGATGCAGCAGTTTCATTGCCGACGCGAACGTCACCGTAGCCAGCCGGGTGATGCCTTTTTGCTGGAGCCAGGCGAAATTCACGACGGCGATGCGCCGATTGCCGGCGGTTTTACCTACCTGACATTTTATCTGGACGAGCGCTGGCTTACTCACACGTTGCACGGCCTGTATGACGCTACGCCGGACAGCTATTCGCTGCATTTCCATCAGACGCTGACCCGCGAGCCGCAGTTGGTTCGCGCGATTAATGAGACCTTTAGCACCCTGCATACCGATGAGATGCGTATTGTTCAGCAGAGCAGTATGGATAATCTGCTGGCACAGCTGACTTCGCACTGCCAGTGGCGTAAGCGACTACCAACACAAATCCAATGCGCGGCGATTGCCCATCGGGCGCGGGATTATCTGCATGCGCATATCGGCGATAATATTGGACTGTCTGACCTGGCGCGGGAAACCGGAACCGACCGCTTTACGCTCACCCGCAGCTTTAAACGCGAGTTTCATCTGGCGCCGCATGCCTGGCTTATTCAACTGCGGCTGGCGAAGGCGCGACAATTGCTGTCGCTGGGTGAACAGCCGGTGGATGTGGCGGCGACGCTTGGTTTTGCAGACCAGAGTCATCTTGGGCGCTGGTTCCAGCGGGCGTATCGTATCTCGCCTGCCCACTATCGCCGGTTGTGCACAAACCTTCCAGACGTTTCCAGAAAATAGCGGCACAGTCAGGACTCAAAGAATAAGGAGTCCACCTGTGAATATCATGCCGTTCCTGCTGTTTGCCTTTGTTGCCTCGATAACCCCTGGCCCCACCAATATACTGGTGCTGACCAATAGCCAGCACTATGGCGTGAAAGCGACGATAGCCCCGCTGGTCAGCGGCTGCGTCGCGGCCAGTGCCATTGTGTTGATTTCAGGAGCCGGCGCGGGAGAGTTGCTGCGGCAATATCCGCTGGTGCGCCAGGTGATGAGCTGGGCGGGCGTACTGTGGCTGAGCTGGATGAGCTGGCAGCTGTTCTGCGCGCCGGCGGCGAACATTGCCGGGAGAACGCATCATCGGTTTACCGTCAGGGCTGCGGCGCTGCTGCAGGTGATAAACCCGAAAACGTGGATGATGGCGCTGGCGGTGGTGAGCTTATTTGCGCCGAGCGGATCGCATGCGCTGCGCGAAGTAGCGCTGATGGCACTGTGGTTTTTACTGATCTCGGTCGCGTGTTTGATGTGCTGGGCGTTCCTGGGAAAGGCGGTTAACCGCGTCTTCCGCACCACCGTGGCGATGGTGCGGTTTCAGCGGCTGATGGCGCTGTGCCTGCTGTTTTCCGCGTGGGCGGGGATGCTGGCTTAGGTTAACGCGCCGCCCTGGCGGCATTTCGCAAAGCGCAGAATGTCTTCCGCAAGGCGATGAGCGGTATCGACATCGACCTGGCTACGACTTACCAGCATGCGGCTCAGACAGCCTTCAAGCACCAACTGCATCTGTTTGGCGACCATGGCGGGGTCATCTACTTCCAGTTGGGTTAACAGCTCGTGGCTGTACTCGTAGGCAGCCTGCTTTTGCTGATTCGCCAGTTGGTGGATAGGGTGATCTGCCTCCGGGTAGAAAGTGCAGGCGGCAATAAATAGACAGCCCGGATAGCGGTTTTTATTTACGCATTCAGTCAGCGCGGTGTAGCGAGCCAGCAGCTTTTGCTCCGGCGTCAGCTCCTCGTTCAGCATCAACTGACGACGCCATGTATCTACCTGTTGGCTCAGATAGCGCAGTGCGTCATACAGTAGCGCCTCGCTGTCTGGCCAGAAACGGCGCAGCTCATCCAGTGGGCGGTCTACGCGCGCGGCAATCATTTCCAGCGTGGTGCTGGCAATCCCTTCTTGCTCAAGGAGCTGTAGGGCTTCCCCCAGTACGTCTTCGCGTTGCACGGTATTCTCCTCCGTTCCTGACGGCTTTCCGTCTAAAAGTGTTGTCTACGGTTGGCTTTCGCGCAAATGCGCGCGAAACGTGGCGGCATCCATAAAGCCGGTCACCCGCAGTGCGGGCTGCTCGCGGCCATCTTCATCAAAGAAGAGGATGGTCGGCAGACCCAGAACCTGTAAATGTTTTAGCAGCTCTACGTCCTGCGCGCGGTTGGCAGTGACATCGGCCTGTAACAGTACGGTGTTTTGTAGCGCCTTTTGGACCTGCGGGTCACTGAAGGTGTATTTCTCAAACTCTTTGCAGGCTACGCACCAATCGGCATACAGATCGAGCATAACCGGTTTGCCGCGAGCCCCGGCGAGCGCCGTTTCCAGCGTCTCAACGTTGCTGATACGGGTGAAATTTAGATGTGCCTGATTTTGCGTAACCGGGACGCCAAATGCCCAATCCTGAAGCGGGCGAACGCTAATCAATGCTGCGGTCAGCAGCACAATCTGCCCAATGCGCTGCCACGGTTTTTTTAATCCCAGGCTGGTGATAAACGCCCAGCCGAAGAACGCCACGCCGAGCATTGACCAGAGACGCAATCCCCAGATATCACCAATAATGCGCTCCAACAGGAAGACCGGCAGAGCGAGGATCACAAAGCCAAACGCTGTTTTAACCTGCGCCATCCACGGCCCACTTTTGGGCAGCAGACGATTACCGAAAACGGTGATAATGATCAGCGGTAGTCCCATCCCCAGCGCATAGAGATACAGCGTTCCACCACCGAGCCACAGATTACCGCTTTGGGCGATATACAGCAGGATAGCGCTCAGCGGTGCCGTGGTACACGGTGAGCAGATAAGCCCGGCAATCGACCCCATAGCGAATACGCCCCCTGCGGAGCCACCCTGTTGGCGGTTGCTCATTAAGGTGAGGCGAGTTTGTAGTGATGACGGTAGCTGGAGTGAGAAAGCGCCAAACATCGATAGTGCCAGCAGGATAAAAAGCACCGACAGGCCAACGAGTACGTAAGGATGCTGGAGCGCAGCCTGAAACTGCATTCCGGCGGCGGCAACCACCAATCCCAGTGCGGTGTAGGTCAGGGCCATGCCTTGCACATAGATAAAGGCCAGCAGCAGCGCACGGGCAGTCGAGAGGCGCTGTTTGCCACCGAGAACGATACCGGAGATCAGCGGGTACATCGGTAGGACGCAGGGGGTGAACGCGATACCGATGCCGATCAGCAGTGCCCAGAGGGCGCTAAACGGGAGAGTGGTGTCGGAATTACCCTTCATCCCGGCGCTCTCTTCGGAGGGTGAAAGCACGTGTGCTGGCTTGGGCTCGGTATTTTCCCCGGAGAACGGCGTTTGCGCCTGTTCGACAACGGCATTTAACGGCACGGTTTTGGTTTCCGGTGGATAGCAGAAACCCGCATCGGCGCAGCCTTGATAGGTCACGGTTAGCGTTGCACCTTGTGAGGCCTCGGTTAACGTAACCGGAACGGTTAGACGCTGGCGATAGATTTCGCTTTTGCCGTAAAACTCATCGTTGTGCCATTCGCCCTTCGGCAACTGCAGCGGGGCGATATGGGCATGGGTTGGATTCACCTGAATCTGCTTACGATACAGGTAGTAGCCCTCTTTTACCTGCCAGCTCAGGCTGACATCGTGCTGATTCTGCTGAAAATCAAAGCTAAAAGCCTGGTCAGCAGGGACAAAATGAGAGCGGCCGGGCGCGTCAAACAGCCCGGCGAAGGCCGATGTGCTGCACAGCAGCAGGATCAGCGTAAGGAAGCGTTGAGCCATGAGAGGTAATCGGTATCTGCGTGAGTAACGGGTAAAACTAACAGTTCGGGGGTTTGATACGGGTGATGAGCTTTCAGGCAGTCAAGCAGCGCCTGCTGATGGGAGGTGTCGGTCTTCAGCAGCATTTGTACTTCATACTCCTGCTCCAGTTTCCCTTCCCAGTAGTAGAGCGATGTCGCGCCGGGCAACAGCGTGGCGCAGGCCGCGAGTTTTTCGGCCAATACTTTCGCCGCCAGGTCCTGGGCGGTCGCTTCATCAGGAGCAGTACAGAGAACCACAACAGCGTCGGGAGTACTCATTGTCACCTCGTAGCGATGAAAAGAGGCACTATAGCACGGTGAGTTAGTGGGGTTGAATGCATCGGGCCGCTGAGCGGCCCGACTTTAACGATTTTTACAGCGTCAGGTGGTTAGAGGATCAGGCCGCCAAAAATAAAGCCGAGGATCACGCACAGGGTAATGGCGATGACGCCAGGGATCAGAAACGCGTGGTTAAACACGTATTTGCCGATTCGCGTTGATCCGGTGTCGTCCATTTCTACCGCCGCTAACAGCGTTGGATAGGTTGGTAGAACGAACAGTGCCGAAACCGCGGCGAAAGAGGCGATTGCGGTGAGCGGGCTAACGCCCAGCATCAGCGCCGCAGGCATCAGCGCTTTGGTGGTCGCCGCCTGGGAGTAAAGCAGGGTCGCGGCAAAGAACAGCACCACGGCCAACAGCCACGGGTAGTTATTCAGCAGGTCACCTGCAATGGCCTGGATGTCGGCGATATGGGCTTTCACAAAGGTATCGCCCAGCCACGCCACGCCCAGTACGCACACGCAGGCACTCATACCGGATTTAAAGGTGCTGGCGTTGAGGATTTCGCCGGTGTCGATTTTACAGGTGATGCAAATCAGCGTGGCGATAGTCAGCATGAATACCACGATGGCTTCGTTACGCGGCAGAACGGGGTTCTGAATCAGACCGACGGTATCGCTAATTGCAGTGGCATAGAACATGACGGCGACGATACCGACAAGGAACAGCAGCACTGAACGTTTGGCATGTGGCTTCAGTTCGAAGACCTGGCTGCCGCGCAGACGAACTTCACCTTTCGCCAGACGCTCCTGGTACACCGGATCGTCTTTCAGTTCGCAGCCAAGGAAGTTGCACACCACGGAGGTCAGCAGTACGGCAATCAAAGTGACCGGAATACAGATGGAGAGCAGCGTCAGGTAGCTAACGCCCATGGGCTCAAGAATGCCGGCAAAGAACACGACCGCTGCCGAAATCGGCGAGGCAGTAATGGCAATCTGTGAGGCGACAACGGCGATAGATAGCGGGCGGGAAGGGCGGATCCCTTGCTCTTTAGCCACTTCGGTAATGACCGGTAGCGTGGAGAACGCGGTATGACCGGTACCGGCTAGAATGGTCATAAACCAGGTGACCAGAGGTGCGAGGAAGGTGATGTATTTTGGGTGGCGGCGAAGCATGCGCTCTGCCAGACTGACCAGATAATCCATCCCGCCGGCGACCTGCATCGCGGCAATCGCGGCGATAACCGCCATGATGATTTCGATAACATCAAAGGGGATCGCGCCGGGTTGTATCTGGAAGATCAGCGTCAATACCAGTACGCCTAAGCCACCGGCAAAGCCGATGCCGATACCTCCGAGTCTTGCCCCCAGATAGATGGCAAGAAGCACAATAACCAACTCTGCTCCAAACATATTAGCCTTCCTTGTTTACCAGATTGATATGTAATTGTTGTGTTTTCGTGAATTATAGAAACAAAAAAGGCATGTCATCATGACATGCCTCGGTTATTTAGTCTGAAAGACTACTGCTCGCTTTCATCGGTATATCGCTTCGCTTTATAAGCCGGGTGCATCAGGTTTTGCGGGGAGAAGATGTCATCCAGCTCCGCCTCGGTCAACAGCCCGCGCTCCAGCACCACTTCGCGTACGCTCTTACCGGTTTCGGCACAAATTTTCCCGACGATGTCGCCGTTGTGGTGGCCGATGAATGGGTTCAGGTAGGTGACGATGCCAATGGAGTTGTAGACGTAGCTTTCACACACTTCTTTGTTGGCGGTGATGCCGTCGACGCATTTTTCCAGCAGGTTGTAGCACGCGTTAGTCAGGATGTGGACCGACTCAAACAGCGCCTGGCCGATAACCGGTTCCATCACGTTCAGCTGCAGCTGGCCCGCTTCGGAAGCCATGGTGACAGTGGTATCGTTGCCGATAACTTTGAAGCACACCTGGTTGACCACTTCTGGCACTACCGGGTTCACTTTGGCCGGCATGATAGAAGAGCCCGCCTGCAGTTCCGGCAGGTTGATTTCGTTCAGACCCGCGCGTGGGCCGGAGGAGAGCAGGCGAAGGTCGTTACAGATCTTCGACATTTTTACTGCCAGGCGTTTCAGCGAGCTGTGCACCATGACATAGGCACCGCAGTCGGACGTTGCTTCAATCAGATCTTCCGCAGGTACCACGGCCAGATTGCTGACTTCAGCCAGCTTCTGCACCGCCAGTTGCTGATAGCCATCTGGCGTATTTAGGCGCGTACCGATAGCCGTCGCGCCGAGGTTCACCTCCAGCAGCAGTTCTGCGGTGCGCAGCAGGTTTTTGGTTTCTTCATTGAGCAAGACGCTGAAGGCGTGGAATTCCTGACCGAGGGTCATCGGTACGGCGTCCTGTAGCTGGGTGCGGCCCATTTTCAGAATGTCCTGGAATTCAACCGCTTTGCGCTGGAAGCCTTCGCCTAACTGATTGATCGCATCAATCAGCTTCAGAATAGAGGTGTACACCGCGATGCGGAAACCGGTTGGGTAAGCGTCGTTGGTGGACTGGCATTTGTTAACGTGGTCGTTAGGGTTGAGGAACTGGTATTCGCCTTTCTGATGGCCCATCAGTTCCAGACCAATGTTCGCCAGTACTTCGTTAGTGTTCATGTTAACGGAGGTACCCGCGCCGCCCTGGTAAACGTCTACCGGGAACTGATCCATGCACTTACCGTTATTCAGGACTTCATCACATGCAGCAATAATGGCGTTGGCGACGCCTTTTGGAATGGTTTGCAGCTCTTTGTTCGCCATGGCCGCCGCTTTCTTCACCATCACCATCCCGCGAACGAACTCTGGGATATCGCTGATTTTACTGTTACTGATGTAAAAGTTTTCAATCGCTCTCAGAGTATGAACGCCGTAGTAAGCGTCAGCAGGAACTTCCCTGGTACCCAACAGATCTTCTTCGATACGAATGTTGTTTAGCATGTGAACCTTCTTTTTGCGAGCTGCCAATGATTTCACCAAATACGCAGGATTTTTGAAGTCATGCGTTTTTCTTACCGCAGATTATTTCCTTAATCGGCCCGGTGTCCATGATCATATGCTGATGATAGCGGATTGCAGTTATCTGGATCACTTATTATCTGGTGAAGCTGATAAGAATTATTGATTTGTGAAATGAATCACCGCTTGACGAATGTTGACAAAATTATCCATCTGCGCTGATTGAAATACGGCGATCCATCACCATTTAAATCTAGTGCAGAGAATCATGAATCGCTGCCGGCGCGTCGTACGCGTTGTTTACCTCACAGGAGATGCCAGTGCGCTGGATACCGTTAATCGCAATTTTTCTCTATGTTTACATTGAGATATCTATTTTTATCCAGGTCGCCCATGTGTTTGGCGTCCTGATGACGTTGCTGTTGGTTATTTTCACTTCGGTTATCGGCATGTCGCTGGTGCGTAACCAGGGCTTCAAGAACCTGATGCTGATGCAGGAAAAAATGCAGGCGGGTGAAAGCCCAGCGGCAGAGATGATCAAAAGCGTATCGCTGATCCTTGCCGGTTTGCTGTTGCTCTTACCGGGGTTCTTTACCGATTTCCTGGGTCTGGTGCTGTTGCTACCGCCGGTGCAGAAGCATCTGACCGTGAAGCTGATGCCTTATTTGCATTTCAATCGTATGCCGGGAGGCGGTTTTGCTGGCGGTACCACGAGCGGGCAGACCTTTGACGGTGAGTATCAGCGTAAAGACGAACGTCCTGATCAGATTGACCATAAAGACGATAATCGCCCGTAATGGTTTTATCGTGATGAAAAAAGCCGGATATCTCTCCGGCTTTTTTGTTTTTACGCGGTGACTATGCGCCGCTTAGGCAGCAGCCACCACAGCATAAACAGCATCACGATGGCGTACAGACTCTTCCAGCCGACCATTGCCAGCAGCATGACGCATAGCGCTACGCCAATCATCGACAGCATCCGGAAACGGCCAGTGAGCAACTTACAGCCCGCCAGCATGCACAGCAGGTAAATCATAATAAAGATGCCGTTGGCGTAGATGATTAGCGCATCGAGATTGATATTAAGCCCATAGCTTGCCAGCGTGCTGAGCATACAGCTGCCGATCACGACGTTTAATGCGTTGCGCGGCACGTGGTTAGGTGACAGTCGGGCCAAATAGCTGGTGGGTTTATATTGCGCCTGGGACCACACCAGCCGGGCAAAGCTTTGAATATAGATATTGGTGCTGGCAAAGCAGGCGAGAAAGCCGATCACGCTTGCTACCCAGAGTGCTTTAACGCCGAACAGTTGTACCACGATGGTGGGTAGCGATGCCGCCGCGGTATTGGCTGCGCCGTAGGCATGAAAACGAAGTACCAGGACGGTACAGGCCCAATAGACAACACCGGCTAGCAGTAGGCCGATAATCAACGCCCGCGGGAAGTCACGCTCCGGGTGACGAAACTCAGAAGCCATATGTGCGAAGGCCTCAAGGCCAACAAAGCACCAGAACATCACCGAGAGAGCGGCAAACAGCTGCGAAGGGTTAATTTCCGCAGGCGCCGGGAAAGGGATCTCACTTACCGTGATATCGCCGTAGACCCAAATGGCTGCCAGCAGCGCGATAATCAATATGGCAACCAGTGTCTGAATATTCGCGCTGGAGCTTGCGCCGCGTGAGCCCAGCCACCAGATGATACCCAGCGTGGCGACTTCGGCCATCAGCAGCTGCCAGCCGTGCCAGCCAAATAGCGCTTGAGTAAAACCTGAGGCGATATGTAAGGCGGCAGGGAGACCAACGGGAATGACTGAGAGAAATAGCCAGCCGGTCACGCGCGCCAGGCGGGGGCCAAAGGCCATCTCGACAAAGTGTGCGACGCCGCCTGCGCTGGGGAAGTGGCGGCCAAGTAAGGCGAAAACAATCGCCACCGGAAATACCAATACAATCAACGCCGGCCACGCCCACAGGCTATTGTTACCCGCGACTATCGCGCCCAGTGCCGGTACGGCAAATACCCCGGTCCCCAGCAGCGATGTCGACAGTAATCCGATTCCTTGAGCTAATCCCAGCTCCTGTTTGAGTTCCGCCATACCCTTCGCCCACGCCCTTGAAAAAGAGCGTGATTTTACCACAGCAGAGCGTGGTATCGCCCCGCGCCATTGTGCTGTAGTCAGCACGGATTTCAGTGATTTATCGTGATTGAGGGGCGGTTATAAATTTTTTTTAGGTTTCCCCCTTGAAGGGCAGGAGAACACCCCCATCTCTCTGGCACTAGCCGGAAAACCGTGTACGGCCCGGCGTCATCCATAACTGATAATGACTTTCTCAAAGGAGAGCTATCAATGAGTATTCGTCCGCTACATGATCGTGTGATCGTCAAACGTAAAGAAGTTGAAACCAAATCTGCTGGCGGCATCGTCCTGACCGGTTCTGCGGCAGCGAAATCAACTCGTGGCGAAATCATCGCTGTCGGTAAAGGCCGCATTCTGGAAAACGGAACTGTGCAGCCGCTGGACGTTAAAGTTGGTGACATCGTGATTTTCAACGACGGCTACGGCGTGAAATCTGAGAAGATCGACAATGAAGAAGTGTTGATCATGTCTGAAAGCGACATCCTGGCAATTGTTGAAGCGTAATTTTTACGCACGAAACTGTACGAATTTGAGGAATTAAGAACATGGCAGCTAAAGACGTAAAATTCGGTAACGACGCTCGTGTGAAAATGCTGCGCGGCGTTAACGTACTGGCAGACGCAGTTAAAGTAACCCTGGGCCCTAAAGGCCGTAACGTGGTTCTGGATAAATCTTTCGGCGCACCAACCATCACCAAAGATGGTGTTTCCGTAGCACGTGAAATCGAACTGGAAGACAAGTTCGAAAACATGGGCGCGCAGATGGTGAAAGAAGTTGCTTCTAAAGCGAATGACGCTGCAGGCGACGGTACCACCACCGCGACCGTACTGGCGCAGGCAATCATCACTGAAGGTCTGAAAGCCGTTGCTGCGGGCATGAACCCAATGGATCTGAAACGTGGTATCGACAAAGCTGTCGCTTCCGCCGTTGAAGAACTGAAAGCACTGTCCGTACCTTGCTCTGACTCTAAAGCAATTGCTCAGGTTGGTACCATCTCCGCTAACTCCGACGAAACCGTAGGTAAACTGATCGCTGAAGCGATGGATAAAGTCGGTAAAGAAGGCGTAATTACCGTTGAAGACGGTACCGGTCTGGAAGATGAACTGGACGTGGTTGAAGGTATGCAGTTTGACCGTGGCTACCTGTCCCCATACTTCATCAACAAACCAGAAACAGGTGCAGTTGAGCTGGAAAGCCCATTCATCCTGCTGGCTGACAAAAAAATCTCCAACATCCGCGAAATGCTGCCAGTTCTGGAAGCCGTTGCGAAAGCAGGCAAACCACTGCTGATCATCGCTGAAGATGTTGAAGGCGAAGCGCTGGCGACTCTGGTTGTTAACACCATGCGTGGCATCGTGAAAGTGGCAGCGGTTAAAGCACCTGGCTTCGGCGACCGCCGTAAAGCTATGCTGCAGGATATCGCTACTCTGACCGGCGGTACCGTTATCTCTGAAGAGATCGGTATGGAGCTGGAAAAAGCGACCCTGGAAGACATGGGCCAGGCTAAACGCGTTGTGATCAACAAAGACACCACCACCATCATTGATGGCGTGGGTGAAGAAGCGGCGATTCAGGGCCGTGTTGCTCAGATCCGTAAGCAGATCGAAGAAGCAACATCTGACTACGACCGTGAAAAACTGCAGGAACGTGTAGCTAAACTGGCTGGCGGCGTTGCAGTTATCAAAGTCGGTGCTGCTACCGAAGTTGAAATGAAAGAGAAAAAAGCACGCGTTGACGATGCCCTGCACGCGACCCGTGCTGCGGTTGAAGAAGGCGTGGTTGCCGGTGGTGGTGTTGCGCTGATTCGCGTTGCATCCAAACTGGGTGATCTGCGCGGCCAGAACGAAGACCAGAACGTGGGGATCAAAGTTGCGCTGCGCGCAATGGAAGCTCCACTGCGTCAGATCGTTCTGAACTGCGGCGAAGAACCTTCTGTCGTGGCTAACACCGTGAAAGCGGGCGACGGCAACTACGGTTACAACGCAGCAACCGAAGAATACGGTAACATGATCGATATGGGTATCCTGGATCCAACTAAAGTGACCCGTTCTGCTCTGCAGTACGCAGCTTCCGTTGCTGGTCTGATGATCACCACCGAGTGCATGGTCACCGACCTGCCAAAAAGCGACGCTCCTGATTTAGGCGCTGCTGGCGGCATGGGTGGCATGGGCGGTATGGGCGGCATGATGTAATCGTGCGCTATACCCCATAGCATCAAGAAACCCCCGGGCAGAAATGTTCGGGGGTTTTTCTTTTGGTCATCTTTTTAGTATAAGGTTTACACACGGACGGCTTGCGTCCAGCTCATTGATTATGGGGAATAACATGCAGGTAAAATTATTAGCAGGGATTGTGGGTGCTACGTTGCTGTTAGCTGGCTGTAGCTCCACGACGGAGCTGACCGCAGGTGGCCAGAATGTGCGCTTTGTGGAAGAGAAGCCAGGCGCTGAGTGCCAGCTGATGGGCACCGCTACCGGAACACAGGGTAACTGGCTCTCCGGCCAGCAGGGTGCGGAAGGCGGTTCTATGCGCGGTGCTGCAAACGCGCTACGTAACCACGCGGCAGAGCTGGGTGGTAACGTGATTTATGGCGTAAGCAGCCCGACGCAAGGTGTGCTGTCCAGCTTTGTTCCTACCGACAGCGAAATGAACGGCCAGGTTTATAAGTGTCCGAATTGATATGCCAAGCCTCCCTCTGTTAAAACGGAGAGAGGCTTAACGGCTCAGGTATTCAACGAGTCTAAGGTATCAAGATAAAAGGCGTGTAGTGGCCTCAAACACTCATCCCGCGTAAGTATCTTTTCAGGTTGGGCTGAGATAACTCGGCTAAAAATCTGACACGCCCGTTTATCATCGCGCACTGCCTGTAGCGTCGAGTACTTTTCCAGGGTATGCATCAGAATGTTGTTTTCTTCCTCTGAAGAGTGATCGGCGCTGGTTTTAATTACGGCACCGGAAAGCACTTTTTTTCCTTCCGCGGTGTTAAAACAAAATAAGATTGCCAGATGATGGGTAAACAGTAACTGTTTCCAATCATCCTGCGGGTACTGCTGGTAATTCATGGCCTCGGTATTGCTCAACCTGGCGGTATAAAGCATCAAGTGATTCACCGTCGAAGCGAAGTATTGAATAAGCTCCGTTTCGCCAGCATGAATTAATGCTTGCTGGATAGCGGCAATCAGTGGTCCTGTCAGCATATCGTCGATGTACAAGAGAGTGATAAGGTCATTCTGCAACGTCGCGATAAGGGTGGAAACGGATCCTCCTGGCTTGAGCATAAGTGACATTACCCGCCTTTCGGGATTAGGATGCTGAAGCTCTTCCTCCTCTATTTGGGGGGTATGGTTCATTAATGCATCGGAGAAGGCTCGGAGTTTTTTTCCATATGCTTCTCCTTCAAACATGAGGCGTTCGGAGACAACGATCATTCGGTTACGCAAAATGGTTAGCAGTGAGGCTAATTCAGGGACCTGTAGATAATAGTGTTGGTACAGTCCATCTGATTGCTTAGTTTTTAGCAGCAACGCTAAGAAGTGATTTTCATATTTGATAACTGCCGTATTAATACCAGTGATCGAGTTTTGCATAGGATTTTCCTTTCCAGATTTAATGTACAGCCTGTACCGAGCTGTATTGTGACAAGTCGATGATGCGATCGGCCGAAGCAATTGTAGAGGGGCGATGGGCAACGATAACTCGGGTAATGCTTAGGCTGGAAATTGAGCGATTGATGATTGATTCGTTATTCAGATCTAAATGGCTGGTGGCTTCATCCATAAACAGAATGCTGGGCTTACGATAAAGTGCGCGAGCAATTAAAATGCGTTGCTTCTGTCCCCCAGAAATACCAAGGCCAAGCTCACCCACGATGGTTTCATACCCCATAGGCATGTTCATGATCTCGTCATGAATATTACAATATCTGGCGCATTCGATAACCAAATCCATTTTTACGTTATTCTCAAAACCGCTGATGTTTTCAACCAGTGATCCAGAGAACAAACGATCTTCCTGCAGTACGCAGGATATTCCCTGACGATAATTGTTTAAGCCAATTTTTTGGATGTCGAGATTATCAGCAAATACATCACCTTGTGTTGGAGATAGTAGGCCACACATGATTTTTAGCAGTGTTGTTTTCCCCACTCCTGACGGCCCAATTAAAGCAACTGACTCGCCGGGAGAAATGTTGAGGTTCAGGTTTGCAATAATGGGTTGCGAAAAGGGATCGTATTGGTAACTGAGATTCTTTATCTCAAGCCGGGCGCCTGTACCTTCAGAAAATACTCGACGAGGGGGCAGCGATTTTTCCGGTTCGCTGAATACAATTTCTGAGAGGCGCTCATTGTGTAATGACAGCATGCGCAGCTGCATACACAGATCGATGAGGCTGGATGCTCGCTGGGAAAACTGGCCTCGATAGGCGTTAAACGCCATAAACATACCGAGCGTCATATTATTATTGATGACCATAATCGCACCCAGCCACAGTATGACAACTTGATCGATTGACGTGATGAAGGTGTTTATACCGCCAAACATCATATCGAAACGTGTCTGCTTAATGCCTGCATTACAGGCGTCAATATTGAGATTGAGCCAGTGCTGGGAGCGGCGGCTTTGTAGATTAAGCGCCTTAATTGTCGCAATGCCATACAGTGATTCCATGAAGTGGGATCCGGAACGTGCACCTTTAACGACCTGCTCCTCGGCAACGCGACGGTAGAAACGATAAGTCAGCAACCGCATTAGCGCATAGCAAAATGTAAAACCCACAACGACCCATACCAGCCAACCACCATACAGCGTTAGCATGATTAGCAGGCCGACAGTCATGATTGAGTCCATAATCCCGGTCACAATGCTATTTGTGAAGGTTGAGCGAATAGTATCAAGTGACGAAAAGCGGGATTGGATATCACCGAGATGTCTTTTTTCAAAGAATGACAGCGGAAGATTCGTCAGGTGATCAAATAATGATGTTTTCCATTGAATATTCGTCAGTGTATTAAGTGTTAACGAAGTCCATGCTCGTAACATGCTGATAAAAGTCCGGAACAAGGTAAAAAATACGAGCCCAATGCAAATGATGGATAATAAGTTTTGGTCATGAGCCATGATAACGTGGTCAGTAACCAATTGGGTTCCCACCGGCAGTAACAGCCCGATTGCCTCGATCGCCATTGAATAAGAAAAAATCTTGAGCAGCACTGACTTTAAGCCAGCGATATTGTTCATCAGGTCTATCAGTCGTAGCCGAGACTTACGTTTTTCTTGCTGAAAGTTTTGATCTGGCCAGAGCTCTAGTGCAATACCGGTGAAATGGTTAGAGATCTCCTGTAGTCCAATCACTCTTTTACCTAAGGACGGGTCATGGATGATAAAGCTGGATTGACTGACTTTAGTCAGCACTACGTAGTGGTTCATTTCCCAATGAATGATGCAGGGAAGTTTTAATTGCTTAATTTCATTCAGATCTAAAGTGAGTGCGCGGCTCTTTAGGCCCGCCTGTTCGGCCATCTGACTTAACGATAACAGACTTGAGCCTTGTGACGGGCTGCCGTAGCGTTGGCGGAAGTTAAATAAGTCGATATGCTGCCCATAAAAACTGCAGACCATCGCCAGGCAGGCAATACCACATTCTGTTGCTTCCGATTGCAATATAACGGGCGTCTTTTTCCGCAGCGAAAAATCAATTTTAGAAATTATTTTTGAAAATAAATGATTAGTCATCGAGTGGTCCGCTTACGCTTTGGGTCATCTTATAAAAAGGAGTGAACATCCACATATACAGTGGTCTTTTTTCGAGAAATACAATGGCCTGAGCCTTGAGGCCATCGGATAACTTTAGATTCTTCCCGTTATACTCGAACTCTTTATTTTTGATCTTTACTAATGCCTTATAGAGGGCAAGTTCTTGTTGTACAGCCCCATTGTTAACGTTAGTGTATTCTGACATCTCTTGCCGAGATGCCGGCATCGATGATATAGACATTACCTGACCAGGGAATTGGCCAAATTTATCAGATGGAAACGCATCATAGCGGATATTAATGGTGTCCCCGGGCTTTACATAAGGGATGGCATTATTCGGTAGCCAAAGGATAAGATAATATTCAATATCTCCAGTGGGTTTTATTTGCGCAAGGCTGCTACCGTTGTCAACCATTTGTCCTTTGGTGACTGATAATGATTCAATGCGACCGGCAGTCATGGCTTTGATAATTAAATTACCATTTGCATTTGATTCAACAAGTTGATTTCTATAATCATTGGTTTGGTTATTTTGGGTTAATATTTGATTATCAAAATCAGCAGCCTTAGTGATTTTGTCGCTATTGAGTTGAGTGAGTTGCGATTCAAGCTGCATTTTTTGACTCACTAAAGACTGGTAAGCACTTTGTTGCTGGAAGTAGAGCGAGTGCTGGTAGTTGTATTGATCTTTTGTGATATACCCTTTTTTAAGATAGCCGTCGTAGCTAGATAGATTGTCATGCATTTTTTTGAGGCCCGTTTGTGTATTGGTCAGCATCCGATTGGTTTCTTTCAATGATTCAGTGGCAGTTTTCAGTTGGACTTCAATCGCGCTGACAGTTTCGCTTTTATTTCGAGTTAGCTTTTCTATGATTCCCTGTGAATTAAGAATTTTTTCATTGATGACTCCAACCTGGGCTGCGCTGACGTTGCCACTTGACGTATTTCTGGATATATCGATCTCATACAACGGCGCATCTTTTTCTACCAGATCGCCGATGCTGACGAATTGATTAATTACCGAACCTTGTTGAGGCGAAAAAATATTGATGGAATGCGGTAGCGTGATCACCTCACCACGAACGTCAATTCGTTGGGTGAAAGAGCAGAAGGTCACTGTTGCGATCAACATCATTAAGAATATGGCAGAAAGTAGCATAATTAGCCACGCAGGCAGACCAGCCAAAAGTAGGGCTTTTCCCTGCCAGTGATTTTTCTTGTATTCAATCGCTTCCCTGCGATAAAGGTTATTTAGCATTATCGGCTACTTAGTGTTTATTAAGTCGATTGTTATCTGTCGGTTATATATGAAACGATTAGACATATTCAATATTATAAAGGCCCGCATTGCGGACCTTTATCTTTTAGATGCAATCTAATATCAGGCAGATGTCCATGGCGTGAATGTACCTTCTATTGCCCCATCAAGGAATGAGGTACTGTAATTATAGACATCATCAAATCCCGCTAGCCCGCCGGCGATCCCACCGATCACGGCACCTGCAGCAAGGCCATAAAGCATCCCAACCCCCTGACCGATGGAACCGACGCCGAGGATACCACCGCCATCGCCGCCATGAGCGCCACCAATAATTGTTCCAATCGCGGCCCCCGCGGCTGCACCACCTACAATACCCGCGGCAGCAGAAATGCCGTTGGTGACTACAGATGTGACGGCATTGCTAA
>NZ_BCTM01000054.1 GCF_001571285.1 Kluyvera cryocrescens NBRC 102467 | reverse complement strand
CATATATACAGTATATGCATTGCGTGTTGACTTCAAGCACCCGCCCGGTGGCATCCGGCAAGTGCGCCGACGAAACGCGGGCCAAGTCATCGTATTTTAAGTAGTTATCCGTGAGGAAAATATTGTACTAAATGCCGCTTGCCGGTCACTCTTCCCCCGCGAAATGAAGCAGGAATGATGGCCGAAATCGCCATCGCCTTCGACAGCCTCAAGGCGCGGCGAGCAGCAAACTTCACCGGCATAGCGAAAAAGTGGGCGGCGCAGAAATAATCAATTCAGTACGGATAAATCTGATCACGCGCCTTCATAAAACTAAAATCACAATATCATCAATGAATGAAAACCAGCCGCGGATGTTTTTATGCCGCTATCTTCTCTTTTTTTTCGCCAAAGCGATTCATTTTCCTCTGCGAATTTAAGCCTTGTGCATTGAAATAATCTGTTAACTTAATGATTTGTTATCAATGACATTTTCTGTAGACTGTCTTTTTAGCTCACCTGTAAAATGGATATTTATATCATCTCACTGCGCTCATTATTAAATCGATGCGCGTCTGGCATTGATTATAAAAAAATAAAAATTCATGTGGTTTAATGTTACAAATGAAAAGAAATTCAACAGAACAGAAAAATAAAGACTCATTTATTACGTCTCGTTACATAATACTCTGTGTGGGTATTCTTTTTTGTCTTGCTGTTTTGCTGGTGCGCGTTGCGGATCTCCAGTTTCTCAACCATCCCATGCTGGCTCGTGAAGCGGATCAGCGCTCATTGCGTACCATCGAGCTGCCGACAAACCGGGGAACGCTGGTCGATCGCAACGGTGAAGCTCTGGCAATGAGCGTACCTTCCCGCGATGTGATTGCCGATCCGGTAAAAATTGTCGAAGACAGCCCTAACTTTCGCGATCCGAAATGGCAATATTTGGCTGCGGCCCTCAATACCACTCCCGAGCAAATTGCCAACAAAATTTACCAGAATGCGCACCGGCACTTTCTTTTTCTCGATAGAAAAGTGGAACTCGGTATCGCCAAAGATGTCGCCAATTTGCACATAAAAGGGATTAGCGAAGTCTACGACGACAGCCGTTTCTACCCAATGGGTGAAGCCGCCGCCCCATTACTCGGTATTGTGGGGGCCGACAATACCGGACTGAACGGCGTAGAAAAAGGCTATGACAACATTTTACAAGGTGAGCCGGGCAAAGAGATTTACCGTAAGGACGCCGCAGGCGGCATTATTAGCGTACTCGATTACGATGCGCCAAAGCAGCCACCTACCGTCCAGCTCAGCATTGATAAGTTTGACCAATACACCATGTACAGCAAACTGCGCGAAGGCGTGTTGCTGAATAAAGCGGACTCCGGCGCGGCGGTACTGGTAAAAATTGATACCGGCGAAATCCTCGCGATGGCCTCGTACCCTTCGTACAACCCCAACAACTTTGATAACGCCACCCAAACGCAGATGCGCGATGTGGCCATTAACGACAGTTTTGAACCGGGTTCAACGGTAAAACCGCTGGTGATCATTGAAGGGCTGGAGAGGCATATTATTCAACCCGACACCCTGCTTAATACCACGCCGTATAGCGTAAATGGGCATTTGATCCGCGACGTCGGCCACTGGCCACAGCTGACTCCGACCGGGATTTTGCAGAAATCGAGCGATATCGGGGTCTCCCACATCGCGCTGGCGATGCCGGCGCAGGCGCTGGTCGACACCTACCGGGCGTTCGGCCTCGGTAAACCAACCGGTCTCGGGCTGAGTGGCGAAAGCGTGGGCTATTTCCCACTGCATCGCCAGCAGTGGGCCGATATCGAACGCGCCACCTTCTCTTTCGGCTACGGTCTACGCGTGACGCCGCTACAAATTGCCCGTGAGTATGCCACCATGGGTTCATACGGCATCTATCGTCCGCTTTCAATAACCAAAGTCACGCCGCCGGTGATGGGGCAACAGATCGCCGATCCGAACATCGTGAAAACGGTGGTACGAATGATGGAGAGCGACGTATTGCCCGGCGGGAGCGGCGTCAGAGCAGCCGTTCCAGGATATCGGCTGGCCACGAAAACCGGTACGGCAGAAAAGCTCGGCAACAGCGGAAAATATGATGGCGGCTACGTGAACTATACCGCGGGCGTAGCCCCGGTGAGCCATCCTGAAGTCGCGCTGGTCGTCGTCGTCAATAACCCAACGGCGGGTACCCACTTTGGCGGCTCGGTGGCGGCCCCTATCTTTGGCAACATCATGGGACCGGTGCTGAAAAACATGAATATTGCGCCGGATGCGCTGCACTAAGATTTGTGCGGTGAACGGTCGGGCTACAAGAATAAGCCCGACCGTATGGCGGTTAGACGACGGCCGTCGTCAACCGCGAGGAACAGCATAACCGTCCCTGCTCATCAAAGATCTCTATCTGCCAAACCTGGTGGCGACGCCCGGCGTGCAACGCTTTACATACGCCGCGAACGCGCCCGCTGCGCGCAGAACGAATGTGATTGGCATTCACTTCAAGGCCGACCACCTTCTCCTCACCTTCGGTGCACAGATAGCCGGCAACGGAACCAAGGGTCTCAGCCAGCACGACCGACGCGCCACCATGCAGCAGACCAAATGGCTGATGTGTACGCCGGTCCACCGGCATGGTGGCCTCCAGGGAATCATCACCGATACGGTCAAACTGGATATCCAGCAGCCCTACCATATTACCTTCGCCCATCGCATTCAGGGCTTCCAGCGTCGCTTGTCGTTTCCAGATCATCCGATAATCTCCAGTAAAGCCTGTAATGGATGGCGGACCCCGTTGCCCTCAACGCGTTTCACCTGACTACGGCAGGAATAACCCGTGGCCAGACAACGGTTACGCGGCAGTCGCTGCATTGCCTGATGCCAGGACAATTCATAGATGCCTAACGAGTTGGCGTGGTTTTTCACCTCGTGGCCGTAGGTTCCGGCCATCCCGCAGCAGCCGACGCTCACGTTCTCAAGCGTAGCGCCAAAGCGCGCAAAGATCGCCGCCCACTGTTTCGGCGCCGCCGGCAGCGCGGTCACTTCCGTACAGTGGCCGAACAGATACCAGGATTCTCCGGCGGGCAGCACGTTCTGATGGTTCTCCAGCGCCTGAGGCAGCCACTCGTGCACCAGCATCACATTGAAATCACCGCGTTTTTCGCCCAATACCTGTTTGTATTCATCGCGATAGCACAGCACCAGCGCCGGGTCGACGCCGACCATTGGCATGCCCAACGCCGCTACCCGATTGAGGTATTCTGAGGTTTTCTGCGCGGTTTTAGTAAAGCGCGTCACGAAGCCTTTAATGTGCTGCGCCTTGCCGTTCGGTGAGAACGGCAACAGCACTGGCTGATAACCCAACTTATCAATGAGACGAATAAAGTCGGCCACCACTTGCGCATCGTAGTAGCTGGTAAACGGATCCTGCACCACCAGCACGGTTTGCGCTTTTTGCTCCGGCGCCAGCGCTTCCAGTTGCTCAAGAGTCATATTCGCCGAGCGATGCGTCACCACCTGCTTTTGCAGCGACGGTACCGACAGCATCGGCAAATCCACCATCCCGATGTGTTTTTCCGACAGCTTGCGCACCAGCGGCTGGCTCATAAAGAAGTTGAAGGTCTTAGGCGCGCGCGCCATCAACGGCGCGTAGCTTTCCACCGTCGCCACCAGATGATCGCGAACCGGGCGCAGATAGCGCGTGTGGTACAGCTGCAGGAAGCGGGAGCGAAACTCCGGCACATCAATTTTGATCGGGCACTGCGTGGAACAGGCTTTACAGGCCAGACAGCCCGACATCGCCTCTTTCACTTCATGCGAGAAATCGTATTCGCCTTTACGGGCATGCCAACTGTTACGCGTCCGTTCAACCAAAGAACGCAAGCTCGCACGTTTTTCCGGCAGCTCCTTTTCCAGCATCGTCGGATCCACACCGCGATCGGCCAGCAGGCGCAGCCACTCGCGCACCAGCGTTGCCCGGCCTTTCGGCGAGTGCATGCGGTTATTGGTGATTTTCATCGACGGACACATCGGGCTTTTGGCATCAAAGTTGAAGCACAAACCGTTACCGTTACACTCCATCGCCCCGCGCCAGGACGAGCGCACGGTCACCGGAATTTGTCGGTCGTAGGTGCCGCGTTTCACCGCATCCACCTTCATCATTGGCGCATCCACGCCTTCCGGCGGGCAAATTTTCCCCGGGTTCAGGCGGTTGTCCGGGTCGAATGCCGCTTTGACTTTCCGCAGTTCAGCGTAAAGCTGTTCACCAAAGAAGGCAGGGCTGTATTCGGCGCGGAAACCTTTGCCGTGTTCGCCCCACAGCAAGCCGCCGTATTTGGCGGTCAGCGCCACCACGTCATCGGAAATCTGCTTCATCAAGATCTCCTGCTGCGGGTCGCACATATCCAGCGCCGGGCGAACGTGCAGCACGCCCGCATCCACGTGGCCGAACATACCGTAGCTCAGGCCATGGCTATCGAGCAGCGCGCGAAACTCAACGATATAGTCCGCCAAATGCTCCGGCGGCACGCAGGTATCTTCCGCAAACGGAATGGGCTTTGCCGCCCCTTTCGCATTGCCCAGCAGGCCGACCGCTTTCTTGCGCATCGCATAAATACGCTCGATACCATCGAGTTCATTGCAGCGCTGCCAGCCAATCACCCCGCCCTCGTGCTGCGCAATAAGCTCATCAAGACGCTGGCATAGCGCCGTCACCTGGCTTTCAATCAGCGTCTCATCATCGCCTGCAAATTCGACGATGTTTAACCCAAGCATCTCTTTATCGGGAACGTCGGTAATCAATTCATTAACCGAGTGCCAGACAATATCTTCCCGCGCCAGGTTCAGCACTTTTGAGTCAACGGTCTCAACCGAGAGCGCGCGGGCTTCAACCATAAACGGTGCGTTACGCAGCGCGGAATCAAAGGAGTCGTACTTGATGTTAACCAGACGGCGGACTTTCGGCAGCGGTGTAATATCAAGACGCGCTTCGGTGATAAACGCCAGCGTCCCTTCCGAACCGGTCAGCACGCGAGTCAGGTCAAATTCAGTCATCGCGTCGTTGAAGACGTGACGCAGATCGTAGCCGGTCAGGAAGCGGTTCAGCTTGGGGAATTTATCAATAATCAGCTGACGGTTATCGCGGCAGCGTTCAAATACGGTGCGGTAGATTCGCCCTGCCGCCGACTGCTCTTTTGCCAGCGTTTCAGCAAGCGCCACGGGCACCGGCTGGGTATCGAGAATATCACCGCCGAGCAGCACCGCACGCACGCCAAGGACGTGGTCGGACGTTTTGCCGTACACCAGTGACCCTTGGCCGGATGCGTCGGTGTTGATCATGCCCCCCAGCGTTGCACGGTTACTGGTCGACAGCTCTGGCGCGAAGAAATAGCCGTGGGGTTTCAAATATTGGTTGAGCTGATCTTTGATAACGCCGGCTTCAACCCGCACCCAACCCTCTTCAGGATTGATTTCAATAATGCGGTTCATATAGCGGGACATATCAACGATGATGCCCTGATTCAGCGCCTGTCCGTTGGTGCCGGTGCCGCCGCCGCGCGGGGTAAAGACCAGGGATTGGTAGCGTTCTTCAGCCGCAATGCGGGACAGCAGTGCGACGTCAGCCGTGGAACGGGGGAACACTACCGCATCGGGAAGAAGCTGGTAGATGCTGTTATCGGTCGCCATCGTCAGCCTGTCGGCGTAGCGCGTTGCGGTATCTCCGGTAAAGCCTTGTTGCTCCAGTGCTTGCAAATAGTTCAGCACCAGCGGTACTTCGCCAGGCGCCTGGGAAATCTGTGGGATCATTACGTTTGACCCTTTCTGAATGTTGTGTTGTACGCACACACTATCACCAGCTATCGTCAATACTGTTGGCGGCAAATACTGTGTGTATAAATGTTTAATCGTTTGCGTCGTGCCGTTATGGTTTTATCACATTTTTTCCTTATGCGCCCGGTAGTTTTTACCGCAAAATCAGCGCCGGGAATTTATTGATATCATTGTCAATGAACGGATTTATGCCGCATCAGCGGCCTTTCGAGTGACTGAAGGTAAAGCTTATTTATGAACACGGTTCTTAAACCACGAGATATTCCGCAAATACTGCTATCAGTGCTGTTTATCGCGCTGATGATCATCGCTTGTTTATGGATTGTTCAGCCGTTTATTCTGGGCTTCGCCTGGGCATCAACGATCGTGATTGCGACCTGGCCCGTCCTGATTTGGCTCCAGCGCCTTCTGTTTGGCCGCCGTGCTCTGGCCGTGCTCGTGATGACGCTGCTGCTCTTTTTACTGTTCGTCATTCCCATCGCTCTGCTGGTGAATAGCCTGGTGGACACCAGCTCGCCGCTCATTCATGCCATTACCAGCGGCACGCTGACGCCGCCCGATTTTGCTTGGTTAAACAGCATTCCGTTTATTGGCGCTAAAATGTACAGCGGCTGGCACAGCCTGCTCGATATGGGCGGCAGCGCGCTGATGGCCAAAATTCGTCCTTATCTCGGCACCACCACCACCTGGTTTGTTGGCCAGGCCGCCCATGTCGGCCGCTTCCTGCTACACAGCGGCCTGATGCTGTTGTTCAGCGCCCTGCTGTACTGGCAAGGTGAGAAAGTGGCCTTCGGTATGCGCTACTTCGCCACCCGTCTGGCGGCCAAGCGCGGCGACGCTGCCGTTCTGCTGGCGGGCCAGGCTATCCGCGCCGTTGCGCTGGGTGTGGTCGTCACCGCGCTGGTACAGGCCGTGCTGGGCGGTATTGGGTTGGCTATCTCCGGCGTGCCTTACGCCACGCTGTTCACCGTAGTGATGATTTTTTCCTGCCTGGTGCAACTGGGGCCATTGATCGTGCTGGTACCCTGCATTATCTGGCTATATTGGACAGGCGATACCACCTGGGGCACCGTGCTGTTGGTATGGAGCTGCGTGGTCGGAACCATGGATAACGTCATCCGTCCGGTGCTGATTCGCATGGGCGCCGACCTGCCAATGATTCTAATCCTTTCCGGCGTTATCGGTGGTCTGGTCGCTTTCGGCATGATTGGTCTGTTTATTGGCCCAGTGCTATTAGCCGTATCCTGGCGCCTGTTTGATGCCTGGTTGCATGAAGTACCGCCGCCGTCATCCGATCCGGAGCAGGTTTTGGAAGAGCTGGCGGAGCTTGAGCAGAATCACTATCCAAAACAGTAAGATAAAAAAGGCGGGGAAACCCGCCTTTCACTTAAGAAAAGTTGACCAATTCCTCGCCAAACCCCACCAAAAACACCTGTTATTCGCGACATGCCTCGGAAAATATTCACATTTATTTAACTATTGAGAGGAATCCGATCGACGCAAAAAATGCGTATGCCTACTATAACCTCCAAGGTAATAGATCAACCCATTGATTTATATATCCCCTGAGTGAAACAACGAATTGCTGTGTGTAGTCTTTGCCCATCTCCCACGATGGGCCTTTTTTTTATCTAACGCACGGCAATTTCCGGCACGCCAGTGCCGGAAGCGAGTGGACAATATCACCCGATGTCACAGCGGCTCATCATTCGCCAATTGGACGGCAGCACGCGGGGTTCACCGTTAACCCGTACCGTCACACGGTGGTGAATGTCTGCCGATGAACTGCCGATCTGCAGCTCAAACTCCCCCGGTTCAACAATGCGTTGCCCCTCATAGCTGGTAAAGTTCAGCATATCCACCGGCAGCGTCACGGTCAGCGTTGTCTGCTCTCCCGGTGACAACGTCACGCGTTGGAAGGCTTTCAGCTCCTGAAGCGGACGCACCATAGAGGCAACTTTATCGCGGACATAAATTTGCACCACATCGCTGCCGCTGCGTTCACCGATGTTTCTCACCGGAATACGCAAGGTGATATCACCGTCAATCGCCACCTGGCTGTGTGCCAACTGCGGTTCGCCATAGCGAAACTCCCCCCAACCTTTACCGAAACCAAAGGGATACAGTGCGCCGAAATGGAAAGCAAACGGCGTGCCGCCGCTTTTTAGCTTGTGGTTATAGTAGAAAGGCATCGCTCCGGCGCTTTTCGGCACGCTAACCACCAGACGCCCCTGCGGTTCAGCGCGGCCGGTCAACACGTCGGCTATCGCCCAACCGCCTTCCTGCCCAGGTGCCCAGGCAAGCATCAGCGCCGCCACTTTCGCCTCCAGCCCCTGCAGGTTATAAGGACGACCACCGGTCATCACCACCACTACCGGTTTGCCGGTATCCACCAGCGCCTGCAGCAACTGTTGCTGCACGCCCGGTAAATTCAGGCTATCGGTATCGGAACCTTCACCCACCGTCCCGCTCTGGAACAACCCCGCCAAATCACCCACGCAGGCGATGACCACATCGCTCTCCTGCGCGGCGCGCACCGCCTCGGGTATCAGGCTGAGATCCACAGACACCGGCGAAGACTGCATCGGTTTACCCGAGCTATCGCCAGGGAAAACCGGCGCTCCTGCCATCCGTTGTTCGATAATATGACAGCCCTTGGCATAGCGAATCTGCTTCTCCCCCAGATAGTGACGCAGCGCCATCAGCGGCGTGGTCACCTGCGAGGTTTTCTCCACCATATCGCTGATAATCAGATGCACCGGGAAGCTATAGCCGCTTAACAGCGCCAGCGGATCATCCGCCGTTGGGCCTACTACCGCCACGCGCGGTTTACCGGTCAGCGGCAGCGCCTCGCGGTTTTCCAGCAGCGTAATAGATCGGGTCGCGACTTCTCTTGCCACCTCCCGCGTAGCCTCAGACTGCAACGAAATCGCATTCTCATCGGTATAAGGATGTTCAAACAGGCCGAGGCGGAATTTCTCGGTGAGCGTGCGGGCCACAATCTCATCAATTTTTGCCGGTGTTATCAGCCCGCGTTCAACCGCCTCCGCCAGATGGCGGGCGCAGTCATCTTTCGGTAGCTCAACGTCCAGACCGGCATTAAACGCCAGCGCGGCGGACTCTGCCGCATCCTGCGCCACCCCATGATGCTGATGCAGTAAACTCACGCCGCCATAGTCAGCCACCACAATACCTTCGAAGCCCCAGCGTTCACGCAGCACCGTGGTCAGCAGGAAACTGTCGCTGTGCCCCGGCTGATTGTCGATATCGTGATAGGCCGGCATCACTGAGCCGGCATTAGCCTGCTTCACCGCCATTTCAAACGGCAGCAGGAAGGTATCGTTCAGTTCGCGAAAACCTAAGTGCACCGGCGCATGGTTGCGCGCCCCTTCGCTAAACGAGTGGCCGACGTAATGCTTAAGCGTTGCCAGTACGTCACGTTTTTCGCCTTGTAACCCTTCAACATAGGCGCAGGCCATCACGCCCACCAGCCATGGGTCTTCGCCGAAGGTCTCTTCGGTACGTCCCCAGCGCACATCGCGAGAGACATCCAGCACCGGTGCTAACCCCTGCTTGCAGCCGGTTGAACGCGCCTCTTCGCCAATCTGCTGTGCCGCACGTTTCACCAGCTCAGGGTCCCAGGTCGAACCGTAGTTCAGCGATGAAGGAAACAGCGTTGCCTCTTTACACAGCAGGCCAACCAAACACTCTTCGTGAAACAGCGCCGGGATCCCCAGCCGCGTCTCTTCCATCATCATTTTTTGCAGACGGTTGGCCGCACGGACGCCGGTTTTCGCATCAACGATATGGGTGCCCAGCGGACGGGTGATTTGCCCAACGCCAAGTTTCAGGCGCTCGCTCAGCGAAGTTTGTTCACTGACGCCCGCAAACTCATCGCTCATATCGGTTCTTTCTCGATGCTGACCATCTTCCGACAGCACCAGCCACCAGGCGTGCATCTGGGCATACTTTTCCTCGGGCGTCATGCGTGACAATAAGTCATCGACGCGTTCCTTAATCGAGCGTTGCGGGTCTTTATAAATCGGGGTCATAGCCGTTCTCCTGAGTTGCTGATCAATACCCGCAATCATTCAGCGTGATGACGGGTAAGCGCACGGTATTAACAGTTGTGAATCAGTATTCAGAAGTGACGGACGGGGAACAATTGTCAGAATTGCCTGTAGATTTATGATTTTTGGTTTTCTTCACGGAGTGTGATCGGCAGCAACTCCCGGGGATAAAAAAATCCCGGACGCAAGGCCCGGGATTTTTACACGATAACGCGTTATTTTTTCAGTTCAGCCAAGCCCAGCCAGGTCTGCACCACGGTATCCGGGTTCAACGACAGGCTGTCGATCCCTTCTTCCATCAGCCAGGCGGCGAAATCTTCGTGGTCTGATGGCCCCTGACCACAAATACCGACATATTTACCCTGCTTCTTCGCCGCGCGAATAGCCATCGACAGCAGCGCTTTGACCGCATCGTTACGCTCATCGAACAGTGCGGAAACCACACCTGAATCACGGTCAAGACCCAGCGCCAACTGCGTCATGTCGTTTGAGCCAATAGAGAAACCATCGAAGTGTTCGAGGAATTGCTCGGCCAGCAAGGCGTTGGACGGGATCTCACACATCATAATGATTTTAAGACCGTTTTCTCCACGTTTCAGCCCCTGACGCGCCAGCTCATCTACCACCGCTTTCGCCTGATCGACGGTACGCACGAACGGAACCATGATCTCAACGTTGGTCAGCCCCATGTCGTTGCGTACCCGTTTCACCGCATCGCACTCCAGCGCAAAGCAGTCGCGGAAGCTGTCTGAGACATAACGACCGGCGCCGCGGAAGCCGAGCATTGGGTTCTCTTCTTCCGGCTCGTAGCGTTCACCGCCCACAAGGTTAGCGTATTCGTTCGATTTAAAGTCAGACAGGCGCACAATCACGCGCTTCGGATAGAATGCCGCACCCAGCGTCGCAATCCCTTCGGTCAAACGGCCAACGTAAAACTCTTTCGGCGAGTCAAACCCTTTCATCATCTCGCGGATTTCGTTTTGCAGCTTCGGCTCCTGGTCATCAAACTCCAGCAGCGCACGCGGGTGCACACCAATCATGCGGTTGATGATGAACTCCAGACGCGCCAGGCCTACGCCTTCGTTTGGCAGACAGGCGAAGTCAAACGCACGATCCGGGTTGCCGACGTTCATCATAATTTTCAGCGGCAGATCTGGCATGGTGTCGACGCTGGAGCTGTTGACGCTAAAGTCCAGCAGATCAGCATAAACGTAACCTGTATCGCCTTCGGCACAGGAAACGGTCACTTTCTCGTCGTCCTTCATGCGTTCAGTCGCATCGCCGCAGCCCACAACCGCAGGGATCCCCAACTCACGAGCGATAATCGCTGCATGACAGGTACGGCCGCCGCGGTTGGTCACAATCGCCGCCGCTTTTTTCATGATCGGTTCCCAATCCGGGTCGGTCATGTCGGTAACCAGAACGTCGCCGGGTTGGATGCGGTTCATCTCGCTGATATCGTGAATCACCTTCACGCTACCCGCACCGATACGATGGCCGATGGCACGGCCTTCGGAAACAATACGCCCCTGTGAATGCAGGGTGTAACGCTCCATCACCTGTCCGCGAGACCGCACGGTCTCTGGACGCGCCTGAACGATGAACAGTTTTCCGGTATGCCCATCTTTCGCCCACTCGATGTCCATTGGACGACCGTAGTGTTTTTCAATCTGTACGGCCTGCTTCGCCAGCTCCTGCACTTCTTCGTTGGTCAACGAGAAGATATCGCGCTGTTCCTGCGGCACGTCTTCAATACGTACCTGTTTGCCGTGCTCCTGCGTTGGTGCGTAAACCATACGGATCTTCTTCGAGCCCATGGTACGGCGCACGATAGCCGGGCGATTGGCCGCCAGCGTTGGTTTATGCACGTAGAACTCATCCGGGTTCACCGCACCTTGCACCACCATCTCGCCCAGACCCCATGCGGAAGTAATAAAGACGACCTGGTCGAAGCCGGATTCCGTATCGATGGAGAACATCACGCCGGAAGACGCCAGGTCGGAGCGCACCATCAGCTGCACGCCAGCCGAGAGCGCCACGCCGCGGTGGTCATAGCCCTGGTGTACACGGTAGGAAATCGCGCGGTCGTTAAACAGCGAAGCGAATACGTGCTTCACCGCCACCAGCACCGCATCAAAGCCGTGCACGTTGAGGAAGGTTTCCTGTTGACCGGCGAACGACGCATCCGGCATATCTTCCGCCGTGGCGGAGGAGCGCACGGCAAAAGAGGCGTTGGCATTATCCGCAGCCAGCTGGTTATAAGCGTCGTGAATAGCCTGTTCCAGCTCGCTCTGGAAAGGAGTGTCGATGATCCACTGGCGGATCTGCGCGCCGGCTTTTGCCAGGGCGGTTACGTCGTCAATATCGGTGTCATCCAACAGTTGATAAATCTGCTGGTTCACGCCGCTCTGGTCGAGAAACTGATTAAACGCATCGGCAGTGGTGGCAAATCCGTTGGGCACAGAAACACCCATCCCGGACAGATTCGTAATCATTTCACCCAAGGAGGCATTTTTGCCTCCAACTCTGTCTACATCATTCATGCCGAGTTGGTTGTACCAAAGCACCAGCGGTGACGAGCCATTGTTGGACATCGAGACAATCCTTTTTTGATTAAAGAAGCAGTGATAAGTAACGACTGACTACTTAAAATATCCTCGCATATTTAAACTGCTGAAAAAAACGGTGAATCGAGTAAGCAAATTATTTTTTTACTTTTTAGGATTGATTCCCGTTAATTCATAACCTACTGATTAGTCTAAAAAGCCACAATAACCGACGGTCTATTGATGATGAATGAAAAATGAAATGGGCATTTCATTAAAAATAAAAATACCATTTCATTTTTATTTTAAGGACAAACATCGGCAGGTTGTGTTTAAATTTAATTTACGCTTTCAGGCAATTAACGGGGAAAGGCAAAATGGAAAACGCAGTCGATCGTCAGGTATTTTATATTTCCGATGGCACCGCCATTACGGCGGAAGTTCTCGGCCATGCGGTGATGTCACAATTCCCGGTGGCGATAAACAGTATCACCCTGCCGTTTATTGAAAGTGAAAGCCGGGCGAAGGCGGTGAAAGAACAAATCGACGCCATTTACCAGCAAACCGGCGTGCGACCATTAGTCTTCTATTCCATCGTTATTCCCGAAATTCGTGACATTATTCTGCAATGTGAAGGGTTTTGTCAGGACATCGTTCAGGCGCTGGTCGCGCCATTGCAGGAAGAGTTAAAGCTGGATCCCACCCCAATTGCCCATCGTACCCATGGCCTAACGCCCGGAAACCTTACCAAGTACGACGCGCGAATCGCCGCGATTGATTACACCCTGGCGCACGATGATGGCATTTCGCTGCGCAATCTCGATCAGGCGCAGGTGATTTTGCTTGGCGTCTCGCGCTGTGGAAAAACCCCCACCAGTCTCTATCTGGCGATGCAGTTTGGGATTCGAGCCGCCAACTACCCGTTCATTGCCGACGATATGGATAACCTCGTCCTGCCCGCGTCGCTAAAACCGCTGCAACATAAGCTGTTTGGCCTCACGATCAACGCCGAGCGCTTGGCCGCTATCCGCGAAGAGCGACGTGAGAACAGTCGCTACGCCTCCATGCGCCAGTGCCGGATGGAAGTCGCGGAAGTTGAAGCCCTGTACCGTCGCAATCAAATACCGTGGATCAACAGCACCAATTATTCAGTAGAAGAAATTGCCACTAAAATCATGGATATAATGGGACTCAGCCGCAGAATGTACTAATACACTAGTACAATGCATCGAATTTGTTTATCATAGCAGTGTGATTGAGCGCACATTACGCTCCGCGCTTGAATTCAGCGGAGATTGGTTTATCGTGATGTGCATCACTTCCCAGCATTTTGGCTGACGAAGCAACAAATTTCTGAGATCCCCATGAATAAGACCGATGAATTGCGTACCGCTCGAATTGAGAGCCTGATTACGCCTGCTGAACTTGCCGAGCGTCACCCGGTGTCGCCGGACGTTGCGGCGCACGTTACCGCTTCACGCCGCCGGATTGAAAAGATCCTCAACGGCGAAGATCACCGTCTGCTGGCGATTGTTGGCCCCTGCTCTATCCACGATTTAGATGCCGCCATTGATTATGCTCGCCGTTTACAGGTGCTGCGTGAAAAACACCAGGGCGAGCTGGAAATCGTGATGCGCACCTATTTTGAAAAGCCGCGCACCGTCGTGGGTTGGAAAGGTTTAATCTCCGATCCGGACCTCAACGGCAGCTACCGCGTTAACCACGGTATCGAGCAGGCGCGTAAACTGCTGCTGCAGGTGAACACCCTGGGCGTGCCGACTGCTACCGAGTTTCTTGATATGGTGACCGGTCAGTTTATCGCCGATCTGATTAGCTGGGGTGCTATCGGCGCGCGGACGACTGAAAGTCAGATCCACCGTGAAATGGCTTCCGCGCTCTCTTGCCCGGTTGGCTTTAAAAACGGTACCGATGGCAATACGCGCATTGCGGTCGACGCTATTCGCGCTTCCCGCGCCAGCCATATGTTCCTGTCGCCGGATAAAAATGGCCAGATGACCATTTACCAGACCAGCGGCAACCCTTACGGCCACATCATCATGCGCGGCGGCAAAAAGCCAAACTATCACGCCAACGATATTGCTGCCGCCTGCGATACGCTGCACGAATTCGATCTACCGGAGCATTTGGTGGTCGACTTCAGCCACGGCAACTGCCAGAAGCAGCACCGCCGTCAGTTGGAAGTGTGCGATGATATCTGCCAGCAAATCCGCAATGGTTCAACGGCCATTGCCGGGATCATGGCGGAAAGTTTCCTGCGTGAAGGAACGCAGAAAATCGTTGCCGACCAACCGCTCACCTACGGTCAATCGATCACCGACCCTTGCCTGAGCTGGGAAGATACCGAGCTGCTGCTGGAAAAACTGGCCGCGGCCGTCGCCACCCGCCTGTAACATCCCCGCCCGCCGCACACCGGCGGGCACTGTAGTATCCCCATTGATATGACGAAATAAAACTTGCGGTTAATTCATTGAATATTGATAATGGTTATCATTGTTACATTGATTTTCATTATGAATGTGCCGCTAATGGATACCTGCGCAGAAATAGAGCCTCAAAAGGATAATACCCCTCGCCCTCTCTCCAGCGATCGACGGATCGACAGCCAGACGTTGTTAGGCAAAGAAGGCCGAGTGATTATTGAACACGGTGAGCAGCAATATTTGCTGCGGCAAACACAGGCAGGAAAACTCATTTTAACGAAATAGCTGCACCGCGCGGAGGCAGTGCAGCAGAGAGTCACTTAGCTGGAACAGCTCACTTCAAGGTGTTTACCCCAGTCCGGTGGACGGCGGCCATAGTCGTCGTGACGATCGTTCCACGGGGAACGCAGCGCTTCATGCAAACGGTGGAGCTCCTGATAGTCGCCTTGCTCCGCTTGTTCAATCGCCCGCTGTGCCAGCCAGTTGCGTAATACCATTGCCGGGTTGGCGAGCTTCATCTCGCGCTGGCGCACAGCATCATCAATCTGTTCTTGCTGCAAACGCGTGCGATACTGCGTAAACCAACTATCAAAAGCCGCCCGATCGATAAATTCATCACGCAGCGGCGACGCCGCATTATGCTGCTCGGTTTCACTCAGCAAACGGAACGTTAGAGTGTAATCGCTACCCTCACGTTTCATCAGCGCATACAGAGCGTTCAGCAAATCATTATCGCCCTGTTCTTCGCTAAACAGCCCCAGCTTCTTACGCATCCGCTGGCCGTACTCACGAAACAGCGTCTGCTGGTAAGTATCCAGCGCCGCATTGAGCGCATCCACATCAATCAGTGCTGACAACGACTGTGCCAGACACTGTAAATTCCACAGACCTACGGCCGGCTGATTATCAAAGCGGTAACGTCCCTGATGGTCAGAATGGTTACAAATAAAGTCCGGCTGATAGTCATCAAGGAAGCCAAAGGGGCCGTAATCAAGCGTCAACCCGAGAATCGACATGTTATCGGTGTTCATCACGCCATGCGCAAATCCAACCGTTTGCCAGCGGGCAATCATCTGCGCCGTACGCGTGACCACATCATGGAACCACAGCGCGTAGCGTTCTGGCTGCTCCTGCAGATGCGGCCAGTGATGGCGTATTGCGTAGTCCGCCAGCTTACGGACATTGTCCATATCCCGGCGATAGTAGAAATGCTCGAAATGGCCGAAACGGATATGGCTCTCAGCGATGCGCATCAGCATCGCGCCAGACTCGACGGTTTCGCGTTGAATGGGCGTATCGCTGGCGACAATCGACAGCGCACGGGTTCCGGGAATACCCAGATAATGCATCGCCTCTGAGGCCAGGCTTTCGCGCAGCGTGGAGCGCAGCACCGCGCGGCCATCCCCCATCCGCGAATACGGCGTCAGTCCGGCACCTTTGAGATGCCAGTCGACCGTTTTGCCGTTTTCCAACTGCTGTTCGCCCAGCAAAATACCGCGACCATCGCCCAATTGGCCGGCCCATACGCCGAACTGATGTCCGCTGTAGACCTGCGCCAGCGGCGACATACCCGGCAGCAGACTCTCACCGCCCCACACCCCAGCACCGCGTTCGGGAGTAAAAAGCGCCGCAGGAATAGCTAATTCATTGGCCAGCGGCGCGTTATGCCAGACGACGCGGGCATTGTGCAACGGTGTGGGCTGCAGCGCACTGTAAAATCCTGGCAGCTCATCGCGCCAGCAGGTGTTAAATGACAGGTTCATGGTTCCTCCTGTCCGTAGTGTATTGGGTTACTGTACGTTAAACACCCGAGGAAGTGCAGGGTTATTGTTGCGCTAATGTTATTAATGACGATTCCGGCACCACCGGCCACAGGCTTCCCAGCATACCGCTGAAGCCATAGGCCTCCAGACGCTGCCGAAGAGCGTCATCATCAACACCGGAGACCATAATCGCCCGACAGTAAGGCTGAATCTGACTCACGATAGCGCGCATAAACGGCTCAAACGAGGCCGATTTGGCCTGACGTTGCACAAAGTTTCGGTCTAATACCACGCGGCTAAAAAGCCCGGCAAAAACAGCTTTGGTTGAAGCATCACCGGAGCCAAAGTCGCTCAATACCAGCGGAAAGCGCTGACACAGTCGGGCAAGAGGATGATTTTCATCAATCTGATTCAGTCCAGGGAAACTTTCGCTAACCGCCAACTCAAGAAAAGAAAAACGTTCGGCGCTGGCGGCCAGTTCATCCTGAGTCAGTAACGCATCAACAACGCCGGGAGGAATGGTGATCCATGCTTTAAGGCCGTGCTGA
>NZ_BCTM01000053.1 GCF_001571285.1 Kluyvera cryocrescens NBRC 102467 | reverse complement strand
TAACTCTGCGAAGCCGCTGCGCTTGCTTCTTCGAGTTCCCCTTGCTTTTCTGCCCTTCGGTTAGAAAAGAAGCCAAACTGCTACCAACCTTGAATCTCTATATTTTTGAATAGACAAACATTACCCGCTCCCTTAATCACCACTATCAAAAATAAAAAATCATCTTACAAATAACCCCATACACATCATTTTAGATTGCGACCTTATTAAATTAAAAATTCAACCTTAGATGGAATTTAATGTACAAGGAATGTCCTACTGTAACGGAGAATTTTAAACATTAAAAATTACAACTATGGTTTGTCATAGCCTGTACATCTATTCACCTCATGCATATGCACTAAGAAAGCTTTTTTGAATACTGGAGTTGTCCCTGCTAAAACGGACACGGCTAATTAACTGCTAATATGGCATCACGATATTCGCGTGGCGATTTCATGTTCAACCCCTTGTGTGGATGCAGATTATTATAATCCTCTATCTATTCTGCCATTGTTTCCATCATTTAGACTGCATCCAGCAGATCATCTACGTACACATAATCCCGCTTGAACGTCTTTACAAACGATTCTGCCATGCCGTTACTTCCCGGACTGCGTACTGGTGTAGTACACACGATGAACCACAGTGAACTAGCGAATGTGCGCGTGGCATCGGCTGTGCAGCAATTATGCCAATGACACTGGCTCCATTGACGGCAATGACCTGACATCTACAATCCCGCTACAAAGCATTTACTCCATGAGTCATTGCACTTGCTGAGCTACACGAACACACTAAAACCAGATAATAATTAATCGCTGTATAAGCTCGTAACAAGCGGAACTTTAAGGCAAAATAGGGCCATCTTCCCCCTTCATAAGGTTACGCTAATGGCCAGAAAACCTAAAGAAATCAAAACAGACCCGTTAGAGGTCATCCTGTGGAAAGCGGCAGACAAACTGCGTAAAAACATTGATGCAGCCGAGTACAAGCACGTCGTACTAGGCCTCATTTTCCTTAAGTACATTTCTGATTCTTTTGAATCTCATTATGAGTTGCTGAAAGCCGGTAAAGGCGAGTTCGCAGGTGCTGATCCGGAAGACAAAGACGAGTACACCGCTTACAACGTTTTCTTTGTCCCTGAGCTTGCACGTTGGAACTATCTGATTTCTAAGGCCAAGCTTCCTGAAATCGGTAAGATGGTTGATGATGCGATGGAGCTTATCGAAGCGGGCAATCCACAGTTAAAAGGTGTGTTGCCGAAAGTCTATGCCCGACAAAACCTCGACGCCACTGTTCTGGGTGAGCTGATAGATCTGATTGGCAACATTGCACTAGGAGATGCCAAAGCACGCTCTGCTGACGTTTTAGGTCACGTATTCGAATACTTCCTAGGTGAATTTGCACTGGCAGAAGGCAAACAAGGCGGCCAGTTCTATACGCCAAAATCTATTGTAAGCCTGCTGGTTAACATGCTGGAACCCTATAAAGGCCGTGTCTTTGATCCCTGCTGTGGTTCTGGTGGTATGTTCGTTCAGTCAGAAAAATTTGTAGAAGCACATCAGGGAAATATTGACGATATTTCGATCTATGGGCAGGAGTCCAACCAGACCACTTGGCGTCTGGCAAAAATGAACCTGGCAATTCGTGGGATTAATTCTGAACACGTTCGCTGGAATAATGAAGGTTCATTTCTTAACGATGCTCACAAAGATTTGAAATCTGATTTTATCATAGCTAACCCACCGTTTAACGTTTCCGACTGGTCTGGTGAGCAGCTTCGTGGTGATGCCCGCTGGCAATATGGCATTCCACCTGCTGGCAACGCTAACTTTGCATGGATGCAACATTTTTTGTATCACTTGTCTCCTAAAGGGCAAGCGGGTGTTGTTCTGGCAAAAGGGGCATTAACTTCTAAAAGCTCTGGTGAAGGTGATATTCGTGCTGCACTGGTAAAAGATGCCAATGTGATTGACTGTATCGTCAACTTACCGGCAAAGCTGTTCCTGAATACTCAGATCCCTGCTGCATTATGGTTTATGCGCCGTGACCGTCATAACAGCAACCAGTATCGTGATCGTAGTAAAGAAATTCTGTTTATTGATGCCCGTAATCTCGGTCATTTAATTAATCGTCGTACCAAAGTACTTTCTGACGACGATATAAAAACCATCGCTGATACCTATCATAACTGGCGTAACAAAGGTGGCGACTACGAAGACGTCGCTGGTTTCTGTGCGTCAGTAGACATTGCTGAAGTTGCTAAACTCGATTATGTGCTGACACCTGGCCGTTATGTTGGTCTTGCTGATGAAGAAGACGATTTCGACTTTAAAGAACGCTTTACGGCTCTTAAAGCTGAGTTTGAAGCGCAACTGGAAGAAGAGGCGCGTCTGAACAGAGCCATCGTTGATAATCTGGCGAAGGTGGTTTTATGAGTAGGTGGAGAAATTTTTGTATAACTGAATTAGCAGATTTTTGCAACGCACAAAGAATTCCTTTGAGTGCTATGGAACGAGCCCATAAGAAAGGAAATTTTCCATATTATGGAGCGTCAGGAATTGTCGATTATATCGACAATTATATTTTTGATGGCAGCTACATCCTTATTTCTGAAGATGGAGAAAACTTAAAGTCCAGAAAAACACCTATAGCATTTGAAGCTACTGGAAAATTTTGGGTTAATAATCACGCTCATGTCCTTAAAGCTAAAAAGCCCCATTTAACGGCATTGATAATCCAATATTTTTCACAACTTGATCTATCTCCTTATTTAACAGGTGCTGCTCAACCAAAATTAAATAAAGCATCGCTAAATTTGATTCCTCTTTACTTACCAATTGATGAATCTGAACAAAAAACCATCGCCTCTATTTTGTCCTCTCTTAAAGACAAAATAGACCTGCTTCATCGCCAGAATAAAACTCTGGAATCCATGGCAGAAACCCTATTTAGACAGTGGTTTATTGAAGAGACGCATGCGGATTGGGAAATAACGACTCTTGATTGTCATATTACAGTAGCTAAGGGATTAAGCTACAAGGGAGCCGGCCTTACCACGTCAGATAACGGCATTCCACTTTTTAGTTTGAACTCAGTACTTGAGGGCGGTGGTTATAAGAGTGCAGGTATAAAATACTACAATGGTGATTTTAAAGAAAGGCATATTATAAAGCCTGGGGATATCATTGTAGCCAATACAGAACAGGGCCATGAATATCGACTCATAGGGTATCCTGCTATAATTCCAAAAACAGAAAGCGAATTATCCATATATACGCATCATTTATTTAAAATCAGCATCAATGACGATAGTTACTTAACCAATGCTTTTCTGTACTATTTACTTTGCTCCAAAGATATGCATGAGCAAGTTGTTGCTGCAACTAACGGTTCAACTGTAAATCAGCTGTCGGCTGACGGATTACAACGCCCAGAATTCAAACTCCCCCCGGAGTGTATGGTGAAAGAATTCACTACACAGATTGATTTCTTCTGGAAAAAAATAAGTATTAACAACTCACAAATTAAAAACATAGAATCTCTGCGCGACACTCTCCTTCCCAAACTGATGAGCGGCGAAGTACGGGTTCAGTATGCGGAAGAAGCAATCGCATCAGTAGCATAAAATAATTATGCGGGTGTACAGCCCGCTCTCTGGTTAAGCGGCAATAAGGACAGTACGCATGGCAAAGATGACCGAATCCGATATTGAAGTAATGGCAATTGAGCACCTGCAAGGGCTGGGCTATGAGTATGTTTACGGCCCGGACATTGAACCCAGTGGAATCAATCCGTTACGTAGCTATCAGCAGGTTATCCTTGAAGATAAAGTGCGTACAGCATTGCAACGAATTAACCCGCACCTTAGTGAGAAGAAGTGTGAGGAAGCGCTAAAACAGGTGATGCAGATAAGCACACCTGATCTGATGGCAAACAATCTGGCCTTTCATCGCCTGTTGACCGAAGGAATCAATATCGAAGTCAGCAAGGATGGTAATACACAAGGAGAGCTGGCCTGCCTGATCGACTTTAACGATCCCACGAATAATGAATTTTTGGTTGTGAACCAGATAACCATCAAAGAAGGCAATCATACCCGCCGACCAGACCTTATTTTATTCATCAACGGTCTGCCGTTAGTCGTTATCGAAGTTAAAAATGCCGCTGACGAAAATGCAACGGTTGCAGGTGCTTATAACCAGATTAAAACCTATCAGAACCAAATCTCCAGCCTGTTTACCTACAATGCATTTAATGTGATTTCAGACGGACTGGAAGCCAAAGCGGGAACGGTTTCCGCCGATTTCAGTCGTTATATGACATGGAAAACCGCTAATGGTCAAACACAAGCTACCAGTACCCAACCACAGCTCGAAGTTTTATTACAGGGGTTGCTTAATCCTGTAACGCTGTTGGATGTGATCCGCCACTTTATCGTGTTTGAAGCCAGCAAACATGAAGACAGCAAAGGGATTATCAGTATCCGTACCGTTAAAAAAATGGCTGCTTATCACCAGTACTACGCGGTTAATGCAGCAGTACTTTCCACTATTCGTGCCTCAGGTGTAAATGCAGATTCCCCCTCTGCCGAAGTAGCACTGCGCCAGCAGGGACGTAACAGTAAAGTTCTTGTTAATGCGCAAAAAACCGGAGATCGTAAAGCGGGGGTCGTGTGGCATACCCAGGGTTCCGGTAAATCGCTTTCGATGGTGTTTTATACCGGGAAGATTGTACTGGCGCTGAATAATCCAACAGTGGTAGTGATCACTGACCGTAACGATTTGGATGATCAGCTATTCGGTACGTTTTCTTCTGCCACTCAGCTACTTCGTCAGACACCAAAACAGGCCAACAACCGGGAAGAACTCAAAGAATATTTGCGTGTCGCCTCTGGCGGTGTGGTGTTTACTACTATTCAAAAATTCCAGCCTGATGATGGCAGCAATATCTATGAGTTGCTGTCAGACAGAACTAATATTGTCGTTATCGCTGATGAAGCACACCGTTCCCAGTACGGTTTCAGCGCCAAAGAAGTTGACGTGAAAGACAACGAAGGCAACGTAACAGGTAAACGCACCGTTTACGGCTTTGCCAAATATATGCGTGATGCCTTGCCCAATGCGAGCTATCTTGGCTTTACCGGAACCCCCATAGAAAAAACGGACGTAAACACACCTGCTGTTTTTGGTAACTACGTTGATATCTACGATATCTCACAGGCCGTAGAAGACGGTGCAACCGTGCGTATCTACTATGAAAGCCGTCTTGCCAAAATTGCCATCAGTGACGAAGGTCGCCAGCTCATTGAAGACTTCGACGATGAGTTTAACGAGGACGAACTGACACTTACTCAGAAAGAACGTTCTAAATGGGCGAGAATCGAAGGGCTGATTGGCAGTTCAAAACGTATTAAAGCCATTGCAGCGGATATGGTTCAGCACTTTGAACAGCGCTTAAAATCTAATGCCGATCATGGTAAGGGCATGATTGTTACCATGTCCCGCCGTATTGCTGCTGAAGTTTATAAAGAAATCATAGCGTTAAAACCTGAATGGCACAGCGATGATCTAAATGATGGCGTGATTAAAGTCGTCATGACCTCTTCTGCTGCTGACGGGCCAGAAATCGCTAAACACTACACCACAAAAAAAGAACGTCAGGTTCTGGCTAACCGTATGAAGGATGACGACGACAAGCTGAAACTGGTGATAGTGCGTGATATGTGGTTAACCGGCTTCGACGCTCCCAGCATGCATACGCTGTATATCGACAAACCAATGAAAGGCCACAACCTCATGCAGGCAATTGCCCGTGTGAACCGTGTGTATAAAGATAAGATAGGCGGTCTGGTTGTTGACTATCTGGGCATTGCCTCTGATTTAAAAGAAGCCCTCTCCTTTTACTCTGATGCAGGTGGACGTGGAGATCCTGCTGAGGTTCAGGAAGAAGCCGTAACGCTCATGCAGGAAAAGCTGGAAATCCTGGAAGGCATCATGCATGGATACGATTACAAAGCTTACTTTGCCGCAACTACCTCACAACGCCTGACAATTATTCTTGAATCAGAAAACCATGTTTTAGGGCTGGATAACGGTAAAGGTAAAATGCGTTTCCTCGCTGCGGTTGCAGCCTTATCGCAGGCATTTGCATTGGCGACACCGCACGATAAAGCAATGGAAGCGGCACCCGAAGTAGCATTCTTCCAGGCAGTAAAAGCCAGACTGAATAAATTTACTGAAAACTCAGACGGATCAGAAGAAGAACACAATGACAGTCTCGAAGTTCGGGTAAAACAGACTATCGATCAGGCTCTGGTTACCGATAAAGTTGTTGATATTTTTGACGCTGCTGGGATACAAAAACCTGATATTTCCGTTCTTTCTGAAGAATTCCTTCAGGAAATGAAGGATTACCAACACAGAAATATTGCTTTGGAAACGCTTAAAAAACTGCTTTCTGACGAGATCAAGGTTCGCTCGAATCAAAGTATCACCCAAGGCAAAAAACTGATTGATATGCTGACCTCTGCAATCAATGGCTACCAGAACAAGGTACTGACCGCAGCGGAGGTAATTGATGAGCTAATCAAGCTTGCCAAGACTATCCAGGAATCTGACAGCCTTGCCAGCCAGTTAAACCTCAGCGCTTATGAATATGCCTTCTATTCTGCTGTTGCAGATAACGACAGTGCTCGCGAGTTAATGGAAAAGGAAAAACTACGAGAACTGGCAGTCGTACTTACGGAGGCTATCCGCAACAATGTCAGTCTTGACTGGACAGTGAAAGAAGCAGCAAGAGCAAAAATTCGCGTGGTGGTAAAACGTCTGCTCAAAAAATATGGTTATCCGCCTGATATGTCATTGCTCGCCACAGAGACTGTTTTGAAGCAGGCTGAACTTTTAGCTGGAGAATTAGGAAAATGATTCCCTAAATTTTTAGCATATAAACTATTTGGTAATGGTCCCAACTTATTGATAGTGTTTTATGTTCAGATAATGCCCGATGACTTTGTCATGCAGCTCCACCGATTTTGAGAACGACAGCGACTTCCGTCCCAGCCGTGCCAGATGCTGCCTCAGATTCAGGTTATGCCGCTCAATTCGCTGCGTATATCGCTTGCTGATTACATGCAGCTTTCCCTTCAGGCGGGATTCATACAGCGGCCAGCCATCCGTCATCCATATCACCACGTCAAAGGGTGACAGCAGGCTCATAAGACGCTCCAGCGTCGCTATAGTGCGTTCACCGAATACGTGCGCAACAACCGTCTTCCAGAGCCTGTCATACGCGTAAAACAGCCAGCGCTGCCGCGATTTAGCCCCGACGTAGCCCCACTGTTCGTCCATTTCCGCGCAGACGATGATGTCACTGCCCGGCTGTATGCGCGAGGTTACCGACTGCGGCCTGAGTTTTTTAAGTGACGTAAAATCGTGTTGAGGCCAACGCCATTCATGGCCATATCAATGATTTTCTGGTGCGTACCGGGTTGAGAAGCGGTGTAAGTGAACTGCAGTTGCCATGTTTTACGGCAGTGAGAGCAGAGATAGCGCTGATGTCCGGCAGTACTTTTACCGTTACGCACCACCCCGTCAGTAGCTGAACAGGAGGGACAGCTGATATAAACAGAAGCCACTGGAGCACCTCAAAAACACCATCATACACTAAATCAGTAAGTTGGCAGCATCACCCCTTCCTGGCTGTTGAAAAAGACTACGCTGCTTAAATTTTAAATGAGCATCCTCAAGCCGAATAACTTAAAGGATGCTCTTCAAATTTTAATAAGAATTATCAACAGCAAAAAACCTCATAAAAAACACTACTCATTTAATTTCCAAAATTAAGATGAACATTAATAACCACCATTATATTACATGATCTTTTCCATATCCTATAGCATTACTCTCTATAGTATTAATATCTGAGCCTCTAATTATCTCCTTTATACAGATTAGCTCCAATATGGATAAATATTCTTGTGAAAATGGTTAATCCACATCACATAGGATAACCTTAACGTCCCTATGTTCCATTAAGTTAAGAATAACCTTAAGCAAACCAAATCAGATACCCCCTAATAAAACAAAAATAAATTTGAATACCGTAAAATCTGGTGTCATTAATATCTTGAAAACAACAAAAAAGGAGATAAACAATGATATCAAGAGAAAATAATAAAAATAACCTATTCCGTGTAAAGTCTAAAAATGGTGTCCTTCGTTGCCTTAAGGCTGGCATGGATATAAATATGTGCAATAGTAAAGGTCAAACTGCTCTTTTTACCTGTAATGTACCTGAAGCTATACAGGCAATGATTGACGCTGACATTGACATTCACCACTTGGATAATGACGGTAATAATGCATTATTCTATGCTCAAAATGTTGAAACAGTGGAACTTCTTGTCAGCAATGGTATTAATGTTAACCACCGGAATAAGTCAGGCACCCTTGCGATTCAACATATTGATGTTTCACCAGGGTTAGTAAAATATCTTATCAAAGCAGGACTAGATATCCATACCAAAGATAGCTATGGCAATTCCTTTCTTTTCATTCCATTTGAAGGATATGTGTACGATGCACTAATTGAGGCTGGTTGCGACATTAATCATAAAAATATAAGTGGACAGACAGCATTCGATCACTGGCAGTCAGAAAATAATAGCATAGTTGGTAAATATACGCACTGGGAATCTAAAAATGATAACTACATGCGCTTCCTTATCCGTAATATTCACCTTACAAATAGTTCAAAAATTGTATTCAAGAACATTACATTTAAATCAATTGAGCTGTTGTCATTGCTTATAAAACAAAAAAATGAATTTGAGATAAGTGATAAATGTATCATAACACCAACAAATGCCGACGCTAAAAAATTAATTTTACAACTAAAGAAGCTGACAGACATTAGTCATGTTTGGTTTTACATAAGCAGTACATATCTACTGACGCACTATGCAGGAAGACTGCTAATTAAATGGTTAATACGTAATGATATAAAAGTTGATATAGAATCGCTAAAAGAACGCTACTTTTATGAAGAAATCCTCCAGGACAAATTACAGAGAGAGCAAAAGGTTTTACGAACAACGCTTCAAACAGTTACCTGTAAAGCAATTACAAAAAAAAGATTATGAATTGAATCTGCCTGAACACTCTCCCCTTGGCTTTAACCTTTAGTTAGATAGCCAAGGGGCGCTAACATCATTAATTTAATACAAAGCCCCACATTGCACCTTTGCACTTTGATAAATTTATTTTTTAAAACACCCTCATCGCCAATTCATACGATATCAATCACTACTCTCAAACCAAATCAATCAAATAAAACACAGCACTTTTTGATAAAAATAAAATAACAATGAAAAACAACACCTTATATGAAACATAATAAAAACATAACTATTTAATCAAATAAATATAAAAATATATTTGCATTTTGTTTATTTAATAATATATATTTCCTTTGTTAATTAAATAAAGGAGAACTAAAATGAATAAAACAAAATATCCAAGCCTGACTAACTATCTCGCCAAAACAAAAAAGAACGCAGATCTTTATAGATTATATAATCCACAATTTTCTTTTTTCTGCAAAAGTGACACTCAGGAGCAAAGATTTTATTTCGATTATTTCTCAAGACATATGGTCTCGAAGAGAAATATTTTAACCGTATTCTCTATCTATACATTCACCTCTTATAACATGAACAAAAAAGAGACAATAAAAAATTTCATTCGATTTCTCAAAACGACGAATGAAAGTACATTCCATAATGCTTTTTCATTTCGCGGTGGTAACATTTTGTATGTAAGCAACAAAAACATGTTGAAAGAGATCTCATGGTTTTCACTCGCTCGAATTTACGAAGACATTAAAAAAATAAAGGAATATAAAACCAACCATGACAACTATATCAGATTAGTCGCTTAACAGAGGAGAAAAATTATGAATAACAACGCAATAAATACATTACTCTCTTGTAAAACTCCAAAAGACATTCAGGCTTGCATTAATGCAGGCTCCGATATTAATACACTGGATTCGTTTGGAAGAAATATACTGTTTTACTGTAAAAACCCAAGAATGATTGACACTCTGGTTAAAGCAGGAATAGATTTTAACCATGCTGACAACTATGGTCACAATGTTTTGTTTAACCAGCGAAATCCTCACATACTGAAAAAATTGATTGATTCCGGCGTAGATATACACCACAAAAATGGTCTCGGCCAAACCTGTTTATGCTCGTTAGCTGATAATATATCCTGTTGCAAAACCCTGATCAATGCTGGAATTAATGTCAACAATGTGGATAAATGCGGAAGAACAATACTTTTTTACGTAAAAAATCACTCTATCTTTGATTTGATGGTACAGGCCGGTTGCGATATAAACCACAGAGATAACCAGGGTCACGGTATTTTTGAAATTTGCTATTCATTAGGCGATTTCAAAGCCAAAATGCTCATTCGTCATATTAGTATGAAGGATAGCAGTCCAGTAATTTTCAACTACCTCAACAGCGAAAGTCTGCAGATAATGGATTTGCTTCAGAAGAAAAACCTTAACTTTACTATCTCTGATAACTGCCAGGTTTATCTAAGTGCCAATGAAAATGAAATGAGCTCTTTCTTCAGTGAACTAAAGAAGAAGACAGATATCAGCAACACACATTTTCGCCATATTGTACTGCGAGGTTATGATTTACACGAGGACATTGAAACCATTAAATGGTTTATCCGCAATGACATCAAAATGGATAAAAAACAACTGGAACAGCATATTCGACATGATGAGATTTGTAAATATATAGCAGAACATGAGAAAAAGAAACTTAGCGAAATTATGAAACAAACAATCTCTTTAATGCCAGTAAAACGTAGATTGTAACCTCCGCCCCTCCTCACTGTCATAATGAATTTAATATGAACCCTATTTTTACCCAGAGCAGATTACCTAATTAGCAATCTGCTCCACCTCTCTTATTTATAAATTTCGACACTGCCTTGACTTATTTTACCAATGCGCTAACTGTAGATCATGAACACATTTTAAAAAGGTTAGATATGCATAAAAATGAAAGTAAAGAAGATCTATCAAGAAGCTCAAGAAGAGGTAAATTCCATACAGCAAAATATTCACCTAATGAAGTTCGAACTCACTGCGTCAGCGTTCGGTTAAACGAAGAAGAATTATCTATTCTCGATAGTAAAAGAGGCCCTTATAAAAAAGGGGAATGGCTAAGAATGGCATCCCTCAACAAACTCCCACCGGTATTACCTGAAATCAATCGTGAAGCATGGATTAAACTCGGCAACCTTTCACAGGATTTAAACCGCCTGCTGAATCATCTCGACAGCAAAAGCCCTGACAGCGAACTGACCCGTACAGAACTCTTCGCCCTGCGCAGACAAATCAAAACTCTCAGGGATCACCTTATTCCATCAACCTTTCTGGAGCAAGACCAGTGAAAGGCATGCAGAAAATAAAGCGGGGTAAACAGTTTGCAGGTGTGGTTCTCTATAGCCTTAAGTCAGGATCTCACCACAAAATCACGCCTTATATTATCGGTGGCAACATGACGGGAAGCACTGCTGCTGAACTTATCAGTGAATTTGAAGGCACAAGACTACTGCGCCCCGGTGTCGCCAAACCTGTCTGGCATAATTCGCTTCGCCTGCCAAAGGGAGAAACACTGTCAGTCAGACAATGGGCGGCATTCGCTGACGATTATATGACCCGGATGGGATTCACTGAAACCCATCTTCGCTGCTATATCATGCACGATGATTCGGACGGGCAGCATATCCATATAATAGCTAACAGAATTAACATGGTCGGTGGGAAGCTGTACCTTGGGAAAAATGAAAATCTTATCAGTACCCGGATTATCAGCGAGCTGGAGAAAGTCCACAAACTCACTCAAACCACATCTGCAATCAGTAGTCATAGTCAGGAGAAAAGAAAGCCTTCCCGCAACGAGCTGATGATGGCTGAAAGAACGACAACTCCCTGCCCCAGGTCCACTCTGCAGAGCCTGATTGATAATGCGTTAACCGGCCGCCCTGATTTGCTGACTTTTATCACTATGCTGGAAAAGGAAGGCGTGAACTGTAAACCCAATATCGCCTCAACGGGAAAAATGAACGGCTTTTCATTTCAGTACCAGGGCATTGCCTTTAAAGCGTCTCAGCTTGGAAAAAAGTATGGCTGGTCTTCTCTGCAAACACAGATTGATTTTACACCAGAGCACCTGGCTTTACTGAAAAAAGAGCAACAGCAGACTGTGCCAGTGCCAGTGCCAGTGCCAGTGCCAGTGCCATCATGCGAGCCTGAAGAACAGGCTGCAAACCGGGAAACGATTCTGGAGAAAATCCTTCAGCTTGAAGAAAAAATTCGTCTGGAAAGACAACAGGAAACAGTGGGTGTCATTCAACTCAGGAGCAAACTGCACAATACAGCTCGTCAGATACCCCGCCAGCGTCGTCTGCATTCGTGGCTTGTATTGCTCGGCCATATTGTGGCACTTCTCAGGCGCAGGGGCATGTCTCTGTTACATGCCACTGCACATCCTTTCCACCAAATCCTGCACCTGCATCTTCTGACACCCTGTCATTCCATGACAACAAATCCCATTAAAGAACAATTAGTTAAATACAACCCCCATCCTGCACCATAAGTTAAACAGTCCATACTTTAGTAATAGTCAACAAAATATCGATCGTTTATATAGATCGATAAACTAGTTATGATAGTTACAACCTATCAACCAAGATCCATCGATCGGTACAAGCAATTTTACTAAAGCGGATCATTCATCGAAAATGTTCAAAAATACATCACCTTAAATCAGGCCACGGAGTCATGATGGATAGTAAAACGATTAGCTGCCCCTTCTGCTTTACACAAAGCCCGCACGGCGTGCGGATTTGCAAAGGTTGCCATGCAAAAGTGGCCTATGGTGAAAGTCCGCTCAGTGTGGCATTCCTGTTTCAATTCGTGGCATTCGGTCTCGCCTGGTTAGTATTTTCATTGACCGGTAGCACTCCTGTCTCAGTCATTACATTTTTTGCCAGCGTCATTATTCTTATCTGCATAATTAAAAAGAAATATGCAGACAGAGTTTTTTTTATACGGTGATATTAATTTCGCACCACCGCAAACATAAAAAATTAATATGGGAGAACTTATGAACAGATTCATGATTTCTGTTTTTTTTATTTCTGCATTCCTTATTTCTGGTTGTTCAATATCAGGCAACCAGCATCTAAAAAAAGAAACATCACAAAGTCTGCAGTCGAAGATTATCAAAAATAAAACAACGAAATCAGAAATCATTACCGCATTAGGTGAGCCGGAAACCAAAACTACACTTGATAGTGGCAATGAAGAATGGACTTATTCCATGGATAACAATCAGTTTGATGCCACCACATTTATTCCCGTGATTGGACTGCTGACAGGGGGGTCACAGACGCAGGCCAAAACGCTGGAAATCGAATTTAAAGGCGAAACGGTCAGCAAGTGGACGTTCTCTGAAAACAACAGCAAGATGAAAACCGGTCTTATTCAATAACGTACTCTACAGTCTGGGATTATTTTATGAAAACATATGCATTTACCACACTCATTGCGTCCATTTTTTTGCTGAGCGGCTGTACCGGTGAACCGTCTGAGCAGGATATTTACACTGCGATGAATAAGGTCGTGGAGCAGACGAATGCCATCGTTAAATCCATAGCAGGTAAAGATGTCCCGAAAGACGCACTGCGGGAATTAAAATCTGTCAAAAAGCATGACTGCGTGAAAGTATCGGATAAAAGCTATAAATGCAATGTAACAGCTGTTGTCGATAACGAAAAACGCACAGCGGCAGTCACGCTGGTCAAAACGGATGATGGCTGGCAGGTCGTTGACAAGTAAGACCACAGTAAAACAATCCCGCCAGGCAGGACACCAAACCGGTGGCTCCTGCCTTTTTAATGCCCGGTAATGTCTTGCGGGAAACGACTGCTTTTATGTCACTCTGCCATCCCCTGTCCAGTAGGTATCCGCTGCCTCACAGCCTTTTCCTGACCACGGATCCTGGTGGTGTATAAGCCAGAGAACGTGCAATGCGTTTCTTTTCATACTGTGCCAGTAAATCAGCATAAATGTGCTCTGCTTCATCCAGATTGCCTGAAATATAATTCACGAGCGAATTCAGGCAATGCAGTAATGTGTCACTGTTTGCGAGTTGCCTGAGCAGAGGGGCCTTTAGGGTAGAAACGACACCCATAAACATCTGCATGATATTATCAACGTGATAACACGAATTGCGATATTGCGCCCGTGAATAAAAATACTTCAGATGGTATCCAGCGAAAAGCACATAAAGTTTTCTGTAAAAATTATTGTTATTAACACTGTCGCGATGGTGTGTTATATATTTATCAACAACAAATATAAACTTTTCTTCCTGAGATGAAACACAAATATTACTCATAACCCTCTCCTTTTTTGTTTTTATAATTAAGTACTATCAGCTTTAAAATTTAAATCAATACAAAATTGAAAATATTTTATTTTAAAATGACAACTATTTATTCTTTTAATACTGGAAACAGCTTTCGCTGTAGCAATGTTGAGTCCGATCGATTGCATTACCACTTCCTTTTTTCAAAAGCCAGGTAGTTTCCAGATTTCAGATAAAACCCCTTCAGGAATTTTTTTGAGAGAGTGCTACGCACCGGCTCACGCCCCCGACGACAGATATATGTAGATTATTTTTACCCGTCAGATGATAACCCAACATTTAATCCCTCTTGCAGCGCCGCTGAGTGCCCACAGCACTCACTCGCTGAAGCAGAAAGGATTTTTCCGAATGGGTTCCGGCGTGGGCCGTATTAAGTTAACGGGTAAATCATGTAGTCGGGTCCACTCTATCGCTAAACTCAGCAGTCTGAATCTCTGCGCGAAGCGTATTTGTGCTGAGAGCTAAACCCAACTGTCTGAACTCCTGCGCGAAGCGTATTTCTACTGACAGTTAAACACTATAGCAATGTTCTGAAGCCCAGTGGCGCAACACACAGGTGCGCGGGCTTCACTTAAGGAATAATATTACGAAGGAAAATCAGCAATAGCAGTGTTTATCAAACTGTGTACAATGGAATTTTGTGTCAGTCTAAAGCTAAATTTCGGTTTCTTGTTTCTTTATCACTCTTTTATCTTGCAAATACAAAAAGAAAATTAATAAATTACATCAACAAGTTAAGATAGAATATTGGTTGTATCTTTCAGAACCAAAAATTATTAATAACATAACAGGTGATGGTGAAATTTAACACCCTTCGTAATAACTCTGACAACCCTTAATATTTCACAAAAAAATAATCACAGAGCAATAAATATAATATTTTTAAACTTTATTACTAATAATATTGACAAACAAATTTAATATGCCATATCTGTTATCACAATAATAAAAAAGGAGCCATTATGTCAAACACAAGTGTTATGTTAACTAAAGAACAAAAAGCAATTATTGCAGAAGCATTAGATGTTATGCCCGAAGATCTGGAAGAAATAAAAGTTAAAGCAAGTGCCTGTAAAAAGACATCCTTTCGTGACGATTTTTCGATGGTCTTTAAAGATAATACGGCCACGCTCGCCAGAATGGATCTGACACCAACGGCATTCAGAATTGTTATTTATCTCTTCTCAGTCATTGATTATGGAAATATTATCCCTGACTTTTCACAGTCACGTACCGCCAGAGAGTTAGGACTGAATAAATCGAATGTTTCACGTGCATTCAGGGAATTATTTGAGAGGAAAATACTGATCCGTAATGCTGAAGATGGTCAGGTTTACCTGAATTCTAATTTATGCGTAAAAGGTATTCCTCATCGTTTCAATGAAGATCTGATGGATAAATTCAGTAAATCCAGACTTGAGACTGAAGATTTTGCCACTTCATTCAACTTTTATCGCGCAGGGCGCAAAACAAAGCCTGTAAAAAAATCCAGAAACAGATATCCAACTGACGGCATTCCCTTTTAAAAGACATAACAGCGCGGTGATTTTACGCCCCACACCAGCGAAAAACTTAACAAAATAAAGGATATCTTTATGAAGCAAAGACTCCCTGCTTACCTTTACCAGAATAAATTATCAGATGAACAACGCAATCTGAACAATACTGCTCACAATGTGTTTTGGCTTCTCACATTAATCGCTTCATACACACCAGATAAAAACACTGTTTACCTGAACTTTCACCGTGCAACATCCATCGCACAACAGGAAGATATACATATTACGCCAGCCCGATTTTATCGGGCCATCGATGAACTGATTGATACGAATTTTATTATACCTACTGAGTTCAAATACCAGTATCGTTTAAACCCTGTATTTTTCAGTTATCTTAAATAAAACAAAGGGCAGAGAATGAAAGTTTAGGATATTCCTTTCCTGCAATGCTTACTATAGCAAAACCACATGACCGCTATCAAAAGCACATAATTTTTATATATCATTACCAGTAGGATTAAAATAAGAAGGTACAGACTTGTGCTGTCTGTACCCATGATAATTTATTACAGACTTTACACCTTTTTACCTGCGTTATTCTTTCTGATAATATTTTTTTCATTGACAAGGTGCTCAATACACATTCGTACTTCATCATTAATGGTAACATCTGTAGCACCTTCGACCAGTATAGAACACAACAAATAAAGAAGGACGTGCTCAAACTCTATCTCTTCGACTGGATCTACATAATTACGATAGGTTTCAATAGCCTCATACAAGCTATCCGGTGAAGTCACAAATGCACATACAAAATCTTTACCTTCCGGTACTCTGATTGAATTATTCATTTTAAATCTCCTGTATTTATTAATTTATAATGTCACGGTAAAAATGCCATCATAATTTCCACCAATGACATTGTTATTACTTCTTAATACCAAAGCCTAACCTAATACTACTTATAAAATATCAGGCGGCCCTCGGCTCATTGTTGAATAGCACCATTTATTTTTACACACCAAATTTAATACACTCATCATTAGCCCCGTAATCAGGCTGCATTTTTACGTGAACGTTCAATTGCAGATGCGATCCATTCATCAACTTCGCTTTCGACAAATGCAATTGCACGCGAACCAATTTTTATTGGTTGTGGAAATAAACCTTCGTTGATTAGACGATAAATCCAGGCCTTGCCATAGCCGGTTCTGTTCATAACTTCTGGCAAGCGAATTAGGCGGGTATTTTGATTGTTCATTTTGTTTTCCCTTTGTCGTTGTGATGGGATCACTATACGAACAGTTGGGAAAAGAAAGGAGCGAGCTTCCTAACTGCAGGGTTACGGTCTGCCCTGCAGTAGTAGACTTCGGGAATTCGAGATCAGTTAGAATCAGAGAGTTTCATCACATCTGAAACTCTCATGTTTTTCAGGTGGGGATTTCGGTTCATGAAAAAATTGAACTGCCTAATGAAGTCTATCGTTGCAGCTTTCATCGCAAGCGGACGATCTGAGTCTTTAATGTGATACCCTAAACGGGTAGTTGTTTCTTC
>NZ_BCTM01000052.1 GCF_001571285.1 Kluyvera cryocrescens NBRC 102467 | reverse complement strand
GCTCGCAAACCACAGCCATGGGTTGTCATATTTCCCACCAAACACCGGTGACTGAACTTTAGAGGACTGCATATGAAGGTACTCAACGGCAAAGCCAATATTGCTGGCGGGAGTAATCTGATATTGCGCGCCGGTGGCAAAACGCCATTCATCTCCGGTCGGCAACGACAGCGCCACATCGCTTTGCGATTTGTACGGAGTGCTGTCAAAAGCGACGCCTGCGTTAATACGCCATTGCTCATCAGGTCGGTACTGTGCGCCGATGGCCGTGTGCCAGGTATCTTTCAAGCGATTATTCTTGTCGCTTGACTGCCCATTAACGGTGATCTGCGGGCTTCCGAACTGACTCCAGTCCTGCCAGCCAAGATCCCCCCATCACTGACCACTGCTTATTGAGATCGTGAACCAGGCTCATCATCACCTGCTGGGGCGCGCGCACCTGGGCGGCAATAGGCAGGTTATATTCAACGTTTGGTAAGCCAGGGAAACGGGCTTTGCCATCAATATTAAAGTGATAGTCCGTTTTACTGGTCCAGCTAATCCCCGCACGGGTCTGTTCAGTTAAATCCATCAGCAGACCCAGGCGATAGTTCATGGCCCAGTCATGATCGCTTTGTTTTTCATCAGCACCATCCACGTTGCGGGTGAGCGACAGAAAGCCGTAGTTCAGACCGGTCGCTGCGCCAATCGAGACTTTGTCACTTAATTTCCATGCAATCGCGGGGCTAAGGGTCATGGCAACCATCGTGCTTTTTTTGATCAGACGGTCGCCTGCCCAATTGCCAAAATCAATGCCGAGCCCATAGTTACCGTATAGGCCCAGACCGGCGGAAACCGTATCGCTCAACCGCTGCGTGTAGAACAGGCTGGCGTTGGGGAACAGTTTCATCACATTGCCGGGGCTTTGGCGCCCGCCAGAGCTATCGTCCAGTGAATAGGGAATGTCACCTCCCATCGCCTGCAAACCACCGGTAACCATATGGTCGGGTAAGCGGGTCATCCCGGCGGGGTTGGTTAGTAATGTCGATGCATCCTGTGCGCGTGCCGCCTGACCCGCACCAGCAAGGGAGGTATCTTCTGTCGCGACTTCATAAAAGTAGAGTGCACTGGCGTGACTCAATGACGAAAACAGCAGCCCAGAGCCGAGAATTATAGATTTGTTCATTCCATTACCTTCAATGCGTTGGAAAAATGAGTCGGCACGCTTTGTGTGAAAGTCAGGCACGGGCCCGCCTCCTACAAAACTATAGAACCGCTTTTAAAATTGAGATGTAAAAGAGCGGGGGAGAACCCGCTATTTTTAAAACAAAAACATGCGTCAGGTATTACGCTGTTATTTGTACTGCTTTCTTTGTATTTCTAATAATGACAATAGGTTAACATTCCTGTTTGGCTGCACCTGATTTTAGAAAAATCCGGGTCCTCATCGTGATTAGTAGGCTTCCGGGAGCGGCCGGTCGATAGAAACTAACTTTCCGCGCTTCATCGTGATATAGCCACCGGTTTTTAAATCGGCTAATACGCGAAAAACGTGCGTCCGTGACAGATTGGTTCGCTTAATAATAAACAGCGCCAACCCTTCGTTTTCTCCCGGATGCGTGTTCTGACGATACAGATAGCGCGATAGCATCGGCTTAATGGTTTGATAGCTGGTTAACTGGCCACGTTCATTGTGGAGGTCAATAGTAAAAATCGACATGTAGGCCATAATTGTCACCAGTTCCTGTATGCGTTCGGGGCCGCTCTGAAAAAAGAGTCGATCAAAGCTGCTATAGGATATTTTTGTAAGCTTTACCGTGGCGCTGGCATGATATTCGAATTCGGCCAGCGGGCAATATCGCTCCATTAATCCTACGGGCATACACTCTATCGTGTTACCAATGCTCAGGCCATCGCCTGGCATTAATATCGTTAACGATCCCTCAATGCAAAAATAGATATATCCTTTGTGGAGTTCTAATTTGTGATGAGCATTAATCGTTAAGTCTTCGCCTTCCTCAATGGCCTGCGGGAGAAAGGTATCAATATTGAGTTGTCGATAATAGCTATGGATATCCTGAAAATTCACGCTAGGCCTCTTATTATGCTGGTCGACGTCAATCCAGTATAGCAGTGGTGGTGAATAAAATTATAAGAAAATCGTCCGCCAGAAATGAAGAGTCCCATATGGGACTTCCCCCTTAACGTATTCGCTTTAGAATGGTCAGCAATCAGTATGTATTCGAATAATCCTTTCAAATAAATATTGAAACGATAAGAACACTCTATGAGGCATTCTAATGAAATTAAATAATATCGCTAAACACCTGGCACTGGCCGGTGTTTTAACATCCCTGTCGATCTCGGCATTTGCCGTTGAGCAGCAGGATGCTACCTCTGCAACCACAATGGCGAATAATGCATTGTACGGAAAATTGCCATTTACCAATAATACTGATTTCGCAAATGCGCACAGAGGTTTTATTGCCCCGTTGCCGCAAAATATCATTAAAGGTGAACAGGGAAATGTTATCTGGAATCCGGCGAAATACAATTTTGTGAAAGAAGGTGAAAAAGCACCAAATACGGTGAACCCAAGCCTTTGGCGTCAGTCGCAGTTGATCAATATTGGTGGGTTGTTCAAAGTCACCGACGGTGTCTATCAGATTCGTAACTTAGACCTTTCTAATATGACTATTATTGAAGGTGAAAAAGGGATTACGGTTATTGACCCCTTGCTGAGTGCTGAACCGGCAAAAGAGGGGATGGATCTGTATTATGCCAATCGCGGTAAAAAACCGGTCGTCGCCGTGCTGTTCACTCACAGTCACGTTGACCACTATGGTGGTATCCGCGGCGTCGTGGACGAAGCCGATGTGAAATCCGGTAAAGTAAAAATCTATGCGCCAGATGGTTTTATGAAAGAAGCGGTGTCTGAAAACATTATGGCCGGTAACGTCATGAGCCGCCGCGCGAGCTATATGTACGGGAACCTGCTGAAGCCTGATGCGAAAGGCCAGGTGGGTGCCGGCCTTGGGACCACCACTTCCGCTGGGACCGTAACGCTGATTGAACCGACGAACTATATTACCAAAACCGGTCAGCAGGAGGTTATTGATGGTCTGACCTATGACTTCCTGATGGCGCCGGGCTCGGAAGCGCCGTCGGAAATGCTGTGGTATGTCAAAGAGAAGAAAATGATTGAGGCGGCGGAGGATGTGACCCATACGCTGCACAATACTTACTCTCTGCGCGGTGCCAAAATTCGCGACCCGCTGGCATGGTCGAAATACATTAATGCCGCCATTGATCGCTGGGGCAGCGATGCACAGGTGATTATCGCCCAGCACCACTGGCCGACCTGGGGCAACGAGAACATTGTCAAACTGATGAAAGGTCAGCGTGATATGTACCGTTATATCAACGACCAGACGCTGCGTATGGCGAATGAAGGCCTGACCCGCGATGAAATCGCGGCCAACTTTAAACTGCCTGAAACTCTTGAGAAACAGTGGTCCAGCCGTGGCTACTATGGTTCCGTCAGCCATGACGTGAAGGCAACCTACGTCTACTATCTAGGCTGGTTTGATGGCAATCCTGCCACCCTCGATGAACTGCCGCCGGAGCAGTCGGCGAAGAAATTTGTGGAATACATGGGGGGGCCAGATGCCATCATGCAGAAAGCCAAGGCTGACTACCAGCAGGGTAACTACCGCTGGGTAGCTCAGGTGACCAGTAAAATCGTGTTTGCCGATCCGAAAAACCAGGATGCTCGCAACCTGGAAGCCGATGCGCTGGAGCAATTAGGCTACCAGGCCGAAGCCGGGACCTGGCGTAACTTCTACCTGACCGGTGCGCAGGAACTGCGTAATGGCGTGCAGAAGTTGCCAACACCGAACACCGCAAGTCCGGATACCGTGCGGGCAATGACGCCGGAAATGTTCTTTGACTATCTGGCCGTTCACATCAACGGAGAGAAAGCAGGCGCGGCGAAAGCGGTATTTAATATCGATTTCGGCAATGACGGTGGTCAGTACAAGCTGGAGCTGGAAAACGGTGTGCTGAACCATACTGCCAATGCGGTAGCGAAAGATGCCGATGCGACCGTGACGCTGGATCGTGCGACCCTGAATAAAATTATCCTGAAGCAGGAAACCCTGAAACAGGCCGAGGATAAAGGGGAGGTTAAGGTGTCAGGTAACAGTGCCAAGCTCGACGAAATGCTGGGCTATATGGACAATTTTGAATTCTGGTTCAATATCGTCACGCCGTAAGGGCGAAAATAAAAAGCTGCCAGTAGGGTAACACCGTACACTTAAGCAAAGCGATTAGGGGAACCGTCGTAATGTGGTTCCCGAAGGGACGCCAAACCCGGCGGTCGCCCCGGGTATCTCAGTCTTAAACTCACGGTGGTAGCTCGCAGGCAGCTTTTTCGTCTATAGCTGTACAATGTGCACGGTTGAAATCACACTAAATGCTAGCGTCGTGACTCACTCGCAATTTTCACCGCCAATCCGGTGAGCACGCCGCCCATCAGCCAGCGTTGAATCACGGCAAATGAGGGTTTACGCACCAGAAACAGTGCAATGGTTCCTGCTGAAATCGCCACCAGGGCGTTAATCGATACACTAATGACGATCTGCGTCATTCCAAGCATCAGCGATTGCGTCAGCACGCTGCCGTGCGCGGGGTTAATAAACTGCGGCAGCAGCGACAGATAGACGATAGCAATTTTCGGATTCAGCAGGTTGGTTAGAAACCCCATCAAAAATAGCTTACGCGGACTGTGCTGCGGCAATGTTTTTAGCTGGAACGGCGAGCGGCCCCCGGGGCGCACCGATTGCCAGGCCATCCACAGCAGATAAAGCACGCCGGCAATTCGCAGCGCGTCGTAGGCGTATGGCACGGCCATCATGAGTGCCGTGAGGCCAAATGCTGCGCTCACCATATAAAAAATAAAGCCCAGCGCCACGCCGCCGAGTGACACTAATCCTGCGGTTCGCCCCTGAGAGATGGATCGCGAAATCAGGTAGATCATATTAGGGCCGGGGGTAAGGGCCATACCGAGTGAAACCAACGCAAAGGCGAGAATATTGTGCAAATCAGTCATGCTGGGGCTCCATCGTGGCGACTGATTTTCATACTACGACTTGCGTCATATCCCGGCGAGGTATTTGTCAAAAAACAGTTAATTCTGGTGGGTAAGGGAGGGGCCGGCGTCTCGCCGTAACGGATGATGGGGAAAAAAAAGCCCGCATAGAATGCGGGCAAAAATACTGGAAGCAATGTGAGCAATGTCGTACCGAGTACCTGAGTGATTTACTCAACTATTCGGTAATGAGAAAGATAATAGTTCTCATCTAAGATATCAACCCTATCTTTTGTGTGAAAGCGATTTTTTTTACTCAATGAGGAAAACGGTACGTTTTTGGCTGTCATCCAGCGGCCAGGCCGTCGCCACATCACACAGACGCGCTGGAGTGGTGGCGATGGTAAAACCGCCAATGGCAGCGGCCTGCAGCATTTCACCGGTGGCCTGTAAAAGCTCGTGCATGGGCAGACTACCGATGCCGCTGCCCATCAGTTGCAACGGCGCTGAGCGGAGAACGGCACCATTAAGTGAGATATCCGCCCCGCTAAGCGAGCCAACCTGCACATAGCGAATAGGCCTATGGCCCGGGCTGCGTTTGGCGAGAATGGGCAGCAACAGCTCGGCGCTGTGGCCCCACAGATAATCCACCACCACATCAATCTGCTGGCTGGCTAATTCAGCAAACTGGGCGCTGAGGGTGGCGTCATCATCAGTAAGGCACACACAGGCATCCGCACCCAAAGCGGCCAGCGCCACGGGATTTCTCCCCGTCGCAATGATCTTTTTCGCGCCGAGATGTCGGGCAATTTGCACCGCCAGCTGTCCGGCGGTGCCGGTAGCGCCGTTAATCAGTACCGTTTCACCAGCTTGCAAGCCTGCGCGTTTCACCAGTGCCGCCCAGCCTGACATGCCGGGGTTGGCCATGGCGGCGGCAGCGGTGTCGTCTAACCCATCGGGCAGGGGGAAACAGTGGCTTAACGCCACCGGCGCGTACTGCGCCATACTGCCCCACGGCGCAGTGGGAAAGGCAAAATAGACCCGCTGTCCGTCGGGTAAGGTTCCGGTTCCGTCAATGCCCACGCCAAACGGCAGGGTACCGTCGAAACTGTAGTGCTTGCCGCTGGCACGGCTTTTCACCACGTGGCTGATGGCGGCGGCGCGGACGCTGACCAACATGTGGTTTTCATGGGGCTGTGGGTCGGCAAAGTCTGCCCAAACTGGCCCCTGGGCGAGGTCAAAGACCACGGCTGCTTTCATAAGAGTGTCTCCGTCAGGATTTATGTGTAAAATGCACATATCAGATAACGGCACTATACACCGCTGGATAATATATGCAATATGCACATAATAAATATGACATCACCGAATTTCATGGCGCGCTGCTCGATATCATTGGCGTAATGAACCAACCGGTGCGCGACGAGCAGCTGCTACAGGCAGCGGGCGTCCAGTTAGATCAGCTACTTTTCCCGCTGCTGGTAGCAATCGGCCGCTACGGTCCGGTCGGGGTGGTGGAACTGGCGGACAATTTGGGGCGCGACTACACCACCGTCAGCCGTCAGGTGAAAAAGCTCGAAGCGCAGTCTTTGGCGCGCAAGCAGCCTAATGCTCTGGATCGGCGAATCAGTGAAGTGACGTTGAGTGAAGAGGGGCGGGCAATTTTTGACGCGATAGCAGTCGCCAGACAGAGGTTAATGAATCAGGTGCTGGCAACATGGTCACCGGAAGAGGTTGAGGCGCTGTTCCGACTCACGCGGAAATATGCGGATAGCCTGCAGCAAAAATAGGCCGCCTGAGCTGACTCAGGCGGCACGGGCATTATGCCGTTTTAGTGGCGGCTTTCATGCTTTTCACGAAGCGTGAAAGCTCATCCAGCATCGCCTGCGGGTTCTCAACGTTGCGTTCGATAATCTTCACAATCGCTGAGCCGGAAATCGCCCCGGCCGCCCCGGCGTCGATGGTTGCCGTCACCTGATCGGGCGCTGAGATGCCAAATCCCTGCAGCGGAGGTGCCGCCTGGTATTCAGCCAGTTTTTCTACCAGATGGTGCAGCGGCAGCGCGGCGCGGGTTTCCGTACCGGTGACGCCAGCACGCGACAGCAGGTAGGTGTAGCCCCGACCGTGAGTCGCAATCTGCCGCAGCAGTTCTTCATCGGCATTTGGCGGGCAGATGAAGATCGGTGCCACGTTGTGACGCATCGCCGCCTGACGGAATGGCGCCGACTCTTCTACCGGCACGTCGGCGACCAGCACGGAATCTACGCCAACGCGCGCACACTCGGCGTAAAACTCATCAATCCCGCGGTTGAACACCAGATTGGCGTACATCAGCAGGCCAATCGGAATGGTCGGATGCTTCTGGCGGATCGCCGCCAGCATCTCGAAACACTGCGTTGGCGTCACGCCGGCGGCAAACGCGCGCAGGGTGGCATTCTGAATCGTCGGGCCATCGGCCAGCGGATCGGAGAAGGGGATCCCCAACTCCAGCGCATCGGCACCGGCTTCAATCAGGGTGTCGATAATCTTCAGCGACTGGCCCGGATTCGGGTCGCCCAGCGTGACGAAGGGAACGAAGGCGCCTTCCTTGCGGGCCTTCAGGGTGGCGAATAAGTTGTCGTAGCGTTCCATCAGATTTCCCCTCGCGCTTTCAGAATATCATGTACCGTAAAGATGTCTTTGTCGCCGCGACCGGAGAGGTTCACGACCAGCAGTTGCTCTTTTTCCGGGTTCTCGCGGATCATTTTTAAGGCATGAGCCAGAGCATGGGATGACTCAAGTGCCGGAATAATCCCTTCATGACGGCTCAGTTCTTTGAACGCATCAAGCGCTTCGTTATCGGTAATCGACACGTATTCCGCACGGCCAATGCTGTTCAGATAGGCGTGCTGCGGGCCGACGGACGGGAAATCCAGCCCGGCAGAAATAGAGTAAGACTCTTCGATCTGCCCTTCATCGGTCTGCATCATCGGTGATTTCATACCGAAATAGATGCCCACGCGGCCATGCTTAAGCGGTGCGCCGTGCTCGCCGGTTTCAATCCCGTGGCCGGCAGGTTCAACGCCAATCAGGCCAACGCTGGTATCTTCAATAAAGTCGGCAAACATACCAATGGCGTTCGACCCCCCGCCAACGCAGGCAATCACCGCATCCGGCAGACGGCCTTCTTTTTCACGAATTTGTACTTTGGTCTCTTCACCAATCATGCGCTGGAATTCACGAACGATGGTCGGGAACGGGTGTGGACCCGCCGCGGTGCCGAGCATATAGTGCGCGGTTTCATAGCTGCCAGACCAGTCGCGCAGCGCTTCGTTACAGGCATCTTTCAGCGTGGCGGAACCGCTGTGCACCGGGATCACTTCCGCGCCCATCAAGCGCATACGGAAGACGTTTGGCGACTGGCGCTCAACGTCTTTGGCACCCATGTAGATACGGCATTTCAGCCCGAGCAGGGCGCTGGCAAGCGCTGAAGCGACACCGTGCTGACCGGCGCCGGTCTCGGCGATGATCTCGGTTTTACCCATCCGTTTTGCCAGCAGCGCCTGACCCAGCACCTGGTTGGTTTTATGGGCGCCGCCGTGCAGCAGATCTTCACGCTTGAGATACAGCGTGGTTTTACTGCCCGCCGTCAGATTACGGCATTTGGTCAACGCGGTTGGGCGACCGGCATAGTTTTTCAGCAGATCGGTAAATTCGGCCTGGAACTCAGGATCCTTCTGCGCGCTGACGAAAGCTTCTTCTAGCTGGCGCAGGGCAGGCATCAGGATTTGCGGAACGTACATCCCGCCAAATTCGCCGAAGTAGGGGTTCAGTAAAGTGCTCATTATTGCTCCTTAATATGCGCGCAGCGTTTGAAATGCCGAGGCCAGTTTACTGGCATCTTTTATGCCCGGTTGTAACTCTACGCCTGAATTGAAATCCAGTCCGGCGCAGCCGCTTTTGGCTGCTTCCACGCAGTTATCTGCGCTTAATCCACCGGCCAGAATCACGTTGCTCAGATCCTGACCCTGTAACAGAGACCAATCAAAACGCTGACCGGAGCCGCCCTGACCGTTGTCGAAGAGGTATTTGTCGACGTGGTTGAGATTACGCGCCGGCAGACTGTCCGCCACGCTCAACGCTTTCCAGATCTGTACGCTGGCCGGAAGCTCAGCGCGCAGGCTATCGATATAGCTCTGGTCTTCATCGCCGTGCAACTGGACGGCGGAAAGTGACAGCGTGGTGACGCGTTCTACCACGTCGGCGACCGGCGTATTGCGGAAGACGCCAACGTAGCTCAGCGGCGCAGCGTTAATCACTTCCCGGGCCTGGTCCACGCTCACCGCACGCGGCGAGGTGGGTACGAAAATCAGCCCACCGTAAATTGCGCCTGCTTCAAATGCCGCTTTGGCATCCTGGGCGCGGGTCAGACCGCAGACTTTATTCTCGCCTAGCAGCACCCGACGCACGGCGGCGTTGAGATCGTCATGCGCCATCATCGCCGATCCAATCAGGAAACCGTTGGCAAAGTGGCTCAGTTCGCGTACCTGGGCATTGGTATTGATGCCGGACTCGCTAATCACCGTCACGTCGTGACCCAGACGTGGCGCCAGTTGACGAGTACGGTTGAGATCAATCGACAAATCGCGCAGATCGCGGTTGTTGATACCGACCACTTTCGCCTTCAGGGCGATGGCGCGTTCCAGCTCTTCTTCATTACTGACTTCGGTCAACACGCCCATGCTTAGGCTGTGCGCGACGGCCGCAAGCTGGCGATATTGGTCGTCGTCGAGTACCGACAGCATCAGCAGGCAGGCATCGGCCTGGTGATAGCGCGCCAGATAAATCTGGTACGGATCGATAATGAAGTCTTTGCACAGGATGGGCTGCGGCGCAATCTGGCTGACAATCGGCAGAAAATCAAAGCTGCCCTGGAAGTACTTTTCATCCGTCAGGACGGAGATCGCTGAGGCGTAATGCTTGTACACATTGGCAATGCGCGCCGGGTCGAAATCGTCACGGATAACCCCTTTTGACGGGGAGGCTTTTTTACACTCCAGGATGAAGGCGGTGCGTGTCCCGCGCAGCGCGTCATAAAAGTGACGTTGGCTGGGCTGTACCTCATTCTGGAAAGTGGCTAACGGTTGTTGTTGTTTGCGGGCTTCTACCCAAATCGCTTTGTCGGCCACGATTTTTGCTAATACGGTCTGCATTTTTTATCCTCTTGCCGCTAATGCGGTGACGCGGTCGTAGGCTGCACCACTGTGCAGAACATCAAGCACCTGCTGAACGTTGGCTTTCAGGTCTTCGTGACCGTAAAGACGCATCAGCATGGCGACGTTTACCGCGACGGCGGATTCATGCGCAGCCTCACCTTTACCTTGTAGCAAGCGCGTCAGAATGTCACGGTTTTCTTCCGGCGTGCCGCCTGCCAGCTCGGCCTGATGATAAGGCTTGAGGCCAAAATCATCGGCGGTTAACTGGTAGCTCTTAATTTCACCGTTGTGCAGTTCAGCCACCACCGTTGGCGCATGAAGCGAGACTTCGTCCATTCCGCCGCTGTGTACCACTGCCGCGCGCTCGTAGCCCAGCACACGCAGGGTTTCAGCAATCGGCAGCACCAGTTCAGGGCTGTACACGCCAATCAGTGCCAACGGCGGGTGCGCCGGGTTAATCAATGGCCCCAGTACGTTGAACAGGGTGCGGGTTTTCAGCTGCTGACGAACCGGCATCGCGTGGCGGAAACCGGTGTGATACTTCGGTGCGAACAAGAAGCACACACCCAGCTCATCCAGCGCCTGACGGGATTTGTCGGCGTTCATATCAAGATTGATCCCAAACGCGGCCAGCAGATCGGAAGATCCGGATTTACTGGAAACGCTACGGTTACCGTGTTTGGCGACCTTCAGACCACAGGCAGCGGCAACAAAGGCGCTGGCGGTGGAAATATTGATGCTGTTACTGCCGTCGCCGCCGGTGCCGACGATATCAGCAAACGGATAGTCAGGACGCGGGAATGGCGCTGCATTCTCCAGCAGTGCAGTCGCGGCACCGGCGATTTCGTTCGGGCTTTCGCCGCGAATTTTCATGCTCACGAGGGCCGCGGCCAGTTGTTCCGGCTTCACTTCGCCGCGAACCACGGCGGAAAATAGCTGATGGCTCTCTTGCTGGGTCAGGGTTTGCGCCTGATACAGTTTTTCCAGAATTGGCTGCAGGGTGTTGCTCTGCTCCAGTTTCTGCAGCGCCCATGCCAGAGTTTGCTCCAGCAGACGAGCCCCCTGGGTGGTGAGGATGGATTCCGGATGGAACTGGAAGCCGCAGACGCGATCCGCGTCGTGACGGACGGCCATCACCATGCCATTAAAGTTAGCGTTGATGGTTAAGCCGGCCGGAATGTTACTGCCAACCAGCGAGTGATAGCGTGCCACCGGCAGCGGGTTGGTTAACCCGGCAAACATCGCCTGGCCGTCATGCTCAATGCTGGACGCTTTGCCGTGCAGGATCTCACCGGCCTGGCCAACATAACCGCCGTAGGCCTCGACAATGGCCTGATGACCGAGGCAAATGCCGATAATCGGCAGCTTACCGCGCATACGGGTCAGCAGTTCTGGCATACAGCCCGCTTCAGACGGCGCGCCAGGCCCTGGAGAGAGCATCAGCACCGGGTTATCCATGGTGCCCAGACGGTCAATTAAGGTCTGTGCCGGTACATGGTTGCGGTAAATCACCACGTTGTGCCCATTAGCGCGCAGCTGATCTGCCAGGTTGTAAGTAAAGGAGTCGATATTATCGAGCAGCAGAATGTCAGCCATCAGAAAATCTCCTGTGCATGATGGGCAGTGGCGATGGCGCGCAGAACAGCACGAGCTTTATTACGGGTTTCATCGGCTTCAGATTGCGGTACGGAATCGAGCACCACGCCCGCTCCGGCCTGCACGGTAGCAATGCCGTTTTCGACAAACGCGGAGCGAATGACGATGCAGGTGTCGAGGTCACCGTGGGCGGTGAAATAGCCCACCGCGCCGCCGTAGCTGCCGCGACGCTTGCCTTCTGCTGCGGCGATAAGCTGCATGGCGCGAACTTTTGGCGCACCGCTCAGGGTGCCCATATTCATGCAGGCGCGGTAAGCGTGCAGAACATCAAGGTCTTTACGCAGTTCGCCAACCACGCGGGAGACGAGGTGCATCACGAACGAGTAGCGATCCACTTTTGTCAGGTCTGCGACGTAGCGGCTGCCCGGCGTACAGATACGCGCGAGGTCATTACGCGCCAGATCGACCAGCATCAAATGTTCGGAAAGTTCTTTATGGTCGGTACGCATCTCCAGCTCAATTCGGCTATCGAGATCGCGGTCCAGCGTACCGTCGGCGCGACGACCGCGTGGGCGAGTACCGGCAATCGGGTAGATCTCAATCTGACGATTGGTGGCGTCGTACTTCAGCGAGCTTTCCGGCGACGCGCCAAACAGGGTGAAATCGTTATCCTGCATAAAGAACATGTACGGGCTTGGATTGCTCTTTTTCAGCACATCATAGGCCGCCAGCGGAGACGGGCAGGGCAGCGAGAAGCGGCGCGAAGGGACCACCTGGAAAATTTCCCCAGCGCGAATCGCTTTTTGCATCTTACGTACGACATCGCCGTACTCTTCATCGCTCTGGTTGCACTCGCAGCGCATCTCTTTAATTTCGCGTACCGGCAGCGCCATCGGCGGCTCGTTCAACTGTTGGCGCACGTCGGCAATACGCTGCAGCAGACGATCTTTTTCCGCCTCAGATGGGGTAAACAGGCTGGCCTGAATACGTGTGTTCTTGGTCTGGTGGTCGATAACCAGCAGGGTTTCCGCGAGGTAGAAGCAATAGTCCGGGCATGCTGTGTCGCTTTCCAGCTGTGGTAAATCTTCAAATCCTGCGACCAGGTCGTAGGCGAACAGGCCGCCGAAGAACATCGCTTCGCGCTCGTTTTGCGGCACGATCACCAGTTCCTGCATTAGACGAAACGCGTCGAATACCGACAGAGAGCACAGGCGGGCATCTTCATCCAGCAGGTTGCTAACCGCCGGGAAGCGCAACACGCGGCGATTAGGCTGGCGCTCATTTTCCACCCCGGACGGCAGTGCGGCATCGAGCAGCGGTAGCAGGGAAGCGCCGTTATCCGACAGCGCCTGAATGGTGACGGTATCGCCCAATGCGGTGATGCGCAGGGCGCTGTCGACCAGCAGCAGGCTTTTTAAATCGTTTTTACTATCAATATCTGCGGATTCCAGCAGCAGAGTGGCCGGGCGCGCGCCGCACAGTTGATGGAACAGTGCGGTTGGATTTTCACGATAAATCGCGTCACTGGTCAGAAGCTCGAGCAGGGGTTTTTGTGTTTGCATCGTTGTTCTCGCCTGATTGCTTAATCTTTTTTGCTTAATAAAAAGCCCGCTCATTGGCGGGCTGGGTATCTGTTTGCTTAACGCAGACGTGATGACTCCGCCCTACTGGGAAGTACGCCACCAACCGCCGTGCAGAGCAATCATTTTACGAGTCATGAGCAGATACCTTTACTAAGTGAACTTGCGTACTAGTTAACTAGTTCAAGAGGGCAAAGTCAACCCCTGATTTTAGAATTCCACGTAATACCGCTATGATAGGGCGCGAAACATGATGAGCAGTACAACGGGAGCGGTTTTGAGCGACACCAATTACGCAGTGATTTACGATCTTCACAGCCATACCATCGCCTCCGATGGCCGCCTGACGCCGGAAGAACTGGTGCACCGCGCGGGCGAGATGCGGGTAGGCACGCTGGCGATTACCGATCACGATACCGTCGACGCGATCCCGCGAGCCCAGGCAGAAATTGCCCGTGCCGGTCTGGCGCTAAAACTGATTACCGGCGTTGAGATTTCGACCCTGTGGGAGAACCACGAAATTCATATCGTTGGGCTCAATATTGATATTGAAAACCCAGCGCTTACCGCTTTTTTACAGGCGCAAATTGACCGCCGCCAGCAGCGCGGGCAGATGATTGCCGAGCGGCTGGAAAAGGCGCAAATCCCCGGCGCGTGGGAAGCCGCGCTGAAAATGGCCGACGGTGGCGCGGTGACCCGCGGCCATTTTGCCCGCTTCCTCGTGGAACAGGGTAAGGCCTCCAATATTGGCGATGTATTTAAAAAATATCTCGCGCGCGGGAAAACCGGTTACGTTCCGCCGCAGTGGTGTACAATAAAGGAAGCTATTGATGTCATTCATCATTCGGGTGGTGTAGCGGTTGTTGCCCATCCGGGGCGGTACAATTTGTCCGCCAAGTGGCTGAAAAGATTGCTGGCACACTTTAGTGAACACGGCGGCGACGCGATGGAAGTCTCCCAGTGCCAGCAGGCGCCTCACGAGCGCACTCAGCTTGCCACCTATGCCCGCGAATACAATTTACTGGCGTCACAGGGGTCGGATTTCCATCAACCCTGCCCGTGGATTGAGCTGGGCCGTAAACTGTGGTTACCCGCAGGCGTCGAGGGAGTTTGGCAGCGCTGGGAGCAGCCGCAGAATTCAATTGAGAGGGAAGCATGAGTCAGTTTTTTTATATCCATCCGGATAACCCGCAGGCGCGTCTGATTAACCAGGCGGTCGAGATTGTGCGTAAGGGCGGCGTCATCGTCTATCCCACCGACTCCGGCTACGCGCTGGGCTGTAAAATCGAAGATAAAGGGGCGATGGAGCGCATTTGTCGCATCCGTCATCTGCCGGACGGCCACAACTTCACCCTGATGTGCCGCGACCTGTCCGAACTGTCGACTTATTCTTACGTCGACAACGTGGCGTTTCGCTTAATTAAGAACAACACGCCTGGCAACTACACCTTTATTCTGAAGGGAACGAAAGACGTTCCGCGCCGTTTGTTGCAAGAAAAACGTAAGACTATCGGGATGCGCGTGCCGTCTAACCCTATCGCCCAGGCTCTGCTTGAGACGCTGGGTGAGCCAATGCTCTCGACCTCGCTGATGCTGCCGGGCAGCGAATTCACCGAATCCGATCCGGAAGAGATCAAAGACCGTCTGGAAAAAGTGGTCGATCTGATCATCCACGGCGGCTACCTCGGCCAACAGCCCACCACGGTTGTCGATCTCACCGAAGACTCCCCGGTCGTCATCCGCGAAGGCGTGGGCGACGTGAAACCGTTCATGTAATGTTTCTGGCCCGGCTTTTCGTCGGGCCGTTTACTTCAGCCCGCCAATTTGTTCCAGCATCCAGCGCTGCGCTTTCGCATGCCCGCTAACGGGACGGTAGTAAACCTTTAGGGTATAGGGCGGAATGGGGAAAGGCGGTGTATGTACGGCGAGCTGATGGGTATCAAACAGCTGGTTCACGCAGCGGCGTGGGAGGGTGATCGCCAGATCGGTTTGGCCCACAATAAACGGCGCCGACATCACGCTGGGCAGTTCAACCACCGTTTTGCGGCTGACGTGCTGCGAAGTGAGGTAGCTGTCGATAGGCCGGTGGTGCTCATTCCACGGGCTTACCACCACATGGCCGAGCTGTAAATAACCGTCCTGCGTCAGCGTGCCATCGGCAAGCGGATGCCCTTTGCGCACCGCGACCACATAATCATCGGTAAACAGTTCCAGCGAGGCCAGTCCGTGGCGCGGCTGCATTTTTCCCTCTTCAAAGCCCACGGCAAAATTCACCCGCCCGGCCAGCAGATCGTCCAGCGCATCGTATTCGCGAGAATAGACAATTTTGGTGCGGATCCCCGGGGCGACGGTTTGTAGATGAGCCACAAGCGCTGGGAAAAAAACGGCGGCGGTATAGTCGGTGGCGGCGAAGGTAAACGTCTGGCTGCTGGTGGTGGGATTAAACAGATCAACCTGACCGAGCTCGCCGTTCAGCGCATAGAGCGCACTGGAGATTGCCGGAAACAGTGCGTCGGCGCGCGGCGACGGCTGCATTTGGCTGCCCTGGCGAATAAACAGCGGATCGTTAAGTGAACTGCGCAGGCGGGCGAGGGCGTGGCTAAAAGCCGACGGGCTCATCGCTAATTCGTTGGCGGCTTCCATCACGCTTCGGTGGCGGTACAGTGCGTCAAAGGCCAGCAGCAGGTTCAGATCCAGCAGACGTAAATTTAGATGCATGATATTCATTTTTACAGTGAAAAGAATGCAGCATATTCATATCACGCAGGCGCTAAAATAGCGACCATCATCTGTTTATGCCCATGGGAGGCATTGTGTCACACGCTATTTTTCGCCAGGCGACACCGTCTGATATTGATCGTTGCTTTGACATTGAGTCAACCGCCTATCCTGCCGATGAAGCGGCAACGCGCGAGAAAATCGCCTTGCGCATCAAGAATTATCCGCAGGGCTTTTTATGCATGGAGGACAACGGCGCGATCATCGGTTTTATCAACGCCGGTTGCGCCTGGGAGGTGGCCATGTCGGACGAGGATTTTAAGGAACTCATCGGCCACGATCCCGCCGCCCCTAATGCGGTCATTATGTCGGTGGTGCTGCATCCGGACTATCAAGGAAAAGGGCTATCGACGCAAATGATGCAAGCGTTTATCGGCCATATGCGGCAACAGGGAAAAACCGCGATTTACCTGATGTGTAAATCTCAGTATCTGGAGATGTACAAACACTTCGGTTATCAATTTATTAAGCGGTCGGATTCCACCCACGGCGGCGAAGTGTGGTTTGAAATGATGCAGCGACTGTAGGCGCCAGCGGCGCATTGAAAGCGTTTCCTTCACGCACCCGGTGGCGACGAGGAGAAAAGGGCAGGAACAAGCTGCCCTTTTCTCCTAAAATTCGTGTAGTATGTGCGGTCACAATTCTGGGTGGACGGCCTGCGTGACCTTAAAACGCCGCTGTTTGCCTGCTTATGCAGCCCGGTGCCTATTTCCCGCGCTGCTGATGAAGTCTCTAAGACGCCTGTGAAGGCGCATAGGAAAAAATTAATATTATTACAAATCAATGAATTGCCTTGTTAGCATAAAGGGCAATCATCGTTTTGTGTGACAGCTTTAATTTCACTCATAATCCCATTTTTTATGCACATCGTTTTCCCCGTGCTCCATTCAGATTTAACTTAAATGGAGATATACATCTACTCGGGCATATACCGGTATCTGTGCCTAACAATCATTATTGTCTCAAAGATTATTTGAGAACAATTCTCAATTGAGATGTCTTATGATAAAATATCATTCTTGATAGATTGACACAGAGAGTGAATATTGCTTACAGGGTCCATTTTGCCTTCGTTTACTCCCCCATTAAGGGATGAGTATAACCGGATGGCTATTATCCTGAAGTCAGCAGGATTAACACTGACAACTTCACGTATAAATATTTCGCACCACCTTACTCAAACGTCTATTCCTAGCTCAGCATTAGAACTTTCAAAACTCCTGAACATCCCGCTTTCAACAACACACCGTAATCTTTCATCCTTGGCCTATGCTGGTTTAGCCAATAACATCATTGACCGCTCAGGGATATCTCGTTGGTTTTGGTTAGTCGCGGGAAAGGTCAATTTTTGTCCATGCTGCAATCAGGAATTCATGGCCCACAGTTAGAAGCTCTTGCCGAACACAGGACACAGTGGTAATCTAATAAGGAAGCTGGTTTTTTTACCAGAAACTT
>NZ_BCTM01000051.1 GCF_001571285.1 Kluyvera cryocrescens NBRC 102467 | reverse complement strand
TGTATGTAAGTAATAAAGTATCATACCTAATCACGCTGTAATCGGCATTATCGATAACAAATAAACAGCACCAGAACAACAAAGTATCATACCAACTCACGAATTCGATCCAGAACACGTGAAGTATTCGAGTAATAAAGTATCATACTGGATTGCCACTTTCCTTGAACAAGACGGCCCCCCCTTTAACTACACATGGCGTAAACTGGTGATGGCACTCTGGGATAAGCCCTATATATATGAAGAAAAACCCTTTCAGTGATCTCTGAGATCTCGCTCTCCTCGTACTGCTCGACTGGTAGCCCCGTATTTTCGTCGTAGAGAAAGTCGAAAATCTGTTGTTTTACCGCATCTCTCGTTGACTCTTTTTGTTGCCAATTGGAAACCCTCAACCTTTCAGCCTTAAGCGTCGCCAAAAGAGCCGCAGCAATCTGCTTAATTTTTACAATCTCTTTGGGTTGTAAGCTCGGCTTGCTTAATAGGTCAAACAAGACTAGCGATTCCTCGTTCAGCCCCTCCCTGATTGCACGCTTTTCTTCATGGGAAAGCTCATCATTGAGTTTGAGCAAAGCCTCAAAGGTTTTCTCAATAACCACTCGATCCTTTTCTTGGTTATATTCCTTGACCAATTTTTCGTAGTGCTCTTGGTAGTCAGTGCGAAGCGGATTCTGCATCATAAGACGAGCCAGCTTTTGCTCAACCGCATGCTTGAGTGATTGAACAGTTGTATTCTTGCGCTCTGATTTTGCAAACTCTTGCCGCAGGCGTTCAAAGTCGATCTGGCTGATGTCGTAGATTCGCTCACCATCTGGCTTTGGTTCGCTGATTTTATGTGTAGTATCAATACAGCTATCAACGATCTCATAGAGCTCTTTCATAATCTCAGAAATGTCAGCGTTAGCTTTGTCTGCCTGCAAACTCTTATAGAGCACGTTGATCGCATCACGCAGGTCACGATAGGTGTTGATGCCCGGCACATTGATACAAGCCTTAAATTTATTGAATACCTCTCTGGCCATGACTTCGAAGCGCTTTCGAGTCTCATCATTTTGGTTAATGATTTCTTTGGCCTGTGCGATCGCCGCATTCTTGGCAAAGCCTGTCTCAGTAATAATCCGGTTTAACTCGAAGTTGTGCTTTCGTAAAAACTCAGCGACAAAACTGATCGACTCATTCAGGCTTTCTAACAGCTCCTCATTGGGTTTAGCCGGTTCATTTTCACCTTCACCACCACCGTGCCCTTCGTCAGCAGCACCTGCAAATGTGGCCAAGGCTTTACGCAAATTTTTAAGTATTCCGCAGTAGTCTACGATTAAGCCATTATTCTTTCCTTCGGCCACGCGATTTGCCCTAGCGATCGCCTGCATCAGGGTATGTGCCTTCAGGGGCTTGTCCAAATAAAGGGTTGAAAGTGTTGGCACATCAAAGCCTGTTAACCACATAGCGCAAACAACAGCTACTCTGAAAGGATGCTCGCTGGACTTAAACGCTTCCTCGACATCTAATCGGGAACCATCAGCCAACTCAAAACCTGTTTTAAGAAGTTTACGATGTGGCTTGATATCCAAATCCCATTTTTCAAACTTGGCAACTTCACCCTGCTCTTCACTGACAACAACAGCCATCAGTGTTTCCTTCATCCAGGTTAATTGCCTTTCCCGCCAAGCCAAATCCTGATCATCCGTTGCAAGGATAAGCTCTTTCTCTTTGGTTTTTATCTCTTGTTGCCAATAGAAATCGATCAGCTTATGCATTCGCACACAGGTAATTTTATCGAGACAAACAAACATAGCCTTACCGGTTTCCCAAGCATTGGCATAGTGGACAACAAAATCTCGCGCAATCTGATCAAGACGGCTGGTTGCGGTAATAATATGGTAATCACGCTTGAGCTCACGTTCTAGACGCTGCTGAACATCTACATCATCAATCTCCAGTTCATCCAGCTTTTCAGCTATGCGTTCATTGATTCCTTTTGGATCAGCAACAGAATATTCGTTTCCATCTTGGTCGGTGAACACCAGATCTTCGCCACGAGCATCGTAATACAAGGGGACTGTGGCCTTATCTTCGACAGCTCGCTGAAAGTCATATGTTGATATGTAATCACCAAATACTTTCTTAGTTATTTCATCATCTTTAAACAACGGTGTACCGGTAAAACCAATAAAACTGGCCTTAGGCAGAGCATTGCGCATGTTCAGAGACAATGTGCCATATTGCGTACGGTGAGCCTCATCGGTAATAACGATAATGTCATCGCGTTCAGAATAGGGATTGTTTGGATCTACTTTTTCATTGAACTTTTGAATCAAGGTAAATACAAACGCCTTTTGCTGGCCAACAAGTGCTTTCAGATCTTTACCACTATCAGGCCTACAGGGATCTTTATCATTATCAACCAGCCCGCAGCCCGCGAATGTTTTGTATATTTGTGTATCGAGATCTTCACGATCAGTTAGCACCACAAAGGTATAGTTACCACCCAACTTTCTATGTACCATTTGCGCAAAGAACACGATGGAGTAGGATTTACCTGAGCCTTGTGTGTGCCAAAAAACACCCAGTTTACCCAAGCGTTCCTCACGGCTTTTCACCGCATCGATAGCCAACATGACACCCAGATATTGGTGATTTCGAGCAACAATCTTCACCAACCGGCCGGAGCTTTGATCGAACAAGGTAAAGTTTTCAAAGATATTCATTAAATGAGCTTTGGTGCAGGTGCCTTTGAGTAAGGTTTCCATTGCCACAACACCAAGTTCATTTTCATTTAACCGCTTCCAGTCATTAAAATGTTCAAACTTACTGGAAACTGAACCAATCTTGGCATCAATGCCGTTACCCAAGATAATGAACGCATTATGGAAAAAGAGATGTGGGACCGTATCTTTGTAATCAGCGAGGTTCTGCTCATAGGCAGCACGAATGTCCTTATGAACGTTTTTAACTTCCATAAACATCAAGGGGATGCCATTAACAAAGCCAACCAAGTCTGCCCTGCGGCGATAAATATCTCCCTGTACCCAAAACTCTCTCACCAGTAAAAAGTGGTTATTTTCATAATCATCATAATCAAACAGGCGAAGTCTTTTCTTTACTCGCTCACCTTTTTCATTATGAAAACTGACTTCAACTCCATTTTTATGGAGCAAGTATTTCTCCTTATTCACTGCAACAATATTAGTCGAGGATGGCATTTCGCAAACAACACGCAATGCCTCTTGATAAGCTATATCCGGTAGGCCGGGATTCAACTCAACCAGCTTCACACCCAAATAACGAGCTAACACAACATCCTTGTCAGACTCCCGGCCTAAATCCCCTTCTTTACCAAATTTTTCATACATGCCGAAGACAGACTCATCCCAATGCAACTGATTCCGTAGGTACTCAGCTGTCACTTCCTGAACCAAGGTTTCCTCTGTCATCGCCATGTTTAAATCCTTCTATGATTTTTCTTGAACTTGATAGCGCACAGGACGATTAAGCTTTTTCACTACACCGTCACTCTCGGCTCGTTTCAACCAGTCATTTAATTGCAATTTATGCAGTCCGGTGAGACCGACAAGGTCATCGACTGCAATAGGAGTTGACGCTAATCGCTCAAGCTCAGTAATGAATAACTGATAGAAATCGACGGAGCTTGATAGATGATCATTTATTTCAACAACCGTTTCTGATGGCGTAGTTTTAACAACTGTCTCTTCAATGATCGCGACCTTTGGCTCTGTTTCTATTTCTGTTTCTGTATCTAAAGTGAACTTAGATTCTGCAAACAACTCAGGCTGCGTTGGCATGGAGGAAAAGAGATCAACCTGTTCTTCCTTCACCTGATTCGCACGGCCACCCTCGATTCTCATTAAATCAGCAATAGTTAAGGTTTGAGCATCAGCATCCAGCCAACGACCACCTTTGGCTACCAAATCGGCATTGGCAGCATCTTTGTCCGTCGTGTGTTTAACCCACAACGGCACCCAAACTTTTTTCAGGTTTTCTTCTGCGCCGTTGAGTGTGCCGCCTTTCTTGCCAGAGTGAATAACCAGAGAAGTGTCCGCCAGGCAGTAGATGTATTTATTCCGGGCCATGGCATTGCCAGCACTGAAGCCAGCCTCGGGGTAGAAAGGTGATACCAACACGGCATGACCATCCATCAAGCCTTTTCGCCACTTACTACTGGTGGCTGCTTTCAACAGGCTATCTGCCATTACACCGATGACAACACCACCCTGCTTCATAGCACCTAACATTGCAGTTTCATCCACTCCGCGAGCACCACCGGAGACGATAGCAATCCTCTCTAACGCGGCTTTAGCGCCCACCTCATTAGTGAACATAAGGTCTGCATCATTAGCATTGCGAGAGCCAATTACAGCCAAACCTCCAGCATTCAATAATGCTCTATTACCACAACCAAACAATACTGGGGGCGAGTCAGTTTTCAGTCGCTGCTTTAAGCGCCAGGGGTATTCAGGATCAGAACGAGTCACAACCCAAAGACCCGCTCTTTGCCATTTTTCCATGGCGATAGCCAAACTATGCCCGCGATTAAGCAATTGAACGATCCTATCCACACTGATTCGCGCGTCATACCAACCATGGAGCAAAGCTTTTGGATCGGTGACCAACAGCTCGGCTGGTGTGGTGGACTTTTCTTTTAACCACAAAGCAAAACGGCCCCACTCCGCGTTAGTAAGCGGCTTGGCATCTTCGCTACTGGTTTTTGAAAAGTAACTGGTCAGCAGCAAAGTCGCTTGTGCTGTGGCTGACAATGGGCTGGATACATTCATGAATCTTTCACCGAAGAGGATGCAAGTGCAACGGGATATACCGGGCCGCTACCTGCCTGTTGTAATAGTGCCGAGATGACCGTCAGCGTCCAGCCAGAATCTACAATGTCGTCTACCAATAGAACCGGTGTATTAGGTAGTGGTTGGTTAATTGCAAATGCCCCATCCAGATTCCGACATTGATGGAAGCGATTCTGTTGGCCTTTCTGTGGCTGATTGTCTCTCACTTTGTGTACAGCATCTATGAAGGGCAACCCTAACCGAGCAGCCAATCGTCGAGCAAAATCCGGCACTAATGCAGGGTGATTACGTGATGGTACACAGCAAACCCATTGAGGTGCTGGATCCGGTAGCCAGCGCTCCCGAATCATTTCTGCCATCGCCTCCACTAAGTCATTACTAAATCGTCCAACATGTTTGTTATCAGCAACTGTGCCCCCCCAACCGGCATCGCCCCAGCGAGATAAGACCCGCCCCTCTTGTGCGCGAAGGTTCTGCGGTAGGTTGCCTCTAAATCCATATTGTACAAATGCATTGGCTGCGACCTGTGCTTTTGGCTCAATCACCATTTCGGCATGTTTAAGAAATGTGCCCGCACGATGAGCCAAACCGGGATCAATAGGAACATTGATTACGGGGTGACCGAGGCAAGATGAACATTTACCGCAGGGCGCAGGATCAAGGTCATCCAATGCCCGCCGCAGGAATGTCATCTTGCAGGTGGCATCAGCAAGGTATGCCTGAACTTCCTGCCATTCCTGAACACGCTGCCCTGTTAGATGGGCAATACGGGCATGATCCATTTGATAGCGAACTGGCGTTCTGACCCACCGGTTGTCGTCTTTGATGACAGGGGCTGGGTTTTCTACACTCAGCAGTTTAAGCACTTTCTCAATCTGGCCATGACGCAGGTTGGTTTGCTCTTCAATGCCGCGAAGAGAAAGGCCATCGCCCTCTTCAAGTACCTGTAAAATTTCGTGGACATGAGCCTCTGATGGAAATGCCGATTCCCTAAAAAATTCGTGGATATCCTGATCTTCCACGCCGGACATTAATACGCCCACCGCATGGTCAATACCACGCCCAGCTCGACCGACCTGCTGATAGTAGGCAACGATAGATCCTGGGGCCTGATAATGAATGACAAAACTTAAATCTGGCTTGTCGTAGCCCATACCCAAGGCAGTAGTGGCCACCAGAACCTTGATCCTGTTGCGGAGTAACAGGTCTTCCAGGTGCTGACGGTACATATTGCTGTTTTCAAAGCCTTCGGCCTCAACACTTCCGTGGTAAGCCTTGGCATCAATACCGTTATCACTCAACCATTGCGCGACTTGCTCGGCATCTCGCACCGTTAGGGTGTAGACAATACCAGTCCCCTGCAACGTAGGTATCACCTGAGCTAACCAGGCCAAACGCGACGCCTGATCGGGCAACACCATGGTTTGCAAAGCAAGGCTTTCGCGGCTCAATGGACCGCGAATGATCTGGATATCACCTAGCTGGGTTTGAACATCTTCTACCACCCGATTATTGGCGGTAGCTGTTGTGCCGAGTACGGGTGTGTTGGCGGGCAACTGACGCAGGATATTAACAATTCGGCGATAGTCTGGGCGGAAGTCATGACCCCAATCTGAGATACAGTGCGCCTCATCAATCACCATCAACGCGATACGATCAGCAATAGGCTGTAACACGGTTTCAATAAAGCTGTCGTTAGCTAGGCGCTCAGGCGAAATAAGCAAGCAGTCAATTTGATCATTGAGAATCCTCCGGGTAACGGCCTGCCAGTCGTTTTGATTGGTAGAGTTCATGGTTTCTGCCACAATCCCTAACCGCTGCGCCGATTCAATCTGGTTACGCATCAAGGCTAGAAGAGGCGACACGATAACAGTCGGCCCCATCCCCCGATCGCGGAATATTTTGGTGCTGATAAAGTAAACCGAGCTCTTCCCCCAACCTGTCCGCTGCACAACAAGCAGCTTCTGCTGATGATTGACCAACCTATCTATGGCCTCCCACTGGCCATCCCGAAATTCGGCGGTTGGGTTTGCCAATGCCGTTTGCAGTAATTGTTGGGCTTGCGCTCGGTTCATTATCACTCCTTGCTTACACGGTCAGGTCGCCATTCATCAGTTTAGGTAGCAGCAGATCCCTAGCTTGGGCAAGCTTATCGTTGTAATCCTGTAATTTATTAACTTGCTCTTGTATTGGCTGAACCTCCGACATGAATCGGTGGTAGTTCTTGCCATCAGGGAGAAGAATTTCTCGACTGTATGCCATGTCGCGATTCAAGCCAGGAACAGCAACATCAGTATTAATAAATTGAACGTTTTTCAGAGCATGATAGAGAAACAAACTACTTTCTTCGGCGGAAATAAAATAGACCGTATCAATAGGATAGAAATCTGTATTGACCCAGTAGATGCTTCCCACATTGCCTTTTCTACCAACAACAATGCCAGGGCCCTTTACTAAGGGCTTTTCATGGCTACCGACTTCTCCACTCGAACCATACACAGGGAATAAGCCAGGCACACGAACCTCGGCTTTAAGTGCTTTACCATAGTTAAGCGTTGCGACTTGCTTTAGTGGCTTCTTATTCCACCCCTCGGGTACACCATCTGTAATCTTGACTTGCTCATGGCCAGGGAAGCGCAAATAAACAAACCACTCCTGATACAGCAAGCGAGCGGACTCTTCCAGTAACTTAATACGGCGGCAGTTATTTTCGATGAGCTCGTCGTAAGGGGAAATCAACTCCTCAACAGCAGCCTGAATAGAGTGTTCTTTTGTGCACCTCACTTTACGGGCGTGGAGATCATTACGATTAACCCCCGGTACGGCAGCCTTATCACTTTGCATTCCCTTCAAGACTGATTGAAGAAAGTAATACACAAATTTTGGTCTGTTACCCTTAAAGTCCTGAACGTACAAAGCAGTATTTAAAGGCCAACACTCGCCCTCAACGTAGTAAACCTCTCCTAACGTACCATATCGACCAGTGACTACTGCGGGACCATCGATTTTTGCAACATTGTGATATCCAGTAATGCCTGAGGAGGATACGACAGGTACATCCCCATCTTTGCGATTAGAATGAGGTAAGTCATAACCTCTTTTTAGCGTCAAAATTTCGCCAAGTTGGCACTCGACCCAACTCATAATCCCAACTCCTCAAAGTTGAGAGCTATTTTTTCGGCCAAATCAATCGCATCTGCATTTAAACCTTGCAGTTCAATATGAATATCCCGTAGGACTTCTTCAAAGTCGAAATCTTCATCCACCTCTTCCGGTGCAACACCCACATAGCGACCCGGCGTCAGGCTCCAGTCGGCAGCTTCGATAGCGACAATATCCACCAATTTCACTAAGCCATCGACATCCCGCAGTTTTCCTTCCGGGAAACGGCTTAACAACCAGTGGGCTTGCTTGTAGAAATAGCGTACCTGCTTGAGTTGCTCGATGGCCTGCTTGCGGGCTTCATCGGCTGTTTTCTTCAGATTGTTGCTGCGACCCCGGCCGTTAAGCAATGTGCTGTCCCAAAGCTCAGAGTCTTTTGCATCATTGGCCTCGGCCAGTTCAATCACTCGGGTCGCGAGCTTATAAGCCAGATCAATTTCTTTGACCAGATTACGGCTCTGCTCAGCCAGCGCCTTCAGACCAGTTTCGTGATCAATAAAGTTCAGTAAACTCAGCGCGGTATTGCGTTGATGTTCGCGCCACCGAGTTTGCAGATCATGGGTCAAGTTGAGAAATGCGGCCCAGCTATTCTCAACCGAGACCTTAGTACCGAGAAATTCGGTGTGAGGAGCAATATTGACACCATCTCGTTCCAACTTATCCATAAAGGGCTGGAAGGCCTGACTGAGTTTGCTCAATTGGGCAATCAAGACTACAACGGGTTCACACGACAACGCTTCCGACTTCTCACAGTCACGAGCCTCACTGATGGTTTGTTCAATGTACTGTTGAACCAACTGAACAAAACGCATCCCTTCACCGCGATAAAGCCAGACAACGGCGGTGAGGTTTTGCTGCTGCTCGGGGCTGAAGTCGTAAATCTTGCGGGTGACTTTACGGTAGACATTGCGGGCGTCCAACATCAGCACTTTGTCTTTCAGGTGGGCGGGTTTGTCTTTGTTTAAGAACCACAGCTGACAAGGCACTGTGCGGGTATAAAAGAAGTTACTGCGGATATCAACCATGATATCAACATGGCCAGTCTTAACTAATTGCTGGCGCACCTTTGCTTCGTCGCTACCTGCTTTGCCCGCGCTGGATGCTTGAGACGACATAACAAACCCTGCTCGGCCCGCCTCATTCAGATAACTGTAAAAATACTGAATCCACAAATAGTTGGCATTGCTTACCTTTTTGTTTTTATTCACACCAGGCAAACCAAAAGGCAAACGACGCTTATCTCCTTTGATTTTATCGGCATCGACCTCATCCACGTTAAAGGGAGGGTTGGCCATCACATAATCAACGGTGCCAAACAGGCCTTCATGTGGGTCGTTGTAATAGGTGATAGCACCCTCTCCACCTTCTACATTACCTTCCAGCCCATGCACAGCCAGATTCATTTTGGCCAATCGCGTGGTAATGCGGTTTTTTTCATGGCCGTAGAAAGTAAGTTCGTGCGGGTCCTGGGCGTGGCGTTCCATAAAGTGGGCACTCTGTACGAACATGCCACCAGAACCGCACGCCGGGTCAAAAATTTTGCCGTGATCAGGCTCCAGTACGTTTACGATTAGCTGCACCAATGACACAGGGGTAAAGAACTCACCGCCATCATGGGCTCCCTGATCCGCAAACTGGGTGAGGAAATACTCGTAGATACGGCCAAAGATGTCGCCAGTGGCTTTCTTTAACTCTTCCGGGTTTAGGGTCCGCAACAAGGTGCCCAAGACTTCGTTAGGGATGTTGTTGTATTCCTGCTTAGGTAGCTGGTTGCGAAGATTCGAGTAATCCGCCTCGATGGACTCCATAGCATGGATGATGGCCTCGGCGCGGTTATCTGCATCCGTCAATGAGATGAGATGATCAAACTGAGCGTTTGGCTTGAGATAGATAGCGCTTTTCTTGGAAAAATCCTCTTTGGTGAGTTCGCGGGTTTTCCCGCCACGACTAGGCAGAGTCGCAACAATCTCATCTTTTACCGATAAATATCGACTGTAGGCATGACGTAAGAAGATCAATCCCATTACCGGCAAAAAATATTCATTGCTAGCCAGCTCAGAGTTGGCCCGCAAGGTATCAGCTGATTTCCACAGGCGTTTTTCAATTGCTTCAATATTTTCAAGTTGGGCCATGGTGCTGAATTCCTAGTTATCTTTTGATTTATTTGATTCACCGACATTTGCACGGTTGTGTTGGAAGGAGATGTAGTGCTCCAGCTCACTTTGCTTGAACCGCCAAGAGTTGCCCACCTTAAATCCCGGTAGTTCACCGCTTGCGGCTAGGCGGTAAATGGTCCGCTCGTTAACCTTGAGGTAATCGGCCACGTCTTTGATGGTCAGTATGGGGTCACTCATGACGAGGAATCTCACCAGTGTCGAAAAAGTTCATTACTGTCAATATATAGAGAGCGAGGGATGAAGAGCAAGCAGAAGAAGCTTTAAGGTTGCTGAGCACCAAATAGGCGCTGGTAATCAGTTTGGAAATAGGCAGGCAAGTCTGAGAAGTATTTCAAGTACTCAACAAGGCCATTGATGGTTTGCATGTCCGTATGGCCGCAGTCCAGCATGATCTTGAGCAGCTCTAAAGTAGACATTACTTGTGCATCGAAAGCTTTGGCCAACTCGGTCATATCCTGATCATCGGTTACGACCGGAACACCTAGCTCCAACGCATAGGCTATGTACCAGGCATCAACTCGGGATGGTCCAGGCAAATCAGTTTGCACATAATCCCAGACGTACTCGAAGGCTTGTTGGATAGATTTCGCTTGTTTCTTGCCGACCAGTGGGAAGTGTTTGCGATTCTCGGTGAATTCTTCATCATCCACCCAGGGAAACTTACTCTTAAGCTTCCGACCTGCCAGCTCCGCGTTGAGCTCGGGCAAGATGTACAGGCAATACTCGTTGTCGCCGAAGGGGACGAACAGCAAAGGACGTATAGTCCTAGCTAATCTGAGGTAGGCATTAGTATCAACAAGTATTTTGGATTGAGGCATCAGATCAGCTCTGCGTGGATACTCTGCGCATCAAGTAGTGACACATCCAGCACAGTTTGAACAAAACCAGGCCCCTTATCGTGCTCTTTGAGATAGTTACGAAGCAGGTGAAAAAATGGGGTTTCAAAAGCGCCTTCCACTTTTCCAATGTACTCCCTTGCACTAGGCCTGCCATGTTCGTCAGGCTCAACATGGCCAAACAGAGCCTCGCTGATGTTGTTATAGCCCTTATTAAAATTTGTAACAGCCCCAGGGAAAGCGTTACTGAGCTGAATTACGGACTGCCCAGTGAACTCGGCATATTTATTCACTTGCCCAATAACCGTCCACGGAGAAATCGTTAACCTATCTGCCAAATCAATAACATGAGCAATTTTTGCGGCGGAAGATGTTTGTTCTCGGATAGAAAAATACGCCTTTTCAGCTAGTTCGTGTGGATAGAGCAGGCTTGCGGCAAAGGCGTCCGCAAAATCCTCAGCATCATCACCCTCAAGACTTGGTGATAAGCAGTGCCCTAACTCATGAGCCATCCAGAATTTGAAGTCATGAATGTTAGTATCCAAGTTTAGATATACCCAGGTACTTCCCGAATCAGGGAGGTGAATATGGACAGCATTTTCATGACGTTGCTTAGCTCCCCACATTACCGGAACAACAACAGCCTGCAACTCAGCAAAACGGCGAATCAGATGCTTGAAATCAACACACTCCACCGGACCCACATTGATATCCTCACGGACTTTCAATGAAATCGTACGAAGGTAGTCATAATCGCAGCTAGGAGATTTAAGCACCGGAGGCATTTCAAATGTATCAAACGGCAGATAGGGCACCAAGTGACGCAAGAACCTACCCATCTCCTGAGCTTTTTCAATGTGATGATCTTTTGTCTTGGTGCCGCGCATTTTGCGAAATGCCACCTTGGGAACGAAGGGGTCGTTCTTAACAACAAGTTCATCAAAAGATAACTCTAACAACTTACCAAGTTGCAGCAGTTTGTTCGGGCGGGGGAAGGATTTTGAACTCAACCACTGAGATACGGCCTCTTTAGATACAGAAAGCCGCTCAGCAACAGCAGTCTGTGTGAGTCCTTTTTTCTGCATCGCCAAAGCGGCGGTTTGAATATTAAGAGATTTTTGCATGGCATGAGTATAGAAAGTAGTCAAGTTTTGTCAAGTTTCGTCACTCTCATACCTTCATTTTAGCTCCATGATACAGTTGGCTAATTAAATAGTACTCATCCAACTATGAAACCTTGCCGCCCAGTGCTCTATCGACTCCTCAGGCAACTTGCCCTTATCCACTGATCTGGTCTGTGGATGAGGGATGCCAGAATAACCTTTCTTGCCACAGAGCGTTTTCAGTCGCTTGCTAGGCCAGTGCAATGATTTCTGGGTTAACTCTTCTTGCAATAGCTTCAGCTGCTCCTCCCACCCCTGCTGCGATGTCAGCCTTAAGAGCAGGGTTGAGAGGGAGCAAATCCCATCAGAAGTATCGACTTCGAGGATATGAAAAATCTGGTTCTGCGACTCCACCTCGACAACAGCCAGGCATCTGGGATTACCATCCAGAAGCAGGTGCCGATTACAACGGTAAAGCTTGGGTAGCTTGTGCAGCTTCATGGATCTAATCACGCAACCATGAGCCACCACCAACTGATCCAGCATCGACTGAAAGCAATCAAATTTGTTGGCGTAGAGATGCAGATCATCGGTGTCATCCGTTTCAGCAGTCCACTCTGCACTGGGCAGGACTCCGCCAGTAACAGACTCCTCGGTACTGACATCCTCTGAGGCCTGCGAGCCCACCCCATCATCAGCCTTACCCTTGCTCCCCTCCTGCTTCTTCTCGGCTACCTTTCGTGTATGGAAGGCCTTTGAAAATTCAAATACCACCGCAGGAGCCCGCAACAAAACAGGTGTGGTATTCGCACTGGCATCCGCCCCATCATGCACCGAGTGAACATGAGGACGCTCAGCCACCAAGCTCACTGCGCCTTCCCCCTCCCCACGCACATACTCACGCAACTTGGGATGAAAGAACTGGACCTCATCAGGGAGCGCTGCCTGGATATTTTTCAGACTGGCAATCTCGTAAACCAGCATGCTTCTGGTTTGTTTATCAAACCGGCCCCTGACCTCAAAAGAGACGGATTGCAAAGGCGGGGGAGTAAACTCGAACTCCCATTGCCGATAGCCACCTTTCTCATAACCGTTCAGCTTCTGATAGTGACCTATGCTCTCGTAGGAGGTTCGGGCGTCCGGATCGATCAAAATCCAGCTCAATAGACGCCGCGACTCATAATCATCAAGAGACTTGAGCGGGTAGCTGGAGGAGGGCAACACATTCACCCTGGCAATCTTGGAATTGACATGTTCAATCGAAAATTCGCTTTTAAGATAATCAGGCTCAAGCGCTGAACGGGACAGATAACCATCATGCAAGAAAAGCACACGAGCCAACTCCAGTTGGGGAAGATAGATCTCTATTCCGTTTGCAAGAAAACAGAAGCAGTGTTGACGTTTGTCCATCGCACGGATGGCAGAGGAAACCGGGTAATCTCCCAACCTCTTTTTTTGCCAATTATCAGTATTGTCGATGGTAAAAGAGAGATGAAATCCTGCGGGCTTATGCTCCTGAGTCGGATTCAATACTCGCTTACGGGCCAGAACCGGGATATTCGAGAGGCTCAATGAAGCAGTTTCCGCCTTCGGTGTCAGATCCAGATTGACTCCCCATTGTTTATTATCACCCCGCCGAAAAAGTGAGCCTATCGCCAAGATAGTTGTCTCGTCAGAAACCGTGTCAAAAATAATATCTTGCATCAAGCCTCCAATACATCTCGCAATAGATCATCAGCCAAAGAGGTTAATCGCTCATCACTCAATCCAGCTAGGCGAAGAAGTCGCCACCGCCGCAGTGAACACTCCCTTTGCACCAGAGATCTGGCAGCAAGAGCTAAACGACGAATCTGATAGTCTGTTATATCTTCACAATATCGCTGAAAAAACAAGCGAGTAAGTGGCATAGAGCGCAAGTTTTTCTCAATCATGGATCCCGATGGGAGTTTCGATAGATACCAATTCCTCGATAGCCGAGGGGAATCAAGTTTCGACTCATGCAGGTTTAGAATATGAAATAGTTGGCGACAAGCCTTGCGATCCCGCTTTGGCCAATCGACCCGGCGATTCTCCCTGGCATGGCCCTGATGGTGTTGCCGATTAAATTGCAGAAACCAGCTTCGATCATGCCGATACAGCCAGGCATATAACGCCTGATGAGATAAACGGGCCTGCTTCACCCCATGGCTTTCCAGTAACTGCTGCCATCTGACTCGATACTCTGCCGATAGGCCGTTCTTTTCATCTGGAGGACAGGGATCGAAAGCATAAATGTCCGTTGGAATGCTCTGTACCTCGTCCAGCACTGTGACCATGTCCCAAGACTCGGGCAACAGGCTATCCAGGACAACGATATGTTCCAGATAGCTGAAAGATTTTCGGTGCTTGCGAAAGATAGCCTGCAACCAATTACCCGAATCGTTATGAAGCGCCAATCCATGCTGCTCTAACCAATCAGCCGACCAGCGAGCCATGACAAGCTCATGGATCGTTTGATGATTGACATGCTTCGCCTTGGCACAACCCACCAGATTGGCGAGCTGATGGTAAAAAGCACTCCATTGAGAAAACGTGGGCGAAGTATCAGGTTGCCGTTGCAACAAAGCAGTGACTTGGCGAGTGATCCGGATGGCGTGCGCATCCGCTACAGGCTGGGACAGTAGGGGGCAAACTAACGGGGAGGCGGCAACAAACTGATGGCGATGGTAAGCATGGCGTTCAATATTGGCCTCCAGTAACCCACCATGCACCAGACAACTATCAGCCCCCATCACCTGCCATTGCCGTTGCCAGTAGTATTCGCCATGGCCGCTGCGCTGATTTTGCAAACATTGCGGACAGTAGCGCAGGGCACGAGACTGTTTAATTCGCGATGCCGCTACCCCCAGGATCAGATGAATGGCACCTTGAGAATCCCCAGCCATCTGCTCAAGACAGTGACGCCTGCGCTCTTCAGTGGTAAATGGGGCATACAGAGGAAATAGCGTGTGCCGATAAGCCAAACAAGCGACATCGAGCCCCATACTCTCCGGTAATAATTGGACCAGAGGGGCCAGATGATTGGGCAGATCAACCGTTGCAATGACATGCCGGTTTGCAAAAACCTCATCCAGCAACTGCTTGGGGCTGGTTAACCCCAGGTGTATTCCGGCTCTGGCCACCAAGCTGTAAATCAGCTCATCGGGATAAGGAACCGGAAAGTTCAGCATGGCTAACCCATCCTTCTCAACCAATCATCCACATCGAAGGTAAGCCCAGCTTTCTTGAATGCAGGGTAGAGGAGGTTGCCCTTGCCACACTGGGAAAATTTGAAACGCAGGTCATCAGAGTGCAGCGTGTGCCACTCCTTCTGCCCAATGCCAGCAAGCTTGGGCTTAGTCTTTTTCTCTGGCTTTTCATCCGAGTTGTACCAATCAAGAACAATCGGCATCAACTCTCTGACGGACAGATTGGGATATGAGCTAAAAGCACGTTCAATTAAGGGCACAATCAGTTCAGAATGACAGTCCATCCCCACAAGCAGGTTATGCAAGCGGATGGCCTGCTCATTGCCGCCATAGCGGTTCTGATGTGAATCCTGAGAGGCTTTTGCCTCATCAATCTTGGCACTCAGCGCCAGGATCTTTTTGTCTATGTCAGGGATGCTCAGATCCGAATATCTGGCGATTAACTCAGGATCTCTGGAACGTAACGCTGCCAACATGGCATGCACAGGCTTGAGCTCATCCTCATAAACCTGTCGCAACAACTGAGGGGTGATCCGTTCAATACGGGTGGCAATGGCTCGCAACTGGGCAAGAACAAAGAGTTTTACCACTATGTCCAACACCCCCTGAGACAGCTCGAACCAGCAATCCCGTACCTCATCAGACAAGATTTCCTCTCGTCGTTGCAGCCATTGGTATTGCCAAAGCTTATCGGTGAAGGCCATCCACTCTGTAGGTTTGAGCTGGTTGGTTTCCGGATCCACACTGGGCTTGGTTGCCTGCATCGGCTCCCAGAGCAATGACCCAAAACCGGCTCCACGCCTTGCCGATCTCAAATCCATTTCAAAGATAGGTCTCGCCTTAGGTGTGCCAACCATGACAACAGGCAAGCCGATCACATTCACCAACGTCACGAAAAAGTTGAGCATCTTCTCCACCCCTCCGGAACGGCTCATGCTCAGATGCTGAATCTCATCAATGACCAGCACCCCAATTGCATGCACATTAGCGATTTGGCTCATCAGGGCCATCAGTGTCTCAACACTATGGCGCTTGAGTGCATACTTGCGTTCATAGTCGGTATGCAGCACCGCATCGATAGCCCTGAAGAAGTGATGACACAGGCTTTTCAGTGAACCATCATGAGGGCAATCCAGCTTCAGGTAGACGATCTGGGTAAAGTTGTATTGCTCGTGGTAGATCACTTGAGGGTAGGTTGCCAACATCCGGTTGATAGTGCTGCTTTTTCCAGATCCAGAGCACCCGATCAGAGACAGGCTGCGAGCGGTCGATTTAACCTGCTCGAACCGAAAAACATCCAGCTCGCCAGACATGACCCGTTCATAACCATTTTGCAGATGTGCATTCAAAGAACCATCACTAAGATTACGTCCGACATATCCCTGCCGGATCATGATGGATAATTTTGACTCCAACTGTAAGTGGCGGCTTATCGGTTGAAAAAAGTCATCCAGTAACTGGGATATCACATGAACACGCCAAGGGCCGTCAACATAGATATCCTTTGGATCAAACTTGATAGAACCGCTTAACCCCTGCTTTATCTGCTGTGTGGTCATGATAGGTGGCAACGCCTCTATCAGAGGATTGCCACGGTATTGTTCTATGCCTGGGTCGTTGTAGACGGCCTTGGCCATATTGGCTGGTAATACCATCTAGTCGTCCTTGAAGAGTTCATCGATATAATCCGGATACTTGTAGTCATCCGTACCTGGAGAAAGAGGTATCACGGTTGCGGGCACAGTTGACGGCTCGGATGTTGTAACCGGCTCAGCGCGTTTTCTCTCTTCGCCCTTAGCCTTGGCTCGATTACCCCGAATAGCGGCAATGCGCTGGCGATCTGATGCTTCCAGTGAGCCTTCAACTTTAACCTGGGCTTTTGCTTGCTTAATTTTTGAGTCAATCAGCTCATCAACTCTTCGCTTCTCACGATCAGCAACCAGCTTACCCTCTGCCACAACAACCTTCTGTTGTTTGGTTATCAACCATACATCCCAGAAAGAACAACCTCGGAACTCTCGGGAACGCTCGGTCAATCCACAGACCCAATATTCCGCACTGTTTTTTCGAGGAAGCAAATAGACCACATCAGCAACAGACGGATCATAAGCAACCTCTACTGATTCAGGCCTGGAGACATCCTTGCCCCTATGCAACCACCCCATTTTCAGAATTTCTTGGCAGGTGTAATACACACCAAAGACGCGGAGCCCCAGAGGAGAGATAGTCGCCTGAGTTCTCGGCAGCAAACTGACCCGGAGAGCGTCCTCAGGAACCATCCGTAACCGCCCTGACCGATGCTGCAATCCCCAGTTCCATAGTGATAATGGCGTCATCGGCAAATCGGCAGGCATATCGATATCTCGATCATAGGTTTCCAACACATGGTATCGGTTGTGAAACAAGATGGCCGACAGGATGATGGATGTGAACTCATGAATATTCAGCATCGCATCCAACCTGTAATCCTTTCCTCCCCGTTTCTTTATCGTGGTGCCAGATACCACTCCAGGAGCAAAAGGTTTGAATACCGCCTGTATGGTTCTGAAAAAACGCTCGACTATGCCTTTGCAATCACCTCTAAAGGGAGGCGTATTCTCAATCCGGGTAGAGAAACTTTTTTCCAGAGATTCGATCTGACAACCCAGCAATTCGCCACGATCAGCCAATATCGCATCAGGGATGCCTGTAACCGGCCAGTCAGATTCATCAATCTCTATACCAAACTGTTGGCAAAGCTTGATCTTGTCAGTCATGGCCATAGACAGGGTCTGCATTGCTGCAACATAGGAGGGATTCTCAAAGCCGATGTAAAAACCGGCTACCATCCGGCTAAACACATCAATGACCATATAGACAATCGGGCGACCTACTATGTTTTGTCGATCACTATCAGAAACCAGATAGATATCAGCTATCGTTGCATCAATCTCATATCGTGACCCAGGACCGAGAGCTTGTGTGTTCGCTGTTGCCAGTAACGGCCTGATATCCTTGTTGTAATCTATCTTGCTGATTCTTTTCTTCAGTTTTTCAACCTGAGAGTATTCCCTCTTGAAGAAGTGCTTCATCTGCCAAATGGTCGGAAATTCAGATTCAGGAACACAGGGGTTATAGTTTTCATACATCCCTTTGAAACGGTTGTGCGTTTCAGCGAATGATTTACCGTTATTGACCAGATAGTGTTTTTCTATCGCTGCGCGAAAGAGTCGCTCTATATGCTCATCAACGACAACACCGGCACCCGCGACCTTCTGTCTGGGACGACCAAGTTTTCCACCCTTTGAAACCCTCTTTTTGCCCTGAGCTCCGGAGTTTTTATAGTCAGGTAAAAGAGCATTCGGCGTCTGCCCCCGCTGCCAATAACGACGGATGAGCCGGTAAAGCGTCTGCTTGGTTGATTGCCGAGCGGAGACAATCTCATTTACCGCCCTTGTTCTTGCTCTGGAAAATAGACATTCCGGATTCGTTATCAGCGGTTGGATCAACTGGTAATTTGTATCACGCAGTTCTCTAGCCTTAGTCCCCTCATCAGGCTGTGCGTAGTAAAGCTTGGCATAGGGGTCTTCAATCCGCTGCAACACCTCATTATCGATAGCATCCTGTAATACCTGTCGCGATATCACTGAAGGAAAAGCAGCCTCGTCATCCAGCGAAATCCAGACTATTTCATCCAGCTGTTCGGCCAGAATGCGGTAGGCAATCCCTTCAACGCTGATAACCTCATTGATTCGAAACACGTAACGCCCCCGACATCGCCTCAATATTCTCTAACTGCAAATCCCCGGCTTTCAACTTGGTCACAGGCGTCAAGATATCGAACAGGAAACAGCGCTGAGCCAGTAGCTGTCTAATCTCCAACAATGATTGACCCATGGGTTGCTGGTAGGCCATATCCAGCTGTTTGGCTACCTCAATTACGCTTCTCTCTGGATCATTCTGAAAGTGATGCTGATAAAACGCAGCTCGCTCCACCAGGACATCAATTTCTATCTCATCCCGTTGTGCCGGATAAAGCCAACTGATGTTTTGCGTAACCACGCTGGGAATGTCCTTCTCCGTGATCAGCCACCAGGGAACACCTTTTTGTAACCAATAGCGGCGTTCAAGCTCCAATTTTTCAATGGTTCTGGCATCACTCAGTGCCTCTGCATACTTGGCTTGCAACGCGAATTTGGGTTGGCTGGTGTCTGTGGTGTTGACGAGAAAATCTGAACTCATCACTTGGAGAACGCCGCGAACGGATGGGTGATCTATCCCGGACTCCAAAGCCAGAGCCTTGGTATCTTCCAACCGAAGAGGAAATTGCTCACGAATATCCTGCGTTGAACGACTCCACTCCAAAAGCAGGAATACGGCCAATTCCAGATCTGACAACAAGTGGTGGGTTCGTTGCGATTTATGGCCAAAGACACGATGTGAACGACCTTGAGAGGATAAGTCCCTGACAGTTAGCCATGGTTTGTAGTCAGAGCCGTGGCCACTGCCTCGCCCCTCACGTAGCCACTTCTGATTCTGTAACTCGGTGTTGACGTACTTTTTCCCAGTCATGAAAAAACCGCCCAGCCATTGGCTCATAAATTGAGCTTAGTCAGGGCGGCCTTAGTATGCAACTTTATTACTTAGTATGACTTTTTATTACTTGGTATGAATCTTTATTACTCGAATACACGGA
>NZ_BCTM01000050.1 GCF_001571285.1 Kluyvera cryocrescens NBRC 102467 | reverse complement strand
AGTTTGTACATGTAGGGAGACATGTACTTGATTGAAATGGAGACATAAATCTCACTTATATAGTTTTGTACTATAGTATGATGTCCATTTCTAATGGAAAGTATAAAGAAACAACTATTGTTGCCGATAATCTATTTTAATTGTATGTTCAACATTGTAAATTGATAGTGGAATGTATGTTGTCACAAAGGTTAAGATATATTAAGAGGTTTGTGTGATAAAGAACTACAAATTGACTAAACTTAAGCCCTATGTGATATCAATCACATTTTCATTTTTGCTGTTTTTGTCGTTAACTGAGATTTCTACTTATTATATATATAAGGAGCGTATCGGTTTATATACAGAACGAGTATTGAATAGAAGTGTTAGTCTCATTCAACAAATTGATGAAATAAATGATGGTTATGAGGTGTTTGATGCTTATAGTCCCTGTAGTGAACTACAGCTTCATGCTGTAAGAATCGCTCTATGGCCTTATGCACTTATAAAGGATATATCATTTATTTCTAATGGGGCAATTACTTGTACTGCGTTGTGGGGCAAGTTGCCAGCACCATTATTACTCAACATATACGATAGAAAAGTTGAAAAGGATAACTTGACGTGGTTTTTTGGCGTGTTGTTGGAAAATAATGTTAAAGCTGATTTACTAAGCAACCAAAAATTAGCTATAACGATTTCACCATTTGCTTTTAACGGATTTGCTACAGACCATGAAGAGAAAGGATTTTCAGCAATTGTCGGCAATAGAGATCATTCTCTTCATTTGTTTAGGTTTGGTGATCTGGTCGATCTGCTTGAGGAGGCTAAACATGATAAATCCTATCAGTTAGGACTTATTACTACGCAAAGTTGTAATGGAAAATATGACATCTGTGTCATGGGAGGAGTTAAATTCACGTGGGTGAGTTTCGATAATTGGTTAATGATTTTGTTGATTGCATTTACATCTATTGTATCAGGTGTTCTTATAGGCGTTGTTTATAATCAAAAGGTTGCACGCAAACAATCATTAGTATCAAGATTAAAAAATGCCATAAGAAATGAATCATTATATCTTGTATATCAACCTATTTATAAAATAAAAACCGGTAAGGTTATTGGTGTAGAGGCACTAATTAGATGGGATGACCATGATATTGGTAGCATTCCTCCTGATATTTTTATCCCTATTGCAGAGAGACATAATTTAATTCAAGATGTAAGTAATCTTGTATTTCGAATGGTAGTAAAAGAAGCTAGGTCTCTTTCTGAAAAATTTAATGTCTTTATAAGCATTAATGTTAGTTCTCAAGACCTTTTGTCTGAATCTTTTCAAAGAAAAGTGTTTCAGATGATCGATGAATTAAATATAAAGCCCGGAATGATAATGATGTAATTAACAGAAAGACAGAGTGCGGATCTAAATTCACTCCAAAAGGTAATTTCTTTATTTAATGATAAAGGTATTTCAATAGCCATTGATGATTTCGGGACGGGCTATTCAAATTTAAACTGGCTGTCAAGTTTACAAATAGATGAAATTAAAGTTGATAAATCAATTACAGACTCTATCGATGAATACTCTATAAGTAATAATTTATTATCAGGATTGGTAGAGATTTTTAAAGATATAACTCATAAGGTCGTATTCGAAGGTGTGGAAACATCAACTCAGGTTAATTATTTAACTGAAATGTTCCCTGAGTGCGGTGTACAGGGATGGTATTACTCAAAGCCGTTATCTATAGATAAATTGACAAAATTAGTCGAGGATGCCAATTTGCCTTAATATTTATTACTTTATTTTCATTGTTTTCACATTCTATATAACACGCGTAACCGCGAGCTATATAAATTTAACTGCAGAAGGATTTTGATATCTTGCTGCATTCAATCAGGTAGTTGGTTCAAAATTGTATGGAATGTCGCGTTCACCTTCTTCAGCGAGCAGGGCAAGATAGTCCTCTCGTGTCATTGACTGTGAAAAACGTCCACACATAGAAACCTCCAGCCATATGTCAGACTGAAAGTATAGGGCAGGAAGAAAAAGTGGTGCGCATCGGTAATGATTTAAAAGGAATTTGTAAGGTAAATCGGAATGATGGTTTTGTGAATTGATGAATTCTTAAAAATGGATGGGCGCTCGTTGAAAGCGATCCCGAATTTTTCCCGACGACGCCACGAAACCAATAGCAACTGATTGATCTTGAACGGGTGCAATAGTAAGTATCAGGAGGTGTTTTTTAGTGGGTTTTTGATGTTAACTTATTGAATTTTATAGGTTGTTGCGTTTTGAGTTGTAAACAGGAATCGTATTCGGTCTCTTTTTATCTATTTCATTCTATGGGCTATTTTCGCGCATCACACGAGACGCCTCGAAAACCTGCCGCAACGTCCATATTCTGTCTAAACCATACCATATTCTGTACCTCGAGAGTCCAGGTATTTTTGCGGTTTTGTTAAAAAAATGTGTGCAGATAATCGCTGTGCACTTGCACCTCATTGGGCTTTTCCCGCTTAAAATACAGACGCGTCGGTACCAGCCTGCTATGGCGCATGATGGCAGGCTTTTGCGGAGCGTTGGGCGTAGGGTTCTGGCTTATTTATAGACCGAGAACTTCTTCGTTATCGGCTTGAGCGTTTCGGTGTCACCATAGACAGCGATAGCGACAAATTCGAGAGACTCAAGGGGCGTGGTCTTTGTATCTTCAATTTGCTGTTCGGTGGATTGGCCGAGCATCGTTGTGGCAAAGAAGTTGTAAGTCAGATTAGCTTCGTGGCATTTCTGAAGTGCGGTGCAGAGTTGGCTACTATTTTTCGCCTGAAGAATGACGACCGGGAAATGGCTGAGATAAGCGCTAAGACCCGAGTCATCGTTAGGGTAGTCCTGAAAATGTTTATCTTCCGCTTTTTGCATTATGCCGGCAGATAAGTGCCCCGTGGCATTCATCAGTATTGAGGCATCCATGTTACGGTTTACGATGATATAGAGTTTTTTCTGGTTATCTTCAAACATACGGTATGCCTATTTCACTAAAGTTAACTATGCGGAGATGTAATCATAAAAAATAGTGAATTAGGATGCTTTGCTCAAGATCAGCGCCGCCCGTATTCAGCGCGGCGGGCGTTCACATCAGGCGGCGATTCTTCTTTTTTCATGCGCTCACCTGCACAGGGCAATGGTCTATGACCTGCTCCCGGTTGATTAATACACCGCGATATTTCACGAAGGAGTGTCTGACGATCACTGCTGCTTTTGGTATTTCAGGCGTTCAGATCACGCGTATTCTGGACAGCATCGCGCTGTTTCGCGGCTATTCGGCGACAATAAGAACCGATCAGGGCCCGGAGTTTACCTGCCGCGCCCTCGATCAATGAGCCTTTGAGCATGGTGTGGAGTTGCGACTTATCCAGCCAGGTAAGCCAACGCAGAACAGATTTATTGAGAGCTTTAACGGACGATTTCGCGATGAATGTCTGAATGAGCACTGGTTCAGCGATATCGTTGACGCCAGGAAAGTTAATAATGACTGGCGGCAGGACTATAACGAGTCCAGACCTCATTCATCGCTGAATTACCAGACGCCGACTGAATTTGCAGCAAGCTGGAGAAATGGAAAATTAGAAGGTAAACACACGGACATTACTCACTGATCGTTGTATCTAATACTGGTGGCAGGTCAATGACGTTGCCACCGTAGAGTGCTGAAAGTGAAGCTGGTGGGTGTTTTAACTGGCCTCGAGTATGCCATCAATCTTATGACTGGCTATCTTAAATGCGACCACGGCATACAGTAGGGCGACTGCAAACCCTATTATTGGGTAGGTCAGATACCCAATAAAGAGGCCAAGCACCACGTTAAGCAGGCCTGCTATCCAAAACCCCCTCCGCTTGATCCTAAGCTTCCTGCATGTGCCCATATAAATGAGATAGATAATAGAGAAAGTAATAATAAATATAGAGATAGCGGTAAGCGTGTGCTTGAGATCCTCGGTGTTATCAAACCCCAGGGTAGGAATGAGTAAAATCATAAGGACACAAAAAGCGAGACTGACTGAGAGCTTGACCCATACCTTGACACCTAACCAGAAAAATCCTTTTTTGTTCATTTTGAAAGCTCTATTCACCTAGTTTTGTTTAGTGATTTCAACATCAATGTTTATCGAACGGGAAAATCATCTTTTATACTCGGATAATCCTATAGATATATGAGTAATCAATGAGTAAAGAAATTTAAGAGTCATGTAATATTTGGATGAGCCTAATGCAATTGTATTAAGTGAATAATGCTAATCATTGTTTTTACGTAGTTCTGGTGGGGAATAAAAACGGAGGCGGCTGTTAAATATTCATCAAATTAATTTATTTGCTGCCGTTTGCCTGCAGCGCGCCCGGTTTTCATGTAACCCTAAACCACGGGTTCCCGTGTGTTTCTCTGCTCACCGTATTCACCTATTCATGGCCTCTTCATATAGAAGCCTTATGGATTGATGAGTGACTGGCTGTTGCTTTGCGGACGAGTACACCGTCGATACTGGGTATTAACGCAGGATGATGGGATATCGGCAGCTCAGATTCAGGCCAGTAGGAAAGAGGGGGTTTCTGTAGTCAGTCGCAGCTTGATACTTATGCTGCTAATTATCTAAAAGTACACGATTCACTAATTTATTTCGTAGCGCTAATAAAAAAACCTATTTTTTTATCTTGAAAAGGTGCATGCTTGCGGCGAGTTCAGCCACAGCCTGCCACGCCACACCTTTCTCTGTTTTCGCGATGTTTTGTAAATAAACGTCCGGAAGGGGAATTAGTCGAACGTAGTACTGTCGAACAGTCAAACGTACCGCATAAAGTCAGATGAACTGATTCATTTTTTCCTTACGCGTTACCTGTGCTTCACGTTACTGGAATTAATGATGTTCAAAAACTTCGACCCCCGTCTACTTCATCCGCGCAACGCAGTGAAGTGGTTTGCTCTGGCGGTACTGTGGCTGGTGGTACAGCTGCCTTATCCTCTCTTACACGTTCTGGGTACCTCCGTCGGGAAGGCGTCACGTCGTTTCTTAAAACGTCGTGAGCAGATTGCTACGCGCAACATTGAACTTTGTTTCCCCAACATGGACGCGGCTGAACGTGAAAAGCTGATTGAGCAAAATTTCATGTCGCTCGGTATGGGACTTATCGAAACCGGTATGGCCTGGTTCTGGAGCGATGCGAGAGTAAAAAAATGGTTTGATGTGGAAGGCTACGAAAACCTGATGAACGCGCTGCAAGAAAAGCGCGGCGTGATGGTTGTCGGTGTGCACTTTATGTCACTGGAACTGGGTGGTCGTGCGATGGGGCTGTGTCGTCCAATGATGGCGACCTATCGTCCGCATAATGATCCGTTAATGGAATGGGTACAGACCACCGGGCGTCTGCGCTCCAATAAAGCGATGATTGACCGCCGTAACCTTCGCGGCCTGGTCCAGGCGTTGAAGGCTGGTGAAGCCGTCTGGTTTGCCCCCGATCAGGATTACGGTCCAAAAGGCAGCGTGTTTGCGCCGTTCTTCTCGGTGAGCGAAGCGGCGACCACCAACGGCACGAACGTGCTGTCGCGTCTCTCCGGTGCGGCAATGCTGACGGTGACTATGGTGCGTAAACCGAATAAGAAAGGGTACACCCTGCATATTAGCGAAGCGATGACTGATTACCCTAGCGGTGATGAGATTTCAGCGGCGTGTTATATGAATAAGATTATCGAGCGTGAGATTTTACGCGCCCCCGAGCAGTATCTGTGGGTGCACCGTCGCTTCAAAACGCGGCCGCGGGGAGAAACATCCCTATATAAGGTCGTCCCGCACGCCAAATAAATAACCCGCCGATAGGCGGGTTCTTTTTGGGTTAAACAAGCCGCATAACCCAGGCATCAGATGGTTGATCATAGTGTTTACGATAGAGAACAGAACGTTCGCCATCAAGAAGGGCCGGGATGCTGGTGTCGGCGTCCCAGGCGTCAAGCTGCATACATAAATCAGGGTCGGACTTACAAGGGATACTTAACGTTCGCTCGCCGTGCTGCTCGGCGTGCAGTACGGCATCATCAATTTCAAATGCGCCGATGCGTACGCTGGTTTTACTCATAATGCTCTCCGTTAATCTGCTGACCTGTTGTGGTACGACCAGTTGGCCGTACCTATTTCAGCGTAGACAACGCGGAGATTTATGCCAGTAAAAAAGTGCGCTTTTTTTATGCGCTACTCCGACCTGTTGCCAAACAGCTTGCCATCGCGAACCAGTTCACGCGGATAGCTGTTCTTCAGTCGGGAGTTGATGCGTTTTGCCAGCCCCAGCGGGAAACCCTGGAAGGTGACAATTACATCATCGTGCGCAGGCGACTGCTGCGGATAAACATCGCGACCGCGATACCATTCCTGCGCATCTTCCAGCGTCAGTTCTTGACCTAGCTTGTCGGTATTCGCGAGAGCAATAACCGCCTCGTGTTGCCAACGGAACCCTTTGTTGTGCGTCTCAGCAAGCTTAATACCGATCCGCGAGAAACGAACTTTGCCCAACAGCGGTTCAATTTCCGTTGGGAACAGCCAGATCTCTTTATCGCGCTGCCACAGGGCAAGCGATTCATCCCATTCAATGCCCACTTTGCGCGCTGCGCTGGCTACCTCTGCCGACTCGCGGGTCTTCATGGGGAAGAACGGGAATTTACCGACTTTATAGCCCGGTGCTGGCAGGGGGGCTATCGCCGCCGTTTTGCGCAGACGTGCGACAAAGAAACCTTCGCAGTCGTAAATTTGCGGGAAAACGTGTAGGAAACCTTCTGGCGTCAGCGCTTCGCTGGCCGTTGTGAACAGTTCACCCAGCGGCATGATTTCAACCGCCTGCGGGTAGCGGGCGAGCAGCCAGGCGACAACCGATTCATTTTCGTCGCGGTTAAGCGTACAGGTGGAGTATACCAACGTACCGCCAGGCCGCAGCGCATGGAAAGCGCTGTCGATAAGTTCCCGTTGCGTGGCGGCAATCTCCAGATTGCTGGTCAAAGACCAGTTCTTGAGCGCGTCGGGATCTTTACGTACGACCCCTTCGCCGGAGCAGGGCGCGTCCAGCAAAATGGCATCGAAGCACTCCGGTAGCGCGGCGCCGAATACGCGGCCATCGAAATGGGTGAGTGCGGTATTGGCTATCCCGCAGCGGCTGATGTTGGCATGCAGCACCTTCACGCGGCTGGCAGAAAACTCATTGGCCAGCAGCATGCCGCGGTTGTTCATCCGGGCAGCGATTTGGGTGGTTTTGGATCCAGGGGCGGCCGCCACGTCCATCACGCGTTCTGGCAGCATGCCGTCGGCAAATAATGCGGCAACCGGCAGCATTGAGCTGGCTTCCTGAATATAAAACAGGCCGCTAAGATGTTCTGCAGTACTGCCAAGCGGTAGTGCTTCTTCGTCATCCCGTTCAATCCAGAAACCTTCCGCGCACCATGGCACCGGCGTGAGTTGCCAGCCGTATGGGGCAACCAGTGCCAGAAAATCATCCACCGTTATTTTGAGCGTGTTAACGCGAAGGCTGCGGCGCAGCGGGCGCTGGCAGGCCTCAAGAAAATCATCAAAGGTGAGATGAGCAGGCATGGCCTCACGCATTTGCGCAAGGAATTCATCGGGGAAATAGACTGAGTTTTGAGCCACTGGCGAATACCACAAGGAGATAAAGAGCGCGCAGTCTATCATAAAACGCGCCGGTGGCGGGCACCGGCGCGTAGGGATTTAACGTGGCAGGGCGGTGCCCCATTCACGCCATTCTTTCGGTTCAGACTCCAGCAGCAGGAAGTGTTTTCCTTCCTGCGCCTTCGGCGCCAGCGGCGTTCCCGGCGGCGTAGCGAAGGCAATACCGCCGCGAATGAACTGATTAAAGGTACCGGTTTTCACCACGCCGCCAATCAGACCAAAATCGAGACTGTAGCCAGATGCCAGCCAGAAGACGGAGTTATTGCGTACCAGATGTTGATAGCGCTGGCCGATGCGCATTTCGATCATCACGCGATCGGAAAGACTGCCCAGATGAAGGGCCGTCACGGTGCCCACTTCCAGTCCGCGGAACAGTACTGGCGTACCGATATTCATCGAGCCGGCTTCCGGCGCTTCGACCACAATATTCAGACCGTTTAAGTAACGAGAGTCCGAAATAGTGGCTTCCTGCAATTCAAAATCACGACGCATTTCGCCATGCCCCGGTTCGACGTTAACGTAGGGCTGAAGCAGGGTATCGAGGTGCTCTACGCCCGCGGCGGAGATTTGCGGCGTAATAACCGAGAAGCGAGTACCGCGGCGCGCGAAAGTGCTGACATATTCAGGGTAGAGCACGGCGCTCGCCTGAACTTCGTTGCGCGAAGCGTTCAGCTCCAGGCTCTGGACCTGACCGATATCGATGCCCAGATAGCGAATCGGCATACCGGCAGAGAGCTTATCAGCATCGAAGGCGTGGAGGGTGATTTGCCCGCCGATAGCGCGCGCAGCCGTTTCCGATGGGAACAGCATCCGTTTATCGCCTTTACGACTGCCGTTGCTGGCCTGGTTAAGATTATCGAAGCTGACCGCGCCTTTCAGGGCTCGTGAGAGTGGGGAGGCCTGAACCGTTAGACCACTGCCGTTAAGCTGTACCTTGGCGCCGCCTTCGGCCCAGAACACGCTGTTAGGCGTCAGCAGCGAACGATATTCCGGTTTGATATGCACGGCGATATCAAAGGCGTTTGCCCGCGGCTGGACGGAGGTGATCTCACCCACTTCGAATTTACGATACAGCACCACGGAGCCGGTCTGGATGTCCGGCAGCGTTTCTGCGGTCAGCATCAATGTCGTGGTGGGGTAATCACTCAGGTTGTTTTCCTGAGCTTTCTCAAGGTTCGCGTACAGCGGATAGGTGGCTTTCATTGGGCCTTTTTCACCCGGCAGAATACGGATCCCGCCGCTCAGCCACTCGTTCGCGCTGGCGCCGAGGAATTCCACGCCGTCGATACCAACCTTAACGTCCATTTTGCTGTTCACCACAAATTTGCTGTCGCCGTGAACAAGATCGCGATACTGCGGGTCAATGGCGATAGCAAATTCAATGCCTTTCGCACTCAGGGTACGCTGGAGAACCTGACCAATTTTGACGCCGTGCAGCATAATCGGCTGCCCGCCATCAATGCCATAGCTCTCTGGCGCCGTCAGCGTCAGGGTCATCACACCAGGCTGCTGCAGCAGCGTCTTATCGGCGGCCAGGACGGCAAAGTGATCTTTAGGTTCACCTTCGCCGGGCACCAGCTCAAAAGTGCTGCCGGTCAGTAGCGCGCTAAGATTAGGGTTGTCCAGCGTCAGTTTAGGCTGCTGAAGCTCGATGCGCGTTTTATCACGCAGTAGCGACACGACGCTGGGATCGACCGTCATTTCACCGGTCACTGAACCATCTGGATTCAGCGTCAGTTTGGTGAGCTGTCCCACTTCCAGCCCTTGATAGAGCATCGGCGTGGAGCCTGCCTTTAACCCATCACCGCTTGGCAGTTGGAGCTGAATTATCACCCCGCGCTGGCTGTGCGCCAGATCTTCATACAATCCATACTCATCGTTTTGCTCGGCGGCTTTTGAATCCTGAGGGGAGTCAAAGGCAATCGCGCCATTCACCAGTGCTGACAGGCTTTCAAGCTGTACCTGAGCCCCACTTAAACCCACATCAGCCTTGACGCCGGAAACGTTCCAGAAGCGGCTGCCTTTTTTCACCAGGTTGGTGAAGCGCCGCTCAACCAGCACGTCAATCGTCACGCCCTGGTTATTCGGATTGATCGCATAATCATAAACGCGGCCAACCGGGATTTTACGGAAATAAACCAGCGATCCGCTGCTGAGCGAGCCTAAGTCGGGGGCGTGCAGATGGATCATCAGTTCGCCGTTATTCAGTCGGTATTTCGGCTGGGTATCGAGCGCGGTGAAACGATCGCGCGGCTCGCCTTTACCTGGCATCATGCCGATATAGTTGCCGCCCACCAGCGCATCAAGGCCAGAAACGCCGGCCAGAGACGCTTTCGGCGTCACCAGCCAGAACTGCGTATCGGCGCGCAGCGCATCTTCCATATCGCTTTTGATACTGGCGCGAACCTCGATTTTGCTGCGGTCCTGCGCCAGGCGGATATCCTGCACGGTACCAACTTCTACCCCCTGGAAACGCACGGGTGTCCGCCCGGGGACAATACCGTCCGCCGACATGAAGTCGATGGTTATGGTGGTTCCCCGATCTTCGTAGCTGTTCCAGATAAGCCAACCGGCAATAAGCAGTGCGATGACCGGCAGTAGCCAAAACGGAGATATGCGACGTTTTGTTTTAATTCGCGCTTCAGTCTGTGAAGCGGGCGTTTCCTGACTCATGTGCGTCCCAAAGTAAGCGGCTGTCCAGCCATTCAACAGCAAGAATAGTTAATATTACCGCAGCGCCAAAATAAAACGCAGCGGGACCCATCGTGAAAGCGAGAAGCTGATCGCGATTGATGAGCGACATGGTTAATGAAATCACAAACAGATCGAGCATTGACCAGCGGCCAATCCACGTGACAAACCGCAGCAACAGGATACGCGTTCGTAGCCCCTGTTGGCATTTAAAGTGCACGCTGGTCAGCAACGTCAGCATGACGATAATTTTGGTGAATGGCACTAAAATACTGGCGATGAACACCACGGCGGCAACTGCGATATTGCTATTGGCCAGGGACATGATCCCGGAAAGAATCGTGTCCTCCTGACGGCCGCCGTTGACGTAAATAATTGAGATCGGCAGCAGGTTGGCTGGAAAAATAAAGACGATGGAGGCGACCAGCGCCGCCCAGCTCTTTTGCAGGCTTTGGCGACGGCGATAGCGAAGCGGCGTATGGCAGCGACGACAGCGGCCGCGGGCGTCAGCAAAGCCAGTATAGTGGCACTCGAGGCAGACCCGCAGATTGGCATCCGGGCGCGTGGCGTGGCGCTGAGGGTAAAAGCGCTCCCACAGCTGCTCAACGTTAAGATGGATAAGCGTCAGAATGCTCAACACGACTAATGAAATAAAGGCCAGCAGGCCAATACCCGGCTGCAAAAATGCATAATCCTGAACCTTGATTGACGCCACGGCGATACCGACAAGGTAGATATCCAGCATTACCCACTCTTTAAGTTTATCGAGCATCAGCAGGACGGGCCGCAGATTCATGCCTAGAATATTACCCAGCCACAGATAGGCGATGGCCAGCACCAGCACCGCGGGGGCGGCAACGGTGCAGAAAAAAACCATCGCGGCAGTCACCGGATCGCCCTGGTCGGTCATTTGCCAGATGCCTGCCAACAGGCTGGCATCGATACGCACACCCAAAAGGTGTAGTCGCAGCAGCGGTTCACTCCAGGCAAAGGGCATCAACAGCAGCATGGTAATCGCCATTGCGCCAAGGCGGGTCAGCGACCAATCGCGCCCTTCACGCACTTTGGCGTTACAGCGCGGACAATAGGCGCGTTGCGTTGATTTTACGACCGGTAACCGAAAAAGCGTATCGCACTGCGGGCAACGTTGGTAATGTGCCCACGGTAACGGTTCGCTAACGGCGTGAATGCGTATTTTTTTCGTCGGCGTTATACGTGAAGTTGTCAGTGCCATTTATTACATTGATAAATGAATGTATAACTCTATCTTAACCTAAGTATGGATTCATCTTGAGCCCGAGCGCACTTAATGCGTATTTTATAAGGCCGTAGGCTGGGTAACGAATCAGTAACATCGTAAACAATAGTGATTGAATAATGACCAAAACAGAATTTTACGCGGATCTTAACCGTGATTTTCAGGCGTTAATGGCAGGCGAAACAAGTTTCTTAGCCGTAATCTCCAATACGAGTGCGTTGTTGTACGAGCGTCTTTCTGATGTGAACTGGGCGGGATTTTATCTGCTGGAAGGTGACACGCTGGTATTAGGGCCGTTCCAGGGCAAAATTGCCTGCGTACGTATTCCGGTCGGCCGCGGCGTATGCGGGACTGCCGTGGCGGAAAATCGCGTGCAGCGCGTTGAAGATGTCCATGCTTTCGATGGTCATATTGCCTGCGATGCGTCCAGCAACGCTGAAATTGTGCTGCCGCTTGAGGTTAATAATCAGGTCATCGGCGTGCTGGATATTGATAGCACGGCGTTCTCTCGTTTTAGCGAAGAGGACGAAGTCGGCCTGACTGAACTGGTCGGCCACCTTCAAAAAGTGCTTGAAGCCACCGATTATCAAAAATTCTTTGCACCCGTCGCAGGATAATCAACGGATAACGTAGCATTTACGGATGACGTCATTATAATGTCGCCTGTTCATGCCTGCGGCTTGTTGGCTACGTCCGTTGTAATCAGGAAATTTCATGGAAAATCAACCTAAGTTGAATAGCAGTAAAGAAGTTATCGCATTTTTGGCCGAACGTTTCCCGCAGTGTTTTAGCGCGGAAGGTGAAGCTCGTCCCCTGAAGGTCGGTATTTTTCAGGATCTCGTCGAGCGTGTTGAAGGGGAAATGAACCTCAGCAAAACTCAACTGCGTTCCGCATTACGTCTTTATACTTCAAGCTGGCGTTACCTCTACGGTATTAAAGCCGGTGCAGTTCGCGTCGATCTCGACGGCAACCCATGTGGGGAACTGGATGAGCAGCACGTGGCGCATGCCCGTCAGCAGCTTGAAGAAGCCAAAGCTCGCGTTCAGGCTCAGCGCGCTGAACAGCAGGCGAAAAAACGCGAAGCAGCCGCTGCTGCGGGTGAGCAAGGTGATGCGCCACGTCGTGAGCGTAAGCCACGTCCATCAGTGCGTCGCAAAGAAGGGGCAGAGCGTAAGCCGCGCGCAGCCGCTGCGAAACCTGCTGCTAAAGTTGTTCGCGAAGTACGCGAAGAGAAGCTGACTCCAGTCTCCGATTTGACTGCGCTGACCGTTGGGCAATCCCTGAAAGTGAAAGCAGGCAATAGCGCAATGGAAGCCACGATTCTGGAGATCACCAAAGACGGCGTTCGCGTGCAGCTTACTTCGGGTCTGTCAATGATTGTACGCGCAGAACACCTGGTGTTCTGAAACGGAGGCCGGGCCAGGCATGAACAAATTCTTTAGGCTCTCCGCGCTTGCTGGTCTGTTATTAATAACAGGCCAGGCCGTAGCGGTTGAAGATATTACCCGCGTTGACCAACTTCCGGTACTTAAGGAAGAGACGCAGCACGCCACGGTAAGCGAGCGCGTTACATCGCGCTTTACCCGTTCCCATTATCGTCAGTTCGATCTCGATCAGGCTTTTTCAGCCAAAATCTTCAATCGCTATCTGAACCTGCTGGACTATAGCCACAATGTGCTGCTGGCCAGCGACGTTGAGCAATTTTCCGCGAAAAAAGGGCAGATTGGCGACGAGCTTCGTTCGGGCAAACTTGACGTCTTTTACGATCTTTATAACCTCGCGCAAAAACGCCGCTTTGAGCGCTATGAATATGCGCTGAAAGTGCTTGAACGCCCGATGGACTTCACCGGTAACGACACCTTTAACCTCGACCGCTCGAAAGCGCCGTGGCCAAAAGATCAGGCCGAGCTGAATGCGCTGTGGGACGGCAAGGTTAAGTACGATCAGCTAAGTCTAAAGCTGGCCGGTAAAGACGACAAAGAAATTCATGACACGCTGGCGCGTCGCTACAAATTCGCGATTCGTCGTCTGGCGCAAACCAACAGCGAAGACGTGTTCTCGCTGGCGATGACCTCTTTCGCTCGTGAAATCGACCCGCATACCAACTACCTGTCTCCGCGTAACACCGAGCAATTTAATACTGAAATGAGCCTGTCTCTGGAAGGTATTGGCGCGGTGCTGCAGATGGATGATGACTATACCGTCATCAACTCGATGGTAGCTGGGGGGCCGGCGGCTAAAAGCAAAGCGATTAGCGTAGGCGATCGCATTGTCGGCGTTGGCCAGACTGGCAAAGCCATGGTGGATGTGATTGGCTGGCGTCTTGATGACGTTGTGGCGCTGATCAAAGGGCCGAAGGGCAGCAAAGTGCGTCTGGAAGTTCTTCCTGCGGGTAAAGGTTCGAAAACCCGTATCGTGACCCTGACCCGCGAGCGTATTCGTCTGGAAGACCGCGCGGTGAAAATGTCGGTGAAAAACGTCGGCAAGGATAAAGTCGGTGTGCTCGATATTCCGGGCTTCTATGTGGGTCTGACCGAAGACGTGAAGGTTCAGCTGCAGAAGCTGGAAAAACAGAACGTCAGCAGCGTGATCATCGATTTGCGTAGCAACGGTGGCGGTGCGCTGACGGAAGCGGTATCGCTTTCTGGTCTGTTCATTCCATCCGGTCCGGTCGTACAGGTGCGTGATAACAACGGCAAAGTTCGCGAAGACAGCGATACTGACGGCGTGGTTTATTACAAAGGTCCGCTGGTGGTGTTGGTTGACCGCTTCAGCGCTTCAGCCTCTGAGATCTTTGCGGCAGCAATGCAGGATTACGGCCGCGCGCTGATCGTCGGCGAACCGACCTTCGGCAAAGGGACGGTGCAACAGTACCGCTCGCTGAACCGTATCTACGATCAAATGCTGCGCCCTGAATGGCCGGCGCTGGGCTCCGTCCAGTACACCATTCAGAAATTCTACCGTATCAACGGTGGCAGCACGCAGCGTAAGGGCGTGACGCCGGATATTCTGATGCCAACCGGCAAAGAAGAGACGGAAACCGGTGAGAAGTTCGAAGACAACGCACTGCCGTGGGACAGCGTCAACGCTGCTACCTACGTGACGTCGGGCGATATGAAGCCATTCGAACCTCAGCTACTGAAGTTGCATGACGAAAGAATTGCTAAAGATCCAGAGTTCCAGTACATCGCCAAAGATATTGCGCACTTCAATTCACTGAAGGATAAACGCAATATTGCGTCTCTGAACTACGCTCAGCGTGAGAAAGAGAACAATGAGGATGATGCTACGCGTCTGGCGCGGATTAACGATCGCTACAAGCGTGAAGACAAACCGCCGTTGAAGAAACTCGACGATCTACCTAAAGACTATAAAGAGCCGGATCCTTACCTTGATGAGACGGTAAACATTGCCGTTGACCTGGCAAAGATTGAGAAGGCCAGCCCCGCCGAACAACCCGCGGCGAGCAAATAACCCCCCAACAGGCACAAGAGATTGTGCCTGTTTTTTTTATCTCCCTCATCTTCACGTCAACAACTATGCTACAAAATGTAAAGTTGTGTCTTTCTGGTGACTTAGCCGCAGGTAATCGTTGAAAATCGTCGTATTGCCCCTACGATATGGGTAATCGCATAGTGCGTTTTGTTAAGAAGAGGTTAAAAGTAAATTATGATGCGAATCGCGCTTTTCCTGCTGACCAACCTTGCCGTAATGGTTGTGTTTGGGCTGGTGCTAAGCCTGACAGGAATTCAGTCGAGCAGCATGACGGGTCTGTTGATTATGGCGCTGCTTTTTGGTTTCGGCGGTTCCATTGTTTCATTGATGATGTCGAAATGGATGGCCCTGAAATCAGTCGGTGGTGAAGTCATTGAACAGCCGCGGAATGAACAGGAACGCTGGTTGCTGCAAACCGTCGCTCGTCAGTCTGAGCAGGTCGGCATTGCCATGCCGCAGGTGGCGCTGTACCACGCGCCGGACATTAATGCCTTTGCTACTGGTGCGCGCCGCGATGCATCGCTGGTTGCCGTCAGCACCGGTCTGTTGCAGAACATGAGTCGTGACGAAGCTGAGGCGGTTATCGCCCACGAGATTAGCCACATTGCCAACGGCGATATGGTGACCATGACACTGATTCAGGGTATCGTGAACACCTTCGTTATCTTCATCTCTCGCGTGATCGCGCAGATTGCCGCTGGTTTCCTCGGTGGCAACCGTGACGAAGGTGAAGAGGGTGGGAATGGCAATCCGCTCATTTATTTTGCGGTGTCGATGGTGCTTGAACTGGTGTTTGGTATTTTGGCCAGCATTATTACCATGTGGTTCTCACGCTACCGTGAGTTCCATGCGGATGCCGGTTCGGCGAAGCTGGTAGGGCGTGAGAAGATGATTGCCGCTCTGCAGCGACTGAAAACCAGCTATGAGCCGCAGGAAGCCAGCAGCATGATGGCATTCTGCATCAACGGTAAGTCGAAGTCGCTGAGCGAAATGTTCATGACGCACCCGCCGTTAGACAAACGTATTGAAGCGCTGCGCAGCGGCGAATATATGAAATAACAAAAGCGCCTCACATGAGGCGCTTTTCTTTTATCACCGCTGGGGTGGCAGACAGCAGAACTTAACTTTGTGCCCGCGGTTGGGTGATCCGCAGTCCGCTGAACAACATGGCGACGACGGCCAGCGCGCCCGCAAGCAGCAGTGAAATGTGCGTACCGCCGTTGCCAAAAGCATTAAACATCAGGGCGACGAGCGCGGCACCGGTGCTTTGCCCCAGCAGTCGTGCGGTTCCCAGCATCCCGCTGGCACCGCCGCTGCGATTGCGCGGCGCCGAAGAAATAATGGTGTGATTGTTCGGTGATTGAAACAGACCGAAACCGGCACCGCAAAGCAGCATGCGCCAGATAATATTAATATCGTCTGGCGATGATGGCAACATGGCCATGCCAAATAACCCACAGGCCATAATCCCCATTCCCAATGCGCCGAGCAGACCGGCATGCACGCGTTCAATCAGGTAGCCCGCCAGCGGAGCCATCACCATCGTTGCCAGTGGCCATGGTGTTAGCAATAGACCGGTTTCAACTTCAGTGCGGCCAACAATGCTTTGTAGAAAGAAAGGAAGCGACACCATCGCCAGCATCTGCGCGCAGAAAGAGCAAATTGAGGTGCAAATCGACAATGAAAACAAGGGAATGCGCAGCAGATCAACCGGTAATAGCGGCACCGGCAGGCTAAGCTGGCGGCGGACAAAGAAGAAGCCCACGATCAACAGGGCGGCCAATTCGGCGCACACCAGCATCAGTGACTGCCCCTGCGCAAAGCCGCTGAGGGCGGTAATCAACAGCCCAAAAGTCAGAGCATTCATCACGGCGCTGGGGAGATCAAAACGCTGGGTCTGGCTACGAGTACCGTTCGCGGGCAGGAAACGCACGGCCAAAAGCCATGCGATAATCCCCAGCGGAACGTTGATAAGGAACAGCCATTGCCAGGAGGCCAGCGATAGAATGGCCGCAGCAATGGTTGGGCCCGCCGCTGAGGAGACGGCGACCACGAATGAGTTGATCCCCATTCCGCGTCCAAGCTGACGCTGTGGATAGATCAGGCGAATAAGCGCCGTGTTAACGCTCATCAGCGCGGCGCCACCAAACCCCTGTGCGATACGCGCCAGCGTCAGCATTTCCAGGGAATGAGACAACGCACAAAGCAGTGAGGTAAGGGTAAAAACAATCAACCCGGCTTTATAGATGCGGTGATAGCCAATCATATCGCCAAGGAACGAGAGAGAGAGCAGGGAGATAACAATCGCAATCTGATAGGCGTTGACGATCCAAATAGAGGCCGCAGGCGACGCGTTAAGGTCGCTGGCAATGGTTGGTAGTGCAACGTTTGCTATTGCGCCGTCGAGTACCGCCATGGTGATGCCAATAACAATGGTCAGAATAGCCCCATAGCGCTGGGGTAACGGCAAGCCATCGATGAGAGGTTTAGTCATGTGAAGAACTTGTTTTTGGGGAAATTATTAACCAGGAAATGATTCTAGCATTGATTAATCATTTGAATGTCCCAGATTTGTAACCAGGTCACAGAAGTTTCATTGCTACAAAGGGATTGCGAAATTATAATAAAAACCGGTTCTAATATTTATAAAACAGTTGCGATGAGGTGATAAATGTCAGCAGCGGATTTGGACAAACAGCCAGATTCTGTCTCTTCGGTACTAAAGGTTTTTGGTATCCTGCAGGCACTTGGCGAAGAACGCGAGATTGGTATTACTGAACTTTCGCAGCGCGTCATGATGTCGAAAAGCACCGTTTATCGCTTTTTGCAGACCATGAAATCATTGGGGTACGTTGCCCAGGAAGGGGAATCCGAAAAGTATTCGCTCACGCTAAAACTGTTTGAGTTGGGTGCTCGCGCATTACAGAACGTCGATTTAATCCGCAGTGCGGATATTCAGATGCGTGAACTCTCTCGTCTGACTAAAGAAACGGTTCACCTGGGTGCGCTGGATGAAGACAGTATCGTCTACATCCATAAAATCGATTCCATGTACAACCTGCGCATGTATTCTCGCGTAGGTCGTCGTAACCCGTTGTACAGTACGGCAATTGGTAAAGTACTGCTCGCTTGGCGTGATACTGACGAAGTGCGTCAGATCCTTGAAGGCGTAGAATATAAGTGCAGCACTGAACGCACCATTGCTAATACTGATGAGCTGATCACCGTGCTGGAACAGGTGCGTAAGCAAGGGTACGGGGAAGATAACGAAGAGCAGGAAGAAGGGCTGCGCTGTATCGGCGTACCGGTATTCGACCGCTTTGGTGTGGTTATCGCCGGGTTGAGTATTTCATTCCCGACGCTGCGCTTCTCTGAAGAGCGTCTGCATGAGTATGTGGAGATGCTGCATACGGCGGCGCGTAAAATTTCAGAACAGATGGGTTATAACGATTACCCGTTCTGAGTCTGACACAAAAAAGCCCGGCAATGACCGGGCTTTTTTTTATCTTCATTTAGCCTTCATCGACAACGCTGGCGCTTTTACGCAGCAGCGGACAGCTTGAACGCCCCACGATACCGTTATCACCGCGCAGATAAAATGCAGTACTGAAACCTTGCGCTGTCAGATACTTACATTGCAATCCCAGGCCTCCCGCCGTCTGCTGACTGCCTGCCAGCACGCCATAACCGCTCAGGAGCACGCCAATGGCGACAATAACCAAAAAGATGACGGTTCTGATAAACAGGCGCATAAAAGTTCCTCTTCTATTATTTGTTTCATGTATACCACGTTACTTCGATAACCGATTGACACAAGTCTATGATTCCTAAAAGTGCCAGATGCTATTACAGTTAGCCGCGGTTTAAGGTTAGCATGCTAACTTGGTTGCATCTGAATAAGAATTCATGCGGAGAGTGGATTGAAAAAGTTTCGGTGGGTATTGCTAATACTCGTGATTGCTGCCTGTGTGCTGCTGTGGACGCAAATGATCAACGTAATGTGCGATCAGGACGTTCAGTTTTTCAGCGGCATTTGCAGCATCAACAGGTTTATACCCTGGTAAAACATTTTTACTGGCAGCGATTTCCTTCCGTAGTGTGAGTGGTAGAATAGATCGTTCCTTTTGAGGTGGTAAAATGAGTGATCTTGTAAGTTCTGGGGCATTAAATCTCGTCTCTCTGGCATTCTCCTTCCTTCTGCTTATAGTCGGTCTGGTTCTGTGGTTTTTCGTGAACCGCGCCAGCTCCCGTGCTAATGAGCAAATCGAACTCCTTGAATCGCTGCTCGATCAGCAAAAGCGCCAGAATGCGCTGCTGCGTCGACTGTGCGAGGCCAGCGAGCCGGAGAAGAAAGAAGAAGATGTAGCAAAAGCCGAAGCAGTAGAAGACAGTAGTGAAGATGACTTTATCCGCCTGGTTGCTGAGCGGTAATTTTGTTGTATGACGATTCCGGGCAGCCTATTTGGGCTGCCGGACGAAACCCGGTGCGCTTTTCTGGTGCATCGTTTCCCCCCCACTAGCGTCAGGCGCCTGCATTTGCGCGAAATATTGACTCCGTTGCGCGATAATTGATGCTTTTTCACGCAAAAGCTAAAACGGTGTGATGCAGACATCCTATAACGATTTGTTATTGCTAGTGATGTATCATTTGAGTGTTTAAATTTACGACGGATATATTATTGCTCGAATTAGCATAGTGTCGCTGCTTAATTAATAGCCGCATAGCCGGTATTAAATTATCGAAACGTTTTTATTGCGTTCTAATGAGGCAGTGTCACAAAATTTTCATTATTTTAGTGCAATGTAGTGCTGTTATTAACCGGATGGGCAGTGTAGGAACTCCACACAAATGTGAAGTACTTATAACTTTCAGCAAAATGGCATCTGAAAAAGTTATAGCGAAAATATATCTATCGATATAAAGAAATTTGATGCATTTGTGATGAATCTTAACGTTGGTCCAATGTAGGACTATGGCAAAAAAGTCTTACGTTACCGTAGGCTAGGCCACATTTGTTGCCAGCAGATGTCGCGCGCATGCCGTGTGCCCGAGTATGTAAATGAGCATGCGGGCAAATGATTTGTTAGGATTTGTGCGGCCGATCGAGACACGTTTAAAAATGGCTTGCCATTAATTACGTTGTATGTGATAACACGTTTTGGGTTAAACGAGGTACAGTTCTGTTT
>NZ_BCTM01000049.1 GCF_001571285.1 Kluyvera cryocrescens NBRC 102467 | reverse complement strand
CCTACCAGAACAACCGAAAATCAATAGGTTGTTTTATAAATCATAGACATAAAGGGCCACTCTTGACCAACTAAGGGCCAGCTTGAGCCATTTCTACCGCCACTTTATCGCCACTCATCGCCAGTGGATTAAGTTTAACGGCATCCTCTAAATGGTCAGGGGCAAAGTGCGCATATCGCATCGTCATTTTTATGTCGGTATGACCAAGCACGCGCTGCAAGACCAGAATATTACCACCATTCATCATAAAATGGCTGGCGAAGGTATGCCGTAAAACGTGGGTAAGTTGCCCGGCCGGTAATTCGATGCCTGTCCTTTCCAGAGCAGACCTGAACGCCCCATAACAATCACTAAACAGTCGGCCTTTTTTGTCATCAGGTAGGGAGTCATAAAGCTCTTTACTGATGGGAACTGTGCGGTTTTTTCTGCCCTTTGTGTTGGTGTACGTGATTTTGAATTTCGCGAGCTGGCTTTTTTTCAGGCTCTCAGCCTCTGACCATCGAGCGCCAGTGGCGAGACAGATTCTCACCACTGTTTCTAAATCAGGGTGGTCATGGCGTTTGCACTCTCCGAGCAGTTGCGCAATCTGGTCGTGAGTTAGCCAGGCCATTTCCATTTCTTCTGTGCGGAATGGGCGCATATTTTTCAGTGGGTTTTCACCTTTCCATTCTCCGAGGCGATTTAGCTCATTGAACACTGCCCGGAAGTAAGCGAGTTCAAGATTAAGCGTGCGAGGGGAAACCTCTTTTACCCTATTTGAACGGGCATACTCACCCTTTAGCCGCTTTTCCCGGTAGCGGGAAAACATCTGTGCATCGAAATCGCGTGCGAGTGGTTCGCCCATACACTCAAAGGCATGATGCATAGCTAGCTGGCGTTTTAGTCCGTCTCTCAAGGTAATACCATGAGCGCTATACCATGCGTCGACCAATTCTTTTAGCGTTCGCCTGTCTTCCTTTTCCTCCTGCCACGGATTTTGTACGGTGTATTGTTCAAAGGCCAGCGCCTCACCTTTGGTGGCGAATTTCTTTCTGATACGCTTGCCTTTTGCCCCGTTAGGATAAAGCTCGCAAATCCAACCTCCAGCGGGGTTTTTACGGACAGTCATCAATTAACCTCGCTGTACACACCTACCACTCTACCCAGCGTCTTTATGTCATCAATACCGCACTCAAAAGGAACCTTTCCACCAGTAACATGCAATTTTCTACCGGGGAGTTTTGTTAGCTCTCGAATACTAATTCCACCCTCTATGTCGACCAGCCAAAGGCCGTCAGAGAGTGATGCCTGCTTATCAATGAAGTGGAGTTTTCCTTCCGTTCGTATAGCCATCGCATCTGTAAGCGGCTTTGTGAAAAAATGGGCGTCGACTTTTATAGAACCATCACTTTTGAGTATTTCTTCACTTAATGTGAATAACTCGATGCTCATTGTGTCCTCGGCTGACGCAGAAGATGTGAACGGTTGCCCTTTTCCTGTAAGTAACCACTGCAGATTGGCCCCTGTTTCAAGAGCGCAGTGTGCCGCAAAGTCATACGAAATAGCGCCTCGGGTATATCTGTTAGAGAGGGAGCTCGATGCAATATCGAAATGGTTAGCTAGCTGAATTTTCTGTGAAAACCCGTAAGCCTCGCAGATGCGATCCAGTACATCAACGTTGCTCCATCCTAAAGAATCTATTCTCATTTCGATAAAACCTATTTACTACTTCTCAATTGGGAAGTATATTTTGGCTAAACCTACGCAATTGATGGCCCTATGTTGGCAAACGGTGGCCCTTTAATTGCAATCTTTGGCAAATAGGGAATCATGCAACATGGCTTCTGAAATCGCAATCATCAAAGTGCCTGCACCCATCGTCACCCTGCAACAGTTTGCAGAACTTGAGGGAGTGTCATACCGCACCGCGCGCCGCTGGACTACCGGAGATAACCCGCGTTTACCTATCGAACCTCGCGTTATCCGTAAGGGCTGTAAACGTGCTGGCGGTCAAGTTCGTATCTACTATGCCCGCTGGAAAGAGGAACAAATGCGTAAGGCATTGGGCCATTCCCGTTTTCAACTCGTTATTGGTGCGTAATTCACTTTATGTGAATTTTGAGGGCTCAACATGTTTGATTTTCAGATTTCCAAACATCCCCACTATGACGAAGCGTGCCGGGCTTTTGCGCAGCGTCACAACATGGCGAAGCTGGCCGAGCGTGCGGGTATGAATGTTCAAACGTTACGTAACAAGCTCAACCCGGAACAGCCTCACCAGTTTACGCCGCCTGAATTGTGGCTACTGACTGACCTGACAGAAGACTCAACCCTCGTTGATGGTTTTCTGGCGCAGATTCATTGCTTGCCATGCGTACCGGTTAATGAGCTGGCTAAAGACAAATTGCAGTCTTATGTCATGCGCGCAATGCGTGAACTCGGCGAACTGGCAAGCGGTGCGGTATCTGATGAACGTCTGACCTCTGCCCGTAAGCACAACATGATTGAAAGCGTTAATGCTGGCATTCGCATGTTGTCATTATCGGCTCTGGCGCTGCATGCGCGTCTGCAGACTAATCCCGCTATGTCGAGCGTGGTCGATACCATGAGCGGCATTGGCGCATCGTTCGGGCTTATTTGAGGTGGGTATGTTGAAAAGTGAACCGTCATTCGCGTCTCTGCTCGTTAAGCAAAGCCCCGGCATGCACTACGGCCACGGCTGGATCGCAGGTAAGGGCGGCAAGCGTTGGCACCCGAGCCGCTCACAGGCTGATTTACTGGCTGGCCTCTCTACTCAAAGGCAGGGGGAATCATGGCTATCGAAGCTGTTTCGGCTACAGTCCCGTTAAAAGTTGGCGAGCGTTTTAATGCTCTAAATCATATTGCGGAGTTACGTGCCAGATATTGGGGCGATAGCTGGAAAGAGGTTGAGCGTTTTGTCGATGATATGCGCGATAAACGTGACCCACAATTTGAAGAAAATAATCGGGCGCTGGCCGCTATTTTCTTTCTGGCAAAAATACCGGCGGCTCGTCATGAGCTCGAATTAAGTGAGCTGACTACTGACGAGAAAAAGGCGCTTATTACGGCGATGAATCATTTTCGTGCAGTAGTGAGCTTATTTCCCAAACGGCTAACCATGCCGAATTAATCCAAACAGAAATTTAATGGCGTAAACCCGCCGGGCTTCTTATTGCCCGAAATCAGGAGAGTTAATTATGCGTAATATCGAATCCAGTAGTTTTAGCACTGATAGTGATGCGCTGGCTGTATTGCTGACAGATGCCAAAAAAGAAGAACGTAAAGACCGCGCGCTCGCAGTATCAATCCGCCTTGAGGCGCTGGCTATACATATCACTAAAGAGGGTATGAGCGGCACCGAAGCCGCTGAACTGCTGCGCCGTGAAGCCACCCGCTTTGAGAACGAATCACAGGAGCTGCACTAATGGCCGACGCAATGGATTTAGCACAACTGCGCGAGCAGGAAGACCGCGAACGCCACATCAGCAACGCGCGCAGCCGTATCGCTGCGCCTTCTCGTTTTCTCTGCGAAGAATGCGACGCACCAATCCCGGAAGCTCGCCGCATTGCGATTCCGGGTGTGGCCTTTTGCGTGACCTGCCAGCAAATCGCAGAGCTCAAATCAAAACATTACAGAGGTGTTTAATATGGAACTGAATAAAAGAGAGGCATTTTTCGCAGCGATATTTAACGGTTTTTTATCTCATAAAGACCAGTTTAATGATGCTAATCCTGATGAGGCTATCCGCACATGCTGGGCGATGGCTGACCGTATTATTTACCATTCTGAGCGAGTGGAATCACCACGCGAGATTGCTAACAGATGGATTGATAAAAATATCGTTATTGTTGATACCGAAACTACGGGGCTGGACAGAGAAGCCGAAATAATTGAAATATCAATCATCGACTGCACCGGTGCTATTCTGCTTAACACCCTGATTAAACCATCCAAAGATATTCCGGCAGAAGCTACCGAGATTCATGGCATCACTAATGAAATGGTTGAGGATGAGCCAAGCTGGAAAGAAATGTTACCTCAAGTCTTGGAGCTAATATCACGCGGATGGGTTGCTTATAATGCGAAATTTGACGCGAGAATGTTAGAGCAAACATCAGGCTCTCGCGTTGACCCTGATTATTTTGGTGTGCCCGAGTGTGCTATGCAACTCTATGCTGAATATAACGGGGAGTGGGATAAAAAACGCCGCAAATACAAATGGAAGAAACTAACCGACGCCGCTACATCGTTGAATGCGTGGCCGGAAGAAATTGACGAGAATCCGCACCGCGCGCTTTATGATTGCTATCTGACGTTGGGTGTAATCCGTTCTATTGCCGGGGGTAAGAAATGAGCCTCCGCATTGTAATAGATGACAAATGGGTTATTACCAGCGACCAGTATCAATTCATCCTGAATGAAAAGAAAGTCGTTAAGTCCGGTAAAAAAGCTGGCGAGGAATGGCTCGACACTATCGGCTATTATCCGAAAATTAACCAGCTTATTTCCGGCCTGATACACCATCATATTCATGGCTCGGATATTACCGCCATTGACGCTATGGCGGCAGAAATTGAGCGGGTAGGACAACTATGCATAGCAGCCATTGAAGGGGCTAGCGCTGATGCATAGTTCTACGGTTGCTTATGCTTATCCGTGGAATGCTCCACGGTCGGCAATAGCCAGCCCATATCTTACTTATGACCAACAGTATCGCCGCGACCGTATGTTCGCGGCTTTGCTGCATGCGAGAAAGGTGCTTTCTCTCCAGCCTGAATGCGTGCGTTTTGATGTTTATCGCACTGCTACTGTGCTGGAGCAAAATCAGGGCAGTCAACGAGCCAATGCCTTTTTAATCAGCTTCTGCAAAAAGGCATTGCCACGTCTTGAACTGGTCGCAAAGAAATACGAATGCGCGGGTATCAACAGCAATGTATCAACCGCTGTTTTCGGTGGTCATTTTGATACCGAGCTTATGCAATATCTGGCGTCACGCATGGTTAATATGGTCGCCAGATATAACCGCCTCCCTGATATGTCGCGCGCCGATATTGACCTGCTGGCCGCTGATATTGCTAATTTCATTCGTGCTGAACTGGCTGACATTGATGACACCGGATTTAGCGAGCTCAAAACGCTGTACACCTGGTACATGCGAGCCGGTTTCATTTCCCTGCAATTCAACGTTACCCCGCCGCATTGGGAGCGTGTGACAAAGAAATATGTCGGTGAGGATGAAATCGCCCCTGCTATCACCCGCATGTTTAATGAGGTTTGGTGGCGTGGCCGCTTGCGACGCATTGCGGCTGCATGGCGCGAACATCTGCAAATCGCAGTCGGCAATGTCAGCAAAAAACGACACGCATACGCGAGTAAAAACTGCGTGACCGACTGGCGCGAGCAGAAACGCCGCACGCGTGAATTTCTCAAGGGGCTGGATCTTGAAGACGAAGACGGCAACCGCATCAGCCTGATTGAAAAATATGATGGCTCGGTCGCTAACCCTGCGATACGTCGCTGCGAGCTGATGACCCGCATCCGTGGGTTTGAAAATATCTGCAATGAGCTCGGATATGTCGGGGAGTTTTACACCCTGACTGCACCGTCTAAATATCACGCCACTACCAAAGCGGGCTACCGTAACAGCAAATGGAACGGTGCCAGCCCTTCGGACACGCAGAGCTATCTCACCGGCCTTTGGGCGCGCATACGCGCCAAGCTGCACCGGGAAGAAATCCGCATTTTCGGCATACGTGTTGCCGAGCCTCATCACGACGGGACGCCTCACTGGCACATGCTTATGTTTATGCTGCCGGAAGACGTCGAGCGCGTACGCCTCATCATTCGCGATTATGCGTGGGAGGAAGACCACCACGAACTGAGAAGCGATAAAGCCAAAAAGGCACGCTTCCATGTCGAAGCTATTGACCCGGAAAAGGGCAGCGCTACCGGCTATGTTGCTAAATACATTTCGAAAAATATCGACGGCTATGCTCTCGATGGTGAAACAGATGACGAAAGCGGTGAGCTGCTGAAAGAGACAGCCCCCGCCGTATCAGCATGGGCGGCGCGCTGGCACATCCGTCAATTCCAGTTTATCGGCGGTGCGCCGGTGACGGTCTATCGTGAATTGCGTCGTCTCGCTGACACCGAGACCGCACATGGTCTGAGCGTTGAGTTTGCCGCCGTCCATGATGCCGCCGACGCCGGTGACTGGGCTGGTTACGTTAATGCGCAGGGTGGGCCGTTTGTCCGTCGCGATGATTTGCAGGTGCGCACGCTGTACGAACCGCGCGCCGAGTTTAACCAGTATGGTGAGGAAACTGTCTGCATTCGTGGCGTGTACGATTCCGCTGTCGGTGCTGGCACTCCGATTTTAACCCGGCTAACGCAGTGGAAAATTGTGCCGAAGCGTGCCGTTGATTTGGCCGTTGACGTTAAGGGCGCTCCTGCGCCCTCTCGGAGTTCTGTCAATAACTGTACGGGAAGCGAAAGCGAACCACCGATACTGGATTTAACAAAACCTCTGAGTCGGCGTGAAAGACGAGAGTTGACCAACCGACTGAGGAAGCAAAAGCCATCAATACGGCGAAAATTCATCCACGGAACGGATGAGCAAAACGCAGCTATAGCGAAAACTATCGACGAGGTACATCTGACAACCGGCATCACTATCAGCCGGAGCGAAGCCCTGCACCTGATGGCCGGTGGTAAAAGTTGTTTTGATGGCAAATGGCTACGCGGAACGTCTAAAGGAGAAATATTTTCCGCAGCCCCATCGCATCAGGCTAAAGCCCGGAAAATCCTTAGTCGTGTTGCGGCGTTAGCTGAACTGGCAACGAAAATTTAACCGCTAATATTCATCCATATCATGTACATACAGTGTATTTAACTGTGATTTTTTTCTTCACACCTTTTGTCAATACGTGATACTGTATGTTTATACAGTATCTCGTTATGGAGGTTGTGTGGATAGAGAGTTGAGAGAGCACGTCATGATTGAGCGTGTCGAAATGATTGCGCGTCTGACGACTGAGGGGATTTGTCAGGAGCGAGACCGAGAAATTGCCTTAAATTTGATTGCGGAAATAGCAAAAGGCAACCTAATGAAAAACAATAATTTTTCCGTTGTTTTTTCCGCTCCGCCTGTCGATGAGACTTTTGCAAAGGAGAGCAAGGTGAAGGTAAACATCACGTTAGATAAAGACCAAAAAATAGGACAGCCGATAATTGATGCTTTTCAATGCGAATTGACCAGGCGAATACAGTCTGTTTTTCCGTCAACGCGCGTTACGGTTAAAAAGGGATCCATGACCGGGGTCGAGTTGATGGGGTTCGATAAAGATTCAGACCGCGAAGCGCTGGATAGCATCCTTCAGGAAGTGTGGGAAGATGAGAGCTGGCGTTAATACCTGAAAAATGTGCAACCCTCGACCCCATGTTTGATAGCATGGGGTTGTTTTTTATGGGATTACACACAAAGGAAAATCATGGATACTGTAATAGCATTTTTATCTCTGGCTCTCTTTATTGCTTTTATCGTCGGGTTAATCAAGCCGTCGCTGGTTCGAATGCCGAACCGTAAGCGCTCCAGTGCGGTTTATCTCGGTGGTTGTCTGGCGCTGGGCGTTATTGGCTCAATCTTATGGCCGACTGAAAAAAGTCAGCCGGTGGCAAAAACTGACGTACCGGCGGTTAAAGCGGAACCGGCTGCGCCAACGTTTGAGTACGCAGATAAAACCCTCAAAGAATATCGCAACGAGCCAAAAGAAACCCGGCACGATATCGTTAAAAGCTATGTTGGCTTCAAAGGTGTACCGGCCAGTTCTGCTGATGCCTTTTATTCCTGTATGAGCGAATACTCTTTTACTAAAGATGATGCGTTAAAGCTCGGTGATGTGTTGGGGTGGTGTTTCAACGACTTCGAGAAGGATCCACAATCTCTGAATAATAAAATCAACCTTGACGCATTTCAGGGTAATTTTAGCGGTTGGGATGGCTCTTATCGCCCGTTAGAGAAGCTGATAAAAGCCAGTATGAATGATGATTCCTCTTATAAACATGTTTCAACGGTCTACCATCTTATTTTGAATAAAGACCCGCATGCCGTTGTAAAAACAACGTTTCGCGGCACTAATGCTTATGGTGGCGTGGTAAAACAGACCGTAGCGGCACGCGTCAACGTGCGAACGGGCGAGGTCGATTCAATACTCGACAATTAAACATGACAAACGCCGCCGGTGCTGAAACTTGTTTTCAGTGCTGGCGGGGTTGAACAACGAGCCCCGCGAGGCGTTAGCCTGCCCCGTTGAGACCGACCCAAACCGGCACAATTAAAGCCGGTTTTATTATGCCATTTTTCCGCGATTTCCCCGTTTTTTAGCCGTGCATGCAACAGGTGCATGGTTTTGCATGCGTCAGGCTTGCCCGTTCTGGCCGTGCGCCGCCAGAGCTGGCGCGGATCCAGAGTGGTCATGCAACTGCATTAAAACCGACCCATAAAGCGGGCAGGCGTGGCGGGGTAAGCATTGCGCGCTGAGCGTGGTATTTATTTTATTTTTCCAGCGCCTGAGCGCGGCGCTATGACGTTTAAATGGATGTGGGCGGGTCGTAAGGTGTTGAGGTGTGACGGCGGCGTGTCGTGGCGCTGAGGGCGTTGTGTGCGGTGGGGGTAAAGCCGCCACGATGGGCGGCTGTGGTGGGGTTATTAATCGTCGCCGAGTGAGTATTTTTCAAAGCGGATAATCTCTTCACCCGCCCACTCGTTAAGCTCCATGAATCGCGCCTGTAGCGGGGTCAGCTCGTTACGCACAAAGACCTTTGCCACCTTCTCAACGTCGCCCACTGAGCCGACATTCTCCGGCTTGCCACCCATCAACTGGAACGGGATGCGATGCGCATCGAGCAGGTCAGCGGCGCTGACTTTCTTGATATTAAAAAAATCATCCTTCGTCGCGACTTCACTCAGGGGAACAATTTTAATCCCGTCCGGTTTGCCGTGCGGCGCGTAGAAAAACAGATTCTTAAAATTGCCGAGTCCTTTCGAATCGCGCATTGCCTTTCGCAGCGCCTCGACGTCGGTGCTGTTCTGTGCGGCATCGGTCACATACATGATGTAACCCGCATGCGCGCCGTTCTGGTAATACTTGCGACGAAAAAGCGTCGCCGACTCATTCAGCCAGGCTGAATTGAGCGCGCTCAGGTATTCCGGCATCCCGTAAAGCTCCTGATTAATATCAGGCTCGAGCAGGTGGAAGACGGAACCGGCCTTGAACTGGTGCGGCTGCGTATAGCTCTGAATGTACCAGTACACATCATCCTCGATGCCACGGCGGGTGTATTTCGCCGGTGACGTTTCCAGCTTTAACGGTTTGCCGGTCAGGCCGCGACGCTCTTCGATAAACGCATTACCAAACACCAGATAATCGAGCGCGAACCGGGTGAAGTCCTGACGGGATAACAGCGGGTGCGGGATGTAGGTCGAGACCAGAATGTTACGCTTCACGTAAATCGGCGAGCTGTGGTGAACGGCGGCGCGCATGCTCTTTGCCAGCCCGGAGAAACTCACCGGCGGCTCGTACCACTGACCGTTATCGATACACTCCACATAATCGAGAATATCGCGGCGATCGAGTACCGGCGTCGGCTCGCCAAAGGTGAATGCTTCCATGCTCTGTGCCGGGGCGGCGGTGAGGTTTTCGGTGCGCGGCGGCTGCTGGCGCTTGTTGTTGCGTTTCTTGCTCATTAGTTCCACTCCATAATGCTGGATGACTGTTCGCCGGTCGCGGCGGTCAGCGGCTCATTGATTAATACGTGCATGGTCGCCCATGCGAGGTCAGCGTGACTGGCTTCCTCGGTGCGGCTGGCCTCATAGGTCGAGCTGCGGCCACTGCTGGTCATGGTTTTACGAATCGACATAAACGACTGCGTGAGGTCGGTCGCGCTGACGTCGTACTCGAGGCAACCGCGGCGAATGGTGTCTTTGGCTTTGAGCACCATTGCGGTTTTCATTTCCGGCGTGTAGCGGATTTCACGCGCGGCCGGGTAGAACGAGCGCACCAACTGGAAGACGCCCTGACCGAGCCCGGTCGCATCGATGCCGATGTATTCCACGGTATATTTCTGCGTGAGCTCGCGGATTGATTCGGCTTGTTGGGCAAAATCCATCCCTTTCCACTGGTGGCGCTCGAGGATGCGGAACCGGCCACCGGCGACAACCGGCGGCGCGATGACGACGCACCCGGCACTGTCGCCACGTAATGACGGGTCGTAACCAATCCACACCGGGCGGTTGCCGAATGGCCGGTCGGCGAATGGCTGGTAGTCCTCCCATTTTTCGAGGCTGTCGACCATGCAGCGCTGGAGCTCTTCGAACGGGAAGACCGACGCTTTATCGTCGACGAACTCGCACATAAACAGGTTGCGGAACTCTTCGACACTGTTCTCGCGCTTCAGCGTATCGATGTTAAACAGAGTGCACCCTTTGGCGAGCGCGTCCTCGATGGTGACAATCTGCCGCCACTGGCCGTCCGGGCAGGCGACACCCTTCGCGAGTGCAGCGTGACTGATATCGATATCGACGCGCTCGCTCTTGTCATTTCGCCCCTTGTTGAACTGTTCGCCCGACCAGAACGGATAGGCACCGTGTGCCAGTGATGATGGGGTCGAAAAATAGGTCGTGCGCAAGTGCTCCTGTGACGACATACCACCGGCGACGCGCTTCAGCTTCTGGAAGTTGGGGATCCAGAAAATTTCATCGACATACAGGTCGCCGTTGTGACTCTGTGCTGTGTTGGCATTGGTGCCGAGAAACATCAGCTCCGCGCCATTGTTGCCGAGCACGATCGGGTCGCCGGTGAGCTCGACGCCAGCCTGTCGGGCAAAGGCGATGATGTATTTTCGGAACACGTAGGCCTGTGTCTTACTGGCCGATAAAAATATCTGGTTATGGCCGGTCTTCAGCGCCTGCAATAGCGCCTCGCGCGCAAAATAGAACGTCGCGCCAATCTGTCGCGATTTGAGAATGTGCCTGATGCGGTGCGCCAGCCCCGCGCGCCACCACTCGAGCTGATACTCGAAAGACTGGTTGCGGAAAATTTCCTCGAGTTTCTCGATGGCCTCTTTGCTGAAAAAGTTCTTTTTCGGCTTCTTCTTTTCCCCTTTGTTGCGGTTGGCGACGTTCGGGTTTAAATCCGCTTCGTTGCCGGTCTGGCCGTAGCGGTTAACCCTTGCGAGGCGCTCCATCTGGCGCGCCAGAAAATCCGCGACCTTAAAGTCATGCGCCGTCAGGTCGGGCTTTGCGTAGAGCTGAATCAGTCGCGCCTCGAGCGTGAACTCGACCCGGTTTAGTGGGGCGGTCTCTTCCCATTTATCACGCTGTTTCCAGCTCTGCACCGTGGGGCGTTTTACCTGCAATTGCTCCGCGATTTGTGGCACGGAGAACCCTTGCCAGAACAAAAGCGCGGCCTGTCGACGTGGGTCGCTAAGTAATGATGTATCGGTTGTAGTGGTCATAAAACCTCGCCGTGATGAGTACACGGCAAGGCTAAAGATTCAGGGGGGCTTAATCGCTAAACCCCTGTTGTGTCAGGGGTTGCACTTCCGCAACAGGTGGCTGGTGAGGGGCTGAGTCGGGAAACTACATCCGACCCGATAACCCAACTCAGGACACCTGACTCATGGCTAAAAAAGTTTCGAAATGGTTTCGCATCGGCGTCGAGGGTGACACCTGCGACGGTCGCGTAATCGGTGCGACCGATATTCAGGAAATGGCTGATTCGTATGACCAGCGCGTCTACGGTTGCCGTATTAACCTCGAGCACCTGCGCGGCCTGTTGCCTGACAGCGTATTTAAACGTTATGGCGATGTGGTCGAGCTGAAAGCCGAATTGATTGACGATGATTCAGCGCTTAGCGGCAAGCTGGCATTGTTCGCCAGAATCACGCCGACCGATGACCTCATCGCGATGAATAAGGCCGGACAAAAAGTTTATACCTCAATGGAAATTCAACCGAACTTTGCCAACAGCGGCAAATGCTATCTGGTTGGTCTGGCCGTCACTGACGACCCGGCAAGCCTCGGTACTGAATATCTTGAGTTTTGCCGCACCGCGAAACACAACCCACTCAACCGCTTTAAGGCCAGCCCTGAGAATTTCTTCTCTGTGGCAACGCTCGCCGAGCTGGAATTCGAAGACCAGCCCGACACTATCCTCACCAAGCTGAGCGACACGGTGAAAAGCATCTTCAGCCGTAAACAGGCCAGCGACGACGCGCGATTCGGTGACGTGCACGAAGCCGTGACCGCCATCGCCGAGCAGGTGCAGACCGGCGGCGAAAGCGCTGAGGTGCGTTTCAGCCAGCTTGAAACCGAGCTCGCCGACGTCAAAAAGGCGCTGACCGAACAGGCAACAGCCACCTCGCAACAATTCAGCACCCTGACCACCACGCTGGAAAACACCGAAGACAAAACGCAGCCGCGCCGCAAGTTAAGCGCCGGTGGCGACGGTGATGCGTCCGGCTCCACGGTGACTGACTGCTAACCCTTGATAAACCCAAAGGAATACAAAACCCATGCGTAAAGAGACCCGTTTTAAATTCAATCAGTACCTGAGCCGTATCGCCGAGCTGAACGGCATCGCGGCCAGCGACCTCGACAAAAAGTTTGCCGTCGAGCCGTCGGTCACGCAGACCCTGTTTGACAAAATCCAGCAATCGTCCAGCTTCCTGAAGCTCATCAACATGGTGACCGTTGGCGAGCTGACCGAAGAAAAAGTCGGTATCGATGTGACCGGCTCCATTGCCAGCACCGCCAACACCGACGGTGGCGTCGAGCGTAAAACCGCTGATTTTGGCAAGCTCGATTCATACCGCTATTTCTGCCATCCGGTGAACTTCGACTATCACCTGAAGTACGGCAAGCTCGACCTGTGGGCGCGTTTTCAGGATTTCCAGATCCGAATCCGCAACGCCATCATCAAGCGTCAGGCGCTGGATTACATCACTATTGGCTTTAACGGTGTCAGCCGTGCGGCGACCTCCGACCGTGCTCAGAATCCGCTGCTTCAGGATGTGGCCATCGGCTGGTTGCAGAAATACCGCAACGATGCGCCTGAGCGTGTTATGTCCAGCGTCACCGACGATGACGGCACCGTGATTTCAAACACCATCAAGGTGGGTAAAGGTGGGCATTACGCCAACCTCGACGCGCTGGTGATGGATGGCTTTGAATCGCTGGTCGCGGAAATTCACCGCGAAAACCCGGAAATGGTCGTTATCTGTGGTCGCCGTATCCTGACCGACAAATACTTCCCGATGATTAACAAATTCCAGGCGAACAGCGAACAGCTCGCCGGTGAGCTCATCATCAGTCAGAAAACCATCGGTCAGCTTCAGGCCGTGCGCGCGCCGTTCTTCCCGGCCAACAGCATCCTGATCACCACGCTGGATAACCTTTCGATTTATCTGTACGAGGACGGCCACCGCCGCCACATCGTCGAGAACCCGAAACTTGACCAGGTGGAAAACTACGAACAGGTAAAAGTCGATTTTGTGGTCGAAGACTACGAGGCAGGGTGTCTGATTGAGAATATCGAAATCCTCGAGCAGGAAGAGGCCGCCACTACCGAAGCGACCAGTGCGGAAGTCTTCGCGGCGGCAATGGTCAAGGCGATGCAGTCAATGACCACAGCCGCCGCACCGGCCAGCGCGCCTGTCGCTGACGGTGAAACGTCCCCGGCTGAAACCGGCACCACTGACGGCGCGGAGGCGTAACCGATGGCAACCCCCGCACAGCGTCACGCGATGCGGGTCTCGGCTATCAAGGCATCGCAGCGGGAAAACGCCCCGCTGCGTCATGCCTCGGCTTACGAGCAAATGCTCGTCAAGCTGGCCGCAGACCGCCGGACGCTTTCAGACATCCGCTCGAAAGAACGCAAAGCGGATAAAAAACGCGAATTACTCCCGCTGTACCTGCCGTGGGTCGCTGGCGTACTGGCGAGCGGTACCGGCGCACAGGATGACATTCTGATGACGGTGATGCTCTGGCGTCTGGATGCGGGGGATATCACCGGTGCAATCGAGATTGCGCGCTATGCGCTGCGTTTCGGTCTGTCGATGCCGGAAAACCATTCCCGCCCCGCGCCTTACATGCTGGCCGAAGAGGTTGCGCTCGCAGCACTCCGCGCCCGTATGGCCGGAGAGCCGGTCGACGCCTCACAGCTGCTCGAGGTCATCAGTCTGACCGATGCCGCCGATATGCCTGACGAAGTGCGCGCCCGACTACATAAGGTCACTGGCCTTACCCTACGTGATGCCGGTCAGCTTCCTGACGCGATGGCACACCTGCAACGCGCCTTACAGCTCGATAGCACAGCCGGGGTCAGAAAAGACATTGAGACCCTCGGTCGCGAGCTGAACCCGAAGCCGGTCGCCGTCAAAAAAGTGGCAAAGAAAACCGCCACGAAAAAAGCACCCGCTAAAAAACAAGATTCACCGGTGAAACGAGGGCGAGGACGCCCGAGGAAAGTCACCGGTTAACCGAACGCGCCCCGCGCCGGGCGGCTCGCTGGTCAATGTCGGTAACTTACCGCAACTGCGACCGGCGACCACCGCCCACCTATTTTTTTGAGGTAGTCATGACCCCGATTGTGATGAATAACCCGGCGCAACCGCGCGACCAGATGGTCATCCCGCCGGTGCCAGTTGAAGAGCCGGTGATTAAAAATACCGCCTTTTTCCCGGACGTTGACCCGAAGAGCATGCGCGAAGAAATGCGTCTCGAGCAGACCGTGACGCCGGTGCGTCTGCGTAGTGCCATTAAAGCGGCGATGGCCGAGACCAACGCCGAGCTGGCCGAGTGGCGCGATTATCAGCTCTCCTGTGGTTATCAACTGCTTGAGAACGTGCCGACGGATAAGCTCGACGGCGAAAGCGTCCGGGTTTTCCACTATTTCAACGCCGTGCGAGCGATGACGACCGCGACGCTGTACGAGAAATATCGCGGCGTCGATGCCAGCGCCAAAGGTGACAAAAAGGCCGACAGCATTGACCCCACCATCGACGAAATGTGGCGTGACATGCGCTGGTCGGTTGCCCGTATCCAGGACAAAGCGCGCTGCATCGTGGGGCAAATCTGATGAACGTCATCGCGCATCAGGGCGACACGCTCGACACGCTGTGTCAGCGCCATTACGGGCGCACTGAGGGTGTGGTCGAGGCGGTGCTGTTGGCTAATCCGGGTCTCGCCGAGCTGGGCGTCGTCCTGCCGCACGGCACGGCGGTCAGTCTGCCTGAAGTCGACGCCGCGCCGGTATCGGAGACCGTGAACCTATGGGACTGACGATGGAAAAAATCACGACCTTTCTGACCTACTGGCTGTCCGTGGCGCTGGCGTATTTCGGTACGCAGACGCCAGAAAAGACGGCGATTTTTATCGGGGGTGGCTGTGCCGTTTTTACCGCGCTGGTGAATTTCTGGTATCGCCGCAAAACGTATAACTATCTCGTTTCAATGGGGATTGATAAGGAGGTTATCCGTGGCCTCAATCGTTAAAAAGTGCAGTGTGGCCGTCGTGTTGGCGCTGGCGGCACTGGTGCCTGATTTTCGTTTGCTTCACACCTCGCCGGAGGGGCTCGCGCTGATTGCCGACCTCGAGGGTTGCCGGTTACGCCCTTACCAGTGCAGCGCGGGTGTGTGGACGTCAGGCATCGGCCACACTGCCGGGGTGGTACCGAAGCGGGATATTACCGAGAAAGAAGCCGCCGTGAATCTGGTCGCCGACGTGCTGAACGTCGAGAAACGCCTCGCGGTCTGTGTGCCGGTCGACATGCCACCCGCCGTCTATGACACGCTGGTCAGCTTCGCTTTTAACGTCGGCACCGGTGCGGCCTGTCGTTCAACGCTGGTTTATCACCTGAAGCACCGGCAATGGTGGCAAGCCTGTGACCAGCTCACCCGCTGGGTGTTTGTGAATGGTGTCCGTAGTACCGGGCTCGAAAATCGCCGCTTTCGCGAGCGTACTTACTGTCTGAAAGGGGTTACCCAATGAAAAAAACTATTTACTCAATGATTTTTTATGTCCTGCTGGCGCTGATATTGCTCAGGGGAATTATTGACCCGCAAAGTTTGGCGGTAAATTTCGCTGTTGTCTGGGCGCTGTTCAGTTGTGTTATCTGCATTGCGGCCAGTGTTTACGGCGTCGTGACCTGTGAAATGATGGCGGGTAAAACCGTTGAAATTACCCGGAAAAATGCTGAAGACATAAAGAATGTCATCATCATCTTTTGCCGTGAATTTTCACCTTTACGACGATTCGGCTCACTGATGTTATTCGCGGCCACTTTCGCTTGTCTGGTGGGTGCTGGCTGGATTGTGACGGCGTTGCTGTATGTGATTTGCGTCCTGATATATACGTCGGTGCGCTCCGTTGTTCGCCAGCGCATAAAGGCGATCACTCAGTGACCCGGCTCATTGTGATCGTACTGGTCAGCGCGCTGGCGCTGGCCGGGCTCATGTGGTTACGGCATGAAAATGCCAATCTGAGTCGCTCGCTGGAAAAAGCGAACCGTGTCGCCGGTGAACAAAAAACGGCGATCACCATGCTGAAAAACCAGCTCAAAACCTCCTACCGCATTAGTGGAGAAAACGAGACCGCTCAGGTCTTACTGCGTGGTGAGCTCATCGACGCCGGAGCTCGGGCGCAACGTCGGGAACAGACCATAACGAGGTTACTCAATGAAAACGAACAGCTTCGCCGCTGGTATAGCGCTGATTTGCCTGATGCTGTGCGCCGGTTGCACCAGCGCGCCGCCTGCGCCGACGCCGGTGATTGTTTACAACGCCTGCCCGAAAGTCAGCCTTTGCCCGATGCCGGGAAGTGACCCGGCCACCAATGGCGATCTAAGCGCGGATATACGCCAGCTCGAAAGCGCCCTCGAGCGCTGTGCGCTTCAGGTCAGAACCGTGAAAAACTGTCAGGATAAAATCGATGTACAAGCCGAAGAGTCTGCGAAAAGCCTTAACTGACGCCGTGCCGGTGCTGGCGCGTAACCCGGAAATGATGCGCATCTTTATCGATAACGGGAAACTCGCCTCCACGCTGGCGACGTCGTTGTCGTTTGAAAATCAGTACACGCTCAATGTGGTGGTGACTGACTTCACCGGCGATATCGAGCTGCTACTCGTGCCGATTCAGGCATGGTTGCGCATCCATCAGGCCGATATCATGACAACCGATGAGGGGCGAAAAAAGGGCTTCACCTATTTCGCCGATATCAACAGCAATGACAGCGCCGATATCAGTATCAGCCTGATGCTGACTGAGCGCACCCTCGTCAGGGATGAAGGGGATACGCTGCATATTGAGACAGTGCCGGAACCCCAGCCACCTGAGCCTGTAACCCGGCCATTAGAATTGTATGTTAACGGTGAGAAAGTGAGTCAATGGGATGAATGATTTTAAACCGTTCGACGACAAGCTCGCGGCGCTGATAGCGGCACTCTCCCCGACCGCCCGGCGTAAGATGGCTGCTGATATCGCAAAGACCTTGCGAACCCGCCAACAGCGCCGGATTAAAACGCAGAAAGCGCCCGACGGCACCCCGTACACCGCCAGAAAGCGCCAGCCGGTGAAAGCGAAAAAAGGCCGGGTTAAGCGGGGCATGTTCGCGAAGCTCCGCACCAGTCGCTTTATGAAAGCCACGGCGGGAAATGATGCGGCGGTCGTGGAGTTCACCGGCAAGGTGCAACGCATGGTGAATGTGCATCAGTACGGCCTCAAAGATAAGCCAGGGCGAAACAGTGCGCCGGTGCAGTACGATGCCCGACCGCTTATCGGGTTTAATGACGAAGACCGTCAGGCCGTGGAGGAAATTATTATCGCTAAACTGGCCGTTTAGCGTTGTGCCATCGACAGTAAAACCCGCATCAATTGCCGCTCAGAGCACCGGGCGGCATCCTTCCTTGTATGAATACTCTAGCAACTCTTCAGGATGTATCGCGCCTACTGCGCAACATGATACGCACCGGCGTCATTGTCGAAGTCGACCTCGATGACGGGCGTTGTCGTGTCCAGACTGGCGGCATCGTTACCGACTGGCTTCAGTGGCTGACGGCTCGTGCCGGTCGCTCTCGCTCGTGGTGGGCTCCGTCCGTGGGTGAGCAGGTTGTCGTGTTTGCCATTGGTGGCGAGCTCGACACCGCCTTTGTGCTGCCCGGTATTTTCTCCGATGACCACCCCGCGCCGTCGGCGTCGGCTGATGCCTTTCACATCACCTTTCCTGATAGCGCGGTTATCGAGTACGAGCCGGAGACCGGCGCGCTGACCGTGAGCGGCATTAAAACCGCAGACGTGACGGCGTCGGATTCCATCACCGCGACGGTGCCGATGGTGACGGTGAAAGCCGAGACCCGCATCACCCTCGATACCCCGGAAGTGGTCTGCACCAACAAACTGACGACCGCGACGCTCGAAGTCACCAAAGGCGGGAAGATGAGCGGCGATATCGAGCACACAGGCGGTACGTTCAAATCAAACGGCGTACAGGTGGATAAGCACGGTCACGGCGGTATTCAGCGCGGCGGCGACTGGACGGAGGGCACACAATGACGACCCGTTATATCGGTATGAATCGCGAGACCGGGCGCGCTATCACTGACGCTGAGCACATCCGTCAGAGCTGTGGCGACATACTGCGAACGCCGGTCGGCTCTCGCGTGATGCGTCGCGAATATGGCTCGCTGCTGTTCTCCCTGATGGATATGCCGCAGACCGACGCGCTGAAGCTGCAAATTATGTGCGCCTGTTATATGGCGCTGCTGAAGTGGGAGCCACGCATCAGCATCAGCTCGCTGACGGTCGAGCGTCAGTTTAATGGCCAGATGGTCGTTGAGCTGACCGGCGAAACCAAAGACACCGGCAAAACCCTATCCCTGACTATCCCTGTGAGTTGAATTTATGGCAGCTATCGACCTGAGCCAGCTCCCCGCGCCCGACTTCGTGGAAACGCTGGATTTTGAAACCATTCTCGCGGAACGCAAAGCGACACTGGTTTCGCTTTACCCCGAAGAGCAACAGGAAACTGTTGCGCGCACGCTCGCTCTCGAGTCTGAGCCACTGGTGAAGTATCTGGAGGAAAACGCCTATCGTGAAGTCATCTGGCGTCAGCGTGTGAACGATGCCGGGAAAGGCTGCACACTGGCCTATTCGGCTAATAACGATCTCGACGTGATGGCCGGGAACAACAACACGGCGCGTCAGGTTGTGACCCCTGCCGACGACAGCACCATCCCACCGACACCGGCGGTCATGGAATCTGACGCTGATTTACGGCTACGCGCGCAACAGGCGTATGAGGGGCTCAGCGTGGCGGGTCCGGTCGGCGCGTATGAATACCACGGCCGCAGCGCCGACGGGCGTGTCGCTGATATCTCGGTCGTTAGTCCGTCTCCGGCCTGTGTGACCATCACCGTGCTCTCACGCGAGGGTGACGGCGCGGCATCCGATGACCTGCTCGCTGCTGTTGAGAAAGCGCTGAGCGCTGAAGATGTGCGCCCCGTTGGCGACCGTGTGACGGTGCAGAGTGCTGACGTCGTGCCGTACCAGATTGACGCCATTCTCTATTTTTACCCTGGTCCCGAAGCCGAGCCCATCCGTCTGGCCGCTGAGGAAAAACTCAAAGCGTATATCACCGCACAACAGCGACTAGGGCGCGACATTCGCCAGTCGGCGATTTATGCCGCCCTGCATGTCGAAGGTGTGCAGCGTGTCGAGCTGGTCGCGCCGGTGGCTGACATTGTGCTCACACAATACCAGGCATCTTACTGCACCGAATACAGCATCGCTGACGGGGGTGCCGATGAGTGATAACCGGCTGTTGCCCGTTGGCTCGTCGGTGCTGGAGGTTGCCGCCGCTCGCGCGGCCGCAGATATCGAGCGTGTACCGGTGCCGCTTCGCACGTTGTGGAACTGGCGCACCTGCCCGGTGCGATTGCTGCCCTATCTGGCGTGGGCGTTTTCCGTTGACCGCTGGGATGAGAGCTGGCCGGAGTCGACAAAACGCAGCGTTATCGCTTCGGCATTCTACGTTCACGCCCACAAAGGCACCATCGCCGCATTGCGGCGCGTGGTGGAGCCGCTCGGCTATCTGATTGAGGTTAAGGAGTGGTGGGAGCTCAACGAAGAGCCGGGAACTTTCCGGCTTGTGGTGGGCGTACTCGAGACCGGCATCACCGATGAGATGTATCTCGAGCTCGAGCGCCTGATTGAAGGAGCAAAACCAGCAAGCCGACACCTGACCGGGCTCGCTATCAGCCTGAGCACCACCGGGCGCGCTTATGTGGGCGCAACCTGCTACGACGGCGACCTGTTAACCGTTTATCCCTACGCTGCCGAAGAAATTGTCGTCGGTGGTGATTTTTATCCGGCCTCGGCCATTCATCTGATTGATAACCTGCGAGTAAGCGCATGACGACTAAATATTTTGCCATCCTGACCAATCAGGGCGCGGCGCGACTGGCAAACGCAACCGCGCTCGGCACCAAGCTAAAAATTTCACAAATGGCCGTCGGTGACGGGAACGGCACACTGCCGACACCTGACCCGGCTCAGACGAAGCTCATTAACCAGACCCGCATTGCGCCGATTAATTCGCTGAGTGCGGATGCTAATGACACCGGTCAGATTATTGCCGAGCAAATTATCCCGGAAAATGAGGGCGGATTTTTCATTCGCGAAATCGGGCTTTATGATGACGATGGCGTATTGATTGCTGTCGCGAACTGCCCGGAAACCTACAAGCCGTTACTGGCCGAGGGGAGCGGTCGCACACAAACCATCCGAATGATACTTGTTGTCTCAAGCACGGCGGCGATCACATTAAAAATCGACCCGTCCGTGGTGCTGGCAACCCGCAAGTATGTCGATGACAGGGTGCTGGAGCTTAAGGTGTATGTTGATGACGCGATGACGGCGCATCTTGATGCAGTTGACCCTCACCAGCAATATGCGAAAAAGGCCAGCCCGACGTTAACCGGTACGCCAAAAGCGCCTACAGCCACGGCCGGGAATAATTCTACTCAGCTTGCCACTACTGCCTTTGTGCAGGCTGCACTGGTTGCACTAATTAATGGCGCACCAGCCACGCTGGATACACTGAAAGAAATTGCGGATGCCATCAATAATGACCCCAATTTCAGCACCACCATTAATAATGCGCTGGCGCTGAAAGCCCCGCTGGCAAGTCCCGCGCTGACCGGACTACCGACTGCCCCGACTGCTGCTCAGACGGTCAACAATACGCAAATTGCTACAACGGCTTTTGTGAAAGCTGCGCTGGCGGCGCTAATTAATGGCGCACCAGCCACGCTGGATACACTGAAAGAAATTGCGGATGCCATCAATAATGACCCTAACTTCAGCACCACCATTAATAATGCGCTGGCGCTGAAAGCCCCGCTGGCAAGTCCCGCGCTGACCGGACTACCGACTGCCCCGACTGCTGCTCAGACGGTCAACAATACGCAAATTGCTACAACGGCTTTTGTGAAAGCTGCGCTGGCGGCGCTTGTTGGTTCATCACCAGCTGCACTGGATACGCTAAACGAACTGGCGGCGGCGCTGGGCAATGACCCTAATTTCGCCACCACCATGACGAACGCGCTGGCAGGTAAGCAACCCAAAGATTCCACATTATCCGCGCTTAGCGGTAAGGATGTCGCAGGGATTCTCACATACCTTGGTTT
>NZ_BCTM01000048.1 GCF_001571285.1 Kluyvera cryocrescens NBRC 102467 | reverse complement strand
GGGCCGTTCACATGATTGTGGTGACAAACTCGGCTATCTAAAAGCGTTTGTTGAATATGGAATGAGACATCCTGTCTTAGGTACTGATTTTAGTACTTTTATTGCAAATTTACAGCAATAACCCCTCTAACTTATTTACGCTTAAATGAATATTTCATCATGAGAAAAATAAGAAAATTTTTCAAAAATCCCGGTATTTTTTTTCGGGATCATCTGAATAAGCGATATCCCGTTTTTAGAAATGAAATACTATGCCGTGAGGAAGAAGAGAGCATTCTGATGCGGCATGATTTGGCGATTGAAGAAAAAATTATTGTTAACTTCCCGGTCGATGTGGTATTCACATGGGTAGATGACAAGGATCCTATTTGGGTCGCAAGCTATAACCATAGTAGGGAAACATACTTTGGAGATACGGGACTGCATGGCAAAGACCCATCAAGGTTTAGCAATCATGACGAATTAAAATATTCCCTACGCTGTGTTATTAAATATCTACCGTGGGTTAGAAACATTTTTATCGTTACTGATAATCAACGTCCTGCATGGTTAGATATTAATTATGATAAACGTGTCAAAATTATAGATCACCGTGAAATCATTCCTGAAAAATACTTGCCAACTTTCAACTCTCATGTGATTGAAGCTCATCTTCACAGAATTAAAGATCTGGCAGAGCACTTTATTTATTTTAATGACGATGTCTTTGTCGCTCGCCCTCTTCCAGTCGGGCATTTTTTTAAAAATAATGGAAATGCATCTCTCTTTGTATCCCAAAAAAGTTTAAATACGATGCATAAGAAAGGAATCGTGACACCGACACTTAAAGCATCCCTTAGAGGAAGAAAGTTGCTAGCAAGAAGATTTAATGGTGAATTACTCGATTCGCCATTAGTACACACCTATGTTCCTTTGCGTAAAAGTCTTTATCATAAATGTTGGGAAGCGTTTGAATATGATATAACTTCGTTTTTATCAAATAAATTTCGCTCTGATAATGACCTTAATTTGGCTACGTTTCTGGTTCCTTGGTTTGCTTATTTAGACGGCTCAGCTATATTGGCAAGAGACATTTGCTATTATTTTAATATTCGCTCACCAGCTGCCGCTGGATATTTCAATGCACTAGAGGCTTCTAAAAAGAACAATACATTACCGCATTCATTTTGTGCAAATGATTTCAATACAAAAGATAAAAGCGCCAACGTAAGTAATGAAAAAATAAAACTTACATTGCAACAATTCTTCTCAAGTGAAAATCAACATGTTTAAAAGAAAACTTCAAAAACTAATTCGTGACCCAAAATTATTTTTTTCCGACATGGCTATTAAGCAAGGTAAAAAAATTGGCGTGCTTAAACCTAAGAAAAATAATGGTCATTTCCAGTATACTGTAGTTTCAGCTGTTTATAATGTAGGGCGCTACCTTGAGGATTACTTCAAAAGTATCATCGAACAAAGACTAGATTTCTGTAAACATATCCATTTAATTTTGGTAGACGATGGATCAACTGATAACTCAGCCGAAATAATTAAGAAATGGCAAGTACGCTTCCCTAATAATATAACTTATATATTTAAAGAAAATGGTGGTCAAGCATCAGCTCGTAATCTGGGAATGCAATCAGTCAAAACTGAATGGGTGACATTTATTGACCCAGACGATTTCGTTGACATTGACTATTTCCATCAAATTGATAACTTAATGTATAAAAATGGAGAAAAAAATCTCTCCATGCTTTCATGTAATTTTATTTTTTATATTGAAGATAAAAATACATACAGCAATACTCATCCATTAAATTTTAGATTTAAAGACGGTGATAAAATTCTTCCTGTCATGCAGATGGACAAAAATCCACAATTGCATGTAAATTCTGTTATTTTCAAACGTGATACAATTATTGAGAATGGCATATTATTTGATGATCGAATCAAACCTAATTTTGAGGATGGTCACTTCGTTGCTAATTATATACTTGCAACACAAGAAAGCTCGATAGCTTTCTGCTCTAAAGCAAAATATTTTTATAGAAAGCGTTCTGATGGAAGCTCATCTTTAGATACGTCTTGGGAAAAAATCGGAAAATATACCGATGTGCTTGAGCATGGGTATTTGGATTTATTGGAAAAGTATAATAAGCTTGGTGAAGTTCCAAAATCGATTCAGTGGACTGTTCTATATGATTTAATTTGGCATTTTAAAAGAATAGTCCAACACCCAGAAAAATTAAACATTCTCGATGAAAATCAGAAAGAACGTTACTTTAACTTAATTGAACAAATCTTTAAATTTATAGATTCTAAGCAAATTATTGAATTCAACCTTGGAGGCGCATGGTTTTATCATAAAGTAGGTTTATTAGGTCTATTTAAAAACCAAGAGCCACCGTTCCAAATTGTATATGCAGAACAGTACGACTTTGTCAAGAACCAAGTGTTATTGCGTTATTTTAGCAGCCAGAACGATATTGAAAGAATCACAATTGATGACAAAGACATTATTCCTGATTTTGCAAAAACAATAATGCATGATTTTGTTGGAAGAACTTTCTGCTACGAACGTCGCCTTTGGGTTCATCTTCCAGATGGAGCTAAAGAAGTGAGAGTTGATATTGGTTCTGTCCCAACGAAATTATCTTTGGGGGGGCGTCAGTCAGCTAAGGGCATTTCAGTTAAAGACCTCAAAGGTTACTTTAAAACTTCCATACCAAAATTCGAGGTTGACACTCAATTTTCAGGTGCATGGATTTTTATGGATAGAGATGTCCAGGCCGATGATAATGCTGAACATTTGTATAGATACGTTAAAAATCAATATCCCGATCAAAATATATTCTTTGTTTTACGTGAAGATTCTCATGACTGGGAGCGCCTTGAGGCTGAAAACTTCAATCTAATTAACTTTGGTAGCGATGACCACAAAAAAGCCCTACAAAGCTGTGCTAAAGTGATTAGCTCACATGCGGATCATTACGTCACAAATTATCTCGGTAAAAATATGTTAAAGGGAAGACATTTCATTTTCCTACAACATGGTGTGACAAAAGACGATCTTTCAGCATGGCTGAATTCTAAAGAACAGATCGATTGTATAATTACCACATCGAATCCTGAAAGAAACTCTCTTTGTGCTAATGGAACCAGGTATAAATTTACTGAAAAAGAAGTAGCCCTAACAGGTTTTCCTCGACACGATTTATTGTTAAATAATAAAGAGAAAAAATCTAACACTATACTCTTTATGCCAACATGGCGAAAAAATATTATTGGCAATAGAATTTCTGGAGGGAGTGAATTTGAATATAATGATGAATTTGTTTTATCTGAATTCTTCAAACATTGGCAAAGCGTTTTAACATCACCATATTTAAAAGAAATTGCTGAAAAACACAATGCAAGCATCGTCTTTTTCCCTCACGCATATATTCAACCCTACATTGAATTATTTACGTTGCCAGAACACATAAAAGTAATGAACCACGTAAATGAGAGTATGCAAAAACTATTTACTGATGCAAGCATATTGGTAACTGATTACTCATCTGTTGCTTTCGAAATGGCCGTGCAAAAAAAACCAGTCATTTATTATCAATTCGACGAAGAAACATTCTTCTCCGGAACTCATAATTATGTCAAAGGTTACTATGACTATCGTGAACATGGTTTCGGCCCAGTCGTCATGCAAGAAAGTGAACTATTCGATGCTTTAAAAACACAACTTGAACATTACTGTCTGCCTGATGACAATATGTTAGCACGCATGGATTTAGCTTTTCCTTATCAAGATGGAAAAAATTGCGAACGTACTTATGAAGCTATTATTGCGCTTGACGCACCTCGAGAATATAACTTCATAAATGTTTCTTTATTAATTGATTACGCACAAAATGCAAGCACCAGTAAAATATGGTCTTTAGCTGAAGAACGTTGGCAAAAAGTACATGTATTGTATGATGAAAAGCATCATGCCTGCGCTTGCATGAATTTAGTAACTGCATTACGCATGCAAGGCAAATTCGAAAAAGCATTTGTTTATCTGGACGAAAGCGATGCATTTTTCATCGCTAAAAATATTCCAATCCCTCTTGAATCACAGCTTGAACGAGTTGAATTATATATGGCTGTGGAAAATTGGACTAAGGCTGAACAAATATGGTCACAATTGCAAGAAAGCCGGAAGGGATACCGGCCTCTACGACACTTAAATTGTTTAACTTCTATGGCCGATTGGAATGCGATTCTAAAACTTACATCACATCCATTATTTGTAAACTTACCGTTACATGTACAAGCTGTAGGTTATGCTACTGTTCACAAAGCGCGTGGAGAATGGAGAGAGGTTATTAATAAGCTCTCACCTATCCTAAAAAACTTTGATGAACAATCTCTCTATGAATTAAAACCTCAGTTGTTACTGGCACATGCGTATCGTGAACTTGGAATGTATGATAAAGCCGATGAATTCATAACTAAATATGAAAAATTATCAAAGGCAGAATTGACGTGCTTTTATGAAATTATATTACTAGCTGCAGCACGTGGCGATTTTAAAAAGTCAGTAACGCTAATTGATAAAATGTTCGTATCTTGTAATGACTTGCCGGAAGCATTAGCCGTATGTTTGGTACAATCATTGCGACAGCTTGGAAAGTATGATCGCATAGACAATATTGGTTCATTTTTATTGACTAAATATCCTAATAATATGCAATTACTTTGTGAGTGCGGCCAAGTGGCGATTTTACAAAAGAAATGGTCTGAAGCGATTTCTATATGGAATAAAGGTATAGGTAAAGTGCTTGATGCACCATATAGATTAGCTTTGGCATATAGAATGAATGGGCAAGTCGAACAAGGTTTTAGCACCTTACAACAATCTGAAATTCGCACTCCGAATGACTTGGAAGAATGGAAACTTATGGCTGAACTTGCAGAGCTTACAGGGCATTGGGATGAAGCCGTGCGATGCTGGAGAGGTTTAATTCGATACTATCCAGAGATAGAAGCGAAGGAGTATTGGCATCGTTTAAGTTCAACTCAAATGATGCTAGCAATGACTCAATTATCTACATTAGAAAAAATCGATTGATTAGATAATTCACCAAACATACAGGGGCCATAACAGGCCCCAATATTTTAAAACTGTCGACGATGATAAATCCTTTGAGCGAAACTTTAACTTATATTCAACCACCAGAAATTAAACGACAGAAAGTCACGGTTGTTGGTTCTTGCGTAAGCAGGGATTGCTTTAATAGTAAATTTAACCCTGACTGGCGAAAATATTTTGACTGTAATGTTTCCGCCCAACAAAACTCTATTATTAGTTTAGTTTCTAAACCTTATATTCATGAACTTGATTTAGAGAATTTGTCAGAATGGGAAAAACGCGAAGTAATTTATGAGAGTAAAAGACAGTTTTGGGTCGATTTAGAAATTTACCAACCTGACATTATTATCGTAGACCTTTTTTCTGAGGTCAGATTTCCAGTAATAAATTTAGGTGAAACTTATATTACTGACAACAGCTGGAAAATCGGAAAGGCTAATGGTTACAACTCATTATCTAATTTCAGTAGACTTTCTTTAAAAGATAATAACGAACAATACTTGATGATATTTGAAGATGCACTAACTTCATTTCGTGAGAAGATTTTAGAAATCTGCCCAAATGTAAAAATATTTTTGAATGCTCCTGAAGCAGCTTATCGATACGTTGATGGCAATACAATATCAAATTTTGATAATGATCAAGTTACCAATTTTAATCTTTTGTGGCACCAAGTTAATAAAAAATTCATTGCTACTTTTAATCCAACAGTAATTGCTTCATCATCATCGATGGTTATTGGTGATTCCTCACATCCATGGGGGAAGTATTTCGTACATTATGCCCAATCTTTTTATACTCATTTTTTAAATAGTCTTCTACACAATCTTAATGTTAGAAGGCGAGACCGCGATATTATATATGACTCTGGCGCATTCCAGATAAGTGCGTTTTATAATTGCAAACTCAACTCTCGCAAATGGGCAAAGGGTTCATTAAATAGTAATGGAAGAGTAGTCTTGATTGATGCTGGAGTGTATCAATTTGGATATTTATTAAACGCAGCAATGCTTAGCCGCGCAAACGGATATGTTCAGTCGGGCCCATATCACCTTGAATTAGTTGCAGAACATCACTATAACTCAGCAATATATGGTGGTTTTTTAGTTGACCATTATGGACATTTTTTACTTGAGAGTTTGTCCAGATTATGGTCATTATCTATTTTAGATGAGCCAATATTATTTCAAACTCCTGCAGGTCTTAATAAAGTATCATCTTTACCAAAATATATGCAGGAAATATTTGCCATCTTGGGTATTTCTGAGAGAGTTATATTAGTTGATCGACCAATTTCAGTGGAAACTCTTTACATCCCTGATGCAGGCAACATACTTGATGGCTTTATCTCTAATAAATTCCTGCAATCAATTACAAATAAGTCAAGCAACTCCCCTTTAGCGAAGAGTGATTTGATATACCTATCTCGTTCTAAATTGGACTCCGGTGTAATTACAGATGAATCAAAATTTGAAAACATTTTAAAGGAAAGTGGATTCAAAATAATACATCCTGAAACCCTGTCTGTTAAAGAGCAAATTGATATAATCTCTAATAGCAAAATTTTGGTTGGATTTGTAGGGTCTGCATTTCATACAATGGTACTATGCCCTAACTTACCAGAAAAAGTCATTTATCTTCAACGTATGAAAGATTTAAATGTCAATTTTAACGAAATTGATCGTCGGCTTGGAGTAAACGCGTTGTATATCGACGCTGTAATTTCTGATCATGGGCTTAAAGGTGTTGGTAATGTTGATTTTGAAAAAATAACCAAGAAATTATTTCAAGAAGGAATAATAGGTTAAAACCTTAAAAATAAAAACTTGGTCTCATCATATTTTAAAGAGATCAAATAGCTCCTAAATGTATTTTTAAAGGTTAAAAATGATACAGTTGCGTAATGACTGAAATCATCTTAGGTATTGACTAAAGTCAATAGTAAAATAATCTTTGTGAAAGCTCATTGTTATTCTTGAATCCTATACAAAAAAGTAAAAAACGCTTATGAAAATCCTTGTAACCGGTGGAGCCGGTTTTATCGGTTCTGCTGTTGTTCGCCATATCATCCGTGACACACAGGATGCGGTGATCAACCTTGATAAGCTCACCTACGCGGGGAACCTTGAGTCGCTGGCTGATGTCGCAGCAAGTGACCGTTACACCTTTGAGCAGGTGGATATCTGCAACCGCACGGAGCTGGATCGGGTCTTTGCTACCCACCAGCCGGATGCGGTAATGCATCTGGCCGCCGAGAGCCACGTAGATCGCTCTATCACCGGCCCGGCCGATTTTATCGAAACCAATATCGTCGGTACCTATACGCTGCTCGAAGCGGCCCGCGCCTACTGGAGCGAGCTGGATGAAACCCGCAAGCAGGCGTTCCGTTTCCACCATATCTCTACCGACGAAGTGTATGGCGATCTGCCGCATCCGGATGAAGTGAGCGCGGGCACTGCGTTACCGCTCTTCACCGAAACCACCCCGTACGCGCCAAGCAGCCCTTACTCGGCGTCGAAAGCTTCCAGCGATCATCTGGTGCGCGCGTGGCGTCGTACCTACGGTCTGCCGACTATCGTCACCAACTGCTCCAACAACTACGGCCCGTATCACTTTCCTGAGAAGCTGATCCCGCTGGTGATCCTCAATGCGCTGGACGGCAAAGCGCTGCCGATCTACGGCAAAGGCGATCAGATCCGCGACTGGCTGTACGTTGAAGATCACGCCCGGGCGCTCTACACCGTAGTAACCACCGGCGTGGTGGGCGAGACCTACAACATCGGCGGCCACAACGAGAAGCAGAACCTCGACGTGGTGCACACCATCTGCGACCTGCTCGACGAGATGGTGCCGAAAACCGGTTCCTATCGCGACCAGATCACCTACGTGACTGACCGCCCGGGCCACGACCGCCGCTACGCCATCGATGCCAGCAAAATGAGCCACGAGCTGAACTGGCAGCCGCAGGAGACCTTCGAGTCCGGCATCCGTAAAACCGTGCAGTGGTATCTGGATAACCAGCAGTGGGTCAACAACGTGAAAAGCGGCAGTTATCAGGACTGGATCGCGAAGAACTACCAGGAGCGTAACTGATGCATATTCTGCTGTTCGGCAAAAATGGCCAGGTGGGCTGGGAGCTGCAGCGCGCCCTGCTGCCGCTGGGTCGTATTACAGCGGTGGATTTTGACTCTACCGATTACTGCGGTGATTTCAGCAATCCGGAAGGCGTGGCCGAGACCGTGCGTCAGTTGAAGCCGGACGTGATCGTCAATGCTGCGGCCCATACCGCGGTGGATAAAGCCGAGAGCGAACGCGACTTCGCCGAGCTGCTCAACGCCACCAGCGTTGCCGCCATCGCCAAAGAAGCCGAGGCGCTGGGTGCCTGGCTGGTGCACTACTCCACCGACTACGTGTTTAACGGCTGCGGTGAAAAACCCTGGGTAGAGACAGACCAGACCACGCCGCTGAACGTCTACGGCGAAACCAAGCTGGCGGGCGAACAGGCTGCCGCGCTCTGCTCGCGTCATCTGATCTTCCGCACCAGCTGGGTCTATGCTGCCCGTGGCGCCAACTTCGCCAAAACCATGCTGCGTTTTGGTAAAGAGCGCAGCGAGATGTCGGTCATTAACGATCAGTTTGGTGCACCGACCGGCGCAGAGCTGCTGGCCGACTGCACGGCCCATGCGATCCGTATCGCGCAGGATAAACCCGACGTTGCCGGGCTTTATCACCTGATCGCCTCAGGCACTACCACCTGGTTCGACTATGCCCAGCGGGTGTTCGCGACCGCTCGCGCGGCGGGCGTTGAGCTGGCTGTCACTCAGGTGAACGCAGTTCCAACCAGCGCCTTCCCGACCCCGGCTAAGCGTCCACATAACTCACGCCTCGATACCAGCAAGTTCCAGCGCACCTTCGGGATGACGCTGCCGGACTGGACGATCGGCGTTGATCGCATGCTGGCTGAAATTCTTGGAAAGTAAACGCATCAAGGTATGCTATGCGTGCCTTGTTTTAGCGACACGGACCTTTGTCAGGGAGCGGCTTTTTTAGCTTCCCTTTACAGCAATCAAACAGATGGTAGTGAGGGCGTTGCGCCCCTCTACAGCAAAACAGAAGAATTGAAGGATTATGAACAAGCGTAAAGGTATTATTCTGGCCGGTGGGTCAGGGACTCGTCTCTATCCGGTCACCATGGCGGTGAGCAAACAGCTGCTGCCAATCTACGACAAACCGATGATCTACTACCCGCTGAGCACCCTGATGCTGGCTGGTATCCGCGACATCCTGATCATCAGCACCCCGCAGGATACGCCGCGCTTTGAGCAACTGCTGGGCGACGGCAGCCAGTGGGGCCTGAACCTGCAGTACAAAGTGCAGCCAAGCCCGGACGGCCTGGCGCAGGCCTTCATCCTCGGCGAAGAGTTTATCGGCGGCGACGACTGCGCGCTGGTGCTGGGCGACAACATCTTCTACGGCCACGACCTGCAAAAACAGCTGGAAGCCGCCGCAGCCAAACCTGCGGGCGCCACCGTCTTTGCCTATCATGTACACGATCCTGAGCGTTATGGCGTGGTGGAGTTCGACCGTGAAGGCACCGCGATCTCCCTGGAAGAGAAACCGCTGGAACCGAAGAGCAACTATGCGGTAACCGGTCTCTACTTCTATGACAACCGCGTGGTTGAGATTGCCAAAAGCCTGAAACCGTCCCCGCGCGGCGAGTTGGAAATCACCGACGTGAACCGCATCTACCTTGAGCAGGGCGATCTGTCGGTCGCCATGATGGGCCGTGGTTATGCCTGGCTTGATACCGGCACCCATGAGAGCCTGATTGAGGCCAGCAACTTCATCCAGACCATTGAAACCCGTCAGGGGCTGAAAGTGGCCTGTCCTGAAGAGATTGCTTACCGTCTGAAGTTTATCGATGCCGACCAGGTGCGCAAGTTAGCTGCGCCGCTGGCGAAGAATGCTTACGGGCAATATCTGCTGAAAATGCTCAAGTAGTCACCATTAACACCTGGGGCGTCATGCCCCATTTATCAATCAGGCCGTAATCATGAACGTAATTCAGACCGCAATCCCCGACGTCTTTATCTTTGAGCCAAAAGTGTTTGGCGATGACCGTGGCTTTTTCTTCGAAAGCTTTAACCACCAGCAGTTCGAAGCTGCCATTGGCCTCAGCGTCAACTTCGTGCAGGACAACCACTCTAAATCCTCAAAAGGCGTTCTGCGTGGCCTGCACTACCAGCTGGCGCCACATGCGCAGGGCAAACTGGTGCGTTGCGTGGCGGGTGAAGTCTTCGACGTGGCGGTGGATATCCGTAAAAGCTCCCCGACCTTCGGTCAGTGGGTGGGTGTGCATCTGTCTGGCGAGAACAAGCGCCAGCTGTGGATCCCGGAAGGTTTCGCCCACGGCTTTATGACCCTGAGCGACTCCGCAGAGTTCCTGTATAAAACCACCAACTACTACGCGCCGGAGAGCGACCGCGGCATCCGCTGGAACGATGAGACCATTGGTATTACCTGGCCAGAAATCGACAGCGAGATCCTCACCTCCGCCAAAGACAGCGTTGCCAAATCCTTCCCTGACGCAGAGTACTTCTGAGTCCCACGCCCCGCAGTGACGCGGGGCGTTTTCTGATGCACAGAGCGCACATGACATTCTATACAGGTTCAGCCGGGATCCTGGCGCGAAAAGCGCAGCTTGAGCCGATGCTGGGCCACCCGTTACACGCCTTTAAAACCAACACAGAACTGGCGCAAGACGATGTCCTGGTCGGCTGGGGCCAAAAAGCCAATACCCGCCAAATCAGACAAAAAGCCCACGATCTAGGCCTGCCGTACTGGCAGCTTGAGGATGGCTTTATCGGGTATATTGGCCATCCCGCCAGGGGGGGCAAAGCCGTCTCCCTGATCGCCGATCCTGTGGGAATTTACTACGATGCCCGCCAGCCGAGCCGCCTTGAAGAGCTGATCGCGACCCCCTGCGATGACAGCATGCTGGCGCGTGCCGAAACGCTCACAGCTGAACTGCTGCGTCTCGGCATCACCAAGTACAACTGCTATACCGCAGATAGCGGCCTGCCGGATACGCTGACGGCCCGCCTGCATAGCGACCCGCGCCCTAAAGTGCTGCTGATTGACCAAGTGGCAGGGGATCTCTCCATTCCTGGTGCGCTGGCAAGCGAAGAGGATTTTGTCGCAATGGTGGCGGCGGCCCGCCGTAATCACCCCGATGCCCGCCTGCTGCTGCGTACTCACCCGGATACCCGGCTGGGTAAAAAAAGCGGCGTGCTGGCGCGGCTGGCGCTGGACGACGTGGAGGTAGTGGCCGAACACTGCCATCCCCACGCCCTGCTGAATAGCGTAGAGGCGGTTTATACCGTCTCCTCCCAGATGGGCTTTGAAGCGCTGCTGCTCGGGAAAGCGGTCCACTGCTTCGGCATGCCGTTTTACGCGGGCTGGGGGCTGACCCACGACAGCAAAACCTGCCCGCGCCGTCAGGGGCCGATCGCCCTGCCCCAGCTGGTGGCTGCGGCGCTGATCCTCTACCCGCGCTATCTGGACCCGATCCTGGGCCAGCGCTGCGAAGTGGAACAGGTGCTCGACATTATTGCCGGTCAGCAGAGCCCAGCCCCGCGCTATCGCCGCCTCTATATGGTGGGCTTCTCGCTGTGGAAGCGCGCCTTTATGCGCGCCTTCTGCCAGCCGCTGGCCGAAGAGCTGCGCTTTGTGCGCAAGCTGCCTGAAACGCTGGCCGACGACGAACAGGTGCTGGTGTGGGGCAGCCGCCATCCTGAACGCCAGAACGCCATCCGGGTGGAAGATGGTTTTATCCGCTCCCGGGGGCTGGGCTCAAACCTGTGCCGCCCTTCGTCGCTCTCCATCGACCCGGTGGGGATCTACTTCGACAGCCGCCGTCCAAGCGGGCTGGAGCAGTTGCTAAATCAGCATGAGCTTACCGACCAGGAGCTGGCTCGCGGCGAGACGCTGGTGGATCTGCTCCGCCAGCATGGGGTGAGCAAATATAACGTTGGCACCATCAAACCGTTCACCCCACCTGCTGATGGCCGTTCGCTGGTGCTGGTGGTGGGCCAGGTGGATGGCGATGCCTCGATCCTCACCGGCAGTCCGGTTATCCGCAGCAACGAAGCGCTGCTATGGGCGGTACGTGACGCCAGACCGGAGGCGCACATCCTCTTTAAACCGCACCCGGACGTGGTGGCGGGCAACCGGGCCGGGGCTATCTCTGCCGAATGTCTGGCCCACTGCGTTGACAGCCAGGTGCTGGATCTCGGCCTGACCAGTCTCTATCCCCATGTGGATGAGCTGCACACCATGACGTCGCTGAGCGGCTTTGAAGCGCTGGTGCAGGGGGTGAACGTCACCACCTGGGGCCAGCCGTTCTACAGCGGCTGGGGACTGACCGAAGACAGACATCCTGCCCCGCGTCGTCAGCGCCCTCTGCCACTGGCGGCGCTGGTCTATCTGACCCTGGTGGCCTATCCGCGCTATATCGACTGGCAGAGCGGGCTGTGGATGAGCCCGGAGCAGTTGATACGCCAGTTGGCCGCGCAGGGTCACTCCTCATCGCAAAAAGCCAGCCGCTGGCAGCGCTGGCAGCGCTGGCAGTTAAAACTGAGCTATCTCGCGCAGACGCTTCGCTAGCGAACGATTTATCCTGATGTATTAAAGAAAAGCGGTCATCAAGCCGTTAATCACCTGTCTCATCAACGGAACGGATCTGGGAAAAGAAATGGAAGAGCAAGCCATACGCCATTTATTAAATGGCCGCCGATATCTTTTATTACAAGGACCGATGGGCCCCTGCTTTGCACGTCTGGCGACCTGGCTGCAGCACAACCACCGCGAAGTGAAGCAGGTCTGCTTTAATGCCGGAGACGCCTGGTATGCCGCAAAAGAGACGTCGCTGCACTACACCGGCCCGGTGAAAAATTTTGCCTTCTGGCTGCGCGATCTGCACAAAGAGTACGCCTTCGACACCATCGTCTGTTTCGGGGATTGCCGCCCGATGCATGTCGAAGCGAAGAAGTGGGCGCGCGGTAAAGCCATCGACTTTCTCGCCTTTGAGGAGGGGTATTTCCGGCCATTTTATATCACCCTGGAAAAAGGCGGCGTGAACGCCTTCTCCTCGATGCCCATCGATGCGAAATACTATCGCGAGCAGCCGCTGCCGGAGCTGAAAACCCCGACGCCATGGAAGCCCAGCGCCTTTAACCGTGCCGCCCACGCCATGCTCTACTACGCGGCAGGCTGGTTTGGTCGCCATCGCTATCGCGGCTACCGCCACCACAAGTCATTCTCCCCGTGGTATGAGATGCGCTGCTGGGTCCGTGCCGGCCGTCGTAAGCTGTGGTATCGCTGGAAGCAGCGCCACATGTTGAGCCATATCACCGAAACGCTGGACAACGCGTACTACCTGGCGATTTTGCAGGTCTACAACGACAGCCAGATTATTCACCACAGCCCGTATAAAGATGTGCGTGACTATATCGAAACCGTGATCCGCTCCTTTGCCCGCCATGCGCCGAAAGAACACCATCTGGTGTTCAAGCATCACCCGATGGATCGTGGTCACCGCTATTATGGTGTGCTGATTAATACGCTGTGCGAGAAGTACGGCATTACGACAGACCGGGTGATCTATATCCACGATCTCTCCCTGCCCGCCCTGCTGACCCATACCCGGGGGGTGATCACCGTTAACAGCACTGCGGGGCTGTCGGCGCTGATCCACAACAAGCCGCTCAAGGTGATGGGCAAAGCGCTGTATGACATCGAAGGCTTAACCTGGCAGGGGCCGTTGAACCAGTTCTGGCAAACGGATTTCGCGCCTGACAAACAGCTGTTCCACCGTTTTCGTACCCACCTGCTCTACAACACGCAGATCAACGCCGTGTTTTACGGTAAGTCCGACTGGCTTAACGTCCCGACCGAACTCCCCCTGCCGGATTCTATTATCGATTCCGAACTCGAACGCTAATTCACCACTCTGCCGGGGAGATTGCCCCGGCGGATCCGATCTGCCCCTCGCTTTTATCCCCTCGTTGTAAAAATAACTAATGTTTATCCCTAATCTGGCCGGGTGATGCTGCCAACTTACTGATTTAGTGTATGATGGTGTTTTTGAGGTACTCCAGTGGCTTCTGTTTCTATCAGCTGTCCCTCCTGTTCAGCTACTGACGGGGTGGTGCGTAACGGCAAAAGCACTGCCGGACATCAGCGCTATCTCTGCTCTCACTGCCGTAAAACATGGCAACTGCAGTTCACTTACACCGCTTCTCAACCCGGTACGCACCAGAAAATCATTGATATGGCCATGAATGGCGTCGGATGCCGCGCCAGTGCCCGCATTATGGGCGTTGGCCTCAACACGATTTTACGTCACTTAAAAAACTCAGGCCGCAGTCGGTAACCTCGCGCATACAGCCGGGCAGTGACGTCATCGTCTGCGCGGAAATGGACGAATAGTGGGGCTATGTCGGGGCTAAATCGCGCCAGCGCTGGCTGTTTTACGCGTATGACAGGCTCCGGAAGACGGTTGTTGCGCACGTATTCGGTGAACGCACTATGGCGACGCTGGGGCGTCTTATGAGCCTGCTGTCACCCTTTGACGTGGTGATATGGATGACGGATGGCTGGCCGCTGTATGAATCCCGCCTGAAGGGAAAGCTGCACGTAATCAGCAAGCGATATACGCAGCGAATTGAGCGGCATAACCTGAATCTGAGGCAGCACCTGGCACGGCTGGGACGGAAGTCGCTGTCGTTCTCAAAATCGGTGGAGCTGCATGACAAAGTCATCGGGCATTATCTGAACATAAAACACTATCAATAAGTTGGAGTCATTACCGCCTCTTTCTCTATCGTCCATTTCAGCGCTCCTTTTTTGGTTCCCAGACTTTATAGCCGTTACGTTCAACCCCTGCTTTTGCCGCTTTGGTTTTACCCGGTTCTGCTATCGAACGTAGGAGGATCAGCGTTTCAATAGCGAGTGATTCATGCAACATCATCTGTCCTGCCGGTGGGAATGTTACGCCAGATAGCGTTTCGGTTATTGCCTTCAGCTCATCGCGCAGTGAGCCAAAATCCGCATCTGAAGCACGGTCAAAAAGGTAATCCAGTTTGCGATTTACGTCGCTCAGCTGGTTGGTAACTATTTTCAACCCGGACTCCAGATCACCTGGGCCAGCTTCAAGGCAGCGCCGCAGATACTCTGACCGATTACCACCTGAAACCAGGTCTATATAGGCCAAAAGTTCATCTGATACTTTTGCGGTTATTGTTGGCATTCAGTCCTCACTTTGTGCATTTTTTAAACGAAAAAAGGGTGTCTAATACGGTGAAATCATAGTATTACCAAAGTAATAAATAAAAAATTCTTTAAATCAGTAAGTTAGATTGGATTTGTAATACCTGGGTAATACCGCAGCATGGCTAAATTTGGTTTTTTTTCTTTTAAATCATTGTGATAGCGTTATTTATCACGCTGCGTTAGGTGTATAGCAGGTTAAGGGATAAAAAATCATCTTTTTTTGGTAGGGCGATCTCCGTAGGTTAAGGGTCATTTGGCTAAAAAGCGTCCTATTCTTTGATGGTCATGCTTGCATGACCATCTGAGCAACCAAAAACTACAGATAAACTACAGCTAAACTACAGATAAACTACAAAAAACGTTTTGCCTTAGTGTTGGAAGACTACAAATAGACTACAATAAAACTACAAAGAAACTACAAAAAACGTGACAGACTACAAATAGACTACAATAAAACTACAGATAAACTACAAAACTCGATTGACCCCTTCTTACGAGTGTTGTAGAGTCATTTTCATACAACGGAGGGGGTTATGAATAAACCAGCAGATCTGAAACCCCGCAACTTATCGGCTGCTGTCAGATTGCGCCTAAATGAAATCGAGAACTGGCTGGACAGAGGGCTAACGCGGCATGAAATTGCTGAAATCCTCGACAGCGAATACAGCTTTTCGGTAACAGCCAAAGGGCTTGAGATGGCACTGTATAGAACGCGGCAAAACCGAAAAAATGTATTGCACAATACACATGATAAGAGTAGCGCGAAGGGTGCAGCGGAAAGTGTATTGCACAATACACAACCGTCTGAGCCTGAAGCGCAGGAAAGTAAAAAAGCAGAGAGTCCCGGCATTATTGATAAAGAATTCTTCAAGAAAATCGGTGAGAATTTCGACCCTAAGAAGTTCAACAAAAAATTCTGAGGTGATTTATGAAAGTAGCGGTAATTAATTACAGTGGCAGTGTTCGTAAAACCTTAATTTCATCTTACCTGTTAGCCCCGCGCCTGACTGGTGCAAAGTTCTATGCGGTAGAGACTATCAACCAGTCTGCTTCCGATCTGGGTATTGAAAATGTGACCAGTTTTAAAGGTGACGACTTCTCACGTTTGATTGAGGGGTAATGACTCCAACTTACTGGTAGTGTTTTATGTTCAGATAATGTCCAATGACTTTGTCATGCAGTTCTCCCTTCAGGCGTGATTCATAAAGCGGCCAGTCATCCATACCACGACCTCAAAGGCCGACAGCAGGCCCGGAAGACGCTCCAGCGTGGCCAGCGTGCGTTCACCGAATACGTGCGCCACAACCGTCCTCCGTATCCTGTCATACGCGTAAAACAACCAGCGCTGGCGTGATTTAGCGCCGACGTAACCCCACTGTTCGTCCATTTCCGCGCAAACAATGACGTCACTGCCCGGTTGTATGCGTGAGTTTACCGACTGCGGCCTGAGAGGCGGTGTAAGTGAACTGTAGCTGCCATGTTTTACGGCAGTGAGAGCAGAGATAGCGCTGATGTCCGGCAGTACTTTTACCGTTACGCACCACGCCTTCAGTAGCTGAGCAGGAGGGACAAGTGATGGAGATGGAAGCCACTGGAGCACCTCAAAACCACCATCATACACTAAATCAGCAAGTTGGTAGCATTACCCAGAACTGGACAGAATAGGCTGTATGTCTAACTTCTGGCCACAGATATAATCGAGCCAGCAGTGCTCGCCGCAGCCGAGCGACAGGGCGAAGCCCCGAGTGAGCGAGGAAGCACCATGGAACAGTACTCATAAATTCTGCATACGCTCAATGCCTGCAAAATCACCTCCCATAGGGGTTATCCACTTATCCACGGGGATATTTTTATAAGATCTTTTTAAATAGTTGTTAGATTTTTATTTTTAGAATGCCCACAGGCCTTTATCCATGCGGGTTCCAGAGAGGTATCTGTGACAAAACGCCCTTTCAGTGTGACAAATCACCCTCAAATAGCCGCCATTTCTGTGACAAGTTGCCCTTAACCCTGTGACAAATTGCCCTCAGGAAGCGTTGCTTTTCACAAAGTTATCCATCCCTGTTGACTCTGTTTTATGAAGTGTGACAATCTTAAAGTCTGTCACACTTCGCATGGACCTGTCATGGCGGAAATAGCGGTTATAAACCATAAAAAACGTAAAAATAGCCCGCGGATTGTCCAGTCTAACGAGCTGACTGAGGCGGCATATAGTCTCTCCAGGGATCAAAAGCGTATGCTGTATCTGTTCGTTGACCAGATCAGAAAATCCGACGGCTCCCTGCAGGAACATGACGGCATCTGCGAAATTCACGTTGCTAAATACGCTGAAACATTCGGGCTGACCTCCGCTGAAGCCAGTAAGGATATACGACAGGCTTTAAAAGGTTTTGCGGGTAAGGAAGTGGTTTTCTATCGACCTGAAGAGGATGCCGGCGATGAAAAAGGGTATGAATCCTTTCCCTGGTTTATTAAACGTGCGCACAGCCCATCCAGAGGGCTTTACAGCGTACATATCAACCCATATCTGATTCCCTTCTTCATCGGGTTACAGAACCGGTTTACGCAGTTCCGGCTCAGTGAAACAAAAGAGATTACCAATCCGTACGCCATGCGTTTATACGAATCTCTGTGCCAGTACCGTAAACCTGATGGCTCAGGTGTCGTGTCCCTGAAAATCGACTGGATCATGGAACGCTACCAGCTACCTCAAAGTTACCAGCGTATGCCGGACTTTCGCCGCCGTTTCCTGCAGGCAAGTGTTGACGAGATCAACAGCCGGACACCAATGCGCCTTTCTTACATCGAGAAAAAGAAAGGCCGCCAGACGACGCATATCGTATTTTCCTTCCGTGATATAACCTCCATGACGATTGAATAGTTGAGGGCTATCTGTCACAGATTTAAGGGTGGTTCGTCACATTTGATCTGGAAAGTTGAGGGTGATTTGTCACAGTTTTGCTGTTCCCTCCCTGGCATCCTGCGCTTACTCATAGTTTTTTTGGCTGTAACCGGTAGTGGAGCCAGAATTGAGGGCAATTTGTCACCCTATCCTGAGGGTAGTTTGTCACACTAGATTTTCTCCCTCTTCCCGGGTAATGGTGCCAACTTACTGATTTAGTGTATGATGGTGTTTTTGAGGTGCTCCCGTGGCTTCCATCTCCATCAGTTGTCCCTCCTGCTCAGCTACTGAAGGCGTGGTGCGTAACGGTAAAAGTACTGCCGGACATCAGCGCTATCTCTGCTCTCACTGCCGTAAAACATGGCAGCTACAGTTCACTTACACCGCCTCTCAGCCCGGTACACACCAGAAAATTATTGATATGGCCATGAATGGCGTCGGATGTCGCGCCAGTGCACGCATTATGGGCGTTGGCCTCAACACGATTTTACGACACTTAAAAAACTCAGGCCGCAGTCGGTAAACTCACGCATACAACCGGGCAGTGACGTCATTGTTTGCGCGGAAATGGATGAACAGTGTGGTTACGTCGGCGCTAAATCACGCCAGCGCTGGTTGTTTTACGCGTATGACAGGATACGGAGGACGGTTGTTGCACACGTCTTCGGTGAACGTACTATGGCCACGCTGGAGCATCTTCTGAGCCTGCCGTCGGTCTTTCAGGGCGCGTAGTTCCTTTTAAACACCAGTTCTGTATCTCTTTTAAAGATCCTTTAATAAATCCTGTAAACACATAACCTCTTCATCGCCTACCCTGTGGACAGGCTCCGGAGAATGCCCGCCCTTGCAGCGACCTGACGGTCGCGCCGGTTCGGCAACATCAGAAAGAGCTCCCATCGCTTCGCGAAGGGCCCCGACCGGAGAAGCAAATTAGTTACAGCATTCAAAAGGAAGTTCATCATAAAACCGGCGCCGGTTTGCCGGCCAAGTGCCCCTCCCCACCACTGAAAAGCGCCGCCGCCCCCGGCCGAAGGCCGGGGAACACCATCGCTTTTAATGATGGGTGTTGTAACTATTCTTCTTCATCGCTGTGAGTGGAGCTGTGGTCAGTTGTTTAGTACACGCTCGTAAGCGGCCCTGCGGCCCGCTAACGCGGAGATACGCCCCGACTGCGGCTGTCGCCTTGTCGGGACCACTCCGACCGCGTACAGAGGCGTCTGAGCTGTTTTAAGCGGGTATGGCTTTGCAGCTACCGTGTTAAGTTTCCTGGTGTCGCTGAAATAGTTGATGAACATCCCCCTAAGCGTCAGCAGCAAGCTGCCGCCGCTAAGGCCCCGGAAATCACGCCCTTTACGTCGTAAACGCCGTAAAGCCCGCTCACCGGGGTTAAAAGGGATTACCTTAACTTCTTCGTTGCTGTTAGCCGGTTAAGGCTAACTAGGGCAGGGGTGGGCAGGCAGAATTTATAGCCCTGTAACCGGCTATGCCGGGCTTTCGGCGCCATTTGACTCCACAGACACATGTAACCTCATCTGGCGCCTCCATGCCGCTGACGCGGCATCCGAAAGCATCCCGATGCTGTAGGCTTTAACGTCTGCTTTGTACCATGAACGGACATTTCGAATTAGCCTCACCATGGACATCTGAACCTAGCTTTGACAAGGGAAGGTGCGAATAAGCGGGGAAATTCTTCTCGGCTGACTCAGTCATTTCATTTCTTCATGTTTGAGCCGATTTTTTCTCCCGTAAATGCCTTGAATCAGCCTATTTGGGGTCAGTTTGGATATAGAGAATTATTGTACGGTAAGCCTGTTTTTTGAACAGGCTTACCTGTAGCAATAGGGTGTACTCCCGCGCTATACAGCGTTTTCAGGGGATTTTGTCTTAATCGGATAACCTAAATGCGATACAGCAAGAGCGACAACCTAAAAGCGATAGCCAATGACGATAAATCAATCACTTACGCATCCGAATTGGTTAAATAATGTGCTTAACGTACAAAAATTTCCGATCTCCAAACTGACCCCTAAATAGGCTGATTCGATGTGTTTGCGGGAAAAAAATCGGCCCAGATCCGCGAAATTTTAATCAGCGAGTCAGCTTGGGAAGAAATGACCTGCTTATTCGCACCTTCCCTAGCCAACACCTTTCTGCCATTCGGCTCCCGTTTCCTGATCGCATTTAACAGTGTGAAGCTGGCGCCGGGTTATACAGACAGCTGCAGTCTCATCCTGCCGGGCTAAACCTGCAGTACACAGGGGAACGGATACCGTCAGGTAACATGACCGTCTCAGCACCCGATTGAGATTTTCGTAAGGGATATAGAGCGTTACTGAAAAATTGACTGTGGCATGTTATCCCCCATGGAATGGTGAACAGACCAGGGATTACCCCCATTAAACCCGCATTCCGTAGTCAATATCTGCGTATCATGACCCGAAATCACATATGACAGTCAATATTGTTCGATCCGGGCAGACATGATAGAGAATAAATATTGACTGCGGTATGCGTGATGCATATCACAGTCAATGGAATGTCCTTAGCGGCATACGGCAGTCATGATATGCATATCGCAGTCAATTTTCTGGCTTCATCGCTGAGAGGGCTTCAGCCAGTTTAAGAGGATCGATGCCAGCAGCCTTCAGCGCCTTAATGACTTCGTCATAATTTTGCTCTGGCGCCTTCTCTTCTTCCTCTTTGCGCGGAACCTTCACAGGACTACTGATGAGTTTGGGGTTGCGATAATGCACGCTGAAATAGGTGGCTCGGCCACGTTTAAACTCGGTGTAATCCAGATAACCAATATCCCGCAGCTGCTCCATCGCCTTACGCACCGTGTGGTTCTGCGTATAGACATTTGAGGTGAGATTCAGCCGGTCACGCATCCGTTTCATGGAAATAGGTGCAGGATTCTGGGGAAGACTTTCGATGTAGGTATAAAGCGCCTGGGCTGATTCCTTGCGCTGCAGGGCGTCAATGGCTTTCAGCCGCAGCAGTACCCTTCTGTCCATGTGGTAAAGCTCAAACAGCTTAGGTTCAGCCTTGATCTCAACGATATCCTCGTTGATGTCATAATAGGCTGACTGCACCAGATGGGTGGTCCATCCTTTGGTCTCGCTCTGGAACTTCAGCGTAACCGAGGCGAGTTTAAACAGGGAATTACTGATGCGATCGCGCATTTTTTTGTTTGAACGACGGGAGTCAAATCCGCACATCTTAACGAATTCGACGAACGACAGTTCCAGGGTGTCACTTTTTACCCCATACTCCGACATGGAGCGAATTATCCCCAGCCAGACTTTAAAATCCGTGTCCATATCAAGACGCGAACCGGTGATCTTAACGTCAGTGTATCCTTCGCTTTTGGCAATGGCCAGCTGTACAAGCTCCTCAGTCGCGTCTGTAACGTTTTTCCGGTTCGCCTTGCTCTTCCCTGTTGATTTCAGAGTTGGGACGAAGAGACCGAGTCTCATGAGCGCTACTGGCTGCACGGTACTGGTGCTGTTGACATCCAGCTTAACAACTTCACCGGTTGTCTTATCAACTTCCTGAAGGTTCAGAAGTAAGCTATTATTTTCGCTCGTCATCTTGATCCTCAACGGTTATCCACAAAAGGATGTAGTAATACGTATCGCAGTCAACGGATATACATACCTCAGTAAATACCGTTGCATATCACAGTATTAGATTATGCATATAACAGTCAACATTTTACATTCCGCAGTCGATCCAGACAGACGTTAAAGCCAGTTACAGCGCATGCTGGAGCGATCCGGGGATCTCTTTTGGATCTCACTATGATCTCCTTGGGATCAATTATTGGATCGAGACCATGAATAACCCAGATACAAGGCCGGAAGCGCCACACCAGATATCCAGAACCCTGGCCTGATTTTCCTGAATACGCTCTGGAAGATTGAGATCTACAGGTACAACAATGAAACATTGACTGCGGTATGCTGAGTCGTCTTTCCTACAGATGCGGTAAGCATCATACCATAGTCAATATATTACATACCGCAGTCAATTTCATTATAACTGGCTGATCCCGAGTCATCTTTAGCAACCCGACGTACGTGCAATCTGTGAGTTCTGTGATTTTCCGCTTCCTCGCCGCTTTCTCACTGTGTGAGATCGCTTACTGCGGCGAGCGGCAGTGATTAATATTGACTGCGGTATGTACTCTTTTGTAATCCCCTGCGTTCTTTCATTACCCAATGTGGTTCACTTTGCACTTTTTCGTGTGCTTTGCGATTTTATTGTTGCTTTGCAATAAATTCCAAGATTTAATAAAATAATGCAAAGTGATGATTAAAGGATGTTCAGTATGGGACTCATGGATACACTCAACCAGTGTATAAGTGCTGGTCATGAAATGACGAAAGCAATCGCCATTGCACAGTTTAATGATGACAGTCCGGAAGCCCGGAAAATAACCCGGCGCTGGAGGATTGGTGAAGCGGCAGATTTAGTTGGCGTGTCATCTCAGGCTATCAGGGATGCCGAGAAAGCTGGCCGGCTGCCGCACCCTGATATGGAAACCCGTGGGAGAGTTGAGCAACGCGTTGGTTATACCATCGAACAAATCAATCACATGCGGGATGTATTTGGTACACGACTGCGCCGTGCTGAAGATGCGTTTCCGCCGGTGATTGGCGTTGCAGCTCACAAAGGTGGTGTTTACAAAACCTCAGTATCCGTTCACCTGGCTCAGGATCTTGCTCTGAAAGGACTCCGTGTTCTGCTTGTTGAAGGCAATGACCCACAGGGAACTGCTTCTATGTATCACGGATGGGTGCCCGATCTTCATATTCATGCTGAGGACACTCTCCTGCCCTTTTATCTTGGGGAAAAGGATGACGCCAGCTACGCTATAAAGCCCACCTGCTGGCCTGGCCTTGATATCATCCCGTCCTGTCTGGCACTGCACCGCATTGAAACCGAGCTGATGGGGAAATTTGACGAAGGCAAATTACCTGCTGACCCGCACCTGATGCTCCGTCTGGCCATTGAAACTGTCGCTCATGATTATGACGTGATAGTTATCGACAGTGCACCCAACCTTGGTATCGGTACGATAAATGTTGTATGCGCTGCTGATGTTCTGATTGTCCCTACTCCGGCAGAGCTGTTCGACTACACCTCCGCACTGCAGTTTTTCGATATGCTACGTGACCTGCTTAAGAACGTGGATCTTAAAGGCTTCGAGCCAGATGTCCGTATTCTGCTTACCAAATACAGTAATAATAATGGCTCGCAGTCCCCGTGGATGGAAGAACAAATTCGGGATGCCTGGGGAAGCATGGTCCTTAAAAATGTTGTGCGCGAAACGGATGAAGTCGGCAAAGGTCAGATCCGTATGAGAACCGTTTTTGAACAGGCTATTGATCAACGTTCTTCAACCGGTGCCTGGCGTAATGCCCTCTCTATCTGGGAGCCTGTTTGCAATGAGATTTTTGATCGTCTGATTAAACCACGCTGGGAGATTAGATAATGAAGCGTGCTCCTGTCATTCCAAGACATACCACACTTACTCAATCGACTGAAGATACTTCATCACCGGCGCCGGCCGCGCCGATGGTGGATTCATTAATTGCGCGCGTGGGTGCTATGGCCCGCGGTAATGCAATCTCTCTTCCGGTATGTGGACGGGAAGTAAAATTTACCCTTGAGGTGCTCCGGGGAGACTCTGTTGAGAGCGCTTCACGCGTATGGTCAGGCAATGAGCGCGATCAGGAACTACTTACCGAAGATGCTCTGGATGATCTCATTCCTTCATTTTTACTGACCGGTCAGCAGACTCCAGCTTTCGGCCGCCGGGTTTCTGATGTCATAGAAATTGCCGACGGCAGCCGTCGCCGTAAAGCCGCAATCCTGACGGAAAGTGATTATCGCGTTCTGGTTGGTGAACTGGACGATGAGCAGATGGCTGCATTGTCCCGACTGGGTAACGATTATCGGCCGACGAGTGCTTATGAACGTGGCCTGCGTTATACAAGCCGGCTGCAGAATGAGTTTGCAGGAAATATTTCTGCGCTTGCCGATGCGGAAAACATTTCTCGTAAGATCATTACCCGCTGTATTAATACGGCCAAACTGCCTAAATCCGTTGTTGCCCTGTTTGCACATCCTGGAGAACTGTCTGCCCGGTCAGGTGAAGCCCTTCAGAAGGCTTTTGCAGATAAAGAAGAATTACTGAAGCAGCAGGCTGAGACTCTCCACGATCAGAAGAAAGCGGGACTAATCTTTGAAGCTGAAGAGGTCATTAGTCTTTTAACATCCGTACTGAAACAATCTCCCGCATCAAGAGTTAATCTGAGCTCACGTCATCAGTTTGCTCCAGGGGCAACAGCATTGTATAAGGGCGATAAAATGGTGCTTAACCTGGATAGGTCCCGCATTCCTGCGGAGTATATAGAGAAAATAGAAGCCATTCTTAAGGAGCTTGAGAAACCAGGAGTCTGATGCGGACACGCTTTAGTCTACGGTGATCTCCCTTTACTTCATTTCCTTTCTCACAGGCCAGAAAACATAACTGGCCTGAATATTCTCTCTGGGACCACGGTCCCATCTGTATCGGCGGTCAGGTTATCTGCCT
>NZ_BCTM01000047.1 GCF_001571285.1 Kluyvera cryocrescens NBRC 102467 | reverse complement strand
GCCTCTCCAGCGGCGTGTTAACCGAGAGCCGCCGTGTTATCGATTAATGAGTGAGTTAATCGGAAATATCGTATTTACGCTTTGGTGCTCACTGTGCCTTATTGGCTGGATCCTATTTTTGTTAATAGATTTGGAATAACGATAACGCCCATAAACACGGTCATTATTTTTTCGGGAAAACCATTTGCAATGGTAAGTCCGCTATCGTTAATTGCACAGTTGCATTGAGACATAAATAACCACTGCCGTCACCGTAACTGATGGCAGCGTACGTCATCGTATTGACTATGCGTTCAATATAAGAACCAGGTAAATATGATGTTATAGATAATGTAATATATAAAGGGTAAATAATGAAAAAGTTAATACTGGTAGCGATGGCAATATCATTAAGCGGCTGCGTGATTGCGGCCCCACACCACCGAATGGACGGGGATGATGTCGATGCTTCGCAATATGCCTCAGGAGCCAATGAGTGTACTCAAAGAGCTGAAGCCGCCGGCGAATGCGTGATGCATAAAAAACATCACCATAAAAAAACCGATGACACGTATAAAAGCAGCGACGGTTATACCATGATCACCAAGCATGGCGTCACGCTCCCGGATTGTGAACAAACCGGCGGCAGCCAGGCGTCGCAAGGATCCACCTGCTGGTATACAAACAGCAAATGATGTTGACTCCGCAGCAAGGGCTAGCGCATCTGGAAAAGATGACCGACGATCTGCAGGTGCTGGATAAGGCCATCGACGTGCTCAGGGGGATGGAGCAGGCCAAAGCCGATGTCATTAGCTATCTGATCGGCGTCAGAAACCTTAAAGAGATCATGATAATCGAACTGAAAGGTGAATTTATCGTCTGATCGTGGTGTTCCCCCTGCTTCTGGTAACCGCGTTGTGCTGCTGGAGGCAGGGAGTACATGGTGACACGGCTGCGATAATCGCGCTCGTCGACCGCCGGCGTTTCGTGGGTTTCAGAGATAGCGGACGAACGGTGCCGTATCCGGCGAAACGATGGTGGTCGATGCTTTTAGCTGCGGCGTGCCCAAATAGAGAAAACCGACAATTTTGTCCTGGGCACCACAGTCCAGACCGGCACGCACCAGTGGGCTTTCGGTGAGCGCACCGGTGCGCCAGATACCGTTAAAGCCCTGAGCGACCGCCGCCATTTGCATTGCCATTACCGCACAGCCTGCCGACATCTCCTGTTCCCACACGGGAACCTTTGGATGCTCCTGGCACTTGGCGATAACCGCAATAATCATCGGCGCGCGAAATGGTGCGCTGCGGGCTTTCTCAATCGCTTTTTCGTCGCTTTGCGCGGCGACAGCACCTTGCTCCAGCAATTGGCTAAAACGCTCGCGTCCTTCGCCTTCAACAATCACAAATTGCCACGGCTGTAGGGTTCCGTGGTCCGGTGCACGCATGCCGGCGCGCAGAATATTCTGCAGCTGTTCACCGGCAGGGGCAGGCTCAGCCAGTCGCGAAGCGCTGCGGCGATTCACCAATAATTCAAGGGCATCCATATCATCACTCCTCTCACGTTATTTTTCATAAAATTAACATGCGCGAGGATTTTGTTACAGCACCGAAGGCGATTCCTGCTGACAACCGGCGACGGTCTATTTAGGATAGCCACACGTTTCACCGTTTCGGTGAACCTTTTTCGTTTTTGCAGGGAGATTACATGCGAACCGTATGGCGCTTCATTGTCGGATTCTTTAAATGGACGTGGCGATTGCTCAATTTCGTCCGTGAACTGGTGCTTAACCTGTTCTTTATTCTGCTGGTGCTGGTTGGCGTTGGCATTTGGATGCAGCTTAGCAGCAGCACGACCGAACATAGCAGCCGCGGAGCATTGCTGATGGATATCAGCGGCGTGGTGGTCGATAAGCCGTCCACCAGCAGCAAGCTCAGCGTTATTGGCAAACAAATCTTTGGCGCCAGCTCCGACCGTCTGCAGGAAAACTCGCTGTTTGATATTGTGCAGACCATTCGCCAGGCGAAGGATGACCGCAATATTACCGGGATTGTGTTGGATCTGAAAAACTTCGCCGGCGGCGATCAGCCGTCGATGCAGTACATCGGCAAAGCGCTGCGCGAGTTCCGCGACAGCGGTAAGCCGGTCTACGCCATTGGCGACAGCTACAGCCAAGGCCAGTACTACCTTGCCAGCTTTGCCAACAAAATCTGGTTGTCGCCGCAGGGCGTGGTCGATCTACACGGTTTCGCCACTAACGGACTGTATTACAAGACCTTGCTCGATAAGCTGAAAGTCTCGACTCACGTCTTCCGCGTCGGCACCTATAAGTCCGCCGTTGAGCCGTTTATCCGTGATGATATGTCTCCTGCCGCCCGTGAAGCGGACAGCCGCTGGATTGGCGAGCTGTGGCAGAACTATCTCAACACCGTTGCCGCTAACCGTCAGATTACCGCACAGCAGGTGTTCCCAGGCGCCCAGGCCATGCTCGACGGCCTGAGCAAGGTTGACGGTGATACGGCGAAATACGCGCTGGATAACAAGCTGGTCGATACCCTCGCCTCAAGCGCGGAAATCGAAAAGGCGATGACCAAAGCGTTTGGCTGGAGCAAAACGGACAATAACTTTAGCGCCATCAGCATGTATGACTATGCGGTGAAAACCCCGGCCGATACGGGTTCCAGTATTGCCGTGGTCTTCGCTAACGGCGCTATCATGGACGGTGAAGAAACCCCAGGCAACGTCGGTGGCGATACCACCGCGGCGCAAATCCGCGATGCGCGTCTGGATCCGAAAGTGAAGGCCATCGTACTGCGCGTCAACAGCCCTGGCGGCAGCGTGAGCGCTTCAGAGGTGATCCGCGAAGAACTGGCCGCCGCAAAAGCCGCAGGCAAACCGGTGGTTGTATCGATGGGCGGTATGGCGGCATCCGGTGGTTACTGGATCTCAACGCCAGCGGATTACATCATCGCTAGCCCGAGCACTCTGACCGGCTCTATCGGCATCTTTGGGGTGATTAACACCGTCGAAAATACGCTGGATTCCATTGGCGTGCACACCGACGGCGTCTCCACTTCACCGCTGGCGGATATGGCGGTAACCAAAGCGCTGACCCCAGAAGTGCAGCAGATGATGCAGCTCACCATTGAGAATGGCTACAAGCGCTTTATCACCCTTGTGGCGCAGTCGCGTAAGAGCACGCCGGAAGCTATCGATAAGATTGCTCAGGGCCACGTATGGACCGGTGAAGACGCGAAAGCGAATGGGCTGGTCGATAGCCTCGGTGACTTTGACGACGCGGTGGCGAAAGCCGCAGAGCTGGCGAAAGTCAAAACCTGGCATCTTGACTACTACCAGAGCGAGCCGACGTTCTTTGATATGGTGATGGACAGCATGTCCGGTTCGGTCCGCGCGGCCCTGCCGCAGGCGTTGCAGGCTTACCTGCCGGCACCGCTGGCCTCGGCGGCGAACGCCGTGAAAGCCGAAAGCGATAAGCTGGCGGTGTTTAACGATCCACAAAATCGCTATGCAATTTGCCTGACCTGCGCCAATATTCGTTAATCGCAATCCCCTCCGCTAAGGAGGGGATTTTCTTTAGATTATTCATTCGACGACCACATGCAAAAAAAATCCATATACGTCGCCTACACCGGCGGGACCATCGGGATGCAGCGCTCCGATCACGGCTACATCCCGGTTTCCGGTCACCTGCAGCGCCAACTGGCGCTGATGCCCGAGTTTCATCGTCCGGAGATGCCGGACTTTACTATCCACGAATACGATCCGCTGATGGACTCTTCCGACATGACGCCGGAAGACTGGCAGCACATTGCCGATGATATTAAAGCTCACTACGACGAGTACGACGGCTTTGTGATCCTGCACGGCACTGACACCATGGCCTTCACCGCCTCCGCGCTGTCATTTATGCTGGAAAACCTCGGCAAACCGGTTATCGTCACCGGCTCGCAGATCCCGCTGGCGGAGCTACGCTCTGACGGGCAAATCAATCTGCTGAACGCCCTGTACGTTGCCGCTAATTATCCGATTAATGAAGTCACGCTGTTCTTCAACAATCGTCTCTATCGCGGCAACCGTACCACCAAAGCCCACGCCGATGGTTTTGATGCTTTCGCTTCACCGAACCTCGCCCCGCTGCTGGAAGCCGGTATCCACATTCGCCGCCTCGGCACGCCGCCAGCACCGCACGGTGACGGCGAGCTGATTGTGCACCCCATCACCCCACAGCCGATTGGCGTGGTGACGATTTATCCGGGGATTTCCGCCGATGTGGTACGTAACTTCCTGCTACAGCCAGTCAAAGCGCTGATCCTGCGCTCCTACGGTGTGGGCAATGCGCCACAGAACGGTAATTTCATTAAAGAGCTTACCGAAGCCAGCCACCGCGGCATTCTGGTGATTAACCTGACCCAATGTATGTCCGGCAAGGTCAATATGGGCGGCTACGCCACCGGTAACGCGCTGGCGCAGGCGGGTGTAATTAGCGGTTCTGATATGACCGTAGAAGCGACGCTGACCAAGCTGCACTATCTGCTCAGTCAGGGGCTGGATACCGAAACTATCCGCCAGGCCATGCAGCAAAACCTGCGTGGCGAGCTGACGCCAGACGAATAAGGAGAGTGTCATGACGCAACGCGCACTATTATTGGTCGATTTGCAAAATGATTTCTGCGCCGGCGGCGCGCTCGCGGTTGCCGATGGCGATAGTACCATCGACGTGGCGAATCTGTTGATTCGCGCAGCGAAAATACTCGGCGATACGGTGGTCGCCAGCCAGGACTGGCATCCGGCCAATCACGGCAGTTTTGCCAGTCAGCACGGCGTAGAACCGTACAGCCAGGGGATGCTTGACGGTTTGCCACAAACCTTCTGGCCGGATCATTGCGTCCAGGGCAGCGACGGCGCGGCGTTTCATCCGCTGCTGACGCAACAGGATATTGATGCCGTGTTCCGCAAGGGCGAAAGCGTCAATATCGACAGCTACAGCGCCTTTTTCGATAACGGTCATCGGCAAAAAACCGGTCTTGACGCGTGGTTACGCGAGCATGAGATTAATGAACTTATCGTACTGGGCCTTGCGACCGACTACTGCGTTAAGTTCACGGTGCTGGATGCATTAGCGCTGGGTTATACGGTGAACGTCATTACTGACGGCTGTCGCGGCGTCAATATCCAGCCGCAGGATAGCGCCAACGCCTTTATGGAGATGGCTGCCGAAGGGGCAACGCTGTATACCCTCGACGACTGGCTTGAGAATCAGGGATAGCCTGATAGCCACTTACCGCCCGGAGGTTCTGGACATTCCCGCCGCCGGGTAAACCGTGAGTGTAAGATTGAGATACCCGGGGCGACCACCGGGTTTGGCGTCCCTCCGGGAACCAAATCCCGGCGTTTCCCCTAATCGCTTTGCTTAAGTGAACGGTATTACATCCCCGGGCAGCTTCTGACGATAATCCACTAACCCTGTCATAATCCGGTCAATTTTTCCCCACCAGCCTTTCTCCACGTGAACCGCTTCGCAGATTTACCCCTTCGGCAATGCTATGTTCAAACGGTTGTTTTTTCGCCACACCTTTCCCGTGGCTGGTTTGTTTTTTTAATGTCAAAGAGGACCGTGTATGAAGCTTTTGCCTTTGCTGGCAGCATTACCCCTGCTCTGCGCGTCGGTTGTTTCGGCTAATTCCCTGATGTCGGTTGGCTACTTTAACGGCGGCGGCGATGTTACTGCCGGGCCTGGCGGCGATATCAATAAACTCGATGTGCGCCAAATTACCCATCTCAACTATTCTTTTGGTCTTATCTATAACGATGAAAAAGATGAAACCAACGACGCGTTAAAAGACCCGGCGAAACTGCATCAAATTTGGCTATCACCAAAGGTGCAGTCGGATTTAGACAAAATCCCCGTTCTGCGCAAACAAAACCCGAATCTCAAAGTGCTGCTTTCCGTCGGTGGTTGGGGAGCCCGCGGCTTCTCAGGCGCGGCAGCAACGCCTGAATCCCGTGCGGTATTTATCCGCTCCGCGCAGGAAGTTGTGGATAAATACGGTCTCGACGGTATCGATCTGGATTGGGAGTATCCGGTAAATGGCGCCTGGGGATTGGTGGCCAGCCAACCTGCTGACAGAGACAATTTCACCACGCTGCTGAAAGAGCTGCGCGCAGCGTTTGGCACACACAAGCTGGTGACCATTGCCGTGGGCGCCAATGCGGAAAGCCCGAAAAGCTGGGTCGACGTGAAGGCCATCGCCCCGCTGCTGGACTACATCAATTTGATGACCTACGACATGGCGTACGGCACGCAGTACTTCAACTCGAACCTGTACGATTCGACCCAGTGGCCGACGGTTGCCGCAGCGGATAAATACAGCGCCGATTTTGTGGTCAATAACTATATCGCCGCCGGTCTGAAGCCAAGTCAGATGAACCTCGGTATCGGTTTTTATGGCCGCGTACCAAAACGCACCGTTGAGCCAGGTATTGACTGGAGTAAGCCGGACGCACAGAAAAACCCGGTGACCCAGCCATACTTCGGCCCGCATGAAGTGGAACTGTTTAAATCACTGGGCGTGGACTTGAGCAAAGATACCTACGTGAAGTACAACGATATTGTCGCGAAACTGCTGAACGATCCGCAAAAGCGTTTTACCGAGCACTGGGACGATCAGGCGAAAGTGCCGTGGCTGTCGGTACAATCCACCGAGGGCAAACCATTATTTGCCCTCTCCTATGAGAATCCGCGCTCGGTGAGCATTAAGGCTGACTACATCAAGAGCAAAGGACTTGCCGGGGCGATGTTCTGGGAATATGGCGCGGACGACAACAACCAACTGGCGAAACAGTTGGCTGACTCGCTGGGGATTAAGCACTAACGATTTTCTCAAACTCAGGCACCGAATCAGGGCTGCGCACGATTAACCCTGATTCGGTCGCTGGGGCGCCGGCGTATGTTCACCGTGCTCCATCGAGTTACACCGGCGTCAAAATCCCACTCTTTGCATGAATACGATAACCGGCCCCCGGATGCGGGGCCTGTAAGCGCGCGCTGCCGCCAAAGAGTTTCTCCCGCAAGGTCCCCTGGCTGTACTCCTGCTTGTAGACGCCGCGTTTTTGCAATTCCGGGATCAACAGTTCCACCACGTCTGTGAAGGTTTCATGCGTGACGGCGTAGGCAAGATTAAAACCGTCTACGTCCGTCTCTTCCACCCAGGACTGCAACTCATCGGCGACCGTTTGCGCGCTGCCAACCGTCAGTGGCCCAAAACCGCCGATGCCGACCCAATCCGCCATCGCCTTCACCGACCACTGGCGATCAGGATCGGCGGTCGAAAACGTGTCGACGACCGATTGAATCGCGTTGGTTTTTGAATAGGTAAACACTTCGTCCGGCTGGTACTGGCTAAAATCGATCCCCGTCCAGCCCGATATCAGCGCCAGTGCACCTTCATAGCTGGTGTAGCTTTTATACTCCTGCCATTTGGCCTGCGCGGCTTTGTCCGTTTCACCGACAATTGCAGTTTGCATATTGAAAATCAGAATGCTGTGCGGATCGCGTCCCGCCTCCTGCGCACGGCGGCGAATATCCGCCACCGTCTTCTTCAATGCGCTTTTAGACGGCGAGGCGACAAAAACGCATTCGGCGTGGCTGGCCGCAAACTGCTTACCGCGGCTCGAGGCGCCAGCCTGATAGAGTACCGGCGTGCGCTGCGGTGACGGTTCACAAAGGTGATATCCTGGGACATCGAAGAATTTTCCGTGATGGTTGATAGCGTGAATTTTGCTCGGATCGCTAAAAATTCGCCGCTCACGATCGCGTAAAATTGCCCCTTCTTCCCAACTCCCTTCCAGCAATTTGTACACCACTTCGAGATACTCGTCGGCGTAGTCATAGCGCGCATCATGCGCAGTTTGCGCCTGCTGACCGATATTACGCGCTCCGCTTTCGAGATAAGAGGTGACGATATTCCAACCCACACGTCCTTTCGTCAGATGATCCAGCGTCGACAGGCGGCGGGCAAACGGGTAGGGATGTTCAAACGATAGCGAGGCGGTAAGACCAAAGCCAAGATGCTCGGTTACCAACGCCATAGGGGTGACCAGCGCCAGCGGATCGTTAACCGGCACCTGCGCCGCCTGACGGATCGCCGCATCGCCATTACCGTTAAAGACGTCATAAACGCCCAACACATCGGCGATAAACAGGCCGTCAAATTTGCCGCGCTCCAGCAAACGCGCCAGATCGACCCAATAGTCCAAATCCTTATACTGCCAGGAACGGTCTCTCGGGTGCGCCCACAGTCCCGGCGATTGGTGGCCGACACAGTTCATATCAAAAGCATTCAGTCGAATTTCACGTTGCGAAGCCATAACAGTCTCCCATGCTCCCGGCGTTTCACCCGGAGCAAACAATAGTTTTCATCGGTTTACGATAAGATGAGCTGGCGGCAGCCCAGCGTTTCCAGCACATTCTGCGCGACCTGCTGCGCATGAAGAGCCACCTGCGGTAACCCCATAAGCTCACCAAAACGCCCGCGGGCGGCGGGCCCTGCGACCCAGACGTTCGGCGAGGCTTGCGAGCGTACGTTCACCTCAATGCCCATACCCAGCGGATCTGGATAAACCAGCCCCTCACGATGTAGGGCTTGCAGAAAGGGCTGGCTGGCAAGCAGATCCGCATGATCGGGGCCGGTGGTTAGCACCAGATAATCCGCCATCAACTGCTGGGGTGTTCCACCGCGCAGCGTGAGATTGAGCTGGAAAGACGACGTTTGCGCCTCCAGCGAGTGCAGCCGTGCGGCAAGCGCACGAAACCTTCCGCCGCGGCGTTTATCCGCAATTGCCTGCGCGACCTGCGGGGCAACCCGATAGCGATGAACATCCCAGAAGCGTCTTAGGTGGCGTAAAAACTGCCGCTGTTCTCTCTCGCTTAACTGCTGCCAGATGGTCTGCCCCTGCTGACGAACGGCATCCAGCACCACCTGCCAGGGTAAACCCAGGCTTTGTGCACGCTTGATGTCATGTCGGATTTGCCCTAAACGCTGGCGCAGCGTGCCGTGGAGATATTCAGCCGGCCATTGCGGCAGGTTCATCGGCGCGTTTGGCCGCGAGAGCAGCCCGTGGCGCGAAAAGGCCAGCACCTTACCCTGATGTTCCTGGCGCGCAAGCGATGCCACGACATCCGCCATGCTGAGCGCGGTTCCCATAATCGCCACGCTCGCATTGGCAGGGATCCCTGCCAGCGCTCCTGCACGCCATGGATTGGCTATCAGCCGCGGGTGTTCACTGAACGCCTGCACCGCGCGCGGTAATCGCGGCGGCGGATGACTCACCGCCAGAATGACGCGGTCAGCGCGCAGGCGTTGGCCCCCGGAGGTCATGACGCTACCGTCCCGCCAATCGACGGCGCGCTCCCGAAGATGGCTGACGTGCGAACCGTGCTTTTTTGCTGCCTCGAAAAATACCGACTCCACATAGCGACCAAAGAGGCCGCGCTGAGGATAGACGCTGCCATCCGCCAACTGCGCTTGCGGATCCTGAGGAAAATCACCGTGGCGGCGATACCAGCGGTCGAATGCGCCATCATCATCCCCGGCGAGCTGCATTCGCGCAGCCGGGACGTTGATGCGATGGGCCGGATCGGTCGCCGAATAAGCCACGCCCTGCCCCAGATGTTCACGCGGTTCAATCACGCTGATGCGGATTTCGCGCGACGCTTCGCGCATCAAATGAATGGCGACAGCCGTACCGCTAAAGCCGCCGCCAACAATCACCACATGGGGAGCAGACATTTTCACCCCCCAATCAGCTTGCGCTGACGTGTTTGGCCGGGCGCGTTGCCCCGCCGATGGTTTCACCGAACGGCCCGGTGTTGACCTGTCCTTTCGCCGAACGCGGTTGTGTACTCACTGGCAACAGCGGCATCACCAGCTCAGCAAAACGGTGCGCCTCCTCCAGATGTGGATAGCCGGAGAAGATGAAGTTAGTCACGCCCAGCGCCTGATACTCACGAATGCGCTCCGCCACCTGCTCAGGGCTGCCCACCAGCGCGGTTCCCGCCCCACCGCGCACCAGGCCCACGCCGGCCCATAGATTAGGCGCGATGCGCAGATTGTCGCGGCGACCGTTATGCAGTGCGCTCATTCGCGCCTGGCCGGTGGAGTCCATGCGGGCAAAAATCTGCTGCGCCTGGCTGATGGTTTCATCATCGAGGTGAGCAATCAGTTTGTCGGCAGCCGCCCAGGCTTCCTCCTCCGTTTCGCGGACAATTACGTGCAGACGGATCCCGTACTCCAGTTGGCGTCCCTTTTCTTCGGCACGCGCTTTCACTACCGCCAGTTTTTCCGCCACCTGCGCCGGTGGCTCTCCCCAGGTGAGGTAGGCATCAATGTGATCGGCGGCAACGTCAATGGCCGGTTCGGATGAGCCGCCAAAGTACAGCGGTGGGCCATTTTTTTGCACCGGAGGGAACAGCACTTCGGCCCCCTCGACCCGCAAATGTTTACCGTGATAGTCGACCTTCTCTCCGGCCAGCAGGCGGCGATAAACTTCGAGGAATTCGTGCGTGACCTGGTAGCGCTCACGGTGATCAAGGAAAATGCCGTCGCCTTTGTTTTCTACCGGATCGCCGCCGGTCACCACATTGATTAATAGACGACCTTCGGAAAGGCGATCCAACGTGGCGGCCATACGCGCCGCCAGAGTTGGCGGCTGAAGCCCAGGACGCACCGCCACCAGGTAACGTAAATGACGGGTAATCGGTGCCAACGCGGCGGCCACGAGCCAGGAATCTTCACAGCTTTTGCCGGTGGGGATCAGTACGCCATAGTAGCCTAGGCTATCTGCCGCCAGCGCAACCTGCTGTAAATAGGGTAAATCGACCGGGCGACCGCCTTCGGTGGTGCCCAGGTAGCGGCCATCACCATGAGTCGGTAAAAACCAGAAGACATTTATTTTTTCAGCGGCTTGTGCGGTCATTATCCATTTCCTTTATAACTATATTTGGTATTTATAGAAGCGTTTATTTAAGTCAGTTATAAAGAAAAGAGCGAAAACCATGCCAATTTTATAAAATAAAAATATCGTATTTTATCAGATAGTTAAGAAAACCACCGCCACCGCAATCCTGTTGCAGATGCAACACATCCACGGCAAAAACTGCCGCAATGGCGACACTCGAGGCTGTGCCCCCTCTGGCAAATCGCGACGGCAACAGATACCGTCCTGAGAGAAATTAGCTGGAGACTCACCATGCTCAACGCAGAACTTACCTCAAACGGCCCCTCGCTGGTCGACCCGGCCTCTCAGGCTTTTCAGAAGATCCTGATTCGTCTTGCGCCTACCGACGCGACGGTACTTATTATTGGTGAAACCGGCACCGGCAAAGAGGTGGTCGCACGCTATCTGCATCGCCACAGTCCACGCGCAAATGCGCCCTTTCTGGCAGTAAACTGCGGCGCATTGACCGAGTCGCTGGCGGAATCAGAGCTGTTTGGCCATGAGAAAGGCGCCTTTAGCGGGGCAACGCATACGCATCAAGGCTGGTTTGAAGCGGCTGAGGGCGGCACCCTGCTGCTGGACGAAATCGGCGAGCTAAGCCTGGCGCTACAGGTCAAACTACTGCGCGTTTTGCAGGAACGCGAAATCACCCGCGTTGGCTCACATAAGCCAATCCGCATTAACGTGCGAGTGATTGCTGCGACGCATGTTGATTTGGCTCGCGCCATTCAGGAGCGACGCTTCCGTGAAGATCTTTTTTATCGGCTTAACATTGCCGCCGTCACGCTGCCGCCGCTGCGCCAGCGCCAGCAGGACATTGCGGTGCTGGCTGAACATTTTATCCAACTGTATGCCACGCGTTTAGGTCGCCCGGTACCGCATCTGGCCCCTGAAACGCTGGATCTTCTGCGCAGCTATCTGTGGCCAGGCAACATTCGTGAGCTGGAAAACACGCTACACAACGCCGTCCTACTCAATTCCGATTCGGTACTGACGCCCGAAAGTCTACGCTTAACCTCCACCGTCACCGTACAGCATCCCCCTGAACAAGAGCGTGATGAGCTGTCGCAGTTTATGCGTCGCCAGTTGCTCAGCCACAGCGGGGCGCTGTATGACCGGCTGCTGCGGGCGATGATCCAAACGGCCATGAGCCACAGTGATAACAACCAAAGCCAGGCCGCATCGCTGCTGGGGATAAGTCGTCATACGCTGCGCACGCATCTGGCGCACTTAGGCGTAATTAAACAGCGCCGCAGGCCTGGTGAAGCGGTACCGACTGCACCTCGCGAACGAGAATTGCGTATCGGCTATCAGCGTTTTGGCAATTTGGGCGTCCTGAAAGCGCGCCAACTGCTCGAGCAGTCTTTTGGCGAGTTAGGCGTGAATGTGTTGTGGAGCGAGTATCCCGCAGGGCCGCAATTGCTACAGGCGCTGGCGAATGATGAAATTGATTTCGGCACCACCGGTGAAGCACCACCAATTTTTGCTCAGGCCAGAGACAACGCGCTGCTGTACGTCGCCTGGGAGCCGCCAGCCCCGCGAAGCGTTGCGATGGTTGTTCCCAACGCCAGCGATATCCGTACGCCGCAGCAGCTACGCGGTAAACGCATCGCGCTCAATAAAGGGTCGAACGTTCATTGGCTGCTGGTGCAAATACTGGAAGAGGCAGGACTTGGGCTTAATGACGTCAAGGTGGTCTACACGCCGCCGAAGTATCCGTTAACCGCCAGCGACTATCTGGCCGCCGATGCCTGGATGATGTGGGATCCGGTACTGAGCGCGGCTGAAAAGAGCAGCACGCTGCGCGTGTTGGCTACCGGCGAAGGCCGCGTCAACAATCACCAGTTTTATATCACTCGCCGGCAGTATGCTCAGCAAAATGAGGAAATCATCGCCGGGATCGTGGCGGCGCTGGTAAAAACCGGGAAATTTATAGACCGTCATCGCCATGAGGCGGCGCAGCTACTGGCAAGCGAACTGGGACTCGACGTTGGCTCGCTGACCTGCGCGCTGGCCCGTCGTAGCCATCAGACGCGGGAAATGGATATGCAGGCAATACGGGCGCAACAATCGATTGCCGACCGCTTCTACGCGCTGGGCCTGCTGCACAGGCCCGTTGCGGTGAGAGAGGCAATCTGGTACGCCCAGGAGCGATTGATAAAACCGTGGACCGCCGCTTAGTGCTGCTTAAAAGTCGCGATAGGCTTCGGTGTAATGCCGAAGTCTTCTTTTAGCTGCTGTTTACTTTTCATCACCATCTGACCCTGGGTGTCGATAGTCATGTGCTGCGCGTCGTCGTTATGACGGGATTGCCAAAGCATAACCAACTGTAGGCTGTTTTCTTTCTGTTCGTCGGTGAGAGCCACCCCATCCGGCCATTTTCCCAGCTCTACGGCCGTCACCAAACGCTGGTAAATTTCCGGCGTCATATTGTCGATCATTTGCTCAATATTCATCTCCCGCTCCTTTGCCGCTGGAATAATTTGCTGAATCGTTTTTTCAACCTTTTGTGGAGGTGCCGTTCTCATCATCCGTGAAGTTCAGCGAGGCGGAATTGACGCAAAAACGCTCGCCGGTTGGCTGTGGACCATCGGGGAAAACGTGCCCCAAATGCGCATCACAATTTCCACACCGAATTTCAGTACGTTGCATGCCGTGAGAGTAATCGTTGAGATAACGAATCGCCGTATCGCTCACCGGCTCATAAAAACTGGGCCAGCCGCATCCGGAATCATACTTACTTTCGGAATGAAATAGCGGCGCATCGCACACCAGGCAGTGGTAAATCCCATCACGCTTATTGTGCAGTAGACGCCCGGTAAATGGCGGTTCTGTGCCGTGTTTCTGGGTGACATAGAACTGCATTTCGCTCAGGTTTTTTTGGAGTTCTTCTGGGGTGGGTTTATTTACCATTTTGCTCACATCTCACTATGGAAAATACAATTACCAGAGGATTCTAACAAAACATTAACAATGAAGTGTGAACTTTTGTTCTAAACTTAATCGGCGTGAAAAGGTCGAGGGTTAATTGTGACATTCATCACATTTTCATCTCCTGTGCCCTTTAAAAATCCCGGAACCGCCCTCATGTGGTTTCAAGCTCATAGGAAGAGTGAGACAGGTCAGTCGTGCAAAGCTTAGGCAGAGGATTGATTTGTCGCAATGATTGACACGATTCCGCTTGACGCTGCCTAAGGTTTTTGTAATTTTACACGCAACCTTTTATTCACTAATAAATAGCTGGTGGAATATATGACTATCAAAGTAGGTATCAACGGTTTTGGCCGTATCGGCCGTATTGTTTTCCGTGCTGCTCAGGAACGTTCTGACATCGAAATCGTTGCAATCAACGATCTGTTAGACGCTGACTACATGGCATACATGCTGAAATATGACTCCACTCACGGCCGTTTCAACGGTACCGTTGAAGTGAAAGACGGTCATCTGGTCGTTAACGGTAAAAAAATCCGTGTTACCGCTGAGCGTGATCCAGCTAACCTGAAGTGGAACGAAGTCGGTGTTGACGTAGTTGCTGAAGCAACTGGTCTGTTCCTGACTGACGAAACTGCTCGTAAGCACATCGCAGCTGGCGCTAAAAAAGTTGTTCTGACCGGTCCTTCCAAAGACAACACTCCTATGTTTGTTAAAGGCGCTAACTTTGACAAATACGAAGGCCAGGACATCGTTTCTAACGCATCCTGCACCACTAACTGCCTGGCACCGCTGGCTAAAGTTATCAACGACAACTTCGGCATCGTCGAAGGTCTGATGACCACCGTTCACGCGACCACCGCAACTCAGAAAACCGTTGATGGCCCGTCTCACAAAGACTGGCGCGGCGGCCGCGGCGCATCCCAGAACATCATCCCATCCTCTACCGGTGCTGCTAAAGCAGTAGGTAAAGTACTGCCAGAACTGAATGGCAAACTGACTGGTATGGCGTTCCGCGTTCCTACCCCTAACGTATCCGTTGTTGACCTGACCGTTCGTCTGGAAAAAGCTGCTTCTTATGAAGAAATTAAGAAAGCACTGAAAGCTGCTTCCGAAGGCGCAATGAAAGGCGTTCTGGGTTACACCGAAGACGACGTTGTATCTACCGATTTCAACGGTGAAGTTTGCACTTCCGTATTCGATGCTAAAGCAGGTATCGCTCTGAACGACAACTTCGTGAAACTGGTTTCCTGGTACGACAACGAAACTGGCTACTCTCACAAAGTTCTGGACCTGATCGCTCACATCTCCAAATAAGTTGAGATGAGAATCTGATCCAAAAAGGCGACCTCGGTCGCCTTTTTTTATGGCTAAGTATTTTAAACACCAAGGATTGCAGCATGATTAACAAAATTTTCGCTCTTCCGGTTCTTGAACAGCTTACCCCTGTCCTCTCCCGTCGCCAGCTCGATGAGCTGCCGCTGATTGTTATCGACCACCCAAAAGTAAAAGCCTCCATCGCCTTCCAGGGGGCGCATTTGCTCTCCTGGAAACCGGCGTGTGAAGAAGAGGTTTTGTGGCTCAGCAATAACACCCCATTTAAAAACGGCGTCGCACTGCGCGGCGGCGTACCAATCTGCTGGCCGTGGTTTGGCCCGGCAGCTCAGCAAGGGTTCCCGGCCCACGGCTTTGCCCGCAACCTGCCGTGGGAGCTGAAAGCGCATAACGAAGACGATAACGGCGTGGTGTTAACTTTTGAGCTGAAAAGCAGCGAGGCAACCCGTCAGTACTGGCCGCATGAATTCAGCCTGCTTGCCCGCTTCAAACTCGGCAAAACCTGCGAAATGGAGCTGGAAGCACACGGCGAGTTCGATACCACCACTGCCCTGCACACCTATTTCAACGTCGGCGATATCCACGCGGTGAAAGTGAGCGGCCTGGGCGATCGCTATATTGATAAAGTGCAAAATGCGGAAATTGGCGAACTAAGCGATGGCGTACAAACCTTCCCGGATCGTACTGACCGCGTTTACCTGAATCCGGAAGCCTGCAGCGTCATCCACGATTCGTCTTTAAACCGCGCGATTGATGTGATCCATCACCACCACCTCAACGTCGTCGGCTGGAACCCAGGTCCTGCGCTTTCCGTCAGCATGGCAGATATGCCGGACGACGGTTATAAAACCTTCGTCTGTGTTGAAACCGCCTGCGCCAGCGCACCGCAGCACGCAACGGAAGCCAAACCAGCGCGCCTGAGTCAAACCATTCGCGTTGTAAAACGCTAATCCCCCTGCTCTCCTCGCCGGGCACGATTCCACTGCCCGGCTTTTTCCCTTTAGCGCCCGCAAAAACATTCATTTCGTCATAATAAGTTACCGGTAACATTACCTAGATCAATCTTTACCCAAAAACAAACCTACAGGATAAATCACGGTAGTAATATTAAAAGACTAGATATAAGCACCAACAAAAAACAAATAACTAACACCTTTCACCATAAAGCATCACCTCTACACCCCTCATAAACTGCGTGGTTTCGCGGCTGTGCATCGCGCAAATACCGCCCTTCCACGGCTCTTATCTGTTAGTACCCGAAAATTGTAGAGGACCAGTATGTCTGCTTTTCACACCCCTCCTTTCAGGCGTAATACGCTTGCGCTCACCATCGGCCTGGCGCTTTGCGCCCCACTGCCTTATACCGCGCATGCCGCAGATGGTGCCGACGGCAGCGCGGCAACCGCTGACGCCAGCGCACAGGGCGGCCACGGCGGTGATATGGACTTAACCACCGGTGCAGGAGGCAACGGAGGCGCCGGGGGAACCGGAGGGCGTGGACAAGCGAGCAGCAATGGCGAAGACGGTAATGCCGGTAGCGCGAGCACCCCAGAAGATCACCCAGGAGCCGGTGGCACTCATCAGGAGCCAGATCGTAATGCCAACAACGGCTCCGGCGCGGCCGGTGGCGGCGGCGGCGGTGGTTCTGCCGGCGTGGTGTTAAACGGAAACGGCCAGGCGAGTAACACCGGTGCCATTGTGGGTGGCAACGGGGGTCACGGTGGCAACGGAGGCTCAAATACCACTGATGTCACCGACGCGGGTAACGGCGGGAATGGCGGCGATGGCGGCAGCGGTGGGAGCGGTGTGCTGCTGACCACCAACGGCAGCTATGCCAATAGCGGGACCATCGATGGCGGTGCCGGCGGTAACGGTGGGAACACCGGTAGTGCAAGCGCCAACGCCCAAACCGATAATGGCGCAACCATTCATGCCGGCAGCGGCGGCGCAGGCGGCAAAGGTGGCGATGGCGTCACTGCCACTCAGGGCGGTAACGTCACCAATACCGGGACCATTACCGGTGGACATGGCGCAACCGGCGGGCTGGCAGCTGATGCAAACAGCTCGCAAAACACCACGGTGACCGGTGTCGGCGGTACCGGAGGCGCGGCTGCCGATGGCGGTAACGGCGTATGGTTAAGCGATACCAGCACCATCACCAACAGCAACAAGATCATCGGTGGTACCGGCGGCGATGGTGGTAACGGCGGTGCTGTCAATTCAGGGCAAGGGACCGGCGTTATCGGCGATGGTGCAGCCGGTGGTAACGGCGGTAGCGGAATTACGGTCGTCGGCAGCGGCACGGTCACTAATGAAGTGAGCGGCAGCATCGTCGGGGGTAATGCAGGCACCGGCGGCGGTGGCAACTCCACCAGCAGCGGTCTCAACCTGAGCGGGGGTAACGGGGGTGACGGGGGTAACGGCGGCGTCGGTATTGAACTGCAAAACGGCGGTTCGGTCTCTAACGCTGGATCCGTCACCGGCGGTGCGGGTAATCGCGGCGGCGGTAGCGGCAGTCTGGCTAGCTCCCACGGCGGTGATTCCGGTACCGGCGGGACAGGTATTGATATCAACCAACAGGGTAGCGTCACGAATGAATCCACCGGGAAGGTACAAGGCGGTAAAGGCGGCGATGACTCAGCCGGTGGCGGTGGCGTAGGTGGCATAGGAGGGACAGCCGTTAACATTACCGGTTCGGGCAGCGTCGAGAACAAAGGCGAATTTATCGGCGGTGACGGCGGCGCGGGGGCTAACGCCAACGGTACCAACGCCAACGGCGGCACAGGCGCACAGGGCGGTAACGGGCTGGCGATCAATGGCGCAGGGAAAGTGACTAACGCCTCCGGCGCAACGATTCTCGGCGGCAAAGGCGGGACCGGTGGCGGCGGAAGCCAGGGTGACGGCGGGGTCGGCGGTAAAGGCGGTAACGGTGTCCTGATTGGCTCGGGTGGTACGGTTGTGAATGATGGGACTATTCTCGGCGGTACCGGCAATCGCGGCGGCGGCGGTGGAAAATCCGATGGCGGTGCCGGCGGTGACGGCGTGCATATTACTACCGGCGGCGGCACGCTCAGCAACAGCGGCACCATTTCCGGTGGCAGCGGCGGCAACGCCGGTACGGCAACCGGTGATGCGGGTGCCGGAGGGGTTGGCGTTTACGGTAGCGACATGACCATCATCAATAGCGGGACGCTTGAGGGCGGTCTGAATCAGGATGGTACCACGCGTTCTCAGGCCGTCATGTTTGTCTCTGGAACCAATTCTCTGGAACTCCAGGCCGGTTATCAGGTTCTGGGGGACGTTGTCGCTGGGAGTGGCGACGATACGCTGATCCTGGGCGGCGATAAAAATTCGACATTTGATGCAGCCAACATTGGTGACACCGCGCAATATCAAGGCTTTGATCATTTCAGCAAAACCGGCAATAGCACCTGGCTTTTGCAGAACACCACCGACGCGGTCACCCCCTGGACAATCTACGAGGGCATCCTGCAGGTTGCTCAGGATGGAAGTCTTGGTGCTGCGGGCAGTACGCTGACCTTTGATGGTGGAACGCTACAGATGGTAGGCGGCTTCAATTTCGATAGCGCGCACCCTATTGTTATCGACACCGCCGGCGGTACGCTGGATACCCAGGGTTTCGACACCACGATCGCCCAAGGGATCACCGGCAGCGGCGATTTCACTAAACTGGGCAGCGGTGCATTAACGTTAACCGGTGACAGCACCTTTAGCGGTGAGACTACCCTTGCAGAAGGCAGTATCGATGTTACCGGATCATTGGCAGGCGCGGTGACGGCTCGCTCAGGCACCGCTCTTTCCGGCACCGGTAGCGTTGGTAGCACCACGCTGGATGAAGGCAGTACGTTGACCGTCGGCTCGAAAACTGAGGATGACTCGGCGCTTGCCACCTTTACCATCAACGGGGCATTAGACAACAGCGGTACCGTCAATCTCTCGCGTAGCCAACAACAGGCCGGGAATCAATTGCAGATCAACGGTGATTATAAAGGCGGTAGCAACAGCCAGATGAATCTCAGCACGGTGCTTGCCGATGATAATTCGCAAACCGACCACGTCGCCATTCAGGGAAGCACATCGGGTACCACCTGGGTGAGCTTCACTAACGTGGGTGGGCTGGGGGCGCAAACCAATCGCGGCATTGAAGTGATTAGCGTCGATGGTTCATCGGCGTCGGATGCATTTAAACAAGCAGGCCGAACCGTTGCGGGCGCATGGGATTACAGTCTGGTGCAAAAAGGCCAGAACTGGTACCTAACCTCGGTGAATACTAACCCTGTCACCCCGATCCCGCAGTATCGACCTGAGGCCGGGAGCTATTTAATCAACCTGGCGGCGGCGAACACAATCTTTAACCTTTCACTTGACGATCGTGAAGGCGCGACCGAATACGGCACGCAAAAGGCAATGCGCTCTGCTCCAGCTAGCACCTTCTGGCTACGTCAGGAAGGTGGACAAAACCGCTTCCGGGCGGCCGATGGGCAGATTCGTACGCAGGCCAATCGCTACGTCGCGCAAATGGGCAATGAGTTTATCCACGGCAGTCGCCACGGTGACGATCGCTGGGGAGCCGGGCTGATGGCCGGTTACGGTAACGTCAAAGGAAACGCATCCTCATCGTCCACCGGGTATCATTCCCGCAGCAGCATGGACGGCTACAGCGTAGGCGCTTACGGCACCTGGTATCAGAACGCACAAAGCCGCCAGGGGGCGTATCTCGACAGTTGGATCAACTATAACTGGTTTAAAAATCAGGTGAATGGCGAAGATCTGGCCAGTGAGCATTACCGCAGTCGGGGGTTCACCGCATCCCTGGAAAGCGGCTACAACGTGCTGCTGAAGGAGACGCAACGTCAGGCGGTCTATCTTGAGCCTCAGGCGCAGCTGACCTGGATGGGTGTCAAAAGCCCGCAGCATACCGAAGCCAACGGCACGCAAATTCAGGATAACGGCCACGGTAATCTGCAATCTCGTCTAGGGGTACGTCTGTATCTGCGCGGCCATCGAACGGAAGATGACGGGAAAAACCGTGAGTTCAAACCTTATATTGAGGCCGACTGGCTGCACAACACCCACGTGGCAGAAATCCGCATGAACGACAGCCTTATCAGCCAGGAGGGGGCGAAAAATGTGGCGCAGCTTAAGCTCGGGGTTCAGGGACAGATCTCCCCTGCCCTCAATATTTGGGGCGGGACCGGGCTACAGGTAGGCAACGATGGCTACAGCGATGCATCGGCGATGGTGGGTATGAAATACGCGTTTTAGGAGATAGCATCATAACGGTGCAGCGCACCGTTATGATGCCCGTCTGCAGTGCAACGACAAGCGCCTTATAAAACTGGCGCTTTGACACTGAAATCAGACGATTTTTAGAAGGTGTAGGTCACACCCGTTGACAGCAGACCGGTCCAGCTTTTGTCGATCATTGGGCTATCGGTGATCTCATCAGACAGACGGGTATAACGCGCGGTACCGTAAACGCTCCAGTTTCCAGCGAAGCGGTAGTTAGCGCTCATTTCCAGATATGGGTTCCAGCTGCTGTTCGGATCGTAGCTACGCAGGCCGCTACGCGCCGACTCGTGATGGGACACGCCATAGTAGTACTGGTTTTGGTTTTCGCTGTTCCACTGTACGCCGATACCTGGGGTCAGGGTCAGACCACCGTTGGTGTAGCGATATACCCAAGCCGCATCCCAAACAATACCGTTACTTTTATCCAGCGTATCGCCAGCAAGCGTAGTACGCAGGGAGCCGTACTGAGTGTGGTGGAACCAGGAAAGACCGGCCATCATGGTTGACTGGCGACGATCCAGTTTACGCAACTGACTGTTGTCGCTATCGCCTGGTTTAAAGAACAGCGGTGACCAGTACGCGGTTAAAGAAAGCTGGTCTGTGCCATCGTTCCACAAGTAGTAACCACCGCCTAAACCGCGGAACCAGAAGTTATCCCCTTCATAGTTAATAACCGGCACAGGATACACATCGTGGTCGTACTGTTTGTATGGGTGCTCGACAATCCCGACGCCTGCACCGAGCGAAAACTTGCTTTCCGCCTGTGCAGCAGTTGCAGAAGTGGCGATCATCACCCCAAGTGCGAGAAGTTTGATTCGATTCACAATCCGTAATTCCTTTTTATTCAACGTATCAGCGGCGGAAGTTTACCTCCCACTCTCACTTACGACAAATTTTTTACCTTCAATTGCAAAATAAAACTTGCAATTATCCTTACTGTTTATGGCGTCTAACTTGCAAATTCGTGACAGCTATATGAAAGCAGAAAAAAGATTAAAAGATTTAATGTCGTATTATTTGATGAGTTATTGATATGTCATTGAAATTCGTTTTTATCGCCATGCAAGTTTTGCAAATGCCATCTACGCTTATTTTTAGAAGGTGTCATCGCCACGAACGTTAGCGTTAATTATCCGACAACCTGGCACACGGGTTGCTGGATAAAGCAGTGAGCGTCGTTCGGCTTACCCCTTCCGGGAGCCCACACTATTCATACCAATGGCTCTTAACCTGTGCTAAAAAACGAAAGGACGGCATGCCATGAATATATTCGATCACTATCGCCAGCGCTATGAAGCTGCCAAGGACGAAGAGTTCACACTGCAGGAGTTTCTCGCTGTATGTAAGCAAGATCGCAGTGCCTATGCTAACGCGGCAGAACGGCTACTAACGGCTATTGGTGAGCCCGTAATGGTTGATACGGCTCAGGAACCGCGGCTTTCCCGTCTCTTTTCGAACCGAGTCATCGGGCGCTACCCGGCGTTCGAAGAGTTCTATGGCATGGAAGAGGCCATTGAACAGATTGTTTCCTACCTGAAACACGCCGCCCAAGGGCTCGAAGAGAAGAAACAAATCCTCTATTTACTGGGGCCCGTCGGCGGCGGTAAATCCTCGCTGGCTGAGCGCCTGAAATCACTGATGCAGCGCGTGCCTATCTATGTGCTGAGCGCTAACGGTGAACGCAGCCCGGTCAACGACCACCCGCTGTGCCTGTTTAACCCGCAGGAAGACGCGCAGATTCTGGATAAGGAATATGGCATTCCGAATCGCTATCTTGGCACGATTATGTCGCCATGGGCAGCCAAGCGACTGCATGAGTTTGGCGGCGACATTACCAAGTTCCGGGTCGTCAAAGTCTGGCCGTCGATTTTGCAACAGATAGCCATTGCCAAAACTGAACCGGGCGATGAGAACAACCAGGACATCTCGGCGCTGGTGGGTAAAGTCGATATCCGTAAACTGGAACACTACGCGCAAAACGATCCGGATGCCTACGGCTACTCCGGCGCCCTGTGCCGCGCAAACCAGGGGATTATGGAATTCGTTGAGATGTTTAAAGCGCCAATTAAGGTGCTGCATCCGCTGCTGACCGCCACCCAGGAAGGTAACTATAACGGTACCGAGGGGATCTCTGCCCTGCCGTTTAACGGCATTATCCTGGCGCACTCAAACGAATCCGAATGGGTGACCTTCCGTAACAACAAAAACAACGAGGCATTCCTTGACCGTGTTTATATTGTCAAAGTGCCTTATTGCCTGCGGATCTCAGAAGAGATCAAAATTTACGAAAAACTGCTCAATAACAGTGAGCTGACCCACGCGCCTTGCGCGCCGGGTACGCTGGAAACGCTGTCGCGCTTCTCCATTCTGTCGCGTTTGAAAGAACCGGAAAACTCCAGCATCTACTCCAAAATGCGCGTCTACGATGGCGAGAGCCTGAAAGACACCGACCCGAAAGCCAAGTCGTATCAGGAATATCGCGACTATGCTGGGGTTGACGAAGGGATGAACGGTCTTTCAACCCGTTTCGCCTTTAAGATCCTTTCCAGAGTCTTTAACTTCGACCACGCCGAAGTGGCTGCGAACCCGGTACATCTGTTCTACGTGCTTGAACAGCAAATCGAACGCGAGCAGTTCCCACAGGAGCAGTCGGAACGCTACTTGGAGTTCTTAAAAGGCTACCTGATCCCGAAATACGCCGAATTTATCGGCAAGGAGATTCAGACCGCCTATCTGGAGTCCTACTCCGAGTACGGTCAGAATATTTTCGACCGCTACGTCACTTACGCGGATTTCTGGATTCAGGATCAAGAGTATCGCGATCCCGATACCGGACAGCTTTTCGACCGTGAATCGCTGAACGCCGAGCTGGAAAAAATCGAGAAGCCTGCCGGGATCAGTAACCCGAAAGACTTCCGTAACGAGATTGTCAACTTTGTGCTGCGCGCCCGTGCCCATAATAATGGCCGCAACCCGAACTGGACGAGCTACGAGAAGCTGCGCACGGTTATTGAGAAGAAAATGTTCTCCAATACCGAAGAGCTACTGCCGGTGATTTCGTTTAACGCGAAGACCTCAACCGATGAGCAGAAAAAACACGACGACTTCGTCGATCGGATGATGGAAAAAGGCTATACCCGTAAACAGGTTCGCCTGTTGTGTGAATGGTATCTGCGCGTACGTAAATCATCATAACACTCCCAGATAGCCCGGAAGCAGCGCTGTTGCTTACCGGGCCAGGGCACGGCGAAAGCGAGTTGGCGTCGCCGGGGCAGCTGTATATGAGTTGGCAAAGCAGTTCAGGAGGGGCTTATGACCTGGTTCATTGACCGGCGTCTGAACGGCAAAAACAAAAGTGCGGTTAACCGTCAGCGCTTCTTGCGCCGTTATAAAGCGCAAATAAAACAGTCGATCTCCGAAGCCATCAATAAACGTTCGGTTACCGACGTCGACAGCGGTGAGTCCGTTTCCATTTCAACGGATGACATCAGCGAACCGATGTTCCATCAGGGACGCGGCGGATTACGCCACCGGGTACATCCCGGAAATGACCATTTTGTGCAAAATGACCGCATCGAACGCCCGCAGGGCGGCGGTGGCGGAGGGGGTAGCGGCCAAGGGCAAGCAAGCGCGGATGGGGAAGGACAAGATGAGTTCGTTTTCCAGATTTCGAAAGACGAATACCTCGACTTGTTGTTTGAAGATCTGGCCTTGCCAAACCTTAAGCGCAACCAACAGCGTCAGCTTACCGAGTACAAAACCCACCGTTCGGGCTATACCGCCAACGGCGTGCCAGCGAACATTAGCGTCGTCCGTTCGCTGCAAAACTCTCTCGCCCGTCGCACGGCAATGACCGCCGGAAAGCGTCGTGAATTGCATGCGCTGGAAGAGACGCTGGATGAGGTCGCCCGAAGCGAACCCGCGCAACTGCTCGAAGAAGAGCGCTTACGCAAAGAGATAGCCGAGCTGCGGGCAAAAATCGACCGCGTGCCGTTTATCGACACTTTCGATCTCCGCTATAGAAACTACGAGAAACGTCCGGAGCCCTCCAGCCAGGCGGTGATGTTCTGTCTGATGGACGTGTCCGGTTCGATGGATCAGTCCACCAAAGACATGGCCAAACGCTTTTATATTCTGCTGTATCTGTTCTTAAGCCGAACCTATAAAAACGTCGAGGTGGTCTATATTCGCCACCACACGCAGGCCAAAGAGGTCGATGAACATGAGTTTTTCTACTCCCAGGAGACCGGCGGCACGATTGTGTCCAGCGCCCTGAAATTGATGGATGAAGTCGTCAAAGAGCGCTACGACCCCGCGCAATGGAACATTTATGCCGCGCAGGCGTCAGATGGCGATAACTGGGCGGATGACTCCCCGCTGTGCCATGAAATTCTGGCGAAGAAAATTCTGCCGGTGGTGCGTTACTACAGCTACATCGAAATCACCCGTCGGGCGCATCAAACCCTGTGGCGTGAGTATGAACACCTGCAGCAGACCTTTGATAATTTTGCGATACAGCATATTCGCGATCAGGAGGATATCTACCCGGTATTCCGCGAGCTTTTTCACAAACAGAACGCTGATAAATAACCATCCCCAAGCTGTCTCTTCGGAGACAGCCTTATCATAATGTATCTCAAAGCATTTCTGGTGCTAATGTATGAC
>NZ_BCTM01000046.1 GCF_001571285.1 Kluyvera cryocrescens NBRC 102467 | reverse complement strand
ATTTAATAATTAGTTTTGAGCTTAAAAAGGGTGCTTCGGCACCCTTTTTGCTATTTGGAAAAGAGGGATATGTATATATTCCGCACGATTTGTTCGCTTATTTCGTGCTGCATTTCTCTGTTGGCTATTGTAATCATAATTATTCTCACTTACACTTTGTTCAGAAATTGAACGGGAGTGGCTATGTACGTGTGTTTGTGTAATGGCGTGAGTGATAAAAAAATTCGCCAGGCGGTGCGCCAGTTTCATCCGCAGTCTTTCCAACAATTAAGAAAATGTATTCCTATTGGAAATCAATGCGGTAAGTGCGTTCGCGCTGCACGAGAAGTTATGGAAGACGAATTAATGCAAATGCCCGAGTTCAAAGAGATCGCCTGACCTCAATTTCTTTTTTTTGACATCCCGGTAGCCCGTTCTACGCTTCAATTAGTGGAAGCGGAGGGTCTATATAATGAAAGGTGATGTTAAGATTATAAATTATCTCAATAAATTATTGGGAAATGAGCTTGTCGCAATCAATCAATACTTTCTCCATGCGAGAATGTTCAAAAACTGGGGCCTGATGCGCCTCAACGATGTTGAGTATCACGAATCCATTGATGAAATGAAACACGCCGATCAGTACATCGAGCGTATTCTGTTTCTTGAAGGGATCCCCAATCTACAGGATCTTGGCAAACTGCATATCGGCGAAGATGTCGAAGAAATGCTGCAGTCTGACCTGAAGCTCGAGCTGGATGGCGCCAAAGATTTGCGTGAGGCCATTGCCTATGCGGATAGCGTACATGACTATGTGAGTCGCGATATGCTGATTACGATCCTCACCGAGGAGGAGCATCATATCGATTGGCTGGAAACTGAGCTCGAACTCATTGGCAAAATTGGGCTGCAAAACTATCTGCAATCGCAGATTAAAGTCGCAGACTAACCGTCGAAACCCCTATCAGTATAAAACCCGCTGCACCCATAAATGGGCCAAAAGGCAGTGGGTTTTTTATATCTGTTATCGTTTGATACCACAGTGCTTTAGCTGCGACAAACACGCAGGCCATCACGGATGCCGCTATCAACAGCAGCGGTAACTGCTGCCAACCGTGCCACGCACCGAGCGCGGCCAGATATTTCACGTCGCCATAGCCCAACCCTTCGCGTTGCCGCAATATCCGATATCCCCAATAGAATAGTGACATACTGCCGTAGCCGGCAATCGCTCCCCACAGCGTATCCGCAATTAGCGAGGGTGAATGATGCAGGTGATATAGGATCCCTGACCAGAGTAGTGGGCAGGTAAACCGGTCTGGTAATAGCCCGCTTCGTATGTCGTGCCAGCAAAGCAGAGCGCTGAAATAGAGGTAAAGCAAGGCGAAAAGTAGCGTGCAGAGATCCATGAGTTATGTCCGTTGTATAGTGCGTCCACAGTGTGCTGGCCGTCGGGGAGAGAATAAAGATGCGCGGGCGGCGGTTGCGGTGCCCTATCCAGAGTATCTATTTCTGTTACATGGGATTCACGTTGAAGCCCGGCTTTGCCCGCAGTTCAGAGTGAGTAATTTATAAACACGGCTTGCTTCATGTGGCTATTTGTGTATAATGCGCGGGCTTGTCTAATATTGACAGCGGTTCGATATGAGCCACCGGTACTGCGAAAGCGATACCAGACAATGTTCCCAATCGGGGAACTCTGTAAGAACGGTTACACTCTCCCATCAATCGTAATGGGTTTGAGGAGTAACTATTTCGTCTATAAAATAATTGGAGCTCTGGTCTCATGCAGAACCAAAGAATCCGTATCCGTTTGAAAGCGTTTGATCATCGTCTGATCGATCAATCAACCGCGGAAATCGTCGAGACTGCCAAGCGCACTGGTGCGCAGGTTCGTGGTCCGATCCCGCTGCCGACCCGCAAAGAGCGCTTTACCGTTCTGATCTCCCCGCACGTTAACAAAGACGCGCGTGATCAGTACGAAATTCGCACTCACAAGCGTCTGGTTGACATCGTTGAGCCAACTGAAAAAACCGTTGATGCTCTGATGCGTCTGGACCTGGCTGCCGGTGTAGACGTGCAGATCAGCCTGGGTTAATCAGGTCATCGAGCGATTGAGAGGTTGATACAATGATTGGTTTAGTCGGTAAAAAAGTGGGTATGACCCGCATCTTCACTGAAGATGGCGTCTCTATCCCAGTAACCGTAATCGAAGTCGAAGCAAACCGCGTTACTCAGATCAAAGATCTGGCTAACGATGGCTACCGCGCTGTTCAGGTTACCACTGGTGCTAAAAAAGCTAACCGTGTAACCAAGCCGGAAGCTGGCCACTTTGCTAAAGCTGGCGTTGAAGCTGGCCGCGGCCTGTGGGAGTTCCGTCTGGCAGATGGTGAAGAATACACCGTTGGTCAGAACATTAGCGTTGAACTGTTTGCAGACGTTAAAAAAGTTGACGTAACCGGTACCTCTAAAGGTAAAGGTTTCGCTGGTACCGTTAAGCGCTGGAACTTCCGTACCCAGGACGCGACTCACGGTAACTCCTTGTCTCACCGCGTTCCGGGTTCTATCGGTCAGAACCAGACTCCGGGCAAAGTGTTCAAAGGCAAGAAAATGGCAGGTCAGCTGGGCAACGAACGTGTCACTGTTCAGAGCCTGGACGTAGTACGCGTTGACGCTGAGCGCAACCTGCTGCTGGTTAAAGGTGGTGTTCCGGGTGCGACCGGTTGCGACCTGATCGTTAAACCAGCTGTGAAGGCGTAAGGGGATAGCAATGGAATTAGTATTGAAAGACGCGCAGAGCGCGCTGACTGTTTCCGAAACTACCTTCGGTCGTGATTTCAACGAAGCGCTGGTTCACCAGGTTGTTGTTGCTTATGCAGCTGGTGCTCGTCAGGGTACTCGTGCTCAGAAGACTCGTGCTGAAGTAACTGGTTCAGGCAAAAAGCCATGGCGCCAGAAAGGTACCGGCCGTGCGCGTTCAGGTTCTATCAAGAGCCCGATCTGGCGTTCAGGTGGCGTGACCTTCGCTGCTCGTCCACAGGACCACAGTCAAAAAGTTAACAAAAAGATGTACCGCGGCGCGCTGAAAAGCATTCTGTCCGAACTGGTACGTCAGGATCGTCTGATCGTTGTCGAATCATTCTCTGTTGAAGCGCCTAAAACTAAGCTGCTGGCACAGAAACTGAAAGACATGGCTCTGGAAGATGTGCTGATCATCACCGGTGAGCTGGACGAAAACCTGTTCCTGGCTGCGCGCAACCTGCACAAGGTTGACGTACGCGATGCAACTGGTATCGACCCGGTTAGCCTGATCGCCTTCGACAAAGTCGTAATGACTGCTGATGCTGTTAAGCAAGTTGAGGAGATGCTGGCATGATTCGTGAAGAACGTCTGCTGAAGGTGCTGCGCGCACCGCACGTTTCTGAAAAAGCGTCTTCTGCGATGGAAAAAACAAATACCATCGTTCTCAAAGTTGCTAAAGACGCGACCAAAGCAGAAATCAAAGCTGCTGTGCAGAAACTGTTTGAAGTCGAAGTCGAAGTCGTTAACACCCTAGTAGTTAAAGGGAAAGTTAAACGTCACGGACAGCGTATCGGTCGTCGTAGCGACTGGAAAAAAGCTTACGTCACCCTGAAGGAAGGCCAGAATCTGGACTTCGTCGGCGGCGCTGAGTAAGTCGGAGGAGTAATACAATGGCAGTTGTTAAATGTAAACCGACATCTCCGGGTCGTCGCCACGTTGTTAAAGTGGTCAACCCAGAGCTGCACAAGGGCAAACCTTTTGCTCCGCTGGTTGAAAAAAACAGCAAATCCGGTGGTCGTAACAACAATGGCCGCATCACCACTCGTCACATCGGTGGTGGTCACAAGCAGGCTTACCGTATTGTTGACTTCAAACGCAACAAAGATGGTATCCCAGCTGTTGTTGAGCGTCTTGAGTACGATCCGAACCGTTCCGCGAACATCGCGCTGGTTCTGTACAAAGATGGCGAGCGCCGTTACATTCTGGCCCCTAAAGGCCTGAAAGCTGGCGACCAGATTCAGTCTGGCGTTGATGCTGCAATCAAAGCAGGTAACACCCTGCCGATGCGCAATATCCCGGTTGGTTCTACCGTTCATAACGTAGAAATGAAACCAGGTAAAGGCGGTCAGCTGGCACGTTCCGCTGGTACTTACGTTCAGATCGTTGCTCGCGACGGTGCTTATGTCACCCTGCGTCTGCGTTCTGGTGAAATGCGTAAAGTCGAAGCAGACTGCCGTGCAACCATGGGCGAAGTTGGCAATGCTGAGCATATGCTGCGCGTTCTGGGTAAAGCAGGTGCTGCACGCTGGCGTGGTGTTCGTCCTACCGTTCGCGGTACTGCGATGAACCCAGTCGACCACCCACATGGTGGTGGTGAAGGTCGTAACTTTGGTAAGCATCCGGTTTCCCCATGGGGCCTGCAGACCAAAGGTAAGAAGACCCGCAGCAACAAGCGTACTGATAAATTCATCGTACGTCGCCGTAGCAAATAATTTTAGAGGATAAGCCATGCCACGTTCTCTCAAGAAAGGTCCTTTTATTGACCTGCACTTGCTGAAGAAGGTAGAGAAAGCGGTGGAAAGCGGAGACAAGAAGCCCCTGCGCACTTGGTCCCGTCGTTCAACGATCTTTCCTAACATGATCGGTTTGACCATCGCTGTCCATAATGGTCGTCAGCACGTTCCAGTCTTTGTTTCCGACGAAATGGTTGGTCACAAACTGGGTGAATTCGCACCGACTCGTACTTATCGCGGCCATGCTGCTGATAAAAAAGCGAAGAAGAAATAAGGTAGGAGGAAGAGATGGAAACTTTAGCTCAACATCGCCATGCTCGTTCTTCTGCTCAGAAGGTTCGCCTTGTTGCTGACCTGATTCGCGGTAAGAAAGTGTCGCAGGCCCTGGATATTCTGACCTACACCGACAAAAAAGCGGCTGTACTGGTTAAGAAAGTACTGGAATCTGCCATTGCTAACGCTGAACACAACGATGGCGCTGACATTGATGATCTGAAAGTTGCGAAAATTTTCGTAGACGAAGGCCCAAGCATGAAGCGCATTATGCCGCGTGCTAAAGGTCGTGCAGATCGCATCCTGAAGCGCACCAGCCACATTACTGTGGTTGTGTCCGATCGCTGAGACTCTGGAGACTAGCAATGGGTCAGAAAGTACATCCTAATGGTATTCGCCTGGGTATTGTCAAACCATGGAACTCTACCTGGTTCGCGAACACCAAAGAATTCGCTGACAACCTGGACAGCGATTTTAAAGTACGTCAGTACCTGACAAAGGAACTGGCGAAGGCGTCCGTATCTCGTATCGTTATTGAGCGTCCAGCTAAGAGCATCCGTGTGACTATTCACACCGCTCGTCCTGGCATCGTAATCGGTAAGAAAGGCGAAGACGTAGAAAAACTGCGCAAGGTCGTAGCGGATATCGCTGGCGTTCCTGCTCAGATCAATATCGCCGAAGTTCGTAAGCCTGAACTGGACGCTAAATTGGTTGCTGACAGCATCACTTCTCAGCTGGAACGTCGCGTTATGTTCCGTCGTGCTATGAAGCGTGCTGTACAGAACGCAATGCGTCTGGGCGCTAAAGGTATCAAAGTTGAAGTTAGCGGCCGTCTGGGCGGCGCGGAAATCGCACGTACCGAATGGTACCGTGAAGGTCGCGTACCGCTGCACACTCTGCGTGCTGACATCGACTACAACACCTCTGAAGCGCACACCACTTACGGTGTAATCGGCGTTAAGGTATGGATCTTCAAAGGTGAGATCCTGGGTGGTATGGCTGCTGTTGAACAACCGGAAAAACCGGCTGCTCAACCTAAAAAGCAGCAGCGTAAAGGCCGGAAATAAGGAGCGTCGCTGATGTTACAACCAAAGCGTACAAAATTCCGTAAAGTGCACAAAGGCCGCAACCGTGGTCTGGCGCAGGGTACGGATGTTAGCTTCGGCAGCTTCGGCCTGAAAGCTGTTGGCCGTGGTCGTCTGACTGCCCGTCAGATCGAAGCAGCACGTCGTGCAATGACCCGTGCAGTTAAGCGTCAAGGTAAGATCTGGATCCGTGTATTCCCGGACAAACCGATCACCGAGAAACCGCTGGCAGTGCGTATGGGTAAAGGTAAAGGTAACGTGGAGTATTGGGTTGCCTTGATTCAGCCGGGTAAAGTCCTGTATGAAATGGACGGTGTTCCGGAAGAGCTGGCCCGTGAAGCATTCGGCCTCGCTGCAGCGAAACTGCCGATCAAAACCACCTTTGTAACTAAGACGGTGATGTAATGAAAGCAAAAGAGCTGCGTGAAAAAAGCGTTGAAGAGCTGAACGCTGAGCTGCTGAACTTACTGCGTGAGCAGTTCAACCTGCGCATGCAGGCTGCAAGCGGCCAGCTGCAACAGACTCACCTGCTGAAGCAGGTTCGTCGTGATGTTGCACGCGTTAAGACTTTACTGACTCAGAAGGCGGGTGCGTAATGACCGATAAAATCCGTACTCTGCAAGGTCGCGTAGTTAGTGACAAAATGGAGAAATCCATTGTTGTTGCTATCGAACGTATGGTGAAACACCCGGTATACGGCAAATTCATCAAACGTACGACCAAACTGCACGTACATGACGAGAACAACGAATGTGGTATCGGCGACAAGGTTGAAATCCGTGAATGCCGTCCACTGTCCAAGACTAAGTCCTGGACGCTGGTTCGCGTTGTAGAGAAAGCGATTCTGTAATACAGTACTCGTTCTCGATACGAATAGACGGCTCAGCAATGGGCCGTCTATTTTTTCTACCCATATCGTTTAAGCGGTGTTATAATGCCGCGCCCTCGATATGGGGCTTTATAATGACCTGAATTCGGGTCTCAGTAGTAGTTGACATTAGCGGAGCACTAAAATGATCCAAGAACAGACTATGCTGAACGTCGCCGACAACTCCGGTGCACGTCGCGTAATGTGTATCAAGGTTCTGGGTGGCTCGCACCGTCGCTACGCAGGCGTAGGCGACATCATCAAGATCACCATCAAGGAAGCAATTCCACGTGGTAAGGTCAAAAAAGGTGATGTGCTGAAGGCGGTAGTGGTGCGCACCAAGAAGGGTGTTCGTCGCCCGGACGGTTCTGTCATTCGCTTCGATGGTAATGCATGCGTTATTTTAAACAATAACAGCGAGCAACCTATCGGTACGCGTATTTTTGGGCCGGTAACTCGTGAACTTCGTAACGAGAAGTTCATGAAAATTATCTCTCTGGCACCAGAAGTACTCTAAGGAGCGAATCATGGCAGCGAAGATCCGTCGTGATGACGAAGTTATCGTGTTAACCGGTAAAGATAAAGGTAAACGCGGTAAAGTAAAAAATGTCCTGTCTTCCGGCAAGGTCATTGTTGAAGGTATCAACCTGGTTAAGAAACATCAGAAGCCGGTTCCGGCCCTGAACCAACCAGGCGGCATCGTAGAGAAAGAATCAGCGATTCAGATCTCTAACCTTGCTATCTTCAACGCGGCAACCGGCAAGGCTGACCGTGTAGGCTTTAGATTCGAAGACGGCAAAAAAGTCCGTTTCTTCAAATCTAACAGCGAAACTATCAAGTAATTTGGAGTAGTACGATGGCGAAACTGCATGATTACTACAAAGACGAAGTAGTCGCTAAACTCATGACTGAGTTTAACTACAATTCTGTCATGCAAGTCCCTCGGGTCGAGAAGATCACCCTGAACATGGGTGTTGGTGAAGCGATCGCTGACAAGAAACTGCTGGATAACGCAGCAGCTGATCTGACAGCAATCTCCGGTCAAAAACCGCTGATCACCAAAGCACGCAAATCAGTTGCAGGCTTCAAAATCCGTCAGGGCTATCCGATCGGCTGTAAAGTAACTCTGCGTGGCGAACGCATGTGGGAGTTCCTTGAGCGCCTGATCACTATTGCTGTTCCACGTATCCGTGACTTCCGTGGCTTGTCCGCTAAGTCTTTCGACGGTCGTGGTAACTACAGCATGGGTGTCCGTGAGCAGATCATCTTCCCAGAAATCGACTACGATAAAGTCGACCGCGTGCGTGGTTTGGATATTACCATTACCACTACTGCGAAATCTGATGAAGAAGGCCGTGCTCTGCTGGCTGCCTTTGACTTCCCGTTCCGCAAGTAAGGTAGGGTTACTGAATGGCTAAGCAATCAATGAAAGCACGCGAAGTTAAGCGCGTAGCTTTAGCTGATAAGTACTTCGCAAAACGCGCTGAACTGAAAGCTATTATCTCTGATGTGAACGCGACCGACGAAGATCGTTGGAACGCAGTTCTGAAGCTGCAGTCTCTGCCGCGTGATTCCAGCCCGTCCCGTCAGCGTAACCGCTGCCGCCAGACAGGTCGTCCGCATGGCTATGTGGGCAAGTTCGGGTTGAGCCGTATCAAGTTACGTGAAGCCGCTATGCGCGGTGAAGTACCAGGCTTGAAAAAGGCTAGCTGGTAATTACCAATTGAATCACGGGAGTAAAGACAGATGAGCATGCAAGATCCGATCGCGGATATGCTGACCCGTATCCGTAACGGTCAGGCCGCGAATAAAGCTGCGGTCACCATGCCTTCCTCCAAGCTGAAAGTGGCAATTGCCAACGTGCTGAAGGAAGAAGGTTTTATTGAAGATTTTAAAGTTGAAGGCGACACCAAGCCGGAACTGGAACTTACTCTTAAGTATTTCCAGGGTAAAGCTGTTGTAGAAAGCATTCAGCGTGTCAGTCGCCCAGGTCTGCGCATTTATAAGCGCAAAGACGAGCTGCCAAAAGTTATGGCTGGCATGGGTATCGCAGTTGTTTCTACCTCTAAAGGTGTTATGACTGATCGTGCAGCGCGCCAAGCTGGTCTTGGTGGCGAAATTATCTGCTACGTAGCCTAATCGGAGGAAAAAATGTCTCGTGTTGCTAAAGCACCGGTCGTTGTTCCTGCCGGCGTTGATGTAAAAATCAACGGTCAGGTTATTACGATCAAAGGTAAAAACGGCGAGCTGACTCGTACTCTCAACGATGCTGTTGAAGTTAATCATGCAGACAATGCACTGACCTTCGGTCCACGTGATGGTTACGTAGACGGTTGGGCTCAGGCTGGTACCGCGCGTGCCCTGCTGAACTCAATGGTTATCGGTGTTACCGAAGGCTTCACTAAGAAGCTACAGCTGGTTGGTGTAGGTTATCGTGCAGCGGTTAAAGGGAATGTTGTAAGCCTGGCTTTAGGCTTCTCACACCCAGTTGACCATCAGCTGCCTGCAGGTATTACGGCAGAATGCCCGACTCAAACTGAAATCGTGCTGAAAGGCGCTGATAAGCAGGTGATCGGCCAGGTTGCTGCAGATCTGCGTGCCTACCGTCGTCCTGAGCCTTATAAAGGCAAGGGTGTTCGTTACGCCGACGAAGTCGTGCGTACCAAAGAGGCTAAGAAGAAGTAAGGTAACACTATGGATAAGAAATCTGCTCGTATCCGTCGTGCGACCCGCGCACGCCGCAAGCTCCAGGAGCTGGGTGCAACTCGCCTGGTGGTACATCGTACCCCGCGTCATATTTACGCACAGGTCATTGCACCAAACGGTTCCGAAGTTCTGGTAGCTGCTTCTACTGTAGAAAAAGCTATCACTGAACAACTGAAGTACACCGGTAACAAAGACGCTGCAGCAGCTGTGGGTAAAGCTGTCGCTGAACGCGCTCTGGAAAAAGGCATTAAAGTTGTGTCCTTTGACCGTTCCGGGTTCCAATATCATGGTCGCGTCCAGGCACTGGCAGATGCTGCCCGTGAAGCTGGCCTTCAGTTCTAAGGTAGAGGTGTAAGATGTCTCACATCGAAAAACAAGCTGGCGAACTGCAGGAAAAGCTGATCGCGGTAAACCGCGTATCTAAAACCGTTAAAGGTGGTCGTATTTTCTCCTTCACAGCTCTGACTGTAGTAGGCGATGGTAACGGTCGCGTTGGTTTTGGTTACGGTAAAGCGCGTGAAGTTCCAGCAGCAATCCAGAAAGCGATGGAAAAAGCTCGTCGCAATATGATTAACGTCGCGCTGAATACCGGCACCCTGCAGCACCCAGTTAAGGGTACTCACACAGGTTCTCGTGTATTCATGCAGCCGGCTTCCGAAGGTACCGGTATCATCGCCGGTGGTGCAATGCGCGCCGTTCTGGAAGTCGCTGGGGTTCGTAACGTTCTGGCTAAAGCGTATGGTTCTACTAACCCGATTAACGTGGTTCGTGCAACTATCGATGGCCTGGAAAATATGAAATCTCCAGAAATGGTCGCTGCCAAGCGTGGTAAATCCGTTGAAGAAATTCTGGGGAAATAAACCATGGCAAAGACTATTAAAATTACTCAAACCCGCAGTGCAATCGGTCGTCTGCCGAAACACAAGGCAACGCTGCTTGGCCTGGGTCTGCGTCGTATTGGTCACACCGTAGAACGCGAGGATACTCCTGCTGTTCGTGGTATGGTCAACGCGGTTTACTTCATGGTTAAAGTTGAGGAGTAAGAGATGCGTTTAAATACTCTGTCTCCGGCCGAAGGCTCTAAAAAGGCGGGTCGCCGTCTGGGTCGTGGTATCGGTTCTGGCCTCGGTAAAACCGGCGGTCGTGGTCACAAAGGTCAGAAGTCTCGTTCTGGCGGTGGCGTACGTCGTGGTTTCGAGGGCGGCCAGATGCCTCTGTACCGTCGTCTGCCGAAGTTCGGCTTCACTTCTCGCAAAGCAGCGATCACAGCGGAAATCCGTCTGTCTGACTTGGCGAAAGTGGAAGGCGGTATTGTTGACCTGAGCACGCTGAAAGCAGCTAACATTATCGGTGTCCAGATCGAGTTCGCGAAAGTGATCCTGGCTGGCGAAGTTTCTACTCCGGTAACTGTTCGTGGCCTGCGCGTGTCGAAAGGCGCTCGTGCTGCTATCGAAGCTGCTGGCGGTAAAATCGAGGAATAAGTAGCAGATGGCTAAACAACCGGGATTAGATTTTCAAAGTGCCAAAGGTGGCTTAGGCGAGCTGAAACGCAGACTGCTGTTTGTAATCGGTGCGCTTATTGTGTTCCGTATTGGCTCTTTTATTCCGATCCCTGGTATTGATGCCGCTGTACTTGCCAAACTGCTTGAGCAACAGCGAGGCACCATCATTGAGATGTTTAACATGTTCTCTGGTGGTGCTCTCAGCCGTGCTTCGATCTTTGCTCTGGGGATCATGCCGTATATTTCGGCATCGATCATTATCCAGCTGCTGACGGTGGTTCATCCAACGCTAGCAGAGATCAAGAAAGAAGGGGAGTCTGGTCGTCGTAAGATCAGCCAGTACACCCGTTACGGCACTCTGGTGCTGGCGATATTCCAGTCAATCGGTATTGCTACCGGTTTACCGAATATGCCTGGTATGCAGGGCCTGGTAATCAATCCAGGCTTTGCATTCTATTTCACCGCTGTTGTGAGTCTGGTTACAGGGACTATGTTCCTGATGTGGCTCGGCGAACAGATTACTGAGCGTGGTATCGGTAACGGTATCTCAATCATTATCTTCGCTGGTATCGTTGCGGGACTCCCGCCAGCGATTGCCCATACCATCGAGCAAGCGCGTCAAGGCGACCTGCACTTCCTCCTGTTGCTGTTGGTTGCAGTATTAGTGTTTGCAGTGACGTTCTTTGTTGTATTCGTTGAACGTGGTCAACGCCGCATTGTGGTAAACTACGCTAAACGTCAGCAGGGTCGTCGTGTCTATGCTGCACAGAGCACACATTTACCGCTGAAAGTGAATATGGCCGGGGTTATCCCAGCAATCTTCGCTTCCAGTATTATTCTGTTCCCGGCGACCATCGCGTCATGGTTCGGGGGCGGTACCGGTTGGAACTGGCTGACAACAATTTCGCTGTATTTGCAGCCTGGGCAACCGCTTTATGTGTTACTCTATGCGTCTGCAATCATCTTCTTCTGTTTCTTCTACACGGCGTTGGTCTTCAACCCGCGTGAAACAGCAGATAACCTGAAGAAGTCCGGTGCATTTGTACCAGGAATTCGTCCGGGAGAGCAAACGGCGAAGTATATCGATAAAGTAATGACCCGCCTGACCTTGGTTGGTGCGCTTTACATTACCTTTATCTGCCTGATCCCGGAGTTCATGCGTGATGCAATGAAAGTGCCGTTCTACTTCGGTGGGACATCGCTGCTTATTGTTGTTGTCGTGATTATGGACTTTATGGCTCAAGTGCAAACTCTGATGATGTCAAGTCAGTACGAGTCTGCATTGAAGAAGGCGAACCTCAAAGGCTATAGCCGCTAAAAGGTCGCTCGAGAAGTTACGGAGAGTAAAAATGAAAGTTCGTGCTTCCGTCAAGAAATTATGCCGTAACTGCAAAATCGTTAAGCGTGATGGTGTCATCCGTGTGATTTGCAGTGCCGAGCCAAAGCATAAACAGCGCCAAGGCTGATTTAATCGCATATTTTTCTTGCAAAGTTGGGTTGAGCTGGCTAGATTAGCCAGCCAATCTTTTGTATGTCTGTGCGTTTCCATTTGAGTATCCTGAAAACGGGCTTTTCAGCATGGTGCGTACATATTAAATAGTAGGAGTGCATAGTGGCCCGTATAGCAGGCATTAACATTCCTGATCAGAAACATGCTGTGATCGCGTTAACCTCGATCTATGGCGTCGGTAAGACCCGTTCTAAGGCCATTCTGGCTGCAGCGGGTATCGCTGAAAATGTTAAGATCAGTGAGCTGTCTGAAGGACAAATCGACACGCTGCGTGACGAAGTTGCCAAATTTGTCGTTGAAGGTGATCTGCGCCGTGAAGTTAGCATGAGCATCAAGCGTCTTATGGATCTTGGTTGCTATCGCGGTTTGCGTCATCGTCGTGGTCTCCCGGTTCGCGGCCAGCGTACCAAGACCAACGCTCGTACCCGTAAGGGTCCGCGCAAACCGATCAAGAAATAATCGGGGTGATTGAATAATGGCAAAGGCACCAGTTCGTGCACGTAAACGTGTAAGAAAACAAGTCTCTGATGGCGTGGCTCATATCCATGCTTCTTTTAACAACACCATCGTTACCATCTCTGATCGTCAGGGTAACGCGCTGGGTTGGGCAACAGCCGGTGGTTCCGGTTTCCGTGGTTCTCGCAAATCCACTCCGTTTGCAGCTCAGGTTGCAGCAGAGCGTTGCGCTGAAGCCGTAAAAGATTACGGTATCAAGAATCTGGAAGTTATGGTTAAAGGTCCGGGTCCAGGCCGCGAATCTACTATTCGTGCTCTGAACGCCGCTGGTTTCCGCATCACTAATATTACTGATGTGACTCCGATCCCTCATAACGGTTGTCGTCCGCCGAAAAAACGTCGCGTATAACGCCTCGTTTCTAGGATTGTTGGAGAAAGAAAATGGCAAGATATTTGGGTCCTAAGCTCAAGCTGAGCCGTCGTGAGGGCACCGACTTATTCCTTAAGTCTGGCGTTCGCGCGATCGATACCAAGTGTAAAATTGAACAAGCTCCTGGCCAGCACGGTGCGCGTAAACCGCGTCTGTCTGACTATGGTGTGCAGTTGCGTGAAAAGCAAAAAGTTCGTCGTACTTACGGCGTGCTGGAGCGTCAGTTCCGTAACTATTATCAAGAAGCAGCACGTCTGAAAGGCAACACCGGTGAAAACCTGTTGACTCTGCTGGAAGGTCGTCTGGACAACGTAGTATACCGTATGGGCTTCGGCGCCACCCGTGCCGAGTCACGCCAGTTGGTTAGCCACAAAGCAATCATGGTAAACGGTCGTGTTGTTAACATCGCTTCTTATCAGGTTAAAGCGAATGACGTTGTTAGCATTCGTGAGAAAGCGAAAAAGCAATCTCGCGTTAAAGCCGCTCTGGAGCTGGCTGAACAGCGTGAAAAGCCAACCTGGCTGGAAGTTGATGCTGGCAAGATGGAAGGCACGTTCAAGCGTCAGCCTGAGCGTTCTGATCTGTCTGCGGACATTAACGAACACCTGATCGTCGAGCTTTACTCCAAGTAAAGCTTAGTACCAAAGAGAGGACACAATGCAGGGTTCTGTGACAGAGTTTCTAAAACCGCGCCTGGTAGATATCGAGCAAGTGAGTTCGACGCACGCCAAGGTGACCCTTGAGCCTTTAGAGCGTGGCTTTGGCCATACTCTGGGTAACGCACTGCGCCGTATTCTGCTCTCATCGATGCCGGGTTGCGCGGTGACCGAGGTTGAGATTGATGGTGTACTTCATGAGTACAGCACCAAAGAAGGCGTTCAGGAAGATATCCTTGAAATCCTGCTCAACCTGAAAGGGCTGGCGGTGAGAGTTCAGGGTAAAGATGAAGTTATTCTTACCTTGAATAAATCTGGCATTGGCCCTGTGACTGCAGCCGATATCACCCATGATGGTGATGTCGAAATCGTCAAGCCGCAGCACGTGATCTGCCACCTGACCGATGAGAACGCATCTATTAGCATGCGCATCAAAGTTCAGCGCGGTCGTGGTTATGTGCCGGCTTCTGCCCGAATTCATTCGGAAGAAGATGAGCGCCCGATCGGCCGTCTGTTGGTCGACGCCTGCTACAGCCCTGTAGAGCGTATTGCCTACAATGTTGAAGCAGCGCGTGTAGAACAGCGTACCGACCTGGACAAGCTGGTCATCGAGATGGAAACCAACGGCACAATCGATCCTGAAGAGGCGATTCGTCGTGCGGCAACCATTCTGGCTGAACAACTGGAAGCTTTCGTTGACTTACGTGATGTACGTCAGCCGGAAGTGAAAGAGGAGAAACCAGAGTTCGATCCGATCCTGCTGCGCCCTGTTGACGATCTGGAATTGACTGTCCGCTCTGCTAACTGCCTTAAGGCAGAAGCTATCCACTATATCGGTGATCTGGTACAGCGTACCGAGGTTGAGTTGCTGAAAACGCCGAACCTGGGTAAAAAATCTCTTACCGAGATTAAAGACGTGCTGGCCTCCCGTGGACTGTCTCTGGGCATGCGCCTGGAAAACTGGCCACCGGCAAGCATTGCTGACGAGTAACCGGATCACAGGTTAAGGTTTTACTGAGAAGGATAAGGTCATGCGCCATCGTAAGAGTGGTCGTCAACTGAACCGCAACAGCAGCCATCGCCAGGCTATGTTCCGTAACATGGCTGGTTCGCTGGTTCGTCATGAAATCATCAAGACGACCCTGCCGAAAGCGAAAGAACTGCGTCGCGTAGTTGAGCCGCTGATTACTCTTGCCAAGACTGATAGCGTAGCTAATCGTCGTCTGGCATTCGCCCGTACTCGTGATAACGAGATCGTGGCAAAACTGTTTAACGAGCTGGGCCCGCGTTTCGCGAGCCGCGCCGGTGGTTACACTCGCATTCTGAAGTGTGGCTTCCGTGCAGGCGACAACGCGCCGATGGCATACATCGAGCTGGTTGATCGTGCTGAGCCGAAAGCAGAAGCAGCTGCAGAGTAATTTGCAGTAAAATAAAAAAACCCGCCTCGGCGGGTTTTTTTATATCCCCTCCTTCATCTCCCTTCTACAATACCCCTATCTCTTCCATCTGTTTCCTGGAGTGGCAATATGTGGTTACTTGACCAATGGGCCGAGCGTCATATCATTGATGCACAGCGTAAAGGCGAGTTCGAAAACCTTCCCGGGTATGGTGAACCACTCACTCTTGATGATGATTCCTGCGTACCGGAAGATCTTCGTTCAGGCTATCGGCTACTGAAAAATGCAGGTTGTTTGCCGCCAGAACTCGAGCAGCGTAAAGAAGCATTGGCGTTGAGCGATGTGCTTAAGAGCATTCACAAAGAAGACGATCGCTATCAGGAGTTGAGCCGACGACTGGCGTTGATAGAGATGAAATTGCGGCAAGCCGTATTAAGCACTGATTTTCTGCGCGGCGATTATGCCGATAAGCTGCTGCATAAAATTAACGAGGAATCATGATGTACCGAATAGGTGAACTGGCAAAACAGGCAGGCGTGACCCCTGACACCGTGCGCTATTATGAAAAGCAGCAAATGATGAGCCACGACGTGCGTACCGAAGGCGGCTTCCGTCTTTATACCGCAGACGATCTTCAGCGTCTTAAGTTTATTCGCCACGCGCGGCAGTTAGGTTTTACGCTGGAATCGATCCGCGAACTGCTGTCGATCCGCGTCGATCCGGAGCATCATACCTGCCAGGAATCAAAAGGTATCGTGCAGGCACGCTTGAGCGAGGTTGAATCTCGTATTGCCGAGCTACAGACTATGCAGCAGGCATTGAGTAAGCTGAATGATGCTTGTTGTGGCACATCGCACAGCAGCGAATTCTGCTCCATTCTTGGCATCCTTGAACAGGGGGCTGAAGCGAGCGGAAATGGCTGTTGAGTCTTTCGTGGTTTAGATTTACACTCGCCGCGTAATAAATACACAATCAGGAGTAAGTATGAGTCGCTACCAACATACAAAGGGGCAGATAAACGACAATGCCCTTGAAGCGTTACTGCACGATCCACTGTTTCGTCAGCGCGTTGAGAAGAATAAGAAGGGTAAGGGAAGTTATCTGCGAAAAGACAAACACGGTAAACAATATGGTCGGGAGGCCAGTGGCAAACAAGCAGCGTGCTTATTTACCACTGGCCTTCTGCTTTCTGTCGTCTGATTAAGAACGGTTATTTTGTTCTTTTAACAGATCGCGGATTTCAGACAGCAGCACTTCTTCTTTTGATGGCGCGGGAGCCGCCGGCGCTGGCTCTTCTTTCTTGCGATTTAACTTATTCATCAGTTTAATCGCCATAAAGATTGCGAAGGCAACGATCACGAAGTCAAAAATATTCTGAATGAAAATACCGTAGTGCATAACGACAGCCGGGATATCCCCCTGCGCAGCACGCAACGTCACGGCAAATTGTTTAAAGTCGACTCCACCGATTAATAGACCTAGCGGTGGCATGATGATATCCGCAACTAATGAGGATACGATCTTACCAAACGCTGCACCAATAATGACACCCACTGCCAAATCAACTACATTCCCGCGCATCGCGAACTCGCGAAACTCTTTAATAATGCTCATTATATTCTCCCTTGTGCTAGCTGACGTTTATAAGTTTAACAAATGTTTATCTATTTTCCATCGGTGATAATAAATAGGCGTATATTAATTAAACCTTATAGAATAATGGGTTAATAAAAAAGGCACTCGCTGAGTGCCTTTCGCAAATTAAAGGAAGAAGGGACTTGGCTGGAAAAGCCGTTCCACATCCGAAATATACTTTTTATCGGTAAGGAACATGATGACGTGATCACCTTGTTCGATGCGAAGATTGTCGTTGGCGATCATCACGTCATTGCCACGCACCACCGCACCGATAATGGTACCAGGCGGCAGCTTAATTTCATCAATGACCCGGCCTACTACCCGTGAGGTGCTTTCATCCCCGTGGGCGACGGCTTCAATTGCCTCTGCAACCCCTCGACGCAGAGACGAAACGCCCACAATGTCTGCTTTGCGAACATGGCTAAGTAACGCTGAGATCGTGGCCTGCTGTGGCGAGATCGCGATATCAATGACGCTTCCCTGAACCAGATCGACATACGCCTTACGTTGGATCAGCACCATGACCTTTTTGGCGCCCATCCGTTTGGCCAGCATCGCCGACATAATATTCGCTTCGTCATCGTTAGTGACGGCAATAAACAGATCAACTTGATCAATATGCTCTTCGGCCAGCAGCTCTTGATCCGATGCATCGCCAAAGAAAACGATCGTATTCTGTAATTTTTCTGCCAGTTCTGCTGCGCGCTGCTGATCGCGTTCGATCAGCTTCACGCTGTAATCCTTTTCCAGTCGCCGTGCCAGACCTGCGCCGATATTACCGCCGCCAACGAGCATAATCCGCTTATAGGGTTTCTCCAGTCTCTGAAGCTCACTCATTACCGCCCGAATATGCTGTGAGGCGGCGATAAAAAACACCTCATCACCGGCTTCGACGATGGTTGAGCCTTGCGGACGGATAGGACGGTCGTGGCGGAAAATAGCGGCCACACGCGTATCGATATGCGGCATATGCTCGCGCATGGTTGAGAGCGCATTCCCTACCAGCGGCCCGCCATAATAGGCTTTGACGACGGCCAGACTTACCTTGCCTTCAGCAAAGTTCACAACCTGAAGTGCACCGGGGTATTCAATCAGACGATAGATGTTGTCGATAACCAACTGCTCTGGCGCAATCAGATGATCGATTGGTACGGCATCGCTATGGAATAGTTTCTCAGCATCACGGACATAATCCGGCGAGCGGATACGGGCAATGCGATTCGGCGTATTGAATAACGAGTAGGCGACCTGGCAAGCCACCATATTCGTCTCATCTGAACTGGTCACGGCAACCAGCATATCGGCATCATCTGCGCCGGCTTCGCGCAAAACGCGGGGGTGCGATGCATGGCCTTGTACCACGCGCAGGTCAAATTTGTCCTGCAAACTGCGTAAACGCTCACCGTTGGTATCGATAATGGTGATATCGTTATTTTCCCCGACCAGGTTTTCTGCCAGCGTACCACCGACTTGTCCGGCGCCCAGAATGATTATCTTCATCAGTTGCGACCCGTTATCTCATTACTTCTTGATTAGCTTAGCGTAGAAGAAACCATCGCCTTCTTCTGCACCGGGTAAATTCTGGAGGCCCGGCTGTTCAGCCGTTCCGGTCTCGCTCAGTACGGCATTTGGCATACGTGCCAGGAATGCGGCAATCTGCTGCTGGTTCTCTTCTGGCAGAATAGAGCAGGTTGCATACACTAACGTGCCGCCCGGTTTCAGATGTGCCCAGGTGGCATCGAGTATCTCGGACTGTAACTGCGCAAGCTCTGCAATATCGCGGTCGCGGCGCAGCCATTTTATATCCGGATGGCGGCGAATTACGCCGGTCGCGGAGCACGGTGCATCCAATAAAATACGATCGAACTGCTGTTCGCCGCACCATTGCTGAGGATAGCGGCCATCCCCCTGTTTTACCGTCGCCTTCATGCCCAGACGTTTCAGGTTATCGTAGACGCGCGATAAGCGCTTCTCATCAACATCAACCGCCATGACGTTGGCTTCTGGTGCCACTTCGAGAATGTGCGTGGTTTTACCACCGGGTGCACAGCATAAATCGAGTATCTGCTCACCGTTTTGCGGTTGTAGATAGCGAACGCAGCCCTGTGCTGAAGCATCCTGTACGGTGACCCACCCTTGTTCAAAACCCGGTAACGCAAGTACGGATGTTGGCGTTTCCAGACGCACGGCATCGGGATAATCAGTGTGCGCGAGGCCCGTGAGACCGGCTTCAGCCAGCAGCGCCAGCCAGCTATCGCGGGTGTGATGGTTGCGATTGACGCGCAGCCACATTGGTGGGCGCTGATTATTGGCTTCAAGAATACTTTCCCATTGCTGCGGGTAAGCGTTTTGAATACGTTTTACCAGCCATGATGGATGCAGGAAGCGCAGCTCGCTTTGTGAAAACTCGGCCAGAAGCTCTTCCTGGCGACGCTGGAACTGGCGTAGCACGCCGTTAATCAGGCCCTTCAACTGAGGGCGTTTGATGACGACCGCACCTTCGACCGTCTCGGCCAGCGCGGCATGCGCAGGGATGCGCGTATGCAACAATTGATACAGACCCACCATGATCAGGTAATGAACGGTGCGCTGTTTTCCCGTCATCGGGCGTTCCATCAACTGTTTGATCATCCATTCGAGCTGAGAAAGGGAGCGCAGTACGCCAAAGCAGAGCTCCTGCAGCAGCGCTTTATCTTTATCGCCAACTTTTTGCTGCATCGCGGGCAGGACGTTACTTAACGACTGTCCTTTTTCGACAACCTGCTCAACGGCCTGAGCCGCCATACTGCGTAAATTCAGATGTTTTTTCATAACCGTAGAAATAAAAATGCCCGGAGACTCCGGGCTTTAAAAGAGATGAACCGTCAGAGGAGACGATTTCCGGGTACAAACCATTCCCGGCGCGAATTCAGAAGATCCTGGGCGCTCATGGCTTTTTTACCTGCTGGCTGCAGTGAGATAAGATTCAGGATCCCGTCCCCGGTTGCGACCTGAATACCCTGGCGGGTGGCTTCCAGAATCGTGCCTGGCTCGGCTGCTGCGATTTTATCAATCACCGATGCCTGCCAGATTTTCACCGGCTGGTCGTCTATCACGATGTAACTCATCGGCCACGGATTAAAGGCGCGAATGCAGCGCTCAAGCTGCGCCGCGCTGAGCGTCCAGTCGACGCGGGCTTCCTCTTTACTGAGCTTTTCTGCGTAGCTGACCAGGGACTCATCCTGAACTTCTGGTTTTGCCGCGCCGGTTGCCAACAGATGCAGCGTATGCAGTAAACCTTGCGGCCCGAGATCTGCCAACTTGTCGTAAAGGCTGGCGCTGGTATCTTCAGCAGTGATAGGACAGGAGAGTTTATGCAGCATATCACCCGTATCCAGACCAACATCCATCTGCATAATCGTGACGCCCGTTTCTCTGTCACCGGCCCACAATGAACGCTGAATAGGCGCCGCACCACGCCAGCGTGGCAGCAGGGAACCATGGACATTGATACAGCCGAGACGCGGCATAGCCAGCACCGCTTTTGGCAGAATCAGGCCATAGGCCACCACAACCATGATATCGGCGTTGAGAGCGGCGACCAGATTCTGGTTTTCTTCCGGACGTAACGAAACCGGCTGGAAGACCGGGATCCCTTTCTCTTCTGCCAGAACTTTAACCGGGCTGGGCATCAGCTTCTTACCACGGCCAGCAGGGCGGTCAGGCTGAGTAAATACGCCAACGACCTGGTGCTCAGACGACAGCAGCGCATCAAGATGACGCGCTGCAAAGTCAGGAGTACCCGCAAAAATAATACGTAGTGAATCTGCCACGTTAATCCTTATCCTTAGGCACGCGCGTTCAGGCGATCCAGTTTTTCAACTTTTTGACGAATACGTTGCTGTTTTAACGGAGAAAGATAATCGATAAACAGTTTACCGACTAAATGATCCATTTCATGTTGGATGCAGATAGCCAGCAGCTCGTCAGCTTCAAGTTCAAATGAATTACCGTTACGGTCAAGTGCGCGGATTTTCACGCGTTCGGCGCGAGGCACCAGCGCCCGCTGTTCAGGAATCGACAGGCAACCTTCTTCGATGCCGGTCTCGCCGTCTTTTTCCAGCAGTTCTGGGTTAATTAACACCAACTGCTGCTCGCGATTCTCGGAGACATCGATAACGATAATCCGTTTATGGATATCAACCTGCGTTGCTGCGAGGCCAATACCTTCTTCGGCGTACATTGTCTCGAACATATCGTCGACAATACGCTGGATTTCTTCATTCACTTCTTTTACCGGTTCTGCGACTTTGCGAAGACGCTCGTCCGGGATATGTAACACTTGCAAAACTGCCATAAATATCCAGAGTTCTGTTCAGGAGTAGGAAAGATTATTACCTCTATTCTAGACAAAACCCCCTCTAATTGACAGCATCACTGACCAATCGCAAGGATTGCTGATGCCGCATATGGCAGGGAGAAAAGGATGTCGCCAGAAGAGGTCGCCTTCCGTCTGTTGAAGGTCAATACGTTATGCGGTGATGAAATGTTGCACGCGCTGTGCGTTCTGCGTCAGCAAGCGCATATCACCCTACAGACCCTGGCGAAACTCGGGTTTAGCGTCAAGCAAGCTCAGCGTTTTTTTTCGTTCACTTCTGCTGAACGAGAGGCTGCCGAGCGGTGGCTGGCATTACCAGATAGCACCCTTTTGTTGGCGGATTCGCCGCTTTATCCTGAATCATTAAGAGCTATTCGCGACTACCCGGCGGTACTCTGTGTCCGCGGCAACGTGCATTTATTGAGTACAGTACAGATTGCGGTTGTGGGAAGTCGCCAACATTCACTCTATGGGGAACGTTGGGGGCGATACTTTTGCGAGGCATTGGCAAAGCAAGGCGTGACGATCACCAGTGGACTGGCGCTAGGCATTGATGGTGTCGCTCACCGCGCGGCGTTACAGGCCGGCGGTGGGACGATTGCGGTGCTCGGAAGCGGTTTGAATCATATTTATCCCCATCGTCATCGAGCGTTGGCCGAAAGTATTGTGTCCAGCGGTGGGGCATTGGTCTCCGAGTTTTCCCTTGCCGCACTCCCTGTCGCACATCATTTCCCCCGTCGAAACCGAATTATCAGCGGATTAAGCTCCGGCGTGCTGGTGGTGGAGGCTGCGCTCCGTAGCGGTTCTTTGGTCACGGCGCGCTGCGCGCTTGAGCAAGGGCGAGATGTATTTGCTATTCCGGGGCCACTGGGGCATCCGGGAACGGAGGGGCCACACTGGCTGATTAAACAAGGGGTGGTGACGGCTACCGAGCCCGAAGATATTCTGGCGCAATATCCGGACGTAAACAGACAGTTGCCCGTCCGTGCGGGGATGACAAATTATTGTGCAGATAAGGAATCTGTAGCATTGCCATTTCCTGAGCTCCTGGCTAACGTAGGAGATGAGGCAACACCTGTTGACGTCGTCGCTGAACGTGCCGGCCAACCTGTGCCAGTTATCGTGGCTCAGCTACTTGAACTGGAGTTAGCAGGATGGATCGCAGCAGTACCCGGCGGCTATGTCCGATTAAGGAGGGCAGGCCATGTTCGACGTACTAATGTATTTGTTTGAGACCTACATCCATAACGAAACAGAAATGCGCGTGGATCAGGACAGACTGACTCGGGATCTTACCGATGCGGGGTTCGAACGTGAAGATATCTTCAACGCGCTAATGTGGCTGGAAAAGCTCGCCGATTATCAGGAAGGCCTCGTAGAACCGATGCAGCTTGCATCCGATCCTCTCTCCGTGCGCATTTTTACACAGGAGGAGAGTCAGCGTCTGGATGCCAGTTGTCGAGGATTCCTGTTATTCCTGGAGCAGATTCAGGTGCTGAACCTCGAAACGCGGGAAATGGTGATTGAGCGCGTGATGGCTCTGGATACCGCAGAGTTTGAGCTGGAAGAGCTGAAATGGGTCATTTTAATGGTGCTGTTCAATCTTCCCGGCTGCGAAAACGCGTATCAACAAATGGAAGAATTACTCTTCGAGACGAATGAAGGTATGCTGCACTAATTATTTATGTGGCATCAAGAGTGGTTATGACCAAATCAGCACTGTTTTCGGTGCGTAAAAACGAGCCCTGCCCGCAGTGCGGGGCTGAACTAGTCATACGGTCCGGTAAGCACGGGCCGTTTCTTGGCTGCTCCCATTATCCGGAATGCGATTATGTTCGTCCCCTGAAAAATCAGGCGGATGGACATGTCGTAAAAGTTCTGGAGGGGCAGCTATGTCCTGAATGCGGTGCCGAACTGGTATTGCGCCAGGGACGCTTTGGCATGTTCATTGGATGCAGTCAGTATCCTGAGTGTGAACACACTGAAGTTATAGACAAACCCGATGAAACGGCAATTACCTGCCCTGCTTGTCAGCAGGGGAAACTGGTTCAACGCCGCTCACGTTATGGTAAAAACTTTCATTCCTGCGATCGCTATCCGGAATGCCAGTTTGTCATTAACTTCACACCGGTAGCGGGGGAGTGTCCCGAGTGCCATTACCCGCTGCTTATCGAAAAGAAAACGGCGCAGGGCGTAAAACGCTTTTGTGCCAGTAAACAATGTGGAAAGCCGGTACCGGCGAAACAAATCAGTGAATAAAAACCTGCCATCAGAGAGCGTACAGCGTGCGGTTGTTGCTCTGAATAATAAAGAAGTCATCGCCTATCCAACCGAAGCTGTATTTGGCGTCGGTTGCGATCCCGACAGTGAAGAAGCGGTTATGAGCCTGCTGGTACTGAAACAACGTCCGGTAGAAAAAGGGCTCATCCTCATTGCCGCCAGTTATGAGCAGCTGAAACCTTATATTGACGACAGTATGTTAAGCGAGGAGCAGCGTGCAGCCGTCTTTTCTCGTTGGCCAGGACCGGTGACGTTTGTCTTCCCTGCGAAGGCAACCACACCGGGTTGGTTAACGGGCCGTTTTAACTCGCTCGCTGTCAGAGTGACCGACCACCCCGTAGTTATCGAACTCTGTCAGGCCTACGGCAAGCCATTGGTTTCAACCAGTGCCAATTTGAGTGGGGAGCCACCGTGTCGTACAACGGCCGAGGTTATCGCCCAGTTTGGCGATGATTTTCCGGTGGTTGATGCACTCACGGGAGGGCGGTTGAATCCGTCGGAAATCCTTGATGCCCTGACGGGCGAACGTTTTCGCCAGGGATAATGTATGGAAAGCTACGTCGTTTTTGGCAACCCGATTGCGCACAGCAAGTCACCGTTTATTCATCAGCAATTTGCGCAGCAGCTACAGTTAACCCACCCTTATGGGCGCATGCTGGCACCGCTGGATGACTTTATCCCTACCTTAAATGCTTTTTTCCAGCAGGGGGGGAAAGGGGCCAACGTCACGGTTCCTTTTAAAGAAGAGGCTTATGCACGAGCGGATGAGCTGACTGAACGCGCGGCGTTGGCGGGCGCGGTGAATACGCTTAAACGGCTCGACGATGGGCGTATTCTTGGTGATAACACCGATGGCATCGGATTATTGAGCGATCTTGAAAGACTGGCGCTGATTAAACCTGGCTATCGTGTGCTATTGATTGGCGCGGGTGGCGCGGCACGTGGCGTATTGTTGCCGCTGCTTTCTCTGGACTGCAGCGTCACCATCACTAACCGTACCCATTCACGAGCTCAGACGCTTGCCGAACTATTCCGTCACACGGGGAGCGTGAACGCGCAGCCGATGTCGGAACTGGATGGTCATGAATTCGATCTCATTATTAACGCAACTTCCAGCGGTATTGCCGGTGAAACACCCTTGATACCTGCATCCTTAGTGAATGCACACGTGTGCTGCTATGACATGTTTTATCAGAAAGGCAATACTGCATTTCTGTCATGGTGTATTCAGCATGGGGCGAAACGTTATGCGGATGGTCTGGGAATGCTGGTGGGGCAAGCGGCGCATGCTGTTTTATTGTGGCACGGTATCTTGCCTGATGTCGTACCTGTGATCGAATCGCTTAAACGCGAGCTCGGTGTATGAATCAGGCCATTCAGTTTCCTGATAGGGAAGAGTGGCGTGCGGATATCAATGCGATCTGCTTTCCTGCGCTGGTGAACGGCGTGCAGTTGATGTGTGCGATAGATAAGCAAGTCATCGCTCGTCGCTTTGGGGGGGAAGATCCGGCGCAGTGGATGGCGCTGTTTTGTGAAAATCGCTGGGATCTGGAAGAGGAAGCCAGCGATCTGATTCGTGAACAGCAGGAGGACAATCAGGGCTGGGTATGGTTGTCCTGATCCAGATAGTCGTCTTTCCACTTCACATAGTTGTTGGCTGAATAACGAAGACCTTCGAGTTCGGCCTCTTTTAATGGTCTGATTTGTTTAACGGGACTTCCTAAGTAAAGAAAGCCACTCTCCAGACGCTTATGTTGTGGTACCAGGCTGCCGGCGCCAATCATCACGTCGTCTTCAACGATAACACCGTCCAACAATATAGAACCCATTCCCACCAATACCCGATTACCGATGGTGCAGCCGTGGAGCATGACTTTATGCCCAACGGTGACGTCTTCGCCGACGATGAGCGGGTTTCCCTGCGGATTTTTTGTCGACTTATGGGTAACGTGTAGCACGCTGCCATCCTGAATATTGCTGCGGGCACCAATCTGGATATAGTTGACGTCACCGCGCGCAGCAACCAGTGGCCAGATGCTGACATCATCAGCCAGGCGGACATCGCCAACGATGACGCTGGAGGCGTCGATCATTACGCGATCGCCTACTTGGGGGAATAAATCTTTATAGCGACGTAAAATGGCAGACATGTTTACCTCTTTAAAACGATATCTCAGTGGAGTTCTTTCTCATTATCAGGCCTATTTGTGGGTTTCTCATCTCAAAAATTAAGCAAATCGAACACTTACAACGCAAAAAGTGTGAAAAAACGACACTTGGAAAAAAAAGTGAGAAAAGGGGTTGTGCTAAAAACAAAGTTCCCTATAATGCGCACCCACTGAGACGGCAAACGTGAATCACTTCACACTAACTAGCCGGTTCGGTTGAAGAGAAAAACCTGAAAATGAGGGTTGACTCTGAAAGAGGAAAGCGTAATATACGCCACCTCGCAACAGTGAGCGAAAGCCGTGTTGCACTGCTCTTTAACAATTTATCAGACAATCTGTGTGGGCACTCAAAGTGACATGGATTCTTAACGTCCTCGG
>NZ_BCTM01000045.1 GCF_001571285.1 Kluyvera cryocrescens NBRC 102467 | reverse complement strand
AGTCACCACCGCGGCCAACGAGCATGACCTCAATCAGCTGGGTAATCTGCTTCATGGAGAGGAGCAATTTGTCTCAGCCGATGCCGGCTACCAAGGAGCGCCACAGCGCGAGGAGCTGGCCGAGGTGGATGTGGACTGGCTGATCGCCGAGCGTCCCGGCAGGGTAAAAACCTTGAAGCAGCATCCGCGCAAGAACAAAACGGCCATCAACATCGAATACATGAAAGCCAGCATCCGTGCCAGGGGGGAGCACCCGTTTCGCATCATCAAGCGGCAGTTCGGCTTCGTGAAAGCCAGATACAAGGGGCTGCTGAAAAACGATAACCAACTGGCGATGTTATTCACCCTGGCCAACCTGTTTCGGGTGGACCAAATGATACGTCAGTGGGAGAGATCTCAGTAAAAACCGGAAATAACGCCAGAAATGGTGGAAAAAATAGCCTAAATAGGCTGATTCGATGTGTTTGCGGGAAAAAAATCGGCCCAGATCCGCGAAATTTTAATCAGCGAGTCAGCTTGGGAAGAAATGACCTGCTTATTCGCACCTTCCTTAACGGCGGCCAAGTTGTTCAAAAATGGACTAAAAGATGAACGTGTCAGCCATAAATTGTGCGAATGAATTTGCAACCTTTTGTTTAAAAAGGATTTAAGGAGGTTCAAAAGTGGTTTACCAGAACGTCATCAATCTGCTTAAAAACAGATTAAATAGCGCGATCTACAATATTGGCGATCTTCTGCCGTCAGAAAAAGAATTGGCAGAGCTTTATGATGTTTCGCGTAATACATTACGCAAAGCGTTAAAAACGCTGGAAGAGGAAGGGATGATTGAAAGGCGGCATGGTTCTGGGACCTATCTGCGAAACAAACATTTTCAGGCGTCGGTTACGCATCTTGATAGTTTTACCGAAATAGCAAAAAACGAGGGTAAAACCCCCACCAGCCAGATACTCAAGTTTGAACTGCAAACCGCCTCAGATGAAATTGCCAACAGTCTACGGGTGACGCTTGGCGAACCGGTGTACTACGCGAAACGACTGCGTCTTATCGATAATATCGCCATGCAGGTTGAAGAGACTTGGCTTTCCGCCAGCCGCTTTCCAGACCTGACGATTGCCCACATGAAGAAGTCGAAATTTTCCTACATCGAAAACGAATGCGGCGTGAAAATCATGGGCTGCTACGAATCTATTCAGCCTATACTGCCGTCGCCAGAAGTGGCAAAACTGCTACATATCAGCGCATTAGACCCAATAATTCGCATGCAGACCCAGGCGGTGGATGAGCAATCAACGCCGATTGATTACTCCATTCTGTATACCAACATGTACGAATTCCAGGTCAAATATTTTCTGCCGAGAAAAGCGGCGACCGGCCCTACCGTGCGCAGAGCCGGTGCATAGGGTTATTTCCGAAACGCCCAAAGCGTCAGCATGATGCCCAGTACGGCGGATATTGCCCCGCCGAGGAACACTGAAGGGTAGCCGAAAGATGTCGCCAGCATCCCCGCCAGCGGGCCGGAAACGCCAAGCGCGATATCCTGAAACGCCGCGTAGCCACCGAGCGCAGTACCACGTACCTGCTGCGGCACACGCTTAACCACTTCGACGCCCAGCGCAGGGAAGATAAGCGAACAACCGGCCCCGGTCAGCGCCGCGCCGGATAAAGCAACCCACGCGTCGGGAGCCTGCCACAGCAGCAGCAGCCCGATGGTTTCAATCAGCAGCGAGACTACCGCCACTTTGACGCCACCGAAGCGGTCCGGCATCCAGCCAAACAAAATACGTACCAGCACGAAAGTGCCGCCGAACGCGGTCAGCGTGAAGCCCGCCATTGACCAGCCTTTGCTGACAAAGTACAGCGAGACGAAGGTTCCGATCACGGCAAAACCTACGCCCTGCAGCGCCAGCCCCATTCCCGGTTTCCAGATAAGGCCAATCACGCTAAGCAGCGATGGACGCTCACCGGCCACCGCCGCCACCTTGCGCACCGAGCCGTTGAAGGCCCAGGCCAGCAGCGGCAGCATCATGGTTACCCCAGCCAGCACGGCAAAGCCATAGCGGGCGTTAATGAAGAGCCCCAGCGGTGCCCCTACGGCCAGTGCGCCAAAAATCGCCATACCGTTCCACGACATCACCTTACCGGATTGTTTTGGCCCAACCAGCCCCATTCCCCAGGTCAGCGTCCCGGTCAATAATTGGCTTTCACCGAATCCCAGGATCAGGCGCCCAACGATTAACAGCCCAAATTTGACCAGGGTATCGACCGGCAGCAGCGCGGCGCCAAGCCAGGCGGCGCCGGCAAAGGCGCAGGCGAACATGCCTTGCAGGGCGGAACGTTTACCGCCGTACTGATCGGCCAGCCGCCCGGCATAGCCGCGCGTCAGAACGGTCGCGAAGAACTGAACGCCCACGGCAATACCCACCATGGTGTTGCCATAGCCCAGCTCCTGGTGCACAAATAGCGGAATGACCGGCAGCGGAATACCGACGGTTAAATAGGTCAAAAACACCGCGAAGGCGATGCGAAAAAGTGAAACGTTTGAAGAAGTCGAACGTTCTATTTGAGTTACTGCGGTCATGCTTTACTCCAGAATACTGAGTAAGGCGAGGATCTGTAGCCACGCCCCCTCTACCCGATTGTCAGGATTAAGGTGCGTTGGTTGACGTTAAACGCTTACGCATTATCAGGTTGATAATGTTGAGCCAGGAGTTTGCCTGTTATTCAGGCAGATTGTCAATGCATAAAAAAGGAGCCCTTAGGCTCCTTTTTTACATCAACGTCAGCGTTAGGCTTTCAGCTTACGCATCACCAGCGTTGCGTTGGTGCCGCCGAAACCGAAGCTGTTAGACATTACGGTGGTCAACTCACGGTCGGTCGCTTTAGTGACGATGTTCAGACCCTGAGCCTTCTCATCCATCTCATCGATGTTGATGCTTGGCGCAACAAAGCCGTGTTCCAGCATCAGCAGAGAGTAGATAGCTTCCTGAACGCCGGCGGCGCCCAGAGAGTGGCCGGTCATTGCTTTCGTCGCGGAGATTGCCGGGCTGTTGTCGCCGAACACTTCCTGAATCGCACCCAGCTCTTTCACGTCGCCTACCGGAGTAGAAGTACCGTGGGAGTTCAGGTAGTCGATTGGCGTATCAACGCCGTGCATCGCCATCTGCATGCAGCGCACAGCGCCTTCGCCAGATGGAGCCACCATATCTGCACCATCGGAAGTTGCGCCATAGCCAACGATTTCTGCATAAATATGCGCGCCGCGGGCCAGAGCGTGTTCCAGCTCTTCAACCACCACCATACCGCCGCCGCCAGCGATAACGAAACCATCGCGGTGAGCATCATAGGTACGGGAGGCTTTGTCTGGGGTTTCGTTGTATTTAGTAGACAGCGCGCCCATCGCGTCGAATTCGCAGGCCATTTCCCAGCCCAGCTCTTCGCCGCCGCCAGCAAAAACGATGTCCTGTTTGCCCAACTGGATCTGCTCTACCGCGTTACCGATACAGTGCGCGGAAGTGGCACAGGCGGAGCTGATGGAGTAGTTAACGCCGTGAATTTTGAACGGCGTCGCAAGGCAGGCGGAAACCGCTGAGCCCATCGCTTTGGTCACGACATAAGGACCCACTGCTTTCAGGCCGCGCGGGCTGCGCATTGCATCTGCACCAAATACCTGTGCTTTTGAAGAACCACCGGAACCGGCAATCAGGCCGACGCGTGGGTTGTTCTGATATTCTTCTTCCTTCAAGCCAGCATCTGCAACAGCCTGCTGCATAGAAAGGTAAGCGTAGATAGAGGCATCGTTCATGAAACGGACCACTTTGCGGTCGATAAGACCGGTGGTGTCCAGTTTGACGTTACCCCATACGTGGCTACGCATACCAGAATCTTTGAATTCTTGAGAGAAAGTGATCCCCGAGCGTCCTTCACGCAGGGATGCCAGGACTTCCTGCTGGTTGCTACCGATGCTGGAAACGATACCCAGGCCAGTAATCACTGCACGTTTCATTCAATACCTCTGTAAGTCATCACTATTTTAAGTTTCGAGTGGCAAGATAGCGTACACTTGTACGCCGAACAAGTCCGATCAGCAATTTTATGCAGAAATTTGCACCTGCGGGCACGCATCGTTAAGATCGGCTGACTCCTTGCCGCGCGAGTAACTTACGTGAAACAAAACGCCATACAATCCGCCAACCTCGAATTCAACAGTGAGGGTACACCTGTTTCCCGAGATTTCGACGACGTCTACTTCTCTAATGATAACGGACTGGAGGAAACGCGTTACGTTTTCCTCGGCGGTAACCAGTTAGAGGTACGCTTCCCCCACCACCCGCACCCGCTGTTTGTGGTGGCGGAAAGTGGCTTTGGTACTGGTCTCAATTTCCTGACGCTGTGGCAGGCTTTTGACGCCTTTTGCCGCCAGTACCCTGACGCTACGCTACAAAGATTACATTTCGTCAGTTTCGAGAAATATCCGCTCAAAGCCGATGATTTGCGCCTGGCGCACCAACACTGGCCGGAACTGGCCCCATGGGCTGAACAACTGCAGGCGCAGTGGCCACTGCCGCTCGCTGGCTGCCATCGCCTGCTGCTGGACGGCGGGCGCGTAACGCTTGATTTGTGGTTTGGCGATATCAACGAATTAACCGATAAGCTCGACGACTCGTTTAACCAACAGGTCGACGCATGGTTCCTCGACGGTTTCGCGCCGGCAAAAAACCCGGACATGTGGACGCCGACGCTGTTTTCCGCCATGGCACGCACCGCTCGTCCCGGTGGCACGCTGGCAACCTTCACCTCAGCGGGTTTTGTTCGCCGGGGCTTGCAGGATGCGGGTTTCACTATGCACAAGCACAAAGGCTTTGGCCGTAAACGTGAAATGCTTATTGGCGAGATGACGCAGCCCCAGCCCGACGCGACGCGAACGCCGTGGTTTGCCCGCACCGGCAGTAAAGTTCGGGAAACGACAATTATCGGCGGCGGCATCGCCAGCGCCCTACTCTCACTGGCCCTGCTGCGCCGCGGCTGGGCGGTCACGCTGTACTGTGCCGACGACGCACCGGCGCAGGGAGCCTCCGGCAATCGGCAGGGCGCGCTTTATCCACTGCTCACCGCGCATGATCCTGCGCTGGCGCAGTTTTTCCCGGCGGCATTTCTCTTTGCCCGCCGTCTGTATGACGCTTTGCCTATCGAGTTTGATCATCAATGGTGTGGCGTAACGCAGCTCGGTTGGGATGAAAAAAGCGCGCAAAAAATTGCGCAAATGCTGTCGCTAGGTCTGCCTGAAGACGTTGCCTGCGCAGTTTCTGAGGCGGAAATGAAAGCGAACATCGGCCTTGAAACCGGCTGCGGCGGCATTCAGTATCCACTCGGCGGCTGGCTGTGTCCGGCCGAACTGACCGCCGGAGTATTTGCCCTGGCGCGGCAGCAAGGGCTACAGGTGCACTGGCAAAAAGCACTAACGGCACTCGAATCCTCTGAGAACGGCTGGCAGCTGCAGTTTGCCGATGGTGAAACGGCTAGCGCCCCAAGCGTCGTGCTGGCGAATGGCCACAATCTCAACCAGTTCACGCAAACCGAGCACCTGCCGGTGTACGCCGTAGGCGGCCAGGTCAGCCATATCCCCACCTCACAGAATCTGGCTCAGCTAAGCCAGGTTCTGTGCTATGACGGTTATCTGACGCCGCAAAACCCGCATAACCAGCAGCACTGCATCGGCGCCAGCTACCATCGCGGTGAGCGCGAAATGATCTTCAATGAAGACGATCAGCGGGCTAATCGTCAGCGCTTGATAGATTGCTTCCCACATCAGGCCTGGCCTTTGGAGGTCGATGTCAGTGCAAATGAGGCACGATGCGGCGTGCGCTGTGCGACCCGCGATCATCTGCCGATGGTCGGCAACGTGCCGGATTACGACGCTACGCTTACGCAATATGCCACGCTCAACGAAAATGCACAGGAGGCCGAACCGGCGCCGGTTTATCCGAACCTGTTTGTGCTGGGGGCGCTAGGTTCACGCGGGCTTTGTTCAGCGCCACTGGCGTCAGAAGTGCTGGCAGCGCAGATGAGTCAAGAGCCGCTACCGCTGGATGCGGTGACGCTGGCGGGTCTCAATCCGAATCGACTGTGGGTAAGAAAACTGCTGAAGGGAAAAGCGGTAAAATAAAAAGGATTGATTGCCCGGCAGCGATTCCGGGCAATCGGCCAACTTAGTGAGAAGCCTGCTGGTACAGGTTATCCCACATATCTTTGACCAGCGCCTGGTCGCGCGGGGACAGTTCGCCTGCGCTAATCGCCGTTTCCAGGCTGCGGGTCACATTGCGATAGAGCGCTTCAGCGCTATGAGCTTCGCCCTCTTCCAGATCGGCGACGGCCAACGTCAGGTGACCGCGCAGATAACCGCTGGCAAACAGCTCATCATCACTGGCGTGTTCCACCATATCGTCAATTAACGCCAGAATGCGCTCTTCAAACTCCGCGATCATCTTCTTTCCTCTTTCGGTAACATGGCCTTAGAGATCTTCCGGCCATGGGAATTGTTCCGCCGTTAGGGCCGGCGTATGGTAATAATTCTGTAGTGCCTGGATAAATTTGGCCGGGCGTGGCGGGATCCCTTCTTTCAGATAGGTCATCACCTGCGCATGCACGCGTCGCTGAAACACGATGCGGTCCGGCTCAAAATCCCCTTCCAGGTTGTCACAGCTGACGTTAAACGGGAAACCCGCCGCCACGCAGAACAACCAGTCAAAAGCCTGCGGCTTCACTTCCACATCCTCAAACTGCCCCTGGGTTTTAGCATCTCGCCCATCCGGACAGTACCAGTAGCCAAAATCCACCTGCTCGCGACGCGCTTTCCCGGCAATGCACCAATGGGAAATTTCATGCAGGCCGCTGGCGTAAAAGCCGTGCGCAAAAACGATGCGGTTGTACGGCACTTCGGCATCTGCGGGAAGATAAATCGGTTCGTCGTCGCCTTTAATCAGACGAGTATTAAACTCATCGGCGAAGCAGCCGTCAAAAATCGCAATCAGCTGCTGATAATCATGCGTTGCGGTCATCAGTTCATCCCTAACCATTGCAGTATTTCCTGTCCGTGGCTGTCATAAAGCAGCTTGGCGCTCATGACGGCGGAGACCACCACTATCATCGGTCGAATCAGCGCCTGCCCTTTGCTTAACACTAAGCGTGAGCCCATGCGTGCACCAAAAAATTGCCCCACCATCATCACAAAGCCGGTCGCCCAAATCACTTTGCCGCCAATGATAAACAGCAGCAGGCCGCCAACGTTTGAGGTGGCATTCAGCACCTTGGCATGCGCGGTGGATTTCGCGAGGTTAAAGCCCATCAGGGTGACAAACGCCAGCGCATAGAACGACCCTGCTCCCGGACCAAAGAAGCCGTCGTAGAAGCCAACGCAGCCGCCGGCCACCAGCGCAAATGGCAGGCCATATAGACGCTGCTGGCGATCGGATTCACCCAGTTTTGGCATCAACAGAAAATAGAGACCAATGCCGATAATCAGTAACGGCAGGATCTGGCGCAGAATATCTGACTTCACGTATTGCACCAGCAGCGCACCGCTCATCGAACCGATAAAGGTCATCAGAATGTTCAGTTTCTGATCGGCAAGGTTTACCACCTTACGGCGGATAAAATAGAGCGAAGCGGAAAGCGAACCGCCGCAGGCCTGCAGCTTGTTAGTCGCCAGCGCCTGCGCAGGAGGCATTCCAGCAGCCATTAGCGCGGGAACGGTCAGCAAACCGCCGCCGCCGGCCAGCGAGTCGATAAAACCGGCCAGAATGGCGATAAAGAAGAGTGCCACCAGCATCAGTGGCTCAACCATAAATAACGTGGAGAAACTGTCCATTAGAGTACGTGCTCATCCAGTAGCGCCTGGCAGGAAGGCGGCAACGGAGGAGGCGTCTTCTTCACAGGTTTAGTGGTGCCGGGTTTTGGCGGTTCGAACCAGCTTTGCAGCTCAGCGCCGCAGCCGTCTCCGGCAGGCGGTGGAGCCTGTTCTTCACACTCAAGGCTATTTGCCGGACACTTCAGCCGCACGTGCATATGCGCGCGGTGTTGGAACCACGGACGCACTTTATGCAGCCAGTCGCGATCGTTACCCGCTTCCAGGCACAGCTGCTGCTTGATTGCCGGGTTGACGAAAATGCGCGTGACTTCCCGATCTTCGGCCGCCAGTTTAATCAACTGACCGATTTCCGGTTTCCACAGCGTTGGCACTACGCGCTTACCATCGGCAGCCACTAAATCCAGCGCCTGAGGCTTAAGCAGTTGCGCGGAGCTCCAGCGTGCTTTCGGTAACTGCAGGAAAATATCGACATCCAGCCCACTTTGGTGGCTGGCGTGTCCGCCGTTAAAGCGCCCGCCGGCAGGCATCCCCATATCACCAATCAGCAGGGTACCCATACCGTGCTGCTGTACCTGATTCCCCAAACGCTGGATAAACTGTACCAGCTCCGGATGCCCAAAGTAGCGGCGCTGATCGGTACGCATTACCTGATAGGTTTCGGCCTGCAGCGGAAGCGGCTGTGCGCCAACGATACAACCGTTGGCAAACGCGCCAATAGACTGAGCGCTGCCGCTAATCGGCTGGGTGATTTTTTGCCAGGGCGTTGCCGCCAGCGCCGTACTGCTGGCCACCATAGCCAGCAGCGCAATAACGGTTTTTTTCATGGTTACCAGCGTGGAATTGAGCTCGTCACATCGGCGTTTTGCGCGCGTTGACGCATAAAATGATCCATCAGAACAATCGCCATCATCGCTTCCGCGATCGGCACTGCACGAATACCCACACAAGGATCGTGGCGGCCTTTGGTGATCATTTCAACCTCTTCGCCAAAACGGTCGATCGTGCGGCCCGGAACGGTGATGCTGGACGTCGGCTTCAGCGCCATGTTGGCAACGATCTGCTGGCCGCTGCTAATCCCACCCAAAATACCGCCGGCATGATTGCTCTGAAAACCTTGTTTCGTGATTTCATCACGGTTCTGACTGCCGCGCAGTTTGACGACGTCAAACCCATCACCGATTTCAACGCCTTTGACGGCATTAATGCTCATCAGCGCGTGGGCGATGTCGGCATCCAGACGGTCAAAGACCGGTTCACCGAGCCCAGCCGGTACGCCATCTGCCACCACGGTGACTTTCGCGCCAATGGAGTCGCCTTCCTTTTTAAGGCCGCGCATCAGCTCATCCAGCGCGTCAATTTTGTCCGGATCCGGGCAGAAGAAGGGGTTTTGTTCCACCTGTTCCCAATCTTTTATCTCCAGCGGAATATCACCCATTTGGGTCAGACAGCCGCGAATAACGATGCCAAATTTTGCCGCAAGGTATTTCTTGGCAATTGCCCCTGCCGCCACGCGCATCGCCGTTTCACGGGCGGATGAACGGCCGCCGCCGCGATAGTCGCGCAGGCCGTACTTCTGCTCATAGGTGTAGTCAGCATGCCCAGGACGGAAGACATCTTTAATCGCGCCATAATCCTGTGAACGCTGATCGGTGTTCTCAATCAGCAGACCAATGCTGGTGCCGGTGGTGACGCCATCAAAGACGCCGGAGAGGATTTTCACCTGATCCGGCTCGCGGCGCTGAGTGGTATAACGCGATGTACCCGGGCGACGACGATCGAGGTCGTGCTGCAGATCGGCTTCGGTTAACGGGATACCGGGCGGTACGCCATCGACGATGCAACCCAGCGCCAGGCCATGCGACTCACCGAAAGTGGTTACGCGAAAAAGTTGTCCAATAGTATTTCCTGCCATCACGACTCCGTTATCGTTGTTCTGTTGTTGTGTGCTGGAATAATCAGTCTTTGTACTGGCCGAAGTGATTCTGCGCCGCTACCAGCTGCGCTTTGGTCAGCATAAAGACTCCGTCACCGCCGTTATCAAACTCAAGCCAGGTGAACGGCACATCCGGATATTGATCCATCAGATGTACCATGCTGTTACCCACTTCACAAATCAGAATACCGTCGTCGGTCAGGTAATCCGGCGCACAGCCCAGAATGCGACGAGTCAGGTGCAGGCCATCGCTGCCGGAGGCAAGACCCAACTCCGGCTCGTGGCGGTACTCTGACGGCAGATCGTCCATATCTTCTTCATCCACGTACGGCGGATTGGTGACAATCAGATCGTACTGCAGAGTTGGCAGATCGCGGAACAGGTCGGAACGGATCGGCGTGACGTTATGGATCATTCCGTGTTCTTCGATGTTGTATTCGGTGACCGCCAGCGCATCAGGGGAAACATCGATAGCATCGACTTCGGCCTCTGGGAAAGCGTACGCGCAGGCAATGGCGATACAGCCGCTGCCGGTACACATATCCAGAATATGCTCAGGCTGATGATTGATTAAACCAGCGAAACGGTTGTTAATCAGTTCACCAATCGGTGAACGAGGCACCAGAACGCGATCGTCAACATAGAATTCATGACCGCAGAACCAGGCTTTGTTGGTCAGATAGGCGACCGGGATGCGCTCATTGACGCGGCGAATCACGCGTTCAACAATCAGCTGTTTTTCGCTGGTTGTCAGGCGGGCAATGCGCATATCTTCAGGGATATCCAGCGGCAGGTACAGCGTTGGCAGTACCAGCTGTACGGCTTCATCCCACGGGTTGTCGGTGCCATGACCGTACCAGATATTGGCCGCGCTAAAGCGGCTTACCGCCCAGCGTAACATGTCCTGAATGGTGTGCAGCTCATTGACTGCTTCTTCAACAAATATCTTATCCACGTTGTCCTCCAGGGCATGCGTCGGGGTAAATTCGGCGGCTAGTTTGCCATGAAGACGGCGATAAATCAGCATTCTTGCGTAGGCCATGGGGAAAAAAGCGTTTTCGCTGCAGGGAACGACATGAAAAGGTAAACTAGTGGAAAAAATGACTGAGAATAATCCATGAAAAAGACACCCTCACTGAGCGAGGAGGATCAGGCGCTCTTTCAGCAGTTGATGACCGGGACGCGTAAAATTAAGCAGGACACGATTGTCCATCGCCCGCTGCGCAAGAAAATCAGCGAGATCCCCCCCAAGCGATTGCTGCAGGAGCAGGCAGATAATAGCCACTTCTTTTCCGATGAATTTCAACCGCTGCTGAATACCAACGGCCCGGTAAAATACGTGCGCGAAGACGTCAGCCATTTTGAACTGAAAAAACTGCGCCGCGGTGATTATTCCCCGGAACTGTTCCTCGATCTACACGGCTTAACGCAAATGCAGGCCAAACAAGAGCTCGGTGCACTGATCGCCGCCTGCCGCCGGGAACATGTATTTTGCGCCTGCGTAATGCACGGCCATGGCAAGCATATATTGAAACAGCAAACGCCGCTGTGGTTGGCCCAACACCCGCACGTCATGGCATTTCATCAGGCGTCAAAAGAGTACGGCGGAGATGCCGCGCTGCTGGTGCTAATTGAAGTGGAAGAGTGGCTGCCGCCAGAATTACCGTAATCCGATGTCCGACGCGAGCCTTCACGCTTCGTCCGGGTAAACGCAAAAGCGCCATTGGCTGCCAGAATAAGAGCGGGTTGCGGTTTAGCAACTTGCTCCCGATCCGGACAGCCTGATGGCGCTACGATTATCAGGCTTAGAGATAGCTGCGGTTTACAGTCTACAGCGACCTGCGGGTGCAGACGTTAAATAGCTTTCGCCATCTTGAGGTTGCACGGGCTCATTTGCCAGTTAAGAGTCCCTTGCCCATTGGCATCGAGGGTGACGCTGGCAATGGCGGATGTGGTAAACATCGGCGGAACTTCACCAGGGCAAAGCTCAGCGACCAGGTAACCCACCAGCGGCAGGTGAGAGATCACCAGCACCGATGACGTCCCTTCGTTCGCTAACGCATTAAGATAGGCGCTAACCAGTCCGATATCGCCGCACGGCGTTAACTCCTGCAAAACGTCGACCTCTTTTGGCAGGTTTATACACTCCCCTACCACTTCCAGCGTCTGTTCTGCACGCAGATATGGACTGACCAGAATACGATCGATGTCCACTTTTTGGCCTTTCAGCCAGGTTGCCATCTGACGAGATTCATCACAACCACAACCGGTGAGAGGACGAACCGAATCACTCGCTGCATCGAGAGCAGCGTCGCCGTGACGCATAATAAAAACTTGCATATTGCACCGCTTTTGTTAACCAGAAGCACCAGCGTCACCATGATGGTGACGCGGTAGCCGGGCATTGTGCCTTATCCATTCACTGAATGAAACGCTGATTTTTACCTTACTGGCGTAAGTATAGTCAACATCTGTTTACAAAATAGTCAGAAACCTTGTGTTCAATCGGGGTTCTCCTACTTTGACCTCAATTCAGCGGAACTGTTTCATGACCTGGCCAAAAGGTTAGTTCACGTTCTGCCCGCTGCAAAAGTGCCTCGCAGGGAGTGAAGCGCGAACCGTACTGGGTAGCCAACCGTTGCAATCGGGCAACCACTTCACCCGCCCCCAGCGTATCCATATAACGGAGCGGGCCACCGAGAAACGGTGGGAATCCAATACCAAATACTGCGCCGATATCCCCATCACGCGCACTACGGACAATGCCTTCGTCAATGCAGCGCGCGGCTTCATTGAGCATTAACATCACGCAGCGTTCGGCAATTTGCTGTGCCGAACACTGGCTATGCCTAGGCGCCATTCCCGCCAGTGAATAGACCGCCTTATCGACCTGTTTCTTGCTTTTACGCCCTTTCACACCATAAAGATAGAAACCACGACCATTTTTTCTTCCTTTGCGATCGTCATTCAAAATTGCCTGAATCAAACTTGCAGGAGCGCTAAATCGTTCACCATAAGCGGCTTCAAGGATAGGCAAAATCTTGGTGCCGGTATCAATGCCCACTTCATCAAGCAGCTGAATTGGCCCAACCGGGAAACCAAATTTAACCAATGCGTTATCAATATCTTCCACGCTTTCGCCTTCCACCAGCATGCGCATGGCTTCGGCAATATAAGGCGCCAGAATGCGGTTAACATAAAAGCCTGCTTTATCGGCAACCACAATCGGCGTTTTACCCTGCTTTTTCGCCAGCTTGACGGTCGTGGCAATCGTCTGCTCAGAGGTTCCGGCATGCGGGATCACCTCAACCAACGGCATCTTTTCAACGGGGCTGAAAAAGTGTAAACCGATAACCTGATCGGGCTTTTGCGCAAAGGCGGCAATATCGCCAATCGGTAAAGATGAGGTATTTGAAGCAAAAATGGTGTGAGATGCGCAGTTTTGCTCGACTTCACTAACCATCTTCTGCTTCAGCGCCAGATCTTCAAATACCGCTTCAATCACCACGTCACGATGCGCAAAACCACGATAGTCCGTGCCGCCGGAAATGATTGCCAACTGGCTGTCACGTTCTGCAGCCTTCATATGACGACGGCGGACTTTTTGCTCCAGTTGATCCCAACTGTATTTCAGGGCATGGTTAATACCATTCGCGTTAATATCTTTAATCCGCACCGGCAGCCTGCCTTTTACTGCCGTGACGTAAGCAATGCCCCCTCCCATCAGGCCACCGCCAAGAATGCCGACCGAGTGCAGCGGGCCAGCCTCGACGCTGGCGCCAGGATCTTTTTTCAGATCGGTGCTGGCAAAGAATATATTGCGTAACGCCTGCGACTGTGGCGTCATCGCCAGTTCCCCGAATGCTCGCGCTTCCGCTTCATATCCGCTACTGGTTCCATGCGCCAAACCCGTTTCAATCACCTGCAAAATTTTATCGGTTGCCGGGTAGTTACCCTGGGTCTTCTGCGCCGTTTTTTTGCTCGCCATGCTGAATAACAGATTACGGCCTAATGGACCGGCCAGAATACGTTCCCGAATCGGCAGCCGACGCTGTTCATGCCGGGGTTTGCGCGCGTACTCTGCGGCGGCATCAAGCAATATAGAGTGTGGGACCACTTCATCAACTAGCCCAACCTTGAGCGCTTGACGGGCGCGTAGCTGCTTGCCGGTGAGGATCATATCCAGCGCAGTGCTCACGCCAACCAAACGCGGTAACCGTTGTGTTCCGCCCGAACCAGGCAACAGGCCCAGTTGAACTTCCGGCAGCCCCAGCACGGTACGTCCATCATCGGTACAAATACGCGCGTGGCAGGCGAGCGCCAGTTCAAGCCCGCCACCCAAACATGCCCCGTGAATTGCCGCCACAACGGGAATCGATAGGCTGGAAAGCTCAGCCATCACCTGCTGCCCCTGGCGGGCTAATGCTTCGGCCTCCTGAGCGCTTTGACAGCGGCCAATCATGTTGATATCGGCTCCGGCAATAAAGTTATCGGGCTTCGCAGAGATGATCACCACCCCCAGCAGCGTTTTGTTTTCTCTGATTTGCTTGAGAATCGATCGTACCTGACCACCAAATTCCGCCTTCAGGGTATTCATTTTTTCATCGGGCACATCAATTGCCACAACGGCGACGTTGTCAGGACGAACGGTAAGCGTGAATGCAGATTTCATTTCCATTATTCGGCCTCCAGAACCATTGCCGCACCAAGCCCGCCCGCCGCACAGGCGGTCACCAGACCAAACCCGCCGCCGCGACGACGCAGTTCGTTAAGCGTCTGAGTGATCATACGCGCACCGGTTGCTGCGAATGGGTGGCCGTAGGCAATAGAGCCGCCCAGCACGTTAAATTTACTTTCATCGACCTCGCCGGTGGCATGGCTGCGCCCCAGCACCTCACGGGCAAATTTCTCGCTTGCCAGACACTGAATATTCGCGAGCGTCTGAGCGGCAAAGGCTTCATGCATATCAATAAGCGTCAGATCAGCAAAGCTTAGTCCTGCGCGCTCCAGCGCCAGTGGCATCGACCAGGCCGGCCCCAGCAGCATGTCCTGCCAGACGTCAATCGCGGTAAATGCGTAGCTACGCAGGTAGCCCAGCGGCGTGAGCCCCAGCTCTTTAGCGCGGGATTCGGTCATCAGGATCACCGCCGCGGCGCCGTCGGTTAAGGGGGTGCTATTTGCCGCCGTCACCGTTCCGTGCTGGCGATCAAACGCCGGGCGCAGTTTGGCATAGTCGGCAAGCGTTGAATTGGCGCGAATATTATTGTCCTGCTCCAGCGGAGTACGATACGGCGGCGAGTATGCCGTCATCACTTCAGCACTGAGCTTTCCTTGCGCCCAGGCCTGTGCCGCCAGTTGGTGCGAGCGGTTAGCCAGTGCGTCTTGCTGTTCACGGGTAATACCATAGGTTTTCGCCATTTGCTCGGCGGTATCGCCCATCCGCAGCCCGGTCGAATACTCGGCAACCGCCGGTGGCACCGGTGCCAGATCGCGTAAACGCAAACGAGAAAAAAGCTTAAGTTTTTGTCCCAGGGTACGGGCTTTATTGGCATCCACCAGCGTGCGCGCTAGCTTTTTACTGACGCCAATGGGCAGCACGGAAGAGGAATCTGCGCCGCCGGCAATGCCTGCACGGATAGTTCCTGCCATTAAGCTTTCAGCGACGTTTGCCACCGCCTGAAAGCTCGTCGCGCAGGCGCGACTGACGCTATAGGCATCGGTGTGTACGTTCATGCCGGTGCCAAGCACAATTTCTCGCGCGATATTCGGAGCGGCAGGCATTTGCACTACCTGACCAAACACCAGTTGTTCAATCACATCAGGGGAAATTTCGCTGCGCGCCATCATTTCACCCACCACCATCTTCCCCAGATCCACAGCGGGGACGCCATGAAAAGCGGTCGCCTGACGGGCAAACGGGGTACGTAACCCACTCACAATAGCAATGCGATCGCCCTGGCGGGTGATTAGCGGTAGCGACTGACTCATAACTTTCCCCTGTTATCGGAAATAAACCAAGTGGTCTGACCTGATAACATTCTTAACTAATTTTTTACACTTAGCCAATCGAAGAGAGGAAAAAATGGGAGCTAAAACACATTGAGCACAAAAGAAAACGCCCCTTCGGCATCTGCAGCAGGGGCGTTATTAAAGAACAGTTTGCCGGAATGCGATTAACGCAGGCCGAGCTGGAAAATCAGCGTTTCAGCTTCGCAGGCAAAGACGAAGTCGATGTCCAGCTGTACGCCACCTTCCACTTCTTTAAAGGTAGAGGTGATTTTGCATGGCTCAGACTCCACGCCGCGCGCTTTTTCAGTCAGCGCAGCCAGAGTTTCTTCTGCTTCAGCACGGTTCGCGAATACGCGGCTGTAAGATGCGGTGCAGTCGGTGTTGTCCATGATGGTACCAACATCCATGCAGCAGCAAACTGGGGTTTCATCAGCACTACATTTACTCATTGCAGATTTCCTCTGTTTTTGTGCACCCAAGGTGCCAGATAAACTATGTGCCTATTTTACGCCCGCCCGCCATCGCTCTCCAGTCGATAATGAGATGAAAGCTGATAAGTGACCGAAATCACAATTAAAAATGATCTAGAACAAATTCAGCGTTTGACGCCCCATGACCAGACCCGCAATTTTGCCAACCAGATCTCGTTTCAAACAACATCTTTGAAAATATTAATAAACAATATTGCAACATACCATCTGGTCAGACCTATACTCTCGTCACTGGTCTGATTTCTAAGTTGTAGTCCAGCCCCTACACTTCGCGCTTCTGTTACTACATGTAACATTGTTTGTATAAAAATAACTCAATGAGGTTATGGTCATGAGCCAAAAAACCCGTTTCACGAAGTCTGCTCTTGCTGTTGCAGTGGCACTTGTTTCTACCCAAGCCTGGTCAGCAGGTTTCCAGCTAAATGAATTCTCATCCTCTGGTCTGGGCCGCGCCTATTCAGGTGAAGGCGCTATCGCCGATGATGCGGGTAATGCCAGCCGTAACCCGGCGCTGATTATGATGTTCGACCGCCCAGAGTTTTCTATCGGCGCGGTATTTATCGACCCTGACGTGAATATCACAGGTAAATCTCCGGCTACCGGCAAAAGCACCGACGCTGACAATATCGCGCCAACCGCCTGGGTGCCAAACGTCCACTTCGTGATGCCAATTAACGAACAGTTTGGTTGGGGGGCTTCCATCACCTCCAACTACGGTCTGGCCACTGAGTTCAATAATAGCTACGCGGCCGGCATGTATGGCGGCAAGACCGACCTCCAAACCGCTAACCTGAATCTGAGCGGCGCTTACCGCCTGAGCAGCAACTGGAGCTTCGGCCTCGGTTTTGATGCCGTGTACGCTAAAGCGAAAATTGAGCGCTATGCAGGTGATGCAAGCCTGAGTTTCCCAGGTGCTGCGGGTAACTTAGTGGGGATCACTGGCCCTGACTCACAAATTGCGCACCTGAAAGGTGACGAGTGGGGATACGGCTGGAATGCGGGCATTTTGTACGAACTGGATAAGAATAACCGCTGGGGTCTGACTTATCGCTCAGAAGTGAAAATTGACTTCGACGGCGATTATAAAAGCTCTATTACTAGCCGTGGCAACCAACTGCTCGCAGCTCGTGGGATTACTGGCCTGCCTTACGGCACCGATGGGCGCACCGTTCCGGGTTCTTTGACCCTGAACCTGCCTGAAATGTGGGAAATCTCCGGTTATAACAAAGTCGATCCACAGTGGGCTATCCACTATAGCATCGCCTACACCAGCTGGAGCCAGTTCCAGGAGCTGAAAGCGACCGGTTCTAATGGTCAGGAGCTGTTCTATAAAGACGAGAGCTTTAAAGACGCTTACCGTATCGCCCTGGGTACCACCTATTACTACGACAAAAACTGGACCTTCCGTACCGGTATTGCGTTTGATGATAGCCCGGTTCCTGCAAACCATCGCTCAATCTCCATCCCGGACCAGGACCGTTTCTGGCTGAGCGCCGGTACCACCTATGCGTTTAACGAAGATGCCTCCATCGACGTCGGCGCGTCTTATATGCACGGTCAAACCGTTACCGTTCAGGAAGGCAATTACACCTTCAAATCTGAAGGTAAAGCCTGGCTGTTTGGTACCAACTTCAACTATCGTTTCTGATAGCCTGAAGACATAAAAAAAGGGTGAACATGATGTTCACCCTTTTTTATTGCCGAGCGGTTACTCGGAATCGATATCCTTCAGATCGCCCTCAATCGCCTGCGCATTCGGGTTCACTTCCGGTTTCAGCTTGCCGCCGTTAGCAATAAAGTCATGCTGCTGGAAGTAGGCTTCACGGACCATAATGTACGGATCGGAGGATTGACGTAACAGGCCATCAGAGTCGAGCAGTTGTGCCCGCGTTTCGACCCCTTCAACCACCCATTTCCCAATCGACATTGGCCAGGTCAGCCACGAGAGCACTGGATAAGTGGTATCCGCCATATCGCCAACATCTTCACGTAAGGTAAAGCTGCCGTAGAACGGTAGCTGCATATACGGACCGTAACCCACGCCATAATGCCCCAGCGTACTGCCAAAACGATGCGGCTGAACGCGCTGCAGTTTTGGATTCGCCATACCAGCAACGTCAATGAAGCCCCCCATCCCAAGAACGGTGTTCAGGAAGAAACGCGTAAAGTGCACCATCCCCTGATACGGGTCCCCCTGTAAGAAGGAGTTCACCATTATAGCCGGTTCTTCCAGGTTACTGGTAAAGTTACCAAGGCCATTACGCGCAGGCTGCGGAACATAATCACGCCACGCCACGGCGACAGGACGAACGACGTACGGATCCAACACATTAAAGTTGAAGCTGTACATCGTTCGGTTAAATCCTTCAAACGGGTCTGAACGCCCCTGTTGTTCTGTACCGGAACTCGCACAACCCACCAGCAGTGTGGTTCCTAGCGCAAGCGCCGACAGGCGAAGCTTCATAAATGTCTCCCTGTTGATAATGGCTATTGCTGACTGCCATCCATGACGGAACGCGTGCGTATCCGCCTATTTAGATGTGAGCGATTGTAACAGCCCATCGAACGATGTCTATATAACTGGTCTCGTTGATTTTATCATAGCCTGGTAATGCCTGCGTCGCGGGGCATAAACGTCTCCGGCACAATAAAGGCAGAATGCCAGCATCACCTCTTTTCAGAATACATCCACTCATACCTCGGACAGAAGCCGCTACGCTTAAGCTATCTGTGCTTATTTCAGGGGGCTGAGATGGATGACTTCAAACAACAAAAAATAGATAGCCACAGTGACGAACTCGAAGTTGAGAGTGAAGAGAAGGAAAGCGGTCAAAAGATAGAGGTGGATGAGGATCGGCTACCTTCCCGCGCCATGGCAATTCACGAACATATCCGCCAGGAAGGTGAAAAGGAAATGGAGCGCGATGCCATGGCGCTGCTGTGGTCGGCCATCGCGGCCGGGTTATCAATGGGAGCCTCGCTGTTGGCAAAAGGTATTTTCCACGTCCAGCTTGAAGGCGTGCCCGGCGGATTTTTGCTGGAAAACCTCGGTTATACCTTCGGCTTTATTATCGTCATTATGGCCCGCCAGCAGCTATTTACCGAAAATACCGTCACCGCCGTCTTGCCCGTGATGCAAAAACCAACCCTCAGCAACTTTAGTTTACTGATGAGGTTATGGGGCGTTGTGCTATTGGGAAATATCATTGGAACCGGGATTGCCGCATGGGCTTTTGAACATATGCCCATTTTTGATGAGCAGACTCGCGACGCATTCGTCAAAATAGGGATGGACGTCATGAAGAACAGTCCAACTGAGATGTTCGCCAACGCGATTATATCCGGTTGGTTGATTGCGACGATGGTCTGGATGTTCCCCGCCGCCGGAGCCGCGAAAATTGTCGTCATTATCCTGATGACATGGCTTATTGCGCTGGGCGATACCACCCACATTGTGGTCGGTTCGGTCGAAATTCTCTATCTGGTATTCAATGGCTCGCTGCACTGGAGTGATTTTATTTGGCCGTTCGCACTACCGACGCTTGCCGGAAATATCTGCGGTGGGACCTTTATATTCGCGTTAATGAGCCATGCGCAGATCCGCAATGATATGAGCAATGCGCGAAAAGAAAAGCAGCGTTTACAGGCCCATGATAAGACGAAAAAGGATTAAACAAGGGGCGTGCGATGCGAAATGGCGATGGTTTGAGCAGTCAGGTGGTGATGTACTTACTCCTGCGAATAAAAAACGCTATACTCGTGCCGCTTCGCCCCCTTAGTTAAATGGATATAACGAGCCCCTCCTAAGGGCTAGTTGCAGGTTCGATTCCTGCAGGGGACACCAGATATAACTCTCCTGATGTCTACCGAATTCAATAAAAACCTTTTATAATCAGCCATAACCCCTCTTCTCAGGCTATGCGACGTCAACTGAAGTCTACCCATATCTACGTGAATCAATAAACGTTTGGGGGCCTAAGTGGGGGCTTATCCTGTTCAACGGAAAATGAGGCCCCCAAATGCCACTGAATGCTCGTCAGGTCGAGACTGCAAAGCCCAGAGATAAAGCCTATAAACTCGCTGATGGCGGAGGGCTCTATCTCATGGTCAATACTAACGGTTCAAAGTACTGGCGAATGAAGTATCGATTTGCCGGTAAAGAGAAAAAACTCTCGTTCGGAACCTATCCTGACATCTCACTTGCGGAAGCCCGCACTAAGCGCGATGAAGCGAGAAAAACATTGGCAAATGATAAAGATCCCGGTGAAGTTAAAAAAGCCGAACTACTTGCCCAAAAACTATCGGTTACGAATACTTTTGAAGCGATAGCGGTTGAGTGGTACAACGCAAAAGTTTCTGGCTGGTCAAAAAACTACGCTGACTATGTTAACCGGGCCTTCAAAAACAATGTATTTCCCTTTGTTGGATCGCAGCCGGTTAATGAGATAAAGCCACTGGAGCTTCTGTCTGTATTGCAGCGTATGGAAAAGCGAGGTGCGCCGGAGCTTGCCAGTAAAGTGCGCCAACGTTGTAGCGAAGTGTTCCGTTACGCTATTGTTACTGGCCGAGCCGAGTACAACCCTGCGGCTGATCTTGGTAGTGCTTTACAGGGGTACGAGAAACAACATTATCCCTTTCTTACTGCTGCTGAGCTACCCGAGTTTTTACAAAAGCTTTCACAATACACCGGCAGTCTAGTAACGCTTCTGGCGACCCGACTACTCATGCTTACGGGCTTACGAACCGTCGAATTACGTATGGCAGAATGGAGTGAAATCGACTTCGAAAACCATATCTGGGAAATACCGAAAAGTAGAATGAAGATGAGGCGACCCCACATAGTGCCCCTTTCTGCTCAATCCTTAGCAGCACTTCGGCAACTAAAGCAATTGACCGGTACTTACCAGTTTATCTTTGCAGGTCGAAACGATGTTAATAAACCAATGAGCGAAGCCAGCATCAATATGGTTATTAAAAGGATTGGTTACGATAAGAGAGCAACCGGACATGGTTTTCGTCACACCATGAGCACAATCTTGCATGAGGAAGGATTCAACACTGCTTGGATTGAGACCCAGCTCGCGCATGTGGACAAGAACGCGATTCGCGGGACCTATAACCATGCGCAGTATCTTGAAGGGAGGAAAGAGATGATGCAGTGGTATGGGGACTATTTGGATGGATTGCGATTGGATGGAAACGTTGCCAGAGTTAGTTAATGAAGAGCCGATTCGAGTTCGGCCTTCGCACCAACAGTATGTAAATAGACCTCAACTGAGGTCTTTTTTTATGCCTAAAATGAATCGCCACGGGTTTAACAGACACCTCAGAGTCATTTAAGATGGCTTAAAGAGAGGTGCCCATGAGCGGTAAGCGTTATCCCGAAGAGTTTAAAACTGAAGCAGTCAAACAGGTTGTTGATCGCGGTTATTCTGTTTCCAGCGTTGCAACACGTCTCGATATCACCACCCACAGCCTTTATGCATGGATAAAGAAGTACGGTCCGGATTCTTCCACTAATAAAGAACAGTCAGATGCTCAGGCCGAGATCCGCCGTCTCCAGAAAGAGCTGAAACGGGTTACCGGTAATGCTGTCAACCTGTTGATGACTATTTTAATCTGTAGTCATTCAATCCTTGTAACATCAGGATGATCCTGGTGTCAGTGAAAATACGAAATCAACACGTTGGTATCATTACCCACCTGTGAACTGACGTCGGCATTTTGAATCTCACTTCGGCGTGCCCCCTCCGAATGGCGCAAAACATTTCGTGGTATGGCATGATAGCACCCGAAGAGAGTCAATTCAGGGTGGTAAATGTGAAACCAGTAACGCTATACGATGTCGCAGAGTATGCCGGTGTCTCTTATCAGACCGTTTCCCGCGTGGTGAACCAGGCCAGCCACGTCTCTGCGAAAACGCGGGAAAAGGTGGAAGCGGCGATGGCGCAGCTGAACTACATTCCCAACCGCGTGGCACAACAACTGGCGGGGAAACAGTCGTTGCTGATTGGCGTTGCTACCTCCAGTCTGGCCCTGCACGCGCCGTCGCAAATTGTCGCGGCGATTAAATCTCGCGCCGATCAACTGGGTGCCAGCGTGGTGGTGTCGATGGTAGAACGAAGCGGCGTCGAAGCCTGTAAAGCGGCGGTGCACAATCTTCTCGCGCAACGCGTCAGTGGGCTGATCATTAACTATCCGCTGGATGACCAGGATGCCATTGCTGTGGAAGCTGCCTGCGCTAATGTTCCGGCGTTATTTCTTGATGTCTCTGACCAGACTCCCATCAACAGTATTATTTTCTCCCATGAAGACGGTACGCGACTGGGCGTGGAGCATCTGGTCGCATTGGGTCACCAGCAAATCGCGCTGTTAGCGGGCCCATTAAGTTCTGTCTCGGCGCGTCTGCGTCTGGCGGGCTGGCATAAATATCTCACTCGCAATCAAATTCATCCGATAGCGGAACGGGAAGGCGACTGGAGTGCCATGTCCGGTTTTCAACAAACCATGCAAATGCTAAATGAGGGCATCGTTCCCACTGCGATGCTGGTTGCCAACGATCAGATGGCGCTGGGCGCAATGCGCGCCATTACCGAGTCCGGGTTGCGCGTTGGTGCGGATATCTCGGTAGTGGGATACGACGATACCGAAGACAGCTCGTGTTATATCCCGCCGTTAACCACCATCAAACAGGATTTTCGCCTGCTGGGGCAAACCAGCGTGGACCGCTTGCTGAAACTCTCTCAGGGCCAGGCGGTGAAGAGCAATCAGCTGTTGCCCGTCTCACTGGTGAAAAGAAAAACCACCCTGGCGCCCAATACGCAAACCACCTCTCCCCGCACGTTGGCAGATTCCTTAATGCAGCTGGCACGACAAGTTTCCCGACTTGAAAGCGGGCAGTGAGCGCAACGCAATTAATGTGAGTCAGCTCACTCATTAGGCACCCCAGGCTTTACACTCTATGTGTCCGGCTCGTATGTTATGCGAAAATGTGAGCAGATAACAATTCACGCAGGATACAACTATGACAATGATTACGGATTCACTGGCCGTCGTATTACAACGTCGTGACTGGGAAAACCCTGGCGTTACCCAACTTAATCGCCTTGCGGCACATCCCCCTTTCGCCAGCTGGCGTAATAGCGAAGAGGCTCGCACCGATCGCCCTTCCCAAGAGTCGCGCAGCCTGAATGGTGAATGGCGCTTTGCCTGGTTTCCGGCACCAGAAGCGGTACCAGAAAGCTGGCTGGAGCGCGATCTTCCTGACGCCGATACTGTCATCGTCCCCTCAAACTGGCAGATGCACGGTTACGATGCGCCTATCTACACCAACGTGACCTATCCCATTGCGGTCAATCCGCCGTATGTTCCCACGGAGAATCCGACGGGTTGTTACTCGCTCACATTTAATGTTGATGAAAGCTGGCTACAGGAAGGCCAGACGCGAATTATTTTTGATGGTGTTAACTCGGCGTTTCATTTGTGGTGCAACGGGCGCTGGGTCGGTTACGGACAGGACAGTCGTTTGCCGTCTGAATTTGACCTGAGCGCATTTTTACACGCCGGAGAAAACCGCCTCGCGGTGATGGTGCTGCGCTGGAGTGACGGCAGTTATCTGGAAGATCAGGATATGTGGCGGATGAGCGGCATTTTCCGTGACGTCTCGTTGCTGCATAAACCGAGCACGCAAATCAGCGATTTCCATGTAGCCACTCACTTTAATGATGATTTCAGCCGCGCTGTACTGGAGGCAGACGTTCAGATGTACGGCGAGCTGCGCGATGAGCTGCGGGTGACGGTTTCTTTGTGGCAGGGTGAAACGCAGGTCGCCAGCGGCACCGCGCCTTTCGGCGGTGAAATTATCGATGAGCGTGGTGGTTATGCCGATCACGTCACCCTACGTCTGAACGTCGAAAACCCGAAACTGTGGAGCGCCGAAATCCCGAATCTCTATCGTGCGGTGGTTGAACTGCACACCGCCGACGGCACGCTGATTGAAGCAGAAGCCTGCGATGTCGGTTTCCGCGAGGTGCGGATTGAAAATGGTCTGCTGCTGCTGAACGGCAAGCCGTTGCTGATTCGCGGCGTTAACCGTCACGAGCATCATCCTCTGCATGGTCAGGTCATGGATGAGCAGACGATGGTGCAGGATATCCTGCTGATGAAGCAGAACAACTTTAACGCCGTGCGCTGTTCGCATTATCCGAACCATCCGCTGTGGTACACGCTGTGCGACCACTACGGCCTGTATGTGGTGGATGAAGCCAACATTGAAACCCACGGCATGGTGCCAATGAATCGTCTGACCGATGATCCGCGCTGGCTACCCGCGATGAGCGAACGCGTAACGCGAATGGTGCAGCGCGATCGTAATCACCCGAGTGTGATCATCTGGTCGCTGGGGAATGAATCAGGCCACGGCGCTAATCACGACGCACTCTATCGCTGGATCAAATCTGTCGATCCTTCCCGCCCGGTACAGTATGAAGGCGGCGGAGCCGACACCTTCGCAACCGATATTATTTGCCCGATGTACGCGCGCGTGGATGAAGACCAGCCCTTCCCGGCTGTGCCGAAATGGTCCATCAAAAAATGGCTTTCGTTGCCTGGAGAGACGCGCCCGCTGATCCTTTGCGAATACGCCCACGCGATGGGTAACAGTCTTGGCGGCTTCGCTAAATACTGGCAGGCGTTTCGTCAGTACCCCCGTTTACAGGGCGGCTTCGTCTGGGACTGGGTGGATCAGTCGCTGATTAAATATGATGAAAATGGCAATCCGTGGTCGGCTTACGGCGGTGATTTTGGCGATAAGCCGAATGATCGCCAGTTCTGCATGAACGGTCTGGTCTTTGCCGACCGCACGCCGCATCCGGCGCTGACGGAAGCAAAACACCAGCAGCAGTTTTTCCAGTTCAGTTTATCCGGGCGAACCATCGAAGTGACCAGCGAATACCTGTTCCGTCATAGCGATAACGAGCTCCTGCACTGGATGGTGGCGCTGGATGGCAAGCCGCTGGCAAGCGGTGAAGTGCCTCTGGATGTCGCTCCACAAGGTAAACAGTTGATTGAACTGCCTGAACTACCGCAGCCGAAGAGCGCCGGACAACTCTGGCTAACGGTTCACGTAGTGCAACCGAACGCGACCACATGGTCAGCAGCCGGACACATCAGCGCCTGGCAGCAGTGGCGTCTGGCGGAAAACCTCAGCGTGACACTCCCCTCCGCGCCCCACGCCATCCCGCAACTGACCACCAGCGAAACGGATTTTTGCATCGAGCTGGATAATAAGCGTTGGCAATTTAACCGCCAGTCAGGCTTTCTTTCACAGATGTGGATTGGCGATAAAAAACAACTGCTGACGCCGCTGCGCGATCAGTTCACCCGCGCACCGCTGGATAACGACATTGGCGTAAGTGAAGCGACCCGCATTGACCCTAACGCCTGGGTCGAACGCTGGAAGGCGGCGGGCCATTACCAGGCCGAAGCAGCGTTGTTGCAGTGCACGGCAGATACGCTTGCCGACGCGGTGCTGATTACCACGGTCCACGCGTGGCAGCATCAGGGGAAAACCTTATCTATCAGCCGGAAAACCTACCGGATTGATGGAAGTGGTCAAATGGCGATTACCGTTGATGTTGAAGTGGCGAGCAATACGCCACATCCGGCGCGGATTGGCCTGACCTGCCAGCTGGCGCAGGTAGCAGAGCGGGTAAACTGGCTCGGATTAGGGCCGCAAGAAAACTATCCCGACCGCCTTACTGCGGCCTGTTTTGACCGCTGGGATCTGCCATTGTCAGACATGTATACCCCGTACGTCTTCCCGAGCGAAAACGGTCTGCGCTGCGGGACGCGCGAATTGAATTATGGCCCACACCAGTGGCGCGGCGACTTCCAGTTCAACATCAGCCGCTACAGTCAACAGCAACTGATGGAAACCAGCCATCGCCATCTGCTGCACGCGGAAGAAGGCACATGGCTGAATATCGACGGTTTCCATATGGGGATTGGTGGCGACGACTCCTGGAGCCCGTCAGTGTCGGCGGAATTCCACCTTAGCGCCGGTAGCTACCATTACCAGTTGCTCTGGTGTCAAAAATAATAATAACCGGGCAGGCCATGTCTGCCCGTATTTCGCGTAAGGAAATCCATTATGTACTATTTAAAAAACACAAACTTTTGGATGTTCGGTTTATTCTTTTTCTTTTACTTTTTTATCATGGGAGCCTACTTCCCGTTTTTCCCGATTTGGCTACATGACATCAACCATATCAGCAAAAGTGATACGGGTATTATTTTTGCCGCTATTTCTCTGTTCTCGCTATTATTCCAACCGCTGTTTGGTCTGCTTTCTGACAAACTCGGGCTGCGCAAATACCTGCTGTGGATTATTACCGGCATGTTAGTGATGTTTGCGCCGTTCTTTATTTTTATCTTCGGGCCACTGTTACAATACAACATTTTAGTAGGATCGATTGTTGGTGGTATTTATCTAGGCTTTTGTTTTAACGCCGGTGCGCCAGCAGTAGAGGCATTTATCGAGAAAGTCAGCCGTCGCAGTAATTTCGAATATGGTCGCGCGCGGATGTTTGGCTGTGTTGGCTGGGCGCTGTGTGCCTCGATTGTCGGCATCATGTTCACCATCAATAATCAGTTTGTTTTCTGGCTGGGTTCTGGCTGTGCATTCATCCTCGCCGTTTTACTCTTTTTCGCCAAAACGGATGCGCCCTCTTCTGCCACGGTTGCCAATGCGGTAGGTGCCAACCATTCGGCATTTAGCCTTAAGCTGGCGCTGGAACTGTTCAGACAGCCAAAACTGTGGTTTTTGTCACTGTATGTTATTGGCGTTTCCTGCACCTACGATGTTTTTGACCAACAGTTTGCTAATTTCTTTACTTCGTTCTTTGCTACCGGTGAACAGGGTACGCGGGTATTTGGCTACGTAACGACAATGGGCGAATTACTTAACGCCTCGATTATGTTTTTTGCGCCACTGATCATTAATCGCATCGGTGGGAAAAACGCCCTGCTGCTGGCTGGCACTATTATGTCAGTACGTATTATTGGCTCATCGTTCGCTACCTCAGCACTGGAAGTGGTTATTCTGAAAACGCTGCATATGTTTGAAGTACCGTTCCTGCTGGTGGGCTGCTTTAAATATATTACCAGCCAGTTTGAAGTGCGTTTTTCAGCGACGATTTATCTGGTCTGTTTCTGCTTCTTTAAGCAACTGGCGATGATTTTTATGTCTATTCTGGCGGGCAATATGTATGAAAGCATCGGTTTCCAGGGCGCTTACCTGGTGCTGGGTCTGGTGGCGCTGGGCTTCACCTTAATTTCCGTGTTCACGCTTAGCGGCCCCGGCCCACTTTCTCTGCTGCGTCGCCAGGTGAATGAAGTCGCTTAAGAAATTAATGTCGGATACGGCGCGAGCGCCTTATCCGACCAACTTATCAGGACGGAATGTTAAAAATGAACATGTCGATGACAGAAAAAATAAAAGCAGGCAAGCTATTTACCGATATGTGCGAAGGCTTACCTGAAAAAAGACTTCGTGGGAAAACATTAATGTATGAGTTCAATCACTCGCATCCATCAGAAGTTGAAAAAAGGGTAATGACTCCAACTTATTGATAGTGTTTTATGTTCAGATAATGCCCGATGACCTTGTCATGCAGCTCCACCGATTTTGAGAACGACAGTGACTTCCGTCCC
>NZ_BCTM01000044.1 GCF_001571285.1 Kluyvera cryocrescens NBRC 102467 | reverse complement strand
ATTGGTGGGTCGTGCAGGATTCGAACCTGCGACCAATTGATTAAAAGTCAACTGCTCTACCAACTGAGCTAACGACCCGAAGTGGTGGGTGATGACGGGATCGAACCGCCGACCCCCTCCTTGTAAGGGAGGTGCTCTCCCAGCTGAGCTAATCACCCACTTCGGTACTTCACATTTTTGCAAGAAATCCAGCTGGCGAGAAAGTGGTGGGTGATGACGGGATCGAACCGCCGACCCCCTCCTTGTAAGGGAGGTGCTCTCCCAGCTGAGCTAATCACCCACTTCTCAATTTCTTGCTACACGGCGGAGACTACATAAAGTAGTTGGTGGGTGATGACGGGATCGAACCGCCGACCCCCTCCTTGTAAGGGAGGTGCTCTCCCAGCTGAGCTAATCACCCCCGCTGTGTGGAGTCGCATTATAGGGAGAGTTGAAAATGAGTCAACGCATTTTCTAAAGAAATTGTTCGTTCGTCGTAAAATTAAGCAAGTCGATCGCAAAACGTCCTATTATGTATGAATTCTAAGCAAAAACAGTAAAGCATGCGCTGGCGGTGGGAACAACCGAGTGGGAGTGATAGAATATTGCCCACTTTTATTTCCAGGATTTGCCGGTTGTCGGCATCTTTATAAACGTAAGGCCATTTCATGAAAATCAAAACTCGCTTCGCGCCTAGCCCGACCGGCTATCTGCACGTCGGCGGTGCTCGTACTGCTCTTTATTCCTGGCTTTTTGCACGTAACCACGACGGTGAGTTTGTGCTGCGTATTGAAGACACCGATCTCGAGCGCTCAACGCCGGAAGCCATTGAAGCCATCATGGATGGGATGAACTGGCTGAATCTGGAATGGGATGAAGGCCCGTACTATCAAACCAAGCGTTTCGATCGTTACAACGCCGTGATTGATGAAATGCTGGAAGCCGGTACGGCCTATAAATGCTACTGCTCCAAAGAACGTCTGGAAGCGTTGCGCGAAGAGCAGATGGCGAAGGGGGAAAAACCGCGTTACGACGGCCGCTGCCGCCATGGTCACGAACATCATGCTGATAATGAACCGTGCGTTGTGCGTTTCGCTAACCCGCAGGAAGGGTCCGTTATTTTTGATGACCAGATCCGTGGGCCGATCGAATTCAGCAACCAGGAGCTGGACGATCTGATTATCCGCCGTACCGATGGCTCCCCAACTTACAACTTCTGCGTTGTGGTTGATGACTGGGATATGGAAATCACGCACGTGATTCGCGGTGAAGATCATATCAACAACACCCCGCGTCAGATCAACATCCTGAAAGCGCTGAATGCGCCGGTGCCGGTTTACGCGCACGTTTCCATGATCAACGGTGATGACGGCAAAAAACTGTCCAAGCGTCACGGTGCGGTCAGCGTAATGCAGTATCGCGATGACGGCTATCTGCCGGAGGCGCTGCTGAACTATCTGGTGCGTCTGGGCTGGTCCCATGGCGATCAGGAAATCTTCACCCGTGAAGAGATGATCAAATACTTCGCACTGAATGCCGTGAGTAAATCAGCCAGTGCATTCAATACAGAGAAGCTGCAGTGGTTGAACCACCACTACATCAATACTCTGCCAGCCGAATATGCGGCAACGCATCTGCAGTGGCACATCGAGCAGGAAAATATTGATACTCGCGTAGGTCCGCAGCTGTCCGAGCTTATCAAACTGCTGGGCGAGCGCTGCAAAACGCTCAAAGAGATGGCGCAGAGCTGCCGTTACTTCTATGAAGACTTTGCTGAGTTCGATGCCGATGCGGCGAAGAAACACCTGCGTCCGGTTGCGCGTCAGCCTCTGGAAGTGGTGCGTGATAAAATTGCCGCTATCACTGAATGGACTGCTGAAAACGTACATCACGCGATTCAGTCTACCGCAGATGAACTGGAAGTGGGCATGGGCAAAGTCGGCATGCCACTGCGCGTTGCGGTGACTGGAGCAGGGCAATCGCCTGCGCTGGACGTTACCGTACATGCTATTGGTAAATCCCGTAGCATTGAGCGTATTAACAAAGCGTTGAGTTTTATTGCTGAGCGTGAAAGCCAGCAGTAATCGCTAGCCAATGTTTGATAAAAAGCGGGGAAACCCGCTTTTTTTACGCCTCGTCGTCGTTGCTCAGACCAAGCCGCGATAAAAAGCCGCTAATGCCTTCCCGGGCAAGCAACAGCTGTAGCCGCTGTTGTTCGACAGGCGTCATATTTTGCAGTACATCGGTAATTTGCCGCCAGACCACTTCCGATTCTCGCGCGCTATAGCTTCGTACAGGCTCTTGCATCTGGTTTTCAGCCGATACGTTACGCAGTGCGGGCATATTGGCAAGATACTCGAGAACGGCCGGAGTGATTGAAATAAGCCGCGCTCGTCCACCTTTGATTCCGGGGAGCGGTTCGGTATGCCAACCTTGTTCGCGGATCCAGCGATTGATGGTCTGTCGGGTCATGCCCAGATGGTTGGCTAATTCTTCCGTAGACATTTTTGCGGGAAATTTTTTCATAACGAATGCTTAGCTGCGGATCCCGAGACGTTGTAATAAACCGCTGATACCTTCTCGCAGCAGCAGTGTGGTGAACTGTTTCTGTTCAACGTCGGTCATCTCATCGGCCAACGTTAACAGTAGCGTATGGAAAGGGGGTTCATTACCGTTGGCAGCGTAGGGGGCTGCGGCCTCACAAACGCGCTGGGCGCTGTGGATAAACGCCATGACTTGTTCATTTACATGCACCAGGCGTGCTTTACCCCCCTGAACACCCGGACGCGGCGATGTTGTCCAGCCCTCTTTACGCACCCACTTATTGATAGTTTGTCGGCTATACCCCGTCAGATGGGCGATCTCCTCCGGCGTCATTCGTTCCTTGAGCATACAATTTCCTGAGTCGCAGTGTGGGAATTACATGTTCATGTTATAGCATCGTTTTACTTGAAAACGTGACACGCATAACTCCTGTTTGCGAGCAGGTGCGTATTGTTGCGCGTTTGCCTGATTTTTCAGCGATTAGCTTCCTTTAACGTATTTTGCCGTTGACACTGTGCAAGGGAATTCATATTATGCCGCCCGTCAACACGACAGCTTTACGTTGGGGCTATAGCTCAGCTGGGAGAGCGCTTGCATGGCATGCAAGAGGTCAGCGGTTCGATCCCGCTTAGCTCCACCAAATCCTGCTCCCATCAGGTTTGGAACGTAAAAGCACTGTGGGGCTATAGCTCAGCTGGGAGAGCGCTTGCATGGCATGCAAGAGGTCAGCGGTTCGATCCCGCTTAGCTCCACCAAATTACGAAACCCTCGCCGAAAGGCGGGGGTTTTTTGCATTTGCTAACTGCGTGAAAAAACAACGGATATAATATAAAATGCGGGCATTGTTCAGTATTTTATAGACCATGCTTGCTTCGAATTATTAGTGACAATAATATTTAGGCAGTCACTCTACGTACGATAAAGGATATCGGCTGCTACGCATGACTGTTAAATGGATTACCTCAATTAAAAAATTCTTCCTGGTTCTGATAATGAGCCTGGTTGCCATTCCTTTTTCTCGTTATATATCGCCAACCGCTTTCTATGAAGGTCACTCCGTTTATCTGGCGTGGTTACCATTAGGCGTTATGATTGCACTGGTGATGCTGTTTGGGCGCCATGCGGTGCTGCCACTGATCGTTGGGTTCACTGCGGCAAATTACTGGCAGATAAATCTTTCACCGGTTAATTCATTAATATTACTTTTTTGTCAGCTAACTGCGGTGTGTATCTCCGGCCTTATTTTACGCTCTATTTTAGGGCGTCGCTGGCGACATGGTTTAGTGATTCATAACCTAGGCTTACATGTTTTTTGGTTTGGTTTCGCAACGCCTATTATGGCAAAAGTCATGATGTATTTGGTCGGCGAATTTACCGTTATTCCACAATCAATGTTCAGTTATTTTAATATAACAACAAAAATTTACTCTATTGTTGATATCCAGGGGCTGGTTTGTGCATCGCTGATTTTCACAAAACTGTTCTATTACCCATTTAGGATGTGCCTTAACACCAATTATGCCAGAGCATTCTGGCGCCGTAACTTTGGGTACTACCAGAGTTTTAGATGTCGGCTAAACGTATGTGGCTGGTTCCTCGGGCTTGCCGTTCTGCTCTTTTTCTTATGCATGCCGCTCAACAATGATTATTTTGCCGGCTACCTCGCTCCGGTGATATTTATATTTTTCTCATTTGGAATCAGTCAGTTAACTTACCAGTCTGTTATTATGGCCTGGACTCTTTCCGCGTTTATGCTGGTGATGAACAACACTAACTTTTTACACGGCATTCAGACGCAGTACTCGCTCTCCTTTATTTTATCATCGCTTATCTCGTTCACGGTGTGCCTGCTGTACATGCTACAGATTTATCACCGCAGCAAACGTGTCCGACAAAAGTGGCAAGAACAGGCGATGCTCGATCCATTAACCGGTCTTCCTAATTTGCGCGCGTTGGAGGTGTACCTCGAAAAGCCGGGTATGGCTAACGTCTGCTGTGTTCATATCGAAAATCTTGATTTTCTGAGCCGTCACTACGGCATGATGATGCGCATTCAGTGCAAGCGTAGCATTACGCAAGTGCTGCAACCGGTGCTGGGCGCTAACGAAAAGTTGTTTCAGTTGCCCGGTAATGAGCTGCTTCTCGTGCTATCTGGTCCAGATACCGCGGCGCGTTTACACCATCTGGTTGCGTTTCTCCGCAGTCAGGAAATTCGCTGGAACAACTCGGTGCTGAATCTGGAATACGGCATCTCCTGGGGGCGGGTACGTGCTCAGGATGGCAATCTCTATCATACGCTGGGTCAGTTAAGCTGGCTTGCCGAGCAGGCGGGAGAGGCGGGGCAAATACTTAAGCTTGATAATGGCCAGGTGGAGGCGTTTGATCAAACCAGTGAGCAAGTCGTGCTGCTGAACCGTATTAAACATGCGCTCGATGATGATGGGTTTGTGCTGTATGCGCAGCCGATTCGAAAGCCCACCGGGGAAGGTTACTACGAAATTCTTAGCCGCCTGGTTGACGCTAATGGCATGGTGACACCGGATAAATTTATCCCGGTGTTGACCCAGTTTAACCTCAGTAAGCGCTTTGATATGCAGGTGCTGGAAAAGCTGTTCCTGTCGTTGGATGCGTTCCCGGGTCAGCGCTTTTCCGTCAACTTAATGCCTTACACCCTGATGCAAAAGGAGAGTGCTGCCGAAATTATCGCGCTGTTCCGCCGCTATCGGGTCAACGTTAAGCGCATTATTGTGGAAATCACCGAAGAGCAAGCGTTTTCAAACTCTGATGTCAGCATTAAAAACCTCAACCGTCTGCGTGAATTCGGCTGTCAGATAGCGATTGATGACTTTGGAACCGGCTACGCCAACTACGAGCGACTTAAGCGCGTTGAGGCCGATATCATTAAAATTGACGGTAGCTTTGTGCGCGATGTGCTGACCGATCCGATGGATGCCATGATCATTCGCTCAATTTGCGAACTGGCGAAAGTACAGAATCTTGAAGTGGTGGCAGAGTTTGTTGAAACCAAGGAGCAGCAGGCGCTGCTGACTGAGCTGGGCGTGCACTACATGCAGGGGTATTTGATTGATAAACCTCGGCCGCTCTGTGAGATTGGATACCATACCGAAGCCTAAAGAAAAGGGCCTGTAACTGACGTTACAGGCCCTTTTTTAACGATGAAGGATTACAGCACCAGCGCGGCGATAGAAGCAGACAGCACGCTCACCAGCGTTGAACCATAAACCAGTTTCAGACCGAAGCGGGAAACCACGTTACCTTGCTCTTCATTCAGGCCTTTAATCGCACCGGCGATAATCCCGATAGAAGAGAAGTTAGCGAAGGAGACCAGGAATACGGAGATGATGCCCACCGCGCGTGGGGAGAGTTCCGCAGCCACTTTCTGCAGATCCATCATTGCAACGAATTCGTTAGAAACCAGTTTGGTTGCCATGATGCTACCCACCTGCAGAGCTTCGTTAGCCGGTACACCCATGATCCATGCCACTGGGTAGAAGATGTAGCCCAGAATGCCCTGGAAGGAGATGCTGTAGCCAAACCAACCGGTCACGGTAGCGAACAGGGCGTTCAGCGCTGCGATCAGTGCGATAAAGCCGATCAGCATTGCCGCAACGATAATTGCAACCTTGAAGCCTGCCAGAATATATTCACCCAGCATTTCGAAGAAGCTTTGTCCTTCGTGCAGGTTAGACATCTGGATATTCTCTTCGCTTTCATCAACGCGGTAAGGGTTGATCAGCGACAGAACGATAAAGGTGCTGAACATGTTCAGAACCAGCGCCGCAACGACGTATTTTGGTTCCAGCATGGTCATGTATGCGCCCACGATAGACATAGACACGGTAGACATCGCCGTTGCCGCCATGGTGTACATGCGGTTGCGGGACATTTTACCGAGGATATCTTTATAGGCGATGAAGTTTTCAGACTGGCCCAGGATCAGCGAGCTGACGGCGTTGAAAGACTCCAGTTTACCCATGCCGTTAATTTTAGACAGCACGGTACCAATCGCACGAATGATAATCGGCAGGATACGAATATGCTGCAGAATACCGATCAGCGCGGAGATGAAGACGATAGGGCACAGAACTTTCAGGAAGAAGAATGCCAGGCCTTTATCGTTCATACTGCCGAAGACGAAGTTGGTCCCTTCGTTGGCAAAACCGAGCAGTTTTTCGAACATCTCGGAGAAGCCTCTTACGAAACCCAGACCGACATCAGAGTTCAGGAAGAACCATGCCAGCAATACTTCGATGACAAGTAGCTGAATAACATAACGAATGCGAATCTGTTTACGGTTGGAACTGACCAGTAAGGCCAGGATCGCAACCACAACGAGCGCGAGAATAAAATGGAAGACGCGGTCCATATTTGCTCCAAACATGAGGCGGGTTAAGTTTTCGTGCACATTCTATGTAACATGGTCAAATAAAACGAGATCTGTCTCTCACTATATTCAGAACCTGTGAGCAAACTCTAAATTAGTGATCTTCGATACATTTTTGTGATGTTAAGTAAATGTATGAAAAGTTTCCACGTTGTACTACTCTGTCATTAAGCGTATACCAATCCATCCTAACCTCCAGTCTGGCTATCGGTTCCGGCTATCAGAGCAATAATTATCATCCCTCGTAAATGAACTTGATAATCATTCTCATTTTGTTAGCATGAAACATAGCAAAGGCTATGTTTTTGAGGCAGAGAATGACCAACAGTCGCGTTGAGAATAACACCAGTCGTGCAGCGCGCCGTATGCGGTTAGCGCTGATGGGGCCCGCATTTATTGCGGCAATCGGCTATATCGACCCCGGTAACTTTGCGACCAATATTCAGGCTGGGGCCAGCTTCGGCTACCAGCTCTTATGGGTAGTGGTGTGGGCGAACCTGATGGCAATGTTGATTCAGGTGCTCTCGGCCAAGCTTGGGATCGCAACCGGTAAAAATCTGGCGGAGCAGATTCGCGATCATTATCCGCGCCCGCTGGTCTGGTTTTACTGGGTGCAGGCGGAAATTATCGCCATGGCGACCGATCTGGCGGAGTTTATCGGTGCAGCCATCGGCTTTAAGCTCATTCTCGGTATTTCCTTGCTACAAGGCGCTGTTCTCACGGGGATCGCCACCTTCCTGATCCTAATGTTGCAGCGCCGTGGGCAAAAACCGCTGGAGAAAGTCATCGGCGGCCTGCTGCTGTTTGTGGCGGCGGCGTATATTGTCGAGCTGATTTTCTCTCAACCCGCGCTGGCACCGTTGGCAAAAGGTATGATTGTACCGTCGCTACCGAACTCAGAAGCGGTATTCCTCGCGGCGGGCGTGCTGGGCGCAACGATTATGCCGCACGTTATTTATCTGCATTCATCGCTGACCCAACATTTACACGGTGGCACGGCAAAAGAGCGCTATAACGCCACGCGCTGGGATGTCGCCATTGCCATGACCATTGCCGGTTTTGTCAACCTGGCGATGATGGCGACCGCAGCGGCGGCGTTCCACGCCCATGGGCATACCGGGATTGCCGATTTGGATCAGGCGTATCTCACTCTGGAACCGCTGCTTAGCCATGCGGCGGCGACCATCTTTGGCCTCAGCTTGATTGCCGCAGGCTTGTCTTCAACGGTCGTCGGTACGCTGGCAGGTCAGGTGGTGATGCAGGGCTTTATCCGTTTCCACATTCCGCTCTGGTTCCGCCGGGTGGTGACAATGCTGCCGTCGTTCGTGGTGATACTGATGGGCTTAGACCCGACGCGCATACTGGTAATGAGCCAGGTTCTGCTGAGTTTTGGTATTGCTTTGGCGCTGGTGCCGCTGCTGATCTTTACCAGTGATAGTAAACTGATGGGCGAGCTGGTGAATACGCGATGGGTTAAACGAATTGGCTGGGCCATCGTGGCCATCGTGGTAACCCTAAACGGCTGGCTACTGATAGGAACATTGTTTAATTGATAACCAGGTGACCGTGACTCGTGGCAGGTCACGGTTTTCCTTCGCCTTTTCCGTTACGCTAGGTTGGGTTTGACCTATCAGCGAACGGCCATGAATCATTTCGATCTCTCCTTCTTAAAATACCTGCAGGATAACAATCCTCTTGGCATTGAGCATGCGGTGCAGCGGTTTGGTAAAACGCTTTCAACCCTGAAGCGCACGATGAAAGAGCTAAACGAACTGCTACCTGCTAACGTACAACTGCATCAGGATAACCAATGCATTACCACCCGCATCGGCTACAGCGACTACATCGATTTTCTCCAGCGAGTACAGTTTAATCGTTATCTCACTACCGCCGAGGAGCGCGTGCAGGATCTTTTTGTCGCGCTGTGTCTGCGCGATGTGGTGAATAAAAACGAATACTATAAAAAGTTTTTTGTCAGCGCGGGAACGGTCAAAAATGATAACCCGGTGATGCTGCGTCGGGTTCAGGAGAGCGGGCTTACGCTGCTGAGTATTCCGCGCAAAGGATCGCAATTGGTGGGCGATGAGTACCGTTTACGCCTTGCGGTGTGTATGTCGATTCTGAAAACCGTTGAAATTGGCGCCGATAATCGGCTGATTGCCCATCAGGCCAATGAACCGATTAATCGATCTATTGCGGAGCAGTTCCTGACGGAATGTGCGCAGGAAATCACGCAAGCGGCAGCGTATTACGACCATGTCATTAGCCCTGCCACGCGGCTTGGCTACAACGGTCGCAAATATCTGCTGGTATACCTGAGCCTGGCGCTACATCGGATTAAACGTGGGCATGATATTACCGACAGCAGGATGTGTAACTTCCTGACCACCTATCCCTACGCGGTTCTGAGCGATGACGATGAAAACCTGTGCCTCGATATGCTGATTGCGTCGCTGACGTTTATCCATCGGCCCTTTACGCTCTATGATCCGCTGCTTGCGGCACACGTAATGCGGGTCAGCGACGCGCTTTCTGGCGGTCTGAATGCCACGATCCACAATCGCCACCTCTGGTATGCGGATATTTATAACTTTATTTACGCGGCGATTATTCAGAACAAATTCCACCTGTGGTTCGATGATAAAAAACTGCACGATGTACAGCGACGCTATCCGCAGCTTTGGCGGCATGTTCAGCAGGCGCTCAACGAGATTGAGCTGCGCTGGCAGATGTCGTTTTCGGCGATCCATCTGGCCACGCTGGTGCTGATTATCAAGAAACATGAGCTGAAGAACAGGGTGGTGGGGGATGCAAAAAAACGGGTCATCATTGTGACCAACTCGTCGGAAAGCAAGGTTGGCTACTTCAAAGAGGTTCTGCTGTCTCGTTTTCATATAGATGTGCTGGGCTGCGTGAACATCAATGAAATTGACCGACTGCTCCAGCAGGATTTCGATCTGCTGATCACTTTCACAAATAAGATTTCCAGCCACCTGCGCCACGCAAAGCTGGGCTATGTGAAGGTCAATTTCTATCTGACTCAGGATGATTTTCAACTGCTGCGTGAGCATGGCCTTAGCCCAACGCGCAAAAAAATACCTGCTGAATCTTTCGTTCAACAGGTACAGGGAATGAGCCCGAAGGCGTTAAAAGCGTTCCTCGAACAGCACTACGGTGATGTCTTTATTTAGCCAGCGTCTGCTTGACGCCACGACACCATACGGCGTGCAGATTTTCTTCTGCATCCAGCACCAGAATATCGGCGTCTTTTCCTGGCTCCAGACTGCCTTTATGCTGCGCGACACCCGCCAGAATTGCTGGGTTAAGGCAGGCGATTTGCGCGGCGGAAACCCAGCCGTTTTCCAATCTCTTCACCACATTCTTTACTGAATCAAGAAAGCTCATCTCCAGGCTCTGCACGGCAGGCCAATCATCAGGCGACACCGTACGGGTACAGCCGTGGCAGTCGGTGATCTCCAGCATCTGCTGGTGAATACGGAACGTTTCCTGGCGCAGATAGTGCTTAAATTCGAACCCTTCGGGGAAATCAACGTAGCCCAGGCAGTCGCTCATCATCACCAGACGTCGGTCTTTCTTTAAGCGATAGAGAATATCAAAAACCTCCGGCCGCAAGGTGATACCACTTTGTTTAGCGACCTCGGCGAAAGTTTCTTCGTAATACATCAGCGCGCCAACCACCCCAGGCTCCCGGTGATGCAGGCCGCGCATGGCGCTGAAGGCGTGAGTAAAATGATTGAGCCCGGCATCGATGGCTTGGCTAATTTCATCGAAAGTGGCGTCGGTATGCCCCGCTGAAATAGTCACGCCGGATTGATGAAGATGCCGAATCAGCGCCAGGGCACCGGGCAGTTCGGGCGCGAGCGTCATTAAGCGGACATGTCCTCCTGCCGCGCGTTGGTAGCGTTCGAATCCCGCAATGCTAGGCTGCTGGACGCAGTCCAGGCGCTGCATGCCGATAAATTTGGGATTAATGTAGGGACCCTCCATATGAATCCCCACCGCCTGCGCACCATCCTCAGGTCTGGCGTTGTCTATCCATTGAGCGGCAGTGGCCAGGCTTTCCAGCAAAAATTCTTCCGATTGGGTGGCGGACGTTGCCAGCCACGAGGTCACGCCAGCATTCACCAGATCCTGACTCATCGCCGCGAGCGACTGTGTTGCCCCTTTCCAGGCAAAAGAGCCACGGCCCCATCCGTGGACGTGGATATCAACAAAGCCCGGCATCAGCGTGGCATCTCGGTAATCCATAACGCGTCCGCGGGGCGTATCATCCAGTGCCACAATTTTGTCATCGTCGACGTGCAGATAGCCGGCGCGGATCCCATTGGGGGTAATAATACGTTCACAGGCCAGAGAGAGGCAGGCATCAGCCATGATTGTTCCCCATCACGCGGTTGGCGGTTTCCTGCGCCATTTCGGCGCACAGACCGATGTAATGGGCGGGATCGAGAAGGGCATCAATTTCGCTATCGCTGAAATTCTGGCGGATAACCGGGTCATGGCGCAGGACTTCAGCATAAGGAATGCCCTCATGGGTACTTCGCATGGCCAACTGATAAACGCGTTCGTGCGCGGCATCTTTGCCAAGCTTTGCCACCAGATGCATCATTATTTTTTCGCTATTGATAAGTCCATGCGTGAGCTGGACGTTGTGCAACATCCGCTCGCGGTTAATGACCAGCGTACGGGTCAGTTCTTCCGCGCGCATCACGATTTCCGCGATGCACTCCATACTCTCCTGAATATTGGCATCAAAGATAAAGTAGGCCGAACTGTCCGCTTCGAACGGGCGTGGACTCACGTACAGGCACGACGTCAGCACGGAATAGAGTTTCTGCGCGTTAGCAATAATGCCTTTTGCCAGCTTAGGGTTCACCTTCTGCGGCATGGTGCTGCTGCCGACGGTTCCCTTGGTAAAGGCTTCCGACACCTCACCAAATTCTTCGCCGGACGTTTGATAAACCTCTTCGGCAATTTTATGAAAGGTGGTCGCCAGCAGACATAAATTGTTGATGTATTCCATTCGGTAAACGCGAGAGTTGCGTGATGGAATGGCCATCGAATGCATACCGAGCTGCTGTGCTACGCTGTCTTGTACCCTGCGGCCGGTTTCCCCCGTGGCGTGGAAGGCACCCACGGCACCGCCCATCATCACGGTAAAAACGCGTTTTTCTGCTTCCTGCATGCGCTGCTGCGCGCTTAACAATTCGTCAATCCACACGGCAACTTTATAGCCCCAGGTGATCGGAAGCGCGTGTTTACCGTGGGTTCGCCCGGCCATTAACGTGGACTGATGCTCCTGTGCCATTGTTGCCAGGTTGCGCAGCGTGTCGCTAACAAAGCCATGCAGCAATACGTTAAATTGCTTCGCCAGATACAACTGAGCGGTTTGCTGAATATTCTGGGTGGTTACGCCATAGTGCACGTATTTTCCGCTTTCCGCGTCGCAGGCCTTGACCAGCACTTTGATCACCGGCACAAAACCGTGGCCTATTTCCCGCAGCAGGCGTTCCATTTCGTCAAGATCGATCTTTTCCACCTGACAGTTGGCCGCAATATTCTGCGCCGCGTCCTCCGGGATCATCCCCTGTTCAGCCTGAGCCAGTGCCAGCGCGGCCTCAACGTCCAGCCATGACTGGACTCGCGCCTGCTGACTGAGCAGCGCCTTCATGCCGCGATCGTGAATGGTTTTGCTCTTTGAATCATATAATGCGCGCATTGCTCTCTCCTTTAGCTTATCTGGCACCCACAAGACGGTCGTCCACCGCGTTGCGGACAAATTCTACGTGCGGGCCGAAGACCACATGGACATGGTTGTTTGAGGGGATAAAGGTGCCCAGTGAGCCGGACTCTTTAAGGATATCCATGTTAATTTTCTTCTGATCCTGTAGGTCGATGCGCAAACGGGAAACGCAGTTTTCGACTCGCTTGATGTTATCTTTGCCACCCAATCCCTGAATAACCATCTCGGCCACTTTGTCGTACTCTTTATTATTGAGTAAGGTGCTGTCGGCCATTTCGCTTTCACGCCCAGGCGTTTTGATATCAAATTTGCCAATTGCGAAACGGAATACAAAATAGAACACCACGAAGTTAACTACGCCGAGCAGAATCAAATTCACCCAGTGCGTATTTTCGTACATCAGACCGAAAATACCGAAGTCGAAAATAGTGCCGCGAATATAACCGATAGAGACTTCCAACATTTGCAGTGGGATAGTCAGTAAGCCGCAGAGCACCGCGTAGATGATGAAAAGTTTTGGTGCAATAAACAGGAAGGAAAATTCCAATGGCTCGGTGATATTACCTAACATGGCTGTAAGCACGACGGTCAGGATCATTCCTTTGGCAAATTTCTTATTTTTGAAATAAGCCATATGATACATGGCGAGCCCGATGGCGGGGACGCGGAACAACGTGGTCAGCATTTGCGATGAAGCAAGATAGCTGGTTAATGTTGGCATAAACTCTTTCCATGCCGGGTGTGAAGGGCCAAGATCGAAGAGGATTTTGTTCATCGCGGGTAAAATCCCTACATACGTTTGCCCGTCGATCAGATAAGTCCCTCCGGCGGCGGTGAAGCGCACCGTTGAGCTCAGCACATGGTGAAGACCGAAAGGGATCAGCAGACGATTAAGGGTCATGTAAATCCCGGCACCAATATCCGGCGCCATCATAATGGTTGAAATCGCCCGCATTCCGGCAGTAAAAAGATCCCAGATAAAAGGAATAATCAACCCGACGGGAATCGCAAAAGCAATCGCCAGTATTGCCACTGACTTTTTGCCGCTAAAGAAAGCAAAGGCTAGAGGCAGCTGTAAACGGTAAAAGCGGTCGGTGATTTTGGCGGCCAGCAGACCGGCAATAATCCCGCCTAATGCTTCAATTTTTAGGGTTTGCACCCCAAGGACCATGCCCTGGCCGACTAATGAAAGATCGCCCTTGGCCAAGGTCCCGGCAAGCTTCAGGTGGACGTGCATCGAAATTAATAGGGTGAGATAGGCAACCACTGAAGCAAAGACAGCGATACCTTTTTCTTTTTTTGACATGCCGTAGGCAACGCCCATGGCAAATAATAAAGGAATATTATTAAAAACAACGCTGCTAATTAACCCAAGAGAGGATAATACGGCCTTAAAGATATCGTTGCCTAAGAATGGCAATTTATCGATCATATAGCTCTGGCCTAACGCCGAGCTAATACCCATGACCATCCCGACGGGGGCTAAAACCGCAATCGGTAATAAAAGTGAACGGCCGAATATCTGAATTTCATTTTTAAAATTGTTATTCATAATGTAAATCCTGACGTGAAATATCTTAGCGATAAGATACTGGCAGGATTTTTTTGCTCAAGGGCAAATACTGGTAAATAAGAAGCGCAGGATTTGACCATTAAAAAAGAGCCCGTAGGCTCTTTTTTTAGTGATGTCCGTGGCCGTGTCCATGACCGCGGCCATGCCCGCGACCGGGGCCTCGGTGGTCGTTACGATCGCCCCAGCCATCGCGATAGCCGCGCTCGTAGGCATTGTGTTTATTCCAGCCGCGATGCCAGCCGTTGTCACGGTGGTACCAGTTTTTATGCCAGTAGTCCCGATCGCGCCAACGGCCGCCGTCCCAGTAATTGCCGTAATTATCGCGATCGCCAATTTGTAGTTTTACGGATGGCAGCAGGGTGATTTCGCCAGCATTAGCAAACATCGGGACCGATGTCATCAATACTGCCGCCAGAATCAGTGACCTGAACATACTTCTCTCCTATGCGATCGTGGTCAGTAAGACCTGTTAACGCAATATTACAATTCGGTAAAAGCCGGGTTTATTGGGTTAACTCTTAAACCACCAGGAGAGAGCATTTTTTGTTAAAGTCGCTGTTATTTTATACCGTCCAGAATACCCTCAATTTCCGCGCACTCCTGGGGGCTAAAATGACGGTTTGCCAGCATCCCCACGGCATCATCAAGCTGCGCCACTTTACTGGCACCAATCAGCACGGAGGTTACCGCATGCTGGCGTAGCACCCATGCCAGCGCCATTTGCGACAGCTTCTGCCCGCGATTTTCAGCCAGCGTATTGAGCTGACGAACGGCGTTGATTTTCTCGTCGGTCAGTTGTTCTGGTTTTAGGAAGATACTGTTGCTGGCAGCGCGCGAATCAGCCGGAATACCGTGGAGGTAGCGATCCGTCAGTTGGCCGCCTGCCAGCGGTGAAAAGGCAATGCAGCCCACGCCTTCTTGCTGTAGCACATCCAGCAGACCCTTTTCCGCCCCGCGCTCCAGCATGGAGTACTTCGGCTGGTGGATGAGGCAAGGGGTGCCGAGATCGTTAAGAATGCTAATGGCCTGCTGCGCCAGCTCTGCGGGATAGTTGGAAAGCCCAACGTACAGGGCTTTGCCCTGGCGTACGAGATGATCCAGCGCTCGCATGGTTTCCAGGAGCGGCGTTTCCGGGTCCGGACGGTGGTGGTAAAAAATATCCACGTAGTCGATCCCCATCCGTTTCAGGCTTTGATCGAGACTGGAAATCAGATACTTACGTGAACCCCAATCACCGTAAGGCCCATCCCACATGGTGTAGCCGGCTTTACTGGAGATAATCAGTTCATCGCGATACGGGAGAAAATCTTCCCGCAGAATACGGCCAAAGTTACTTTCAGCCGATCCTGGAGGGGGACCGTAGTTATTCGCCAGATCAAAATGGGTAATACCGAGATCGAATGCGTGACGCAGCAGCTTACGGCTGTTTTCGACGAGGGTTTCGTCGCCGAAGTTATGCCAAAGCCCTAGCGAAACGGCAGGGAGCTTGAGACCGCTGTTGCCGCAGCGTTGAAACGTCATGTTTTCATAACGCACTGGGCTTGCCTGGTAAACCATGGTGTCCTCCAGAATATTCGGGTGTGTATACGTTTACACTAACGAATGTCCATCGTCTCGTACACTCCTGAAATCTGTAAATTTTGCTTTCCAGCAGACTTTTTTGCCAAATCTGGACAGCGATAACACTTCTTCAATACTCAAAGAAACGAACCACTGGGGGAAGTGCACATGATGAACGCGCCATATACCGTTGCTGATTATCTCGTTGACCGCCTTGCTGATTGTGGCGCTGACCATCTGTTTGGCGTGCCGGGGGATTATAATCTCCAGTTTCTCGATCATGTGATTGCTCATCGCACCGTGCGCTGGGTGGGCTGCGCTAATGAACTGAATGCAGCCTATGCCGCGGATGGCTATGCGCGGGTGCAGGGGTTTGGTGCACTGCTGACCACCTACGGCGTGGGAGAACTCAGCGCCTTAAACGGGGTAGCCGGTAGCTTTGCGGAGCGTGTGCCGGTGCTACACATCGTTGGTGCCCCCTGTACCGGTGCACAGCAGCGACGTGAGTGTTTACACCATACTTTAGGCGATGGGAATTTTGACCACTTTCGCCAGATGAGCGCGCCTATTTCGGTGGCGCAGGGCGTGCTGGATGCGCGCAACGCCTGCGCGGAAATTGACCGGGTGTTAAGTGAAATCATGCGCCATAAACGCCCGGGATATCTGCTGCTACCGGCTGATGTTGCCGCGCTGCCTGTGGCCCGGCCTGTAAGCGCTCTCACTGCGCAAGCCACTGACGCGGAGAATCCGCAGTTGGAGAGCTTTATCCAGATGGCGCGCAAACTGCTGCAACCCTGTCATCGCATTTCGGTGCTGGCCGATGTGCTGGCGCTGCGCTTCGGACAACAATCCGTGCTGAACCAGTGGATGCAGGAGGTCCCGATTCCCCATGCGACGCTGCTGATGGGTAAGGGGCTGTTTAATGAACGGCATCCGGCATTTGCCGGGACCTACAGCGGCGGTGCAAGCCATCCGCAAACCCGTGAAGCGATTGAAGACGCCGAGGTGATTATCTGTATCGGCACCTGCTTTACCGACACGATCACCGCGGGCTTTACCCATCGCATTACGCCAAAAAATTCGATTGAGATTCAGCCGTTTGCAGCCCGCGTGGGTGAGCGTTGGTTCAGCGGTATTGCGATGTCGGAGGCCATTCAGGCGCTTATCGCGGTGAGCAAAGAGTTTTCCGCTCAGTGGCAGACTTACCGTCGTCAGCTTAGCGCGCCGGTTACGGTTGATAGTGGACACCTTACCCAGCGACACTTCTGGCAGGCGCTGGAAAAGCATCTTCGCCCAAACGACATCGTGCTGGCGGATCAGGGGACGGCCGCGTTTGGGATCGCCGCGTTAACGTTACCCGAGGGGGCCAGCCTGATTGTTCAGCCGCTCTGGGGCTCAATTGGCTTCACGCTGCCGGCCGCTTTTGGCGCACAGACGTCGCAGGCGGATAGGCGCGTGGTGCTGGTGATTGGCGACGGCGCAGCGCAGCTCACGATTCAGGAATTGAGCTCTATGCTGCGTGACGGACAGCGGCCGCTGATTTTGCTGCTGAATAATGAAGGGTATACGGTTGAACGTGCAATCCACGGGCCGGAACAGCGCTATAACGACATCAGCCTCTGGAACTGGACGCAGGTGCCGCAAGCGCTAAACCTCGACTGTCAGGCCGAATGCTGGAAAGTGAGTAACGCATCGCAGTTAAACGATGCGTTGGCGCGCGCTGAGCGAGGGGATAAACTCACGCTGCTGGAAGTCATGTTGCCGAAAATGGACATCCCACCGCTGCTAAAAGCCGTCACTCAGGCGCTGGAGGCGCGTAATAGCGAACACTAATCGCGATGTTTTCGCGGCACCATCATCGTGGGTTTCCCCGCCAACAGCAGCCAGGCGGGGAGCATCACGATGCACAGCAGCGGCAGCAATGTAGTATCCGGCACCACGACGGCCGCCATAAACAGGCTCAACCAGGCATCGCGGCTCACGACCAATACCAGCCCCAAAATGGCGCAAGAGACGGTAATCGCCGCAGGAACCGCCTCGACGTGCGCATGCAGCATCAGGCCCAGCGCAACGGCAACAAAAACCGCAGGGAAAATACGTCCGCCGCGAAAACCGCAGGCAACGGCTACTACTAGCGCGGCCAGCTTACTGAGCGCAAATAACAAATAGTCGCCAGATCCAAAGCCCGTTCCGCTAGCCAACAGATGCATCTCATCCACGCCTTTAAATAAGGTAATAGGCCCACCGACAGTACCAATCACGCCAAGTATAAAGCCGCCGATACCCAGAATGATGACCGGACTTTTTAGACGATGCATCAGCGCGTGCAGGTGCGGCAGGCACCATACTGCGACCATGCCAACGGCGATAGCGAAGACGGTAACAATCGCCCCGCTGAAGATATCGCCGATGCGCATTTCCTGGTAATGCTCAATAGGTAACGAAAACTGCGGGTGGAAGAACAATCCGGTGGTGAGCGAACCGGCTGCCGCGGCCAGAAGCGGTGCGAAGAGACGATCCCAAAGCGGCGCGTCGTTATTGCCACTGAGCGTCTGGGAAAATATCAGTGCGGCAGCAACCGGCGTGCCAAACAGCGCACCAATGGTGCCGGCGGCCGCCAGAATCGTCCAGTCGAGCGAGTTGACGCGCGGGAAAAACCGTGCGCCCAGCGTGACGGCCAATGCGATATTGACCGACATAATAGGATGTTCCGGCCCCAGGCTTACGCCGCCCGCCAGGCCAAGAATGAGCGCGAGCACTAGCCCTGGAAGGTGTGAAGGGGGGACAGCCTCGCCAATTAGCGGTTCGCTTGCTGGGTCGGGGCCCGCATGACCTGGGCTGTAGTGAATCACCAGACCCACGATAATACCGGTCAGGGTCAACATCAGGATTATCCAAACTGGGGAGGTAAAATCCACGCCGACAGCATCAGGAAGGCTGCGCCAGAGTAAGTGTTGCAAAACGGCGGCAATCTTCAGCACCACAATCAGCAGCAGGCTGGAGGCGACACCGATCAGCACGGCTGGAATAGAGAGCAACAACATGGTTCTGGCTCGCGGGTGAAGCATGTTTATATCCTTTTGCTGAATGCCTGGGCTACTGTGCAATTATCTGCATTATTGTTCGGCGCAAATGGTGCTGAAACGATACGACCCGACCATTTTTCTCGCTTCGCGCCTGCTAAAAAATGCGCAAAAATGTGACGAAGATCGATAATCCTGGGGCGCTCACGCAAACGTCATTGTTGTTAAAGCGCCTTGAATTTACAGTGTGACAAAGATTTATTCTGACTTTAGCGGAGCCGTAACGGAATGACAAAGTTTGCTTTAGTAGGGGATGTGGGGGGCACCAATGCGCGTCTGGCATTGTGCGATGTTGCCAGCGGGGAGATCTCCCAGGCGAAAACCTATTCTGGCCTCGATTATCCGAGCCTGGAAGCGGTCGTTCGCGTTTACCTCGATGAGCATAACGTCTCGGTAGAAGATGGCTGTATTGCTATCGCCTGTCCGATTACCGGTGACTGGGTGGCAATGACCAACCATACCTGGGCGTTCTCGATTGCGGAAATGAAAAAGAACCTTGGTTTCGCCCATCTGGAAATTATCAACGATTTCACCGCGGTATCCATGGCAATTCCGATGCTGAAAAAAGAGCATCTGATTCAATTTGGCGGCAGCGAGCCGGTAGAAGGCAAACCGATTGCCGTTTACGGTGCGGGTACTGGCCTTGGCGTGGCGCATCTGGTGCACGTCGATAAACGCTGGGTGAGTCTACCGGGTGAAGGTGGGCACGTTGACTTTGCGCCAAACAGTGAAGAAGAAGGCATTATTCTCGAAGTGCTGCGCGAGGAAATTGGCCACGTGTCGGCGGAACGCGTGCTGTCAGGCCCGGGGCTAGTGAATTTGTACCGTGCCATCGTGAAAGCCGATAACCGCCTGCCGGAAAACTATAAGCCGAAAGACATTACCGAGCGTGCGCTTGCCGATACCTGTACGGATTGCCGCCGCGCGCTGTCGCTGTTCTGCGTCATTATGGGGCGTTTTGGTGGTGATTTGGCCTTAACGTTGGGTACGTTTGGCGGCGTCTATATTGCCGGCGGCATTGTGCCGCGCTTCCTGGAATTCTTTAAAGCATCCGGTTTCCGCGGTGGTTTCGAAGATAAGGGCCGCTTTAAGGACTACGTACATCCGATCCCGGTGTATCTGATTGTGCACGACAATCCGGGCCTGCTGGGTTCTGGTGCTCACCTGCGTCAGACGCTGGGGCAGGTACTGTAAGCACGGTCTTCGCTGGCGACGTTCGTCGCCAGCAACCCTTCTACAAATGCATTATCTGGCGAAACTCTTTCACTTTACTGCGGCTCACCGGCACCTGAAACTCGAGGTCGCGCAGACGCAGAATGTAGGTGTTATTAAACCACGGTTCAATCTCGCGGATTTTATTCAGATTCACGCAATATGAGCGGTGGCAGCGGAAAAAGTGGCTGGTGGGCAGCTTGCTACAAAATTCGGTGATGTTCATCGGCATCACGTAAGATTCTCGTCGCGTATAAACAAACGTCATCTTTTCATGCGCTTCGGCGTAATAAATGTCGTTTATTGGCGTCACGATGATCCGTTCGTCCTTAATCAGGTTAATGGTGTCATTTTCACGGGCAACGCCTGCCGGGCTGTTGCTGGTACCTGACTGCTGCTGTTGCCAACTGGACTCCAGTTTTTGCAGCATGGAGACAATACGTGTTTCCTGATACGGCTTCAGAATGTAGTCAAATGCCTCCAGTTCGAAGGCTTCAACGGCATGCTCTTTCCAGGCCGTAATGAATACGATGAAGGGTTTGTGAGCGAACTGGCTGATATTCTGCGCCAGCAGCACACCGTCTAAAGAGGGAATGTTAATGTCGAGAAAGATGGCATCCACTTTGTTGTGCTGCAAAAACTTCAGCACGTCCAGACCGTCGTCGAAAGTCCCGACAATCTCCATCTGGCTGTGCTGTTGAATCAGCCAGGTTAACTCCTGTTGTGCCAGGAATTCATCTTCGACAATGATGACTTTCATGTGTACTCCAGGTTAAGGCAGTAACGTCGCGGCGGTGACGGGGACCGGCGTGCGCTGATTGGGGATGTAAAAGGCGATTTCGGTACCGGGCTCCAGGCGACGAATGTGCAGTCCTTCGCCATACAGCAATTTGACCCGGTGGTGCACGTTGAGGAGGCCGATTTTGTTGCCCGGCATCTCATTGGCCTCAACGCGAGCGATCACTTGCGGATCGATGCCAGGCCCCGTATCCCGCACGCTGATCCGCACGCGGTTGCCGGATTCGGTAATGCTGATAGTAACCACACCTTTGCCTTTGCTACGCTGAATACCGTGGACGATGGCGTTTTCGACCAGCGGCTGGATCAGCAGGCTCGGAATAAAGCAGTTCACCTCTTCGTCGATATCGTAGATGACCGTCAGCTTATCGCCAAAGCGCGCCTGTTCAATGGCGATGTAATCCTTAATCTGGTACAGCTCTTTGCGGATATCAATCTGCTCATCGTCTTTTAATTCAATGTTATAGCGCAGATAACGGGACAGATTAAAAATAAGCTGCCGCGCGGTGTCCGGATTCATGCGAATTGATGATGAGATAGCATTCAGTGCGTTAAACAAGAAATGAGGATTGATTTTACTTTGCAGGGCGCGCAGCTCTGCCTTATTTGCCATTTCCCGCAGTTGTTCGGCGCGAGACACTTCTAATTGGGTCGAGATAATCTGCGACAGACCAATAGCCATCTCCTGCAGCGACGAGGTGATTTGGTGAGCATGGCAGTAATAGATTTTCAGCGTGCCGGTGACGACCCCGGTTTCTGACAGTGGGATGACCAGCATCGAGTGAATTTCTGGCGTTCGGTAGGCTTCATCATTGTTTTTTATAATGATTTCGCCATTGTCGATCGCCTGCCTGGTGGTTGGGCTAATGGCATCATCGTTGTTGTGGTAGTTGTCTTCACCGACTCCCACGTAGGCCAGAACGCGCTCAGTATTGGTGATGGCCACCGCGTCGGCATGAATGTCCTGGCGGATGATGTCGCAAATTTGCCGCAGCGTATCGCTGTTGATCTGGCGGAAAAGCGGCAGCGTTTTGTTGGCAATATCCAGCGCCAGCTTGGCCTGGCGAGCGGCGCTGGCCTCTTTTTCACCTTCAACGCTCTGCACAAGCAGTACAATAAAGCCGATACAGACGCTGCCGGCAATCATTGGAATACCGATTTTGGAGACGATATCCACCCCTAATGAAATCGTGGGGGCCCAGACGATCACCAAAATCATGGTCAGCGTTTCGCACAGCATTCCACCGAGAATACCGATTTTCCAGTGCAGCTCTTTTGGCACTTTTCGGTTGATAAGGCCGGATAGGATCCCGGCAATAATACTGGTAATAAAACACGGCACCGCCGTGACGCCGCCTGCATCAATCAAATAGCGGTGGATCCCCGCGATAATCCCCACGATACCGCCGACCCAGGGACCGAATAAAATCCCGCCGGACATCACCGCGATAATGCGCACGTTTACCAGCGAGCCTTCAACCGGCACGCCCGACCAGGTGCTGAAAATCGCGAACATCGAGAAGATGACGGTGACCGCCAGCAGCTCTTTGGGGGTATGGGCTGATTTATGCAACAGTTCACGGAACAGGCGAATTCGGATCAGGAAAAAGAGGCAAATCAGCATTAATGCGGCTCGGTCGTAAACGGCGAGCAGCATATTGAATATTTCGTGCATGGAGGCACCGACGGTCTTCAGGAAAATCTTATGATAAGTAACCCGGCGGCAGATGACCAGCGGTACGCTGAATAGGGAAAAACCATAATTTTAAAAGGGGATTATTAGGTAAAGGCATTCAACAGAATGAAATGCCCGATCGAGGGCAAGGATAACCGCCGCTAATGAAAAGTCATGGATAACAAACTGTTACTAAGATGTTTTATTTTTGCCTATTTATTGCGCTTAGGACGTGATTTGTCCTGGTAAGGCTTCCTCTTTTTAGCCATCTCACCCTTTTTTTGATTGCCTCTCGACAGCGCCGATTTATTCAGGTTACTTTCTGATCATGCCACATCGGTGGCAGCGTCGCTCGAACGGTTCGGGCGCTCACGTTATCCTGAGGAACTTATGGCTGAATCCAGTCCTGAACGTCGTTTTACGCGTATCGATCGCTTACCCCCGTATGTTTTTAACATCACCGCTGAATTAAAGATGGCTGCGCGTCGGCGCGGCGAAGACATCATTGATTTCAGCATGGGGAACCCCGACGGCGCTACGCCGCCGCATATCGTTGAAAAACTCTGCACCGTGGCGCAGCGACCGGATACTCACGGCTACTCGACGTCACGCGGCATCCCGCGTCTTCGCCGGGCGATTTCGCGTTGGTATCAAGATCGCTACGACGTAGAGATTGACCCGGAAAGCGAAGCCATTGTCACAATTGGTTCGAAAGAAGGGCTCGCGCATTTGATGCTGGCGACGCTCGACCATGGTGATACGGTGCTGGTGCCCAATCCAAGCTATCCCATTCACATCTACGGTGCGGTGATTGCTGGCGCGCAGGTTCGTTCTGTACCGCTGGTGCAGGGGGTTGATTTCTTTAACGAACTCGAACGTGCAATTCGCGAAAGCTATCCGAAACCGAAGATGATGATTCTTGGTTTCCCCTCCAACCCAACGGCGCAGTGCGTTGAGCTGGAGTTTTTTGAAAAAGTAGTCGCATTGGCGAAGCGCTACGATGTCTTGGTCGTTCACGATCTGGCTTATGCCGATATTGTTTACGATGGCTGGAAAGCGCCGTCGATTATGCAGGTGCCGGGCGCGCGTGACGTCGCGGTTGAGTTTTTCACCCTGTCGAAAAGCTACAATATGGCCGGCTGGCGTATTGGTTTTATGGTCGGTAATAAAACGCTAGTGAATGCGCTGGCGCGGATCAAAAGCTATCACGACTATGGCACCTTTACGCCGCTGCAGGTAGCGGCAATTGCCGCGCTGGAAGGCGACCAGCAGTGCGTACGCGATATTGCGGAACAGTACAAACGCCGCCGTGATGTCCTGGTTAAGGGGCTGCATGAAGCGGGCTGGATGGTCGAACTGCCGAAGGCGTCGATGTACGTGTGGGCAAAAATTCCCGACAAATATGCGGCGATGGGATCGCTGGAGTTTGCGAAAAAGCTGCTACAGGATGCGAAAGTCTGCGTTTCGCCAGGCATTGGCTTCGGTGAGTATGGCGATACCCATGTGCGCTTTGCGCTGATTGAAAACCGTGACCGTATCCGTCAAGCCATCCGCGGTATTAAAGCGATGTTCCGTGCCGATGGGCTGTTGCCGTCTGAGCATAAATCAGCGGATTGATTTCTGTGTCGCGTAAATGCAAACAGGAGCCAAATGGCTCCTGTTTTTTTATGCATTTTATTTACTAGATCATCAGGGCAAAAGTACCGGCAAAAACGATGACCATAAAGGAAAAGCCCATAAAGAAATATTTCACGTCTCATCTCTCCGCGTATCTTGTTTCTACGCACTTATGAACGGTAGTACTGCGAGCTGATATCAACCGATAGAAAACCAAACGTCTCTATTTTTACGGGTGGCATCACCTCAGAATTCTGTGCTTTCGTGCTCCAGATGGCGCTAATGTACGCCTAAATATGGGGTGAAACAAGAGGGATTTTTTTATTAATTTTTAGTTACTTACGAGTGTCGTGATTCGGCGACACATTAATTTCATCCGGTAATAAATTTCATTCTGGCGACGCCAATTTCTACGCTGAATTGTCTGGAAAAAGGGGGCCTGTGGCGAGCTTTAGGCAAAAGATTTATTATTCATACGGTTCTCATTTCGCCTCTTCCAGAATAAGGGATTTCATGGTTAAAAAATCATTACGCCAGTTTGCGCTGTTGGCCGCGACGGTTTTTCCGCTGCTGGCAGGCAGCGTATCGCTACAGGCACAAACGCTAAGCGTAGAGCAGAAACTTGCGGCTTTAGAGCAGCGTTCAGGGGGACGGCTTGGGGTCGCGTTGATAGATACTGCGGATGGTTCGCAAATTCTCTATCGTGGCGATGAGCGTTTCGCGATGTGTAGTACCAGCAAAGTGATGGCCGCTGCCGCGGTGCTAAAGCAAAGTGAAAGTCAGCACGATCTTTTAAATCAGCGCATTGAGATCAAAAAGGGTGACCTGACTAACTATAACCCGATTGCGGAAAAACATGTCGGTGGGTCGATGTCGTTGTCTGAGCTCAGCGCCGCGGCCTTGCAGTACAGCGATAACGTGGCGATGAATAAGCTTATCGCTCAACTGGGTGGCCCGCAGGGGGTTACCGCGTTTGCCCGTAAGATTGGGGATGAGACGTTTCGTCTCGATCGCACGGAACCGACGCTGAACACTGCAATTCCCGGCGATCCACGCGATACCACATCACCACGGGCTATGGCACAAACGCTGCGCAACCTGACGCTGGGAAAAGCGCTTGGTGACGCTCAAAGGGCGCAGTTGGTGACCTGGATGAAAGGGAATACGACTGGAACGGCCAGTATTCAGGCTGGACTACCGGCTTCGTGGGTGGTGGGTGATAAAACCGGCAGCGGTGATTACGGCACCACCAACGACATTGCGGTGATTTGGCCGAAAGATCGTGCACCATTGGTTTTGGTTACCTACTTCACGCAGCCTCAGCCTGAGGCGGAAAGCCGTCGTGATGTATTAGCCTCGGCGGCGAAAATCGTCACTGAGGGATTATAGTGCTACTACGGAATGGGGAAGCCCATTCCGTTTTCACTATCGTGGCTTAAAGAGTAAAGCCGCCGTCTCCGATCTTAGCCTGTGCGTACCACGCCATCAGCTCGGCAGTCCCCGTAGCGCCTTCTTCCGGTGCCCAGCTTGCGTAGTCATCGGCTGCCACAGGCTGATAGCCACCGTGCTTCACCTCAAAAATAACGCCACCGCTATCCAGCGACAGCACGGCATGCCAGGTTCCGGCGGCCATCTCCAGCACGGTGCAGGTCTCTCCTAGCACCGCTCGATCGATGACCGTTCCTCGATCGTCAAAATTCAGTACCACAAAACGCCCGCTTAGCGGCAGTAATAGCTCGAACGTGTGCGGATGACGATGTGGGCGGACATAGGTGCCAGGTTCCATGGCGATGGCCAGGCGTTGAACCGCATCGCTTAATTCTGGATGGAAATTACGGTGCGCGCGGAGCCGTGGCGACTGGGAAGCCGCTGTGCTCTGCTGCTGCATATCACTCATGGTTATTTGTTTCATCGGATTGGCCTTCTCACTTAATGAATCTTACTTGCAGGATTAACGCCCGGCGTCAGGTTGCCAGAACCTGAACAGCAAGTGAAGAATCAAATCGGTTCATTTTCCACGATGCTTTTTGCATTCCGTGCATTAATAATCATACAATTATATCAAGCGCTTTTTTTTCGACGGGAAAAAACGGTAACACGCCTTTTTGCGCAACAAGAACTTTCTGTGAGTGATCATCCTGACATTTATTATCACTTTTGTAATTAATCTATTAGCTGATGTTTTTATTGTAATTATCTGATTTACATTTGCAGTATTCCTGGATTATTACGCCGGAAGAATTACTTCCCCTCTTTTTCCTTGTCTTTCCTCGTGATTAAAAAGTGTTCGTGAATTGATATCTAAGAATATTGTTTTATTCACGTTGCGCGTACTTTTCCTTTATAAATTGAGATTGACAATATTATACCCGAATGAAATTATTAAATTGCAAAAGGGAGGGGACAATGATGTCACGAAATATTGATTGCGGAAGAATCAACTGTATGAGCTGCCCTTCAAACTGTGAAATAAAACCAAACGCTTCATTACGCGTATCATTTTGTCATGATTACTGCTTTTGTACCTGGCCGGGCAGTGGGGATTATTTTTCATTGGGCGTGATGGAAGGTATTCTTAAACAAACTTATAACAATCTTTATCTTGGCTGTATATTTGTAGATTTCTCAATAAGCTATCTTCGACACTTTATGGAAAAACGCTGGATAGACTATTTAACGGAAACAAAACTTAAAATCGTTATCGTTTGTGATAAGTACCTTAGACCATTGGCAAACTATTGGTTTAAACATGATAAAGCGATCTTTCTGGTCATTTATCCCAACGATAAAGTGGCGATATCCAGAGATAAGCTCAGCAAGCGAGCTATTTATCAACGCGATGCCTTCTTTAAGGGGGAGGCGCTGTCTACGCTGGAGTTCGATGTCTTGCGCGCGCTGATTGCCGGAGAGAACTGTGAGCAACTGGCAGACTCGTTATCCGTAAATATCCGGAGAATATATTCCGCGAAACGCCGGGCGGAAAAGAAAATGGGCGCTGATATTAATACGCTGTTTCGATTTTCACATGCCATTTAATTATCTATAAAATTTCAATTTATAACATTATTAGGATGCCACATGGCATTGCACACCCTTAAATCATATTCAGATGTCTTTTAACTGTATGGCAATGGATTAGAGGGGTTTCAGTGTCCGATGCTTTATTAATTGACTCTAAGTTACATCTAATTTTTGTTTCCTGAATAGTTAAGATTTTCGTTATGATCTTTAAGGATGAGGTGGAAAATGAAAGGTAAAAATGAATGTATAGATAGCAGCGCAGTTTTTAAAAGAACAACACTCAGCATTGTTGTCGCGCTGATTGTCGTGGGAACTTCTGTTCCACCTGCTTATGCTGACGGGACGCTGGACTATAATAATGTTCTTTACTATTACAATGGTGTCCCATTAAGCAGTTACGATCAGGTAAATGTCACGACTTCGGCAAGTGGAGGAACATCAACTCTGGCGGGTTTTGGTGTTTATCTTCATACCAATGGGATGAATAGTCCTGTATTAAATGATATTACGATTAAGACCACTGGTTCAGCAGCTGATGCAATTAGGGGCAATAGCGAAGCGGTATACTTTAAAGCCAAAAATTTAACGATTGAAGCAACGGGTTCCTCGGCAGACGGAATAAACGTCGCGTCTGATTTTAACAATAATTATGACTCGCTGGTTTATGTAAGCGAATCTACGAATATCTCCGTTAAGGATGGCGTAGGCGTTCGGGCCAACAATTTCCAGAATGCTGGAGCGAACAGTATAATTGTGTTGGCGGGAAGTAGCGTGATTCGGGTCACCGGTACAGGGAGCGCGTCCAATGCTTCTGATAGTAAAGGTTATGCTGTCTACGCCGGAAACCGGAACAAAGACACCAATGGGCTTGGAGGCATGGATATTATCTCGGGGAAAAATAATAATACCCTCGGTAATTCCTACGTATTTATCGGCGCTAATTCAGAAATATCAACGGCCAGTAAAACGGGCCATGCTGTTTATGCGAACAAAGGGGGACTCATCCAGCTCGGTGACGGCGCCGATATTTCTACGACCGGTGATAGTGCTCTGGCGATTTACGCTGCAACTGAACAGCAGGGTACCTATACCGATAACGTTCGTCCTGGAAGCGTGTATCTGGCCGGTGGTGCAAAACTAAGAGCCGCGAATAGTGCTGATGTTATCCAGGCTAACGGCATAGGATCCATTATTGCCAGTCAGTACCTTGCTGTTCCTGAAATATCAGACAGTCACCTGCGAACGGATAGGCTTGATATTGACAAAACGGCTTTGTCTGATAGCGCCGGTGTATTTGATATTGAAGGAAATATTAATGCTATTAATGGTGGCACGATTGCATTAAATATGTCCAATACGTCCCACTTTGTCGGATCTTCCAGCGTTGATGCTGCATCCACTGTAAATCTGAACATTGATGGCAGAAGTAGCCTGTGGACGATGACCAAGGATTCAACGCTCACCAACCTGACGCTAAATAACGCTACGTTATCGTACCAAAGCCCTGAAAATGGTTCTCCATTGACGCCGAAAACACTGACCGTAAACGGTAACTACGACGGTAATGGCGGCACGCTAATGCTTAATACCGTACTTGGCAACGATAATTCGTTAACCGATAAGCTGATAGTTCAGGGGAATACCTCCGGAACAACCAATGTCGCCGTCAATAATGTGGGAGGAAGCGGCGATAAAACGGTTAATGGGATTGAAGTTATTCACGTTGACGGCACCTCTGACGGTAATTTCGTGAAAGCCGGAAGGATCGTTGCCGGGAGCTATGAATATGACCTGCGTCGAGGGGAAGGGGCGCAAACCAGTAACTGGTATCTGATGAATGCGGCATCGACGACGGTGGACCCGGTGCCGGAGCAGCCGACAATTCGTCCGGAAAGCGGCTCTTATCTCGCGAACCAAGCGGCCGCCAATACGATGTTTAACACCCGTTTGCACGATCGTTTAGGCGATACGCAGTATACCGATCTGCTGACCGGTGAACAGAAGGTCACCAGCATGTGGATGCGTCACGTTGGGGGTCATACGCGCTTTAAAGATTCCAGCGGGCAGTTAAGTACCCAAAGTAACCGTTATGTCCTGCAGCTTGGCGGTGATATCGCGCAATGGAGCACCAACGGCCTGGATCGCTGGCATCTGGGGCTGATGGCCGGCTATGGCAATAGCCAGAGTAATACCCGCTCTGATGTGACGCGCTACCACTCTCGCGGGCAGGTTACCGGCTATAGCGCCGGGGTTTACGGCACCTGGTACGCTAACGATGCAGAGAAAACGGGTACCTATCTGGATAGCTGGGTTCTCTACAACTGGTTTAATAACAAAGTCTACGGCGACAAACTGGCGACGGAAAAATATGACTCTGACGGGATTACTGCTTCCGTTGAAGGGGGATATAGCTTCCTGATGGCACAGCGTGACGATGGGCGTTCAGCTTACTGGATCCAACCCAAAGCGCAGCTGACCTGGATGGACGTGCAGGCCGATTCACTCACCGAAGCCAACGGCACGCGGGTGAAGAGTCAGAATGACGGTAATCTGCAAACGCGGCTAGGGGTCAAAGCCTTCATTAAAGGACATAGCGCCATTGATGATGGGAAAGAACGCGAGTTCCAGCCCTTTGTTGAAGCCAACTGGATCTACAACACGCAGTCCTCCGGCGTGACGATGAACGGGATCTCTAATTACCAGGCCGGCACGCGCAATATTGGCGAGCTGAAAGCGGGGGTTGAAGGTCAACTGGGGAAAAATCTGCATCTTTGGGGCAACGTTGCTCAGCAGGTGGGGGATAAAGGCTACAGCGATACGCAGGGCATGTTAGGCATTAAATACGCTTTCTGATGGGCTGGCACCTGCGGCGGTGGAGACGCGGCCGCAGGTGTTAACGATGATCTCAGTGTGCTGGCGAGCGAGGACGCGATGAAACCTTATGCCGATGAGTTGCGAGCCATGACGGATGCCATCATGAACGTGATTTTTGATGGTGGAGATGAAAACCGGCGTCACGCCGTCTTTCAGGCATTACTAACGGAGGTCGAAGCAAATTATTATCCTGATTCGGTAAAGATGCTGTGCGTTCAGGCGATGGGTTCCTGGCGTGTCGCTCAAACGCTGACGGATCCGGCTGATAAAATCATCATGCAGCGCTCCGCCATGTTATTACTGTTGGCGGCGTTTGGGCGAATAAATGGCCTGGCGACCATTGAAGACTACATCGCGCAACGCAATCGCGAGGTATTAGGCCTGCGCTGAATGTTGATGATATAGCGATGACCCCAGGTTCGATTTGCCCCGCAGAAACAGGCGGGGCTTTTTTATGTCGTGACTCCCGCCACAAGAGGCGCATTGGGCGGCATGAAGACATCGATTTGTGATATCTGCTGACTTTCTGTTATTCCTGCGTGCTGGTAAAGTGAACAGCGGTCGCTAAATAATGATAAAAGGACGCACAGGGTGGCGGAAAAAATTGACTATCAGATTGAGAAGTACAGTTTTACGGAAGCCACGCAGCCGGAGCGTCTGGCCAGACAGTGGCGTGAAGTGTTGGACGAGTGCCGTCAGTCCCAGGCCGGGGCGGAAGAGCGCCTGCGAATAGCCTTACTCAATGTCGATTATGTCACTAGCTTTGAGCTGCCTTTTCGCCTGATGCTGACCCGCGCGCCGCAGCTTATTGCGGGGATGCGTGATGAGCTTCGTCTTAACCAAAAAAATGTTATTTTCAACGGTAAACGTTTTGGCTGCGTTTACAGTCTGAAGTCAGACTTGAGCGCGATTCCCGACGCTTTTCAATACAGTCTTGCCACCCGAATTCAGCGCAGAGATCCCCAGGGATTGAGTGCCGCCCCATTTCAAAAAATTGCTAAAGAGGTTAAGGCTCCGCGCGAACGTCTGAAGCTGGCGCTGGAAAGCGGCCTGCATGTCACCGCGCTGGATGGATTATTCTGGTTTGGGATCCAGCGCATGGCCGCCGATGTTCAGCGGTTGAGGAAATCGGGAATGATCATCGCCACGGCGGAAACGGTGGTGTTTGATAATCTGACCAATACCACCCGACTGATTCCGGTGTATCGAGCTGAGGCCCGCTAAACAGCAGCGTACTGCTCGGGCCATCGTGGAGGGGATATCAGAATAAAAGAATCACCACATCAAATCGTCGGGTACGACGAAAGCCGCATACGGATCCTCTTCGTCCAGCGTTTCCTTGCTGATCTCATTGCTTAGCACAATGTAGCTGGCGTCCCGCTGGATAATTTTATCGGCGACAACCGTTGGGATAATGGCATATTCGCTGTCAGCGAGAGGTTCGGCAGTTAAACGCGCGATGGTCAGACGGCCGCTAATCAATTGCGCCTGAACGGTTTTATCCACGTAGATTTTTTTGATGACATTATTATCGGTGAAGTTAAACCCAATATCGCCTTTTGAAATAACGACTTTGTTCATCTCGATCAGCTGCTTTATCTGCGCTTTATACTCTTTTGATAAGGCCGCTTGTTTTTGCTGCTCGCTTAACAATTTATCGCGCTCGATCTGCGCCTTCTTATTTTCTTCTACCGCCTCTCTGGCCTCGCGGGCCTGAACACGCGATTTTTTGGCGGTTTTTTGTACCTTCGCCATTTTTTTACTGGAGACGAGGCCAGCCTTAAGCATCTGCTCTTGTAATGTTAGTTTTGTCATGTTCGTGTCTAAATCCAATAAAAGAATATCGAGGATTATAACCTTATCTGCCGAGGCTGCACCAGATTGCGGGGCTGGCGTATAAC
>NZ_BCTM01000043.1 GCF_001571285.1 Kluyvera cryocrescens NBRC 102467 | reverse complement strand
GAAGAACCCGCCTATGGCGGGTTTTTTACTTTCTAGTATCCGGACTCTCCATCGAACTGCGTTCGATTATTCGCCGCACAGCTTGCCCCCCTGACCTCCACTCTCCCTCGCCCATTGTATTATGCGTAAAAGTAACGCATAGAAAAGATAGCGTCATATTAGTTACCTTCAGAAACCAGTTGGCCCATTCAAGATCGTGACACCTCACGTATTATGACCCATGCAAGGATATGCCTGGATTTGTGGCTTCTGTGCACATAACTACTTAATTTTAGGATAGAAGGTTACGATGAAAAAATTAGCAATGATGCTTGGCGCATGTACACTCCTGGCCTGGGGGGCAGCAAACGCCGCTAACGGACAGGTCGTCACAAAAGCCAAATCAGCCTGTGAGGCTAACCCGACGCAGTGCTCGCAGGCGAAATCAGATGCCAAAAAAGAAGCGCAGGCCGCCAAAGATGCCTGTGATAAAAATAAGAGCGCCTGTGATGAAGCGAAAACCAAAGCTAAAAATGCAGTGAAGAGATAAAAACAGCCTCACGCGGCAGAATTTCCTGCCGCGTTTTCGATAAGCTCCCCGCCTCTCTCATATCCACAAATACGACACCTTCAGCAGGCCTCCTGCCAGGCCTACGCCGACGATCTGCCGTGCGATAAATCCAGCAAATAAAAAAGCCCGCCGGTTTCCCGGCAGGCATAAAGCGTCATGCTTTAAAATAGCACTCAGGACTGCGGTTTTGGAATCGCGGTCAAAGTGCACACGGCCTGTACTTTATCGCCACGGCGGCTGGTAATCGTCACTTCATCACCCGCTTTTTTACCCTGGCAAGGCTGCACCATCGCCGTGTCAAAGTTCTGCCGCATCTGCGCGCGATTGGGCTGCGCCATGCTCGGGAAAGAGGCCAGCGCCGCGGTCACCAAAACCGCACTCAGCACCATGGCCTTCATCTGTCGAGTTCCATTCTTACTCATCTACTTAGTTCCTTTCTCAGGGGAGGTAAATAACCGCCCCCAAACTAGCAGCACTCGCCTATACCAACTGTAACTTCGCATAACCAAGTGTTGCTACGACGTGTTTTAGGAATTTAGCCCGCTTGCGTACATCACCCACAGCGCGTCGATTATCTGTTAACCTATAGCCGCAGGCATCGCGACAACCGCCTCGCCACGCACCTCAAGGTTCTCCATGGCCGTCAAAGAAAAAATTCTCCTCAGCGCCTGTCTGGCGGGTCACCACGTACGCTACAACGGCTCCCATAAATCCTGTCATTCAGCGCTTTTGCAATGCTGGCGCGACGAAGGACGTCTGGTCACTCACTGCCCGGAACTGGCTGCGGGCCTTGAAACGCCGCGCTTATCGGCGGAGATGGTCAACGGCCAGGGCGTTGACGTGCTGAACGGGCGCGCCCAGATGACCGAAAGTGACGGCCGCGATGTCAGTCAGCCGTATATCCTGGCCGCCTGGCTCGCACTGAAAACCGCTCAGCAACACGGTTGCCGTTTTGCCGTGATGACCGACGGCAGCCCAACCTGCGGTAGTCAGCTCATTTATGACGGTTCGTTTAGCGGGACGAAGGTGCCCGGCGAAGGCGTCGCCGTCTCGCTGCTACGCGAGCACGGGGTTGAGGTGTTTAGCGAGTATCAGTTGGATGCGCTAAAGCGACGGCTTGATGAAGTTGAAGGAAAATAGGCCGTGCCGCCCCGGGGCCGGGGCGGCACGGCCTGCCATTCATCACCCAATTCTCACCCACCGCCATCCCACTGCCATCATCCCCAACACAATCGTCACGCCAGCCGCCATATGCAGCAAAAAGTCCAGCGGATGGACTTCAACCGGATGACAAAACGACAGTAGCGTCAATGCCATACAGGCAATTCCGGCGCCTGAAACCGCCAGCGTTCGCAGCGGGTACAGCGCCCGGGTACGACGAAGGTAACCAATCATAATGGCCATCATCGGCGCACTCACCGCCATCATGAAGACGTAGCAGTTCACCTCGTCGGGATGGCTTCCCGCCGCGGGCGTCCGCCCGAGACTGAAGATAACGCCGCCCAGCCAGAGCGCTATCAACGGCGCAAACCAGCGCCAGCCCAACGGCTTTTGCCCGGCGATACTCAGCAGAAAGGCATTGCGTATCGCCAGTACCCCCATCACAAAAGCGACAACCAGCTGAAGCGCCGCCAACAGCGCACCGGATTGCGTCCAGTCCGTCGCCACCCGATGAAACACCAGGCTGCTTAACACGCCGCACGGCAATGCCATCAGCAGCCAAGCGGCGACCCGCCGGTGGCTCGCCCAGGGCCGGCGTACCGGGCCGGCGTCCCGGCTTAGCTGTGCAATAAAATGATCATGATCGGTCATGGTTCGCTCCCATCCGGCGAAGGTTGGTTAGTGCTCTGTGTAATAACGATTTCACTGCCGAAATACTTAAATTGTTGCGCGCCGCGGCCTCGGCAAGGCTCATCTCCTGCAGATGAATATGCTCCACAATTTGGCGCTGGCGGGAGGGTAGCTGGTCAAGTATCAGCGCCAGCTCTTCTTCCCGCTCATCCTGTTCCGAGCCATATTCGACGGTTGGCTCAGCGGCCTGATCCTCATCAGTTTCGCGTAACCAATGGCGACCACGCTTGCGTAACGCGTCAACGGTGCGGGCCTGGGCAATCGCCATTAGCCACGGTAAAAATGGACAAGCGGGATCGTAGGTATGGCGTACCCGATGCACAGCCAGCAGAACATCCTGGATAACGTCGTCAACCAGAACGCTGTCAGCAATCTGCTTGCGAACTATCGCCCGAATCACCGGAACGATAGCCCGCAGTAGTTGGGTATAGGCATCGCGATCGCCCGCCTGAGCGCTTGCCATCAGCGCGGGCCATGCTTCACGCGGTGCTAAACCGCTATCCATATTCCGCCACGTTTGTTACCTCATGCTTTTTTGCCGGATGCCTGATTCAGCGCGTCGATCACAATCGCGGGAGTCAGTACCTGCGGCAGCACTTTCGGCGCGCTACCGTCCGCAGGGTAGACCACGTAAAGCGGTAAACCACCCTGTCCGAAAGTGCTCATCGCGTCGTCGATATCGGCATTAAATTTCGTCGAGTCCGCCACCATATAGACGGTTCCCGTGCTGGCCAGCGCCCGTTTCACCGCCGCCGTGGAGAGCGACGTCCGCTCGTTCACCTGACAGGTAATGCACCATGAGGCCGTAAAATCGACAAAGATCGCTTTACCATGGCCGCGCATCTCGGCCACCGTCTGCGGCGACCACTTCACCTGCGTGATATTTTCAACATGCTGCAGATCGGGCTGCGACGGCTGCACGTGCATCACGCCGGGAAGCGGGCTTACCGCGGCGATAAACAGCACCACCGTCACCGCCAGCAATGCTTTGTAGGATTGGCCGATATAACGCCTGCGCTGAGCCATTCCGTACAGCCATGCGGCGAAACTCACCACCACCGCGCTGATCAGTATCGCCAATAGCGCCGTGGTACCCGCCTGCTGCGTCAGCACCCATACCAGCCAGGCAAACGCCCCCAGCATCGGGAAGGCCAGGCCGCGTTTGAGGATATCCATCCATGCGCCCGGCCGCGGCAGACGTTTGGCTATCGCCGGGAACAGCGAAATTAGCGTAAAGGGGGCGGCAAACCCAATCGCCAGCGACAGGAAAATGGCCAGCGATGCGAGCGGTGGCTGCACCAGCGCATAACCCACCGCGCCTGCCATAAAGGGTGCTGAGCAGGGCGTCGCCACCACAATCGCCAGGGCACCGGTTAGCGCCGAACGCACAAAGGCCCCGCGCCCAACCGAAATCTCCCCTGCCCGCTGTAACGATAGCCCCACTTCAAATACGCCCAACAAATTCAGCGCTGCGCCCAAAATAATCAGCGCCAGAACGGCAATCACCATCGGCGACTGAAGCTGGAAGCCCCAGCCGACGGCGGTGCCCCCGGCACGCAACGCCAGCAATATGGCGGCCAGCGCCAGCATGGTAAAAATTACGCCGAGCAAAAAGCCGAGCCCTTCGGTGCGCGCACTTTTTACATCGCCCTCGTGGCGCAAAATGCCCAGCGCCTTAAGCGAAATGACCGGGAACACGCAGGGCATCAGGTTGAGTATAATGCCGCCCACAAAAGCGGCCAGAATGGCAGTTAACATAGCGAACCCCTGCGGCTAAATTACGAGTGTGATTTCGCATACAGCTTCACGGCATCCATCGCTTTCTGAATGTGCTCATCAGGATTACGGTCCGTATAGCTCATCAGGATTTTGCCATCCGGGGCGATAACAAATGAGGTACGATCCGACAGCGTTTTACCGTTCATTTGCATCGTCGTCTGGTACTCCGCCGCCACTTTCGCCCCCGGATCTGCCGCCACGGCAAATTTATCCCGGCACTCCAGTTTCGAGAATTCATCCACCTGATCAACGTTCCCGGCGGTCACGCCCACCACGGTCGCCCCCAGTTTTTTGAAATCATCGGTAGCTTCAGCAAAAGCGTGCGCCTCAAGGGTACAGCCCTTAGTGAACGCCGCCGGGAAGAAATAGAGTACCACTGGCCCCTTTTGCAATGCCTGCTGAAGGGAGAAAGTCAGCGGCTTACCGCCGAGCGCGCCCTGCAGGCTGAAGTCCGGGGCTTTCGCACCAGGCTCAAGGGCAGCATGGGCATTCATGGCGAAAAGAGAAAGGCTGAGTACGGCGGCGGCTGACAAGGTTTGCAAACGTTTCATGGTCGACTCCATCAGGGGGAAAATAGGCTCTATAAAGAATAGTTCGCACGCTAATGCCTGATAGTTTCGCTCAACGATAAAAAAATTTGTCGGGGCTGCTGCATCCCTACTCCGGCACGCGCTCCCCTGGCACAAATTACCGCCGGTGAAAGTGTCCCCATAGAAATTTATAACCCAGATCACGGAAATTAATTTCTAAATCATAAAACCTATTTCCAGTATGACCTTGCTAAGATCCCTTCCGAGAGCCAATGCAGTGCCCGCACTGCATATTATAAGGTACACTCCATGCGTAAAGATTTAACCAGCAATGAGCTGCGGATTTATAAATTCTGTCAGGAGAACCCTACTGACGTTTATAAGATGAAGATTCATGAACTGGCCGAGCGTGTGTATACCACCGCGCCATCCATTTCAAAATTGGTCAAAAAGTTAGGCTTTAATAATTTCCAGGAGTTTAAAGTCGATGTTCGGGATGTTTTCTCGATGTCGAAAAACTCACAGCATCATAACTCGTTTGTTAGTGAGTATATGCAGGAAATGCACGATGCCTTAACCAAGGTATCAGAAAGTAAAATCAAAGCCTTTTGCGACTTTTTATTAGATTGTAGCACGATTATTACCTGGGGATATGGCACATCAGACAGCGTAGCTAATTATGTCAGCTATAACCTGATGGTTCTTGGATTTAATATTCTCAATGAAACAGACTATACCAACTGCAATGTTCGCAGCCGCTTTCTGACCGCTAATGATTGTATTCTGATTGTCTCTAATAGCGGTGAGTCTGAAATGCTGGAAGAGATAATTATTAACGCGAGAAAAAACGGTATCAAAGTCGCCGCCATCACCAGTCGGGAAAACTCGACTCTGGCACTTAAGGCCGATGCTGCATTGATCTATAAGAATGCCATTATTAAAGACACGGCATTTGAAAACATTAGCTACCCGATACAAATAGCCATCATCGATATCATGCTTTTCCATTTATCTCATGTCAGAAAAGTATCACTTAAATTTAATTCAAAGGTTGAAGACTCATGAAAAAAGTTAAACTCGTGGTGATTGGTGCAGGAAGCAGCTATACCCCAGAACTGATTGAAGGGGTGATAAAAAACCACCACCAGCTCCCCATTTCTCATATTGCGTTTGTCGACGTAGAGATGGGTAAAGAGAAAATGAACATCATCTTCCAGCTCACCCGCCGAATGCTGGAAAAAGCAGGCTTAGCCATTGAAGTGAGCCAAACGTTTGACCGTAAAACGGCGCTACAGGATACCGATTTCGTCGTGACGCAGCTGCGCGTTGGCGGTATTGACGCCCGCATTATCGATGAAAAGCTGCCGAAATCTCACGGTTTTATCGGTCAGGAAACTAACGGCGCGGGCGGAATGTTCAAAGCCCTTCGTACCATCCCGGTGATCATTGAAATTGCCAATGAAATGAAAGAGGTTTGCCCAAACGCCTGGCTTATCAACTTCACCAACCCAGCCTCTATGGTGACGGAAGCCGTTCTCAAATACAGTAACAACAACCGGGTCATTGGCCTGTGCAACGGCCCGATCAACATGACTCACCAGGTCGCAGGCTTACTGAATGCCAAAGTCGAAGATTTATACGTAGAGTTCAAGGGTTCCAACCACATGAACTTTATCACTAAAATCCTGCATCACGGCGTCGATCGCACGCGAGAAACCATCAACTTAATCAACGCCGCGGACGTCGACGCGCTGAGCTTTAAAAACGTCAGCAACGAGCAGTTTAATAAAGAGCTGTTGGCCGCTACCAACCTGATCCCCTCCTCTTATTTAAAGTATTACCTCAAGACCACCGAAATGCTGGCCGAACAGGATGCTGCCGAGCTGTCGCGCGGTGAAATCGTTAAAAATATTGAAGCCGAGCTGTTCAAAAAATATAGCGACCCTACCCTTCAGGATAAACCTAAAGAGCTGGAAGCCCGCGGCGGCGCGCTCTATTCCACCGCTGCGCTTAACGTGATTCGTGCGATTTATCTCGATGATAAGAGCATTCAAACCGTCAACGTTCGCAACGGTGGCGCAATTACCAATTTACCAGCAGACGCGGTAGTGGAAGTGAACTGTGTTATGACGCGTAATGGCCCAATGCCAATTTGCACCGGCGAAATCCCATCACCTGCGAAAGGGATTGTGTCGATGATGAAAGACTATGAAGCGCAGATCGTAAAAGCCGCCGCAACCGGTGATTATCAGGCGCTGATCGCCGGTTTCATCTTCAACCCATTATGCTCAAGCGATAACGCCGGCGTTGAATTAGTGAAAGAAATGCTGCTGGCCAATAAAAAGTACCTGCCTTTATTCGCAAAAACTATTGAAGCACTTTAATCGCGGGAAGAAACAGATGAAATGTACCACTTTTGACACTAATGCCGCGCTGGCCGAGCAGGTCGTCAGCGAGCTCTCGGCGCTTAAGCCTCATTCCCGTGTACTGATTCCGTCCGGAAGCACCCCGCAGTGGGTTTATAACGCACTCGCCGCGACTGAGATTGCCAGCAACCTGACCTTCTTTGCGCTGGATGAGTGGGTCAATGTCCCCAGCGAGTCCGACGGCAGTTGCCTGAGCATGATTAATCAGGACTTTGTCCACCAATGCACGCATCCAGTGACGTTAATCCATTTCGATCCTTATGCCTCCACGCAACAAAACATCGCCCACTACGAGAGCGCGCTAAACGGTAATGAATTTGATTATGTGATTCTCGGCGTGGGGATGAATGGGCATATCGGTTTAAACGAGCCGGGCGTGTCATTTGATGAGGATTATCTGCAAACCAAACTGGATGATGTCACCATCAATGTCGCCAGCCATAAATACTTTTCTGGCGACGTGACGCTCACCGAAGGGATTACCGTCGGGCTGAACAAGATCATCAAAGCTGGAAAAGTGATTGTCATTATTAACCATGAGGCTAAAAAAGATATTTACCACCAGATCGTCAATGGCGACTCCCATCACACCGCTATCCCGGCAATCTATCTCAAGCAATTCCCGCAAGTTAATTACTACATTACAAAAAACCTTAAAGGGTAAGCGGAAATGAGCATAACCTCTCTACTCGAACAAAAGATGTTGCCGTTGGCCGAGAAAATCTCGTCAAACATCTATCTGACCGCCCTCAAAAATGCCTTTATTGCGCTGATCCCTTTTTTAATTGTTGGTTCATTCTTTCTGCTGTTAACTAATTTCCCTATCAGCGGCTATAACGAGTTTATGACCTCGCTGTTAGGGAAAGGGACATTGGATAAGCTGAATTACGGTATTAACGCCAGCTACGGTCTGATGACATTATTGGTCATCATCACTTTCTCAAAAGAGCTAGTCGAGAAGCTCAATCTCAGCCAAAGTACTGCGATTTTACCGATAGCCATATTCTTTTTAATGTTGCCGGGAAGCGTGACGACAGAGTCAGGAAATATCGTATCCGGAGCCTATGCACTGCTCGATTTCAGCTCCGAGTCGATGTTTTTAGGGATTATTGTCACCGTCATCACCATCAAGATGGTCGAATTTCTGGAAAACAGAGCATTCACCATCAAGATGCCGGATAGCGTACCGCCAGAGATTGCCAAATCGTTTAAATCTCTGGTTCCCATCCTGGTGGTGCTGTTGTTCTGGATAATCATCAAAGTCCTGTTTGAGTCCACCCATTTCGGCACGCCGGGGAAGTTCATCAGCGTTATGCTGCAGGAGCCGCTGCTTTACTTGGGTAACTCCATCTTCTCCCAGCTTATTGCCGAAATGATGATTAGCCTGTTCTGGTTTTTCGGCATTCACGGTGACTCAATCGTCACCTCGGTGATGGGGCCAATCTGGCAAACGCTCAGCGCCCAAAACCTGGCGCAAACGCAGGCAGGACTGGCGGCAACCAATATCATTACCCAGCAGTTCAGGGATGTGTATTTGATTGCTGGCGGCACCGGCTTTACCGGCGCGCTGCTGATCAGCATCTTTATGGTTGCAAAAAGCACTCGCCTAAAACAGCTATCAAAACTGGCTGCACCGGCTGCCGTCTTTAACATCAATGAGCCGATCATTTTTGGCCTGCCGATTGTCCTCAATCCGCTGATGCTGATTCCTTTTATCATCACACCAATCGTGCTTTGCACCGTCACGTATGTCGTTATCGCGCTCGGTTGGGTACCGCCGACTTCCGGCGTGTCCATCCCCTGGACCACGCCGATATTTGTCTCTGGTTTTCTGACGACCGGCGTCTCAGGGGTGGTGTTGCAGGCGGTTAATCTGGCGATTGCGACAACCATCTATCTGCCCTTCGTGAAGATTTTAGATAAGCAGTATCTTCATGAAGAGAGTCAAATGGCCAGCGCCTGATTCTCGCCGTCAACGGGGTTCTCCTTTCGCTAGCAGCGATAAGGAGAACCCCAATGCGCAGAAAAGCATTGCCGTAGACTTAAGTTTTAACCTTTCTGGTCGCTTATATTCTTTCCGATATCTAGGGAAAGAAATCCAGGTAAAATGAAGCGATACAGTACCAATAAAATAACTACCATTGCCTTTTTGGCTATTCTTGTTCCATTTTTGTTAATGTGCGTTTTCACATATGTATATACCAACAAAAATATAGAACAATCGTTTATTAAGACGATGGCTCGCTTTACCGATAATGAGTCAGCTAATAGTGTCACGGAGACCACAAAAAACATCACGATGCTGTTTGACCCAATATTAAAAATTATCACCAAAGATAAGTTGGATGCTTATCTGAAGGGTGAGCATAGTGAAATCGAAAAAATTGCCAACTCCATCGTCAACTCTACGCCGGCATTCCGGAACGTCACCCTTTCAAATGCGAATGGCAACTCCATTACCTATCCCAACAAGATACGTCCGCAAGACTACAACGTCCTGACTCGTCCATGGTATCCAAAGGCAACTGAAAAAAACCACGTCACGTTTTCTGCTCCTTACGTCTCCAATGAAGAAGACAAAAAAGACGAGAAGACAATCACGGTCAGCATGGGCATCCTTGATGAAGATCTTAACCTGATAGGAAATATTGCCTTTGACCTTGATTTAAAGGCAATTTCATCAATGCTGGAGAACATTCAGGCTCCGTACTACGGCCGATACCGTGTTGCCACCCACGATGGCCTGATTGTCTTAAGCAATAATAAAAATGAAGTGCTAACCCGTAAAATTCCTGAGTCATGGACAAAACAGATTGCCAATGACAGCGAGGATTTCTATGACAAAACAACCCAAACCTACGTGTTCTATAAAAAATTCAACAACCCTGATTGGGTAGCCATTTCTTATGTGAAGAAAAGCGATCTTGAGAATGAAATGAGCGATTTCATTCAAAGCTTCATCACCGCATTTTCTATTTGCTTGAGCATTTACCTTATTATCGCCGTACTTTTCCGGATGTATCTGCGACAGATGCTTTCGGTGTTTTTAATGGAAGTCAAAGGCATTGACGCCGAAGAAGCGAAACCTAATTTTGAGCTGCTTTACAAAAACATCAGAAATAACAATGCCGAACTACAAACCGTCAAGCATGATTCAGAAACCGATGAATTAACGAAGATCTACAATCGTAAAAAAATGAATGAGGATTTGGCGACGCTGATCGCTAAAAACGATCCGTTCTCATTCGCCATCATTGATATTGATAATTTCAAAGTGATCAATGATACCTTCGGACATGACGCTGGCGATGGGGTTCTGAAATTTGTCAGTAAGGCGGGCTGCCAGGTGATGGGCGATGACTATCATCTTTATCGGTTTGGCGGTGAAGAACTGGTCGTCATCTTCCCGGGAAATGACTATGAAGAGCATTATCAACTTATTGATACATGGCGGAAAATTGTTAGCCACCGGACGTGGCGAGAAAGCCCAATGCGCGTTACCTTCAGCGCAGGGATCACGTTCTGGCAGCCTGGCGATACCGCGGAACATACCCTCAAAACCGCCGACATTCTGCTCTATAAAGCCAAACACAGCGGCAAAAATCAGGTGATAGGCGACGCGCATTAATCCCAGCCGCGCGTCCCACCAGGAGGCTCTTCAAGTATCGCTGAAGAGCCTCTTCGTTCGTTAACTTGCCACGCTTCCCCACACCAACCGCCCCTTATGGAACGTCGCACTGCGGGGTGAAATACGCGCCACGGCCTCGGCAGAGCACGAAGCATCCACCAGCACAAAGCTCGCATCGTCCTGCGCCTTCGGCCACACCTGTTCGCCCTTCTCATTGAGCGGCATGACATCACCGGTCGCAAGGAACAGCGAGCGCGACAGGTTCTGCTCGTTCGGGCGGATATAGAGCTGCGCGTAAAGATTGGCTTTCTCCAGCATATCGCCGAGGCCATACGGCGCCCAATGATCGATAGCGCTGTCAGTGCCGGTCATCACCGTCACACCTTTATCGCGCAACTGCTTAAGCGGCATATGCAACGTACCAATTGGCACCGTGGAAGCGATGGAAATCTGCTGCGCGGCCATTCGCGTTGCTATCTCATCCACCTGCTGTTCATTCATGGTTGCCAGCGCAAAGGCGTGGCTGATGGTCACTTTGCCCTTCAGTTGCGGCGTTCTCTCGACGGTTTCCACCATATATTTCACCGCCGCCACGCCCGCTGGGCTGGTTTCATGTAGGTGAATATCGACCCCTTTTTGGTAATCGATGGCTATCTGGAACATGGTATCGAGGGATTTTTCCATCGCGCCGTCTACATTAGTGGGGTCGAGCCCACCCACGTAGTGCGCCCCAGCCTGCATCGCTTCACGCATCAGCGGTTCTGATTTCGATAACAGCAGACCGTGCTGTGGAAAGGCGACGATTTCACAATCAAAACCGGCTTTGCGTCGTGCCAGCACCGCCTGAAGATTTTCGAGGTTTTTCAGCCCCGACACCGGTTCAATATTGCAGTGGCTGCGGGCGATGGTGGTGCCTTTTGATTGCAGCAGATCGATAAGCTTCCCAGCGCGCTCCTGGGTATACGGCTGCAGCTCGGGCAGCAGCTTTTGCTCAAGCTTAATCATATCCTGAATGGTGGTACCGGCAGGACGGTTGAGCGAACGCCACGGGCCGCCGTAAAAAGTTTTATCCAGGTGAATGTGCATATCGCGCATCGTGGGCAGCATTAGCTTACCGCCCGCATCATAATGCGGCAGCGTGGCGTCAGGATGGTTTTTGTTATCGCGCAGCGCTACGATTTTGCCCTCGCTGATCTCCACGGTATGCAGCGCAGTGCGCGTATGCACAGCGACTGCGCCCTCGTAATCGAAGCCCGTTTCGAGCAGCACGTTGTCCAGATAATAATGGCCGTCGGTGATGTTCATGGTTCCCTTGGTCTCGCAGGCAGCTACGCCGGAAGTGGCTGCATACGCCACCGGGCCAGTAGCACCAAACAGCGCAGCAGCGGTGACCATTTTGCCGCTGTTGCTGAGAAACTCACGGCGACTTTTGTTCTCTTGCATCGTCGTTCCTTACTGTTAATGGACGATATGGGTGCCCGTTTCACCGCGCAGGGCGGCGGGCAGACATTCCGGCGTGGTGATAATCACCCGTTTCCCGCCGTGTTGTAAAAACTGTAGGCTGGCGACAATCTTCGGCAACATGCTGCCTGCCGGGAAGTGCCCTTCATGCATGTAGCGCGTCATGGTGGCGATATCCACCTGCCCCAGCGCCTGCTGTTCAGGTTTACCAAAGTGGATACAGACTTTCTCCACGCCGGTGGTGATCACCAGAATATCGGCGCGGATCTCACGCGCGAGCAGCGCGGTGGAGAGATCTTTATCGATCACCGCATCGACGCTGCGATAATCCCCCTCTTCCCCCAGCACGACCGGAATACCGCCGCCGCCCGCACCAATGACCAGAAAACCTTTCTGCGCCAGCGCTTGAATGGCTTCAGACTCTACGATGCGCTTTGGCTCTGGTGAGGCGACAACGCGACGATAGCCACGCCCGGAATCCTCAACAAAGCGCCAGGTGGGATTCGCCTTTTGCAGCTCATCACGCTGCTCGCCATTGAAGAATGCGCCGATCGGTTTGGTGGGATTGGCAAAACCCGGATCGTTTTCATCCACTTCCACCTGCGTCACCACCGTCACCGCTTTTTGCTCACCGCGTTTGGCCAACCGGTTGTTTAACGCCTGCTGGATCAGATAGCCAATACCGCCCTGCGTATCGGCTACACAGTTGGCAAGCGGCGTTAACGGCAGCCCCTCGCGCTCATGAGCGATCTCTGCGCGACGCAGATCCAGCCCTACCTGCGGGCCGTTACCGTGCGTCAGCACAATATTGTAGTCCGATGCCAGCATCTCCAGCACGGTGTCGGCGACCGCTTTCACCGCCTCTGCCTGATGTTCAATCGACTGGCTGGCGTTGTCTTTGATAATGCTGTTGCCGCCAATGGCAACGACCACAAGTTCTTTCATCGTGTAGGTTTCCAGTGCAGAAGGTGATGTGATTATTGTTGTTGGGTTGTGGTTGCCACCGTGGGCCAACCCCCTCTCCGGTTGAAAAGAGGGTTGGGGTGAGGGTGGGTGTAACGAACGGCAAGCGGGGCCTCCGTGCCCGTTATCCCCTCACCCTGGTCCTCTTCCCACAGGGAAGAGGACAGCGTCAGGCGCTGTAGCGTTCGCACCAGCTCAAAATCGCTTTCTCAAAGCAGGCGAACGGCGGGTGCACAATCCCGGCGCCAATCATGCCGATACCGGCATCTTTATGCGCGATGGCGGTGTTGATCACCGGCAGAATGCCGCTGCTGCCAACACGAGTGATATCGATAGCCGTCGGCACGCCCATAAAGCCCAGCAGAGGGATGGTGACGTTCGGGTTCTCACCCAGGGTGATTTCCCGCATCTGGCGGGAGAAGTCGATCGCTTCTTCCACCGTACCGCCCACCAGCGCCACAATGGCCGGTGCCGTCGCCATCGCAAACCCGCCGATGCCGTAGGTTTCGGTAATCGCGCTGTCGCCGATATCCAGGCCCGAATCTTCCGGTTTGTAACCCGCGAACATCGGGCCAATCACCTGCTGCGCCGGGCCGGTAAACCACTGCCCCGGCAGGCCGCTCACGCGCAATCCGAACTCAACGCCGTTACGCGCCATGGTGGTGACCACGGTGCTGTATTCAATACCGTGCGCCGCATCCATCGCGGCTTTACACATCGCCATCCACGTCGGGCCGGAGAAATAATCGCTGCTGGCAACAAATTCAAACACTTCGCGCTGCTGTTCAACCGGATAGCCCGCCTGGATAATCCCCGGCGTCAGCGCCTGAATCAGCAGCGTAGTGCCCGCATTGTTGCGGTTGTGGCACTCATCGCCCATATGCAGCGCCTGAGCCAGCATTAAGCGCAGGTCAATCTCGCCGATAATCTTCATCGCCTCACGCAGCATCGGGCCCTGCACATCGCGCATCCAGTTCAGACGGTCGATAACGCTTTGGTCGTTGGCACCCATACGCAGGATCTTGGCCATCTGCTCGCTCATGTTGGTATAAGCGATGTTACCGTAGGTTTTGTTCTCGACGATATGCATAAACATTGACGCCGAGGTGACGCCGGCCATTGAGCCTACGCAGTCATGTTCGTGGCACGGCGAGAAGGTGATTTCACCAGACGCCGCGAGAACTGCGGCCTCATCGATATCTTTTGCCAGCCCTTCGAACACCAATGCCCCGGTCACTGCGCCCTTCATCGCACCGCACATGTTCTCCCATTTCACCGGCGGGCCGGCGTGGAGAATGGTTTTGGCGGTCATTCCGGGTACCACGTTGATCGCCTGATCGAAGCCAATCAGTACCGGGTGTGACTGAATAATCCGCTCCAGCGCCTGCTGGTTCGCCGCGGCGATTTTGTCCGCCAGCGGAGAGTCCGCAATGCTATCCAGCGCGTTCACAATCTGCATATTGCCCTGGCCCGGCGGCGTCCAGTCGAGCTGGGTGACGGCGACATGCTGTTTTTTCAGATCGTCGCTAAACATCGCGATACCGACGTTGATGGCGTTCAACGGTTGGGTAAACAGTGACTGACTCATCAGGCTTCCTCCCCTTTGCAAATAAATTCACGTGCCAGCAATCCGGTATTGGTGCTGCTGCTGGCGAGGATCACCCCCGCATCACTCAGCATCTGGCGCTGTTGTTCCAGCGAAGGGGCGTCAAGATCGGTCCCCAGCACATAGCCCAGGATCACCAGTTCGCGCCCGTCGGCTTTGGCGATCGCTTTTGCCTCTTTGATCGCATCTATCGTCGAGCCTACCGGATCTTCATGCGATCCAAAGCCGAGCACGAAGTCCATCACCACGACGCCCACTTCCGGATCGCGCGCTTCCTGGAGCAATCGGCTGATACGGTTGGTGGGGTCGATCATTGGGTGCGGCTTACCGTTGGTGAAATCGTCATCGCCAAAATCGAGGAATGTGTGCTTGATGCTGCGGTTGATATCCGTCAGGCGGAAGGCCGGATCGGGCTGAATATTGCTGTAAACGTCGCCGTGTTTCTCCAGGACCGCAAACATCGTTTCATCACACAGCGTGCCGCCGCAGAACAGGCCACGAATGTACTTCTGCTGCGGAGTTAAAAGCGCGCGCACGTCGCGAACCAACGCGCCATTCAATGGATGGAGATCTAACGACGCTTTATTCACGCCGCTCAGCAGCACCGCTTTCAGCGCCGCCTCTTTGGTGCCTCGGGCAAACTGCAGCCCTTGTTCATCAGCCGGCGGCTCAGCGCGGCCGAGGAAGCAAACCACGACCGGTTTACGACAGGCGCGGGCGCGCGCCAATACTTTCTGCGCCACGGCCGGTGCCGGTGGTTTAGAGACCAGAGCGATAATTTCAGTTTGCGGATCGTTTTCCAGCATGCCGATAGCATCCAGCATCATCAGCCCGCCGATTTTTTCGCTCAGGTCGCGACCACCGGTACCAATCAGCTGCGAAATACCGCCGCCAAAATCGTGGATACGCACGCTCAGCTCCTGGCTTCCGGTGCCGGAAGCACCGACGATCCCGATATTGCCGCGACGCACCGCATTGCCAAAGCACAGCGCCGCGCCGTTAATCATGGCCGTACCGCAGTCTGGCCCCATCATTAACAGCCCTTTTTCATGGGCCAGCTGCTTGAGCGCCAGCTCATCTTCAATGGTGACGTTATCGGAAAATAGCATCACGTTAAGGCCATTTTGCAGCGCCTGACGCGCTTCGCGGGCGGCAAACAGACCGTTGACCGAAATCACCGCCAGGTTGCTCTCCGGCACATGCTTTTTAGCACTGGCAAGCGTGGCATAGCGCGCTTCGTGGGAGCCACTCTCCGCCTTCTTCGTGAACAGCTCTTCGATCGCCGCCAGCGTCTGCTCGTTATCCGCACCGGCTTTACCGTTAATCACAATCATCAGGTCGCCGTTTTTCGCCTCATCCAGCTCCGGCGTCAGCAGGCCTAAATTTTTCAGCACACCTTTATTCATCTCGGTTGCCATCGCCACAAACGCCTGCTCGACACCGTCGAGCTTATTAGCGCGAGTGGAAATCGACATAAGCGATACCGAATCAAAATACGTGTTCTTTTTAATAACTATTTTGACTGACATAATTCCCTCCATACGTTTGGCTCAGGGCGCAGGCGTCCGCCATGCCATACAGCATGTCGCAGCCAGAACTCGAGCCAATATTTTTAATATTGGCAATAGCCTGGATAGAAAAGCGGGTGGGTTCATTAATCATGCCGTTAATAAACCCGAAAATACTTTCTCGATAACGTTGGGAAAATGCAGCTTCAAGCGTAATGGCGCTGAGCTGCGTGGTATTTTCGCGCGCGACTGCGAGCGCGGAATAAAAATCATTGCGATAGTGTTGCGCCGGGTGTCCGTCGATAAATAAAATCGTACTCAGCCCAACTAAATAATCATCTGCCGAGGGCGTCAGGCCAATACCCAGCCCAACCATATTGGCAACCGCCGACGTAATTTCGCGGCCCTGTAATAATGCGTTAAATAATGTCTGGCGCCGCTGCTGTAAGGCTAATGCAATAGCCTGATAGAACGGATTGTCGCCGCGCCAGAGAAATAGCGTCTGGTTATCCTGTAATTGTTGATGAATCACCTCGCACCATTGTTGCCAGGGGATTTGCCGAAACCGTTCGCCGCTCAGCTGCGGCGTGGTGGGCTGCCAGCGCTGGCAGGATGTGGTATCCAGCCATTTATCCTCGCCAACAAGAATCCCCGAAGGGTGAAACTGAACCGGCTCGCCTGGCCGGAACAGACCGTCAAAGTGAGTAAGTGCTAACCGACTGCTGTTGGGTGCATTGTCGTAATCCTCGCACAGTAGCGTCATCAGCCGTTGCTGTGCCGGGAGATAGAGATTTACCGCCCGGGAAAAAACCTGCTCAATCCACCCGCTACCGCGTTCAGAGAGAAAGGCCTCATCTGCAGTTAGCGCTTGCACACACCGCCGCACTGGGGTGTTGATAGCGCATCTCCTCTATTAGGCTCCGGCAGCAATCAGCAGCTGGGCAATTTCTTCAAATCCCTTCTCCCGCGCCAGCTCTAGTGGCGTTTTACCGTATTTATCGGTCATGTGTGGACTGGCACCGTGCTCCAACAGCAAAGCGACAATCGTCTGCTGGGTTTCACCGCCATCGTTCAACACAATCGCCTCCAGCAGCGGCGTCCAGCCAACGAAGTTAGTGTGATTGACGTTGATCTGGGTGCGAACTAATAGCTCTTTAACAATGTCGAGATGGCCTTTTTCACAGGCTGGGGTCAGGCCTACGCCACCAAATCGGGTTAAACAATTCAAATCCGGACGCGCCGGTAAAATTAACCGCAATAGCGTTAAATCATTATTCAGGCAACTAATTAAAAAAGGGTTTAAACAGGTTTGGTCTTGTTTATTAATATCCGCGTCAGCATCAATTAAGGCCGCAACACAATCATATTTTTTATTCAAGCTGGCCAGCGTAATCGCCGTTTGTCCCTGACGGTTACAGGCATTAATGTCCACGACCTGGCGCAGACACGATTTTAATTTCGTCAATTCGCCTTGTTGTGCAGCCAATAGGTAATCAGCAATCAGATTATTGTTAGTCATGTTAATTCCCCTGATTTTTGTGGCTGTTTTGATGAATTGAGAATAGCAACGAAAATTGGAGAAAAGAACCCGCTTAAATTTTATTCGCCATAACCCGGCTGATTATTGAAAAGTTTTTAACAATCAGCACAGACTGTGCGTTAGTGCACCCTTTATTTCTTTCCCGCTATGACCCTTAACTCAATCGGGTTTTCTTTCTATATAGTTTCTGCACGAAACCACTACACGAGAGGAAATCATCATGAACGGACTCACCGCAACGGGCATTACTGTCGGGATTTGTGCAGGTCTCTGGCAGATGGTGTCTTCGCAGGTTGGGCTAACAGCAGGCTGGGAATTACTCGGTACGATAGGCTTTGTCGCCTTCTGTAGTTTTTATGCGGCGGGCGGCGGCAACGCAGGTTTTGTAAAGAGCCTGGCCGTGAATTACTCCGGCGCAATTTGGGCATTTCTGGCCGCAGCGGCTTCCGGATGGCTGGCATCGGTTAGCGGGCTTTCCGCCTTTTGGGCCGGCGTGGTGATGACGGTTCCTTTCTCAGCGGTCATCGTGTGGCAAGGCCGTTTCTGGCTCACATCATTTATCCCCGGCGGCTTTCTCGGCATGACGCTATTTTTCGCCACCGGCCTGAACTGGTGGGTCACGCTGCTGGGTTTTCTTGCTGGAAACTGCGTGGGCTATATCTCGGAATACACCGGGCGAAAACTGAGTGAGGCCACCTCAAAAGAGGCCGCATGAGGCGGTTTTAAAAGTTATTCAAAAATCATTGCCCAATGATGCCTTCTCCCCCTACATTCATCTGTGGATCCACGCGGCAGGAGCAGGCGGATGAACTCAATTTTTACCGAAGAAAACCTGCTGGCGTTTACCACCGCCGCACGGTTTAGCAGTTTTAGCAAAGCGGCGGAGGAGCTGGGTTTGACCACCTCCGCCATCAGCTACACCATCAAACGCATGGAGACCGGGCTGGATGTGGTGCTGTTCACCCGCAACACCCGTAGCATTGAGCTGACGGAATCCGGCCGTTACTTTTTCCGTAAAGCCAGCGATTTGCTGAATGATTTCCACGCCATCAAGCGCAGTATCGATACCATCGCCCAGGGGATCGAAACCCGCGTGCGCATCTGCATCAACCAACTGCTGTATACGCCCAAGCATACCGCTCGACTGCTACAGGTATTGAAAAAACAGTTTCCAACCTGCCAGATAACGGTCACCACCGAGGTTTACAACGGCGTCTGGGATTCGATTATTAATAACCAGGTGAATATCGCTATTGGCGCACCGGATACGCTGCTCGACGGCGGCGGTATCGACTATACCGAAATTGGCGCCATCCGCTGGGCCTTCGCCATCGCGCCAACCCATCCGCTGGCGTTTATGCCGGAGCCGATTTCCGAAAGCCAACTGCGCCTGTATCCCAACATCATGGTTGAGGACACCGCGCACACCATCAACAAAAAGGTTGGCTGGCTGCTGCACGGGCAGGAGTCGATTTTGGTTCCCGATTTTAATACCAAGTGTGAGTGCCAAATTCTTGGCGAAGGGATCGGTTTTTTACCCGACTACATGGTACGCGACGCGATGGCCGATGCCCTGCTGGTCACCCGGCAGATCCATAACCCACGCCAGGATTCCCGCATGCTATTGGCCACCCAGCACTCCGCCACCGGACAGGTGACGCAGTGGATTAAGCGGGAATTTGGGCCGCAGGGCGTTTTAACCCGTATTTATCAGGATTTGCTGCACCGGGAATAGGCTGACTAGGTGCACATATAACGAAACGGCCCCGGCTGACATGGGCGCAACACCACATTGATCCGCGGCGTTTTAAAGGTGTACATCCCGCCAAAATAAGGGTCAACGATCAGCCAGCCCGGGATACCCAAAAGGGGAAGATTACCCAATGTGTACCAGTGACTAAGGCGATATTCGAGTGGCTTAATGGTGGAGTAATACCCTTCACGCGCAACCGTCAACGTATAGGTCTGCTGGCCAAAATAGCTGCCGTCCGCTTTCTTTAAAATAACCGACTGCGGCGTGCGCCCCTGTACCACGATGTTCCCCGCGCTGTCGGCAATCACAAAAGCGCTATTGGTCGGCGTACTATTAATATAAACCGCCTCTTCTTCACTTCCGGCAATAGCCGCACAGCCGGTCAGTAAAAAGGGCAGGAAAAAAAGAAAAACTAATCGTTTCATGCTAAACGCTCCATTTCGCTACCGGATAAAGGCGACCGAAATGGAGCGCGACTTAAACGACTCGTAGGCTCAGGAGTTTGATGACACGGCAGTAAATTTCGCCGTCAGCGGCAGAACAATTGCTTTACGCCCTTCGGAGAGCGTAGCAATCCGGGCGCCACCGTCGGCAAAGCTCACGCCCTGCTGTTCTAGTACCGCTATCACTTGCGTAAACTCGTCATCGGTTACCGGTCTCGGCTGCCAGAAGGTTTCCGGATTATTGGTGAAAATAGGTAACAACTGGAGCTGAGGTTGATCCCCGCCTATCACCAAACGCGTGATAAAGCCAAACGCCGGAACGCCGCGCTGACGATATTCGCCATTGCTGTTAAAGACGCCATTGCCGATGCTGTAAGCCACCCAACTGTCGCCAAGCTGTTCAAATTCACCCAGCATATGCGGGCCGCAGCCAACGATAAGATCGGCTCCCGCCTGGGTCAGCCGCTTCGCCAGCTGTTTTTGCTGTGGCAGCGTCCAGCGGTAATCCTGCCCCCAGTGGGCCATGACTATCGTGGTGACCGGTTCATCACCAGACTTATCCTGCGAAAGTTGTTCCAGAAGCCCGCCGCTCAGGCAAGCCGCTCCCGCTCGGCACGGCTGTGCGTAGAACGCGCAGTCTTGCTCCATGTAGCGGCGATACCAGTAAGCGCTATAGAATTTAAATGTTCTGCCACCCACCATCAGCGTCAGTGGCGCTTCCGCCTGATGAGCATTCAATCCGGCGCCAAAGCTGGCAATACCACCATCACGCAGCGTATCCAGCGTGCTTTGCAAACCGCTTATACCCGCATCCATTACGTGATTGTTGCCTAGTGCGACCGCATCGATACCGGCTTTTTTCAGCGCGGCAACCGAGCGCAGCGGATCGCCCGTCAGGCAGAAAGGCTTGCGCCCTTGCAAACCGTTTTCGTTGTCATAGGCCAGCGCGGCTTCAAAATTGGCGATAGTGTAGTCGCTGCCTTCAAGCAGTGGCGCAATCCCCTTGAACGAATGATCGTAGCCATAGCGCTGCAGTGCATCGTCCACGCCGCGCTTAGCGCGCTGAGCGCTATACCACTCGCCGAAATAGGTATCGCCGACCAGCGTGACCGTTGTCGTGGCCTTTCCCTCCGGCAGCGTGATGGCGTCAGGTGCAACCACATCCACTTCGGGTGCCAATAACCCATCGAGTAAGTAATCCAGGTGGAAAGTATCCTTTGCCCCCGCCGCGCAAGCCAGCCAAACATCGTTATCACGGCGATGGATGGCGAAACCCCAGCACGGCGAACCGCCGGAAGCGAAACTGTAGGAGGCGCGGCCATCAGCCTGAATATTGCTGACTTTTTTGCAGATAACGCCGCCGATTTCAGCCTCAAAATCAGCAAGCCAGTGGATAAACTGCGGATATGAGCGATAAAAATAGCTCACCAAAGCGGCCAGGTCATCCAGCGAGGTTCTCTGCCCCTGACTGGTCCGTCCCGCAACGTTATTGAGGCTGCTTTTTTGCATCCCCGCCCGCTCCATGAGCCCTGGTAGCGCCGCCAGATGATCGGCGGCAGTGCCAGAGAGATACTCGGCAAGGTTCACCGCAGCATCGCGAGCATTGGCGATAAGCATGCCTTGCAGCAGCGATTTAACGCTCATTTTCTGGCCGTTTTTAAGACCTAATGCAGGCCCTTGTTGGAGCACGCTATCGGCAATCGCCTTTGTCGAAACGGCATCGCTCAGGCGATGTTTTTTCGCCACCAGCCCTTCAGCCAGCGCGGTGGTAATCAATAAGTGGCTCAGATGACGCGGATTAAATGTCTTATAGCCGTTGTGGGCGCGCTGCACACTGCCCGTATTCAAATTAACCCGCAGCGTCGCAACATCACGCCCCAAGGGCACAACCGACGACTTCAGGCGCTCTTTCATTTTGCCGATAATCAAGTGGAAATCGGAGTCGCTGACGCTGCCTTTGACCAGCACCACATCACCATCCCGCAGCTCGCTAAGCACTTTATCCGCCATGCTATCGACGTCGGTAAAGTAACCCCCAATCATCTGCGCTGGAAGCTTCTCCTTCAGCGCCAGCATCTCTTTGCCGTGCATGTAAACTTTATCAAATCCGGCTTCGAGGATCGGCTCCGCCAGCGCTTCATGGCTCACCTGTGCCAGCTCGCCCAGTGTCGCCAGACGACCAAGAACGGCAATACGCCGCTGGTTCTCACCGCGCGGATAGAGCGCGGCAACCTCCAGGCCGTTTTTCATCGAGATCAGCGCCGCATTATAGTTATCGTCAATCAACGTCACCGCACCGCCTGTCGGCAAGCGCAGGGTTTCAGCCTGCAATTTTTTAGCAACGTTCCGGAACCAGGAAACTCTTTTTGCCGCCAACTGCACGTCAGCCCCCAACAAATGCAGCGTAGCTAAAGCCGCCGCCGAGTTGCCTGCCATACCGCGCCCTGGAACGTTGAGACGGTAGGAGATCGGCTGGTTGTTAATCATAAGCGTGATGTGGGAACCGCTGGTATCCGGCTGATAGCTGACAATTGGGATATCTGCCTGCGGATGGAAACCATATGTCACCACCTGGGCACCATATTCCGTTACCGTCTGGCGAACATAATCAAAGTCGTCCATATCCCGGTTTAGCACCGCATAGCCGCCCACCTTCATACCCTGGCACAAACGGGCCTTGTGCCGCGCGGTATCACGTACCCCCTTCACGTAGTGGCTCACCTGCGTCAGGCCAATTTCGGTGATAATAGCGACATCAGCTTGAATACGAGCACCTACGCCAAGAGACTCAATCCACAGTGCTGAAATCGCCACTTCCAGCGCCACAAAATCGGGGTCAGTGATACAGCGCGCAAGGCTTACTGCGGTACCGGTACGCGTGTTGTGATTACCGCGCGTCGAGAGGGTGGTTCCCTCTTCGCTCAGCAGAGAATTGAGTAAATCTTTCGTCGAGGACTTACCGACCGTTCCCGTTACAGCAACGACTTTACCGTGCATGCGTCGACGAGACTCATCGGCCATCATGTTCAATACGTTATAGGAGTTTTCGACAACCAACTGGGGAAAATCCGCCGGCAGTTCTGGAATAAAGCGTTGTACGATAGCGCCGCAGAACTTATCGTGGTGCCGCTTTAACATCTCATGCGTATCCTGCCAGCCCGCGTAGATCCCCATATTGCCCGAGCCTTTATGCCAGGTATCGGAATCAATAGCAACGAGCAGATAACGACGCCCCGGAAGCTTCAGATCGAAGGTTTTCAGCGCAATATCATCAGCAAACCAGTCATCAGACGGTGTTGTCGTCCAGCGCCCATTTAGCAGCTGAGCCAGTTCCTCAGCTTTCCATCCTTGTACTTTACTCTGTTGCATTTCAGCATCCTTGTTATTGCGATGACCAGCCGGGTATTGGCCAATCATAATCTACATTGCAGTAAATTCTTTAATAACGCATTTGATTTAAGGTTATGAAATTTCGGTGAAGCAGCTGGCCATTCTATTAATGACACCGTGTGTCCGTGGTTACGTAAAGCAGTGGCAAATTTAACCTGTAAATCAAAAGGCGTAACCCGGTCCTGCAAATTACCGATAACTAATATATGGCGTTTCGGGTCGGGGGGAATATTGGCAATATGGTCGAGAGGATCGTAAGGGTTTAGCCGCCCGGTAATATCTCTATTCGGTTGGCTACGTTCACCGCGCGCCACGCGTAATCGTTCGGCGCGTTCCAGCAGACCGTAGGCTCCGGATGTCAGAATGGCGCAACTCACGTCCTGGCGGCCAAGGGTCATGACCGCTGCTGCTGCCGTGGCGCCACCGCTTTGACCCGACAGAACAAATTTTTCAATATGATAGCGCTGACGCAGCTGCGTTAACGCCGCATCGATAGCCAGGAACTCAGCGCGTTGGCGGCGATTGGCGTGATCACCGCTGGATCCATAGGTCCCAGGCCGGGCGAGAATAATCACCGGTAGCTGGGCTTTTTCCGCCAGTTTCTGCGCCCGCAGATCCTGCGCTTCTCGCGTATTATTTGGAATAGCGACAGGGTCGTGGTGCATGAACGCATCCCGATCGCCCGGCAATACCACCAGGACGTTAGCTGCCGACTGTAAATTTCCGCCGGCAAAATAGCGAATACAGGCTTTCCCGCCATCGTAGTTAACCCATACGGCATCTTCATTGATGGGGCAATTATCCTGTTTTGCCGGTTGATTCCAGAGAAGCGGCGGCGATGCCCACGCAGATAAGGAGATACTTAGAAATAATACAATCCAGGCAATCCATCCGCGCACTTTTCTTCTCCGGTTAAATATCGGATAAACATTTTCGACAGAATACACAAATTGCCAAACATAATGTTATTCTGGCCCAAAGAATTATGTCCAGGGATTGACTCGCGCAACAAGGAGAATAAATGTCAGTTGACCATTTACTTGCGCATATCCGACCTCAGGTCGAAAAGCTTGATATCACAACACAGCCTTCCCCCTTTCCGGGCTATATCCTTTTTCTGAGCGCCAGTAATGCTCAGGATCGCGCCTACACGGCCTATGCCTGCGGTGACTCGCTGGATGAAGCATGGCAGCGCGCGCAGGATGATTTACAACGTTGGGCGAGCCAACAGAGCCGCCAGCCCGTCTGGCTGCGCGTCGATCTGGTTGATAAAATTCAGACCCTGCGCTGGGATGCTCTGCAAGAAAAGCTCGGCAAGACTAAGCGTAACTATTTCCGCTTTGGTCTGAGCTTTACGCCCGACTTCCGCCAGCCGATCCTTGAGCAGGAAATCAATGCTAACGCACTGATGTACCAAGGCGCGGAAGGTGTCGCGACGCCTAATGCCGCTAATCTGGCGCACTATGGCCGCTGGCGCTTTGGTCATGCATTACGCTGGCCGGATGAACCGCAGCAGCTTATCTGGCGCTTCAATACCCGCAGCGTTTTCAGCGACGGTAAACAGGTTTATCCCATTGAATCTCAAGGCCGTAATGCAGGCTATCGTCAGTTAACACACTGGCAGGAAGAGGCGCTTGACCCGATGATTTTCTCCGCCACCGACTATCTGGCACGGCAGGTGAAAAAATCGGGCCGCTATCACTACGGCTGGTTCCCCTGCTTTGACCGCCCGATTCCAACCTACAACGCTTTGCGTCACGCCAGCTCAACCTACGCGCTGCTGGAAGGCTGGGAAGTCACTCAGCAACCGACGCAGCTCGCCGCCATTGAACGCGCGTTACGCGATCTCTCCAGCGAGCTTATCGCCCCCCGGAAACTGCCGGACGGCAGCGAGGCCGATTTTCTCATCGACACCGGCGGCGAAATTAAGCTCGGCGGCAACGCAGTGTGTATTCTGGCGATGAGCAAATACACTGAGCTGACCGGCGATGAGCGCTATCTGCCGCAAATGCAGCGCCTCGCCAACGGCATTGGCTTTATGCAAAAGCCCGACACCGGCGGGTTTAACCACGTCCTGCACGCGGTCGATCTGTCGCTTAAAGCGGAACACCGCATTATTTATTACGACGGCGAAGCCGCCTTTGCACTGATGCGTCTATACGGCCTGACCAAAGATCCACGCTGGCTGGCAATCGTTGAACGCGCCATGGATCACTTTATTGCGCAGAAGCACTGGCAAGCTCACGACCACTGGCTAAGCTACTGTGTAAATGAGCTAACGCTGTACCGCCCGCTTGAACGCTACTACCAGTTCGGGCTGGACAACGTTCGCGATCACCTCGACTTTGTAACCCATAGGGTAACCACCTACCCTACGCTACTGGAGCTGATGATGGCGGCATCGCGTATGCTGGCTCGTCTGGCAGACTCCGAACACCGTCATCTGCTGGAAGGGTTCGATCTCGACAAATTCAACCAGGCGCTGGAAACACGAGCACGCTATCTCGCAAACGGCTTTTTCTGGCCGGAGTTGGCTATGTTCTTCAAAAACCCGCCGCGCATCGTTGGCAGCTTCTTTATCCGTCACCACAGCTTCCGGGTACGCATTGATGATGTTGAGCACTACCTCTCCGGCTATGTTGCTTACCGAAAACACTGGCGTCATCAGCATGGCTACACGGCATAACTCCTTAATGACGAGCGTGGCATAAATGAAGCGCCTGGCGGCTCTCGCGCGGGCCTTTCGCTGGAAACGATGGTTGCCATTGTTTCTGGCGCTGCTGCTTGTTCCACCGGACTTGGGCGCGGGCTGGGATTTTAATACCATCAATGCCCGCACTCAGCGCTTGTACGGCCCGGCTTCGCCAACCGCGCAGCGTAATATAGACGACTGGCAGTTATTGCTTAAAAAACCGCCAGAGGGCAATATTCAGGCCACCCTGAATCGCGTGAACCAGTTCTTCAATTCGCGCATCCGCTTTGTCGATGACATCACGGTATGGGGCCAGGAAGATTATTGGGCGACGCCGGTTGAAGCATTGCGAAAAGGCGCGGGGGATTGCGAAGATTACGCGCTGGCGAAATATTTCACCCTACGAGAATTAGGTGTTCCTGCCAGCCAGCTGCGGATTACCTACGTTAAAGCATTACAATTAAATCAGGCACATATGGTGGTCACTTGGTATTCAACCCCGGACGCGATTCCACTGGTTCTCGATAACCTGAAACCCGGCATATTACCCGCCACCGCCCGTAGCGACCTGCTTCCCGTTTATTCGTTTAACGGTGAAGGTTTGTGGATCCCACAAGCCAGCGGCAGCAAGCGCGTGGGTGACAGTAAAAGGCTCTCTCGTTGGCAGGATCTTCTCACCAGGATGCGTGCAGAAGGGTTTGTAATTAATGAATAGGAAGCGGTCATGTCCCTTTATAAACAGCTACTGATTGGCATCTGTCTGTTTACGCTGACGATCTTCTGCGGCAATTTTTTTGCGACGCTGGAAAGTTCCCGCGAGCAGTATCATAACCAACTGGGCGCACATGCTCAGGACGCCGCCACGGCGCTCGGTCTCTCGCTGACCGCGCACATCGACGACCCGGTGATGACGGAGCTGATGGTGAACTCCATTTTCGATAGCGGCTATTTCTATCGAATTCAGGTCGTGGATATCAAAACCGGCAAACCGATTATTGAACGGCAAAATATTCCACCGAGCGCCAACGTACCGAACTGGTTTGTGCGCATGGTGCACCTCAATCCTGGCCAGGGGGAAGCCGTGGTCATGCGAGGGTGGACCCAGGCAGCGCGCGTTGAAGTCATCAGCCACCCGATGTTCGCCCTGGCGCGCCTGTGGAGCAGCCTGGTTGCCAGCTTCCTCTGGCTCACCGGCTGTAGCGCGCTGTGTATTCTTGGCGCGATGGTTCTGCTGCGCCATCGTCTGCGCCCGCTAAATTACATTGTTGAGCAGGCGACGGCCATCAGCCGCCGCGAGTTCCTGAGCCTACCTGCTCTGCCGAAAACGCCGGAATTACGCCGGGTGGTTGAAGCGACCAACATGATGGTCACGCAGCTTAAAGCGCTGTTTAGCGAGCAGGCGCAGCGCACTGAAAGCCTTCGCCAGGAAGCTTACAACGACAGCCTGACCGGCCTGAATAACCGCCGGGCGTTCGATATTAAATTCCAGAACCGCCTGAGCGATGAAGACCACGCGGACGGCAACCTGATTTTGTTACGTGTACAGGATCTGATGGGCCTTAACCAGCGTCTTGGCGGCGCAAGCACGGATAAACTTTTAATCGCGGTTGCCGATATTCTCAACGATCTGCAGCAGCGCTTCTTCCCCGCCGAAGGCTTTGTCGCCCGCGTGCGCGGCGGTGAGTTCGCCATTATCACCTCTTCGGTGCTGCCTAAAGAGATGGAGAGCTTTGCCAGCTCCCTCAGCACCCAGTTGAAGGCGCTGAATGAAACGGGGCTGAGCGATGTTAACCCGGTCGCCCATTTTGCCGAGGTCGCCTTCCACTTCGGCGACACTCCGCAGAACCTGCTGCGTCAGGCGGATCAGATTCTGGTCGCGGCAGAAGCCGATATGCGCACCTTTGTCGATCCTGACGTGGTACAACAGCAGGTACCGGATGAAGACCACCACCAGTGGCACCAGCGGCTCACCGCTATTCTGGATAAAGAAGCCTTCGAGCTTTACTCGCAGCCGGTGTATGAGTGCAACAACAAGCATATTGTTTTGCATAGAAAAATACTGGCGCGTATTAAAACGGAAGAAGGTGAAATTATCCCAGCAGGCCGCTTTATTCCGTGGGTGCGTCGCCTGGCGCTTGGCCGCCGTATGGACGTGGTGATGCTCAAGCAGACGCTTCGCGCAATGGAAAGCACCACTCACGCCTTTGCCCTCAGCATCAGCGGTGAAAGCGTGGCTGATGATGAAAGCCTGAACGCTCTGCTTCAGCCGCTGAAAACTGCACGCCATCTCACCTCTCGATTAACGCTTGAGCTCGATGAGAATGAACTTCCCGAGCCAGAACGCGTCAGCGTGCTGGTGAAAAAATTGCAGGAACTGGGCTGCGGCCTTGGGATCCAACACTTCGGCGGTCGCTTCCATCTGATTGGCAACCTGCCGCAGTGGGGGCTTGCCTGGATTAAAGTTGACGGTGGCTACATTCACCACATCAACGAAGAAGAAGACAAAAAGCTCTTTATCGAAGCCATCTATTGGGCAACACGGCAGATCAATTTGCCACTCATTGCCGAGCGTGTGGAAACGGAAGGTGAGCTGGCCGTACTGGAGAAAATCGGCCTGCATGGCGCGATGGGGCGTTATTTCAGCGATGCCAGCACACTACAATAAATCTCAGGAGAGCAGCCATGCACTATATCGAACGTGATGCCGAAGGACGCATAGTCCGGATTGAAATCGTAGAATTCAACGGGATGACCGAACAGGCCGAAGAAGCCACTGCGGAAATCAATGAGTGGTTAAAAGTAAATAGTATTCGCACGGCGACAATTCAGCAATTGCAGCAAAGCGATCTCAATATGGTTCGTGTTCTGGAAGACCTTATTGAGGTATTAATGAGTAAAGGAATCATCAGTATTACCGATCTACCGCCCGCCGCGCAGAGCAAATTACTGAGTCGTGCTCAAGCCCGCCAGGCTTTAAGCGGGCTGGAAGGGCTCATCGGCGATGACGATGACAGACTGATTTAGCTTAATCTTAATATTAATATTTCAGGTACATGACTTTGTACCTGAGTATTATTAGCCATCTAATCGTTAATCATTATTTATTCCCACCTACTAACTTTTCACAAGACATCTCCATTAAAACAACATTAAAATCAAAGAATGATTTTTATATTTGCAATAGTCTTAGATAAAACTCAAAGATGTTGTCTTATTCCGAAGATTCTGGGAACGGAAATATAAGAAGTTTTAATCTATGTAATTGAATACGTAGAAAGACTTTGCACTAACCAGCACTTTAACAGTGCTCCAGCGGCAATGGACAAGCCCGTATAAAATGAAGGGGGATGATTCAGATGAACGGTGTAGCCGGCACAATTAAAGCGATCATCGGTCAGGTTTTCGCTATTTCACCAGATGGCAGCAGACGCTTATTGGTGGAAGGCGATAAAATCCTGGCCGGAGAGCAACTCGAAACTGGCGCAAACGGCGCCGTCACACTCACCCTTCCTGATGGGAAAACGCTGGATCTCGGTCGCGATAGCCACTGGGATGGCACCCACAGTATTGCCGCAACCCCAAATGTCACAGACCAAACGGACATTGCAGCGATACAGCAAGCCATTGCCGAAGGTCAGGATCCTACACAAATTCTTGAAGCCACTGCCGCAGGCCCGCAAACCCCAACTGGGAGCGGAGAGCCAGGCGCTGGCGGCGCACACACGCACGTTATTCTCGACCTGACCGGTGAAATCGTCGATCCCACCGCCGGTTATCCGACCGAAGGCCTCGATTTTCCCGACACGCCAATAGCAGAAGAACTCACCATCCTCGATCGCGCCGAAAGCGAGATCGCTGGAGATGACTCTGATTCTGATGCCGACGCAGACGCGGATGCAGATTCTGACGCAGACGCAGACGCCGACGCGGATGCAGATTCCGACGCCGATGCGGATGCCGATGCGGATGCCGATGCGGATGCCGACTCGGACGCGGACGCCGATGCTGACGCCGATGCGGATGCCGATGCAGACTCGGACGCCGATGCAGACGCGGATGCAGACGCCGATGCAGACGCCGATGCCGATGCGGACGCGGATGCAGACTCGGACGCAGATGCGGACGCCGACGCCGACGCGGATGCTGATGCCGACGCGGATGCCGATGCGGACGCGGACGCCGATGCGGATGCGGATGCAGATGCCGACGCGGACGCCGACGCTGATGCAGACGCCGATGCAGATGCAGATTCTGACGCAGATGCGGATGCCGACTCGGACGCCGACGCCGACGCGGATGCTGATGCTGATGCCGACGCAGATGCTGATGCAGATGCAGACGCCGATGCAGACGCCGACTCGGACTCGGACGCAGACGCGGACGCCGATGCAGACGCAGACGCCGATGCGGACGCCGATGCCGATGCGGACGCCGATGCAGACGCTGATGCCGATGCAGACGCGGATGCCGATTCTGATGCAGATTCTGACGCCGATGCCGACTCGGATGCCGATGCCGATGCCGATGCGGACGCCGATGCCGACGCCGACGCTGATGCCGACGCAGATGCTGATGCTGATGCTGATGCAGACGCCGATGCCGACGCGGACGCGGACGCGGATGCCGACGCCGATGCAGATTCCGACGCCGATGCGGATTCGGACGCAGATTCTGATGCGGATGCAGATGCCGATGCCGATTCTGACGCAGACGCAGATGCCGATGCAGATGCCGATGCAGACGCCGACGCAGACGCCGATGCAGACGCCGATTCGGACGCTGATGCCGATGCAGATTCTGACGCAGATGCGGATGCCGACTCGGACGCAGATGCCGACGCGGATGCGGACGCCGATGCGGATGCAGATGCAGATGCCGACGCGGATGCAGATTCTGACGCAGACGCCGACGCGGACGCCGATGCGGATGCAGATGCAGATGCAGATGCAGATTCTGACGCCGATGCGGACGCCGATGCGGATGCGGATGCAGATGCCGACGCAGACGCAGACGCTGATGCCGATGCGGACGCCGATGCCGATGCGGACGCCGATGCGGACGCTGATGCCGATGCCGACGCTGATGCCGATGCGGATGCGGATTCGGACGCAGATTCTGATGCGGATGCCGATGCAGATGCGGACGCCGACGCGGATGCTGATGCGGATGCCGACGCAGATGCCGATGCCGATGCAGATGCAGATGCAGATGCAGATGCGGATGCGGATGCAGATGCGGATGCGGATGCGGATGCGGATGCCGACTCGGACGCAGATGCCGATGCCGATGCAGATGCAGATTCCGATGCAGATTCTGACGCAGACGCCGATGCAGATGCAGATGCGGACGCCGACGCGGATGCTGATGCCGATGCGGATGCCGACGCAGATGCTGATGCAGATGCAGATGCGGATGCCGACGCAGATGCGGATTCTGATGCAGACGCCGACGCGGATGCAGACGCCGATGCGGATGCCGACTCGGACGCAGATGCGGACGCAGATGCGGACGCCGACGCGGATGCTGATGCGGATGCCGACGCAGACGCCGATGCGGACGCGGATGCTGATGCTGATGCGGATGCCGACGCAGACGCCGATGCGGACGCGGACGCGGATGCTGATGCAGATGCGGATGCGGATGCCGATGCCGACGCAGATGCGGATTCTGATGCAGACGCCGACGCGGATGCCGACGCAGATGCGGATTCTGATGCAGACGCCGACGCGGATGCAGATGCCGACTCGGACGCTGATGCCGACGCCGATGCGGATGCCGACTCGGACGCGGATGCGGATGCCGACTCGGACGCAGATGCCGATGCGGACGCCGATGCAGATGCCGATGCAGATTCTGACGCAGATGCGGATGCCGACTCGGACGCAGATGCGGACGCCGACGCGGATGCTGATGCGGATGCCGACGCTGATGCCGATGCTGACTCGGACGCCGACGCGGATGCGGATGCCGACGCGGATGCGGATGCGGATGCGGATGCGGATGCGG
>NZ_BCTM01000042.1 GCF_001571285.1 Kluyvera cryocrescens NBRC 102467 | reverse complement strand
TTGTTCCGTGTCAGTGGTGGCGCATTATAGGGAGTTTATTCTTCCTGACAAGAGGAAATTTGAAATATTTTATCGCTCGCTAACTTTTTCACCAGATTGTTTATGAATACACCATAAAATGCCTGTTCTGCTGTTTTTACCACCGATTCAGCACGTCAAATGGCATACTAAAAGAAAGATAAATAATAGGAATGGCTTTATGTCTCTAAGCGCACAGCAACTAGCAGCTCAAAAAAATATCTCCTGGGTTTTAGCTGAAAAGATAGCTCAGAAGATATTAACCGGAGAATATCCGCCAGAAAGCATCCTGCCCGGCGAAATGGAGTTAGGTGAGATCTTCGGCGTTAGCCGAACCGCTGTTCGCGAAGCGGTAAAAACGCTCTCGGCAAAAGGCATGCTCCTTCCACGGCCACGTATCGGCACCCGAGTGATGCCACAGGCTCACTGGAATTTTCTCGACACCGAACTGATCTCCTGGTGGCTCACCACCGATAACTTCCAGTCGGTCATGAAACATTTCCTGGTGCTGCGCCGCAGCCTGGAGCCGCAGGCCTGTATGTTGGCCGCAACATTGGGTACCGCCGAGCAAAAAGCGCAGCTAAATACCTTAATGGATGAAATGGCCCAGTTGGAGAAAGAGTTTGACCGTGAACGCTGGATTGATGTCGACACCTCATGGCATGAACATATCTATGAGATGAGTGCGAATCCGTTCCTGACCTCATTTGCCAAACTCTTCCACTCGGTGTACCACATCTATTTCACCTCTATAACTGAAGATGAGGTCATTGAGCTGGATAGCCACCAGGCGATTGTCGATGCCATTCTGGCGGGTGATGGTCAGCAGGCGCTGGTTGCCTGTCAGGCTTTATTAAATGCGCCGCATATCCGTGCGGTAGTGTAAAGGACAGCGAATGACTGAAATGAAAGCGCGGAGCATGGCGGGGCTCCCCTGGATCGCCGCCATGGCCTTCTTTATGCAGGCGCTGGACGCCACCATTTTGAATACCGCCCTCCCCGCGATCGCCCACAGCCTTAACCGTTCGCCGCTGGCGATGCAGTCAGCCATCATCAGTTATACCCTCACCGTAGCAATGCTGATCCCCGTGAGCGGTTGGTTAGCAGACCGATTCGGTACCCGCCGTATATTTATGCTGGCGGTCAGCTTGTTTACCTTAGGCTCTCTGGCCTGTGCGCTATCCACCTCATTATCTGAGCTGGTTATCTTCCGCATCATTCAGGGAGTGGGTGGCGCAATGATGATGCCCGTTGCCCGCCTGGCATTACTCCGCGCCTATCCGCGCAGCGAACTACTACCGGTGCTGAATTTCGTCACCATGCCGGGGCTAATAGGCCCCATTCTGGGGCCGGTGCTCGGTGGTGTATTCGTCACATGGGCCACCTGGCATTGGATTTTCCTGATCAACATTCCTATCGGCGTCGCCGGCCTACTGTATGCCCGCAAATATATGCCGAACTTCACCACGCCGCGGCGGCGTTTCGATCTCTCGGGCTTTTTGCTGTTCGGCTTTAGCCTGGTGCTATTTTCGATTGGGATGGAACTGCTGGGTGAGCAAATTGTGGCGGGATGGATTGCCTTAATGGTGGTGCTATTCAGTCTTCTTCTATTACTGGCGTATATCCGTCACGCCCGCAAACATCCGGCACCGCTGATTTCGCTATCTTTATTTAAAACCCGCACCTTTTCCGTCGGTATCGCCGGAAATCTGGCCACGCGTCTGGGTACCGGCTGTGTGCCATTTCTGATGCCGCTGATGTTACAGGTTGGGTTTGGTTACCCGGCGTTAATCGCCGGCTGCATGATGGCGCCAACGGCCATCGGTTCTATTATCGCGAAATCAACGGTGACTCAGGTGCTACGTCGGCTGGGCTATCGGAAAACGCTGGTCGGCGTCACGCTATTTATCGGCGTGATGATTGCGCAGTTCGCACTACAGTCACCAACCATGCCGGTTTGGATGTTAATTCTGCCGCTGTTTGTACTGGGGATGGCGATGTCGACACAGTTCACGTCCATGAACACTATCACGCTGGCTGATTTAACCGATGATAACGCTAGCGGCGGTAATAGCCTGCTGGCCGTGACGCAACAATTGTCCATCAGTCTGGGGGTGGCGATAAGCGCGGCGGTGCTGCGCTCATATCAAAGCCTTGAAGGGGCAACGACTATCGATCAGTTCCACTATACCTTTATCACCATGGGCGTTATCACGGTGATATCGGCATTGATGTTTATGCTACTCAAAGCCAAAGATGGGCGAAACCTGATTAAGGAAAAACACTGACCTTAAACGGATCCGCGAACCACCAGCTCGGGCGTCAGTTGCATACGCTGCTGCTTTTGTCCGGGTTGGGCGATTCGATGAATTAAGACATCAATGGCCAGTTCACCCAGTTCATCTTTCGGTTGATGGATAGTGGTCAACGGTGGCGTCATGTAGCGCGCCAGCTCAATATCGTCATAGCCGATCACGGCCACATCCTGTGGGATGCGTAGCCCCGCTTGATACAGCGACTGATAAACACCCACCGCCATCGCATCATTACCGACAAATACCGCATCCGGACGCACCGGGTGCGTTAACAACTGCTGCATAGCATCAAAGCCGCCGCCAAACTCAAAGTTGCTGGTGATTTCATACCCAGCCGGGATCGGTAGCTTCGCGTTATTCATCGCTTCCCGATAGCCTTCAAGACGCAGACGCGCAGGGGTTTTATCCAGCGGACCGGCGATGCAGGCAATCCGGGTATAGCCTCGCTCGATAAGATAGCGCGTAGCCATATCACCGCCGAGCAGCGAGTTATCCTGAATCAGGTCGCTGTCGCCATCAAACGGGGCCCAGTCCATCATGACGGAAGGGATAGAAGGATAACGTTGCATAATTTCCAGCGACGGTTGGTGCGTTTCGGTACACAGCAGCAGCAGCCCATCAACGCGTTTTTGCATTAGCGTCTCAAGATTGCGGTTCATCCGCTGTTCGTCGCCCTCGGTATTACACAGCACCAGGCTGTAGCCCCGCTCGAAGCAGCTCCGTTCAACGCCGCGCACCAGCTCGGAGTAGAACGGGTTGGTACTGGCGGTGATCAGCATCCCGATGGTTCGGGTCTGATTCAGTTTCAGGCTACGCGCTAAAGCAGAAGGCGCGTAGTTCAGCTCTTTAATCGCCGCATCAACTTTCCCGGTAATGGCATCGCTGACAAACCGGTCTTTGTTAATAACGTGAGATACCGTAGAGGTGGAAACGCCCGCCAGGCGGGCAACATCCTTCATGGTGGCCAAGCGTTACCCCTGTTGACCTAAAAATTCGTCGATTTCTTTACGCCACGGAACAGATGGCTGCGCGCCTTTACGTGTGACGGCGATAGCCGCCGCCGCATGCGCGAAGCGCAGCGCCTCAGCTAACGGCGTTTTCTCCAGCAGCGCCGTCATCAGCGCACCGTTAAAGGTATCGCCCGCAGCAATCGTATCGATGGCCTGAACTTTAAAGCCCGGCACTCGACGACCTTCGCCCTTTACGCTAGCCCATACGCCACGGCTACCAAGCGTAATAATGACCGTATCGATCCCTTTAGCGTGCAGAGCCTGCGCAGCTTTCGCAGCATCGTCATCATTTTCAACCCGCACGCCGGTTAGCTTCTCGGCTTCCGTTTCGTTCGGGGTAATTATATCCACCAGCGACAGCAGCGTGTCCGGCAGCTCGCGCGCCGGGGCAGGGTTTAATACCACGGTTGTCTGGTTCTGATGGGCAATGCGTGCGGCCAACAGTACGCTGTCCAGCGGGGATTCCAGCTGCATGAGTAATGCATCCGCGTTCGCGATTCGCTCCCGCTGGGCTTCCACTAATGACATTGATAATGCGGCATTGGCACCCGCATGGATCCCAATAACGTTTTCGCCTTCGCCGTTAACAAAGATCAGCGCAACGCCGGTAGATTCTCCGGAGACGGCGCTCACGGGCGCCACGTCAATACGGTCCACTTGCAGCTGTTTACGGATGCGTTCGCCGATATCATCGTCGCCGGTACAGGCGATAAACGCGATATCCGCACCGCTACGTCCGGCAGCAACCGCCTGATTCGCACCTTTGCCGCCAAAAGCGACCTGATAATGGCTACCGGTGACGGTTTCGCCCGGCGTCGGGAATGATTCAAGATTGAGAATATGATCGGCATTGATGCTGCCAAGGACGACGAGTTTGCCTGCGGTTTTCATTTTCAGAGTGTCCGGTAAGATGCGCCACCGGACAACCGGTGGCGCGTGCCCTACTTTTCTTATTGATGTTGTCCATCAGGCTTCGGCAGCCTGAATCGCATTCGCGTTATTACTGCTTGATTACCAGCTTCAGGTCAACAGGATATTTTGCCTGTACCTTTTCGCCTTTCAGTACTTTATCAGCGGTTTCAACGCCTTTAGCACCGATCTGGTCCGGCAACTGAGCGATAGTCGCCGCCAGTTTGCCATCATTTACTGCTTTTTCGCCATCTGGCGTGCCGTCAAAGCCCACCACCATCACATCGGATTTACCGGCAGTTTGCAGCGCACGCAGTGCGCCCAGCGCCATTTCGTCGTTCTGCGCAAAGACCGCTTTCACATCAGGGTGCGCAGTCAGCAGGTTCTGCATGACGTTCAGGCCTTTGGTACGGTCGAAGTCAGCGGGCTGGCTGGCCAGGACATTAAATTTGTGTGCAGCCACGGCCTGCTGGAAACCTTCGCCACGCTCGCGCGCTGCAGACGTGCCAGCAATACCCTGAAGTTCAATAACTTTCGCGCCTTCGCCTTCTTTCTTGGCGATATAGTCACCGGCAATTTTACCACCCAGTACGTTATCGGAAGCGATATGGCTGACCACATCACCTTTAGAAGCCACGCGGTCAAGGGTGATGACCGGGATTTTTGCCTGGTTTGCCATCTTAATGGCGTTACCGACTGCGTCGGAATCCGTTGGGTTGATCAGCAGGATTTTGGTGCCGCGAACCGTTAAATCCTGAACGTTAGCCAGCTCTTTCGCCGGGTTGTTCTGCGAATCCAGAACCACCAGGTTGTAACCCAGTTTGTCAGCTTCTTTCTGCGCGCCATCCTTCAGAGAAACAAAGAACGGGTTATTGAGGGTAGAGATAACCAGAGCAATTGTGTCTTTTGCCATCGCGTTCGCGCTGACGGTCGCGCTCAGCGCAACCGCGGAAACCAGGGTAGCCAGTTTTTTCATGTTCATATCTAAGATGTCCTGTAGTGTCGTTAGTTACTGCTTTTTGTTGTCCACCAGCACCGCCAGCAAAATCACGACTGCTTTAACGATCATCTGGTAATAAGAAGAAACACCTAACAAGTTCAAACCGTTGTTCAGAAAACCAAGGATCAGCGCACCGATAAGTGTGCCAACGATACGACCCTTACCGCCTGCCAGGCTGGTACCGCCCAGCACCACCGCCGCGATAGCATCCAGCTCATAGCCGGTACCCGCCGTCGGCTGTGCCGAAGAGAGGCGAGCCACTTCAATAATGCCCGCCAATGCTGACAATAACCCGCACAAAGAGTAGACGATAATTTTGACTTTGTTGACGCTGATACCGGAGAGGCGGGTTGCCGCTTCGTTACCGCCCAGCGCATAGATATAACGACCCAAGCGAGTGTGGTGCAGCATGTACCAGGCCGCGAGGAAAACAATCCCCATGATCCATACCGGCGTAGGGATCCCCAGCGGACGACCGATACCAAACCAGCCAAAGACATCGGCGTTATCGGTAAACCCGGTATTTACCGGACTGCCGTTGGTATACACCATCGTCACACCGCGCAGCAGCAGCATCATGACCAGGGTCGCGATAAATGCCTGAACGCGCCCTTTGGCAACAATCACGCCGGTAACGGCCCCGATTGCGGCACCTAATGCGAGTGCGGCAGCAACCGCCACCAGCGCATTAACTTCGATACCCACAATCGACGCGGCGACCGCGCCGGTCAACGCCAGCAATGAACCGACGGACAGGTCGATCCCAGACGTTAAAATGACCAGCGTCATCCCGACCGCCATGATCGCATTCACGGAGGTTTGCTGCAGGATGTTGAACAGGTTATTGACGGTAAAAAAGTTGGGGCTCATGGTCGACACAACCGCTATCAGCACCAGCAGGGCAATCAGCGATTTTTGCTCCAGCAGCCATGCTTTGGTGAAATAGCGGCGACCTGCCACAGACTGGGTTGTCATCTTTTTTACTCCTGGTTCACGCGGTTAAGCTTGCCCACAGCGGCAGCCATTAATACTTCCTGGGTGGCCTGCTCGCGTGAAAACTCACCGCCGAGATGCCCTTCATGCATCACAATAATGCGATCGCTCATCCCCAATACTTCTGGCATCTCGGAGGAAACCAGAATGATGCTCAGGCCATCGGCCTTGAACTGGTTGATTAGCTGATAAATCTCTTTCTTCGCGCCCACATCGACGCCGCGCGTTGGCTCATCGAGGATCAGAACTTTTGGACGGGTCATCAGACCGCGGGCGATAGCAACCTTCTGCTGGTTACCGCCGGACAACAGGCCAATCGCCTGCTCCATGGATGGGGTCTTCACGTTGAACAGACGGATAAAGTCGCTTACCGCCTGCTGTTCATCTTTATGTTTAAGGCTACCGCCAGTGCGGCTGAAATAGCGCAGCGCGGTCAAAGACATGTTCTCTTTAACCGACATGCCAAGCACCAGCCCATCACGCTTACGGTCTTCGGAAATATAAACGATGCCGTTCGCGAGACCGTCCTGCGGAGAGCGGGTCACCACTTCATGCCCATCAAGGGTCACATAACCACTGGAGCGCGGCAGCGCGCCGTACAGGACTTTCATCAGTTCCGTACGCCCGGCGCCCATCAACCCGGCAACGCCAAGAATTTCGCCTTTACGCAGGGTAAAGGAGACATTTTCAACGCCAGGCCCACACAGCGCATCCACCTTGAGGCGGATATCACCCGGCGCTTTATCAAGACGCGGGTACTGATCTTCGAGCTTACGTCCGACCATCATTTCGATTAGCAGATCTTCGTTGAGACTGGCCACTTCGCGTTCGGCGATAAACTGCCCGTCGCGGAAGACCGTTACGTCATCGCAAATCTCGAAAATCTCTTTCATACGGTGAGAAATATAAACAATGCCGCGCCCCTGCGATTTCAGCTCGCGGATGACGCGGAATAGGGATTCGGTTTCGGTATCGGTTAGCGCATCGGTGGGTTCATCCATAATGATGACCTTCGACTCAAAGCTCAGCACCTTGGCAATTTCAACCATCTGCTGATCGCCTATCGATAATTCCCCTACCAGCCTGTCGCTCTTAAAGCGCAAGTTCAGCTTTGCCAGCAGAACATCGGCTTCGGCATACATCTTTTTCCAGTCAATTTTGCCAAAACGACCAACAAACTCACGGCCGAGGAAAATGTTCTCGGCAATCGTCAGTTGTGGGATCAGGTTTAGCTCCTGGTGAATGATACCGATACCGGCTTCCTGAGAGGATTTGGGACCGGTGAAGGTAGTCTCTTTGCCCAGCCATAATAATGAACCGGCGTCACGGGCGTAGATCCCGGTCAGCACTTTCATCATGGTGGATTTACCCGCGCCGTTTTCGCCCACCAGCGCCATCACGCGCCCGGCATAGACATTTAACGCAGCGCCGGAGAGGGCCTTCACGCCCGGGAACGATTTATCGATCCCTTTGAGTTGTAAGAGTGCGTCCATGATGGCCTCAGAAGGTGACGCCAGCACAGAGAATGATATTCGCATACGGGGAACATTCCCCGCTGCGAATTACCGCCTGACTGTCTGCGGTTTGTTTTTTAAACTGCTCATGCGAGACATAACGAACGTCAATGCAATTTCCCTGGTGTTGTTGCAGTTGCTCAATGTGTTTGAGCAACGTTTCGTGGAGCTGCGGATTATGTTGTTGAATTTCCGTCGCGAGAATGGCCGCCTCGACCTGCATCTCCTGAGTCACTGCGCCCAACACCTGCATAAAGGTGGGGACGCCCTGGGTTAACGCCATATCAATGCGCGCAGTGCTATGGGGAATAGGTAAACCCGCATCGCACACCACCAGCGTATCGGTATGACCCAGACGGGAGATAACCGCAGAGATATCAGAGTTGAGTACCGTGCCTTTCTTCATTTGTTTTCTTGCTCCACTAGCGAAACGTTTCGCTATCTTAAGTTTAGTCTCAAGTACGCGCAGAAAACCATCACCAGGTTATAGAAATGTGATCGCCATCGAAACGTTTCGCAAACTGAAATTGAGGATAAAAAAACGCCCTCCGTCAAAATGAGGGAGGGCGTTGATTGTTTTAGATTTCGACCTGGGTTCCCAGTTCGATAACCCTATTCGGCGGGATTTCAAACTGGTCCGGCGCGCGCAGTGCGTTGCGCTGGAGCAGTAAATACAGCTTGCCACGCAGGCGCAGATACCACGGGCGTTTACCGACGATCAGCGACTCATGCGACATAAAGAACGACGTTTCCATCATCCGGCAGCTTAAGCCTTCAAGACCGCAGCGGTGGAACACCTCTTCGACGTTAGGCGTTTCACGCCAGCCGTAGCTGGCAACCACGCGCCAGAAGGTTGGCGACAATTGTTCAATCTGCACACGGCGAACGTTGTGGACATATGGTGCATCTTCGGTACGCAAGGTCAGGAGTATCACGCGCTCATGCAGCACCTTGTTGTGCTTGAGGTTATGTAGCATAGCAAACGGTATAACGTTCAGCGCACGCGACATATACACTGCTGTGCCCGGCACACGTACCGGCGGTGATTTCTCCAGCGAGGCGATCATCGCTTCCAGAGAATTACCATGTTCATGCATACGACGCAGCAGGCGGAAACGCTCGCTTTTCCAGGTGGTCATGATGGTGAACATCACCAGACCCAGCGTCAGCGGCAGCCAACCGCCGGAAACAATTTTGTCGAGGTTGGCCGAGAACAGCGGAATATCGATGCACATAAAGGCCACCAGCAGCAGACCAACAACAAGCTTATTCCAGTGCCAGTTCTTACGCGCCACCGTCGTAAACAGGATGGTGGTTAGCACCATGGTTCCGGTTACGGCAATACCGTATGCCGCCGCCAGGTTTGAAGAGTGCTCAAAGCTGATAATGACGATAACAACCGAGATATAGAGCAGCCAGTTGATGAACGGGATATAAATCTGACCGGACTCCATTTCCGAGGTATGAATAATACGCATCGGCGACAGGTAGCCCAGGCGAACCGCCTGACGAGTCAATGAGAAGACCCCGGAGATAACGGCCTGCGAGGCAATGACCGTCGCCAGCGCGGCGAGAATCAGCATCGGGATCAGCGCCCACTCAGGTGCCAGCAGGAAGAACGGGTTCTTAATGGCTTCCGGATTTTTCAGCAGCAGCGCGCCCTGACCAAAGTAGTTCAGCACCAGCGACGGCAGCACCACGGAGAACCAGGCCAGACGGATCGGCAATTTACCAAAGTGCCCCATATCCGCGTACAACGCTTCCACACCGGTAATTGACAGCACCACCGCACCCAGCGCAACAAAGGAGACCGTTTTATACTCGAGGAAGAAGTGAACCGCCCAGTAGGGGTTTAACGCCTGAAGCACTTCCGGATTTGCAATAATGCTGCGCGCACCCAATACCGCCAGCAGCAGGAACCAGATAAGCATAATCGGCGCGAACAGTTTGCCCACCATGCTGGTCCCGTGCTTTTGTATCGCAAACAGCAGCGTCAGAACGATAATCGAAATCGGAACCACCCAGGTTTCGAGATCCGGGGCAATGATTTCCAGACCTTCAATCGCCGACATCACCGAGATCGCCGGGGTAATAACCACTTCACCATAGAAGAAGCTACCGCCGATAAGCCCAAGGATCACCAATAGCGATGTTGTGCGTGCAGACGTGTTACGTCCCGCCAGCGACATCAGCGTCAGGATCCCCCCTTCACCGGCATTATCTGCCCGCATGACGAAAGTAATGTATTTGAGCGATACGGTGAAAATCAGCAGCCAGAAAATGAGCGACAAGAAGCCAAACACGGCATCCCGTTCAACACCAAAACCAAACTGACCGGACAAGCATTCACGAAGCGTATAAAGAGGGCTGGTACCGATATCGCCGTATACCACGCCAATTGCAGCGAGTGTAATCGCTGATAAAGATTGTTTATTATCAGTGCTCATAGACTAGTCTTTCGTTTATAAAACAAATGTGTGCCTAGTCCCTTGGCCCACCAAAAGCGCACAGTATGCACGATTAACGTCAAAATCGTACCCCTTAATTGCGTCATCTTAACCTGCCTCAATAAATGGCGAGGTTCTTTCAGGCTATTCACCGCCAGACTTAAGCGTCTATACTCAGCCAGTTAGCTGATTACATGGCGAAAGGACGCAGGTTAATTATGGCCCAACCACACTTATTAGCAGAAAGAATTTCGCGTCTAAGCAGCGCGTTAGAGAAAGGGTTATTTGAGCGTAGCCATGCTATTCGTCTGTGCCTTTTGGCGGCATTGAGCGGTGAAAGCGTCTTCCTACTGGGGCCGCCAGGAATCGCCAAAAGCCTGATTGCCCGCCGTCTGAAGTTCGCCTTTCAGCACGCCCGCGCGTTCGAATATCTGATGACTCGCTTTTCCACGCCGGAAGAGGTCTTTGGCCCGTTGTCGATTCAGGCGTTAAAAGATGAAGGCCGCTACGAGCGCCTGACCGCCGGCTATTTACCGGAAGCCGAAATCGTCTTCCTGGATGAAATCTGGAAAGCGGGCCCGGCTATCCTGAATACGCTGCTTACCGCCATTAACGAGCGTCACTTCCGTAACGGAGCCAGCGTTGACAAGATCCCGATGCGGTTGCTGGTCACCGCGTCGAACGAACTCCCCGAAGCTGAAAGCAGCCTTGAAGCGCTATACGACCGTATGCTGATACGCCTGTGGCTCGACAAAGTGCAGGATAAAGGCAATTTCCGCTCAATGCTGATTAGCCAGCAGGATGAAAACGACAATCCCATCCCAGCCAATCTGCAGATCACCGATGAAGAGTATTTCCAGTGGCAGAAAGATATCGGCAACATCAAGCTACCGGATGCAGTCTTTGAACTGATCTTTACCCTTCGTCAGCAGTTGGATAATCTGCCGAATGCGCCTTATGTCTCCGATCGCCGGTGGAAAAAGGCCATTCGGTTACTGCAAGCCTGTGCCTTTTTCAGCGGTCGAGATGCGATAGCGCCTATCGATCTGATCTTGCTGCAAGAGTGTCTGTGGCATGACGCTGAAAGCCGAAATCTCCTGCAGCAACAGATAGATATTTTGATGACCGGACACGCATGGCAGCAACAAGCCATGCTCAATAAGTTGGGTGCAATCACCCAGCAACGATTACACATCCAGCAGCAGCAAAGTGACAAAACGGCGCTTAAGGTCACGCGCCTGGGCGGAATGTTCAGCCGTAAACCACACTACGAGCTGCCGCCAGAAGTCCAGTCGCCAACGGTCACACTGTTGCTACAAAAACCGCTGAAGCTGCACGATATTGAGGTTATTCATATCACCTTCGAACGTCAGGCTCTGGAAAACTGGCTAGAGAAGGGTGGCGAAATCCGCGGGAAGCTTAACGGCATCGGCTTTGCGCTGACGCTAAATATGGAAGTCGATGCGGCTCAACATCTGGTGGTGCGTGACGTCAGCCTACAGGGCTCCCGTCTGTCGCTGCCGGGCAGCAGCACGCCGGAGAATATGCCGACTGAAATCCGTCAGCAGCTCAGCGCCCTTGATGAAGAGTGGCATCAGCAGCACAACCGTTTTAGCGAACAGCAAAAATGTCTGTTTATAAATGAAGAGTGGTTAGGACGTATTGAAGCAAGCCTGCAGGACGTCGCCGTCCAGATCAAACAGGCGCAGCAATGCTAACCGTTGATACGCTCAACATGATGCTGGCGGTCAGCGAAGAGGGGATGATCGAAGAGATGATCATCGCCCTGCTGGCCTCACCGCAGTTAGCCGTATTCTTTGAAAAATTTCCCCGCTTAAAAAGCGCGCTCACCGAGGATCTTCCCCGCTGGCGTGAAACCTTTAAAAACCGCCTGAAAGGCGCGCCAATACCGCAGGAGCTGGAAGAAGAGGTGATCTGCTATCAGCAGAGCCAACTGCTGTCTACGCCTCAGTTTATCGTCCAACTGCCACAGATCCAGGCGCTGTTGAAGCGGGTACAGTCCCCTTTTACCGAGCAAGCTCAGCAGCTTATCGCCAATAATGCGACCTTTACTCCCGCGCTGCACACGCTCTTTCTTCAACGCTGGCGCTTAAGCCTGGTGGTCCAGGTGACTTCACTTAACCAGCAGCTGCTGGAAGAGGAACGCGAACAGCTGCTCAGCGAAGTGCAGGAGCGGATGACCTTAAGCGGCCAGCTCGAGCCGGTACTGGTGGATAACGACAGCGCGGGTGGGCGGCTATGGGACATGAGCGCCGGGCAGCTTAACCGTGGCGACTATCAACTCATCGTAAAATATGGCGAATTTCTTAGTCAGCAGCCTGAATTGATGCGTCTGGCCGAACAGCTGGGGCGCTCACGCGAGGCGAAGTCAGTGCCGAAGAAAGATGCCCCGATGGAAACGTTCCGTACGCTGGTCAGGGAGCCATCAACCGTGCCTGAACAGGTTGACGGTATTCAGCAAAGCGACGACATTCTGCGACTACTCCCGCCGGAATTGGCGACGCTGGGCATCACCGAGCTGGAGTATGAGTTTTACCGTCGGCTGGTGGAAAAACAGCTGCTGACCTATCGCCTGCACGGCGACGCCTGGCATGAAAAAGTCACCGAGCGCCCGGTCGTGCATCAGGATGAAGATGAACAACCGCGCGGGCCCTTCATCGTCTGCGTAGATACATCCGGTTCAATGGGCGGTTTCAACGAACAGTGTGCCAAAGCCTTCTGCCTTGCGCTGATGCGCGTCGCGCTGGCTGACAATCGCCGCTGCTATATTATGTTGTTTTCCAGTGAAGTGGTGCGCTATGAACTCACCAGCCCACAGGGGCTCGAGCAGGCGATTCGCTTTTTAAGCCAGCGTTTTCGCGGCGGCACCGATATGGCGAGCTGTTTCCGCGCCATTATTGAAAATCTGCAAAACCCGCAGTGGCAGGATGCCGACGCGGTGGTTATTTCAGATTTTATTGCCCAGCGCTTGCCGGATGATGTGGTGAAAAAGGTGGGCGATCTGCAGCACAAGTACCAGCATCGTTTTCATGCCGTGGCCATGTCTGCACATGGCAAACCCGGGATCATGCGCATTTTCGATCATATCTGGCGCTTTGATACCGGGTTAAGAAGCCGCCTGCTGAGGCGCTGGCGGCGTTAAGCGCTGATTACAGCAGAGAAGAGACGCTTTCACGAACCTGTGCTGGCCACACACCGCATTGTACCTGCCCAATGTGGGACAGTTGCAGCAGTAGCATGGTCAGACGCGACTGGCCAATGCCACCGCCGATCGTTTGCGGCATTTCGCCACGCAACAGCGCCTGGTGCCATTCTAACTGCAGGCGATCTTCATCACCGGTCAGTTGAAGCTGATGTTTCAGCGTTTTGGCGTCTACGCGAATGCCCATTGAAGAGAGTTCAAACGCATCTTCCAGCACCGGGTTCCACACCAGGATGTCACCGTTGAGGCCGGCAAAACCGCTGGCTGATGGCGTGCTCCAGTCATCATAATCCGGTGCGCGCACATCATGGCGCTGGCCGTCGGATAACTTGCCACCGATACCGATAAGGAAGACCGCACCCAGCTCTTTGGCAATGGCGCGCTCACGACCTTTTGCATCCAGTCCAGGATAACGGCTGAGCAGCGTTTCGCTGTGAACGAAGTGAATCTGTTCTGGCAGGAACGGTGTCAGACCAAACTCTTTGCTCACAGCGGCTTCGGTTTCTTTAATTCCCGCCCAAATTGCCTTAACGGTGCTTTCGAGCGTACCGACGTGACGTTCTTCATCACCCATAACGCGTTCCCAGTCCCACTGGTCAACGTAAACGGAGTGAATTGCGGTCAGTCTATCTTCATCGGGACGAAGGGCTTTCATGTGCGTGTAGAGCCCTTCGCCCGCGCTGAAGTCGTGTTGCCCCAGGGTTTGACGTTTCCACTTCGCCAGAGAATGCACCACTTCGAACTGGGCATCTGGCAGTGTTTTCACTTTCACCTGAACCGCCTTCTCGCAACCAGACAGGTTGTCCTGCGTCCCGTCCCCCACGCGGCTTAAGATCGGCGCCTGAACTTCTACGAGCCCTAGCTTCTCTTCCAGCTGACGGGAAAAATGGGATTTGACGAAACTAATCTGGCGTTGTTTTGCGATGTATGCGGTTTTCATTATTTTTACTCCTGCGTCCTGTTGACATTGATTAAGCAACAAAACAGGCCACTAATACAATAATCAAACAATAAAAAGCCTCACTCACTTTTGATTCGTCAAAATATAGAGCTAAAATAGAGTCAATCGTTAATCATCATAAGAAAAACCAATGGAAAATTATCAAATCGACAATCTGGATCGCGGCATCCTTGACGCCCTGATGGCCAATGCGCGCACCGCCTATGCCGAATTAGCGAAACAATTCGCCGTCAGTCCCGGCACAATTCACGTTCGCGTCGAAAAAATGAAGCAGGCAGGGATCATCACCGGCGCCCACGTGGATGTCAGCCCTAAACAGTTGGGTTATGACGTGGGCTGTTTTATCGGCATCATTTTAAAAAGCGCCAAAGACTATCCGTCCGCACTCGCTCGCTTAGAAAGTCTGGATGAAGTCACCGAGGCGTACTACACCACCGGCCACTACAGCATCTTTATTAAGGTCATGTGTAAATCGATCGACGCACTACAGCAGGTACTTATCAACAAGATCCAAACAATTGATGAAATTCAATCCACCGAGACGCTGATCGTCCTGCAGAACCCGATCATGCGCACCATCAAGCCATGATCGGCTTTTTTAATCCCACATTTTTCCACAGGTAGATCCCAGCTCGTTCACAGCGTACAATACGCCCTCTTTATATAGGTGGGCGATCATGGCAGATATCACTCTAATCAGTGGCAGCACTCTCGGCAGTGCGGAATACGTAGCAGAGCACCTGGCTGAAAAACTGGAAGACGCCGGTTTTTCCAGCGAAATGCTGCACGGTCCGATGCTGGACGAGCTACCGAGCGAGGGGATCTGGCTGGTGGTCAGCTCAACGCACGGTGCAGGAGACATTCCTGACAACCTGTTGCCTTTATATGAAGCATTACGCGAGCAGAAACCGGATCTTTCCAAGGTGCGCTTTGGTGCAATCGGAATTGGCAGTCGTGAATACGACACGTTCTGTGGTGCCATCGACAAACTGGAGATCGAATTGAAGGCTTGCGGTGCCAAGCAGATTGGCGAAACGCTTAAGATTAATGTGCTCGAACATGAGATTCCTGAAGATCCGGCCGAAATATGGGTGGGATCGTGGCATCTTTTGCTCAGAGATTTGTAAAGATCGCACTTTATTCTGTGGATAACACTGGTTAAAAGCTTGGATCAACCGGTAGTTATCCAAAGAATAACTTCTGCCTGGTTTTTGACCTGTGTATAACCCTTCGTTTTGATCCCAGCTTATACGGAATAGGATCACCGATCATTCACAGTTAACGATCCTTCTTAAACGGTTGATCTTAAAATGCGGATCGGACTTATCCACAGAAGTTGTCGATCCTAATAAGAGATCACAATAGAACAGATCTCTAAATAAAAAGATCTTCTTTTTAATACCCAAGATCCGAACCCTTTCTCCATCGACTAAAGTTGAGTAGAATCCACGGCCCGGGCTTCAATCCATTTTCAAACCGCTTTACGCGAGGCAAACCACCATGTTTTATCAGGATCCTTTTGACGTCATCATCATTGGCGGGGGTCATGCAGGCACTGAGGCCGCAATGGCCGCAGCGCGAATGGGTCAACAAACCCTGCTTTTGACACACAATATCGACACGTTGGGGCAGATGAGCTGCAACCCAGCGATTGGCGGCATTGGGAAAGGACACCTGGTAAAAGAAGTGGATGCTCTTGGCGGCCTGATGGCAACGGCGATCGACCATGCCGGCATCCAGTTTAGGATACTAAACGCCAGCAAAGGCCCAGCCGTTAGGGCCACCCGAGCTCAGGCGGATCGCGTGCTCTATCGCCAGGCGGTGCGCACTGCGCTGGAGAATCAACCGAACCTGATGATCTTCCAGCAGGCGGTTGAAGATCTGATTGTTGAAAACGATCGCGTTGTCGGTGCCGTTACCCAGATGGGACTGAAATTCCGCGCTAAAGCGGTGGTGCTGACCGTTGGGACATTCCTCGACGGTAAAATCCATATTGGTCTGGATAACTACAGCGGTGGCCGTGCCGGCGATCCGCCATCCATTCCGTTGTCCCGCCGTCTGCGTGAACTGCCGCTGCGCGTTAGCCGCCTGAAAACTGGGACGCCGCCGCGTATCGATGCACGTACTATCGATTTCAGCGTGCTAGGCCAGCAAAATAGCGACAACCCGCTGCCGGTCTTCTCGTTCCTGGGCAAAGCGTCTCAGCACCCACGCCAGATGCCGTGCTACGTCACCCACACCAACGAGAAAACCCATGAGGTGATCCGTAATAATCTCGATCGTAGCCCTATGTATGCTGGCGTGATCGAAGGGATCGGCCCACGCTATTGCCCGTCGATCGAAGACAAAGTGATGCGCTTTGCCGACAGGAATCAACATCAGGTCTTCCTCGAGCCGGAAGGACTGACGTCTAACGAAATTTATCCGAATGGTATCTCCACCAGCCTGCCGTTCGATGTGCAGATGCAAATTGTCCGCTCCATGCAGGGGATGGAAAATGCCCGCATCGTACGTCCTGGCTACGCTATTGAGTACGATTTCTTCGATCCGCGTGACCTGAAGCCTACGCTTGAGAGCAAATTTATCCACGGCCTGTTCTTTGCTGGTCAGATCAACGGCACCACCGGTTACGAAGAAGCCGCCGCTCAGGGGATGCTGGCCGGTTTGAACGCCGCGCGCCTGTCCGCCGAGAAAGACGGCTGGGCTCCGCGTCGCGATCAGGCTTACCTTGGTGTACTGGTCGACGATCTTTGCACCCTCGGTACCAAAGAACCGTACCGCATGTTCACCTCGCGCGCGGAATATCGTCTGATGCTGCGTGAAGACAACGCCGATCTGCGTCTGACAGAAATCGGCCGCGAACTGGGTCTGGTGGATGACGTTCGCTGGGCGCGTTTCAACGAGAAGCTGGAAAATATTGAGCGTGAACGTCAGCGTCTGAAATCCACCTGGGTAAACCCATCGGCGGAAACTGCAGCCGAAGTGAACGCTCACCTTAGCGCGCCATTGACCCGCGAAGCCAGCGGTGAAGATTTGCTGCGTCGTCCAGAAATGACCTATGAACAGCTGACAGCGCTAACTCCGTTCACCCCGGCATTAGAAGATGCGCAGGCGGCAGAACAGGTTGAAATTCAGGTAAAATACGAAGGCTATATCGCGCGTCAGCAGGATGAAATTGAGAAGCAGCAGCGCAATGAGAATACCTTGCTGCCAGCAACGCTGGACTATCGACAGGTTAACGGTTTGTCTAACGAGGTGATCGCCAAACTTAACGATCATAAACCGGTTTCCATCGGCCAGGCATCCCGTATCTCCGGGATCACGCCAGCTGCGATTTCTATTCTGCTGGTGTGGCTGAAAAAGCAGGGCTTGCTGCGCCGCAGCGCCTGATAGCGCCGTACATCCGGCATTCCGGTGGAGGTTTATGCGTCTGCCGTATTGATTCATCGGCCCGGTCAGCGTCATGCTACCGGGCATGTTATTTTTAGACAGGGTCATCACCGTGCTTAACAAACTTTCTCGTCTGCTCGATGAAGCAGGAATTTCGCTCACCGATCACCAGAAAAATCAGCTTGTGGCGTACGTGGATATGCTGCACAAGTGGAATAAAGCGTACAACCTGACTTCCGTTCGCGATCCCAACGAAATGCTGATCCGCCACATTCTCGACAGCATCGTGGTTGCGCCTTCGCTAAAAGGCGAGCGCTTTATTGATGTCGGTACCGGTCCTGGATTGCCGGGGATTCCGTTGTCGATTGTCCGTCCTGATGCACACTTCACGCTGCTGGATAGCCTCGGTAAGCGCGTACGTTTCCTGCGTCAGGTTCAGCATGAGCTCAAACTTGAGAACATTACCCCGGTACAAAGCCGCGTTGAAGAGTTCCCGGCCGAGCCGCCATTTGACGGTGTGATTAGCCGTGCATTTGCCTCTCTGACTGACATGGTGAGCTGGTGTCATCATCTGCCAGGCGACGCTGGGCGCTTTTATGCCTTGAAAGGAGTGCTGCCGGAGGATGAAATTGCGCAACTACCCGTCCAGTTTAGCGTGGAGTCGGTCGTTGAACTGCAGGTGCCTCACCTGGAAGGGGAGCGTCATCTGGTGATTATTAAGCCAAATAAAAGTTAATTTTTATCAAAAAAAGTGGACAAAAAGTGCGGTCGCGGGTGTTAACAAACACGCGAAAAAAAATGCCTGCGACCCGATGTGTTTAACTCATACTTAACTTTGTTTTATCTTCCTGGCAACTGAGCTTTTTTTGTTAATGAAGAAAATAGTAAACATGGAAAATATCAGCCTGCTAAAAATCAGCACTTTCGTCAATTTGAGATGTTAATAAGTTATTATAAATGTCAATGAATGGTTTTTGTTCTGTATCGGCGTGTTTTTAAAAGAGTGGGCAATTTTAGTCTTAGATATCAAAACGATGAGAAGTCATCTTTTGCCACATTGAATCATAGGCTTAGCGCTAAAATGTTTAATATGTGATCTCGTGCACGCTTTGTAATCACTGTTTTCGCTGCTTTTGCACTTTTGTACGATCGTTCACACTTTGACAAAAAGTAGAAAAACAGCCCGAATGAAAAATATTTAAATATTTATTCACGTTTTGGCTACTTATTGTTTGAATTAACGAGGCGTCACCGTATAATTTGTCCGCTTTTTGATGCTTGACTCTGAGCTTTAAAGAACGTTTTATACGACACGCGGCATACCTCAAAGGGAGCAGGAGTTAAAACGTGATGTCTATGTCGCTCGTGAGTCGAAACGTTGCTCGTAAGCTTCTGTTCATTCAGCTTCTGGCAGTAATAGCAAGTGGATTGCTGTTCAGCCTAAAAGACCCCTTCTGGGGCATCTCCGCCGCGTGTGGGGGCCTGGCAGTGTTACTGCCTAATATGTTGTTTATGATTTTTGCCTGGCGTCACCAGGCGCATACACCCGCTAAAGGCCGAGTCGCCTGGACGTTCGCCTTCGGTGAAGCGTTCAAGGTGTTAGCGATGCTGGTGTTGCTGATAGTGGCGCTGGCGGTTTTGAAGGCGGTATTCTTGCCGCTGATCGTGACATGGATTTTGGTGCTAGTGGTTCAGATACTGGCACCCGCTGTAATTAACAACAAAGGGTAAAAGGCATCATGGCTTCTGAAAATATGACGCCGCAGGAATACATAGGTCATCACCTGAATAACCTTCAGCTTGATCTGCGTACTTTCTCGCTGGTAGATCCGCATAACCCCCCAGCCACCTTCTGGACGCTCAATATTGACTCCATGTTCTTCTCGGTGGTGCTGGGTCTGTTGTTCCTGCTTACGTTCCGTAGTGTTGCTAAAAGAGCGACCAGCGGCGTGCCAGGTAAATTTCAGACCGCGATTGAGCTGGTAATCGGCTTCGTTCATGGCAGTGTCAAAGACATGTACCATGGCAAGAGCAAGGTTATCGCACCGCTAGCCCTGACTATTTTTGTCTGGGTCTTCCTGATGAACCTGATGGACTTACTGCCTATCGACCTGCTGCCGTATATTGCTGAGCATATACTGGGCCTGCCGGCGCTGCGCGTGGTGCCATCTGCGGACGTAAACATTACCCTGTCAATGGCGCTGGGCGTGTTTATCCTGATTCTGTTCTACAGCATCAAAATGAAAGGCATCGGTGGCTTCACGAAAGAGTTGACGCTGCAGCCGTTCAATCACTGGGCATTTATTCCTGTCAACTTAATCCTTGAAGGGGTAAGCCTGCTGTCCAAACCAGTATCTCTGGGTCTGCGACTGTTCGGCAACATGTATGCCGGTGAGCTGATTTTCATTCTGATTGCTGGTCTGTTGCCGTGGTGGTCACAGTGGATTCTGAATGTGCCATGGGCCATTTTCCACATCCTGATCATTACGCTGCAAGCCTTCATCTTCATGGTTCTGACGATCGTCTATCTGTCGATGGCGTCTGAAGAGCATTAATTTACCAACACTACTACGTTTTAACTGAAACAAACTGGAGACTGTCATGGAAAACCTGAATATGGATCTGCTGTACATGGCTGCCGCTGTGATGATGGGTCTGGCGGCAATCGGTGCTGCGATCGGTATCGGCATCCTCGGGGGCAAATTCCTGGAAGGCGCAGCGCGTCAACCGGATCTGATTCCTCTGCTGCGTACTCAGTTCTTTATCGTTATGGGTCTGGTGGATGCTATCCCTATGATCGCTGTAGGTCTGGGTCTGTACGTGATGTTCGCTGTCGCGTAGTAAGCGTTGCTTTGAATTAAGTAAGAGCAATATCAGAACGTTAACTAGATAAAGAGGCATTGTGCTGTGAATCTTAACGCAACAATCCTCGGCCAGGCCATCGCGTTTGTCCTCTTCGTTCTGTTCTGCATGAAATACGTATGGCCGCCATTAATGGCAGCCATCGAAAAACGTCAAAAAGAAATTGCTGACGGTCTTTCTTCTGCAGAACGAGCTAAAAAGGATTTGGACCTTGCACAGGCCAATGCGACCGACCAGCTGAAAAAAGCAAAAGCGGAAGCCCAGGTAATCATCGAGCAGGCGAACAAACGTCGCTCCCAGATTCTGGACGAAGTGAAAGCTGAAGCAGAACAGGAACGTACTAAAATCGTGGCACAGGCTCAGGCAGAAATCGACGCCGAGCGTAAACGTGCTCGCGAAGAACTGCGTAAGCAAGTTGCTATCCTGGCTGTTGCTGGCGCCGAGAAGATCATCGAACGTTCCGTGGATGAAGCTGCTAACAGCGACATCGTGGATAAACTTGTCGCTGAACTGTAAGGAGGGAGGGGCTGATGTCTGAATTTATTACGGTAGCTCGCCCCTACGCCAAAGCAGCTTTTGACTTTGCCGTCGAACACCAAAGCGTACAACGCTGGCAGGATATGCTGGCGTTTGCTGCCGAAGTGACGAAGAACGAACAAATGGCAGAGCTTCTGTCTGGCGCGATGGCGCCAGAAACGCTCGCTAAGTCGTTTATCGCTGTGTGTGGTGAGCAACTGGACGAAAACGGTCAGAACCTGATGAAGGTAATGGCTGAAAATGGTCGTCTTAAGGTGCTCCCGGATGTTCTCGAGCAGTTCATTCACCTGCGTGCAGCGAGTGAGGCTACCTCTGAGGTAGAAATCACTTCCGCTACCGCACTGAGTGAAGAACAGCTTGCGAAGATCGCCGCCGCGATGGAAAAGCGTCTGTCACGCAAAGTTAAGCTGAATTGCAAAATCGATAAGTCTGTAATGGCAGGTATTATCATCCGAGCGGGTGATATGGTCATTGATGGTAGCGTACGCGGCCGTCTTGATCGCCTTGCAGACGTCTTGCAGTCTTAAGGGGACTGGAGCATGCAACTGAATTCCACCGAAATCAGCGAACTGATCAAGCAGCGCATTGCTCAGTTCAGTGTTGTGAGTGAAGCTCACAACGAAGGTACTATTGTTTCTGTAAGTGACGGTGTTATCCGCATCCACGGCCTGGCCGATTGTATGCAGGGTGAAATGATTTCCCTGCCGGGTAACCGTTACGCTATCGCACTGAACCTGGAGCGCGACTCCGTTGGTGCAGTTGTGATGGGTCCGTACGCTGACCTTGCCGAAGGCATGACTGTTAAGTGTACGGGTCGTATCCTGGAAGTTCCAGTTGGCCGTGGCCTGCTGGGCCGTGTGGTTAACACCCTGGGTGCACCAATCGATGGTAAAGGCGCGCTGGACAACGACGGCTTCTCTGCCGTTGAAGCTATCGCACCTGGCGTAATCGAACGTCAGTCCGTTGATCAGCCAGTGCAGACTGGTTATAAGTCCGTTGATGCCATGATCCCAATCGGTCGTGGTCAGCGTGAACTGATCATCGGTGACCGTCAGACCGGTAAAACCGCGCTGGCAATCGATGCGATCATCAACCAACGTGATTCCGGCATCAAGTGCGTATACGTGGCTATCGGCCAGAAAGCGTCCACCATTTCTAACGTGGTACGTAAACTGGAAGAACACGGCGCGCTGGCTAACACCATCGTTGTTGTGGCTACTGCGTCTGAATCCGCTGCACTGCAATACCTGGCGCCATATGCTGGTTGCGCAATGGGCGAATACTTCCGCGACCGCGGCGAAGATGCGCTGATCATTTATGATGACCTGTCTAAACAGGCTGTTGCTTACCGTCAGATTTCCCTGCTGCTGCGTCGTCCACCAGGACGTGAAGCATTCCCGGGCGACGTATTCTATCTGCACTCCCGTCTGCTGGAACGTGCTGCGCGTGTTAACGCCGAATACGTTGAAGCCTTCACCAAAGGTGAAGTGAAAGGGAAAACCGGTTCTCTGACCGCTCTGCCGATTATCGAAACCCAAGCGGGTGACGTTTCTGCGTTCGTTCCGACCAACGTAATTTCCATTACCGATGGTCAGATCTTCCTGGAAACCAACCTGTTTAACGCCGGTATTCGTCCTGCGGTTAACCCGGGTATCTCCGTATCCCGTGTTGGTGGTGCAGCGCAGACCAAGATCATGAAAAAACTGTCCGGTGGTATCCGTACCGCTCTGGCACAGTATCGTGAACTGGCAGCGTTCTCCCAGTTTGCATCTGACCTTGATGATGCAACCCGTAAGCAGCTGGACCACGGTCAGAAAGTAACTGAACTGCTGAAACAGAAACAGTATGCGCCGATGTCTGTCGCGCAGCAGTCTCTGGTTCTGTACGCAGCAGAACGTGGTTATCTGGCGGATGTTGAACTGGCGAAAATCGGTAGCTTCGAAGCCGCTCTGCTGGCTTACGTCGACCGTGATCACGCTCCGTTGATGCAAGAGATCAACCAGTCCGGTGGCTATAACGACGAAATCGAAGGCAAGCTGAAAGGCATCCTCGATTCCTTCAAAGCAACCCAGTCCTGGTAAAGTCTAGCGGCCTGTCTTAGGGCAGGCCGTAAGGCATTGAGGAGAAGCTCATGGCCGGCGCAAAAGAGATACGTAGTAAGATCGCAAGCGTCCAGAACACGCAAAAGATCACTAAAGCGATGGAGATGGTCGCCGCTTCCAAAATGCGTAAATCGCAGGATCGCATGGCGGCCAGCCGTCCTTATGCAGATACCATGCGCAAAGTGATTGGTCACCTTGCGAACGGTAATCTGGAATATAAGCACCCATACCTGGAAGAACGCGACGTTAAACGCGTGGGCTACCTGGTGGTGTCTACCGACCGTGGTCTGTGCGGTGGCTTGAACATTAACCTGTTCAAGAAACTGCTGGCGGATATGAAGACATGGTCCGAAAAAGGCGTTCAGTGCGACCTCGCAATGATCGGCTCGAAAGGTGTGTCCTTCTTTAATTCCGTAGGTGGCAACATTGTCGCTCAGGTTACCGGTATGGGCGATAAACCCGCTCTGTCCGAACTGATCGGTCCGGTAAAAGTGATGTTGCAGGCCTACGATGAAGGTCGTCTGGACAAGCTTTATATTGTCAGCAACAAATTTATTAACACCATGTCTCAGACGCCAACCATTACCCAACTGCTGCCGCTGCCGGCATCAGATGATGATGAGTTGAAGCGTAAATCCTGGGATTACCTGTATGAGCCAGACCCGAAAGCGCTGCTGGATACCCTGCTGCGCCGTTACGTCGAGTCTCAGGTTTATCAGGGCGTGGTAGAAAACCTGGCCAGCGAGCAGGCCGCACGTATGGTGGCGATGAAAGCCGCGACCGACAATGGCGGCAGCCTGATTAAAGAGCTGCAGTTGGTATACAACAAAGCTCGTCAGGCCAGCATTACTCAGGAACTCACCGAGATCGTCGGTGGTGCATCCGCGGTATAACCAGGTTAATTCGTAGAGGATTCAAGATGGCTACTGGAAAAATTGTCCAGGTAATCGGCGCCGTAGTTGACGTCGAATTCCCTCAGGATGCCGTACCGCGTGTGTACGAAGCCCTTGAGGTTCAGAATGGTAATGAAGTGCTGGTGCTGGAAGTTCAGCAGCAGCTCGGCGGCGGTATCGTACGTACCATCGCTATGGGTTCTTCCGACGGTCTGCGTCGTGGTCTGGATGTAAAAGACCTCGAGCACCCGATCGAAGTCCCGGTAGGTAAAGCAACACTGGGTCGTATCATGAACGTACTGGGCCAACCGGTAGACATGAAAGGCGACATCGGTGAAGAAGAACGTTGGGCTATCCACCGTGCAGCACCTTCCTACGAAGAGCTGTCAAGCTCTCAGGAACTGCTGGAAACCGGCATCAAAGTTATCGACCTGATGTGTCCGTTTGCGAAGGGCGGTAAAGTTGGTCTGTTCGGTGGTGCGGGTGTAGGTAAAACCGTAAACATGATGGAGCTTATTCGTAACATCGCGATTGAGCACTCCGGTTATTCTGTGTTTGCGGGCGTAGGTGAACGTACTCGTGAGGGTAACGACTTCTACCACGAAATGACCGACTCCAACGTTATCGATAAAGTTTCCCTGGTTTACGGCCAGATGAACGAGCCACCAGGAAACCGTCTGCGCGTTGCGCTGACTGGTCTGACTATGGCTGAGAAGTTCCGTGACGAAGGTCGCGACGTACTGCTGTTCGTCGATAACATCTATCGTTACACCCTGGCCGGTACAGAAGTATCTGCACTGCTGGGTCGTATGCCTTCAGCGGTAGGTTACCAGCCGACTCTGGCGGAAGAGATGGGCGTTCTGCAGGAACGTATCACCTCCACCAAAACCGGTTCTATCACCTCCGTACAGGCGGTATACGTACCTGCGGATGACTTGACTGACCCATCCCCAGCCACCACCTTTGCTCACTTAGATGCAACCGTGGTACTGAGCCGTCAGATTGCTTCTCTGGGTATCTACCCAGCCGTTGACCCGCTGGACTCCACCAGCCGTCAGCTGGATCCGCTGGTTGTTGGTCAGGAACACTACGACACCGCTCGTGGCGTTCAGTCCATCCTGCAGCGTTATCAGGAACTGAAAGACATCATCGCCATCCTGGGTATGGATGAGCTGTCTGAAGAAGATAAACTGGTGGTAGCACGCGCTCGTAAAATTCAGCGCTTCCTGTCCCAGCCGTTCTTCGTGGCAGAAGTATTTACCGGTTCCCCGGGCAAATACGTCTCCCTGAAAGACACCATCCGTGGCTTTAAAGGCATTATGGACGGCGAATACGATCACCTGCCAGAGCAGGCGTTCTACATGGTCGGTTCCATTGACGAAGCAGTGGAAAAAGCCAAAAAACTTTAACGCCTTAATCGGAGGGTGATATGGCAATGACTTACCACCTGGACGTCGTCAGCGCAGAGCAACAAATGTTCTCTGGTCTGGTCGAGAAAATCCAGGTAACGGGTAGCGAAGGTGAACTGGGTATTTTCCCGGGTCACGCACCGCTGCTCACCGCCATTAAGCCTGGTATGATCCGCATCGTTAAACAGTTCGGTCATGAAGAGTTTATCTATCTGTCCGGCGGCATTCTTGAAGTGCAGCCTGGTAGCACGACCGTTCTGGCTGATACAGCAATTCGCGGCCAGGATCTCGACGAAGCGCGAGCCCTGGAAGCGAAACGCAAAGCTGAAGAGCATATTAAAAGCTCTCACGGCGACGTGGATTACGCTCAGGCGTCTGCGGAACTGGCCAAAGCGATCGCTAAACTGCGCGTTATCGAGTTGACCAAGAAAGCGATGTAACACCGGCTTGAAAGTCAAAAAGCCAGTCTGGTTTCCAGGCTGGCTTTTTTTATGTTTTGTTTTAATAAATTTGAAATTGAAAAGGTATTTTAAATATTTTGTGATTAGCGTCACAAAACTGTTGATCGATAAAAATGAGAAGAGTAGACTTTGTTTTGTGAGTTGAGTCACAGAAATTACCACTACTATCGCAGGATAAAAATCATGAAACTGATCAACAAAATCATCGCTCTTTTCAGCTCTATGAACATTTCTTTCGGTACCTTCAACCTGTAAGGTTACCGCGCTGACCGCCCACTTGCCGGTCAGACTCAGTTCTGTGATGCGCTGTACCGCTAACGAAAACCACAACACATGCGGTGTAAACGGAACGCTAAAATGAAGAAGGTCGCCTCACGGCGACCTGTGTATTTTGGGGCTTATAACGCGCTATCAGTTTTTGGTCAGGAAGTTTCCGGTTTTAAAACTTCCATCCGCGTTGCGCTCCAGCGGCTGCGGTAGCGTCAGTGACTGGAAATCCTCCGCACGCAGCTCTTTTCCTTCCTTGTTCACGCTTTTTCCATCTTCAATAAAGTAGTTGGTAGCGTCGATGTTACCCACTACCGCATCATCGTATTTCCCCGGCTGACTGCGCAGCGAAATGTTATCGCTGAATACGCCTTGCGTGGCGGCATCACCATAAGGGCTTGGGCGGAAAATAAAGTTAAAGCGCTGATTATCCACGGCGACGTTATTCACCACCACCAGCTTGCCCGGGTTGAAGTTGTCGGTAAAGCCATCGAGGTGGTTACCCACCGCGATGCTGTTGCGGATCTCATGAGCCACAGGCTGCCCTTCGCCGCCGAGTTTGAAGCCGTTGCTGGTGTTATTGCGTGCGATAGAGTTTTCAATCACCACCACGCCATTGGCCCCGTCTTCAATCTTATTGAACAGGTCAAAGCCATCGTCGATATTATCGTGGGAGTAGCAGCCTTCAAGACGGTTACCTTCCCCTACGCGCATCTTCACGGCAAACCCATCGGCGTTGATCTTTCCCGGATCTTCATTGCTATAGGATTCGGAATTCACCACGCGGTTATGGCTTGCCCACAGCGGGCGGCCGATCTTATCCACAGATGAGATCTGAATACCGGTGTCGTCGTTACGATAGGCTACGACGTTCTCAACCAGATTGTGGCTGCCCTGAATACGCAGGCTCTTATCGGTTATCTCAATACCACGGAGTGTCCAGTAGTTGCCATCCAGCAGCATCCCGTGGATAACGGCCTTACCCTGAGCTTCCAGTGTTTTACGGTTGTTCTGCAGGCCGCTTGCAGAAAGCGGGATATCGGTTTTTGGATAGTCACCGGCGGCGAGCATAATTTTGCCGCCCGGTGGCAGCAGCTCGATAGCAGTGCTCAGATCCAGCGGTGACTCCGCTGTACCTTTCGCATCGGTTTTCCCGTTGGCCGCCGCATACAGAGTACTGCCGGTGACGTTTTTCACCTGACTTACCGCCAGATTCTGCTCCACCGGCGCGCGTTCTTTACCGCTGGTGGGGGTAAAGATTATCTGGAAACTATTGTTTTCTTTGAGCGTTGCCGGCTGGGTGAACATTTCCCCGGCTTTTACCGGTTTATTTTCCCCGATCACCACTTCATTCTGACGCACGGTGAACTGACCGTCATAGTTAGCGCGTGCCTGCAGCGTATAGTTTTGGCTCAGGCTTTTGCTACCTGATGCTACCTGCATGACCACTGGCCAGGACTTAGCGACAAATGGGCTTGAAGGGACAGTCTTCGCTTCGGATGTCGTCAGGGAGGCATTACTAACGGTGATTTTGGCATTTCGTGAGGCAAAGAAGCCGACGTAATACTGTTTTTTATCCTGTACGGAGATGAGGTCAGCGTGCGGTACCTGCTGAGTAACCCACTCCTCGCTGCCCGCGGGAGCCCAGGCAGTCACAAAGCCCTCATTGGTACGTTCAAGCTTCAGACGGAAAGTCGGCGACTGGTGGAGATCAACGTTTTCCTTGTAGCTGACTTTCTTGATCTCAGAACCGGTATTGCCCCACGGCTGAATGATTCCATTACGTGAAATCGCCTGTAACTTCACGCGATAATTATCTTTTTTATCCTGAGTCATTATGGCGTTCATCACCATATTTGACGCCGCGGGAAACTCTTCATAGCCTTCTTTCAGCGGTTCCTGACGCGGGATGCCGATAATATCGCGCACCAGCAGTCCAGCCCCTTCCTGGGCGGCCGGTTTGGCGCCATTTTCCGGGCCAAACTGATCAACGGTGACCGTTGCGGCCAGCACAAAATTCTTGTCGGTTGGCAGCGTGGTGTAGAAGAAAGTCAGGCCGTCGTGCGAATTGGCAATTTTCCCACCGCGACTTTCAACGGTGATGGGTTTACTGAGATCGGCAACCTGCTGTGATGTCAGGGTTTTACCATCAATCGTCACGTTATTGACGCCCACTTTCTCCGCCAGCACGTTGGAGGAGAAGTTGACGTCGGTGGACTGCCCGAAGGCGATGGCTTTCCATTGCTCAGGCGTATTAGCCTGCGCCTGGAGGGAGAGTGCTGCGCTACACAGAGTGAGGGCCAGAGGTATCTTGTTGTTCATATTATCTTCCTGAATGGTTGATTGGCGTAATTATCACCAAATCAAAACGGTGTTTCTTTTTTGTTCGTCACAATAATGAGTAAATAAAACGCCGTTTTAATTTGAAGTGGCCTTTATTCAGGTAGCAAAAAAACAGCATAAGCAGCGAGATAGCGCGAAAACTGGCGTCTGGTCTTATTTCTTACAAGACAAATGGATTTGATATGGACGAAAATAAGGGGAGAAAAACAGGGCCACCGAGAATGTTGGACGTTTTAGCAGCAGGCCATTTCATGCTGAAAAATATGTAGAATTTTCAACCTTAACCCGGTTTACTTCATACTTAATCTACAGACAGGATACCTATGTCTAACCGTACCATGAGCGTTGTGATCCTTGCCGCTGGCAAAGGCACGCGTATGTATTCCGATCTCCCTAAAGTGCTGCATACCCTCGCGGGTAAACCGATGGTGCAGCATGTCATTGATGCCGCTAAACATGTTGGCGCAACCCAGGTACATCTGGTGTACGGTCACGGCGGTGATTTACTTAAGCAGACCTTAACCGAAGACAACCTGAACTGGGTTCTGCAAGCCGAACAGCTTGGCACTGGCCATGCGATGCAGCAAGCAGCGCCGTTCTTTGCTGATGACGAAGATATTCTGATGCTGTACGGCGATGTCCCGCTGATCTCCGTTGAGACGTTAAAACGTCTGCGTGATGCGAAGCCACAGGGCGGTATTGGTCTACTGACGGTAGTGCTGGACGATCCGAGCGGCTATGGTCGTATCACCCGCGAAAATGGCAAAGTCACCGGCATTGTTGAGCACAAAGATGCGAGCGAAGAACAGCGTCTGATCCCGGAAATTAACACCGGCATCCTGATTGCCAACGGCGCCGACATGAAGCGTTGGCTGGCGAAGCTTGATAACAACAATGCGCAGGGCGAATTCTATATCACCGATATCATTGCCATGGCGTACCAGGAAGGGCATGAAATTGCCGCTGTACATCCTGAGCGCTTGAGCGAAGTGGAAGGGGTCAATAACCGTCTGCAGCTGGCGCGCCTGGAGCGCGTTTACCAGTCAGAACAGGCTGAAAAGCTGCTGCTGGCAGGGGTTATGCTGCGCGATCCGGCGCGTTTTGATCTCCGCGGCACGCTTTCCCACGGGCGTGATGTTGAGATTGATACTAACGTTATCCTTGAAGGCAACGTCATTCTGGGCCATCGCGTCAAAATTGGCGCGGGCTGCGTGATTAAAAACAGCACCATTGGCGACGATTGTGAAATCAGCCCATACAGCGTGGTGGAAGATGCGACGCTGCAGGCCGCCTGCACTATCGGGCCGTTTGCCCGTCTGCGCCCAGGCGCGGAACTGCTGGAAGGTGCGCACGTTGGTAACTTCGTTGAGATGAAAAAAGCGCGTCTGGGTAAAGGCTCGAAAGCCGGTCATTTGACCTATCTGGGCGACGCGGAGATCGGCGATAACGTCAATATCGGTGCGGGTACCATTACCTGTAACTACGACGGCGCCAACAAGTTTAAAACCATTATTGGCGACGACGTGTTTGTGGGTTCTGACTCGCAGCTGGTGGCGCCGGTCACCATCGGCAAAGGCGTCACCATTGCCGCGGGGACGACGGTCACGCGTAACGTCGCGGATAATGAGCTGGTATTAAGCCGCGTGCCGCAGGTCCATAAACAGGGCTGGCAGCGTCCGGTGAAGAAAAAGTAACACTTTTGCCGGGTAGCGCTTTGCTTCTCCGGCAATCAATGGATGAGGAGATAACATAATCTCCCGTCCGCAAAGCAGTACCTATAAAAATAACCCCACTCTCTACAAGGCTCGGGGCGCCCGGTATACGGGCAACAGGTTGACCGACAACGCGTAAAAATCGGAACTTAAAAACTATGTGTGGAATTGTTGGCGCAGTCGCGCAACGTGATGTAGCTGAAATCCTTCTCGAAGGTCTTCGTCGTCTGGAATACCGTGGCTATGACTCTGCGGGTCTGGCGGTGGTTGATGCAGAAGGACATATGACCCGCGTGCGTCGTCTGGGGAAAGTCCAGATGCTGGCACAGGCGGTCGAGGAGCACCCGCTGTCTGGGGGAACCGGTATTGCCCACACCCGCTGGGCGACCCACGGTGAACCGTCAGAAAGTAACGCGCATCCGCATGTTTCTGATCACATTGTGGTGGTGCATAACGGCATCATCGAAAACCACGAACCGCTGCGCGAAATGCTGCAGGCGCGCGGTTATGTCTTTGTCTCCGCGACCGATACCGAAGTGATTGCTCACTTAGTGCACTGGGAGCTGGAGCAGGGCGGTACGCTACGCGAAGCCGTTCTGCGCGCGATTCCTCAACTACGCGGTGCATACGGTACAGTCATCATGGACTCTCGCGATCCAGGCACGCTGCTGGCTGCCCGTTCCGGTAGCCCGCTGGTTATTGGCCTTGGCATGGGTGAGAACTTTATCGCTTCAGACCAGCTCGCGCTGCTGCCGGTAACCCGTCGCTTTATCTTCCTTGAAGAAGGGGATATTGCTGAAGTGACTCGCCGCACGGTTGAGATTTTTGATAAAACCGGTGCCGAAGTGAAGCGTCAGGAGATTGAGTCCAATCTGCAGTATGACGCGGGCGATAAAGGCATCTATCGCCACTACATGCAAAAAGAGATCTATGAGCAGCCGAACGCGATTAAAAACACCCTCATTGGGCGTATTAACCACGGTGCGGTGGATTTAAGTGAGCTGGGGCCACAGGCCGATGCGCTGCTCTCTCAAGTTGAACATATTCAGATCATCGCCTGTGGGACTTCCTATAACTCTGGCATGGTCGCTCGCTACTGGTTTGAATCACTGGCCGGTATGCCGTGTGATGTCGAGATTGCTTCGGAATTCCGTTATCGCAAATCCGCCGTGCGGCCAAACAGCCTGGTGATTACCCTGTCGCAATCCGGTGAAACCGCCGATACGCTGGCTGGATTACGTCTGACGAAAGAGCTGGGGTATCTGGGATCGCTGGCAGTGTGCAACGTGGCCGGCTCGTCACTGGTGCGCGAATCAGATCTGGCGATCATGACCAAAGCGGGCGCGGAAATTGGCGTGGCTTCCACCAAAGCCTTTACCACTCAGTTGACGGTATTGCTGCTGCTGGTGGCGAAAATGGCGCGCCTGAAAGGCGCGGATGCCAGCGTTGAGCAAGATATCGTTCACGCGCTGCAGGCACTGCCGAGCCGCATTGAGCAGGTTCTGTCGGAAGATAAGCGTATTGAAGCGCTGGCGGAGGATTTCTCCGACAAGCATCATGCGCTGTTCCTTGGCCGTGGCGATCAGTACCCTATCGCGCTGGAAGGCGCGCTGAAGCTGAAAGAGATCTCCTACATTCACGCAGAAGCCTACGCGGCGGGCGAGCTGAAGCACGGCCCGTTGGCGCTGATTGACGCGGATATGCCGGTGATTGTGGTAGCGCCGAATAACGAACTGCTGGAAAAATTGAAATCCAACATTGAGGAAGTTCGCGCCCGCGGCGGTGAGCTGTATGTGTTTGCCGATAGAGATGCTGCCTTTACCAACAGCGACAACATGCACATCATTGAGATGCCGCATGTCGAAGAGGTTATTGCGCCAATCTTCTATACCGTCCCGCTACAGCTGCTGTCTTATCACGTGGCGCTTATCAAAGGCACCGACGTTGACCAGCCGCGTAACCTGGCAAAATCCGTGACCGTCGAATAATCACGTTTAACGATCTCACCA
>NZ_BCTM01000041.1 GCF_001571285.1 Kluyvera cryocrescens NBRC 102467 | reverse complement strand
ATGCTAGTGTATGATGGTGTTTTTGAGGTGCTCCAGTGGCTTCTGTTTCTATCAGCTGTCCCTCCTGTTCAGCTACTGACGGGGTGGTGCGTAACGGCAAAAGCACTGCCGGACATCAGCGCTATCTCTGCTCTCACTGCCGTAAAACATGGCAACTGCAGTTCACTTACACCGCTTCTCAACCCGGTACGCACCAGAAAATCATTGATATGGCCATGAATGGCGTTGGATGCCGGGCAACCGCCCGCATTATGGGCGTTGGCCTCAACACGATTTTCCGCCATTTAAAAAACTCAGGCCGCAGTCGGTAACCTCGCGCATACAGCCGGGCAGTGACGTCATCGTCTGCGCGGAAATGGACGAACAGTGGGGATACGTCGGGGCTAAATCGCGCCAGCGCTGGCTGTTTTACGCGTATGACAGGCTCCGGAAGACGGTTGTTGCGCACGTATTCGGTGAACGCACTATGGCGACGCTGGGGCGTCTTATGAGCCTGCTGTCACCCTTTGACGTGGTGATATGGATGACGGATGGCTGGCCGCTGTATGAATCCCGCCTGAAGGGAAAGCTGCACGTAATCAGCAAGCGATATACGCAGCGAATTGAGCGGCATAACCTGAATCTGAGGCAGCACCTGGCACGGCTGGGACGGAAGTCGCTGTCGTTCTCAAAATCGGTGGAGCTGCATGACAAAGTCATCGGGCATTATCTGAACATAAAACACTATCAATAAGTTGGAGTCATTACCGATAATAGTGTCTCGTTGTGTCTGGATAAGCGGATATAACGGCGTTCACCGGTATTTCTTTAATTAAAAAAATGATGTGTATGACTGATTTGTCTTGTGATAAATATCCTTAACAGACGGCGAGCTCGTCCGCCCATTTTGTTGCGGCCTGCATGGTTTCTATAACAGTGAACTCGCTGATATTGAGGGTATTACATATTTTTGCGGTTTCCTCCCAGTTAAGTTTCTCATAACATAACGACAGGGTCAGTATGTCAAAAAGTTCACCTTTATGTTCACAAAGCGCGGCAGTTACGTTTTGCGGGATTGAAATCTGTTTAATTAAATCGTCCATGGGGAGTTCAAGAATGACATCCAGCAATGAAAACAGACCGCATATAAATGCGTTATAGGATAATGAAACATTATTTATTTTTCCGGCAATTAATTCGCAGAATTTTCCGCGAACCATGCTCAGATGATAAAGTTCACTGATGCCGGAACGCCCCATATTTGAAAGGGCGGCCACCGCAACAAACCGCCGGAGTTCTTTGCCCCCCAGATACATCAGCATTTCTTTCAGGGTAAGATTGTCCGCCTGAATTATGCCATGTGAGTTAAACAGCATGTTTCTGACGTAGCGCATGATTTTATATGACAGCGTCAGATCGGTTTTAAGCAGACGTTCGACCGCGGCAAAGTCCGGGTTTTCCCTGTTCACCTCCATCATCAGCCTGGAGAGTGGCAGGGGGTTCTGGGAAAGGCATTTATTTCTGAGGATTTCCGGGCGACTGAAGAAAAATCCCTGGAAAAGCGCGAAACCCGCCCGGCTGTAAAGCTCAAACTCGTCCCTTGTTTCCACTTTTTCAGCAAGGAATTTTATGCCCTGCAGAAGCTGACTTTTTCTGTGGATATATTGCCGGATATCTTCATAGTCATTGTCTCTGACATCAAATTTGATGACAGAAATATACTGCATAAAGCGGTCCCATTCATCATCCATCGTGAAATCATCGAGCGCAAGCTGGTAACCCCTGTCGTGCATATCCTTTACGGCACAGAAAAGCGCATCATCCGGGACTGCATTTTCCAGAATTTCGATGACCACTTTTTCATTCGGCAGCGTATCGCCCAGTCCGTTAATGATCATCTGGTGCGGCACATTAATAAAAGAACTGTGATTGTTGGCTATACGGGGAACAGGGATGCATAAAAACTGGTCAGAAATCATTCTGGACGTGGCGTATTCTGGTGAAACATCGGGAAAGGCATTGTTCATTCCGTCCCTGAAAAGCAGCTCATAAGCGACGGTCTGCATTTTTGTGTCAAAAATAGGCTGGCGTGCGATAAATGAATACATATTCCCGGTCCCCAGGTCAGCGTTATAATTTTTAGAAATGTAACCTTTCTATGGCACTGTTGCAAAGTTAGCGATGAGGCAGCCTTTTGTCTTATTCAAAGGCCTTACATTTCAAAAACTCTGCTTACCAGGCGCATTTCGCCCAGGGGATCACCATAATAAAATGCTGAGGCCTGGCCTTTGCGTAGTGCACGCATCACCTCAATACCTTTGATGGTGGCGTAAACCGTCTTCATGGATTTAAATCCCAGCGTGGCGCCGATTATCCGTTTCAGTTTGCCATGATCGCATTCAATCACGTTGTTCCGGTACTTAATCTGTCGGTGTTCAACGTCAGACGGGCACCGGCCTTCGCGTTTGAGCAGAGCAAGCGCGCGACCATAGGCGGGCGCTTTATCCGTGTTGATGAATCGCGGGATCTGCCACTTCTTCACGTTGTTGAGGATTTTACCCAGAAACCGGTATGCAGCTTTGCTGTTACGACGGGAGGAGAGATAAAAATCGACAGTGCGGCCCCGGCTGTCGACGGCCCGGTACAGATACGCCCAGCGGCCATTGACCTTCACGTAGGTTTCATCCATGTGCCACGGGCAAAGATCGGAAGGGTTACGCCAGTACCAGCGCAGCCGTTTTTCCATTTCAGGCGCATAACGCTGAACCCAGCGGTAAATCGTGGAGTGATCGACATTCACTCCGCGTTCAGCCAGCATCTCCTGCAGCTCACGGTAACTGATGCCGTATTTGCAGTACCAGCGTACGGCCCACAGAATGATGTCACGCTGAAAATGCCGGCCTTTGAATGGGTTCATGTGCAGCTCCATCAGCAAAAGGGGATGATAAGTTTATCACCACCGACTATTTGCAACAGTGCCGGATTGAGCGGCGTGGCATGGTCAGTCTTCCCGCAGGTACTGGTACAAGGTTTCGCGGCTGATGCCGAAGTCACGGGCCACCAAGGTTTTCTGGTCGCCTGCCGCAACTCGCCGTTTCAACTCGGCAATTTGTTCGCTGTTCAGCGATTTCTTTCGTCCCCGGTAGGCCCCGCGCTGCTTAGCCAGCACGATTCCCTCGCGCTGACGTTCGCGGATCAGAGCGCGCTCGAACTCAGCAAAGGCTCCCATGACCGACAGCATCAGATTGGCCATCGGTGAGTCCTCGCCGGTGAACGTTAGCCCTTCTTTGACGAACTCCATGCGCACGCCCCGTTGTGTCAGCCCTTGGACGATGCGGCGCAGGTCATCAAGGTTGCGTGCCAACCTGTCCATGCTATGCACCACCACGGTGTCGCCCTCGCGGACGAAGGCCAGCAGCCTTTCAAGTTCGGGACGTTGTGTGTCCTTGCCTGAAGCCTTATCGGTGAATACCTTGCCGACTTCTATTTGTTCCAGTTGTCGATCAGGATTCTGGTCGAAGCTGCTGACGCGAACGTAGCCGATACGTTGACCTTGCAAGATGCCTCCAAAGGTAAAAATGTCAGGATGAAATCTATTACCCTTGGCTGAATGTGTCAATAAATATAAATTAATACCCTACTCTGACGTTGTTTGTGCTCAACATCTGACATCAGGTTAGGGTATGCCTCAATCTGACGGCTGCGAACCGCCAGGGACAGGCGCAATGTCAGATTCTGTCGCGGCCTTGGCGCGTGCCTGGAAGCGTTCATAGCAATCCAGCCCGCAGAAATGTTCGACGTATTCCGCGCCTTCCGGGGTGAAGGCGGCATCGAGCGGAATTTCTTTGCAGCATACGCAGCAGGTGGTGCAACTGGCAGTGTTCGGGGCGTTTGCGTTCATGGTGGTACTCCTCCAGATTGGTAGCGAAGCTCAAAGCTGCCCACTCTCGGCTGGCTGGGAAGCGGTCATGATCTTCCCTTGAAGGCCCGCAGCAGCCGCGTCACAGACAGGACAAACAAGCCGGTCAGCGTGAGGGCTGCAATACCCCAGTGCTCCCCGATGAACGCGCCGGCCGTCGTGCCGGCTAGCACAATGGCGAGAATCGGCAAATGGCAGGGACAGGTGAGCACGGCCAGCGCGCCCCACAAGTAGCCGGTGATCGGTTTGTGCGTCTCAGACGGCAAGTGCTCTGGGCTGTTCATGGCAGACTCTCCGCGTGCTGTGCCGGTTCGGTTGGCATGGCGGCCAGTTGCATTTCGAGGCTGGCCAGGGCCTCGCGCCGACGCTCGACGAGTTGCCGCAACACGGCAAGCTGCGCAGACGCACCGTCACCGTCCGCAGCATCCAGCGCCCGGCACAGCCGCGCCAGTGCGTCCAGGCCGATACCCGCTTCGAAGGCAGCCCGTACAAAGCGCAGCCGTTGCAACGCGGTGTCATCGAACAAGCCGTAGCCGCCCGTGGTGTACGCGACCGGCCGTAGCAATCCGCGCAGCAGGTAGTCGCGCACGATATGCACGCTCACCCCGGCATCAAGGGCCAGCCGGGACACTGTGTAGGCGCTCATTGAACACCTCCTTTTCCTCATCCGGCGCAGCACGAAAGCTGCTTCACGTCCTTGCTGAAGGTCTGCGCCGCGAGCTTCAGCCCTTCGACCATGGTCAGGTAGGGGAACAATTGGTCGGCCAGTTCCTGCACGGTCATACGGTTGCGAATGGCGAGCACCGCCGTCTGGATCAGTTCACCCGCTTCCGGGGCCACCGCTTGCACGCCGATGAGCCGTCCGCTACCTTCCTCGATGACCAGCTTGATGAAGCCGCGTGTGTCGAAGTTGGCAAGCGCACGCGGCACGTTATCCAGTGTTAGCAGGCGACTGTCGGTCTCGATCCCGTCGTGATGTGCTTCCGCCTCGCTGTAGCCCACGGTGGCGACCTGCGGGTCGGTGAACACCACGGCCGGCATTGCGGTCAGGTCCAGGGCCGCATCGCCGCCAGTCATGTTGATCGCCGCACGAGTGCCGGCCGCTGCCGCCACATAGACGAACTGCGGCTGGTCGGTGCAGTCGCCGGCCGCGTAGATGTTCGGGCTACTGGTGCGCATGCCCTTGTCGATGACGATGGCCCCCTGCGCATTGACGGCTACCCCCGCCGCTTCCAATGCCAGGCTGCGCGTGTTCGGTGTCCGGCCGGTGGCGACCAGCAGCTTGTCGGCGCGCAATTCACCGTGCGTGGTGGTCAGCACGAATTCACCGTCCATATGGGCGACCTGGCTGGCTTGCGTGTGCTCCAGCACCTCGATGCCCTCGGCACGGAAAGCGGCTGTCACCGCCTCGCCGATGGCCGGGTCTTCACGGAAGAACAAGGTATTGCGCGCCAGGGCCGTGACCTTGCTGCCCAGCCGGGCAAAGGCTTGCGCCAGCTCCAGCGCCACCACCGACGAGCCGATTACGGCAAGGCGTTCGGGAATGGTGTCGCTCGCCAGGGCCTCGGTGGAAGTCCAGTAGGGTGACTCTTTCAGGCCCGGAATCGGCGGGACCGCCGGGCTGGCACCCGTGGCGACCAGGCAGCGGTCGAACATCACGACGCGCTCGCCACCCTCGTTCAAACTAACGATAAGGCTCTGGTCGTCCTTGAAACGCGCTTCACCGTGCAGAACGGTGATGGCTGAATTGCCGTCCAGGATGCCTTCGTACTTGGCATGACGGAGTTCTTCGACACGGGCCTGCTGCTGGGCCAGCAGCCGCTCGCGCAAGATCGTCGGCGGTGTGGGTGGCATGCCGCCGTCGAATGGGCTTTCCCGGCGCAGATGGGCGATGTGGGCGGCGCGGATCATGATCTTGGACGGCACACAACCGACGTTGACGCAGGTGCCGCCGATGGTGCCGCGCTCAATCAGCGTGACCTGCGCGCCTTGCTCGACGGCCTTCAGTGCTGCCGCCATCGCGGCTCCACCGCTACCAATGACGACGACCTGCAACGGGCGTTCGTTGCCACTGGGCTTATCAGCGGCCCCTATCCAGCCGCGCATCTTGTCGAGCAGGCCGGCGCGGTTGTCCGTCGGTGGCGCATCGGCAAGCGTTGCCTCGTAGCCCAGTCCGGCCACGGCGGTAGTCAGCGCATCCGATGACGTGCCCGCCTCAATGGCGAGTTGCGCTGTGCCCTTCGGATAGGACACCAGCGCCGATTGCACGCCGGGCACTTTCTCCAAGGCTTCCTTGACGTGAGCCGCGCACGAGTCGCAGGTCATCCCGGTGATTTTCAGGGTGGTCATGTATTTTTCCTTTTCTGTGGTGGCTACGGCTGTTGCCGTCAGCCACGTTGTTCTGGCAATTCACAGCTGTCCGGCCCGCAGCGGCGATGTGCTGGCGAGATGAAATCCCAGACCGACACCCCAACCATCAAGGCCAGGCCGACATAGAGCAGTCCACCGCTCTGCCAGCCGTAAGCCCGCATTAAAAACACCGCTGCCAGCACCAAGATCGGGCCTATCGTGCCGAGCGCCGTGCGTCGCCACTGTCGATGATTGAGCCAAGCGATAGCATTGGCGAGTAACGCGATGCCGGCGAACATCGGCAGCAGGATGCCAATGAATAGCCCCTCGTACTGGCTCAAGAAGCCCAGTCCGATGGCCGCGCCAAAGCTGGCGATGGCAGGAAAACAGGCGGCGCAGCCCATCGCGGAAACGACGCTGCCGAGCGCGCCGGTTTTGCCAGCGATGCGCGTGATGAGTCCCATGTGTCGCTCCCGAGTTCGGTTAACGGATCAGCGTTTGAGGCTGGACGGATAGCCCGCGTCCTCGGTCGCCTTGGTCAACTTCTGGACGTTGGTCTTGGCATCGTCGAAGGTGACGACGGCCTGGCGCTTGTCGAAACTTACGTCGGTCTTGCTCACGCCCTCAACCTTGGAAAGCGCGTGCTTGACAGTGATCGGGCAAGAGGCGCAGGTCATGCCAGGCACGGACAGCGTGACGGTCTGGGTGGCGGCCCACACGGGGGCAACAACGGCAGCGAGGGCGAGGGCGGCAAACAGTTTTTTCATGATGAACTCCTGTGATTAATAGAAAAATGGCATGACGTAGGGAAATCCGAGCGAGACCAGGACCAGCGCGGCCACGATCCAGAAAATGAGCTTGTAAGTAGCTCGCACTTGGGGAATCGCGCAGACCTCACCCGGTTTGCAGGCTTGCGCCGGGCGGTAGATGCGCCGCCAGGCGAAAAACAGCGCGACCAGCGCTGCGCCGATGAAGATCGGGCGATAGGGTTCCAGCACCGTCAGGTTGCCGATCCATGCCCCGCTGAACCCCAAGGCGATCAAAACCAGCGGCCCCAGGCAGCAGGCCGACGCAAGAATGGCGGCCAGCCCACCGGCGAAGAGCGCGCCGCGCCCGTTTTGTGGTTCAGACATACGCTTGTCCTTTCAAATTTGGTTTGGATAGCTTAAGCTTACTTCCGTAGTTATGTACGGAGTCAAGCGATATGCAAATTAATTTTGAGAATCTGACCATTGGCGTTTTTGCCAAGGCGGCCGGGGTCAATGTGGAGACCATCCGGTTCTACCAGCGCAAGGGCCTGCTGCCGGAGCCAGACAAGCCCTATGGCAGCATTCGCCGCTATGGCGAGGCGGATGTAACACGAGTGCGGTTCGTGAAATCGGCCCAGCGGCTGGGCTTTAGCCTGGACGAAATCGCCGAGCTACTGCGGCTGGAGGATGGCACCCATTGCGAGGAAGCCAGCGGCCTGGCCGAGCACAAGCTCAAGGATGTGCGCGAGAAGATGGCCGACTTGGCACGCATGGAGGCCGTGCTGTCTGAACTGGTGTGCGCCTGCCATGCGCGGAAAGGGAACGTTTCCTGCCCGCTGATTGCGTCACTGCAAGACGGAACGAAGCTCGCTGCATCGGCGCGGGGGAGTCACGGGGTGACTACGCCTTAGCGTGCTTTATTTTCCGAATTCTGAGACGACCCCAGATAGGGTGATGGTTTTCTCTCGTAGGTGATTACGGTCGATACCATTCTCTAGCATGGCACGAAATGATATTAAAAAAAACGCTCCGGGCAGGAGCGTAAGCCAGTGACTTCGGCGTCAAATGAGGGTCTGACAAGTGGAGCTGCGGGTTAATTCTGGGTGATCTGGCTGCGATGCTTTTCCGCCTGTTGCTGATGAATAACGGAAGACTGGCCATTATTCGCCTTCTCATGCACAACAGCGGCTTTCTCATGCTCGCTCATTTCGGAAAATGGCTTAGCAGTTTCTTGGGTGTTCTCAGGTTTGGCTTTCATCATTTTTTTATGCATTTCAGCCATGTCCTGATGGGCGGCAGAATTGCCGTTTTGCATCATTTCATGGGACATAGCGGCCTGATCGTGACCGCTCATATCCATCATTTTCATGCTCTCCCCCTGAACTGCACTTTTTTCAGCGGATGACTGCATCTGATGGGCAGGCGCCTGGGCATTATTTACCTGGTCATGCATGTTCATTGTCTCTGCAGCCCAGGCAGATGAAGCGACAGCCATCATGGCAATAAAGGATACAAGAATTTTTTTCATGGTTGGGTCTCCGGTGTTTTCATACCCGAACAATCAATGCTTATAACAGAGAAAGCATTTGATCTCAGGGCTGGTTAATCATCACGCCAGGAACCGGGCGATTGAATTATCACGTTGCTCCTGATTTATGACTGATTATAAAAAACCGCCTCTGTTTATCGCGTGACTAAATGATGACATTTTTGTCACCTTCCGGATTTTTACTGAATAACAGTATTAATCCGTTAACAGACGCACACTGAACACAATTTCCCGCCCCTGCTGTTCTGCTGACAGCTCGCCGCCGTGAGCATGAATGATCGACCTTGTAATTGATAATCCCAGCCCCGCACCTTCCGTATTGTGGACCCTAGATGAGTCTGCGCGATAGAACCGGTCAAACAGGCGTTCCAGATTAGCGGGAACCGGGCCAGACATCGTATTCGTAATCATCACGTTCACACAGTCACTGTCACGCTCAAGGTGTATCGCTGTACAGGTGTTATCGGGAGAATACTTGATTGCATTGGAAAGCAGGTTACTGAAAGCACGTCGCAGCATATCGCTGTCTCCGGCAACAACGCCCTCTCCTTCAACCGTGATTGTCTTTCCTGTTTCGTCTGCCAGGGGCTCGAATAACTCACGTAATTCATTCAGTTCGGCTGCCAGATCTACATCATGTTTATCCAGCTGCAGCAGACCATGCTCTGAACGTGCCAGAAAAAGCATGTCACTGGTCATTCGTGACAACCTTTTCAGTTCTTCCAGGTTAGCGAATAAAATTTCGCGGTAATGCGAAACATCCCTTTCCTTAGCCAGTGCAAACTGCGTCTGCATCATCAGATTACTGACTGGTGTGCGCAGCTCATGCGCGATGTCAGACGAGAAATCTGACAGTTTCCGAAATGACCCCTCCAGGCGATCGAACATGTTATTGAATTCCTGCATGGTCTCAGAGATTTCCGGTGGAGCCAGATCGGGATTAAGACGCTGATCAAGGCTGTGTACGGTCATGGAGGAAGCCAGACTGGTCATTTCCCGTAACGGTTTCAGACCAATACGTGTGGTCAGCCAGCCCAGAAAAACAGAAATAAAGACCAGACCGATATTGAACCAGAACAGCCAGGTACTGAGCTTATCCATAAACAGGGTGTGATACCCAGTATCCGTGGCAACCGTAATGATGAAATGTTTACTTTTACCCTGTTCCGGCGTCACGGCAACCCGCCGCGAGATACTGCGGTACACGGTGTTATTTTCTTCCGTCTGGATCATATAGTCGAGAATATCACCCGACTTATTAAGCAGGACCGCTGGAACAACAGAATTTTTGGCATAAAGTTCAACAATTTTTTCATTTTCCATGTTTTTTATAGAAATGAATAAACCATTGTGCCCTACCATCGCATCGTTTATTTTTTCTGATAATGACTTAATATCCGTTTTGTTCCGGAACGTCTCTGTTTTAAGAAACTCTTCGGTGAGCTGAAGTTTACCTGTCAGAAAATCGCGGTCCTGATTATCGAAATAGCCATTCAGGGTGCTCACCAGCATAAAACTGGATAACCACCATACCGTAAGCATCACTGCAGAAAAAATCAGGCTCAGGCGCGTGGTCAGGGAAATTTTGAACCTCACTCTTCTCTGATCTCCAGGACATATCCGGCACCACGAACGGTATGGATCAGTTTTGGCTCAAAGTCATCATCAATTTTACTTCTCAGGCGTCTCACGGCGACATCAATCACATTCGTGTCACTGTCAAAGTTCATATTCCAGACCAGGGACGAGATAAGACTCCTGGGTAACACCTCTCCGGTGCGTTGCAGCAGCAACTCAAGCAGAACGTATTCTTTACCGGTGAGATGGATCTTCTTCCCCGAACGGATCACGGTCCGGCGCACCATATCAACGGTCATATCGGCGATAGTGCAAACTGTGGCGGCCTGCGAGCGGGCGCGTCGCAGCAAGGTTCTTACACGTGCAACAAGCTCTGTAAAATCGAAGGGCTTAATCAGATAGTCATCTGCGCCAAGCTCCAGTCCTTTCACTTTGTCCCGCACGTTGTCCTTTGCGGTTAAAAACAGGACCGGTTCTTCATGCCCGGACTCCCTCAGTGCGCTGATGATTTGCCACCCGTTGAGGAAAGGCAGCATCACGTCCAGTATTATCAAATCATACTGTCCCTTCGACGCGGCCCCGAGACCATCGCGGCCATTATTAAAGAGATCGGCCTGATAGCCTTCCTCAATCAGTCCCTGCTGCAGGTAACGACCTGTTTTTTGTTCGTCTTCAACGATTAAAATACGCTGCATGGTCAACTCGCTGATATGAAAGTAAAAATCTCACGCATGAGCTTTGGCTGTCCCCTAGCTGACCTGAGACGGAGCAAGCATTCCGAGCCACGCAACGGCGCCCAGAATGATAATCGCAACAACGAATTCTGTCAGGATGCTGTTTCGCATCAGGGCAACGCTGCGATCATAATTCCCTTCCCTGACCATAACTTCAAGCCGGGGACCCAGGTGAAACCGGTTTGCTGCAGCCAGAAGAAGCATCAGAACAAACAGAGCCGTCTTAGCAAGCAATATCCCCCCCCAGGAGCTGTTGAATAAGGGGTTTAAGTTACCCTCAGCAATATACAGATAGTTGACCAGCGCACTCAGGATCAGGGCTACAACAATCACCGTACCTGCCGTGGCAAATTTTGCCAGGGAGTCAGATATCACAATGACGCTCTGTGCATTATGCGCGTTTCTGCGCATCAGCAGGATAGCAAATGCAACCAGAGCACCTGTCCAGGCACCTGCAGCGCCGAGATGAGTCAGATCGCTCAGTAAATGGAGATAGTAATGCAGACCGTCATGCATGACGGCGTGTCCTCCCCAGGCAAGTGTAGCCAGCGCCACGCCCCCACTCATCGTCATCAGCAGGCAGGACAATACTCTCTTATTAGTGTAAAGGAACAAAGCACCGAGAGTGGTAAACAGGGCACAGAGTCTGACAATCCAGCTAATACCTACATCCGTTTCTTCTATCACCATCTCGATAATATGGATAGATAATTCTCTGAGATCAGTTACTCCGCTCATGGCATTAGATACCAGGAGCATATTAATGCCAGTAAGAATGATGCCTGCAACAACAGCAAAGGTTATAAACGACCTGAAATTAGTCAGGTTATACGTTTCATGTCTGACACTGCTTATTCCATATATCTGAAAAAATGGCAATCCAAATATTACCATCAAATCAAGATAAAGAAGAAAACGAATAACAATCATAATCAGGTCGTTCATAATATTACTTCACTGTAAAAGTGTAATTGCCGGTAATAGGGTGTGTATCTGCAGAAACCGCGCGCCAGTCAACACGATAAGTGCCGGCTGGCAGAGGTTCTCGTGGGATAATGACCATTGATTTAGGGTCAGCACCTGGTGCCACTTTTGCCGCGACTGGCATTGGCGAATGGGATGACATGCCTTTCATCCCGGTCATTGTTAATTTAGCCCCTGAGAATTTCACAGTCAGATCTTCTGTGAAATTAAGCTGGATCTTTTCCGGGGCCGCTATGGCTGAATCTGCCTGCGGGACAGAACTTTTTAATTCAGGATGGGCCATAGCAGAGAAAGCAACGCCCATAACGAGGCCACCTGTAAAAATGGCTTTATTTAAAATCGACATTTTATTTACCTGTTTAGTTGAGTGTTTTATATCGGTGCGTTAAAACCAGATTCTGGCTCCCGCCAGGAATACTACCTGATGGTCTTTCTCACCTTCTCTTTTCGCCATATCGGATGTTTTCCCGTAAAGTTGATTCCAGGAAACGCCTATATAGGGTGCAAACTCACGGCGTATTTCATAGCGCAGCCGGAGCCCCAGTTCTGTGTCAGTCAGTCCCCTGCCGCGACCCCGCGATTCATCATCCTGACTGTAGAAATTCACCTCATAGGATGGCTGGAGTATGAGCCGGTTAGTCAGTAAAACGTCGTATTCTCCTCCCAGACGAAGGGCTGCTTTTCCGCCATTACTGACAAACCCCGTAATTTCAGATTCAAAATTATAGAGTGCCAGCCCCTGAAAACCGACAGCAGCCCAGGTCTGGGCAGAAGCAGGTCTGAAATCCTGCCTGACACCCGCAACCAAATCCCACCAGGGGCCAACCGCATGTCCCCAGAGTAACTGCGCTTCAGCCGCCTCCGTTTCCCCATTGCTTCGTTCGCCTTCGCTCTTTAGCCAAAGCCGGTCTGTGTCGCCTCCAATCCAGCTGTTAACACTCCAGCTGAAATTGTTGGTGTTATCCGACCGTTGCCATTCCAGTTGATCCAGCAGAACCAGATAATTAATCGCACTGTCGTGAATCGCATGCCCCTGTAAATTGCCGAATGCAGCCTTCCGGTCGGCATCGGTAACAGGCGGAATTGGCGTTCTGCTCTCAGTTACAATGGGCTCCATTGACGTCATCTCAGTGAAATTCTCATCTGCTGGCATCTGCATGGCAGACATGTCGTGCCCGGCGTGGGGATCTGCAGAGACGGAGCCCGCCGCAATAGAAAGCTGTGAGGTAAAGAAACCGGCGACCAGAACAGGTATGGCCTTCAAATTTCTCTTCATTCGCATCATTCCTCCACCCGGACTTCACGAAACATTCCCATTTCCATGTGATAGAGCAAATGGCAGTGATACGCCCAGCGGCCAAGCGCATCTGCTGTCACTCTGTAACTGCGTTTTGTACCAGGGGGAACATCTATTGTGTGTTTACGAACCATGAAATTACCGTTTTCATCTTCCAGATCGCTCCACATACCATGCAGGTGAATGGGGTGAGTCATCATGGTATCGTTGATCAGCGTGATCCTGAGCCGCTCACCGTATTTCAGCAGCACCGGTGCGGCATCTGAAAACTTGATTCCGTTAAATGACCAGGCAAACTTTTCCATGTGGCCGGTTAAATGCAGTTCTATGGTACGGCCAGGTTCACGTCCGTCAGGATCCTCAAAGCGGCTTTTCAAATCCGCGTACGTGAGAACCTTTCTTCCGTTATTTCGAAGACCAATACCCGGATCATTTAATTTCGGAGAGACGCTCATCGCCTGCATATCAACCAGTGGGTTATCCGTTTCTGACGCAGGATGACTTTGCATACCCGGCATTCCGGCCATCCGGGAATGATCCATACCGGCCATGCTGCTGTGATCCATGGGCGCGGAGGATGTCCCGCTATCCGGAAGGTCAGCACCGTCCATAGACATCATCTCTCCGCTGTTATCCATGCCTCCCATCTGGCTGTGGTCCATTCCTGCCATATCATGTCCCATTCCCCCCATACCCATATCTTCCATGGTCAACAGAGAACGGGGATCGAGGGGGGGAACGGCAGCACTTAACCCCTCTCTCGTGGCCAGTGTCCCTCGAGCGTAACCGGTCCTGTCCATGGATTGTGCGAAGATGGTATAGGCCTCACCCTGAGGCTCCACAATGACATCATAGGTTTCGGCAACGGCAATCCTGAATTCGTCAACGGTAACCGGGTTTACATACTGGCCATCTGCAGCCACGACCGTCATTTTCAGCCCGGGGATACGGATATCGAAATAGGTCATTGCCGAGCCGTTGATAAACCGTAAGCGTATCTTTTCACCGGGACGGAACAGTCCGGTCCAGTTTTTCAGCGGGGCCTGCCCGTTCATGAGATAGGTGTAGGTGTAGCCACTGACATCCGCGAGGTCAGTCGGATTCATTTTCATTTCAGCCCACATTTTCCGATCGGCAATGGTGGCTGACAGCCCCCTGGTATTCACGTCGCGGAAAAAAGAGCCAACGGTTGGTTTATTGAAATTGTAGTAATCCGACTGTTTTTTTAATTTTTTCAGCAGGCTGTGAGGATTTTCATCGGTCCAGTCAGACAACATGACCACATGCTCACGATCGTAAGCAAACGGTTCTGGCTCCCTGGCATCGATGATAATGGCACCGTATACCCCCTCCTGTTCCTGCAGACCGGAATGGCTGTGGTACCAGTAAGTCCCGTTCTGCTTAACCTTAAAGGTGTAAACGTAGGTATCATCAGGCTCTATGCCCATAAAACTCAGCCCCGGAACACCATCCATATTGGCCGGAAGAATAATGCCGTGCCAGTGAATGGACGTCTGTTCATTAAGACGGTTTTTGACCTTCAGGGTAATGGTGTCACCTTCTTTCCAGCGAAGAACGGGCCCCGGCAGGCCTCCATTGATTGTTTTGGCCTGACGCTCACTGCCCGTGATATTGACGGCCGTTTCACCAATGGTCAGGTCAAACTGAGTACCCTGCAGGGATGCGGCAACTGGCAGGCTCAGACTGGAACGCGCATTGAAACTCCATACGCCAAGACTTCCGGCTACGCCAGAGAGGGTTAACCCCTTCAGGAAAGTTCGTCGAGACGTTTTCAACAGCATGCGCATTCCCTTATTTAAAGTATGGTTACTGACAGAATTCGAGAACCGATTTAAATTAAATTACTGGTTCATCCACTTACAATGAAATGAATCTAGCACACCTTAAGAAACAAATTCATTACAATCGTGTAATGTACATAGCTGTATTACATTTACGTCATCTTCCCCACAGGTTGATTATTTTTATATATGATCATAAGGACATCTTTTATGTACCTCAGAAGGTAATTACACATGAATATATTAATCACGACCACTGCGTTTACAGCTTTATTTTGTGGGGCAGCTTTTGCTCAGTCCAGTGATATTGCCCATGAAGCACATCGATTTGTTAATAATGCCTCAGCCGTCAGTCATGTGAATTCCTCGACGCATGAAAACTTACCGGACAGGGTTAATAAAAACAGCACGCCCTCATTCTCTGAAATGAATGAACATGAAAGGGCCATTGTTGCTCATTCATTTATGAACAACAGCGCGTCCTATGCACATCAGAAAATGATTGAGGAACATAAAAAAATGCTGTCCGACAGTGGTGCAAATTCAAAGACCTCCTCTTCTTCTTTTAACGAACTGAATGCCGGAGAGAAAGCCGCCCTCGTGCATGAGCAGGTCAATAATGCCGGTGCGGAAGCTCATCAGACACAGGCAAGAAAGCTTCGCGGCCTGTATTCCTCCAGGTAACTGCAGGCGGGTTAGTGCTTAGCAGGGCTTTACTGACGGGTTACGTAGCAGGACATGAGCCCCATATTGCTCTGCCGTAACCTGTTTCAGTCCCGTTAATCATCACCGTCAGGCTGGTCATACAGTTCCCAGATCTTCAGGAGCAAACGGGAAACAAGATATGTTACAAAAATGACGACCATCAACGGTGCTCCCGATTAACTGACAGATGACACGCCTCCTGAAAACCCCTAGCATACGCCGCAGTGTTCATGCTAACGGCGAATTCCAGTAAATGTATTCTACCGATGTCGTAAAAGAAAATGCCTACCTTTCAGCCACCCGCTCGGGGCTGGAATCGAACGAGATCGCTACCCTTCAGCGCTCCTTGCCTTCCCGGTTTAATCTGCGGCATTTGAAAAAAAATGAATCATTAAAACTCGTACTGCAAAAGAAAGCGGGAAAATCACGTGTCGTGGCCTATAAATTTACGTCCGGTTCATTTAATTACACGGCGTATCGTATATCAGATAAAAAGTTCTATAACCTTTCCGATACTTCCGGGAAAGGCAGTCTCGATTATCCGTTACCGGCCACAGCAAGACTCAGTTCGCCTTTCAATCCTGCAAGACTTAACCCGGTATCGGGAAAAGTGAGTCCCCATAATGGCATTGATTATTCCATGCCCATGAACACGAAAATAGTCAGCGTCATCGACGGAAAAATCACCCGGGCCGAATACAACAGCACCATGGGATATTTTGTTGAAGTAACAGGAAAAGCCGGTGTTAAAACTCGCTATCTCCACCTCAATAAAATACTCGTTACTAAAGGGGCCAGGGTTACCCGGGGAGGCGCTATTGCATTATCCGGTAACAGCGGACGTTCATCCGGTCCTCATCTGCATTACGAGCTGGTCATCAATAACAATCCTGTTAACTCACTGGCGTTCCGGGCAGCGGCACCCGCACCCGCTGATAACAAACTTGAACAGCATGCCTTTGCGCATGCCAGAGACTACGAACGATACCTGGACTGATAACGGGGCCGCGACGCGGCCCCGTCTGCCGGATTAATTTTTTTTATCGTTTTCACTTCCTTGATGTTGATGATCTCCATGCCCTCCGTGGCCGTGGAAAAGATGCATTAGCGGGCAGACCAGCAATAACAGATATGGCCAGTAACCTGCCACATGTGACCAGTGTTCGCGCAGGAGGGCAAATGCCGCGATCGCGGCGACAGCAATAAGCGCATAGGTGGTACTTTTCATACTGGACTCCTTCTGTTCGTAACAGCCCCTTCACTCAGTGTTATTTCCCGAGCCTGACACTTTTCAGACGCAACGCATTCACAATGACGCTGACGGAGGAAAGAGCCATGGCCGCCGCCGCAATAACTGGCGACAGCAGTATTCCATACACAGGATAAAGCAGGCCTGCAGCCACAGGCACGCCAAGTGCGTTGTAGATAAATGCAAAAAACAGATTCTGTCGGATATTTTTCATGGTGATCTCTGACAGATGACGGGCCCTGTTCAGTATCATCAGGTCGCCTTTGAGAAGGGTGACTCCGGCACTTTCAATTGCCACATCTGTACCCGTTCCCATGGCTATTCCCACGTCAGCCGCTGCCAGCGCCGGGGCATCATTCACACCGTCTCCGGCCATCGCAACCACATGGCCAGACGCTTTCAGTCGGGTTATCACTGCTTTTTTGCCATCCGGCAGAATCCCGGCTTCAATCTCATCTATTCCCAGTTTCCGTGCGACTGCTTCAGCGGTAAGCTGGTTATCCCCGGTGAGCATAACGATGCGGATCCCCGCCTGACGCAAAGCTTTAAGCGCATCCGGCGTGGTTGCTTTCACGGGATCCGAGATAGCTATCAGGCCTGCAAGGTGCCCGTCTGTGGCCACATAGATAACGGTAGCACCTTCCATCCGCAACGTATCCGCAACGGCCTTTTGATTATCAATAACGATACTGTTTTCCTGCATAGCCAGTTCATTACCAATAACAACCCGTTGACCTTCGACATCGCCTGAGACACCTTTACCCGACGGCGCATTGAAATGAGTGACTGCGGGTATTGCGATCCCCTTTTCCTGTGCTGCTTTAACTACTGCCATACCCAGCGGATGCTGCGAGCCTTTTTCCACTGCGGCCGTTACACGCAAAAGAGATGTTTCCCCACCCGGATTGAGACTGATAATCCCTGTCACCGTCGGCGAACCTTCCGTGAGCGTGCCTGTTTTGTCGACAACCAGCGTGTCCACTTTTTCAAGACGCTCAAGGGCTTCGGCATTCTTAATTAACACCCCGGCCTGGGCTCCTTTGCCCACCCCCACCATTATCGACATCGGCGTGGCCAGCCCCAGCGCGCAGGGACAGGCAATAATCAGGACCGACACAGCCGCAATGAGACCGTGCGCCATCCTGGGCTCGGGCCCCCAGACAGACCAGATCATGAAAGCAACAACCGCGATAAGTATCACCAGAGGAACAAACCAGCCTGAAACGCTGTCAGCCATTCTCTGGATGGGGGCCCGCGAACGCTGTGCATCAGCGACCATCTGAACAATTCGTGAGAGCATCGTTTCATCACCGACTTTCTCTGCACGGATGATAAGACTACCTGTCTGATTAATCGTCCCCCCAATGACGGGTTCACCCTCCGTTTTGGTAACCGGCATAGACTCCCCGGTCACCATCGATTCATCCACGGTTGTTTTGCCTTCGACCACGATACCGTCGACCGGAATACTCTCTCCAGGTCTGATGCGGAGCTTATCGCCAGGCAGGACATCTTCCGCATTAATATCCGTTTCATGACCGTCATGATCCAGCCGCCTGGCGGTTTTGGGGGCAAGGTTCAGAAGTGCAGTAATGGCACCTGAGGTTTGTTCCCGTGCCCGCAGCTCAAGAACCTGTCCCAGCAGAACAAGCACCGTAATAACTGCTGCGGCTTCAAAATAAACGGCCACCAGGCTATCCATGTTTCTGAACGATGCAGGAAACCAGGAGGGGAAGACGGTTGCAGTGACGCTGTAAACCCAGGCTACGCCGGTCCCCATAGCAACAAGGGTAAACATATTCAGGGAGCGGTTACGTAACGACATTCCGGCCCGGGCGAAGAATGGCCAGCCACACCACAACACGACAGGAGAGGCCAGAAGTAACTGCAGCCATGTGTTGTACTGTGGCGATACTGTATTCCTCAAAGCGGGAAACAGATGAGATCCCATTTCGAGTATCAGAACCGGAAACGCCAGCAACAACCCCAGCCAGAAGCGTCTTGTCATGTCGCGAAGTTCATCACTCGGCCCCGTGGATGCCGTGGCTACGAGCGGTTCCAGTGCCATTCCACAGACAGGACAGCTTCCGGGACCAGTACGGCGTATCTCCGGGTGCATCGGACATGTCCACACACCTTCAGAAAACCCTTTCTCCGCCTGGTGGTGAGGCTGTTTTATCTGATCAGGGCTGACTTCGTGGTGATGGTGATGGGAATATTCACTGGCATCTTCGGTAAGATAACGATCGGGATGGGCATTAAATTTGCTCTCACAGCTGGCGGAGCAGAAATAAAGCTGATGGTCCTGGTATCGAATGCTGCTGTGCGCCTTGTCCGGCAGGATGGCCATCCCGCACACGGGATCTCTCATCTTATGCAATACGTGACTCTCGTCCGGGGATAATGTCTGTTCAGAAGCAGTCTGGTTGTTGTGTTGCACTGCATTGTCATTTTTCACAGTAACTCTCCTTATGCATACCTGAAGCATTTTCTGTCTTCAGGGTATGTCATGGATGCGATTACCACGAATGTCGCCGGCATAAGAGGGCCTGCTACCGGCGTCCCGTTATCAGCCGTTCCGCTGACTATTCGATTCGCTGGAAGACTCTTTTACTTCCATCCGGTGAGAATGCGATAACATCGTAAGCCTCTTTTCGGGCTCCCATCTCCATTCCCGGACTTCCTGCCGGCATACCGGGGGTGGCGAGACCGTATATACCTGAACCAGACTGCATTGCTTTATAAATCGTTGTCGCAGGCACATGGCCTTCAATGATCAAATTACCGGCAACCGCGGTATGACAACTTCGTAGTCCTGCAGGAACAGCATGCTTTTCTTTCAGGGCTGACAGCGCCTGATCATTCATGACGTGAGTTCGCACTTCAAACCCGGCTTTTTCCATCGCCTTGCCCCACAGGGAACAACAGCCACAGTTTTCAGATTTGTACATATCAATGACTTTTTCACTCGCCATCACGGGCAGTGAAAGGCCGAGAGCCAGGATCATTAGAATCATTTTTTTCATACTCACCTCTGTATGTTATCGATATAAACCCTGATGCCAGGGTGAATTTATGCAAAAGGACACCCACAGGGGTGCCCTTTCAGGGTTATGACACGCTCTTTTTATGTCTGCGCAGCCAGATGAGTTTGTAGGCGGCAGGAATAATGAACAGGGACAGCAGCGGAGCCGTGATCATCCCGCCAATCATGGGGGCCGCAATACGGCTCATGACCTCTGAACCTGCGCCGGTTCCCCAGAGTATGGGCAGCAGGCCCGCAATGATCACCGCCACGGTCATGGCTTTCGGCCGGACACGCAATACGGCACCATGATAGAGGGCTTCATCAAGACCTTCCGGTGTGAATGTCTCTTTACGGGACAATTCCGGGTGCGCTTCAATGGCATGACGCAGATACATCAGCATGACCACGCCAAACTCTGCTGCCACCCCGGCCAGGGCGATAAACCCGGTGCCGGTCGCCACTGACATATGGAAGCCCTGCCAGTACAGGAACCATATCCCGCCTACCAGCGCAAACGGCAGGCTCATCAGAATAAGTAAGGCCTCATCAGCCCGGCGGAATGCCAGATACAACAGAATGAAGATGATCATCACCGTCATCGGCACCATCAGCTTCAGTTTCTTGTTGGCATGCTCAAGCAGTTCAAACTGTCCGGAGAATGACACGCTGGTACCCGGTCTCAGTTTCACTTTCTGACTGATCGCCGTTTTAATGTCATTAACCACCGACACCATATCCCTGCCGCGCGCGTCAATGTAAATCCAGCTGGCTGGACGGGCATTTTCCGTTTTCAGCATAGTCGGCCCTGAAACGACCTTAATATCCGCAACATCGCCCAGTGTGATCTGCTGCTTCATCGGGGTCAGGATCGGCATCTGTTTCAGCGCCTGTGGACTGTTCCGGTAATCCTGCGGATAGCGGATATTAATCGGGTACCGGGCCACGCCTTCAACCGTTTCCCCTACCGTCGCGCCGCCGATGGCTGATGAGATGAACAGCTGCACATCGCCCACCGTCATTCCGTAGCGGGAGGCTTTTTCCCGATTGATATCGATATCGATGTAGCGCCCACCCTCAAGTCGCTCAGCCAGGGCAGACACCACGCCCGGTACCGTTTTGGCTACTGCTTCGATACTCTGCGCCGTCGCATCGATATCGGACAGAACCGTTCCGGACACTTTGATACCTATCGGGCTTTTAATCCCGGTTGAGAGCATATCAATACGGTTACGGATTGGCGGCACCCAGAGGTTTGCCAGACCAGGCAGACGGACGGTCTTATCAAGTTCATCGATAATCTTGTCAATCGTCATGCCTGGCCGCCACTGATCCTCAGGTTTCAGCTGAATGGTGGTTTCCACCATTTCGAGTGGCGCGGAATCCGTTGCGGTCTCTGCCTTACCGGTCTTGCCAAATACAGAGGCCACTTCAGGAACGGTTTTGATTAACTTATCCGTGGTCTGCAGGAGCGCCGCTGCTTCTGCCGGAGAGACACCTGGCAACGTTGACGGCATATAAAGCAGGTCACCTTCGTTGATCTTCGGCAGAAACTCACCGCCCACCTGGCTCAGTGGCCAGATAACCGTGAAGATAGACAAGGCCGCAACCAGCAGGGTTGTTTTTGGCCAGTGGAGGACCCGCAATAGTAATGGATGATACGCTTTTATCAGCATCCGGTTCAGGGGGTTACTGGTCTCGGCAGGAATTTTCCCCCGGATCCAGAATCCCATCAGAATCGGAATGACGATGATGGCCAGCGCGGCCGCGCCCGCCATGGAGTACGTTTTCGTGAATGCCAGCGGTCCAAACAGACGTCCTTCCTGACCTTCCAGGGTAAAGATAGGAATAAAGGACAGGGTGATGATCAGCAGGCTGATAAACAGTGCGGGTCCCACTTCCACGGAGGCGTCGGTAATCACCTTCCAGCGGGTGGCGTTGTCAATCTGCTCACCCGGATGCTGATGATCCCATTCCTCAAGCCGTTTGTGCGCATTTTCAATCATCACAATGGCGGCATCCACCATCGCTCCGACGGCAATCGCAATCCCTCCCAGCGACATAATATTGGCGTTCAGTCCCTGGAAGTGCATGACGATAAAGGCGATACACAGGCCTAGCGGCAGAGAAATAATTGCCACCAGGGCAGAACGTACGTGCCACAGGAACAGGGCACAGACGATGGCCACCACGATAAACTCTTCCAGGAGTTTGTAGCTGAGGTTATCAATGGCCCGATCGATTAACTGGCTGCGATCGTAGGTGGTCACAATTTCAACACCTTCCGGCAGGCTGGCCTTCAGCGTGTCCAGTTTATCCCTCACTGCCGTGATAACGTCGCGCGCATTCTTACCCGACCGCAGGATCACCACGCCGCCGGCGACTTCCCCCTGGCCGTTCAGTTCGGCAATACCTCGCCGCATTTCAGGCCCGGTCTGCACGCGGGCAACATCCCGCAGATAAACCGGTACACCGTTCTCGCCGGTTTTCAGGACAATGTTATTGAAATCATCAATGGTCTGAAGATATCCGCTGGCCCGGACCATATACTCCGCTTCGGCCATTTCAACGGATGAACCACCTGCCTCCTGGTTAGACGATTCAAGAGCCTGTTTCACTTCAGGCAGGCTGACACCGTACTGGGACAATTTCTCCGGATTGACCTGGATCTGATACTGTTTCACCACGCCGCCAACCGAAGCGACCTCAGCCACGTTCGGGATGGTTTTCAGTTCAAATTTCAGGAACCAGTCCTGCAGAGAGCGCAGTTCTGAAAGATCGTGTTTTCCGCTGCGATCGACAAGGGCATATTCAAAAATCCAGCCCACACCCGTGGCATCAGGACCGATTTCAGAACTCACACCGGCAGGCAGTTTTCCCTGAACCTGATTCAGGTATTCCAGCACGCGGGAACGGGCCCAGTACAGATCGGTCCCGTCTTCAAAAATGACATACACATACGAATCCCCGAACTGTGAGAAACCACGCACGGTTTTTGCGCCAGGTACGGACAGCATGGTGGTGGTAAGTGGATAGGTGACCTGATTTTCTACAATCTGCGGGGCCTGGCCGGGATAGCTGGTTTTGATAATGACCTGCACATCTGACAGGTCAGGTAAGGCATCGACCGGCGTGTTAATAATCGTCCATGTGCCCCAGATGCTGAGAAACAGGGCCCCCATCATGACCAGGAAACGGTTGGCGACAGAGCGCCGGATAATCCATTCAATCATCGTCGTCTCCTCAGTGCCCTGAATGCATATTTACAGGCTGGTCAGACATTGCTGGCATACTGCTTTCTGTTTTTTCAGGGTGGCGCATACGTTCCAGCGCACCCGTAATATTGGCTTCGGAGTCAATGAGGAACAGGCCACTGACCACCACGGTATCGCCTTCATTCAGGCCGGAGCCAATGCCGGACTGTTGCTGTGATTCATGCAGAACGTGGATCTGTTTCGGCACAAACTGGCCTTCATCATCAACAGTAATCACGCGCTGTTCTTTGCCGGTATCGATAACGGCCTGGCTTGGTATCAGCAGCATCTCCTGGCTTTGGGTATTCAGTTTCAGATAGGCATTCATGCCCGGCTTGAGAAACTCATCCTTATTAGATACCTGGAGACGGACCTGAAGCGTACGGGTTGTCTGATCCACGCTGGGAAGAATGTTCCATTTTTCGACATGGAATGTTTTATCCGGATAAGCCGGTACCGAAATTTCAAACTGCGACGTATCTTTCAGCAGATAGGCGATAGATTCCGGCACTGCAGCGCTGATCCAGACCGGGTCCATCCCCTGAATCTGAGCCACCACCTTATCTTTCGAAATATTCATGCCGGTGCGCAGGTCAAATGCAGTAATGACACCATCAATAGGTGCTTTAATGGTAAAACGGGTCTGGATTGTGCGGGTTGAACGCAGCCTTTGAATATCCTCTTCCGGCATACCAGCCAGACGAAGTCGCTCCAGCACCCCTTTTATCTGGGTTGGCGTACCGCCTGTACCGGATAACAGCAGGAACTCACTTTGCGCCTCGACCCATTCAGGAATGGTGATATCGATAAGCGGTGTTCCTTTCTTCACATGATCGCCAATCGTCAGGGGATACACTTTTTCGACGAAACCGTCAGAGCGCGCCTGCACAATGACAAACTGATACTCGTTATAACTGACATTAGCCGGGATCGTCTGAGAATAATTCAGCATTCCGCGCGTGACTTTTTGCGTTTTTAATCCCAGGTTCTGAACCTGCGTTGGATCAATACGGATCCCGCCACCGCTTTTCTCGCCACTTTCATCAGCATATTTTGGCACCAGGTCCATATCCATAAAGGGAGATTTTCCGGGTTTATCAAATTTGGTATCCGGTTTCATCGGGTCATACCAGAAAAGTACCTTTCGCTCCGGTGCCGTTTTTTCTGTTTGTACTGTTTTTGGTGATGAGTTTACATACTGCCAGGCAGTAACCGATATCAGCCCTCCTGCTATGAGGCTGCTGATAATTATTGCAGCATATTTTATCTTTAAAGAAGCCATACAATTTCTCGCTGAAAAATCAAAACACCTGGCATATGCGCCCGATCGTTCATTCTCAGTAATCCCTTAATGAATGTTCAGGCGCACTGGATGTATTCGCTCCGGACTGTTAATCAGGATTGCGTAACGTTAATGCTTTTGAGTAAGGAGATATTGCCCTGCTGAATAAACGAGAAATCGACATGGTTGCCGGTTTTCAGGGCATTGATAGCGTCGTCTGCATTAACAAAAGTGAAGCGCATGGTCATTGCAGGCCAGCCCACCGCAGGGATTGCTTCGTGCGAAATGGTGATTTTTTTACTATTCATATCAATGTCTTTAACGACACCGGTGCCCTTGATAACCTGCTGTACCGAAGCATCACTGGCAGCATTCATATCGCCATGCTGATGTGTTTCAGCATGAAGACCGGCAGAAAACATGACAGAGAAGGCACTAAATAAAACGGCTTTAAGTGAGTTACGCATTTTTAATTTCCTGATATGTTGAATATAATTCACTCTATCCAACCGCCACCCAGCGCGGTGAACAGATTAATTTCGTTAACCTGTCGGGAATAGGTAAGGTCGAGAATGGCTTGCTGCGTAGTGAACAGCGAGCGTTCTGCATCCAGCACTTCTATGTAGCTGACTGCACCACTTGAATATAATCCCCGGGCCCGCTGGAGGGTTATCTGGAGTGAATCAAGATAACGCTGCTGTGCCTCGAGTTGCTGGCTAAGACTATCGCGCAGGGCAAGCGTGTCGGAAACATCCTTGAAGGCCGACTGGATTTTTTGTTCGTAATTAACCACCGACTGTTGCTGGCGAATTTCAGCCAGTTTCAGATTGGCTTTGTTTCTGCCGGCATTGAAAATAGGAATTTCAATTTTGGGGATAAAATTCCACATTCCGCTTCCTGACGTAAAGAGGCTGGACAACTCTGTACTGCTTGCGGAAAGGCCACTGGTCAGGGTAATGGACGGGAAAAATGCCGCTCGCGCTGCGCCAATATTGGCATCAGCCGCTTTTAGCTGGTATTCCGCTTCCATGATATCCGGGCGCTGCAGTAAAATTTGTGAGGACAGGTTTGGTGGCAGTTTTACTGGCGCGATCTCCCCGTCTTTCATCCCTTTTTCTGACGGAAGTGCGTGGTACGTTCCCAGCACCAGTTGCAGGGCATTGTTTGCCTGAGCCAGATCGCCTTCTCGTTTGGCTATTTCGGCACGGGTACTTTCGATTTGTCCTCTGGCCTGTTCAAGCGCCAGAACGTTCGTACTCCCGGTCACCAGTTGTTGCTCAACGAGAGCATAGGACTGTTCATAATTTTTCAGCGTTTCCCGCGCAATACGGAGTTGTTCGTACGCCAGTTGCTGGCTGAAATAGCTTTGTGAAACGTTGGAGACCAGCAGGATGTGTACGGCCCGACGGGCTTCTTCGCTGGCAAAGTAGTTCTGCCGATCAGCGTCACTCATATTCTTAAGTTTGCCAAAAAAATCGAGCTCATAGCTGAGTTCCAGACCCGCGTCATACTCCTGTGTGGTCGGCTTGTCGCCTTTCAGACCACCGCTGTAGGTGATCCCGGATGAGGCATTCAGTTGGGGATAACGATCTGCATCCGTGACGTTGAACTGGGCCCGGGCCTCTTCAACCTTCAGGGCAGCCATTCTCAAATCACGGTTATTATTCAGGGCTTCAGTAATCAGCCGTGTAACCTGGGGATCGACAAAAAAGTTACGCCAGCCCGTATCCTGATAACCATTCACTGCTGGCGTCAGGCTGTTTCGGGACAGTGAAAACTGCTGGGGTACCGGTGCTGCCGGGCGCTGATATTCTGGTGCCAGAGAGACACAACCGGCCAGGATGAATATCGTGCTAATGCTGAGTAATTTTAATTTGAACATAACGCTTCTCGTCCAGGCAGACCTGGTAAATGGTCCAAATGAAGTCCAGAGTATTGATAGGGGTACTTTACCGAACGCTCTCTGTTTGCCGGGTGACAGGATAATGACAATGTTGTCATTTTTGCTGTAATCCGTTGATAACGATCGTGGGCGCAATAGAATGACCTTAGCAGCCAGCCGGGGAGCAAGATGAAAATATTGATCGTCGAAGACGAAATTAAAACAGGTGAATATCTCAGCAAAGGACTTACAGAGGCAGGGTTCGTAGTGGATCACGCTGATAATGGTCTTACCGGATATCATCTCGCCATGACAGCTGAGTATGATTTAGTCATTCTGGACATCATGCTGCCTGATGTGAACGGCTGGGATATCATCCGCATGCTGCGCACTGCCGGAAAGGGTATGCCGGTCTTACTGCTGACGGCCCTCGGCACGATCGAACACAGGGTCAAAGGACTGGAACTGGGTGCGGACGATTATCTGGTTAAACCCTTTGCGTTTGCCGAACTGCTAGCCCGGGTGAGAACCCTTTTGAGGCGGGGAAACACGATGATCACGGAAAGCCAGTTTAAGGTGGCTGATCTCTCGATTGATCTCGTATCCAGAAAAGTCAGTCGCGCCGGAAACCGCATTATGCTCACCAGTAAAGAGTTCAGCCTGCTGGAATTTTTCATTCGCCATCAGGGAGAGGTTCTTCCCCGCTCCCTGATTGCCTCTCAGGTCTGGGACATGAATTTTGACAGCGACACTAACGCGATTGATGTCGCCGTAAAGCGACTCCGCGCTAAAATAGACAACGATTACGAGACAAAGCTGATCCAGACAGTCCGGGGCGTGGGCTATATGCTGGAGGTCCCGGATGCATAGCAAACCTTCCAGACGCCCTTTCTCACTCGCGCTGCGGCTGACCTTTTTTATCAGCCTGTCCACAATACTGGCTTTTATCGCCTTCACCTGGTTTATGCTGCATTCTGTTGAAAATCATTTTGCCGAGCAGGATGTCAGCGATCTTCAACAAATCAGCACCACACTGAGCCGTATACTCCAGTCCCCGGCAGATCCGGATGAAAAAAAAGTAAGCAAAATAAAGGAATCGATCGCCAGCTACCGCAACGTTGCCCTTTTGCTCCTCAATCCCAGGGGGGAGGTGCTCTTTAGTTCAGCGCAGGGGGCAGCACTACGCCCGGCCGTGAATTCAGCAGATTTTAGCGAGCACAGCCGCGCACGGGATGTCTTTCTCTGGACGGTGGAGGATCCTGCGAGACCGATGGATACCGGGTCTGAAATGAAGATGGAAACATACCGGATTATCGCCTCCTCTGGCCAGGCGATATTTCAGGGCAAACAGCAGAACTATGTCATGCTGACTGGCCTCTCCATTAATTTCCATCTCCATTACCTCGATGCGCTGAAAAAAAATCTGATTGCGATCGCCGTCGTGATAAGCCTGCTGATTGTTCTGATCATTCGCATCGCTGTCCGTCAGGGGCACCTGCCCCTTCGTAATGTCAGCAATGCCATTAAAAACATCACCTCCGAGAATCTTGATGCGCGGCTGGAACCGACACGCGTTCCCATTGAGCTGGAGCAGCTGGTTATCTCGTTCAATCATATGATTGGAAAGATTGAGGATGTCTTTACCCGCCAGGCCAATTTCTCTGCCGATATCGCGCACGAGATCAGAACGCCCATCACCAATCTGGTGACGCAGACTGAAATCGCGCTGAGTCAGGATCGAACCAAGAAGGAACTTGAGGATGTCCTCTATTCCAGCCTTGAAGAATATAACCGGATGACCAAAATGGTTAGCGACATGCTGTTCCTGGCGCAGGCGGACAATAATCAGCTGATACCTGACAGGGTCCGGTTTGACCTCAGAGCAGAAGTCATGAAAGTCTTCGAGTTTTTCGAAGCCTGGGCCGAAGAACGCAATATTACGCTCAAATTTAACGGGATGCCCTGCCTGGTTGAGGGTGATCCACAAATGTTCAGAAGAGCGATCAATAATCTGTTATCCAATGCCCTGCGTTATACCCCGGAGGGACAGGCAATCACCGTCTCAATAAGAGAGCAGGAGAGCTTTTTTGACCTTGTGATTGAAAATCCGGGGAAACCAATCCCTGAAGAGCATTTATCAAGGCTGTTTGACCGTTTTTATCGGGTGGATCCGTCCAGACAACGAAAAGGAGAAGGCAGCGGCATCGGCCTTGCGATTGTGAAGTCCATCGTGGAAGCACATCACGGAAGAGTGCAGGTGGAATCGGACGTACGCTCAACTCGTTTTATCTTATCCGTGCCCAGACTGGAGAAAATGATTCCGGAAACCCAGTACTGAGAATAAAGATTTAAATGACAAAGATGTCATTAGCCTGTCATGCAGCAAACAGAAGCCATTCGATATAATTAGTGCAACTTATCAGGAAGGCATTATTACTTCATCCATACACGGCATCAGCACAAGCCAGGAGTTGTATTAAAGCCTCATCCCGGCGGAATAAGGTCTGTAGAGTTTTCAGTTGTACTACTGAGGACATAGATCGAAATTCACGGACATCACTAATTCAGAAATGGAGAGTTACCATGAAAAATATCGTCTTAGCATCAGTGTTAGGTTTGAGCTTAATTTCTACGGCCTGGGCCACTGAAACTGTAAATATCCATGAGCGTGTCAATAATGCTCAGGCTCCGGCCCATCAGATGCAGTCTTCTTCAACTCCAGCCGCCATCCAGGGGGCAGCTCCACGGATGGCCAGTATGGATCAGCATGAACAGGCTATTATTGTTCATGAAACCATGAACAATGGTTCAGCAGATGCACATAAAAAAATGGCGGAAAGTCATCAGAAGATGATGGGAACTGGCACCGTTAACGCTTCCCGCCCGGCGACTTCGTTTGCGGCGATGAATGAACATGAAAGAGCAGCTGTTGCCCATGAATTTACGAATAACGGTCAGTCCGGCCCCCATCAGGCTATGGCTGATGCACACCGCCGCATGATCAATGCGGGCTGATGACAACTGAAGTATCTGTGCGGTTACCCTTTCCTTGATAGATTGCCCCTTATACGGAGATGTTGTTATTTTTTGCCCCCTACAGGGGGCTTTTTTGTCTGACTCAGCTAAACTTATCCGGTAACCATCTGAAAGGGTTTATTATATGAAAATCACAAATTCGCTTTTTGTTATACTGATGTTATCCCTGCCAGCGATTTCCGCAGAACATTCAGAAATGAAAATGTCAGATATATCCTCATCGGCATCGTCACAGGAATATATGTCCGGCATGAAAGGTATGCATGACAAAATGATGGCCGCTGTAAAAGAGTCCGATCCCGACAAGGCTTTTGCGAAAGGCATGGTAGCACACCATGAAGGGGCAATAGCAATGGCTGAGACCGAGCTAAAATACGGAAAAGATCCGGAAATGAGAAAGCTCGCGCAGGACATCATTAAAGCTCAAAAAGGTGAAATTGAGCAGATGAATAAATGGCTTGGTAATCAAAAATAATGATTGCGGAAAGATTATATTGCGCGTACAGTCAGAGTGTTCCCGGGCACGGGAACCTGTTAATCGTTAATTAATCAAAACCCGATTCATTTCGGGTTTTTCCTTTTAACCCCCCCAACGCATGCACTGCACCGAGTGAAATTCACCTGAGCCAATTCTGCTTGCTTATTATTTCGATGGGAATTGCTGATTTTAATTAAGTCTATGTTTTAAAGGTGTTTCTCATGCCTGGGTTTGGCAGGGGGTCGTCCTGTTCTCTGGTCATGCGCAATGGCAATTCGCAGTCAGGGCTCAAGACTACTTTTACCTCTTTTTTAACAGAAAGTTTCTGAACCAGATACTTGCCGGAAACATCATCTGCTGTTCATCCCGACCAATAAAACGAAGGTATCACTCTCGTTTGAAACTCACTTACTTTCCATTTTGTAATAAAGAATCAAGTTTTCCAGTGATATATCAATACCAACTTTTTTTAATAACCTTTTTCTCGCAGTGTATATTTCTTTCAGCATATCTTCATAACCCTGTCCAAGGTGAATTTGTTTATGGCAATTGCAACACAGGGATATGATATTTTCTTCGACATCAAGAGATGTGTCAAAAGCATCTTGCCTGGACATAGGTACAATGTGATGAGGTTCTGTGTAATTTAAGGATGAATTTCGCCTTCTGAATGTTGGGTGACCACTATCGACTTCACATCTGTAACCTGCTTTATTCAGCGCATTTTGGGATACGCCTTTACTCCGGGGATACGAGAGGCCATTTTTTACTTCTATTGCATTTTTCTTTGGTTTGGCTTCCCCTGTATATTCAAACGTCTGAACGTTGTCAAAGATATTACTTTCCTCTATGGCATTGATCAACTCATCGTCAGAGTAATACTCACTGCTGGCCATTTCTGTTGTACCAAAAAAATCCAGTTCGTTAATTGCCTGAACAAGTTCCTCACGAATTGTCCATAAGTTTCTTTTTGGTTTTCCGCCGATTTCTTTACTCTTCATGACTGTAATGAATTTTGTGCCGGATGCTATATTTCCGATCCCTTTAACTTCGAATCTACCAAGTTCTTTTTGAACCCTTCCACCCAGTCCATTAATAACACCATTAGCACTCATACTGTGCAGATCGTACTTTTTACCTATATCGAAACACGTGCAAGAATGACTTGGTTCAATGAACCATTTCTTTAATGCTGCAATACTTTTAGAATCAAAAACTTTTTCATTCATTAATAATGTTTTCCATTCCTCAACACTGATATCAATGTCGCAGACGTACTCCCCATCAATTACCTGACAAATTTTTTTGATCACGGTCATTCCCCCATAATAAAAACATACAGTTCGATATCCGGTATGGGTGCGAACTTGCAATTATCTGCATAATCCCATATTTTCAGCCCCGGAAAATATGTTTGCTATTTTGCCTAAAAATAAATTGTTACTGGGATAACTTGATTACATCATCCTCAACTTGAGCATACCATATCACCAGACTGAGTCTCAATGTAATAGCCAATTAGCTATGGTCATTATCCGCGACGAAGAGGTAGTCTCAGCTCAACACAATCGTACAATGCTTTCAATGATCTACGCTTTTTACTGGACGAACGTGAGAACATTTATTGCTTAAAATTTTAACAATATTTACTTGCTGGCGCGTACGCTACACTATCAACATATTGTGAATAAAAATAATTGACATAATTGTATTTAATGAAAATGTTACGCACGTGATCATTCGGGATATGAACAAGCCAGAACCGCACTTTTCTAGCCTGTATCTCCATCGATGACTCATCGCTTTTTTACTGGATTGTGCCCGACTGAGAAGCTGCTCACTGGGGGCCGGTCGGAATGCTGTGGCGCTCAGTGCGGGTGTGAACGGCATTTATCTCTTACGAGCCAATCTCTATGTCGCTTTACAGATAAATCCGTTGACAGCGTGTCTGACGGGGGAATGTGGCGAGGTGATGAAGCTGTTTAATCGCTGTGGCTGGCTGAACTTGAGTCTGGTGACTCCCTGCCCCACCAGTATTCGCTGATGACCAGACAGGGAGTGCCAGGAAAGGGTGATTAGTGGCGGATCTGCGCCAGGTCGTCTTCAGTCAGACCGGTCATTTTCATGACGGTATTGCGGTCAATGCCGTTCTGGAGCATGGTTCGTGCAATTTTAAGGGTGGCTTCGCGCTCGCCTTTTTCAATGCCGCGTTGTTCACCGAGCTGAATCCCCTTCTCGATGCCCTTCTGTTCAAGCTGTTGTGCGATGGTCATAAGTGCGTCTCCGTGTTGCGGCACACGCTGTGCCAGTTCGCGTACAAAGGCTTCGGCGTCGGATGTTTCGCCTGCCTGCACTATATAGTTTACCAGCGATATCACCTGCGATGAAGACAAGTATCCCGCCAGCAAGATGGGTGCCAGCCGGTCGACCAGTTCTGCCAGGTCCCGCTGGTGAATATGCTTTTGCAGTAAAGTCAGGGCGGCCATGCTGCGATGGCCAGCGATTTCATCATCCGGAATGACCGTAACGTCTACCAGCGGGAAAGCGTTGCTGTAGAGTTTGCCTGCCAGCTCGGGAGCGTCAAATTCATCCAGCCAACGAGTAGAGTACGGATACGGGCTGCGCTTACCCGTATAGAACAGCACCGGTATCACCAGTGGCAGTTTTTTATGCCCTGCCTCCAGGTGGCGCTGCATGGCGGCTACCGCATAGCGTATGAGGCGGAAAGCCATATGTTTGTCCGGCGTTGACTGGTGCTCGACCAGAACATGAATATAGCCGTCGCCGGCTGTAGTTTTCAGGCTATAGAGGACGTCGCTGAAATACTGGCGGAGATCATCCTCAACGAACGAGCCTGATTCCAGTTTCAGCGTGCTGAGATCGCAGACTGCTCGCAGCTCTGCAGGCAGGTGGATTTCCATGAAATCCCGGGCAATATCCGGTTGCGTCAGGAACTGCCTGAACGTGGCATCGTGAGGAGTGGGTGTGCTGTTTTTCTTCTTCATCTGCCCTGGCTCTGAAAAATGACCCGGAGATGTTATCACAGCCCGGAAAAAGCTAATATTGGCGGTGAACGGAATTGCCATTCCTTCAGGGGGCCGTTCCGGGGTGGTTCGGTCCCCTTCCTAAACCATCTTTACTCATCATCAATTACTGCCTTAGCAACTTTCTTCCCTCTCTCAGATATTCTAAAACCTCTTCTCTCCGTCCTTCTGCGGCAGCTGTATATAATGTCGCGATACCGCTGACAGCCTGATGGCGGGTTATACTGCCTTTACTGAAATCATACAGAACAGTACAAAGGAATTCCTCT
>NZ_BCTM01000040.1 GCF_001571285.1 Kluyvera cryocrescens NBRC 102467 | reverse complement strand
TTAGCCCTTGCTTCTCTTATAATTGGCATTATTCATTCAAGAACAATAGGATCTTCGCTTGTACAAGCGAAGCTATAATAAAAACAATCAATTAATTATTTTAAAAGTATTAAACAAGAACCTATTGACATTCATAAAATACAAGTTATTTATAATGTATGCCATAAATAAAAAGTTTTATGTCATATGTATCCTGCACTATGTGCAGTTAATGTACCACTTGTCCCATAGATGGGAATATTGGAAAGGTTACTTTGTTTTGAAGTAGCCTTTCGTCCTTCAATATTAACGATTACTTATTGCTATTACCAAGTCCAGTCGAATCGAAGAACATCTTTTATCTGAAACGACTCCTAATACCCGGTTAAAGCCACAATATCTCTCGCATACGTAGACCAAAGAAAAATTATGATATTAAATATGTGATTTTTTTTAGTGCTAAGTTGAATAATTAAATACTGGAGAGTTTTCTGTGCACTACCAATTGCTGGTTCATCTGTTCTGCCGCTGATGTTTCTGACGAATCTCCCGGTGACACAGAACTGTCCCTCTCTACCAGCCTTTATTCGACTCAATGTCCGGCTGCTGATACGCAGTTATCCCTTCGTATCAATGACTGACACTTAAACGTAATGCTTTGGTTGCTGGCGTATCTGACAGCTTCTTCGGCGTGAAGGTCGTTGTGTAAGTATACTTCTTGGTTTATTTAGGCTATATAAAACCATGACTATGACTTGCTGTTTTCAGTAAGAGTCTTATCATCCAAAGAATTTATTCTAGAAATTCTTTTTAACTCATTAAGATAATCAACCTCGTTTTCTAAGAACCAATGAAGAACTTTAGAATTGCCAAGTAATTTATTAATATATGACTGGATTATAACGAATTTCAACATATCTGAACCATACTCGGTTTGAAGCTTTTTCGTTTCTTCCGAAGTTGTTGCCATTTCTTGTTCCAGACGAAGTATGGTTTTTTTTATGTCCTTTTTATAGGGAGTGTTTTTCCCTTTATTTACTATCATCGATGCCGGTGTTGCATCCAAGATGCTCATTGCAAATTTTTTACTATAATTATCAAAATTAATCATTGTACCGACTGCTTCAATTTGGCGAATTGGCTTCATTTTCCTCAAAACGTCAAATGTAGCCTTAGGTATAGGTTTATCAGAAAGTTTCGCAATTACACTTGGATCTATGCCGTTCATCACATTCGCTTTATCTTTTATGGCATCAACAGATATGCCCAAAGCAGCACTAAGTTTTTCAATTGATACTTTTGCCAGAGACTTAATTATCATTCTATGTTCTTCAACTACATTTATATGATTCACTTGTTTGTTAGGAGTGAAAGCATCATCTATGCTCGAAAGTATACATGGAGCTTTTTCTATACCTAAGTCTTTTAAAGCCTCAACCCTTAAATGGCCATCAAGTATCTTAGTGACATCTTTATCTTTGTCATAGAATACTATTATTGGTTCAATAATACCTAAGCTTTCGATAGAGGTAACTATTTGATGATATTTATGGCTTCGCTTTACGTTTTCTAATAATTCCTTAGATGGAATTAACTTATTAGTTTCCAGGTAAATAAAATTATCGCCAAAACGTATATGAATCATTTTAATACCTCTTTGTTTACTGGGGTTAATATCTGAGATGGTAGTTCTGAAAGATTCTCTTGTTCAAGTATATGTTGAAAGCTTTTATTCATCATTATGATGTTAAAAATCTCATTTACTATTAGTAGGTTGGTTTTTATGAATTTTGAGTTGTTATAAACAGATTTATGTTCAGCGATACTATTTTCATAAAGCTCAATCAACTCCTCTGCAGTCATCCTTTTTGATGGTTTGTGATAATAAAATCCGGCTGCTTTTGCACCTTTATTCCCAACTGTTCTTTGATTTAGAATGTGTTTTATCTTTATAATGTCCCGACTTTTTATTAATTTTTTATCATATGCTTCGGTAAGAATATCTTGTGCTTCCTCAGTTTCACATCTTGCAAATTGCACTGCGAGATACAGAGGCAAATTACCCCGTTCGACTGCTGAGAGAAGTTTATGCTCTCCCTTATCAAGTAGCATATTAATACTGCTCACCCAGTTCGATGAATATCCAGTAATCTCACTTATTTCGGAGTCTGAAAGTCCTCTGATTTTCATGTCTTTAATCACCTGTAATAACTCATTAGAACGTGGTCTTCTCCTTGCAATGTTTTCAACTAAACTCATAACGTAAGCATCTTCTTCTGATACATCTCTTATAATTGCTGGAATAATAGTTTCACCTAATGCAACGAGAGCCTCTATTCTCCCTTGACCACAAATTAAAGCATATTTGAAATCGCCTTCATCAATAGCTCTTACGCTTATAGGCTTGCTTAATCCTCTTTTTTTTATGCTTTCCTTTATTTCTTCATGCACTACCTTATTTCTTGTTCGTGGGTTAAGAAATTTTATTTTTGCAATCTCAATTTGAATTATTGGGAATTCATTTTTTTCAGGCAGCATATAGTTCCCTCACTTTCATGCGAGTAATAATTTGTAGAAGTTTATCAAGATTATCAAATCTATAGAGATCTAATCGAATGTTGTTTGTTTCCGTCATGCACATTTTATTATATTCGTTTTCAATCTTTGGTATGATATAAAAATCAAGAGGTGAAATATTTTGTGAATTCATTCGTATAACAATTGTTATGTCTGCTTTCTGTGAGTTATCAAACCGGACTTTCCATCTAAGTTTACCTGATTTCATATGTATGCATTTAGTAACAAGGACGGAAATTAAAAACTCATCATTGATGTAAAGCATTGGGGCATATTTATACTCGTCTATATGACAGTTACTTTTTAAAATTTCACCCTTAAAATCCTCAATTATCTCTGAGTAAAATGATCTTAGTGCTTCATTTATTTTGAGATAGCTGTAATCATGTTCTGGCTTATAACCAATCAAAGTATATGCTCTTAAAAGACCACCAAATCGGGTTCTATAAACAGAAGATGAAGGGCCTGTATCATCTTCATCAATGATAAAGCCTGATAGTTTTCCATTAGATTCTAATTTTTGTTTTAGTTTTTCTAATAGATCTTCATTAGTCAAATGAATGGATCGGAGCTGAATTATTTCTTGAGCTTTATTGTATTTTTTCTTTGAAATAATAGGTTTATATGCCTTGTCACATCTAACCCATTCATGTTTGGGGTTTTTTACAAGCCTACTTTTTAATTTAGATGAGGTTTTGTTATATATGTTGTTTCCAATATATTTTTCATTTGTCAAAATTTGATGTATTTTTGCACGAGTCCATAATGTTCCATTTTCTGCAGGTATGTTCTGTTCATTTAATCTCTCAGCAATAATGAATTCTGGGACGTTATTATCTATAAAGAGATCATATATTCTATTTACAATTTTTATTTCATTTTTTGGTCCCGGAATTAATATTACCCTATCTGTTTGAATACTCTTTCTTTTGCGGAAACTCAATATTTCTTTAGCTATGCCATTTTCGTCTACTAAAAGACGTCTCAGCCCATAACCAGCCATACCGCCTTGATGATAACCAAGCTTTATTAAATTTACTTGCCCTATAAATACCTTTTCAGATAAATTCCTGCTGTGATATGCAGCACTAGATCTTTTTATATTCAGTATAACAGAGGACTCTAAAGGGAAATCTTTAGTGGGTATAGGTTCGGAACAATATATAAGATCTACACCATTTCTCTCAAATAGAAAGGAATAATATGCCGCTTCATCACTATTTTGAAAACGACCAAAACGGCTCACATCATAAAATAATACAGCCTGTATATCTATTTTCTTTTGTTCTACATCGCTAAGTAACTGCTGCAAAGAATGCCTGCCTACGATACTGACTCCGCTCTTACCTGCATCATCGTAGGTATAAGCGATTTCCATATTGTTCTTTTCAGCATAATCTTTGATATATTCGGACTGATTATGTAAAGAATATTGCTGATGGTCGGTAGACATCCTCAAGTACTGCGCGACCCTAACTCTATGATTTTTGTCATTTTCGCTAGCCATGCACGAAACCTCATGGATGATTCAATACAATGTAGAGGATAAAATTGATCAAATTTTAACCGAATTCAACTGTTTTATCATTAGTTAGAGCGAATTTGGTATATCTTCGAGGTGTATGATAATCGAGAAGAGATGTGAATTATTTAGCTGATATGACCGACAGCTTTCGTTATGTGGACTCAATGTCCCCATTTGTAAATGGCTATGCTTAGTCCACATAGGTTAATGGTGTGATTATTAATTCTTTAACTAAATCAAGATAGTTAATCCATCATGGGAGAGTTATGCGGCAATAACTTTGCATTTTTGAGACGAAACATAGTCACTCCACCATTGCATGAGAACCACCCGTTCAGTGAGATACTCTGCACGATTGTAGGCTGCAATTATTTCATCTTTCTTCGAGTGGGCAAGGGCGGCTTCTAAGACATCAGTCCTAAACTTGCCAGACTCCTCAGCAGCCGTTCTAGCAATGGATCGCATACCGTGAGCTACAAGCTCACCTCCGAAACCCATACGGATTATGGCCGCATTAGCTGTTTGTTCATGCATGTGATTGAGTGGAGCTTTGATACTGGGGAACACCCACTCTCTATGCCCGCTGATGACTTTCATTAAATCCAAAACTCGCAAAGCTTCTTTGCTCAGTGGAACTTTGTGAGGCTTCTTCATTTTCATAAACTCCGCCGGGATGTTCCACATGCCAGTTTCAATATCAATATCTGACCATCTTGTGCGAACAGCTTCACCTGGGCGAACCCATGTGAGAAGTTGCCACTCAATCAGTAGCCTTGTTTCCAAACGGATAGAAGCATTGTTTAGAGCAACCAAGAAGCGAGGGAGTTCGGAAGGGGGTAATGCTGGCATATTCTGTTTTTTTGGCTTGCTGAACCGTTGCCCCAGGTTGTCTGCCGGGTTGAATTCTATGAGTTCTTCTGTTGCTGCATAGCGGAAAATTTCATTCAGGCGGGATATGATGCGGCGAAGTGTTTCAAGGACACCTCGTTTTTCTATGGGTTCTAAATGCTGTTTAAGCATTTTAGGGCGAATCTCCTTAATTGGGGTATCACCCAATGTGGAAAAGATATTTCTCTCTAGGCTTCGCCAGATGTCGTTAGCATGATCTTGGGAGATGCCTGACGTTTTGACTTTCTCATCAAGCCACTTCTTGGCTACTGCTTGAAATGTATGTTCCGTGGCATCTTTCAGTGCATTGGCTTTTTGGTTGTTATGAACTTGGGGGTCTATACCATTTGTAAGCAACGACAAGTATTCATCACGTAAAGCTCGTGCCTTCGCAAGTGTAAGGTGAGGATAGGTTCCTAAGCTCACCTTAGTTCGCTTTTTGGTCACAGGCACTGCATATCTGAAATACCAATTTTTCTTCCCTCCCTTCACCAGGGGAGCGATTCGCAACAGCAAACCATCGCCGTCAAAAAGGTTAACTTCTTTTTCGGCAGGTTTGGTGCTTTTGATTTCAGTGTCAGTGAGCTTCTTAGCGATTTTGGCCATGTTTGGGACCCTCGATTTTAGGACCCATCTTCGTGGGTCCCATTCAGGGTGCCATAACTCGTAGTTCTCAGCAATTCTCACTAGACTACAATAGACGTAAAAAAGCCCGCAGAGCTTGTGCTGTGCGGGCTTAGTAGACTTTACTGAACTTCAGTACATCAATATTTGGTGGAGCTGGCGGGAGTTGAACCCGCGTCCGAAATTCCTACATCCTTGGCACTACATGCTTAGTCAGTCTTTACATTCGCCTGGCACCTGCGGACAGACACGCCACTACCAAACTAGCCTGATTAGTTTTAACGCTTCAACCCCAGGCAAGGTTTCCACGCGATCTCTTTTGGGTTTGACCTCTCTTTGATCCCCGTCTTAAGAGCGGAAGCTAGGGAGAGAGGGCTCTTAGCAGGTTATTAAGCTGCTAAAGCGTAGTTTTCGTCGTTTGCGACTATTTTTTTGCGGCTTTTTACGAGGCCAACCGCCCCTCGGCATGCACCTTGGGTTTCGCGAATCCCGTCGAATCCAGAATCAGCCCCAATAGTGTTGCAGCAAGTATAACACCTTTGCACCCGGCGGCGCCAGCCCTGCTCGAATAGAAATGATATGGCCTGGAAACTGGAAACGTCTAATAAATAAACGAAATATAGAAAGCTAAGTACGCAGGGGGGCAACTCGGTGATGAAATCGCCGTTGCTTTAACTAAGGTCGTTATGCCGTGTGTTAATTCAGGAGCAAAGAGTGGTAGGAGAAGAGTCGCTTGCCTGCGGAGACAGGCAAGCGCGGAAAGGGTTAGCGTCCCGCATGTTTCATGATACGGGCTTTATCAACCTGCCATTCACGGTCTTTGACGTCGGTACGTTTGTCGTGCTGTTTCTTACCTTTCGCCACGCCGATTTTGACCTTGCACCAGGCGTTCTTCCAATAGAGGGAGAGGGCGACGACGGTGTAACCTTCACGGTTGATGCGGCCGTACAGATTGTCCAGCTCGCGCTGATTCAATAGCAGTTTACGCGTGCGCGTTGGATCGCATACGTAGTGGGTTGAGGCGACGGCCATTGGTGTGAAGTTGGCACCAAACAGGAAGGCTTCGCCATCTTTTAAGATAACGTAGCTGTCACCGATGTTGGCTTTGCCTGCTCGCAGAGATTTTACTTCCCAGCCCTGGAGTGCGAGACCCGCTTCAAACTCTTCTTCGATAAAGTATTCGTGGCGGGCGCGTTTATTCAGCGCAATGGTGGCCGATCCAGGTTTGTGTGCTTTTTTCTTTGTCATAATATCCTGAAGTTATCGCTAATCTGATAAACATAGCCTCAAGCTCCCGCGAGGCGTAATGGCTTATCTTAGCACGATATAGACAGTGTCCGTTTTTTTTAACAGTAGATAAATGATACTATTTGCGTCGTGTTCGATCATGGAAATTGCTATGCCTCAGATTAGCCGTACTGCACTGGTTCCCTACAGCGCAGAGCAAATGTATCAACTGGTGAATGATGTCGATGCCTACCCGGATTTTATCCCCGGTTGTACAGGCAGCCGCGTTCTGGAGTCGGGGCCGACGCAAATGACGGCGGCGGTGGACGTCTCTAAGGCTGGCATCAGTAAGACCTTTACTACGCGTAATACGTTAACCAGTAACCAGAGTATTTTGATGCATCTGGTCGACGGGCCGTTCAAAAAGCTGATCGGCGGCTGGAAATTTACGCCGCTGAGCCCGGATGCCTGCAAAATTGAGTTTCAGCTCGACTTTGAGTTTACCAATAAGCTCATCGAGCTGGCGTTTGGTCGCATCTTTAAAGAGCTGGCGCTGAATATGGTGCAGGCGTTCACGATGCGGGCCAGAGAGGTTTACAGTGCCGGGTAAAATTGCCGTTGAGGTCGCGTACGCGCTGCCGCAAAAACAGTATTTGCAACGGGTCACGCTCGACGCAGGAGCAACGGTGGAACAGGCTATTCAGGCAAGCGGGCTGTTGACGCTGCGTGATGACATTGATCTCAGTAAGAATAAAGTGGGGATCTATAGCCGTCCGGCAAAGCTCCATGACGTGGTCAATGACGGAGACCGTGTTGAGATCTACCGTCCACTGATTGCCGATCCGAAAGAGTTGCGCCGTCAGCGCGCGGAGAAATCGGGGCAGAATAAGGGATAACGCCTTTTTGTTTTGCTGCTAACCAATAAAAAAGCGCTCATTGAGCGCTTTTTTTGTAGCCGTAGATTTACTTCGTCAGGGCGGGTTTGTTGTCGATGTTGGTCAACACGCCGCTGCTGTTGAAGGTCAGCGTCAGCGTTTGCTGAGTGACTTTTTCATGCCCAGGCTGCTGGCGGAACACGTAGAACCAGGTATTGGTACCGAATGGGTCGGTCATCATCGGTGTACCCAAGGTGTAGGCAACCTGTTGTTGCGTCATGCCAGTACGGATTTTGGCAATGTCGTTAGGTACCAGATAGTTCCCCTGACTAATATCAGGACGGTAAACCACTCGCTCCAGAGTGGAACAGCCTGCAGTCATCATCAGAAGAACCGCTGCGGCAGCAGTCAGCGTTTTACAGCGCATAGTGATTTGATTCCTTTTCGGGCCCGAGCAGTACGCGGCTCATATTTAATATGCCGATGATAATAGACCTGAGGTGCGTTGGGAACCTTTGCGATCGGGTCTTACGGCGTTTTTATTGTGAACTCTGACTCCCGGAAATCAAAAAAGTTTATGCAGCCAGCAACTCTTTCGCATTTGCGAGAGTGTTTCGGGTGACCTCGCTCCCACCAAGAAGGCGTGCCAGCTCTTGCAAACGGGCGCGTTTATCCAGTGGCTGCATGTGTGTTTCGGTCATCGCGCCATCGGTTTCTTTACTGACATAGAAGTGATGGTGGCCACAGCCAGCGACCTGCGGTAAGTGAGTCACGCACATGACTTGGGTGGATTCGCCAAGCTGGCGCAGCAGTTTGCCGACGACAGCGGCCGTTGGGCCGCTGATCCCAACGTCGACTTCATCAAAGATCAGCGCCGGAGTTTCCATTTTACGCGCGGTAATGACCTGAATAGCCAGCGCGATACGCGACAGTTCACCGCCGGAAGCCACTTTGGCGATTGCCTGCAGCGGCTGCCCCGGGTTGGTGGTAACGCGGAATTCAATGCGATCGGCACCTTCAGCCGTCAGATGCTGTTCTTCGAAGCGAACGTCGATAGCAAATTCACCGTGTGGCATAGAGAGCATGTGCATGCTGTCGGTGATCAGCTGCGCCAGCTCTGTAGCGCTCGCCTGACGAAGTGCATGCAGCTGGTGGGCTGTTTCCAGCGCAAGCTGATGGTGTCGAGTCACCGAAAGCTTTAGGGTCTCCAGGGAGTCACTTTGATCGTCAAGCAGCTGCTGCTCGTCGAGCAGAGACTGGTAAAATGCCGGCAGCTCTTCCGGCGAAATTTGGTGTTTACGCGCCAATGAGATCTGTTTCGACAAGCGTTGTTCCAGTTCGAACAGACGGTTCGGGTCAAGGTCAAGACGGTCGCAGTAGTGGCGCAGCTCGTCGCTGGCTTCGCTCAGTTGAATGGCTGCTTCTTCCAGCATCTCAAGAACGCCAGAGAGCTTACCGTCCATGCTGGCAAGTTCGCCAGCTAGCTGGCGCGCGGTATAAAGCTGGCTCTGCAGATTAACGTCTTCGCCGTCAGCCAGTATGGTTAATGCATGCTGACTGGTGGCGATGAGCTGCCCGCTGTTGGCGAGACGTTTGTATTCTTCATCAATAAGCTCGTATTCGCCCGGTTGCGGATTGAATTCAATCAGCTCTTTTAGCTGGTATTTCAGCAGCTCTGCGCGGGCAAGCCGCTCCTGGCTCTGCTGCTGGTGAGTTGCGAGATCCCGGCAGCTTTGATTCCACAGGCGATAGTGCTCTGCCATTTGGCGAGCGAGGTCGGACTCACCGGCGTAGGCATCAAGCAGGCTTTTTTGATGTTCCGGTTTAACCAGCTGCTGATGCGCATGCTGGCCGTGGATCTGGATGAGCAGTTGGCCGAGTTCACGTAGCTGAGAGAGCGGTACGGCGGTGCCGTTAATAAAGCCGCGAGAGCGGCCATCGCTGCTGATAACGCGGCGCAGCAGGCACTCACGACCGTCTTCTAACTGATTTTCTTCCAGCCAGCGCAGCGCTGCTGGGGTGTCTTTTAACGCAAAGCGAGCGCAGAGGTCGGCACGGCTGGCTCCGGCGCGAACCATATCGGCTTCAGCGCGGCCACCCAGGCACAGGCCAAGGGCATCAATTGCAATGGATTTGCCTGCACCGGTTTCCCCGGTAATAGCCGTCATGCCACTGTTGAAGTCGATCTCAAGCTCACGAACGATTGCAAAATTGCTAATGGTCAGTTGTGCCAACATAGCCGCTTTCCTGTATGAAAAACCATAACTGTAATTTCATACAGTATAGACTGGTTTTTTATACAGTAAAGAGGCCGGCGTTAATTTAGAATAATTTTTTTGACCATCCAAGCTTCGTGCTTAATGTATTGAAATAGCTGTAGTCTTTGGGATGAATCAAATTAAGGTGGTAGTCGCTCCGGCGAATGAGTACGTCTTCTCCTTCCTGAATCGGTAGAGCTATCTGACTGTCGCAGCTGATCTCCAGATCGTTGCGCCGGTGTGAGAAACGCAGACGGATGGTGCTGTTGCTGTTAATCACCAGCGGCCGCGCCGACAGGGTGTGCGGGAACATCGGCACCAGGGTAATCGCATCCAGCGACGGGGTGAGGATGGGGCCGCCGGCAGACAGCGAGTAGGCCGTTGAGCCGGTTGGCGTCGAGATGATCAGCCCATCGGAACGCTGGGAGAAGGCGAAAGTCTCATCAATATAGACTTCAAATTCAATCATGTGCGCGACTTTACCAGGATGCAGCACCACTTCATTAATGGCGGTACTGATACGTTTCTGGCAATTTTGCTGGCAGACCTGTGCTTCCAGCAGAAATCGTTTTTCGGCAATGTAGTTACCGTCCAGCACGTCGGCAAGCTGTTGGTGAGCGTTATCCGGATCGAGGTCGGTGAGAAAACCGAGGTTGCCGCGGTTAATCCCAATGACGCTAATGTCATAGCGCGCCAGCGTGCGGGCGGCACCGAGCATGTTGCCGTCGCCGCCGACCACGACGGCTAAGTCCGCTTTGACGCCAATTTCGGCCAGCGTCCCGGTTTTTACATTATCGAGCTTGAGCTCATGGGCTATCTGGCGTTCAACAATAACATCGTAACCCTTGGTACAAAGCCAGCGATAGAGCATTTCATGTGTTGTCAGGGCAGTCGGGTGACGGGGGTGTCCTACAATACCGATACACTTGAAATGATTGTTCATTTTCTGAATGTCCTTGTGCCAAAGATTGATGACAATGTGAGAGCTTCCCTTGAAACCCGGAATCTGATCCCCATAATAATCCAGGTTAGCGAGATGATTGTGAAAAAACGCGGAGAAATTCATGAGTAGTAAAGAACAGAAAACGCCTGAGGGGCAATCCCCGGAAGAAATTATCATGGAACAGCACGAAGAAGTTGAGGCGGTTGAATCAGACGCTTCTGCTGAGCAGGTGGATCCGCGCGATGAAAAAATTGCGAACCTTGAGTCGCAGTTAGCGGAAGCCGAAACACGCGAGCGCGAAAGCGTCCTGCGCGTGAAGGCAGAAATGGAAAACCTGCGTCGTCGTACTGAGATCGACGTCGAGAAGGCCCACAAATTCGCGCTGGAAAAATTCGTCAACGAACTGCTGCCGGTGCTGGATAGCCTGGATCGCGCGCTGGAAGTGGCCAACAAAGACAGCGAATCCATGGCGGGTATGATTGAAGGTATCGAACTGACCCGTAAATCGATGCTGGACGTGGTGGCTAAATTTGGTGTGCAGGTTGTTGCGGACATTAACGTCCCGATGGACCCGAACGTTCATCAGGCGATTGCGATGGTTGAGTCCGACGAAATTGCTGCTGGCAACGTGCTGATGGTGATGCAAAAGGGTTATACCCTGAACGGCCGTACCATTCGCGCAGCGATGGTCTCCGTTGCCAAGGCGAAGGGCTAACCTTCGTTTAACCCTCTCCCCGAATGGGGAGAGGGTATTGATTAATCCGCCACGCTCTCGCGAATCGGTCTTACCGGGTTAACCTGAACCTGCTTAATCACATTATCCTGCACGTCGAGAATATCGATATCGTACTGCGCGATACGCACGCGTGTACCTACCGCAGGGATCTCCTCCAGCGCTTCCACAATCATACCGTTAACGGTGCGCGCTTCATCTTCCGGCAGGTGCCAGTTGAAGGCTTTGTTCAGTTCGCGCACGTTGGCGCCGCCGTCAATAATCACCGAACCATCGTTTTGCGGATTGACCTCTTCGGCAAGCGATGGCGACATTGAGGTGGTAAAGTCACCGACAATTTCTTCGAGAATATCCTCGACCGTCACCAGGCCCTGAATATCGCCATATTCGTCGACGACCAGGCCCACTTTCTTTTTGTTGCGCTGAAATTTCACCAGCTGCGTGCTGAGCGGCGTTCCTTCCGGTACAAAGTAAATCTCATCGGCTGCCCGTAGCATCACCTCTTTGGTGAACTCTTTTTTCTCCGTCATCAGACGGTAGGCTTCGCGCACGCGCAGCATGCTGATGGCGTCGTCTAATGAGTCGCGGTACAAGACGATGCGGCCATGCGGAGAGTGGGTCAGTTGGCGAACGATAGCTTTCCAGTCGTCGTTGATGTTGATGCCGACAATTTCGTTGCGCGGCACCATGATGTCATCAACGCTGATTTTTTCCAGATCCAGCACCGACAGCAGCATATCCTGATTGCGGCGGGAGATTTGCGCGCGGGATTCGTTGACGATGGTGCGCAGTTCATCTTTGCTGAGCGCGCTGCTAATGGTGATGTCGGTTTTGATCCCCATCATTCGCATCAGAAGACGGGTGATGAGATTGAGTAGCCACACCAGCGGCATCATCAGGATTTGCAGCGGCGCAAGCAGGAAGCTGCTTGGATAGGCGACCTTTTCCGGGTAAAGCGCGGCGATGGTTTTTGGCAGGACTTCGGCGAACACCAGGACGACAAAGGTGAGCACGCCGGTGGCGATAGCGACACCCAAGTCACCGTATAAACGCATGCCGACGATGGTGCCCAGCGCCGATGCCAGGATATTGACCAGGTTATTGCCGATCAGCACCAGGCTGATTAAGCGGTCGGGTTTTTGCAGCAGTTTTTCAACGCGACGCGCCCGGCGGTCGCCCTGTTTCGCCAGATGACGCAGACGGTAGCGGTTTAGCGTCATCATGCCGGTTTCAGAACCGGAGAAATAGGCGGAAATGACCACCATGATGATCAGCGTGACGATCAGCGTGGTGGTTGAAATATGTTCCAAGAGAGGTCCTTAGTACTTAGCTCACAAACTGTTGAATGACGCGGCTACCGAAGTAGGCAAGCGTCAGGATGCCGGCGCCGGCAACGTTAAACCAGACAACCCGGCGTCCGCGCCACCCTTCATGATAGTGGCCCCATAACAACACGATATAGACGAACCAGGCGATGATGGAAAGGACGGCCTTATCGATATTTTCCATGCTAAAGAGGTTATGCATGTAAAACAGGCCGGTACACAGCGTCAGGGTGAGCAGCACAACCCCAACCTGGGTGATGTGAAACATTTTGCGCTCAATGACCATCAGCGGTGGCATTTCGTGGCTGAATGCCAGCTTCTTATTTTTGAGTTGATAGTCGATCCATGCCAGCTGTAGTGCGTAGAGTGCGGCAATGATCAGCGTTGCATAGGCAAACAGCGACAGCCCGATATGTACCATCATCCCCGGCGTAGCTTCCAGGTGCGTAATAAACTCATTGGGCATAAAGGTCGCGAACGCGAGGTTGATGAGCGCAAAGGCGTAAACAATGGGCAACAGCAGCCAGCCGCGATTGCGAGAGGCGACGATAGTCATCACCGTACAGATCATCAGACTGACCAGAGAGCCGACGTTCAACAGGCTAAGGTTCTGCCCGCTCTCACCGCCAGGCAGAATACGCGCTTCCAGCGCAAACGCATGGCACACCAGCGCAACGGTGGCAGAAAGAATCGCCATCCGCCGCCAGCCGCTGTTTTTTTGCAGCAGACCGGGAATAATCAGCGCCAGGCTGATGGAGTAGGCAACAAGCGCGAGCAGGGCGAAAACAGGCATAAAGAGTCGGCAGTCGTCAAATAGAAGAAAGAGATGCAGTATATACGCAAAATCCGTTGAGTTGTATCAAGGCGCGTAGCCTGGTTGCAGGATGATGCACATAACGTTACGTGACCTCAGCGTCAACCGCAGCATCACAACTCGGCCTCTGTCGTGTTATACTCCGGCAAATTTCCGTTTTATTGTCGCGTTAGCGACTCACCGTTTCCACCCCAGGCGAGAGACAATGTTTGATAATTTAACCGATCGTTTGTCGCGCACGCTGCGCAATATCAGTGGCCGTGGACGCCTTACTGAAGACAACGTAAAAGAGACGCTGCGCGAAGTGCGCATGGCGCTGCTGGAAGCTGACGTTGCGCTGCCGGTAGTGCGTGATTTTATCAATCGCGTAAAAGAAAAAGCGGTTGGTCATGAAGTTAATAAAAGCCTGACGCCGGGTCAGGAGTTCGTCAAAATCGTTCGTAGCGAACTGGTTTCGGCGATGGGCGAAGAGAACCAGAGCCTGAATCTGGCCGCACAACCGCCGGCCGTCGTGCTGATGGCGGGCCTGCAGGGTGCGGGTAAAACAACCAGCGTCGGCAAGCTGGGTAAATTCCTGCGCGAGAAGCACAAGAAAAAAGTGTTGGTCGTTTCTGCGGACGTTTATCGCCCTGCGGCGATCAAACAGTTGGAAACGCTGGCCGAGCAGGTTGGCGTGGACTTCTTCCCGTCTGACGTTGGCCAGAAGCCTATCGACATCGTTAACGCTGCGCTGAAAGAAGCGAAGCTGAAATTCTACGACGTGCTGCTGGTGGATACCGCCGGTCGTTTACACGTTGATGAAGCGATGATGGACGAAATCAAACAGGTTCATGCGGCGATTAAGCCGGTAGAAACCCTGTTTGTTGTTGACGCCATGACCGGTCAGGATGCGGCGAACACTGCGAAAGCCTTCAACGAAGCGCTGCCGTTAACCGGGGTGGTGTTGACCAAAGTCGACGGCGACGCCCGCGGCGGTGCTGCGCTGTCTATTCGTCATATCACCGGCAAGCCGATTAAATTCCTCGGCGTCGGCGAGAAAACGGAAGCGCTGGAACCCTTCCACCCGGATCGTATCGCCTCCCGTATTCTCGGTATGGGCGATGTGCTGTCGCTTATCGAAGATATCGAAAGTAAGGTTGACCGCGCACAGGCTGAAAAGCTGGCCACGAAGCTGAAAAAAGGCGACGGTTTCGACCTGACCGATTTCCTTGAGCAACTGCGTCAGATGAAAAACATGGGCGGTATGGCTAGCCTGATGGGCAAACTGCCGGGCATGGGCCAGATCCCTGACAACGTCAAATCACAGATGGACGATAAAGTGCTGGTGCGTATGGAGGCGATTATCAACTCCATGACCTTTAAAGAGCGCGCCAAGCCGGAAATCATCAAAGGTTCCCGCAAGCGTCGTATCGCCCAGGGCTGTGGCCTGCAGGTGCAGGACGTTAACCGTCTGCTGAAGCAGTTTGACGACATGCAGCGCATGATGAAGAAAATGAAGTCGAAGGGCGGCATGATGAAAATGATGCGCGGGATGAAAGGCATGATGCCACCAGGATTCCCAGGCCGTTAATTATTTCCCTTCATTGACCACGGGGTGTACTGGCATTCAGCACACCCCGTTTACGGTGAACGCACCGACTTCACGCTGTCGTTAACGGTAACGCCCTTGTTATCGTGCGGTAAAAGACAGATGTTGATTGCAATTCCCCCAGAAATGAGTAAAATTTTCGGGCTTTTAATATGACACCGGGCCCCCTCCCTCGATGGGGCCCGGTTGTTCTATTCACACAAGAGGATGTTATGGTAACTATTCGTTTAGCACGTCACGGCGCTAAAAAGCGTCCGTTCTACCAGGTTGTTGTTACTGACAGCCGTAACGCACGTAACGGTCGCTTCATCGAGCGCGTTGGTTTCTTCAACCCAATCGCAAGCGAAAAAGAAGAAAGCACTCGCCTGGATCTGGATCGTATCGCTCACTGGGTTGGCCTGGGCGCTACTGTTTCCGATCGCGTAGCAGCGCTGATCAAAGCCGCTAACAAAGCAGCTTAATCTGTCACGGTGGTCATGATGAGCAAACAACTCGCCGCAAAAGCACCTGTTGATCCGATCGTATTGGGCAAAATGGGTTCTTCCTACGGTATCCGTGGTTGGCTCAGAGTGTTTTCCTCCACCGAGGACGCCGAAAGCATTTTTGACTATCAGCCCTGGTTAATCCAGAAGGCGGGTCAGTGGCAGACCGTTGAGCTGGAAAGCTGGCGCTACCACAATCAGGATATCGTCATTAAGCTGAAAGGCGTTGACGATCGCGATGCCGCGAATCTGCTGACGAATTGCGAGATTATCGTTGATTCATCACAGCTGCCGGCGCTGGACGATGGTAACTACTATTGGAAAGACCTTATGGGCTGCCAGGTAGTGACCACTGAAGGCTACGGTCTCGGTAAAGTCATCGATATGATGGAAACCGGGTCGAATGACGTTCTCGTCATTAAGGCAAACCTGAAAGATGCATTTGGCATCAAGGAACGTCTCGTACCGTTCCTCGATGGGCAGGTTATCAAGAAAGTCGATCTCACTACTCGTACTATCGAAGTAGATTGGGATCCTGGTTTTTAAATCTCCGGATAAACGGTAAAAGACGGCGCTATGTGGATTGGCATAATTAGCCTGTTTCCTGAAATGTTCCGCGCAATTACCGATTACGGGGTAACTGGCCGGGCAGTAAAAAATGGCCTGCTGAACATCCAGAGCTGGAGTCCTCGTGACTTTGCTCATGACCGGCACCGTACCGTGGACGATCGTCCTTACGGCGGCGGACCGGGGATGTTAATGATGGTGCAACCTTTGCGGGACGCCATCAACGCAGCAAAAGCCGCGGCAGGTGAAGGCGCGAAGGTGATTTATCTGTCACCTCAGGGACGCAAGCTTGATCAAGCGGGCGTCAGCGAACTGGCAACGAATCAAAAGCTGATTCTGGTGTGCGGTCGCTACGAAGGTATCGATGAGCGCGTGATTCAGACCGAGATTGACGAAGAATGGTCTATCGGCGATTACGTTCTCAGCGGTGGAGAGTTACCGGCAATGACGCTGATCGACTCTGTTTCCCGGTTTATTCCGGGTGTACTGGGTCATGAAGCTTCAGCAATCGAAGATTCGTTTGCTGATGGATTGCTGGATTGTCCACACTATACTCGCCCTGAAGTGTTGGAAGGGATGGAAGTACCGCCAGTTCTGCTGTCGGGGAACCATGCCGAGATACGTCGCTGGCGTTTGAAGCAGTCGCTGGGCCGCTCCTGGCTTAGAAGACCTGAACTTCTGGAAAACCTGGCTCTGACTGAAGAGCAAGCAAGGTTGCTGGCGGAGTTCAAAACGGAACACGCACAACAGCAACATAAACATGATGGGCTGGTCTAAGACCCCCAAATATCAGTTTACCCAGGATAAGAGATTAAATTATGAGCAACATTATTAAGCAACTTGAACAAGAACAGATGAAGCAGGACGTACCTTCCTTCCGTCCGGGTGATACCGTGGAAGTGAAAGTATGGGTTGTTGAAGGTTCCAAAAAACGTCTGCAGGCATTTGAGGGCGTGGTTATCGCTATTCGTAGCCGCGGTCTGCACTCTGCATTCACTGTTCGTAAAATTTCCAACGGCGAAGGCGTTGAGCGTGTCTTCCAGACTCACTCTCCGGTAGTTGACAGCATTGCTGTTAAACGTCGTGGTGCTGTACGTAAAGCTAAACTGTACTACCTGCGTGAGCGCACTGGTAAGTCTGCTCGTATCAAAGAGCGTCTTAACTAAGATTCGCGCAAGCGACATCCTGTTAGAAAAGGGCTAGCCTCCGGGCTGGCCCTTTTTTTATCCCTGAAGGCACCATGCGTTAACATCTTGCTGATAAATCATTTACAATGCCCCCGGTGACTGGGAGGGATGGGTGAGCAAAACAGCAATCAGCATAGCGACACGAAAACGGCGAGCCGCCTGGCTTGCGCTGTTGGCTATGGCATTGATTATTTTCGCTCCGCTGGTCTCCATTTCGTTACAGCAATCACCGATGAGCGCCATGCCCGGTATGCATCATGAGATGAACATGCCGATGCCTGCACATCATTCTGCGTCGGATACAATGCCTATCGACCATGGGGAAGCCTGTGGCTACTGTGTCCTGTTAACTCATGTCCCCGGGCTGATACTGGCGCTTTGTGCGCTGCTTTGTGCACTGTTGTTACGTGTTTCTACGCCATCTTTCCCGCCGTTGCTCGCCCACTGGTTCGAGTTTCCCTGGCTATTTCCCGATACCCGCGCACCGCCGCAGTTGTCTGCTTTCCCCAGTTAATAACGATAAATGACGCCTAAGCGTCACGACTCTTTTCGCCTATATGAAGGAAAAGTATGACAACCTGCACCTCGCGGGCGGCCTGGACGCATCTGCTTCGCCGCCTGCATTTCTTTATCGGCCTGTTTGTTGGGCCTTTCATCTTTGTCGCCGCGTTGACCGGCACGCTTTATGTGGCCACGCCGCAACTGGAAAACTGGGTTTATGCGCAGGCGCTGCACGCCAGCTCGGAAGGCGAGCGGCATCCGCTAGTAGAACAGATTTCCGTGGCGCAGCGAGAGCTTGCCGCGCCGCTGCGTCTGAACGCGGTACGCCCGGCCCTGGAGCCGGGTGAAACGACGCGGGTGATGTTCGCCGATCCTTCGCTCGGCGAGTCGGAAAACCGAGCCATCTTTATCGATCCCGTCACGTTGGCGGTGAAAGGCGATATGACGGTTTACGGTACCAGTGGGATATTACCGCTGCGCCAGTGGATCGATTATGCGCACCGCTCGCTGCTGCTGGGTGATATTGGCCGACTTTATAGTGAACTTGCAGCCTCGTGGATGTGGGTTGCGGCACTGGGGGGGATTGTCCTGTGGGCCTTTACCCGGCCAAAGCGGCGGATCAAAAATCGTCTGCAAAATACCCGACGGGTTCACGTTACGCTCGGCTGGTGTCTGCTGGCCGGAATGCTGTTGTTCTCGGCCACCGGGCTGACCTGGTCGCAGTGGGCAGGGGGTAACGTTGATAAAATGCGGGCCGCCTTTAACTGGTTAACACCGCAGGTGAATACCCAGTTGAACGGTGCACAGACAATGGAAATGGCTCCTCATGCCGGGCATCACGGAGACCATGCTGCAATGGTCATGGACGAGCCGCCGATGGCATACGACAACATTGATGCGATCCTGAATCTTGCGCAGCGCGCGGGTATCAGCGCGACGCATCTGGAGATCCGTCCGCCACGTAGTGACGATCGCGCCTGGACGGTGACTGAGAACGATCGCCGCTGGCCAACTCAGGTTGATGCCGTGGCCGTCGATCCTCATACCATGACGGTCGTGGATCACACCCAGTTTGCCCACTTCCCGCTGATGGCAAAACTGACGCGCTGGGGGGTAGATTTCCACATGGGCGTATTGTTTGGTTTGCCGAATCAGCTGCTGCTGATCGTCTTTGGGGTGGCGTTGTGTGCGGCGATTGTGATGGGCTATCGTCTATGGTGGATTAAACGCCCGGCGCAGTCGCCGATAAATCCGTTACTCACGCTGTCACACAGTTGGCGGGCGCTTTCATTACCCGCTCGGCTGACGACATTGGCTATGGCTATTGCGTGTGGCGTCGCGCTGCCTGTGATGGGAGCGAGCCTGGCGTTGTTTATTCTGTTTGATGTGCTGCGCTGGCGAGCGGCAGCGAATGTGTCACTCGCCGAGTCGTCTGTTAAGTAAACTTAAGGCGTGCTGATGACCACCGCAACCCGGCGGTTCTCAGCGCGACCCTGGCTGGTACTGTTGCTGGCGGCGGGGTATTTTTTGCCTAATCCCCGCGTGGTGAGGTTACTGCGCGGGACATGGGCGCCTTTTGCCCAGGCATCGGCAACGGCATTTGCTCGTTTAAGCGATAGCGCTTCGTTATAGCTGTCTTCACCGTAGTTATCCGTGTGACCATCCATCCGGGCGTGATTCAGTCCGGTCGCCGCCAGACGCGAGGCCATGGACTCAATCTGCGTTTCACTTTCTGGCTGCAGCGTAGCTTCATTTTTATCAAACAGGATCTTCGCTGACAGACCCAGCGACCAGTCGCCGTTTAATTCATTAAAGCCGTAAGATTGCATGGCGGCGATCTGTTCAGGCGAGAATTTGCCCTTTGGCGGTGTCTGACAACCGGAAATGACCAGTGATGCCAGTAACAGTGGTGCAAAGTATCGCTTTAACATATCATTTTCCTTTCTAGCTTATTGTTTTAGTTCGCTGATTTTTCGCCTGATACATATTATGGTCCGCTCTTTCCAGTAACGTTTCCAGCGAGTTGTTTTCCCATGCCAGCGCGAAACCGATGCTCAAAGACATGGGGGTGTGATGTCCGTTATGGAGATCAAATGGGCGGCTAAACTGCTGTGCCAGCGCCGCGCTAATGTGTTGCACATCAACTTCAGAGTGGACACCGGTTATCACCATGGCAAATTCGTCACCGCCAAGGCGATATGACTGGTAGCGTTGACCGCCAAACTCAATCATCCTGCTGGCGACTTCAATCAGCACGCAGTCGCCCGCAGCGTGTCCCCAGGTATCGTTGATCTGTTTAAAGTTGTCACCGTCGAGGAACAGCAGAGCAGAGTTGGTTTTTGCCGCAGAATTGGTCATCAATGCCGCAATGCTATTGCGGAAAGCGGCTCGGTTTGCAAGGCCGGTGAGAGGATCATGCATGGCCGTCCGCATCAATTGAGCATTCTTCTCCTGCAGCTTCATCTGCCACTCTTCCATTTCATCAAGCAGGCTGTTGAAGTCTTCACCGAGACGATGAAACTCTTCGATACGTCCTTCTTTTACCCGTCGCGAGAAGTTACGGTTTTTGCGAGCATCGTGAACCACATCGGTGATGTTTTGTATCTCTTCGACCATGCCATGATGCAAGGAACGCGTAATGGTGAGAGCAATAATTGAAGCGAAAAGAATGCAGCCGGTGAGTACGGCGAATGACGTCCAGATAAAGTGGCCGATCAGCGTATCGCGCGCTGCCAGGCGAATCTCGCCAATCGGCTGACCGTTATGCATGATTGGCTGGGAGATGGGAACAGGGAACAGCCAATGGCTGACCAACGCACCCAGCGTGTCGCTGCTGTCCTCTGGGTTCCATACCCAATGGGCAAACTGCTTGTCATGGATGTCGAGCACATTCGCCATGGCAAACTGCCCTTGCTGACCAAGCGTGGCCAGCGTCTCATTCGCAGCCTGCGGATCGTTGAAAACCAGCGCCGCTTCAAGGGTATGGCTCATGGACGCGCCGGTTAATTCGAGGTTTTTCTGCGCATATTGCTTTAATGTCACCACGGAAGCAAAGCACAGCAAAAGCCATATAAGCGTCATCGTTACGATTACACTTATCATATTGATGCGGCGTAACGTTTTTTTAAACGTCGGGCGCGATGTGAAGGTGGAGTCCTTATTCATGCTGCTTATTCCTTGCAAGCATTAATACATCCGGATTAACTCTTACACCGCTGCGAGACAGCGCATCCAGATTGACGGAGAATCTGATTCGCGGCTCATCCGTAATTAAGCAAAATGCGCTGCCAATAATGCATTCCGGGTTGTGCTCGGAGATTAATAGTAAAGGCTGACGGTGATATTGCGAGATTAATTCAACCTGCCGTTCAGGAGATTCCGTACCGAAATAAATACCATCACAACGGGCTGTCAGTGCGTCCTGAGGCGTACGGACCAACACCGGGATGTAAGGCAGAGAACTTTGCCCATCGACCGTGCTCAGTGCCTGCAGATACCTGGCGCTGGCAAAAATACAGAGCTTCGGTGAGCCAGAAAGTGAAGGCCAGCGGGTGTAGCTCACAATGCCTGACACGATCGAACGTACCGATTTATCCGTTTCGGTGAGGGGGGCGGCAGTTGCCGGGGCCAGCATCAGAGATAGCATTAGCACCAGAGTTAGTCGAAGCAAAGAGATCAAGATTGAATTTCTCACGAAAATCCGCCGTACCGCTCTGGAAATCATCACCCTGGAGAGTTTTTGGCAGAATATCATTGTTTATCAAAGCCATCATTATGTCAGAAATTCGATTTGTACGATTTAAGTAAAATCTTGAAGTGGTATTTGTTTTGACGGATGAAGATAAAATCAATTAACGCGGTTCATCCCATTTTTCAGCCTCTCCGCGTAATCATAGTCATATTCAGTATGATTAACAGGGGAATTGTTAAATTTATCGGCTAGCATCAGCTTATCTTTAACTTAACTCGTTTTAGCACTAATTTTTGCCTGTTTCAGCCAATCAGAGAATGCTTGCTGAGATAAGGAGAAGGGGTGAGTAAATGGCTGGGATAGGGGGAAATCAGAGCAGATGCATTGTTGGGCGACAGTCCGTGAATGAATTAGTGTAATAATATGTTTACGGTATTTGAGGGGTTATTTTGCATTAAATTAGATGTTGTAAAGAAATGTGTACGTATTTTGGATTGAAATCTTTACTGATTGTGATATTGTGGCTCCACCTCATTGAGGAAACAACTATCGCAAACGAGCCATACAGGTAATGCCATCATGCAAAAAGACGCGCTGAACAACGTAAATATCGCCGATGAACAGGTATTGATCACTCCGGATCAACTGAAAGCTGAATTCCCGCTCACCGTAGAGCAGGAAGCGCAAATCGCCCAGTCACGTAAAACGATTTCTGACATTATCGCCGGTCGCGATCCGCGCCTGCTGGTAGTGTGTGGGCCTTGCTCTATTCACGATCCAGAAGCCGCCATCGAATACGCGCGTCGATTTAAAACCCTTGCGGAAGAGGTCAGCGATAGCCTCTACCTGGTGATGCGCGTCTATTTTGAAAAGCCTCGTACCACCGTGGGTTGGAAAGGGCTTATCAACGATCCGCATATGGATGGCTCGTTTGATGTGGAAGGTGGTTTGAAAATTGCTCGTCGTCTGCTGGTTGAACTGGTCAGCATGGGCTTGCCGCTGGCGACCGAAGCGCTGGATCCGAACAGCCCGCAGTACCTGGGCGATCTGTTTAGCTGGTCGGCGATTGGTGCCCGTACCACGGAATCCCAGACCCACCGCGAAATGGCTTCTGGTCTGTCAATGCCGGTAGGATTCAAAAACGGTACCGATGGCTCCCTGGCAACCGCGATCAACGCCATGCGCGCCGCGGCGATGCCGCACCGCTTTGTTGGTATCAACCAGGCCGGTCAGGTTTGCCTGCTGCGTACGCAGGGAAACCCAGATGGTCACGTGATTCTGCGCGGTGGCAAAAAGCCGAACTACGGTCCGGAGGACGTGGCGCAGTGCGAAAAAGAGATGGAACAAGCAGGACTGCGCGCCTCGCTGATGGTAGATTGCAGTCATGGTAATTCCAATAAAGACTACCGCCGTCAGCCTGCGGTGGCGGAATCCGTTGTCGCACAGATCAAGGACGGTAACCGTTCTATTATTGGTCTGATGATTGAGAGCAATATTCACGAAGGCAACCAGTCTTCCGAGCAGCCGCGCTGTGATATGAAATACGGCGTTTCGGTTACCGATGCATGCATCAGCTGGGAAACGACGGACGCGCTGCTGCGTGAGCTCGACAAGGATTTACGCGGCCATCTGGCGGCTCGTCTGGGGTAAGAGGATAGTATGGTTGCTGAACTGACCGCGCTGCGCGATCAAATTGATGCCGTGGATAAAGCGTTGCTGGATCTGCTGGCAAAGCGTCTGGAACTGGTGGCGGAAGTCGGCGAAGTCAAAAGTCAGTATGGCTTGCCGATTTATGTCCCGGAGCGCGAAGCTTCAATGCTGGCTTCGCGCCGCAAAGAAGCCGCGGCGATGGGTGTGCCGCCTGACTTGATTGAAGATGTTCTGCGTCGCGTGATGCGTGAGTCTTACTCCAGTGAAAATGACAAAGGGTTTAAAACGCTTTGCCCGTCGCTACGTCCGGTAGTGATTGTCGGCGGCGGTGGCCAGATGGGGCGGCTGTTTGAAAAAATGCTCGGCCTGTCGGGTTACCAGGTGCGTACGCTCGAAAAAGAAGACTGGGCCCGCGCGCCGGAGCTGGTGGCTGATGCCGGTATGGTTATCGTCAGCGTACCTATCCACGTCACCGAGCAGGTGATTGAGAAGTTGCCACCGCTGCCGGCGGATTGCATTCTGGTCGATCTCTGTTCGGTAAAAGCCGGGCCGCTGCAGGCGATGTTGTCTGCACACAGCGGTCCCGTGGTGGGGCTGCACCCGATGTTCGGCCCGGACAGCGGCAGCCTGGCAAAACAGGTGGTTGTTTACTGCGATGGTCGTCAGCCGGAGGCCTATCAGTGGTTCCTTGAACAGATCCAGGTCTGGGGGGCGCGCTTACATCGGATTAGCGCCGTAGAGCACGATCAGAATATGGCGTTTATTCAGGCGCTGCGCCACTTTGCGACTTTTGCTTATGGCCTGCATCTGGCGGAAGAGAATGTGCAACTGGAACAGCTGTTAGCGCTCTCCTCGCCGATTTATCGTCTGGAGTTGGCGATGGTCGGGCGACTGTTTGCCCAGGATCCGCAACTGTATGCTGACATTATCATGTCATCAGGCAATAATCTGGCGTTGATTAAACGTTACTACCAGCGTTTCGGTGAGGCTATCGGTCTGTTGGAGCAGGGCAATAAACAGGCGTTTATTGACAGCTTCCGCAAGGTTGAGCATTGGTTCGGTGACTACGCGCAACGTTTCCAGAGTGAGAGCCGCGTCCTGTTACGGCAGGCGAATGACAACCGACAGTAATCGAAACTGTATATACTTGAAAGCCAGGGGAAATCCTCTGGCTTTTTTTATGGGATAAAGATGATGGCTGACGCAACCCTGCTGTTTGATTACACCGGACATCTGCCGGAGTGCCCGACCTGGAGCGACGCCGAGCAGGCGCTGTACTGGGCCGATATTATGGAATGTGAGATTCACCGCTACGAATTAGCTAGCGGTGAACACCAGATCCTTCAGTTTCCGGAAGAAGTCGGCTGTTTTTCCCTGCGGGAGAAGGGCGGTTTTATCGTTGCGCTGCGCAGCGCCATCTGGCTTGCCGATAGCCGCGGTCTGCTGGTACATAAAATTTGCGATAATCCGAGTAATCCTCAGTTGGCGCGTTTTAATGACGGTGGTACGGATCGGCAGGGGCGTTTTTATGCTGGTACATTCTGGGGGCCGGGAGATTACAACGGCGCGCTGCTGGTCCGCGTCGACAATCAGCTTAAGCCCAAAGTTATCCAGTGCGACATTCATGGTGCGAACGGTCTGGCATTTAGCGAAGATAAACGCTGGATGTATACCTCGGACACGCCGAATGCGGTGATTTATCGCACGCCGCTCGACGAGTGGGGCGAACCTGGTCGGCGGGAAGCGTTGCGGCGGTTTATGCCTGGTGAAGGTATTCCTGATGGGGCCGCGATAGACGAAGAGGGCTGCTACTGGAGCGCAATGTTCGACGGCTGGCGAATTGCACGTTTTTCACCGGAGGGTGAACAACTGGAAGAGTATCGGCTGCCGGTACGCTGTCCGACGATGGTCTGCTTTGGTGGTGCGGATATGCGCACGCTGTTTATTACCACCACGCGAGAAAATATGTCAGCGGCGGAAGTGGCGCAATATCCGCTTTCTGGCGCCATCTTCACGCTACCGGTGGCAGTGGCAGGTATGAAGAAGACGCCGTTTATCGAAGCTTAAATCGGATCAACCGGTACCACGTTCTCGCTGGGGTAGCTCCCCAGCACTTTCATCGAACGGGTAATTCCAGACAGCTCCTTGAGCGCTTTTTGCATTGGCAGCGCTTCCAGATTGGCCTGGATGTCGAGATAAAACATCTCTTCCCAGGGATTGCCGTGGATAGGGCGAGACTCCAGCTTGGTCATGATCAGGTTATGGTTACGCAGCACCAGTAGGGCTTCTACCAGCGCACCGGCCTGCTGTCCGGTGGCTATCAGCAAGGTGGTTTTCGCCGGCACCTGATCGGAGACGTTGACGGCTTTACGCGCCAGTACCAGGAAGCGGGTGATGTTCTGCGTTTGGTTAGCCTGACAGTGTTCCAGTACCTGTAGCCCATACAGCTTGCCGCCGGCTTCGCTGCCCAGCGCGGCCACGGAAGGGGAGTTGGCTTGCGCCACTTTTTCCATTGCCGCCGAAGTGCTCTCGGTATACTCAATTTTCCACTGCGGATAGTGGCTCAGGAACTGACTGCACTGCTGGAATGGCTGCGGATGACTGTAGACCGTTTCGATGGTATCCAGCGTCGCTCCGGCGTTCACCAGGAGGCAGTGGTCAATGGGAACCGTCATCTCGCCAACGATGGACAAGCTGGTATGTTGCAGCAGATCGTAGACATCATTAATGCCGCCGGAACTGGTGTTCTCGATAGGCACTACCGCATAGTCGGCCTGCCCGGTTTCAACCTGATTAAAGATATCGGCAAACTTCAGGCAACCGCTTTCAATGAACTGTTCAAAATGGCGCGCGGCATACTGGCGTGCGGCGAGATGTGAATAGGAGCCTTTTGGACCAAGAAAGGCAATTCGCGCGGAGTGCGGATTGATTTGATTCAAATGCTGCTGCAGTAAGGTCTGCTGGGTGAGGACGGAATCCTCGATAATCAGTTGAAACAGGCGCGTAATATAGTGCGCATCGAGCTGATGGGTTTTTCCGATGGTGATCAGCCGTTCCAGCAGGTCGCGTTCGCGATCGATATCACGTACCGGGCGATGAGACGCCAGTTTAGCTTTACCAACCTCAATGGCGAGCCCTCGACGCTCTGCCAGCAGGCTCACTAATTTCTCATCCAGCGCGCTGATCTTATCGCGTATCGCCAGTAACGGGTTTTCCGAAGTCATCATGTTTGCCTTTCTTGTTATCAATAAAAAAGGCCCCCCAGGTGGGAGGCCTTATTGTTCGTCTTCGCATTCTTTATCACACGACGAAACGCCTCCCATTCAGGGGAAGGTAAAAAAGAATGCGAAGAAAAACGGCAGCAATTTCACGGTTGATTAAATCCTTAGCGTGGTGAGGTTTTACAGTACTCGGTCTGTTTTCGTTCTGTCAATAAAAAACGCGCCCGAAGGCGCGTTGGCGTGACACATTAAAGTTCAAAGTTCAGTTTTACTCTTCTTCAACTTCCACGAAGCTTGCGTCTTTCACTGATGTTGCTGCGCGACGGGCTTCCCCTTTGTGTTGCACCTTGTTCAGCTGCCGTTCCAGCTTGTTGATCAATTCGTTAATGGCGGTATACATATCTTCATGTTTTGCGCTGGCGACGAGATGCCCATTTGGGGTGTTCATCGTGGCATCGGCTACAAAACCCTGCGGTTCTTTCGACAGAATGATATGAGGATTAATTAACTGAGTTTGCCATTTTTCCAATTTGGCGAGACGGTCTGCGACATGCTGGCGGATAGCCGGAGTAATTTCCATTTGTTTACTGGTAATGTTCATTGTCATAAATTTTACCTCTTGTCTTTCCGTCTTGGTGATTCCAGCATACCTCGGATTTGCTTAAAATGTGTGATAAAGATCACATTATTTTGTCACTTTTTGTCAGTGCATTCATTTTGTGAGTCAGGACAGGAAGAAGTGATTTTTTACTTGTGGGATCGGGAAAAGCCAGCCATATTTGATAGGATGACTTGCCGCTAAACCGCTTCAGCAAGTCGTTCAAACGGATAAAAAAACGGCAGCCATCGGGCTGCCGTTTTGTTTTTGATGGGGTTGAAATCAGGACTGGGTGCTTTTGCCGTTAGCGGCAATGATTTTCGCCACTTTGTCAGCCTGCGCCGTCATCTGCATTTCGCGGTATGCGTGTTCCATCTTCGGCAGCGCATCGCGCGTCGCTTGGGTATCAGGATAGTTACGCATCATGTTTTCGGTACGGTTTACCACCGCGACCCATGCACCGCGAGCGGTGTAGTAATCGACAACGGAAAGCTCATACTTCGCCAGACGGTCTTTCAGGAATACCAGGCGTTTGCTGGCATCGGTGACATACTGACTGTTCGGGTAGCCGCGCACCAGCTTCGAGAAGTCATTGAATGCGTCACGCGCGTGCTGAGGGTCACGATCGGAGCGATCAACCCCGAAGAACCCCTGCAGTGCACTATCGTCCAGCGCCATGTTGGTCAGGCCGCGCATGTACATCACATAGTCGATGTTCGGATGCGTTGGGTTCAGACGAATGAAGCGGTCAATAGCGGCCTGAGCCAGCGGCAGATCGGCATTTTTATAGTATGCGTAGATCAGATCCAACTGAACCTGCTGAGAATAAGGCCCAAATGGATAGCGGTTATCCAACGCTTCCAGTTGCGTTATTGCCTGTTTCCAGTTACCGTCCTGGAGCTTTTGCTGAGCAGTTGCGTAGATTTCATTAGGCGGATTATCAGGAACCTCTTCCTTTGAACCAGAGCACCCCGCCAAAGCCAGGCTCAACGTGGCCGCTGCCACCAGATATTTCATGCGCGTCATGACGTTTTGACTTTCCTCAAAATGTTTATACGGGATATTCACAGTTCCTGTTCCCGACTAAGACCAGCTACAATAGCACACTATATTAAACGGCAAAGCCGTAAAAACCCAACGTTAACGAAGAAGCTGTATATGGCACAACGAGTACAACTCACCGCAACGGTGTCCGAGTCACAACTCGGTCAACGCTTAGATCAGGCTTTGGCCGAAATGTTCCCTGATTATTCGCGATCGCGCATAAAAGAGTGGATCCTTGACCAACGCGTTCAGGTAAACGGCAAAGTTTCAGACAAGCCGAAAGAGAAAGTCATGGGTGGCGAAACCGTCGCTATCGATGCCGAAATCGATGAAGAAATCCGCTTTGAAGCGCAGGATCTCCCACTTGATATCGTTTATGAAGATGAAGACATTATCGTCATCAACAAGCCGCGCGGCTTTGTGGTGCACCCGGGTGCCGGTAACCCGGACGGTACGGTACTGAATGCGCTGCTGCACTATTATCCGCCGATTGCTGACGTACCGCGCGCCGGTATTGTGCATCGTCTGGATAAAGACACCACCGGGTTGATGGTCGTGGCGAAAACCGTCCCTGCGCAAACGCGTCTGGTGGAATCGCTGCAGCTGCGTGAAATTACCCGTGAGTATGAGGCCGTGGCGATTGGTCATATGACTGCGGGCGGTACCGTTGAGGAACCGATCAGCCGTCATCCAACCAAGCGTACGCATATGGCGGTGCACCCAATGGGTAAACCGGCGGTCACGCACTATCGCATCATGGAACACTTCCGTGTGCACACGCGTCTGCGGCTGCGTCTGGAAACCGGACGTACGCACCAGATCCGCGTGCACATGGCTCACATCACTCATCCGCTGGTGGGCGATCAGGTTTACGGTGGTCGTCCGCGTCCACCAAAAGGCGCATCAGATGAGTTTATCTCGACGCTGCGTAAATTTGACCGTCAGGCGCTTCACGCGACAATGCTGCGTCTCTATCACCCTATTTCGGGTATTGAGATGGAATGGCATGCGCCAATTCCACAGGATATGGTCGATCTTATTGCGGTTATGCGCGATGACTTTGAAGAACATAAGGACGACGTCGACTGGCTATGACCAAAATCATTGTCCCTGAATGGCCGCTACCGACTGGGGTAGCGGCTTGTAGTTCAACGCGTATCGGTGGTGTTAGTCAGGGGGCGTGGGATTCTTTAAATCTCGGTGCCCATTGTGGCGACAACCTTGAACACGTTGAAGAGAACCGTAAGCGCATGTTTGCGGCGGGAAAACTGCCGTCCAAACCGGTGTGGCTGGAGCAGGTGCACGGCAAGGATGTTTTGCATCTGACCGGTGCGCCTTATGCTTCAAAGCGTGCCGATGCGTCCTACAGTAATACGCCAGGGACAGTGTGCGCGGTAATGACGGCGGACTGCTTACCGGTGCTATTCTGCAATCGTGCTGGCACCGAAGTCGCCTCGGCGCATGCCGGCTGGCGGGGGCTGTGCGATGGTGTGCTGGAAGAGACCGTCGCCTGCTTTAACGATAGCGCGGAGAATATTCTGGCCTGGTTTGGCCCAGCGATAGGTCCGCAGGCCTTTGAAGTCGGCCCGGAAGTGCGTGAAGCCTTTATGGCGAAAGATGCCAAAGCGGTGGATGCATTTCGTCCGGTAGGCGACAAATACTTTGCCGATATCTACCTGCTGGCCCGTCAGCGGCTGGCAAATATGGGGGTGACTGCCGTCTTCGGTGGTGACCGCTGTACCTTCAGCGAAAAGGATGATTTTTTCTCTTATCGTCGCGACCGTACTACAGGTCGTATGGCAAGTTTCATCTGGCTGATATAACCTATAGAATCAAGGCGATCCAGAACGCTGATAATATTTTCTCATTGAATAGGTCATTTAACCTTGAATAATTGAGGGATGACCTCATTTAATCTCCTGTAGCAAAATTGACCTATTATGGGAGGAGTCATGCGTCTGGATCGTCTTACCAATAAATTCCAGCTTGCTCTTGCCGATGCCCAGTCACTCGCACTGGGGCAAGACAACCAATTTATCGAACCTCTTCATTTAATGAGCGCCTTGCTGAATCAGGAAGGGGGATCGGTACGTCCTTTATTAACGTCTGCAGGTATTAATGCAGGCCAGCTTCGCACGGCAATCGATCAGGCGTTGAGCCGTTTACCGCAGGTGGAAGGCACCGGTGGCGACGTGCAGCCGTCTCAGGATCTGATCCGCGTCCTTAATCTCTGCGATAAGCTGGCGCAAAAAAGCGGTGATAACTTTATTTCGTCAGAGCTATTTGTTCTGGCGGCGCTTGAGTCCCGTGGCACTCTGGCTGAATTACTGAAAACAGCCGGCGCGACAACTGCCAACATCACTCAGGCAATTGAAAAGATGCGCGGAGGTGAAAGCGTGAATGACCAGGGTGCCGAAGACCAACGTCAGGCATTGAAAAAATATACCGTCGATCTGACCGAGCGTGCTGAACAAGGCAAACTCGACCCGGTGATTGGCCGTGATGAAGAAATTCGCCGTACCATTCAGGTACTGCAGCGTCGTACAAAAAATAACCCGGTATTAATCGGTGAGCCGGGGGTTGGTAAAACAGCCATTGTTGAAGGGCTGGCACAGCGCATTATCAACGGTGAAGTACCGGAGGGCTTAAAAGGCCGCCGCGTTCTGGCGCTGGATATGGGGGCGCTGGTGGCCGGGGCAAAATACCGCGGTGAATTTGAAGAACGTTTAAAAGGGGTGCTGAACGATCTCTCCAAACAGGAAGGCAACGTTATCCTGTTTATTGATGAGTTGCACACCATGGTGGGCGCCGGTAAAGCCGACGGCGCAATGGATGCTGGCAATATGTTAAAGCCCGCGCTGGCTCGCGGTGAATTGCACTGCGTTGGTGCCACGACGCTGGATGAGTATCGTCAGTACATTGAAAAAGATGCTGCGCTGGAACGTCGTTTCCAGAAAGTGTTCGTTGCCGAACCGTCTGTCGAAGATACCATCGCTATTCTGCGTGGTCTGAAAGAACGTTACGAGCTGCACCACCATGTGCAGATTACTGACCCGGCGATCGTTGCGGCAGCCACGCTGTCCCATCGTTATATCGCCGATCGCCAGTTGCCGGATAAAGCTATCGACCTGATTGATGAAGCTGCATCCAGCATTCGTATGCAGATTGACTCTAAACCTGAAGAGCTGGACCGACTCGACCGCCGTATTATTCAGTTGAAGCTGGAGCAGCAGGCGTTAATGAAAGAGTCTGACGAGGCGAGTAAGAAACGTCTCGATATGCTTAATGAAGAACTGGAAGATAAAGAACGCCAGTATTCTGAGTTAGAAGAAGAGTGGAAAGCCGAGAAAGCATCGTTATCCGGCACTCAAACGATTAAAGCTGAGCTTGAACAGGCGAAAATTGCCATTGAGCAAGCTCGCCGCGTCGGTGACCTCGCGCGGATGTCCGAACTGCAGTACGGCAAAATTCCTGAATTGGAAAAACAGCTGGAAGCGGCCACGCAGTCTGAAGGCAAAACTATGCGTCTGTTACGTAATAAAGTGACGGATGCGGAAATAGCGGAAGTGCTGGCCCGTTGGACCGGTATCCCGGTTGCCAGAATGCTCGAAGGTGAACGCGATAAACTGCTGCGCATGGAGCAGGATCTGCATAGCCGGGTGATTGGTCAGAACGAAGCGGTAGAGGCGGTATCCAACGCTATTCGCCGTAGCCGCGCCGGGCTGTCCGATCCGAATCGCCCAATTGGCTCGTTCCTGTTCCTGGGGCCGACCGGTGTGGGTAAAACCGAATTGTGCAAAGCGCTGGCTAACTTTATGTTCGACAGTGATGATGCCATGGTGCGTATCGATATGTCCGAGTTTATGGAGAAACACTCCGTGTCTCGTCTGGTCGGTGCGCCTCCAGGATATGTCGGTTATGAAGAAGGGGGTTATCTGACGGAAGCTGTTCGCCGTCGTCCTTACTCCGTCATTCTGCTCGATGAGGTGGAGAAAGCGCATCCGGATGTATTTAACATTCTGCTGCAGGTCCTTGATGATGGGCGTCTGACGGATGGGCAGGGGAGAACGGTCGACTTCCGCAATACGGTGGTCATTATGACATCGAACCTCGGGTCGGATCTGATTCAGGAACGCTTCGGTGAACTGGATTACGGTCATATGAAAGATCTGGTGCTGGGAGTTGTAAGCCAAAGCTTCCGTCCGGAGTTCATTAACCGTATAGATGAAGTTGTTGTGTTCCATCCGTTAGGTGAGACACATATTGCTTCTATTGCCCAGATCCAGCTGCAGCGACTGTACCAACGTCTGGAAGAGCGCGGTTATGAAACGCAGATTTCCGATGAGGCTCTGCATCTGCTGAGTAAAAACGGTTACGACCCGGTATACGGTGCACGTCCGTTGAAACGTGCGATTCAGCAGCAGATTGAAAACCCGCTGGCACAGCAAATTCTGTCCGGTGAGTTGATTCCGGGTAAGTTGGTGCGTCTGGAAGTTAAAGACGACCATATTGTGGCAGTGCAGTAAGTCACAAAAATAAGAAAACGAGCCCTACGGGGCTCGTTTTTGTATGAAAACCAGGCAAAAATAAGCGTTACGTATGAAAAATAGGCAAACGAAAACATTTTTCATATTTCTGCTTGCGGGATCTCAATTTGCCCCTATAATGCGGCCCCACTGAGACGGAACAACGGCAAATAAGCCGCCGGGTCAGCGAGGTTCTCCTGAGAACTTCGGCAGAGATAAGCGAAATTAAACGCTTGACTCTAAGGCGGGAAAGCGTAATATGCACATCCCGCGCCGCTGAGAAAGCGAAGCGGCACTGCTCTTTAATAATTTATCAGACAATCTGTGTGGGCACTCAAAGTGACATGGG
>NZ_BCTM01000039.1 GCF_001571285.1 Kluyvera cryocrescens NBRC 102467 | reverse complement strand
GACAAAATTGCCGGGAGCAATGTTGAACCACGCTTGCGTTGGCCCGAAGGGCGAGTCCCAGGAATGGGACGAGTAGCGTCGAGTTTCGCCGTGCCGCAGGCTGGAGTTCGCAGGCGAACGCAGTGCGAAGCACCGATTTCGCTGCGGGGCCGCGGGGATTACTAAGGGGGTCGCGGTGACCCCCTTAGCTCGTTTACTGATGCCGATGTTTCATGTTCTACAAAACATAAAGTGAACGGAATTTTGCGTTTAACTAACGCGCATCACCTCATCAGAGAAGGCGTTTTTAAGAGACTTAATCCTGGTTTTCAGCCAGTTCGCGCAGATACTGGAAAATCTGGCGAGCGGATTTTGGCGGCTTGTTACCGGCCTTCTCTTTTTTCGCGTTACGCACCAGCGAACGCAGCTGCTGGCGGTCAGCGTCTGGCCAGAGGTTCAGCACCTCTTCAACCGCTTCATCCCCACCTTCAACCATACGATCGCGCAGCTGCTCCAGCTTATGGAACAGAACAACCTGCTGGTTGTGACGGTTTTTCAGCTTGTCCAGCGCCTGACGGAAAGGTTCTACGTCGCGCTGACGCAGCATCTTGCCAATCAGCTGCAGCTGGCGGCGGCGGCCTTCCATCTTAATACGCTGCGCCAGCTCAATGGCGGCACGCAGGTCGGCGTCCAGCGGGATTTTATCCAGGGCGTTTTTACCCAGGTCAACCAGCTCTGCTCCGAGCTTTTTCAGCTCTTCGGCATCACGCTTAATTTCACTCTTGCTGACCCAGATAATTTCATCATCTTCGTCCTCGATATCATCACCAGGGACTTCGTCGAGCCAGTCTTCGGGCTGCTTTGTCATTTCAGGCTCCTTAAAAAAGAGGCTAATACTAACAGCTTGAGCGCATACTGAGAAAGGGTTCTCTGTTAGACTTCATTTAACTTTACCTCAGATTATGGCTTAGACGATGAAAGTGATCACACAAGTTGCGGAACAACGTATTGCGCTGGAAAAAGCGGTCTCCATGGCGTTAGAGCTGGCGGCCGGTAAATCAGATGGTGCAGAAGTCGCGGTAAGCAAGACCACCGGTATTGGCGTCAGCACTCGCTACGGTGAAGTTGAAAACGTCGAGTTTAATAGCGATGGCGCGCTCGGGATCACCGTTTATCACCAGAATCGCAAAGGCAGCGCCTCTTCAACTGACCTGAGCCCGGATGCGATTTCCCGTACCGTCCAGGCGGCGCTGGATATCGCGCGCTACACTTCGCCAGACCCGTACGCAGGCGTGGCGGATAAAGAGCTGCTGGCGTTTGACGCCCCGGATCTTGACCTTTTCCACCCGGCGGAGGTGTCCCCGGACGAAGCCATTGAAATGGCCGCGCGTGCCGAACAGGCGTCCCTGAAAGCGGACAAGCGCATTACCAATACCGAAGGCGGTAGCTTTAATAGCCACTACGGCATCAAGGTGTTTGGTAACAGCCACGGCATGCTGCAAAGCTACTGCTCGACCCGTCACTCGCTCTCCAGCTGCGTGATTGCTGAGGCTAACGGTGATATGGAGCGTGACTACGCTTACACCATCGGTCGTGCGCTGGGCGATCTGCAATCGCCGGAATGGGTCGGCGAAGAGTGTGCTCGTCGCACCCTGTCACGCCTGGCTCCGCGCAAGCTGTCCACCATGCAGGCGCCGGTGATTTTCGCCAATGAAGTGGCTACCGGCCTGTTTGGCCATTTGGTCGGGGCGATTGCCGGCAGCTCGGTATACCGTAAATCCACCTTCTTGCTCGACTCACTGGGCGAGCAAATTCTGCCAGAGTGGCTGACCATTGAAGAGCATCCGCATCTGCTGAAAGGGCTGGCCTCGACGCCGTTTGATGGCGAAGGCGTGCGTACCGAACGTCGCGACATCATTAAAGATGGCGTGCTGACGCAGTGGCTGCTGACCAATTACTCTGCGCGCAAGCTGGGTCTGAAGAGCACCGGCCATGCGGGTGGTATCCATAACTGGCGTATCAAGGGCCGCGGCCTGAGTTTTGAAAAGTTGCTTAAAGAGATGGGCACGGGTCTTGTCGTCACCGAACTGATGGGGCAGGGTGTTAGCGGCATCACCGGCGATTACTCCCGCGGCGCATCCGGTTTTTGGGTTGAAAACGGCGAAATTCAGTACCCGGTAAGTGAAATCACTATCGCTGGCAACCTGAAAGATATGTGGCGCAATATGGTCACCATTGCCGACGATATTGAGACACGGAGTAATATCCAGTGTGGTTCCGTACTGTTACCGGAGATGAAAATCGCCGGCCAGTAATCACGTTTAGGGCGCATCCTGCTGCGCCCGTTTTGCTTAAATAATAAAAAAGGAAGTGAGCAATGCGTAAAAAACTGTTAGCGATGCTGGCTGTCTCTGCTTTAGCCCTCGGCTCGGCTTCGGCCTTTGCTGACCTCGGCGAAGATATGGATACGCTGGCGGAAAATCTGCAGGTCGTGCAGAAAACCTCCGATGCGGGCGAGCTGAAAGGCGCGCTGAACAAGATGCGTACCGCCGCCGTCGATGCGCAAAAAGAGACTCCGCCGAAGCTGGAAGGCAAAGCGGCTGATAGCCCGGAAATGAAAGACTTCCGCCACGGTTTCGATATCCTTATCGGCCAGATTGACGGTGCGCTGAAGCTGGCAAACGAAGGCAAAATCAAAGAAGCTCAGGCCGCGGCCGAAGAGTTTAAAACCACCCGCAACACTTATCACAAGAAGTACCGCTAAGCATTTTCCGGGAAGCGTCAGCCGACGTTTCCCGCTTTCCACCGCCAAAACTCCATCCGCTTCACACTTTTGACCCTCATTTTTCCATTCGCTTTTCCTATTGCCTTGCCCCGCATTCGTGACATTCATCACGCGAATATATCGAAATCGTGAGATTCGTGATGAATATGTGAATCAGATCACCCAGGCCGTCTGCCTTTCCACTTCGAAGTGGAAAACAACTCGCTACAAACTCACTGCCCCCGACGTTAGTTTGGTCCTCAGAGACATTAGCGGGGTAACACGAGTGAATAACGGAGCGGTAATACACGACGCAGGGGAGCAGGTGGCGCAGACCGAACAGCTGGCAGACAAGATGCTTAAGCAGGTGTTCGCACTGTTACGCCAACGCGGTATCACCCCCAACGACGTGCAGGAGCAAATGTTGACGTCCCACGTGCGGGCGATGGCCCATCGGTCGATCAGCGGTGAACCGCTGCCGGAAGTGGACGCTAGCCTGTTTGAAGAAATATCAGAAGACTCAATGAATCTGGCTCGCGACGTGGTCGCGGAATTCGGCAATCTGCCAAAAGAAGAGGCCTGGCTGCTGTCCGTCCACTTCGAAGTCGCAAAAGAAAACCTGTAAGGAGCAACACATGGAACAGATCACCGTAGTAATTGGCGACCGCCTGGGTAAAGGACAAAAAGTTGCCGCTGGCGCGGAAAAAGCCGGTGCTCGTGCAGTTGTCGTACCGGGCGTCGCCGCGGACATGAAGCTTGGCGACATGATGAAAGCGGAAAATGCCACCTTCGGCATCTCCTTCTGCGGCAGCGGTGGCGCAGGTGCTATCACCGCGCAGAACAAGCATGGCTACAAAGCGAAATACGGTATGCGTTCGGTTGAAGAGGGCGTGACCGCCATCAACGAAGGTTTCAACGTGCTGGGCTTTGGCTTTATGGATAAAGAAGAGCTGGGCGAGCGCCTGGTAGAAGCCTGGAAGAAGAAGTACAGCGCGTGAACATGAAAGAGCAATTCACCACCACGGTGAGGGTCACGGGCAAAGGCGAGAGCAAAACGCGGGCGTTCGCCGATGCCCTGAACCATGTGCAGGCCGCGGTGATGAAAACATCATCGCACATCTTATTGCGTATTGAGCCACAGGACGTGGCGGTTGTTCATGCGCGTGAAGCGGTACGAAAAGAAGCTTTCCTGTTTTTCTTTTTACGCCGTGAACGACGTGCGTACAGCGTGGAGCTGGACGTTACCGTCAACGTGACCGCCATTGATATCGATAAAGTGGATTTCGTCGCGCAAACCTGATTTTTACCAAAGGGTCAGACTATGTTCCTGATAATTTTAATAAAATCGCTCATCATCGGCGGCCTGGTTGGCGTCGGCGTGGGCGCCGGAGCGGCACGCATGTTTCATGCGCCCACCACCCAAGGGATGGGCGCATTTCGTACGTTGGGCGAGCTGAACTCCTGTGAAGGCGATCCGGCTTCCCACTTCTCCTTTGGCCTCGGCTTCTTCTTTAACGCCTGGGCTTCTTCTGTTGCAGCAGGTTCCTTCACCCAGGACGTCGATCACCGCATTATCCCGAACTGGGGGGCGGCGGCGCTGATGATCAAAAACCGCAACGTCGGTGAGACGCTGCACGATCCGAAGAAAATGGCGATTGCCTGCGGCGTGATCGGCATGATCGTCGTGGCCTTCCTTAACCTCACGGCCTCCTCCGTACCGCAGGCACTGCAGGTCACTGCCGTTAAGGTACTGGTGCCGGCGGCAAACCTGCTGGTGAATACCGTGATGCCAGTGATCTTCTGGCTGGCAGCAATTGATGCCGGTAAGAAATCAGGCTTCTGGGCGACTATTTTCGGCGGCGCTGCGCAGCTGATTATGGGCAATGCGGTACCGGGCCTGGTGCTGGGTATTCTGATTGGTAAGGGTGTGGAAGAGAGCGGCTGGCATCGCGTCACCAAGGTGATGATGGCTGCCATCGTTGCGCTGTTCGTCCTGAGCGCCTTCTTCCGCGGCTTCGACATGAAGATGATCGAATCCTTCCACCTGACCGTGCCGAACTGGCTGGATCTGATCCACAGCTCAATCAGCGGCAAATAACGGGAGCCTGACATGGAACAAAATAAAGGTTTTTGGTATGCCGACTGGTCGTTCCCGATCTTCGTTGGCCTGCTCTCCTCCGGCGTCTTTGCCGGGACACACATGTACTACCTCTACGGTATCGGCGCGTTTAACGAAGTGGCCTTCGTGGCGATGTTAAAAGCCGGGATTGATACCGGTGCTTACGGCGCGGTGGCGGCGTTTGGCGCGAGCTTCCTGTTCGCCCGTATTATCGAAGGTTCGCTGGTGGGGATCCTCGATATCGGCGGCGCTATCCAGACCGGTGTCGGCCTCGGCGTTCCGGCGCTGCTGCTGGGCGCGGGCATTATGTTCCCGGTGACCAACTTTATCGCCTCCCTGATTACCGGGCTGGTGATTGGTCTGGCGATTGGCTACATCATCATTCTGGCGCGTAAGTTCACCATCAACCAGAGCGATTCCACCTACGGTGCGGACGTGATGATGGGCGCGGGTAACGCCTCAGGGCGCTTCCTGGGCCCGTTGATTATCTTAAGTGCGATGACCGCTTCCATTCCTATCGGTATCGGCTCGCTGGTCGGGGCACTTCTCTTCTACATCTGGCAGAAACCCATTACCGGCGGCGCGATCCTTGGTGCCATGCTGCTGGGCTCTATCTTCCCGGTGGCGATTAGCTAAGTGCCCGATGGCATAGCGCTTATCCGGTCTGTAATAGGCAGGCCGGATAAGCCGCTAACGCCTCCCCCCATTTTTACAGGAGAGAGAGATGTTTGATTTACTCCTGCGCCGTGCGCGCCTCGTCGACGATACCCTCACTGATATCGCCATCCAGGACGGGAAAATCGCGGCGCTGGGCGAGATTCGCGCGCCCTCGCACAAAACCATCGAACTGGACGGCAACTACTACGTCAGCGCGGGCTGGATTGACTCCCACGTTCACTGCTATCCCAACTCGCCGATTTACCACGATCAGCCGGATAGCGTCGGTATTGCTACCGGCGTCACCACCGTGATTGATGCCGGCAGTACCGGTGCTGACGATGTGGACGATTTTTATCAGCTCACCCGTCAGGCGGCGACCGACGTCTATGCGCTGCTCAATATCTCCCGCGTCGGGCTGATTGCGCAGAATGAACTGGCCAATATGGCCAATATCGATGCCGAGGCGGTGACGCAGGCCGTGCAGCGTCACCCGGATTTTATCGTCGGCCTGAAAGCGCGCATGAGCAGCAGCGTGGTCGGTGAAAATGGCATCACTCCGCTGGAGCGGGCGAAAGCCATCCAGCAGCAAAATGGCGAGCTGCCGCTGATGGTGCACATTGGCAACAACCCGCCAAACCTGGATGAGATCGCCGAGCTGCTGAGCTCGGGCGACATCATTACCCACTGCTATAACGGCAAACCCAACCGTATTTTGACGCCGGAAGGCGAGCTGCGTGGCTCCATCGTGCGCGCCTTAAAGCGCGGCGTGCGCCTTGATGTCGGCCATGGCACCGCCAGCTTCAGTTTTGAAGTGGCGCGGCGAGCGATTGCGATGGGCATTCTGCCCGACACCATCAGCTCCGATATTTATTGCCGCAACCGCATCGATGGCCCGGTGCGCTCGCTGGCGCTGGTGATGTCTAAATTCCTCGCCATCGGCATGTCGCTGCCGCAGGTCATCGCCTGCGTGACTTCACAGGCCGCCGACGGGCTGCGTTTGTCTCACAAAGGGCGGCTGGAAGTCGGCTATGACGCCGATCTCACGCTGTTTACCCTCGCATCGACGCCGACGCTGCTGGTGGATGCCGAAAAAGAGAGCCTTCAGGCTGACAAGATTCTGCTGCCGCTTGCCGCGATTCGCGCGGGCAAGGGCTATTTGACCGAACAAGGGAGCGCGGAAAATGCCTTCAATTTTTGAGAAGTACAATCTAAAACAAGTCATTAATACCTCCGGCCGCATGACGGCGCTGGGCGTCTCTACGCCGCGTCCGGAAGTGGTCGATGCCGCAATGGCGGGGATGAATCAGTATTTTGAGATGAAGGATCTGGTCAATAAAACCGGCGACTACATTGCCAAACTGCTGGACGTAGAAGGGGCGACCGTCGTCTCCTGCGCCTCGGCGGGGATTGCACAGTCGGTGGCGGCGGTACTGGTTAAAGACAGCGACTGGCTGCTGGAAAACCTCCACGTCACGCCGATTGAGAACAACGAAATCGTGCTGCCAAAAGGTCACAACGTGAATTTTGGCGCACCGGTGGGCACCATGGTGGCGCTGGGCGGCGGCAAGCTGGTGGAAGCGGGCTATGCGAACGAGTGCTCCGCCGAGCAGTTGGCGGCGGCAATTACCCCGCGTACGGCGGCGATTCTGTATATCAAATCACACCACTGCGTACAGAAAAGCATGCTCAGCGTTGAACAAGCCGCGGTAGTGGCGCGTCATCATAATTTGCCGCTGATCGTGGATGCGGCCGCGGAAGAAGATTTGCAGTGCTATTACCGCGTTGGCGCGGATCTGGTTATCTACAGCGGCGCGAAGGCGATTGAAGGGCCAACCAGCGGTCTGGTGATTGGTAAAACCCAGTACGTTGAGTGGGTCAAGCGCCAGTCAATGGGCATCGGTCGCGCCATGAAAGTAGGCAAAGAAGGCATTCTGGGGCTGACCTGTGCCATTGAACATTATCTGACGGCGCGCAAAGAGAGCGGCGATGAGATGGTGGCCAAAATGACCCCGTTCATTGAGCAACTGAATACGTTAAACGGTGTTACCGCGCGCGTGGTGTGGGATAGCGCCGGGCGTGACATTGCCCGTGCGGAAATCAAATTTGATGAAGCCGTGACCGGCATTGCCACCGGCGAGTTGGTCAGCGCGCTGAAGCAGGGCGAATACGCCATCTATTTCCGTGGCTACAAGGCCAACGAAGGCATCATTGAAGCCGATGTCCGCAGCGTGGACGCGCAGCAGTTGGAGATCGTCTCCCGCCGTATTGCTGAGGTTCTTAACAAGGAGAAAACCGCATGAAACTGGCCCCAAACTTTTATCGTGACCGCGTCTGCCTGAACGTTCTGGCGGGTAGCAAAGATAACGCCCGTGAGATTTATGACGCGGCGGAAGGCCATGTGCTGGTGGGCGTGCTCTCCAAAAACTATCCGGATATCGCCAGCGCGGTCGCGGACATGCGTGACTATGCGCAACTGATTGATAATGCGCTTTCCGTCGGTCTGGGGGCTGGCGATCCGAATCAGTCGGCGATGGTCAGTGAAATTTCCCGCCAGGTTCAGCCGCAGCACGTCAACCAGGTCTTCACCGGCGTTGGCACCAGCCGTGCGCTGTTGGGGCAAAATGAAACCGTGGTCAACGGCCTGGTCTCTCCGACCGGCACCGTGGGCATGGTGAAAATCTCCACCGGCCCGCTGTCGAGCACGGCACCTGACGGTATTGTCCCGCTGGAAACCGCGATTGCGCTGCTAAAAGATATGGGCGGCAGCTCGATCAAGTATTTCCCGATGGGCGGCCTGAAGCATCGAGATGAGTATGTCGCGGTGGCGCAAGCCTGTGCGCGTCATGATTTCTGGCTGGAGCCGACCGGCGGTATCGATCTGGATAACTTTAGCGAAATCCTGAAAATTGCGCTGGACGCTGGAGTTAGCAAAATTATCCCCCATATCTATAGTTCAATCATTGATAAAGCCAGCGGCAATACCCGTCCGGCGGATGTGCGTCAGCTGCTGGAGATGACGAAACAGTTAGTGAAATAGTGCCGATTGCCCTTCATCCTAACCCTCTCCCCGCGAAGGAGAGGGAACCGTTTCGTGCCATGACATGGCGCAGAGGTTTTCACCTTTCCCCTTAGGGAGAGACCGGGATGAGGGGAAACCCCACCGAGCCACCAAGGAGTCACCATGCCAACCGCCCATCACCTGCTTGCCGCTTCTCTTTCGCTTCTCGCCGCTGGTGCTGTCGCCCAAACGCAGTACGCCTGGGTCGGTACCTATAATCCCAACGGTGAAGGGCTCTACCGTTTTACCGTTGACGGGAAAACCGGGGCGTTAAGCGATAAGACGCTGGTGGGCTCGCTGCCTAACGTGGCGCAGCTGACCGTCTCGCCGGATGGAAAAACGCTGTATGCCGCCAGCGAAGTGGAAAAGGGCGTGGTGCAGGCGTGGAGTATCGGCGCCGATGGCAGCTTAAGTAGCCTGAATCAGGTGGCATCCGGCGGGGCCGGGCCGGTCTATCTTTCATTGACCCCGGATAACCGTCATCTGCTGGTGGCAAACTACGTCAGCGGCTCTATTGCCGTATTGCCGGTCAAAGAGGACGGTAGCCAGGGTGAGGCGGTAGAGGTCCATCAGGATCATGGCCCGGCGGGGGCTGAACGACCGGAAGCCGCGACGGAGGGCAGCTTTGCCATCAGCGATCATAACGGCCCGCACGCCCACATGGTGGCGGCGGATCCGAGCGGGCAGTTTGTCTATTCCACCGATCTGGGGCTGGACCGGATTTATCAATACCGCCGGGACAGCGCCAGCGGCAAGTTAACGCCTAACGATCCGCCGTATATCGCGGCGTCGTCGGCAGGTGCCGGGCCGCGTCATTTTGTCTTTACGCCCGCCGGGGATGGACTATGGTTGATTAACGAAGAGTCATCCACGCTGACGTACTACCACCTCGACAAACACAGCGGCCTGCTGCGCGAAGGCCAAACGGTCTCTGCGCTGCCAAAAGAGTATAAAGGCACCAGCTTTGCCGCCGGGCTGGTACTCAGCGCCGACGGAAAGCAGCTATATGTCGCCAACCGTCTACACAACAGCATTGCCCACTTTACCGTGATGGCGGATGGCAGTCTGAATCATCAGGATGACATCTGGACCCGTGGGGATTACCCGCGCAGCTTAACGCTGGATAGCCAAGGGCGCTGGCTGTACGTCATGAACCAGCGCAGTGACAATATCACCCGCTTTAGCGTGGCGCCGAAGGACGGCAAGCTGACGTTTGCGCCGGACTATACGCCGATCGGCGGCCCATCCCAGATGGTGATTTCTGCAAAACCTTAAGTCGTAATATGAAGGAACCGACATGCGATTTCCCAACCAACGTTTAGCGCAACTCTTTAGCCTGCTGCAAAACGAAACGCTGCCGCAGGATGAACTGGCGCAGCGGCTGTCGGTGTCAACCCGTACCGTCCGCGCCGATATCACCGCGCTTAATGCGCTGTTGATGCATTACGGCGCTCAGTTTGTATTGACGCGCGGCAGCGGTTATCAGCTGAAAATTGACGATCCGTCGCGCTACCAGACGCTGGAAGAAACGGCGCCCAAGCCGCAGCATATCCCGCGCACGGCGCAGGATCGCATCCACTTTTTACTGGTGCGGTTTCTCACCTCGGCCTTTTCCCTCAAGCTTGAGGATTTGGCCGATGAGTGGTTTGTCAGCCGGGCCACGCTGCAAAGCGATATGGCCGAGGTACGCGAGCGCTTTGCCCGCTATCAGTTGACCCTGGAGACGCGCCCACGCCACGGGATGAAGCTCTTTGGTAGCGAAGTGTCGCTGCGCGCTTGTCTGACCGATCTGCTGTGGGAGCTTAGCCAGCAGGGGGCGCTGAATCCGCTCATTTGCGAAGAGGCGTTTGATGCCAGCGTGCCGATGCAGCTTGAAGAGATCCTGCAAGAGACGCTGACCCGTCACCGCGTTCGCCTGACCGATGCCGGCGAGCGTTTTCTGTGCCTGTATGGCGCGGTGGTGGCCCGTCGCGTCAGCGAGGGATTTCCGCTGGCGGATTTCAGCGCCGAAGATGTGGCGCAAAACGTTCGTGATGTCGCGCATGATGTGGCGGCCGCACTGCAAAAGCTGGCCGGAAAACCGTTCTCCGCGGCGGAAGAGGAGTGGCTGTGCGTGCATATTGCCGCGCGGCAGGTGCAGGATGTGGACCCGGAAACGATCAGCGCCGACGACGACGAAGCGCTGGTGAATTACATCCTGCGCTATATCAATCAGCAATATAACTACAATCTGCTGGACGATGCCCAGTTGCATGCGGATCTGCTCACCCATATCAAAACCATGATCACACGCGTCCGCTACCAGATAATGATCCCCAATCCGCTGCTCGATAACATCAAACAGCACTATCCGATGGCGTGGGATATGACGCTGGCGGCGGTCTCCAGTTGGGGGAAGTACACGCCTTATGCGATCAGCGAAAACGAGATCGGTTTCCTGGTGCTGCATATCGGCGTCGGCCTTGAGCGCCATTACAACATCGGCTACCAGCGCCAGCCGAAAGTGCTGCTGGTGTGCGATGCGGGTAACGCGATGGCGCGAATGATCGAAGCAATTTTGCAGCGTAAGTACCCGCAGGTGGAAATTGCCGCCACGCTCTCCCAGCGCGAGTACGAACAACTGGCGGCGATACCCGAAGATTTTGTGATCTCCACCGCGCGCATCAGCGAAAAAGATAAGCCGGTTATCACCATCGCACCGTTCCCCACCGACTATCAGCTCGATCAAATCGGCAAACTGGTGCTGGTAGACCGCACCCGGCCATTTATGTTGAACAAATACTTCGACGCCGCCCATTTCCGGGTGATTGACGGCCAGATGGATCAGCAAACGTTGTTTGCTGAGCTGTGCGAACAGTTGGAGCTGGAAGGATTTGTCGACGCCGAGTTTTATGGCTCGGTGGTCGAGCGTGAAGCCATCGTCAGCACCATGCTGGGGGACGGCATCGCGCTGCCCCATGCGCTGGGGCTACTGGCGAAAAAGACGGTGGTCTACACTGTGATTGCTCCCGACGGTATCGCCTGGGGCGACGAAACCGCGCATATCATCTTCCTGCTGGCGATCAGCAAAAGCGAGTATGAAGAAGCGATGGCGATTTACGATATTTTCGTCACCTTCCTGCGCGAGAGGGCGATGGCTCGCCTTGCGGCAACGCGGAGTTTTGATGAGTTTAAAACGGTGGCGATGGAGTGCGTCAGCCGTTTTTGAGCGGCTGACGTGAGCGATTATCGCAGGTGATGAACGACCTGATTACTGCTGCCGCGCCAGATCAGCGCCGGATCTTTTAAATCCTGTACGAACTTACCGTCGACCAGCACGTTGATAAGGTCGACGACCTCCATCTGCGCGGCATTCAGTTCGTCGAGCTTATAGCCGGTCCACACCCAGATATCTTTGCCCGGGCATTCGGCGTGAATCCGCTTCACCAGCTTGAGAATGTCCGCCACGTTTTGCGGGTGCAGCGGGTCACCGCCGGACAGCGAAATCCCCTGACGCTTAACGCGGGTATCGTTTAAATCGGCGATGATGCGGTCAGCCATCTCTGCGGTGAACGGCTGGCCGGAGTTAACCCGCCAGGTGCTCTTGTTGTAGCAGCCGGGGCATTCGTGAACGCAGCCGGAAACAAACAGGGTGCAGCGCGTGCCGGGGCCGTTGACGATATCGACGGGATAGTATTGGTGATAATTCATTTCTGCTTCTCAATTGACGCCATCGCTGCGTTGGCTGCTCACTCAAACCGAGGTCACTGACTGGAGTCAGCTTCCTCGGATTGAATGGGAGACAGATTTTCGCCCTCTCTTCAAAGAGAGGGCCGGGGTGATGGGGGAACCCCATGGTTGGCTTAGCCTAACTACCCATTCCCCAGGTGCTTCACGCGGCGCTTCACTTCTTCCTGCTTCCCGGCGTTGAATGGACGCGCGTCCGGGCTGCCGAGATAACCGCATACGCGGCGAGTGACCGAGACGCGGGCGGCGTCGTGGTTACCGCATTTCGGGCAGGTGAAGCCTTTGCTGGTGCATTCGAACTCACCGGTAAAGCCGCACTCGTAGCACTCGTCGATTGGCGTGTTGGTGCCGTAATACGGCACGTGCTGGTAGCTATAGTCCCACACATCTTCCAGCGCCTTCAGGTTGTGCTGAATATTCGGGTATTCGCCGTAGCAAATGAAGCCGCCGTTTGCCAGCGGAGGGTAGGCCGCTTCGAAATCGATTTTGTCGTACGGGTTCACCTTTTTCTCCACGTCGAGGTGGAAACTGTTGGTGTAGTAACCCTTGTCGGTCACGCCTTTCACCAGCCCAAACTCGGCGGTATCCAGACGGCAGAAGCGGTCACACAGGTTTTCGCTTGGCGTACTGTACAGGCTAAAGCCGTAGCCGGTTTCGTCTTTCCACTGATCAACCGCTTCACGCAGACGGGCGACGATGGCCACGCCTTTTTCACGCAGCATTTCGCTGTCGTACATGTGCTGGTCGCCGAACAGCGCGTTGATGGTCTCGTGAATGCCGATGTAGCCCAGTGAAATCGACGCGCGGCCGTTTTTGAAGATTTCAGAGACGTCATCGTCAGCTTTCAGACGCACGCCGCAGGCCCCTTCCATATAAAGAATTGGCGCGACGCGGGCTTTTACCCCTTCCAGACGCGCAATACGGGTCATCAGCGCTTTACGTGCCAGCAGCAGACGCTCGTCGAGCAGCGACCAGAATGCGGCTTCATCACCTTTGGCTTCCAGCGCGATGCGCGGCAGGTTGAGGCTTATCACGCCAAGGTTGTTACGCCCGTCGTGTACCTGCTCGCCGTCTTCGTTTTCCCACACGCCGAGGAAGCTGCGGCAGCCCATTGGGGTTTTGAACGAACCGGTAACCTTAACCACCTGATCGTAGTTGAGGATATCCGGGTACATGCGCTTGCTTGCGCACTCCAGCGCCAACTGTTTGATGTCGTAGTTGGCATCGCCCGGCTTGTGGTTCAGGCCATCGCGAATCGCGAAGACCAGTTTTGGGAACACCGCCGTTTTGCGGTTTTTGCCAAGGCCGGCAATACGGTTACGCAGAATCGACTGCTGAATCAGGCGCGATTCCCAACTGGTGCCAAGGCCGAAGCCGAAGGTGACGAACGGCGTCTGGCCGTTGGCGGTATGCAGCGTATTCACTTCATACTCCAGCGACTGGAAGGCGTCGTAGCACTCTTTCTCGGTGCGAGACAGCGCGTACTCTTCGGCGTTCGGGATCTGCCACTCTTCGGCAGTTTTGCGGTGCTTGTTGAAGCTGGCGGCGACGAACGGTGCCAGCACTTCATCAATACGGTTGATGGTGGTGCCGCCATAAATATGGCTGGCGACCTGCGCGATAATCTGCGCGGTTACCGCGGTGGCGGTCGAGATGGATTTCGGCGGCTCAATTTCCGCGTTACCCATCTTAAAGCCCTGAGTCAGCATGCCTTTCAGATCGATAAGCATGCAGTTGAACATCGGGAAGAACGGCGAGTAGTCGAGATCGTGGTAGTGGATCACGCCACGCTCGTGCGCCATCACCACGTCGTGCGGCAGCAGGTGCTGGCGCGCATAGTGTTTAGCGACGATACCGGCCAGCAGGTCACGCTGGGTGGGGATCACTTTACTGTCTTTGTTGGCGTTTTCGTTGAGCAGCGCCGAGTTGGTCTGCTCAACCAGACCACGAATTTCCTGGTTCAGGCGGCCGCGCTTTTCACGCTGGCTGTCGCGGTCATGGCGATATTCGATATAAGAACGGGCCAGTTGCTTATACGGCCCAGACATCAGTTGGTTTTCAACGGCGGTCTGAATCTCGTTGATATCAACCTGCGACTGGTCCTGCATTTGCTGGCTAACGATTGCTGCGACGGTGGCGCAATAGTCTGCGTCATCGACTCCCGCTGCTTTAGCTGCACGCAGAATTGCTTCTTTGATGCGCTCTGATTTGAACGGCACTTTACAGCCATCACGTTTCATCACATGCGGTGTCATGATCACTCCATTATTTATAAGAACAGGTTATCCACAGCGGTGGGAAAACAACAATTGGCCGAATAGCTCCATTCACCAATACTTTCCCCTGAGTGCGGCCCAGGTTATCCACATACCGGCTATCTTTTTCGTGATTGTCATTGTTGCAATGATAGACGATAAATACCATATGTTGGGCCGGGGAGCATTTTAAGTTCTATATGTAGTGATTTGCATCAAAGATGTTTACGCTTTTATTGATGCAGAACAAAGTAAAAATGCAAGAGTACAGATGACAGGCGCTGAGGGGATATGTAAATTTTACTGCGTAATAAATGTACAAAAATGGCCGTAAAACAGCGTGATGCAGACAGGCCCGGCAGCACAAGGCTACCGGGCCGGAGACTTAGCCCAGAAGCCACCAGATTGCTTCAAACGGGCGTAGCGTCATTGCCGCCGGTTTTTGCGCGGCATCGGGATAGTTGCTCATCAAGACGTGACCGTCGGCCAACGCGTCCGACGGCTGCCACGCCTGCGGCTCAGCGCCAAGGTTGGCTAGCACCAGCAGCGTCTGCCCATGGTGCTGGCGGCGGTAGCACCACAGCGACGGATGCTCAGGCAGCAGATCCTGATAATCGCCCCAGGTCAGCACCGGCTGCGATTTACGCAGTGTAATCAGTTGCTGATAGGCATAGAACACCGAGTCTGGGTCCGCCAGCGCGCGTTCGACGTTGATATCCGCATAGTTATCGCAGACGCCAATCCACGGTTCGCCCTGGGTAAACCCGGCGTTCGTGCTGGCGTCCCACTGCATTGGCGTCCGGCTGTTATCGCGGGATTTACTGGCCAGGATCGCCAGTAGCTCGTCGGCACTTTGCCCTTCGGCCAGCCGCTCGGCGTACATATTGTGGCTTTCTACGTCGCGATATTGTGCGATCGTCGCGAAATGCGGATTGGTCATGCCAATCTCTTCGCCCTGATAGATGTACGGCGTGCCCTGCATGCCGTGCAGCACCATCGCCAGCATTTTGGCCGCGGTCACCCGGTGTTCACCTTCATCGCCAAAACGTGAGGCAATGCGCGGCTGGTCGTGGTTACACCAGAACAGCGCGTTCCACGCTCGATTGTGCATCCCTTGCTGCCAGTGGCTGAACAGCGATTTCAGCGCCACGTAGTCCGGGCGCGCCAGCGTCCACTTCTCACCGCCGGGGTAATCGACCTTGAGGTGGTGGAAGTTAAAGGTCATCGACAGTTCTTTGCCGTCGAGCGAGGCGTACTGCTGGCAGTTTTCCAGCGAGGTGGAGGACATTTCACCGACGGTCATTAGCCCGCGCGGGGTAAACACATCGCGGCTGAACTCTTGCAGGAATTCATGGGCGCGCGGACCATCGGTATAGAAACGGCGGCCATCGCCCTGGTCATCATTGGGGAAGGACTGATCTTTGGAGATCAGGTTCACCACGTCGAGACGCAGGCCGTCTACACCGCGATCGGCCCAGAATTCGCAGACCTTTTTCAGCTCATCGCGTACCGTTGGGTTTTCCCAATTGAGATCGGCCTGCTCGGTGGCAAACAGATGCAGATAGTATTGCCCGCTGGCGGCATCCCACTGCCAGGCGTTACCGCCAAATTTCGAGCGCCAGTTGTTCGGCGGCGTTTCCGGCGTGCCGTCACGCCAGATGTAGAACTGGCGGTACGGGCTCTCTTTATTCAGCGATTCCTTAAACCACGCGTGGTGGGTTGAGGTGTGGTTCAACACCATGTCGAGCACGATGCGGATCCCGCGCTGATGCGCCTCGGCAATCAGCGCATCGAAATCGTCGAGCGTACCGTAAGAGGGGTCGATCGCCGTGTAGTTGGCCACGTCGTAGCCGTTGTCGACCTGCGGCGAAACGTAGAACGGCGTCAGCCAGATGGCGTCAATGCCGAGCTTTTGCAGATAATCCAGACGTGAGGTCACACCGCGCAGATCTCCCGTACCGCGGCCGGTGGTGTCCTGGAAACTCTTCGGGTAAATCTGGTAGATAACGCCGTTTTGCCACCAGTGAGGAAGTGTATTCATGAGGTTGTCCTTGAAGAAGGCGAAGGGGCGCAATTGCGCCCCGAACAAAGGTGAGACTTAGACCGGCAGCGTGCCCTGGCGCAGTTTGCGCTTGTACACCACCATGGTGAGGATAATCGGCACCACGACGGCGATAACCATCGCAATGCTATAAACGCCCCAGAAGGTCGGCTTAATGGACAGGATGCCCGGCAGGCCGCCAACGCCGATGCCGTTCGCCAGCACGCCGTTCAGACCGCACAGCAGGCCCGCAATACCGGAACCGATCATCGCGCAGAGCATTGGGAAACGGTACTTCAGGTTGATCCCGTACATCGCCGGTTCGGTAACGCCCAGATAGGCAGAGATAGCCGCCGGGACGGAAATTTCACGCTCGTTGCTCTTACGGCTGCAAATGATGATGCCGACAACGGCAGAAGCCTGCGCGATGTTAGACAGCGCGATCATTGGCCAGACCGGCGTACCGCCCATGCTTTGAATCATCTGCATATCAATCGCCAGCGTGGTCTGATGCACACCGGTGATGACCAGCGGTGCGTACAGGAAACCGAACAGCGCAGCGCCGACCGGTGCGAAGCTGCCGGTCATCAGGTGACGCACGGCGAAGGCCACGCCATCACCAATCCAGCGGCCGAACGGACCGATCAGGGCATGGGCGAGGAAGACGGCCAGAATCAGCGAGCACACCGGGACGACGACCAGATAAAGGTAGTCAGGAACGATGCGTTTTAGACGGGTTTCAATAAAGCCCAGCGCCAGACCAGCCAGCAGCGCCGGGATAACCTGCGCCTGATAGCCGACTTTAGCAATGGTGAACAGACCGAAGTTCCACACTTCAGGCACCTGCTGACCCAGCATGTAGGCGTTCATCAGCTGTGGAGAAACCAGCGTCACGCCGAGGACGATACCGAGAATTGGCGTACCGCCCATCTTTTTGACCGCCGACCAACAGATACCGACCGGCAGATAGAAGAAGATGGCTTCGCCAATCAGCCATAAGAAGTCATAGATGGTTTGCAAAGACGGGTGCATTTGCGCCAGCGTCTGGCCGTTGCTCATCGGCAGGTCGCCGATGACGTTACGGAAGCCTAAGATCAAACCCCCGCTGATAAGCGCCGGCAGCAGCGGGAAGAAGATCTCGGCGAAGTGCGAAATCATCTGCTCGTGCCATTTCATGTTCTGACGGGCCGCCAGTTTGGCCTGCTCCTTATCCGCAGATTTCTGACCGGTGGTGGCCAGCAGTGCCTCATAGTAGTCGCCCACTTCGGTGCCGATAACCACCTGGAACTGACCGGCGTTAGTAAAGCAGCCTTTCACCATCGGCAATTCTTCGATGGCTTTTGGGTTGGCCTTTGCCGGGTCGTTTAGCACGAAGCGCAGACGCGTGATGCAGTGGCTGACGGTGGCGATGTTGTCGCGCCCGCCGACCAGTTCGATAAGTTTATCGATGTTTTTTTGTTCTATTTTTTTGCTCATTATAGGGCCTTAAAACAGAGGTGAGATCTCCCCGATACCCGCCACTTCAGGCTGCTTGAGTCTGGCAGCCTGACGGACTCAGGATCAAAACCGTAATTAACACGCTGGAGATAAGCGTACCGGGTTTAGGTTTTCGGGAAAATGGGAACGTTCCCGAAACGTCGCGACGATCACATTAAAGCTGATATTAAGCTTAGGCCAGGATCGCGGGGATCACTATCTGATGGGGCTCGCTCTTGCCACCTATCTGGGCAATGAGCTGTTCTGCGGCGCGGCGTCCCGCCTCGGCATAGCCGGGATCGACGGTGATAATTTCCGGGTGCAGGAACTTGGTGAGGGGGGTGTTACCCACGCTCGCTAGCTGGACATTGTCGATGCGCTGCTCTTGAAGATACTTGCTGGCCCCCAGCGCGAGGGTATCGGTCGCGCAAATCAGCGCGCTGGTTTCTGGGGTGATGACCTGACGGGCAAAATCATAGCCTTGCTTCATTGCCAGACCCGGCAGGGCGGCGGTCGGCGTGAGGTGGTGCTGTTTACAGAAGGCCTGATACGCGTCATGACGACGCTGGCCGGTGGTGGCATCGCTGGTGGGAACGCCCAGGAAGCTGATGTGGCGATGCCCGAGATCGAACAGTCGCTGCATTAGTTGGCTAATCGCGCCGGTATCGTCGTAGCAAACGGAGGTAAAACCGCTGGCATCACGCGCGACCAGCACCAGCGTTGACTGCCAGGTGGTCAACATCTCTTCGGTCACGCCGGTGAAGCCAAATAAGATCACGCCGTCGATATTGCGGCGCTTCAGCATTGCCAGATGCTCCACCACTTTGTCCGGCGAAAACTGACTCTCCATCATGATGGGATCATAGCCCTGCTCGTAGAAGGCGGGCAGCATGGTTTGTACGGCGAGGTTTTCCGAAAGTGAGTCCAGACGGGTGACAATAATGGCGACCACTTTATCGCTTTGCCCACGCATGGCGCGCGCTGAGCGGGAAGGGGAGAAGCCGTGCTGCTGCATGACCTCTTCGACACGCTCGCGGGTGCGGTCGCTGACGCCGCTCTCATTATTCAGCACGCGGGAAACGGTGGATTTACCGACGCCACTCAAACGAGCGATATCTTTGATGGTCAGTCGATTTTCCAGCATATAGTTGCCTCGCGTGAATAATTTCTATCGTTAAACCTGATGGTTTACGTGCCGTTGAATTGCCATCCGTTATTATATCGCTCTAATGGTCACACACCTTATGATTTTCTCCGTATAATTCGCGGCGTTTTTCTTACCTAACTTACCGGAGGCGTTATGGATCCCGATCCCACACCTCTCTCCTGCGCGAGAGTAATTTTCCGGTAAGCCAGTTTTTGCTGCCTTACCGATGCTGTGAGGCAGTGACATCCCATTTCATGTCCCTGCAATAAAAAATGATTGCCAACAGGCTTGGGTTTATCCGTGCCCGTTGGATCGACTGCGTTCGTCTGAGACGAGCGCGGGGGACTTTTTATGCTGAAAAATTTAACCCGGCAGCTGTTTGCACAGCTTGGCCGCCATTTGCCGCGCCGTTTGGTTCAGCGCGACCCTATGCCAACCCAGCAAAGCGTTGCCAATACGCCCATTCCGCCATCGCTGAGTGAACACTGCCTGAAAATGGCCCAGCTCAGCGAGCAGGAGCTTTGGCAGGCGTTTAACAGCCACCCGGAAGGGCTGAATGCGGCGGAAGTGGAACAGGCGCTCGCTGTCCACGGTGAAAACCAACTGCCGGCACAGCAGCCGCAGCCGTGGTGGGTACATCTGTGGCTGTGCTACCGCAATCCATTCAATATCCTGCTGACCGTGCTGGCCGCCGTTTCCTATGCCACGGAGGATCTGTTCGCCGCCGCGGTGATCGTGCTGATGGTGGGGATTTCCACCCTGCTGAATTTTGTACAGGAGGCACGTTCCACCAAGGCCGCCGACACGCTGAAAGCGATGGTCAGCAATACCGCAACGGTGCTGCGCGTCACCAATGACAAAGGCGAGAGCGGCTGGCTTGAGCTACCTATCGATCAGCTGGTGCCCGGCGATATCATCAAACTCGCCGCGGGGGATATGATCCCGGCCGATCTGCGCGTGATTCAGGCGCGCGATCTGTTTGTCGCTCAGGCGTCACTGACCGGCGAATCGCTGCCGGTCGAAAAGGTCGCCAAAACCCGCGAACCTCAGCAGACGAACCCGCTTGAGTGCGACACGCTGTGCTTTATGGGCACTAACGTGGTGAGCGGTACCGCACAGGCGATGGTGATTGCCACCGGTGCCAACACCTGGTTTGGTCAACTGGCCGGCCGGGTCAGCGAGCAGGAGAGCGAACCGAACGCGTTCCAGAAAGGCATCAGCCGCGTCAGCATGCTGCTGATCCGCTTTATGCTGGTGATGGCGCCGATTGTGTTGGTGATTAACGGCTACACCAAAGGCGACTGGTGGGAAGCGGCGCTGTTCGCGCTGTCGGTGGCCGTCGGCCTGACGCCGGAAATGCTGCCGATGATCGTCACCTCAACGCTGGCGCGCGGGGCGGTGAAGCTGTCCAAACAAAAAGTGATCGTGAAGCACCTCGACGCTATCCAGAACTTTGGCGCGATGGATATTCTCTGCACCGATAAAACCGGGACGCTGACCCAGGACAAAATCGTGCTGGAAAACCATACCGACGTTTCCGGCAAAGTCAGCGAACGCGTGCTGCACACCGCGTGGCTAAATAGCCATTACCAGACTGGGTTGAAAAATCTGCTCGACACGGCGGTGTTGGAAGGGGTCGATGAAGTGGCGGCGCGTCAGCTCTCCAGCGACTGGCAAAAGGTGGATGAAATTCCATTTGATTTCGAACGTCGTCGAATGTCGGTGGTGGTGAGTGAAAAAGCGGACGTTCATAAACTGATCTGCAAAGGGGCGTTGCAGGAGATCCTCAACGTCTGTACGCAGGTTTATCACAACGGTGAAGTGGTGCCGCTGGATGAGACCATGCTGCGTCGCATTAAGCGTGTCACGGATACTCTGAACCGCCAGGGGCTGCGCGTGGTGGCGGTGGCCAGCAAATTTCTCCCGGCGCGGGAAGGTGACTACCAGCGTATTGATGAGTCCGACCTGATCCTCGAAGGCTACATTGCGTTCCTCGATCCGCCGAAAGAGACGACTGCGCCTGCACTGAAGGCGCTGAAGGCCAGCGGTATCACCGTCAAAATCCTGACCGGCGACAGCGAGCTGGTGGCGGCGAAAGTGTGCCATGAAGTTGGGCTGGATGCGGGCGAAGTGATTGTTGGTAGCGATATTGAGCATTTGAGCGATGACGAGCTGGCCCAGCTGGCGCAGCGCACCACGCTGTTTGCCCGCCTGACGCCGATGCATAAAGAGCGCATTGTTACGTTGCTCAAACGCGAAGGGCACGTGGTCGGCTTTATGGGCGACGGTATCAACGATGCGCCGGCGCTGCGGGCGGCGGATATTGGTATTTCCGTGGACGGTGCGGTGGATATCGCCCGCGAAGCGGCTGATATCATCCTGCTGGAAAAAAGCCTGATGGTGCTGGAAGAAGGGGTGATTGAAGGGCGTCGCACCTTCTCTAACATGCTCAAATACATCAAAATGACCGCCAGCTCGAACTTTGGTAACGTCTTTAGCGTGCTGGTGGCCAGCGCCTTCCTGCCGTTCCTGCCGATGCTGCCGTTACACTTGCTGATTCAGAACCTGCTGTACGATGTATCCCAGGTGGCGCTGCCGTTTGATAACGTCGATGACGAACAGATTCAGAAACCACAGCGCTGGAACCCGGCGGATCTTGGCCGCTTTATGGTGTTCTTCGGGCCGATCAGTTCGATCTTCGATATTCTGACGTTCTGCCTGATGTGGTGGGTGTTTAAGGCCAATACGCCGGAAATGCAGACTCTGTTCCAGTCCGGATGGTTTATTGAAGGGCTGCTGTCGCAGACGCTGATTGTGCACATGATCCGTACCCGCCGTATACCATTCGTGCAGAGCCGTGCCGCATGGCCGCTGTTTGCTATGACCCTGGTGGTGATGGCGGTGGGTATTGCGCTGCCGTTCTCACCGCTGGCAAGCTACCTGCAATTGCAGCCGCTGCCGCTGAGCTACTTCCCATGGCTGGTGGCGATTCTGGTGGGTTATATGACCTTCACTCAGATGGTGAAAGGCTTCTTCAGCCGCCGCTATGGCTGGCAGTAATTGACGACCGGTCGGCGATAAAAACAAAAAGGCAGCCATTGGCTGCCTTTTCTTATACTGCATGAAATTAGCGACGAACGGCGATCGCTTCGATTTCAATTTTCACGTCTTTCGGCAGACGCGCGACTTCAACGCAGGAGCGCGCTGGGAAGGTGGCGTTATGCTCGGTGAAGAACGCTTCGTAAGTGGCGTTAACGGTCGCGAAATCATTGAGATCTTTCACGAAAACGGTGGTTTTCACGATATCGCCCACTTTCAGGCCGGCGGCTTCAACGATAGCTTTTACGTTTTCCAGCGACTGACGAGCCTGCGCGGATACATCTTCCGCCACGCTACCGTCTTTCGGGTTTACCGGGATCTGACCGGAAGTGATAACCATACTGCCCAGGTCAACGCCCTGAACGTATGGGCCGATAGCTGCTGGTGCCTTTTCCGTCGCAATAGTCTTGCTCATGATATCTCCAGATGAACTGCAGTAATAAGGTGTTAGCCATTATAGATACGCTAGATTTCAATACCAACCGCAATTAGTTGGCCAGCACCACATAATGAGAAAACTCTTTTTCGCAGTATTTGCATTTGAGTGCAATGTCATCGGCGCGTTTTTTCACTGCAAAGCTTGATGAAACGGGTTCGGCATGACTGATGCAGTTGCTGTTCGGGCATACCAGCACATTGTTGATGCGCTCCGGCAGGCTTGGGCGCGATTTTCCCACCACTTCATAGTTGTCGATTCGGTTAACGGTCGCCTGCGGGGCATACAGCGAAAGCTGGTTCACCTGCTCGTCGGTCAGAAAGGTATTTTCAATCTTAATCAGATCTTTACGTCCCATTTCGCCGGACGGCAGGTTCAAACCGATGGTGATGCGCTGATCGGTTTCGGTCAGCTTGAACAGCGTCAGCAGCTTAAAGCCAACCTGTGCCGGGATATGGTCAATCACGGTGCCACGTTTGATGGCTTCTACCTGCAATTTGTTGTCGTGTGTCATCGTCATTTCCCCTTACAAATCCAGTTCGCTATTCAGTACCAGTGCCAGTAACGCCTGGCGGGCGAAGATGCCGTTACCGGCCTGTTGGAAGTACCAGGCGTGCGGCGTTTTATCAACATCGGTGGTGATCTCATCAATGCGCGGCAGCGGGTGCAGGACTTTCATATTGTCGCGTGCGCCTTCAAGATCGGCGGCGCGCAGTACGAATTGCGCTTTGACGTTGGCGTATTCTGACGGGTCCAGGCGCTCTTTCTGTACGCGGGTCATGTAGAGAATGTCGACTTCGGCCATCACTTCATCAATGGCGCTGTGCAGGCTCCAGGCGATGCCTTTTTCGTCCAGCATATCGAGGATGTACTGCGGCATCGCCAACGCATCTGGGGCGATAAAGTAGAAGCGGTTGCCGTTAAATTTCGCCAGCGCCTGAGTCAGCGAGTGGACGGTACGGCCATATTTCAGGTCTCCAACCATCGCGATATTGAGGTTTTCCAGACGCCCCTGGGTTTCCTGAATGGTGAACAGGTCGAGCAGCGTTTGCGTCGGGTGCTGGTTAGCGCCGTCGCCAGCGTTCAGGATTGGAATGCCGCCGGAGAACTCGGTCGCCAGACGCGCTGCCCCTTCCTGCGGATGACGCATGACGATGGCATCCACATAGGTGCTGATGACCGAGATGGTGTCGGCCAGCGTTTCGCCTTTTTTGCCAAGCGAGGTATTGGCGCTGTCGGAGAAGCCGACCACGCTCGCCCCCAGACGGTGCATTGAGGTTTCAAAAGATAGACGGGTACGCGTCGAAGCCTCGAAGAAACAGCTGGCGATAACTTTATGCTTGAGCAACTCCGGCTGTGGATGTGCTTTCAGCCTTGCCGCGGTGGCCAGCACCAGTTCCAGGTCTTCGCGACTGAGATCGTTTATGGAAATGATGTGTTTTTGATACAGCGGATTAGCCATGTTTATCTCCTGACGACGGCGCAAAAAAAAAGCCCCTTAAATAAGGGGCTTTACGAATACGGATGCAACGGAAAGGAAAAACGGCAGGCCAGCGTCTGTTTTCAGACGCGGTAAGACGCGATGTCGTACACACTGAACCATATTTCCTCCTGGCAAACGGAGCGGAATTATACGCAGCTTTATCCGGCAATCAAGGGGGGAATTCACAATTCACGCGACGAAAACGATTCTTATTGAATGGTTAGTTGATTGTGATGAATTTAAATTCCCTGTAGTGAATAAAGGTGCAAAGCGTGCGCTAACGCGCTCGCGGCAAGAGTCATGACAAAAAGTAGTGGTATGGTAACGCGAAATTACGTATAACAACTGAAAATTGAAACATTGTTTTATTTGCGGAGTCATCATGATTATTGGCAACATCCATCACCTGCAGTCATGGCTGCCGGAAGAACTGCGTCAGGCGATTGTCCATCTCCAGGCTAACGTCACCGACGAAACCCCGGAAGGGAAATATGACATCGACGGCAACCGTCTGTTTTATCTGATCTCAGAAAACATGACTGAGCCGTTTGCCGAACGCCGTGCGGAATATCATGCGCGTTACCTGGATATTCAGGTGGTGCTGAAAGGCCAGGAAGGGATGTCATTTAGCGTGCTGCCTGCGGGCAAGCCGGAGACCGATTGGCTGGCGGATAAAGACATCGCTTTCCTGCCGGAAGGCGGCGAGGAAAAAATGGTGGTGATGAGCGAAGGTGACTTCGTGGTCTTCTACCCAGGCGAAGTCCATAAACCGCTGTGCGCGGTGGGCCAGCCGGCGAAAGTCCGTAAAGCGGTGATTAAACTGCTGGTGGCGTGAGGCTAATCCTGACTCCGGCCCTCTCTCTGAAAGGATGAGAGGGCCTGGGTGAAGCGAACAACGGTTCCCCGCGTTTTCACTGAATGAGGAGAATTACTGCGACAGCGTCGCCACCATTACGGCTTTGATGGTGTGCATCCGGTTTTCCGCCTGATCAAACACCACGCTCGCCGCAGATTCAAAGACCTCATCGGTCACTTCCATCCCGCCATGCATACCGTACTCTGCTGCCATTTTCTTACCCAGCGTGGTCTGGTCATCATGGAACGCTGGCAGGCAGTGCAGGAATTTGACCTGCGGGTTGCCGGTTAGCTTCATCATCGCGCTGTTGACCTGATAATCGCGCAGCAGGGCGATACGTTCGGCCCATTTCTCTTTGGCTTCGCCCATCGATACCCATACGTCGGTATAGATAAAGTCCGCGCCCTTCACGCCGCTGGCAATATCTTCGGTCAGCGTGACATTACCGCCATTCTTCTGCGCCAATGCTTTACATTCCGCGACCAGGCTCGCTTCCGGCCAGCACGCTTGCGGCGCAACCAGACGCAGGTCGAGACCGGTTAACGCTGCGGCTTCCAGCATTGAGTTACCCATGTTGTTACGCGCATCACCGGCGTACACCAGCGTCATCTCGTTGAACGCTTTGCCCGGCAAGTGCTCCTGCATGGTGAGCAGGTCTGCCAGCAGTTGGGTTGGGTGGAATTCGTCGGTCAGGCCGTTCCACACCGGGACACCGGCATATTCCGCCAGCGTTTCGACGATCTCCTGGCCGTAGCCACGGTACTGGATACCGTCATACATCCGACCCAGCACGCGGGCGGTGTCTTTGATCGACTCTTTGTGGCCAATCTGGCTACCGCTGGATCCGAGATAAGTGGCGCGAGCGCCCTGATCGTAAGCGGCAACTTCGAAAGAGCATCGTGTACGGGTTGAGTCTTTTTCGAAGATGAGCGCGATGTTTTTACCGGTCAGGTTCGGCGACTCCGTGCCGTTCTTTTTATCCGCTTTGAGTTTTGCCGCGAGTTGCAGCAGGGTGGTGATTTCTGCAGGGGTAAAATCGAGTAATTTTAAGAAGTGCTTTTTATACAGACTAGACATTTTTCCCTCACCTGGCTCAAGCCACTTATTGAATTAAAATTCACTTTATATGGATGAATATTCATTTGCAACCCCAATAACAAATCTTTATCGGAAAGGTGGAGGCAATGGCAACGGTATGTGACAATAAGAGTATCAGCCACATTATGAGGAACGAGCCATGGCAAACCCGGAACACCTGGAAGAACAGCGTGAAGAAACACGTCTGATCATTGAAGAACTGCTGGAAGACGGCAGCGATCCTGACGCGCTGTACACCATTGAACACCACCTTTCTGCAGACGATTTCGAAAGCCTGGAAAAAGCGGCGGTTGAAGCGTTCAAGATGGGTTACGAAGTGACCGAACCGGAAGAGCTGGAAGTGGAAGAGGGCGATACCGTCATCTGCTGCGATATTCTCAGCGAATGTGCGCTGAACGCTGAGCTTATTGACGCTCAGGTTGAGCAGCTGATGAATCTGGCTGAGAAATTTGAAGTCGATTACGACGGGTGGGGCACCTACTACGAAGATCCTAACGGTGAAGAAGGTGACGACGACGAAGATGAAGTCGACGAAGACGACGATGGCGTTCGCCACTAAGTCATCTTGATTCCCTACGGCAGCACCCGCTGCCGTAGGTCAAGGATCCCGGAATGGACTACCCGCAAATACTCTCCCCTGTTTATCGCTTCCTGCACTGCAAAACGCCTCAGGCGTGGCTGGATCAAGCGCGCTTACCTGAAAATCTTCCTCTGCTGCTGACTGATCACCTGGTGTGCGAGCTCAAAGCGGCGCAAACCGCGATGCTGATGGTGCGTAAATATGTGGCGGATAAAGAGGGCTCTCAGGCGCTTCTGGAATGGCTAAAGCCGTATGAAGCATTCACCTTTCGCGACGGCGAAGAGCCCGATTTTGCGGCGCTGAACAAACAGATAGGCAAAGGCGTGATGCCGAAAACCGACGACCCGTGGGGGCGTCAGCTTATCGACAGCATGGTGCTGCTGATTAAAGAAGAACTGCACCACTTCTGGCAGGTGCGTGAAGCCATGCAGCGCCGTGACATTCCCTATGTGAAAATCACCGCCAGTCGCTACGCGAAAGGTATGCTCAAAGAGGTGCGTACCCACGAACCGCTAACGCTGATTGATAAGTTGATTTGCGGTGCCTACATCGAAGCGCGATCCTGCGAACGATTTGCCGCACTGGCACCGTATCTGGATGACGATTTGCAGGCGTTTTATCTGTCGCTACTGCGCTCAGAAGCGCGGCATTATCAGGACTACCTGACGCTGGCCGAGCAGATTGCCGCCGGTGATATCAGCGAGCGCGTGCGTTTCTTTGGTGAAGTCGAGGCGGCGCTGATTACCTCTGCCGATGACGAGTTCCGCTTTCACAGTGGTGTGCCTGTATAGCCTTGTGTCCCGGCGCGTTTGCGCCGTTTCCCCACTTCCCTGAATCGTCAACGCCCTCGCAGATGAAAATCTGGTGGCTGGAAATACCCGTCCGTTGCCGCAATAATCAACATTCATAAAGGGGAAATATAATCCCCGGTAGAACTATTGATTGGAATAAGGATGGTTAATGAACTGGGCTCACGTAATTTTGGCCGGCTACATTGGTGCGGTGATTGCCGTGATAGTTGGCGTGTTTCGTAAAAAGGGTTGGGTTGGGAAGGCCGCCGGCGCCGTGATTTTTGTGGTGGCGATTATAGGCTGGAATCTGTTTGACGTGCACTATCTCATACCGCGCATGAGCCCGGATTATGGACAGACCGAAGAGCAGAAATTCGAATCGGCGATGATGGCGATGCCGACGTTCCAGGTTATCAAGGAACAGGACCCGGCGTTCTGGCAGCATATTCTTGAACTGTCGGTGCAGATGAAAAAGGCGGGCAAAGATCAGCAGCAGATTATCGATGCCATCCAGCCGCAAATTCTACAGCTACAGATGGCTCGCCTACAGCAAGCTCCTGATGCCAACGTGGTTGAGTATATGAAAATCAACCTTGAGCAGATTGCTCAAGCACAGGCCAGCGGTGATGATGTGTGCTTCCGCTTCCTGTTCCCTGCGGTCAAAGGCGGTATCAACCCGGTGAAGGTGATTTCGCATGAAGTCCTCGCTCGCCGTACCGAGAGCGATGCGCGGATGATGCGTGCCGCCTACGGGCCAAATAAACACACGGTGACGCCGCAGGAAAAACAGCAGGCGCTGGCGGATATGCAGGCTATTGGCCCGGGGCTGGTACAGCGTTACGGGCAGGATATCGACATCATGTCCGATCCGAACAAAGGTGTCGGCAAAGAGAAAGTGGCCTGTGGACTGGTGCAGGATTTCTGGTCGCAGGTTCTGGCGCTGCCGGAAGCGAATGCCGCGGGCGTCGTTCGTTTAGCGCTATCGCCTGAAATGCAGTAAACCGGGAACCCCTTTGAACGCTCAAAGGGGTTTTAGCATTCTCACTTCGCAGTCGACGTGGCCGGTACAGCCTAGCGGTTCGGCAATGTGTGCAAAACCAAGACGTTCATACAGACGAATGGCCTCCGTCAGAAATGCCGTTGTCTCCAGATAGCATTGCTTAAAGCCCTGCTCACGGGCATATTCCAGCGCCGTCAGCGCGAGTTTCTTCGCCAGACCTTGCCCGCGCGCGCGGGATAAAAAATACATCTTCTGCAGTTCGCAAATGCCCGGTTCGCTACAGCTGAGCGGGGCAACGCCACCGCCGCCAACAATCTCACCATTCTGTTCAATCACCCAATACGCCGCACCTGGCTGGCTATAAACGTCGAACAGTTCGTCCAGATTAGGGTCGGCTACCGTATAGCCTTTATCCGCGGTCAAACCATACTCGGCCGATACCTGACGAATGACGGAGGCGATAGCAGCATTATCTTCAGCCATTATTCGGCGAAGGGTCGCAGCAACGGGAGTAACAACACTCATAGCAAACTCATGACATAAACGTGGAACATATGCAGTTAATAACACTGCCGGGAGGGGAAGCGCAAGCGAGGATAATTCAACAAAAAGCCTCTGAGCCATGGGGTCAGAGGCTTTTATTGGGTGGCCGTGTCGGATGGCGCTGTACTTCTCCTCCCGATTTTCAGGGGCCTGCGGGCCGGATAAGCGTTGCGTATCCGGGAAACCGACAGGCTCCGTCCTGGGGCCTTACAGCGCGGCGATAACCGCCTGCTGTTCAATCAGCTTCGCTTTTGCTTCCGCGTAACCGTCCAGTTTCTCACGCTCTTTGGCAATCACCGCTTCCGGTGCGCGCGCCACAAAGCCTTCGTTAGACAGTTTGTTTTCGATACGACTGATTTCGCCTTCGATTTTCGCCACTTCTTTCGCCAGACGCGCCAGCTCATCGTCTTTGTTGATGAGGCCAGCCATCGGGATCAGCAGCTCAGCGCCGTCGATGATTTTGGTCACGGAAACCGGGCCTTTGTCATCCGCAGGCAGCAGAGTGATGCTCTCCAGACGCGCCAGGTTCAGCAGGAAGCTACGGTTGTCGTTAACGCGACGAATCGCTTCTTCGCTGCAACCGCGCAGCAGCAGTTCGAGCGGTTTGCCTGGAGCGATGTTCATTTCCGCGCGGATGTTACGCACGGCAACGATCGCCTGCTTCAGCCATTCGGTATCGGCCAGAGCCGCTTCATCAACCTGGGACGCATCGTACGCCGGGAACGGCTGCAGCATGATGGTGTCAGCGGTGTTGCCGCAAATGACCTTCACGCGCTGCCAGATGGTCTCGGTGATGAATGGAATGATTGGGTGCGCCAGACGCAGCAGGCCTTCCAGGACGGTCACCAGCGTGTTACGGGTGCCGCGCAGTTCAGACTCAGAACCCCCGTTCATTACCGGTTTGGTCAGCTCCAGGTACCAGTCACAGAACTGGTTCCAGGTGAACTCATACAGAATACCCGCGGCGATATCGAAGCGGAAGTTATCCAGCGCTTCGCGGTACGCTTTGGTGGTCTGATTGAATTCTGCGAGGATCCAACGATCCGCCAGCGACAGCGTTTTTTCACCGCCGTTGAAGCCGCAATCCTGATCTTCGGTATTCATCAGCACGAAGCGGCTGGCGTTCCACAGCTTGTTACAGAAGTTACGGTAACCTTCCAGACGCTTCATATCCCAGTTGATATCACGGCCGGTAGAGGCCAGTGCCGCCAGGGTGAAACGCAGGGCGTCGGTACCGTGTGGTTCGATGCCGTCCGGGAACTGCTTCTCGGTACGCTTGGCAATTTTCTCAGCCAGTTGCGGCTGCATCATGTTGCCGGTACGTTTTTCCAGCAGGTCGGCCAGAGAAATACCATCAACCATATCCAGTGGGTCAATTACGTTACCCTTGGATTTGGACATCTTCTGCCCTTCATCGTCGCGAATCAGACCGGTCATGTAGACGGTATGGAACGGAACCTGCGGTTTGCCGTTTTCATCTTTGATGAAGTGCATGGTCATCATGATCATGCGGGCAATCCAGAAGAAGATGATGTCGAAGCCGGAAACCATCACGCTGGTTGGGTGGAACTGACGCAGCGCGTCGGTATTTTCCGGCCAGCCCAGGGTAGAGAAGGTCCACAGCGCGGAGGAGAACCAGGTGTCGAGAACGTCTTCGTCCTGACGCAGCGCAACGTCGGCGCCGAGGTTGTTTTCGCTACGCACTTCTTCTTCGGTACGGCCAACATAGACGTTACCGTCGTTGTCATACCATGCCGGGATACGGTGACCCCACCACAGCTGACGAGAAATACACCAGTCCTGAATATCACGCATCCAGGAGAAGTACATGTTTTCATACTGCTTCGGCACGAACTGGATATCGCCGTTTTCTACCGCTTCCACGGCAGGCTTCGCCAGCACGTCGGCACGTACGTACCACTGGTCGGTCAGCATTGGCTCAATAACCACGCCGCCGCGATCGCCGTAAGGGACGGTCAGGTCGTGTGGTTTGATCTCTTCCAGCAGGCCCATCGCGTCGATGGCAGCAACAATCGCTTTACGCGCAGCAAAGCGTTCCAGCTTCTGGAACTCGGCCGGGATAGCATTGGAGTAAACGTCAGACTCTTCGCCTTTGGTGTCGTACACTTCTGCGGTTTCGCGAATGTCGCCATCAAAGGTCAGAATATTGATCATCGGCAGCGCATGGCGACGACCGACTTCATAGTCGTTAAAGTCGTGCGCAGGGGTGATTTTCACGCAGCCGGTGCCTTTTTCCATATCGGCGTGTTCATCGCCAACGATTGGAATACGGCGATCGACCAGCGGCAGAATCACGAATTTGCCGATCAGATCTTTGTAGCGTGGATCTTCCGGGTTCACGGCCACGCCGGTATCGCCGAGGATGGTTTCCGGACGGGTGGTGGCGACCACCAGGTAATCTTTACCGTCAGCGGTTTTCGCGCCGTCAGCCAGCGGATAGCGGATATGCCACATTGAGCCTTTAGACTCGCGGTTTTCCACTTCCAGATCAGAGATGGCGGTGCGCAGTTTCGGGTCCCAGTTGACCAGGCGCTTGCCACGGTAAATCAGATCTTCTTTGTACAGGCGGACAAAGACTTCTTTCACGGCATTGGAAAGGCCTTCGTCCATGGTGAAGCGCTCGCGCTCCCAGTCAACAGAGTTGCCGAGACGACGCATCTGACGGGTAATGGTGCCGCCGGATTCCGCTTTCCACTGCCAGATTTTATCGATAAAGGCATCGCGACCGTAGTCGTGACGGGTTTTACCTTCTTCTGCGGCAATTTTACGCTCAACCACCATTTGGGTCGCAATGCCCGCGTGGTCAGTACCAGCCTGCCACAGGGTGTTTTTACCCTGCATGCGCTGATAGCGGATCATGGTGTCCATGATGGTCTGCTGGAAAGCATGACCCATATGCAAACTGCCGGTGACGTTCGGCGGCGGGATCATGATGCAGAAGGACTCTTTGCTTTCATCGCCGTTAGGCTTGAAATAGCCCTGCTTTTCCCAGTGCTCGTAAAGCGGCTGTTCGATATCTTGTGGGTTATATGTCTTTTCCATTATTTCCAGGTTGCCGTATTCAGGTTAAAACCAGCCACGCGGTAGGCTTTGTAGCGATCGCGTGCCAGTTGTTTCAGAGTTTCTTCGTAAGGGACGAAGTCTACCACTTCTGTGAAAGCGGTGGCAAAATCTGCAAAATTTACCCGCAGACTGATCAGTATATCGCGAGGGCTGCTGTTACGCTTCGCAGGCCATGCAATCTCGACCGGGGCACCACCACGCGGACCTTCTCCTGCCAGATTATGCGGCACAAAGCTTTCCGGTGGGCGCGTCCACAGCGCTTCATCCAGGCGAATGGCCTGCTGTTCGTCTTCACAGGCGATGAGCACGCGCTTGCCTGCTCGCCAACGTTCTGCGGCAATTTCACACACTAACTGTTCGACGGCGCTGAGGTCGTCGACGGTGGTGTCGTTGTCCAGAATATAGAACGTTGCATTCTTCATATATGGGGCTTCTTGTGGTGGATTTAAATGCAAGGCCGGTTGACCCGGCCTTATTGCCTGAGGGCGACGTAAGCGCCTTATCAAGCCAACTGCGTGCTGTTCATTGGCCGGATAAGCGTGGCGCCATCCGGCCTGACAGCCTTACTCTTCGCCGTTAAAACCCGCGCGGTTAAGTAAGAACTGGGATAGCAGCGCCACCGGACGTCCGGTCGCGCCTTTCGCTTTGCCAGAACGCCATGCGGTACCGGCGATGTCCAGGTGAGCCCAGTTATATTTACGGGTAAAGCGCGCGAGGAAGCAGCCCGCGGTGATAGCACCGCCAGGACGACCGCCGATGTTCGCCATATCCGCAAAGTTAGACTCTAACTGCTCCTGGTATTCGTCGCCCAGCGGCAGACGCCATGCGCGGTCACCCGCCTGCTCGGACGCGCCAATCAGCTCGTGCGCCAGCGGGTTGTGGTTCGACATCAGGCCGGTGATGTGATGGCCCAGGGCAATCACGCAGGCACCGGTCAGGGTGGCGACGTCAATCACCGCTTCTGGCTCAAAACGCTCAACGTAAGTTAAAACGTCACACAGCACCAGACGGCCTTCGGCATCGGTGTTCAGCACTTCCACGGTCTGACCGGACATGGTGGTCAGCACGTCACCTGGACGATATGCACGCCCACCCGGCATGTTCTCACAGCCGGCCAGTACGCCAATAACGTTAATCGGTAGCTGAAGTTCCGCCACCATGCGCATCACGCCGTACACCGCCGCCGCACCGCACATGTCGTATTTCATCTCGTCCATGCCTTCGGCAGGCTTGATGGAGATACCGCCGGAGTCGAAGGTCAGGCCTTTACCGACCAGCACGATAGGACGAACGTCTTCCGATGCCACGCCTTTATACTCGATGACCGACATCAGGGATTCGTTTTGTGAACCGTCGCCGACCGCAAGATAGGAGTGCATCCCCAGCTCTTTCATCTGCTGTTCGCCGATGACGCGGGTGATGACGTTTTTGCTGTAAGAATCAGCCAACTGGCGCGCCTGAGAGGCAAGGTAAGCGGCATTACAGATGTTTGGCGGCATGTTGCCGAGATCTTTTGCCGCTTTGATACCGGCGGCAATGGCCAGACCGTGCTGAATGGCGCGCTCGCCGCTGGTCAGTTCACGACGGGTTGGCACGTTGAAGACCATTTTACGCAGCGGGCGACGAGGCTCGCTTTTGTTGGTTTTCAGCTGATCGAAGCTGTACAGCGTCTCTTTTGCTGTTTCAACCGCCTGGCGGACTTTCCAGTAATTGTTGCGGCCTTTCACGTGCAGCTCGGTCAGGAAGCAGACCGCTTCCATCGAACCAGTATCATTCAGGGTGTTGATTGTTTTCTGAATAACCTGCTTGTACTGGCGCTCGTCCAGCTCACGCTCTTTGCCGCAGCCAATCAGCAGAATACGCTCTGACAGCACGTTTGGTACGTGGTGCAGCAATAAGGTCTGCCCCGGTTTGCCTTCCAGTTCGCCGCGGCGCAGCAGCGCACTGATATAGCCGTCGCTGATTTTATCGAGCTGTTCGGCAATGGGAGAGAGCCGGCGTGGTTCGAATACGCCCACGACGATACAGGCACTCCGCTGCTTCTCCGGGCTACCACTTTTTACACTGAACTCCATGCACTACGCTCCTGAATCTTAAAGACAACGGCGGTGGCTACGGATAGAATTGCAAGCTTACGTAACTCATTTCCGCTGTTGCGGTGACTTCGTGTTAATCTTAACGTTATTACGGTGTTGGCGCGTCAGAACATTTCCTGAAACGTGAAACCGCTGAGTCATTTAATCTTAGCGATGTTTTCGACGACTCAAGAGAATAAATGACGTTTAAGCCATGAAACAAGCTATTTTCCTGCAATAAGACGGGTTTTTACGGGCGTATTTATAGTGATAATCATACGATATCTGGTGCGGGAGACGCTAAAAAGCCAGCTTGCCATCCTCTTCATCCTGCTTCTGATCTTCTTTTGTCAGAAACTGGTGAGGATTCTGGGGGCAGCGGTTGACGGTGATATCCCGACAAACCTGGTGCTCTCGTTGCTGGGACTCGGCGTGCCTGAAATGGCGCAGCTTATCCTTCCGCTGAGTCTGTTCCTGGGTCTATTAATGACGCTGGGCAAACTGTATACCGAAAGTGAAATTACGGTCATGCACGCGTGTGGCCTGAGTAAAGCAGTACTGATTAAAGCGGCGATGGTGTTGGCTCTGTTCACCGGGATTGTCGCTGCCGTAAACGTGATGTGGGCGGGGCCGTGGTCGTCCCGGCATCAGGATGAAGTCCTGTCAGAAGCCAAGGCCAACCCGGGCATGGCAGCGCTGGCGCAAGGGCAGTTCCAGCAATCCAGCGATGGCAATGCGGTGCTGTTTATCGAAGGCGTAAAAGGCGCGAATTTCCATGATGTCTTCCTGGCGCAGCTTCGTCCAAAAGGCAGCGCGCGGCCGTCGGTGGTGGTGGCGGATTCTGGCCAGCTCTCTCAGCATAAAGACGGCTCTCAGGTGGTAACGTTAAACCAGGGGACCCGCTTTGAAGGCACCGCCTTGCTGCGCGACTTCCGCATTACCGATTTTAAAAACTACAAGGCGGTGATTGGTCATCAGGCGGTGGCATCGGATCCTACCGATACCGAACAGATGAGCATGAGCACGCTGTGGAAAACCGATACCAGCCGTGCCCGTGCCGAGCTGCACTGGCGTTTCACGCTGGTAGCGACGGTCTTTATTATGGCGCTGATGGTCGTTCCGCTGAGCGTGGTGAACCCGCGTCAGGGGCGCGTGCTGTCGATGCTGCCGGCCATGCTGCTCTACCTGGTGTTCTTCTTGCTGCAAACCTCGCTGAAGTCTAATGCGGGTAAAGGCAAAATTGACCCTGGACTATGGATGTGGACGGTGAACGTGCTCTACTTCGCTCTGGCCGTGGCGCTAAACCTGTGGGATACCATCCCTATGCGCCGGATCCGCGCCCGTTTCACGCAGAGAGGAGCGGTATAATGCAGCCATTTGGTGTCCTTGACCGCTATATCGGCAAGACCATTTTTACCACCATCATGATGACCTTGTTCATGCTGGTGTCGCTCTCCGGCATCATCAAGTTTGTCGACCAGTTGAAAAAGGCGGGGCAGGGGAGCTATGACGCGCTGGGCGCTGGGTTATATACCATTCTCAGCGCGCCAAAAGATGTGCAGATCTTCTTCCCCATGGCCGCGCTGCTGGGAGCTTTGCTGGGGCTGGGTATGCTGGCACAGCGCAGCGAGCTGGTCGTGATGCAGGCATCCGGCTTTACCCGGATGCAGGTTGCCCTGGCGGTGATGAAAACGGCTATTCCGCTGGTGTTGCTGACCATGGCGATGGGCGAATGGGTGGCACCGCAGGGTGAGCAGATGGCGCGTAACTACCGCGCTCAGCAGATGTACGGCGGCTCGCTGCTGTCTACTCAGCAGGGGATGTGGGCGAAAGATGGCCACAGCTTTGTCTATATCGAACGCGTCAAAGGCAACGATGAACTGGGAGGCGTGAGCATCTATGCCTTCAACGACCAGCGTCGTTTACAGTCCGTACGTTATGCCGCCAGCGCGAAGTTTGATAACGAACAGAAGGTGTGGCGCCTGTCGCAGGTGGATGAGTCCAACCTGAGCGATCCTAAACAGATCACCGGTACGCAGACGGTTAGCGGCACCTGGAAAACCACCCTCACGCCAGATAAGCTGGGCGTGGTGGCGCTGGATCCCGACGCGCTCTCCATCAGCGGCCTGCATAACTACGTGAAGTACCTGAAAGCCAGTGGCCAGGATTCC
>NZ_BCTM01000038.1 GCF_001571285.1 Kluyvera cryocrescens NBRC 102467 | reverse complement strand
TTTGCGAGCGTAAACTATAGCTATCAGTTCTAAGCTCACTTATTCCCCTTAATAATTACAGTCATTCCTAATAGTCTCTCTAATGAATCAATCATCAGGGAGACTTTTTAATTTTATATTTTTCAAAACACATTAGAGATTATTGATAGTTTAATTCATTCATCACTTTCCCTGAATCACTTCACTGTTTCATTCATTAATACCGAAGAACGCGACCATTTTGCTGCTAGTCGATTTTTTTAATTTCGTCAAATTACCGCACCAACCCACAATAAGAATAAAACACCATATATTCAACATGATACATAAAGGCACTCATTTTCAATGTTACAAAAATAAAATTAATGTCAATTTAAGTTATGAAATTGATGCCGCAACATTGCTAAATGTAAGAAAGAGGTTAATGTTTAAAAATCAATGCCAACAGAGAATTTGCAGGCGTTATAGAAAGCTTGCCGTATTGGTTTATTACTAATAAACGAGGGTCATAATGAAACTAAAGCTTATTGTCAAAAGCCTGGCGTTGGCTGGACTAATGACAACCGTCATCCTGCCAGCTTATGCTGATGTCTCGGCGAAAGACGCCTCCGACGCCACCAAAACAGCCAACGATGCGCTCTATAACCAATTGCCTTTTTCTGACAACACTGATTTTACCAATGCCCATAAAGGGTTTATCGCCGCACTGCCCACGGAGATAATCAAAGGCGAACAGGGAAACGTTGTCTGGGACCCGCAGCAGTACGCCTTCATTAAAGAGGGGGAAAAAGCCCCTGCTACCGTTAACCCAAGCCTCTGGCGTCAATCTCAGTTGATTAACATCAGCGGCCTTTTTGAAGTTACCGACGGTGTTTACCAGATCCGTAACCTTGACCTCTCCAACATGACCATCATTGAGGGTAAAGAAGGGATTACGGTGGTTGACCCACTGGTTTCTGCCGAAACCGCCAAAGTGGGGATGGACCTGTACTTCAAAAATCGCGGAAAAAAACCGGTCGTCGCGATTATTTATACCCACAGCCACGTTGACCACTATGGCGGCGTCCGCGGCGTCGTGGACGAAGCCGATGTCAAATCCGGTAAAGTGAAGGTTTATGCACCAGCAGGCTTTATGGAAGCCGCTGTCGCGGAAAACATTATGGCCGGTAACGTCATGAGCCGCCGCGCGAGCTATATGTACGGGAACCTGCTGAAGCCTGATGCGAAAGGCCAGGTCGGTGCCGGCCTTGGGACCACCACTTCTGCTGGGACCGTAACGCTTATCGCCCCAACGAACATCATCGAAAAAGATGGCCAGAAAGAAGTTATTGATGGCCTGACCTATGATTTTATGCTGGCGCCGGGTTCGGAAGCGCCGTCCGAAATGCTGTGGTACATCGAAGAGAAAAAACTCATCGAGTCTGCTGAGGACGTGACCCACACCCTGCACAACACCTACTCCCTGCGCGGCGCGAAAATTCGTGAACCGTTGCCATGGTCTAAATACATTAACGAAGCCATCGTTCGCTGGGGCGATAAAGCCGAAATCATCATGGCTCAGCACCACTGGCCGACCTGGGGCAACGAGAATGTGGTTAACCTGCTGAAAAGCCAGCGTGACCTCTACCGTTACATCAACGACCAGACGCTGCGTATGGCAAACCAAGGCCTGACGCGCGATGAAATTGCTGCCGAATTCAAGCTGCCGGACAGCCTGGCGCACACCTGGGCTAACCGCGGTTACTATGGTTCCGTCAGCCATGACGTGAAGGCGACCTACGTGCTGTACCTCGGCTGGTTCGATGGCAACCCGGCTACCCTTGACGAGCTGCCGCCAGAAGAAGCCGCGAAGAAGTTCGTTGATTACATGGGTGGCGCGGATGCCATCATGAAGAAGGCCAAAGAGGACTTTGCCCAGGGTAACTACCGCTGGGTGGCTCAGGTGGTCAGCAAGATTGTCTTTGCCGATCCGAAAAACCAGGATGCTCGCAACCTGGAAGCCGATGCGCTGGAACAGCTGGGTTATCAGGCGGAATCAGGCCCATGGCGTAACTTCTACCTGACCGGTGCGCAGGAACTGCGTAATGGCGTAGTGAAGGGGCCAACGCCGAACACCGCAAGCCCGGATACCGTGCGGGCAATGACGCCGGAAATGTTCTTTGATTATCTGGCCGTCCACATTAACGGGCAGAAAGCAGGCACAGCGAAAGCGGTATTTAATATCGATCTCGGAAACGACGGCGGTAAATACAAGCTGGAGCTGGAAAATGGCGTGTTGAACCATACTGCCGATGCAGAAGCGAAAGATGCCGATGCGACCATTACGCTGGACCGTGCGACCCTGAACAAAATCATCCTGAAAGAAGAGACGCTCAAACAGGCTGAGGATAAAGGAGAAGTGAAGGTTGCCGGCAATGGCGCGAAGCTTGAAGAGATGCTCGGTTACATGGATAAATTTGAATTCTGGTTCAATATTGTCACACCGTAATTTCTGCGACATGAAAAAAGCTGCCCACGGGCAGCTTTTTTTGCGTATAACGACCTTCGCCGGAAGAAACGACCGCCGTGATGGGCTGGAAAAACGTAATGCCCTCAGCGTTGAGGGGCAAAGGTCAAAGAAACGGGCCAGTGATAACCCGTTTTACAGACAAAATCAGAAACGATAGCCCGCTGAGAACATAAATACCCACGGATCCAGACGCGTGCTCACGTTCTGATTCACGCCACCGGCTTTAAATTTGACGTTGGTATCGATATCCATGTACCACACCGATGCGTTCAACAACCAATCGCGGTTAATCAAATAGTCGAGCCCCACTTGACCCGCGGCACCCCAGGAGTCGTCGAGGCTCAGATCGGATAACCCTGCCGCTTTACCGTTATCATTGAAGTCGCTGTCAAAGAAGGTGGTGTAGTTGATACCCGCACCAATGTAAGGACGGAACTTACTCTGCGCGTCGCCAAAGTACCATTGCGCCATCAGCGTCGGTGGTAATTGATGTACGGTCGCAATATCACCGGTTGGCCCAGTGCCCACTTTATGACGGAACGGGCTGGCGGCTAACAGCTCAATCCCGATGTTGTCGGTCGCCATATAGGTAAAGGTTAAACCCAGCTGCGTATTGTTGCTGACGTTAAAACTACCGAGGCTACCCAGTACGTTATCAGACCCTTCCGTTGGACGAACCGTCGCTGACCCCGCACGAATGAAGAACTCCCCTGCCTCATGCGCCCAGACGCTGCCCGACAAGGTGCTTAACGCAAGCGCAACCACTGCTAACTTTTTCATATCCACTTCCTCATTATGGTTTTTCTAGCGCGGCAAATATACCCATAACGAGTTACTTTTGATCCGTCACGGATCACACTAAGTCATGAGATTTAACATTTATTGATCCAGATTAATTTTTGCCGTTTACTCACGCCGCGTGATTAATGCCTAAATCAATATTTGTAATTAGCAGATAATTTGAGCTTATTGCGAAAAAACAGCCGACATTCTCCGCATCTACGCTGCTGCCGGTTTGTCCAGGCTGTTCATAACGCCGCCAATACGGCTTTTTCTTTACAAAGATATACTTAGCGGGGCTGGCGCAGAGAGTGCTACGTTCGCGCGATTTGCGGTACAATTGCCGGCTAATTAACACCTGCAATACTCAAGGAGAGTGCATGTCTATCACGGCGCAGTCTGTATACCGTGACACGGGTAATTTTTTTCGGAATCAGTTTGTCACCATCTTACTGATTTCATTGCTCTGTTCATTTATCACGGTGGTGCTCGGCCATGCCTTTTCCCCCAGCGATGAGCAACTTGCTACGCTGACGGTTGGCGATCATCTGACCGGAAGCACCGGCCTGTTCGATCTGGTGCAGAACATGACCCCAGAGCAGCAGCAAATCCTGCTGCAGTCTTCTGCGGCATCCACTTTTGCAGGGCTTATTGGCAATGCGATTCTGGCCGGCGGCATTTTGCTGATGATTCAGCTGATCTCCGCAGGGCACCCGGTCAGCGCGCTACGCGCGATTGGCGCCAGCGCGCCGGTTCTACCGAAACTGCTGCTTTTGATCTTTATCAGCACCTTCCTGATCCAGATGGGCGTGATGTTGATTGTGGTTCCGGGTATTCTGCTGGCTATCGTTCTGGCCTTCGCGCCGGTGATGATGGTGCAGGATAAGCTGGGCGTTTTCGCAGCCATGCGCAATAGTACGCGCCTGGGCTGGGCAAATATGCGTATTATCGCCCCTGCGGTTGTCGGCTGGATGCTGGCCAAAACGCTGCTGCTGCTGTTTGCATCCAGCTTTGCCGTGCTGACACCGTATCTGGGTGCGGTGGTAGTGAATACGCTGAGCAACCTGATTTCAGCCCTGCTGCTGGTCTATTTGTTCCGCGTCTATATGCTTATTCGCAACTAATCTGAAGCTGCCCATAACGGGCAGCGCTGAACTACGGAATCGAAGTATGAAGCAGTTTCTGGACTTTTTACCGCTGGTTGTCTTCTTCGCGTTTTATAAGATTTATGACATCTATGCGGCAACCTCGGCGCTGATCGTCGCTACCGCCGTGGTACTGATTTACAGCTGGGTACGCTATCGCAAAGTCGAAAAGATGGCGCTTATCACCTTTGTTCTGGTGGCCGTATTTGGCGGGCTGACCCTGTTCTTCCACAATGATGAGTTTATCAAGTGGAAAGTCACCGTGATTTATGCGCTGTTTGCCGGCGCGCTGTTGGTGAGCCAGTGGGTGATGAAAAAGCCGCTGATCCAGCGCATGCTGGGCAAAGAGATCACGCTGCCCGAAGCCGTTTGGTCAAAGCTGAACGTGGCGTGGGCGATTTTCTTCATTCTCTGTGGCCTGGCAAATATTTATATCGCCTTCTGGCTACCGCAAAACATTTGGGTAAACTTTAAGGTGTTTGGCCTGACGGCGCTGACGCTGGTATTCACCGTATTGAGCGGGGTTTACATCTATCGCCACATGCCGCAAGACGAAAACAAGTAAGCACAGAGAACAAGAATGACACAGCAAAATGACGCTCCTCAGGGTGAGCTGGTATTACGCACCTTAGCCATGCCCGCGGATACCAACGCCAACGGTGATATTTTCGGCGGTTGGCTTATGTCGCAAATGGATATTGGTGGCGCCATACTGGCAAAAGAAGTGGCGCATGGACGGGTTGTAACCGTTCGCGTCGACGGCATGACCTTTCTGCGCCCCGTCGCGGTGGGTGATGTGGTGTGTTGCTACGCCCGTTGCGTTAAGCGCGGCAATACCTCCGTGACGGTCAATATTGAAGTGTGGGTCAAGAAGGTGTCGTCAGAGCCTATCGGCCAGCGCTACAAAGCCACCGAGGCGTTATTTATCTACGTTGCGGTGGACCCTCAGGGAAAACCTCGCGCAATTCCCGTCGAATAATCACAAGCCCGGCCATGCCGGGCTTGCTGCTTTTAGAGGAAACCAAGGACTTTCAGAACAAAATAGCCGATAACAATCACGATAATCGGCAGCACGTAAAGCGGGAAAAATTGCACAAAAATAGTATGCCGCGGAACTTCAACACGCGCTTCCAGCGCTTCACGGCTCAGCCCCTCAGCGCCCTTCGCTTTCTCCAGAATCAGCTGATCTTCCACCCCTTCGCGCAAATGTTTGGCCTGACGCGCCATACGTGCACCGGAATCCTGTAGCGCCAGGGCGACAAAAATCAGGGCAAAGATAATCCAGAACAGGATATTGAGCCCATTGTGGAAATCCGGCTGCGGCGAGTTATACCAGAACAGGTTCAGGAACGGGGTGTTGAAACGCATCATGTCCACCATCACGTGAACAAAATCCATCATCACGGCATCGATGCCCGGCTGTTTTGCACTGTGTTCATACATGAACTTCAGCACTGAAATCAGTGTAGAAATCAGCGCAGGGATAAAGATAATCCACCCGGCGATACGTTTGAGAATAGCAATGCGTCCAGCTTGTTGATACGTCATGGGTTCCCCTTGTTTTGACGCTTTTGTTCAGGGCTTTGCCTCAGTCTATCTGCTGATGACGACTTTCGCCCGACTTTACGCGCGATATGATATACCATTCCCCTGCATTCGTTATCCTAAAGGAGAGGTAGTTATGTCCGCCGAGCGCCAAATACAAGCCGCCATTTTTGACATGGATGGATTACTGATCGATTCCGAGCCATTGTGGGATCGTGCCGAACATAAAGTCCTGGGCGAGGTGGGCGTCGATTTTACCCGTCGCCACGAACTTCCCGACACGCGTGGTTTACGCATCGACCTGGTGGTGGAACTGTGGTTTGCTCATCAGCCGTGGAGCGGCCCGGACCAGGCAACCGTCGTTCAACGCATTATTGACTACGTGATTGCGCAGGTCGAAGAAACCCGCCCCCTGCTGCCCGGCGTACGTGAAGCGGTGGCACTGTGCAAAGCACAAGGTCTCAAGGTTGGCCTCGCCTCAGCATCACCGCTGTATATGCTGGAAAAAGTGCTCACCATGTTTGAGCTGCGCGATCAGTTTGATGCGCTGGCCTCCGCCGATAAACTGGACTACAGCAAGCCGCATCCGCTGGTCTACCTCAACTGCGCAGCCGCGCTGGGGGTTGACCCGCTGTGCTGCGTAGCGCTGGAAGATTCCGTCAACGGGATGATCGCCAGCAAAGCGGCGCGCATGCGTTCCATCGTCGTTCCCGCCGCCGAAAGCCAGAACGATCCCCGCTTTAGCCTCGCCGACGTCAAGCTGCCATCGCTTGTGTCCCTGACCCGCGAAAATCTGCTCGGCTAATCGTGTTGCGGGCACATCGCGTGCCCGCAAATGCCAACCCCATCATAAAAATGAAACGCTGTTTTATATTTGTTTGAATTTTCCTTTTCCCCCTTCTATGCTTTGCCCTGTAGTCATCTGATAACGATAAAAATCATATACAGGGGTCGACATGATTCTGAATGCTTTCAATCTGCAAGGTAAAGTTGCGCTCGTCACCGGGTGCGATAAGGGTTTGGGCCAGGGTATGGCTTTAGGGCTGGCGGAAGCCGGCTGCGATATCGTCAGCGTCAGCCGCAGCGTGCCGCAGGAAACCGCGCAAAAAGTACAGGCGCTGGGGCGACGTTTATACGCCATTCAGGCCGATCTCAGCCGACCGGAGAGCATCGCCGATATTGTTCCCGCAGCGCTTGCTGCTGCCGGCCGTATTGATATTCTGGTGAACAACGCCGGAACCATTCGCCGTGAAGATGCGCTGAACTTTAGCGAAAAAGACTGGGATGAGGTGATGAACCTGAATCTGAAGTCGGTGTTCTTTCTCTCACAGGCGGTAGCGAAACAGTTTCTGGCTCAGGGCAGCGGCGGTAAAATTATTAATATTGCCTCGATGCTCTCTTTCCAGGGCGGGATTCGTGTGCCATCCTACACCGCCTCGAAAAGCGGCGTCTTAGGTATTACCCGCCTGCTGGCTAACGAATGGGCAGCGCATCACATCAATGTGAACGCCATTGCTCCCGGCTACATGGCCACCAATAACACCCAGCAGCTGCGCGACGACGCCGAACGTAGCAAAGAGATCCTCGACCGCATCCCTGCCGCGCGCTGGGGCACACCGGAAGACCTCAAAGGCCCGGTGGTGTTTCTCGCCTCGCCGGCATCTGACTATATCAATGGCTACACCGTAGCCGTCGACGGCGGTTGGTTAGCACGTTAAAATTTTGACAAAGAGTTACACTGTAACCTCTTCCGCCTACTGTATAAAAACCCTATACTGTATGAATTTACAGAACAATGGGTTTTATCATGACGGCGGAAGGTCATCTGCTCTTTTCCATCGCCTGTGCGGTGTTTGCTAAAAATGCCGAACTTACGCCTGTACTGGCGCAAGGTGACTGGTGGCACATCGTGCCATCGGCGATATTGACCTGTCTGCTGCCGGATATTGACCACCCGCGCTCATTTCTCGGCCAGCGGCTCAGTTGGCTATCAAAACCCATTGCCCGAATGTTTGGCCACCGGGGGTTCACTCACAGCCTGCTGGCGGTGTTTGCTGCCCTGACCCTGTTTTACCTGAAAGTCCCTGACAGCTGGATTGTTCCCGCCGACGCGGTGCAAGGCATGGTGCTCGGCTATCTGAGCCATATTCTGGCGGATATGCTGACTCCCGCAGGCGTCCCTTTACTGTGGCCGTGCCGCTGGCGTTTCCGCTTCCCAATTCTCGCCCCACGTAAAGGTAACCAGCTTGAGCGCGTGCTGTGTATGGCGCTGTTCGCCTACGCCGTTTTTATGCCGCAGTCGCTGCCGGAGAATAGCGCCGTGCGCTGGTCGTCCTCGATGATCAATATGCTACAGACCGACTTTAACCGCTTCATCCATCGACGAGCTGAGCAATAATCAGTCACAAAACACCGTTTTGATATAATCAATTCCATTTGGATATAAGCGTGTTATTCCAGTTCTGTTACCCTTCTCACATCCAGGCAAATCCTTTCGGGTTTGTCCTAAAAAAACACACACCGCAGCGCCCTAAGTTGGCGCCGGACGGTGTGGATAATACTTCAGGAGAATGGGGATGAACTTTCCACTAGTCGCGAACATTATCGTGTTCGTCGTATTGCTGTTTGCGCTGGCGCAGACTCGCCACAAGCAGTGGAGTCTGGCCAAAAAAGTACTGGTCGGTCTGGTGATGGGTGTGGTCTTCGGGCTTGCGCTTCAGCTGATCTACGGTTCTGATAACCCAGTACTTAAAGATTCCATTCAGTGGTTTAACGTCGTTGGTAACGGCTATGTACAACTGCTGCAAATGATCGTCATGCCGCTGGTCTTCGCCTCTATTTTGAGCGCGGTTGCCCGTCTGCATAATGCTTCTCAGCTGGGCAAAATCAGCATTCTGACTATCGGTACGCTGCTGTTCACGACGCTGATTGCCGCGCTGGTTGGCGTACTGGTGACCAACCTGTTTGGTCTGACCGCTGAAGGTCTGGTTCAGGGCACGGCGGAAACCGCCCGTCTGAATGCAATCCAAAGCACCTACGCCGGTAAAGTGGCTGACCTGAGCGTTCCTCAACTGCTGCTCTCCTTCGTGCCGAAAAACCCGTTTGCTGACCTGACTGGCGCTAACCCGACATCAATCATCAGTGTAGTTATCTTCGCCGCTTTCCTTGGCGTCGCCGCGCTGAAGCTGCTGAAAGACGATGCGCCGAAAGGCCAGCGCGTGCTGACCGCTATCGACACGCTGCAAGGCTGGGTGATGAAATTGGTTCGTCTGGTAATGCAGTTGACTCCGTACGGTGTCCTTGCGCTGATGACCAAAGTGGTTGCCGGCTCTAACCTGCAGGACATCATCAAGCTGGGCAGCTTCGTTGTCGCTTCCTACCTCGGTCTGCTGATCATGTTCGTTGTGCACGGTATCCTGCTGGGCGTAAACGGCGTGAGCCCACTGAAATACTTCCGTAAAGTCTGGCCGGTGCTGACCTTTGCGTTCACCAGTCGTTCCAGCGCGGCGTCTATCCCGCTGAACGTGGAAGCGCAGACCCGTCGCCTTGGCGTACCAGAATCTATCGCCAGCTTCTCCGCGTCCTTTGGGGCAACGATTGGCCAGAACGGCTGTGCCGGCCTCTACCCAGCAATGCTGGCAGTGATGGTTGCGCCTACCGTGGGAATTAACCCGCTGGATCCGCTGTGGATTGCTACGCTCGTGGGTATGGTTACCGTCAGCTCCGCAGGCGTTGCCGGTGTCGGTGGCGGAGCAACATTCGCTGCACTGATTGTCCTGCCAGCCATGGGGCTACCGGTGACGCTGGTTGCGCTGCTGATTTCCGTTGAGCCTTTGATCGACATGGGCCGTACCGCACTGAACGTCAGCGGCTCAATGACTGCCGGTACGCTTACCAGTCAGTGGCTGCGTCAGACTGACAAAGAGATCCTCAATAGCGAAGAAGACGCGGAACTGGCGCATCGCTAATCAATCTGCCGGCAGAGCCATTCCTGCCGGCCGGTAAGACCAAAAAAAACCGCTGATGCAAATCAGCGGTTTTTTTATATCCGGTCAGCGTATTTCGCTACGCATTAATTTCCCCATCCTGCCGTATTTGCACCGCCCAGCGTTGGGCCGATTCAGGAATGCTGAACGCCTGCGAACGTTGAAAAGCGCTGCCCATCAGCACAAATGCCACATATTTCCCACGCAGTAACCAGACGTCCCGAAACCCCTCTACCTTGACGGCGTGGTCGGGTGGTGCAGGTTCGGAGCGCGGTACATAGCTGATAATCTGCCGATTTTGTTGGCGAAGCGGTTTCATAAGCAGTTAAATTCACAATCATTAATGGCAAAAGCAGGAAAGTCTTATGATAGCAGGATTCGCGGGCGCACGTCATACACAAAAAAGCCCGGCAGGATCGCTGCCGGGCAAGGGTTGAGGGGGTTAATTTCTTACACGTCGCGGTAAGTCCCGAGACGATAACCTCTTTCCGCAATCGCATATTTCAGCGATGCCGAGGTCAGGACATCAAGCTCCGCCAGGCGTGGGTAGCAATAGGCGCTGCCCATAATTGTGTTATCCACGAACGCCGGGTGGCACATGACTTCTACGGACTGTTCACCGCGTGCCGCAGAGCTGTCGAGGGTTTGCAGGAACAGCGCGTCAGAGATGGCGTCGCCATAAAATTCACTGCTGAAACCCTCGCTGCTGCGCAGCCCTTCCGGAATCGCAAAAGGATACGGAATAGAGCGGTCAATGCGCATCGCAATACCCTTAGATTTCGCAAACTCCGCCACCAGCGGGAAAATCTGCGGGATCATATGCACATGATGATGGCTGTCAAAGTGCGTAGGCTCGGCATCAAACAACTCGACAAAACGGTTGTACTGACACTCCAGCTCATGGGCAATCTCATCCATCGGCAGCGCATCGTCTTCCGCCACCTGCCAGATCCACTTGCCGAGTTTCCCCTCACGGGTCAGCCCCGGCATTGGCGACAACGGCTCGCCCAGCGTCAACACAAAGTGCATGCCAACGGCCAGCTCCGGCGTACGGCGGCTTATATAGGCCGCGTGGTCAATAGCCGCGCCGTTGACCAGCGCGGTCGTTGAGGTTACAAGTCCATTTTTGCAGGCATCGAGAATCCCGTAGTTTTGTCCTTTGCTTAGGCCAAAATCATCGGCATTAACGATCAACAAACGCTCCATGATGCCTCCTGTCACTTTTTCAGCTTCTCCACGGTGGCGGCAAAATTCGGCAACCACTTTTCATGGGCCAGAATCAGTTCGCGCGCCAGAATCTCTGCATCTTTATCAGAGTGGATAAGTGGGCTTAAGTTCAGCGCCAGCAGCACATCGTTAAACTCACCGCTCAACGCCGCATGGCTTGCTGCAATTTCAAAACCTTTGATGGTGTGGATAAGACCCAGCACCTTCTCATCGAAATGCGTGACGCGCGGATGGGGTTTCGCACCATCGCGACCGAGGATTGAGGTCACTTCAATAGACCAGTCCGCCGGAATGTTATCGATATGCCCATGGTGTGGAATGTTGACGTAGTGCTCAGTCTGCTTATCGTTATAGATAGCGTTGATGACTTCGCAGGCCGCATCGGAGTAGTACGCCCCACCGCGCTGCTCCAGCTCTTTCGGCTTCACGTTCAGATCCGGATTTTTGTACAGTTCGAAGAGTTGTTTCTCCACTTTCTGCACCACCTGCGCACGTGCGCCGCCTTTGTAGTACTCGCCCATCTCGATAGCCAGCATCTCTTTTTGCTTGAAGTAGTAAAGCAGGTAAGAGCATGGCAACAGGTTCAGAGAGCGAATAAGCCCTTCGCTGAACGGCATGTCGAAGATGTTTTTCACGGTATTCGCCGACAGCGTGCCGGACGCTACGCCATCCAACAGTTCAGCAAAGCGAGACTCACCATTTACCAGCACATCGCGGATAAAGACCATGTGGTTAAGACCGAACAGGTCGATAGACAGGTCGTCCGTTTCGCTCAGGCGCAGCACATCGGTGATGAACATTTTCATCCCGATTGGGATATTACAGACGCCAATAAAACGCTTGAAGTTGGTGTGACGGTAAACCGCTTCGGTCACCATGCCGGCTGGGTTAGTAAAGTTGATAACCCACGCGTCAGGACATACTTCCTGTACATCTTTAATGATGTCGAAAATAACCGGAATGGTACGCAGACCTTTAAACAGGCCGCCCGCACCGTTGGTTTCCTGACCCAGATAACCATGGCTCAATGGGATACGTTCGTCTTTTTCACGGGCCTTGAGCTGGCCGACGCGCAGCTGGGTGGTCACAAAGTCTGCGCCCTGCAGGGCTTCACGGCGGTTAAGGGTTTTGTAGACCTTCATCGGTACGCCGGCTTTTTCTACCATGCGTTGGCAAAGATCGTGGATGATATCCAGCTTCTCCTGGCCGTCTTCAACGTCAACCAGCCACAATTCGGTGACCGGCAGTTCGTGATAGCGTTTGAGAAAACCTTCCAGTAATTCCGGCGTATAGCTGCTACCACCACCAATAGTAACGACTTTTAATTTCTGGCTCATATCTTTCTCCCTAGAGATCCACAAGCTAAACGTGGCTTACTCTCCGCATAATATGCGGTGAGCTAAATTCTTTATCACAGTTCTACGAAATAATATCGCAGCGCGTTAGTTGATAACCGTTAACTTCTTACGATAATTGCTTGGCGTAAATGAAGTCAGCTTTTTGAATGTTTTGATAAACAAACTTGGGCTGCTATAGCCTGACTCATACGCAATATCGGTTACCGAGTAATTGGTTATTTCCAGCTGTTTCTTCGCAAAGTTAATACGGATATCGTTAATAATCTGCATTGGCGTTTTGCCATAGTAGCGCTGGGTCGCCCGAGTTAAATATTCCTGGGTCTTCCCGGATAACTCGACCATATTATCCAACGCCCCTTCACCAAATTTTAATTTATCGTGCATGGCTTCAACGGTGGATTTTAACCACTGCGGCGTAACATCCTGCGCCTGTTCTTCTCGGTGATGTCGCAGGCGATTAATCACATAGAAGGAAACCAGTTCAATAAATTCGTCAAATTCCGTTTCGCGGAAGTGAAGTGATGCAATAACCGATTCAATGTAGCTAAGAAACGTGCTTTTAATCGAATAGACTTGCGAAGCAACCAGAGCGAACGGCACCAGCGCCTGATAGTGAGTATCGAAGAAATCTTTACTGATCCCAACGTTAAGGATTCGCGTGGCACCGAACTCGTAGAAGCTCTGGTGGTGTGAACCCATAGGGATGAAGACAAAATCTCCGCGCTCCAGCATCACCCGTTTGCCGTTTATCACCTGATAGTAGCGCCCGGTCAGTACGATAGTGAACTCGTAGTAGTCATGCTGATGCAACCCACTGATGCTTTCCGTTTTGTTGTAGATGAAGACATGAAAATTCTTACCGTTGAAGAGCTGTTGTTCTCTGGCGGTGTTGATTTCCATGCTGATCATCTTTGGTTGCCTCATAGGGAAAAGCCTATTGTACCTTCTCGTGAAGTTCGATCAATTCAGCAACGAGTTCGCGGGCCAACATTGATGTCATTAGATGATCCTGCGCATGAACCAGCACCAGGCTCACCTTCATACGTCCTTCACCTTCATCGCTCTCAATGAGCTGTGTCTGCACGCGATGCGCTTCGCTCAGCGCAATGCGGGACTGGTCCATCGTGGCTTTTGCCGCTTCAAAATCACCCTGTTTTGCCTGCTTCAGCGCGGCATAAGCCAAGCTACGCGCCTGTCCAGAGTTAATAATCAGGCCCATTACCACTTCTTCGAGATCGTTTTCCTGCACGTCCTCAGCAACCACATTATCCAAATCAAACATATCTATTCCCTTTTGTGAGGGCGGTATGGAGACAGGCTCCATACCGCATTGGCATTAGAATTTCAGTGCTGCTGCGATGTCTTCTTCGCTTTCTTCTTCTTCAATGGTCTGCTGCGCTTTGTTCGAAATCATCACGAATGGAATGTAAACCATCGTGGCAACACAAAGGTTGAACAGTGCGACGAACAGGGCTGCGATGCTACCGTTACTGTTGAAGAACGCCCCCAGGCCGGTTGGCATAGTCCACGGCGCCAGGTTAGTGACCGGTGGAATGATGCCCATTGAGTAGGCAGCGAGAGTGATAGCGGCCAGAATCGGCTGTACCAGCACAAACGGAATGAACATAACCGGGTTCATGATGATTGGCAGACCAAACAGAATCGGTTCGTTAATCTGGAAGATGCCTGATGGCAGCGCCAGTTTCGCAACCTGACGATGGTCAGCACGGCGAGAAGCGATAAAGATAGCGATAATCAGACCCAACGTTGCACCGGAACCACCCAGCAGGATGTAGGAATCCAGCATTGGTTTCGCCCAGAAGTGGAACTGCTGGCCTGCAGCGATAGCGGCATCAACGGAACCATACTGGTTGTACAGTGCGATGTTTTCCAGCGCCCATGGAGTCATGATGCCGTTATCAAGCGCAGTCAGCGCCAGAGAACCGTGAACACCGAAGAACCACAGCAGGGAGTTGAAGACCACATACGCCCAGCCTACGACCCCGCCCATTGCCGCCAGCGGCTTGGAGATGGAGTCCATGATGATCTGGTGGAAGTTGCTGCCGTAGGAGGCCAGCATCCAGGAGATAATCCCGAAGATGGAGAGGATCAGGAAGCCTGGAATCAGCGCCGAGAATGAACGTGCGACGGAAGATGGCACGCTATCTGGCAGCGTAATCACCCAGTTGCGACGGATAACGAAGGTGAACAGCTCAGCGACCACCAGACCGATAATCATACCGGAGATGATGTTCTGACCACCCAGCCAGTTAGCGCCTACCGCATACGCATCGCCGACGCTGTATGGGGTGACGGTCATGAATGCCGCTACCGCCAGCAGGCCTGCTGCCATCGGGTCAACTTTGCGCTCTTCTGCTAAAGCTGAACCTATAAAGAAAGGTGCCATCAGCGACATAATGCCCAGGGTACCGTTATAAACGTTACCGCCGATGGCTTTAAAGCTGTCTAATGTTGCAATGGTGGATGCATCCAGACGAATGCCCATTGAATAGAAGAATGAGCCCTCACCAAAGCTCAGGAAAACGTTATTAATTAATACAAACATGGCCCCGGCAAGGGTCAATGGCATTAATTTAATAAAACCGTTTTTAATGGCGTTAATGTGAGGCTGCTTTCCTATTTTAACAGCAAAAGGAAGGAGTACCTTTTCAAGCGAATCGATCACTTTACTCATAGAAAATACCCTTAAAGGGCCGCAATTAATATTGCGGCGATTGTATGTGAAATAACTCTTTGACGGGAAAAATAATTAAATTACTGCGCAGCGGCTTTTTTAATTGCAGCAACCGCTGCTTTAAGCACGCCTAAACCATCTACTTTGCCATACAGCGTTGAATCAATAACTTCAATTGGTTTGTTTGGTAAAATCTTTTGAATATCGCCCAACATATAACCGATTTGTGGACCGAGTAAAATAACGTCAGCCTCAGGACCTTTTTCTGCGGCAAACGCTTCAGAGAATGCTTCAATGACAACGGGTACTTCGTATTTCTCAGCCTGCGCACGCATTTTGGATACCAACAATGAAGTGGACATTCCTGCAGAGCAAAAGAGATAAATATGTTTCTTTTCCATTCACGCTTCCTCAACTTGTGAAATCTGCCATCACCGGGCGATGTTCCTTGTGCCCACTACCCTCGTATGTAACAGATGAGTTATCTTCTGTTTATGCCTTGAGTATACGGCAACAAATTGTGTACGGATAATTCTCACATCGCAAAAATTGTCTCTCATTGACCTCTGGTTTTGACTACCTTCACACTTTGGTCAAAATAATTCGCGACAAGAAATAAGCATGATATCTCATAAAAAAGCCCGACGCTGAGGTCGGGCTTTCGTAGGTGTCCGATGAATACACGATTACTTGCTTGCTGCCTGCGGGTCCGTGTCGTATTGCGCACAAGTTTGGTAGCCGGAGTTGATCACATGGCCGGTATCGTCTAAGGCCACAAAGTAGGTTTCCGCTTTACCATCTCGTTGACCCAATATATAGGTCTGGCAGGTACCACGTGCGTGGATCATTGAAACTTCAGATGATGGTTTACCCGCAATCTGCTGAACCTGGGTTCGGCTCATCCCTTTCTTCACGTCTTTCACCACCGGCTGAGTGAACTGGTCTGCCGTGCGATCGTATGCGGTACAACCCGCCAGCAGGGCCATTACAGCAGCGGCGCCCAGGATACCGACAAAATTCTTATTCATCTTCCTTTCTCCTTTTTTATGAAGTGTCTTAAGCCTGGAATAAAACATGCTATTTATCAACCAATACGTCTGAATCAACACCGGGTCATGGAATATTCGGATTAATTTACATCAGTCAAAACTGTGATCCTTGTCGTTTTACCGTCAAAGAGGTAGCTTTAACACATTGTTCTAATGGGTTATCGGCACAGCTTGGCTCACATTTCCGGAGGGGTAGATGGCGTTACAACAAGAGATTATTCAGGCGCTTGGCGCAAAACCACAAATTGACGCAAAAGAAGAGATCCGTCGTAGCGTTGATTTTCTGAAATCCTATCTAAAAACTTATCCATTTATCAAATCGTTAGTCTTAGGGATCAGCGGCGGTCAGGACTCAACCCTCACCGGGAAGCTGTGCCAACTGGCGATTAACGAGTTGCGTAGCGAAACAGGCGACAACGCGCTGCAGTTCATCGCCGTACGTCTACCCTACGGCGTGCAGTTTGACGAACAGGATTGCCAGGATGCGATCGCCTTTATTCAGCCGGACCGTGTATTGACGGTCAATATTAAGGCTGCGGTGCTGGCCAGCGAGCAAGCGCTGCGTGAAGCGGGAATCGAGCTGAGCGACTTTGTTCGCGGCAATGAAAAAGCCCGTGAGCGTATGAAAGCACAGTACAGTATTGCCGGTATGACCCAAGGTGTCGTGGTCGGCACCGATCATGCGGCGGAAGCCATTACCGGGTTCTTCACCAAGTACGGCGACGGCGGTACTGACATTAACCCGATTTTCCGTCTCAATAAGCGTCAGGGTAAACAGCTGCTCGCTGAACTCGGATGTCCAGAGCACTTATATAAGAAAGCACCAACGGCGGATCTCGAAGATGACCGCCCTTCTCTGCCGGATGAAGTTGCCCTTGGCGTAACCTACGACAACATTGACGACTATCTGGAAGGTAAAACCCTGGATGCGGCGCAGGCGAAGACTATCGAAGGTTGGTATCTGAAGACGGAGCATAAGCGCCGTCCGCCGATTACCGTGTTTGATGATTTCTGGAAGAAATAAAGAAGAAAACCGCCGGACCTGCCCATAACCTGTTGGTATTTATGGGCAAGTCCGGCGGTCTTAAGACAGTGTGCCGCTAAACTTATTCGGCAGGCGCAGGAGGCATTTTACCTGCTGGCGCTTTGTGTTCTGTCAGACGCTTCTCAAAATTCGCATTAAACTGTTTTTTCTGTTCTGGGGTTAAGATGTTGTAAATCTTGTTCTGGGTTTCCAGACGAGACAACATCATGCCTTTATGCTGTTCTTCCATTTTGGCGATCTGCGCTTCGGCTTTCGCTTTATCGAAGCTGTCGCTGGCGATCAGGTTATGCATCGCACGCATCTCATCCTGCGGTGGACGTTTGTTGTGTTCGCGGCCCTCTTTCATAATGTCGCGCATCTGCTGTTTTTGCGCGTCGGTCAGGTTCAGCCCCTGGAACATCATGTCATGGCGTGGGCCCATTTTACCTTTGTGATGATTCATCATCTTAGCGTTCGGCTGACCCGCGTCGGCGGTGGTCGAGGTGGTGTCCGCAGCGTGAGCCAGGTTAGCAGCACCCAGAGCCAGCGTAGAGGCAACAAACAGAGCAGTTAATTTTTTCATTATCGGGTCCTTACTTTCAATTATTCTGACGGCGCATTGCCGTGTTGACGAGATTAACTTTACGGGGTTTATCGTCAATTAATCAGAGCCTGCGTAAAACAATGAAAGTGTAAAAAACGATTTCCAACCAATTATGAAGAAATTGAGGATAAACTGTGGAGAGTTGAAACGAAAATATTCAACATCATGATTAAGAAGAGATTTTGTAGAAGTATAAAGCACGGCAGATTATTAATAAAGCAATTATCCAGGAATAATCTGCAATAGCGAAAATAAGAATAAATAAAGGCCGCTGCGCTGTGCGAAGCGGCAAGATTTATTAATTTACGGGCGGACAGCGTTCAAGCATTAGTCCGGCCCGCAGCCCTAACGCGACATCTGGATTCGGGAACAGGACGTACTCGCAGGGAGACGACACCACGTAGCGGAGGTCTCCGTCTTCCGCCAGCAGCGTCCCTTTGGCAAACGGCGTAAAGTTCAGCGTCTGAGGTGACATGTAGAGGCGAAAATCAGCGCTGCGTCGGGTGATCTGCTGCACTACCCGATAGTGCAAAGGCTCAGCGGTCGAACCGCCGCCAAACTCTCCCGCCAGCAGATTCGCGAGCTGGCGTTCCACCAGCGCAAACTGCGTCAAATCATTTTGTCCAAATGGTCGGGCTTTACCTAACTCCAGCGTGCAGGCCTGTGCGTCAAAGGATTCGCAGGTAAAATGGCTGAACGTTCCTCCCGGCGCCTGATGAAACACCAGCGCCTGTAGCCCGGCCGAGCCAAGCCAGCTTAAGAACTGCGGATCCCACGGTGTTTCCCGCGCGGGCAACACGCCAAAGCGCTGATGATGAGAGCCGCGAATCGCGGTATGCATATCAAGATGCCAGCGCACGTCCGCCGGGCAGCGCTGATAAAACGCTGCCACGGTTTGCTCAAGACTGGCTGCGCGTATCGTTTCATCGCTTACCGGGAAATGCCGCCAGCGCGCGCCAAACATGCGATTGAGATCGCTGTGCAGATAACGCTTGTTGTCGCGCATCGCCGGCGGGTTGCCCAGCACCACCAGCAAATGCCAGTGCAGCGCCTGCCGTCCGCTTATCAACGCATTGAGCAAGTTCTCCACTATTTCCACCGGCGCTGTTTCGTTGCCGTGGATCCCTGCCGACAGCACCATCGCCTGCGAGCAGGGCTGATGTGGTGTTAACTGCAACACCCCGGCCTCGCGCCATTCCCAGTGGAAATGTTCGCTATCGCCTTCAGGCTGGGGCGGTAATCGCCCCGCCAGCGTCAATGCCAGAAACTGTTTCATCTGTTCTCCTTAACGCTGGAAGGGATAGAGCGAACCCAGTTGCAGGATCTGTGTTAACCGATCTAACGCTTCACGTCCTTCCTGCAATAGCTGCGGATCTGCCAGGTCCCCTACGGTCAGACGGTCGCGATAATAGCAATCGACCCAGTCATTTAAGGTGGTAAACAGCGTGTCGTTCATCATTACCGCGGGATTGACTGCCCGGCGCTCGTCGTCGTTCAGCACCACCCTGAGCCGCAGACACGCCGGGCCGCCGCCGTTGGCCATACTTTCGCGCAAATCGAATACGCGCAGCGTATCGATAGGGTTATCCTGGGCGATCAGCTCGTTGAGATAGCGCCAAACGCGAGGATGCTCCTGCGCCTCACCAGGAAGCACTAACATCATGCTGCCGTCCGCTTTACTTAACAGTTGGCTGTTAAACAGATAAGTGGTAACCGCTTCGGCGACCGTCACTTTTGCCGCCGGCACTTCTATGGCCATAAATCCCGCAACGCGTTCGCGCAGATGTGCCATCAGTTGCGGCTGTTGAACAAACGCCTGCTCGTGACAAAACAGCAATTCGCGGTTGCTCACCGCGATAACATCATTATGGAACACGCCCTGGTCGATCACCTGGGGATTTTGCTGGGCAAAAATTACCTGATTCGGGTTCGTCTGGTTCAGCCGCGCCACGGCTTCACTGGCGGCGCGCGTCTGCCGCGCCGGGTAGCGCAGCGGCATTGCGCCGCGCGTCTCATCGCGGCCGTAAATAAACAGTTGAGTCCCCGGTAACCCATAGTCGCGACCCAGCCGATTGTGATTGGCGGCCCCTTCATCCCCCAACGAGGCAACTGCCGGCAAAGGGCCGTGGACGGCAAAATGGGCGGGATCGTGGAAAATCCCCTGCAAAATAGCCTGCGTCGTCGGCGCTTCACTGGCGCGGTGCAAAAGACTGTTCAGGTTTGCCACGGTCAGGTGCACCTTACCATCCAGCGCATCTGCGGAAGGGCAAACCGTGGCCGCGTTAGCCACCCACATCGCCGAGGCGGAACTGGCCGCACTCAACAGTTCTGGCGCCTGCGCTGCAGCTTTGGCGATGACCTGCTCATCACGACCGCTGAAACCAAGCTGGCGCAACAGCGTGACGTTTGGCCGTTCTTGCGGCGGGATCACCCCTTGCGCAAATCCGGCATCGGCCAGCGCCTTCATTTTTAACAGCCCCTGTTTCGCCGCCCGCTGCGGATTCGAAACCTGATACTGATGTTTGGTCGAGGCTTCATTACCAAACGATAAGCCAGCGTAGTGGTGAGTCAGCCCCGGCAGGCCGTCAAAGTTCACTTCCCAGGCGTTCATGGCTGCACCTTCGCATCAAAATTGAGCCCAGGGCTGAGCGATGCAGGTAACGCGAGCGTTGGTGATTCCAGGCTCGCCATTGGCCACGCGCAGTAATCCGCAGCATACCAGGCGCCAGGACGATGGTTGCCGGAAGCACCGGTGCCACCAAATGGCGCGCTGCTGGCGGCACCGGTTAGCGGTTTATTCCAGTTGACGATCCCGGCTCGCGCTTCCAACAGCAGACGGTCGAACAACTCGCGGTCTGGGGAAATCAGACCACAGGAGAGCCCATAACGGGTCGCGTTCGCCAGGTGAATGGCCTGCGCAAAGTCGTCATAGCGCCACACGCCCAGCAGCGGACCAAACACTTCTTCGTCGGCAATATCATGGGCTTCAGTTAATTCAACGATCCCCGGAGTTAGCAGCGAGGTCCCGGGTTTGACTAAACGCGGAGCCAATAGCGTGGTACCGCCCTGTTCCACCAGCGCTTGCCAGGCTTGATACACTCGCTCGGCCGCTGCCGCAGAGATCAACCCGCCGATAAATGGCTGAGGCTGCGCGTTCCAGGCGTCAGGAACAATACGCCCGCTGACCTCGACCAGACGCTGTAAAAAGGCATCACCAATCGAGCCCCGTTTCACCAGCAGGCGGCGCGCGCAGGTACAGCGCTGGCCGGCGGTGACAAACGCCGACTGAATGGTTAAATGCACCGCTGCATCAATGTCCTGCGGATCATCGACAATCAGCGGATTATTCCCCCCCATTTCCAGGGCGAGCATTTTTTGCGGCTGACCGGCCAACTGACGATGCAGATGGAAGCCGGTTGCGGAACTGCCGGTAAACAGCACACCGTCCAGCCCCGATTGGCTGCTGAGCGCTTCGCCGGTTTCGCGCCCGCCCTGCAGCAAATTCAGCACCCCCGCCGGTAGACCAGCTTTTTCCCACAGTTTGACCACCGCCTCGCCGCAGTGTGGCGTCAGTTCGCTGGGCTTAAACACCACCGTATTCCCAGCCAGTAACGCCGGGACAATGTGGCCATTTGGCAGGTGTCCGGGGAAATTATACGGGCCAAATACCGCCAAAACGCCGTGGGGGCGATGGCGCAGCGTGGCCGCACCGTCCGCCATTTCGCTATGACTCTCCCCCGTCCGTGTGCGATAGGACGCCAGGGAAATGGCGATTTTATTCGTCATTGCCGTCACTTCCGTGGCCGCCTCCCACCGCGGTTTACCGGTTTCACGGGCAATCACGTCGGTTAATGCCTCTTTATGACTCTCCAGCAGTGCAGCAAAGACCTCAATAATGTGTTGGCGTTCGGCAAACGGGCGGCGGGCCCACGCGGGAAACGCTGCGCGTGCGGCGGCAACGGCTTGCTCAACCTGCAGCGGCGAAGCATCATTTCCCGCCCACGTTGCCTCACCGGTCACCGGATTGGCACTCTGACGCGCCGCGCCGCTCCCCGCCAGCCACTCTCCGTTAATCCACAGGCTCATCATTTTTTCTCCTCGGGGCACAGGCGGACCAGGCGGACGCTATCGCCTGAATGACAGTTCAGGGCATCCAGTTGTTCAGCCGTTAAAACAAGGCATTCGGTTTGCGGGTCGGCGTGGACCAACATGGCGCGATAGTGCTGATACTGCTCGTTGGCTACCACGCACAGCGGTAAATCACTGCTGCCGGGTCCACCTTCCGCCACGGCCACCAATCGGCTTTTACGCACCGCGCGTACCCGGTCAATTTCACACTCCAGCGTTGGGCCGCCGTCAAAAATATCGACATAATCGCGATAGCGGAAACCTTCTTTCTCCAGCACCGCACGCGCCGGCGCGGTTTGCGGATGGACCTGACCGATCACCGCCCGCGCCTCTTCACTGAGAAAATCGGTATAAATGGGATGTTTTGGCATCAGTTCAGCAATAAACGCTTTTTGCCCGGTACCGCACAGATAATCGGCGCGGGAAAACTCCATAGAGAAAAAGCGGCTGCCGAGGCTTTCCCAAAACGGCGAGTAACCGTGTTCATCAATCACGCCGCGCATTTCTGCAACCACCTTGTGATTAAAGTGGTCGCGGAACGCCGCCATAAACAAGAAGCGCGACGATGACAGCAGATGTCCGTTGCTATCTTTGCGCCACGCCGGGTCAAGGAACAGCGTACACAGCTCGCTGCTGCCGGTGTGATCGTTAGTGAGAAACAGGGTTGGCAGCGCGTTGTAAACGTTCAGCTCTTTCGAGGCGTGCACCAACGTGCCCACGCGATAGTTGTACCAGGGGTCGTTGACGCCCACCGCAACCTCAATCGCACACACCCCAACCACCGCACCGCTGCGGGTATCCTCAAGCACGAACACGTAGCCTTGATCGCCACGCGGCAGCGTGCCTTGCCAGGTGGCCTGAGAACGGGCGATACGCGCCGCAAGAGTATTTTCATCGGCGGGCAACGAAGTGAGACCGCCACCCGTTTCCCCCGCTAACGTGAGCAAACCCTGGAGATCTCCGGCGGCAACAGGACGAATAATCATCATGATGATGTCTCCGCAATAAAGCGTTCACAGGCGGCTTCGAAGCGGTTGAGACCCAGCGTCACATCCTCTTCATTAACGATAAGCGCCGGTGCGAAGCGAACAACATTCACGCCCGCAATCAGGACCATCAGCCCTTCTTCCGCGGCCAGCAGGCTTATCTGCTTAGCCTTACCGGCGTACTCATCACGCAAGGCGCAGCCGATCAACAAGCCTACGCCGCGAATCTCTTTAAATAGACCAAAACGGGTATTGATTGCCTGAAGGCGCTCTTTAAACCACTGTTCGCGCTGTTTCACCCCGTTCAAAACCTGCGGCGTGTTGATTATCGACAGCACTTCACCCGCTACGGCGCAAGCCAGCGGGTTGCCGCCGTAAGTCGTACCGTGAGTCCCCACCGTCATTACGCTGGCCATCTCTTCACGCGCCAGCAGCGCACCGATTGGGAACCCGCCGCCCAGCGCTTTGGCGGTGGAGAGCAGATCCGGCGTAATGCCATAGTGCTGATAGGCGTACAGTTCACCGGTGCGTCCAACGCCGGTTTGCACTTCATCAAAAATCAGCGCCGCATGGTGGCGATCGCACAGTTCACGCAGTTCGCGCAGGAATGCCTGCGTCGCAGGGACAACCCCGCCTTCCCCTTGAATCGGCTCGACGATCACCGCGCAGGTGTTGTCGTCAATCAATACGCGGGCTGACTCGATATCGTTGTAAACGCCATGACGGATATCCGGCGGCAGCGGCGCAAAATCCTGCGAATAAGCCGGTTGCCCCCCTGCCGTGACGGTAAACAGCGTGCGGCCATGAAAGGCATTTTTGAATGCCACAATGCCGGTTTTATGTTCGCCAAAGCGATCGTGGGCATATTTACGCGCCGTTTTCAGCGCGGCTTCGTTAGCTTCCGCGCCGGAGTTACAGAAAAAAACGCGATCGGCGAAGGTGGCGTCGATCAGCTGTTTAGCCAGCCGCAGCGCGGGTTCATTGGTATAGCCATTCCCGGTATGCCAGAACTTACTGGCCTGCTCGGTCAACGCGCGGAGCATCGCCGGATGGGCGTGTCCCAGCGCATTCACGGCAATACCACCGGCAAAATCGATATAGCCTTTTCCCTCTTGATCCCACAACCATGCCCCCTCACCGCGTACAGGAATAAACTGAGCCGGGGCGTAAACCGGCATCATCCACTGATCAAAATTTTGACGGCTGATTGACTGAGACATAGCGACCTCGATAAGTAAATAAATGGTTTAATTTATGTTAATGATTATGGTTATTTCCCCTTAAATGTAGATTGCACGGTTCGTGCCAGCGAGAGCTAAAAATGCATAAACGTGGGTTGGTAGCGAAGTATCAATAAGTTACAGAAGCCACTTATGCACACAAAGTGCATATAAAGTGAATATCAGTAACATCAAGAGACTATTCAGGGCAAAATTAAGAAATATTATGCATCTGCAAAATATCGTTCTGGATTTGTGATCGACTGCGAAATTTATCGTAGATTTACGCCTCATTACGGCGCAGTTCGCCCAAAACTGGTGCATTTCTTGCTCAGCAACATGGCAGCAACGATAAAAGAAATTGGCCATACCACCGCACAAGAGCAGCGAGACAATCTAAATTCTGCTACTATCCCGTCACAATTCCTCCCGCAAAGTGGCAACGACTATGAAATTTGTCTCCTTCAATATCAACGGCCTGCGTGCCCGCCCTCATCAACTGCAAGCCATTGTTGAAAAGCATCAGCCTGATGTGATTGGCCTGCAGGAGACGAAGGTACACGACGATATGTTCCCTCTTGAAGAGGTCGCAAAGCTCGGTTACCACATTTTCTACCACGGGCAAAAAGGCCATTACGGCGTTGCGATCCTGACTAAAGCAGAGCCTATCGCGGTACATCGTGGCTTCCCGACCGATGATGAAGACGCACAGCGCCGCATCATCATTGCCGAGGTCCCTTCTGAGTTTGGCAACGTGACGGTCATTAACGGCTATTTCCCGCAGGGTGAAAGCCGCGATCATGAAACCAAATTCCCGGCCAAGACCAAGTTTTATCAGGATTTGCAGGACTATCTGGAAACCCGCCTGAACAAAGACAATCCGGTACTGATCATGGGTGATATGAATATCAGCCCAACCGATCTGGATATCGGTATTGGTGAAGAGAACCGTAAGCGTTGGCTGCGTACCGGTAAATGTTCGTTCCTGCCGGAAGAGCGTGAGTGGATGCAGCGTCTGCTGGGCTGGGGTCTGGTTGACACCTTCCGCAACGCGAACCCAGAAACGAACGATCGCTTCTCGTGGTTTGACTACCGCTCCAAAGGTTTCGATGATAACCGCGGGCTGCGCATAGATCTGCTGTTAGCCAGCCAACCGCTGGCAGCACGCTGCATCGAAACCGGCATCGATTATGAAATTCGCGGGATGGAAAAACCGTCGGATCATGCGCCGGTTTGGGCGACCTTCAAGTAAGTTCGGCTCATCGCCCGGCGTTAGTTCAATGCCGGGCGAGGGTTCTACCGCCCGCAGTGGCGGGGTAATTCTGAGCAATATCAATAAATCAGCGCTAAGCTCTTGCTGTAGTCGCGAAGTTATAATAACGTCGCGCACTCTTTTTCTTCCCGGCAGGAGGACCCCCATGCAAAAGAAGTCGCTATTGCGCAGCCACTAAGCTCCTGCTGATTGTCGCTGTTATCAGCCTGTTTGCCATCGGCATTCACCGCTTCGGTCTTAGCGATCTGATCACTAATTTTCGTCATCTACAGCAGCTCATCGGGCAAAGCGGCACGCTGGGTTACGTTATTTATATCACCTTGTTTATCGTTGCCACGGTCTGCCTGATGCCCGGCAGCGTGCTGGTGCTGGCGGGTGGAATGGTCTTTGGTCCTTGGCTGGGGACGCTGCTATCGCTGGTTGCCGCGACGCTGGCCTCCGCACTCTCTTTTTTACTTGCTCGCTGGCTCGGCCGCACGCTGCTACTGAAATATGTGGGCCATACCGCCACCTTTCAGGCGATTGAGCGCGGCATGACCCGTAGCGGCACCGATTTTCTGATCCTCACCCGACTGATCCCACTGTTTCCCTATAATATTCAAAACTATGCCTACGGATTGACGGCGATCCCGTTTTGGCGATATACGCTGATTTCGGCCCTCACCACGCTGCCCGGTATTTTTATCTATACCTATATGGCGAGTGAACTGGTGGCACAAGGGATCACCCTGCCATTTGTCCTCAAGCTCAGCCTCGCCGGCGTGGTGCTGTTTGCGCTGGTGCAAACCGCAAAAGGATATGCCCGACGAAAACGGGTTGAACTGCCGACGAAGGAGATCTAATGGCAGCAAACAATCGCACCGTCTGGTATTTTCGCGCACTGATCGCCATCGCGGCCCTCGCGCTGCTACTTGCCTGGCGGTTTATTCCGCCGGTGACGACCTTTATTGACCATAGCGTCAGCGCATTCATGGCCGTCGATCAGCACGGCGTTGAACGTTTTATCCAATCCTATGGTTCACTGGCAGCAGTCGTTTCCTTCCTGCTGATGATTTTCCAGGCCATTGTCGCCCCCCTACCGGCATTTCTGATTACATTCGCCAATGCCTCGCTGTTTGGTGCTTTTTGGGGCGGGTTGCTGTCGTGGAGCAGCGCCATGGTAGGCGCAGCGCTCTGTTTTTATATTGCCCGAATCCTGGGTCGCGACGTGGTAGAAAAGCTCACCGGTAAAACGGTGCTCAACGGCATGGATGGATTTTTTGAACGCTACGGCAAACACACCATCCTGGTCTGCCGATTACTGCCCTTCGTGCCGTTCGACCCGGTCAGCTATGCCGCCGGGTTAACTTCACTACGCTTTCGCCACTTTATGCTCGCCACCGGCCTCGGCCAGCTTCCCGCCACCATCGTCTATTCATGGGTTGGCAGTATGCTGACCGGCGGCATCTTTTGGTTTGTCAGTGGGCTATTGATTCTGTTCGCGTTGACTATTGTGATAGTGGCTGCGAAGACCTTCTATCAGGAAAAACACAAGAGGAATTGCTGATGCGTTATCACCGAGAGCCCCGACGCCGCGTGCAGATTGGCCTGTTGAGTCTGGCGATGCTGATGCCGCTCGCCGCCCACGCCGATAGCTGGCAGCAGACCCAACGCGAGGCCAGGGGGCAGACCGTCTGGTTTAATGCCTGGGGGGGCGATCAGGCGGTGAACCACTATCTTGATTGGGTGAGCGGTGAAGTGAAGCGCGATTATGCCGTCGATCTGCGTATCGTGCACATTGCCGATGCGGCCGATACGGTCAAACGCATTCAGACCGAAGCTCGTGCCGGGCGTAAAACCCACGGTTCGGTTGATCTACTGTGGGTCAACGGCGAGAACTTCCGCACTCTAAAAGAAGCTAACTTATTGCGCACCGGCTGGGCGGAACAGTTACCGAACTGGCGCTATGTCGATACCCGCAAGCCAGTGCGCGAAGATTTCTCTGTGCCAACCGACGGTGCTGAATCGCCGTGGGGCAGCGCACAGTTGACCTTTATCGCCCGCCTACAGCAAACGCCGCTGCCACCAACGTCTCCACAGGCACTGCTGGATTTTGCGAAAGCGCATCCTGGCACCGTCACCTATCCGCGCCCGCCGGATTTCACCGGCACTGCGCTGCTGGAACAGCTCTTGATTAACCTCACAGGCGAGCCTGACGCATTAAAGCAACCGCCGGATGCACAGACGTTCGCAGCCGTCACCGCGCCGTTGTGGCGCTATCTCGATACCCTGCATCCGTTATTGTGGCGCCAGGGAAAAGATTTCCCGCCTTCTCCGGCACGCATGGACGCCCTGTTAACCAACGGTACCCTGCGACTGTCGCTGACCTTTAATCCCATGCACGCCAAGCAGAAAGTGGCGAAAGAGGAGCTCCCCAAAGACAGCTACAGTTTTGGTTTTACGCAGGGCATGATCGGCAACGTTCACTTTGTCACCATTCCAGCCAATGCCTCCGCCAGCGCGGGGGCCCAGGTGGTTGCCAATTTCCTGCTATCGCCGGAAGCCCAACTGCGTAAGGCCGATCCGGCTATTTGGGGAGACCCAAGCGTACTGGACGCCCGTAAACTCAATGCGCAACAGCAACAGGTGCTCCAACAGCGTATTCCGGAAAATGCGCCGCCGGTGCTGGCTGAACCGCACTCGGCGTGGGTCAACGTGCTGGAGCAGGAATGGCTGCGCCGTTACGGTACGCATTAATCGCCCTGAGCTGGGGCCTGATGTTGCTTATCTATCTGCCCCTGATCCCGGCGGCAGGGCTTTTGCTGTCGCCAGCATCGTCACTGTCCCATTGGCTGCGGCTGTTCGCTGATCCACAGTTGCCCCAGGCCATTCTCGCCACGCTGGTTTCCACGCTGATTGGCGTAGGCGGCGCACTGCTGCTGGCGCTGCTGGTGATTGCCACCCTTTGGCCCTCTGTCCGCTGGCAGCGTCTTGCCTCTCGGCTGCCGTGGCTATTAGCCCTTCCGCACGTCGCCTTCGCCACCTGCGCCCTGCTGCTTTTTGCCGAAGGCGGTGAGCTTTATCGCCTGCTACCCGCAATAAACCCTGTGCAGGATCGCTATGGCATAGGTCTTGGTCTGGTGCTGGCAGTTAAAGAGAGCGGTTTTTTGCTTTGGGTATGCTGGGCGCTGCTCGGCGAGCGACAACTGGCGGAACAGGTGGTGGTGTTTAAAAGTCTTGGCTACGGTCGCGGGCAGTGTCTTCACCACCTTATTTTACCCACGCTGATGCCTTCGCTCGGCGTGGCGCTGCTAGCAACGACCGCCTGGACGCTGTCGGTGATTGATGTTGCGATCATCATTGGGCCTGGCAACCCGCCGACGCTGGCGGTACTGGCCTGGCAATGGCTCAACGCCGGCGAGGCGGACGATCAGGCCAAAGGTGCGTTGGCCTGCCTGCTGCTGCTTGCGCTGCTGCTAGTGCTCGCCGTAGTGACCACCATTCTTTGGCGCACCTCGCGTCTTTATCGTCCTCATCCGGATGGTCGTAGACGGCAACGTTTTCTCCCGTTACCGGGAAGATGCGTGGGATTCATGCTGCCGCTAAGTGGCCTTTTATGCGTCGTTTTTCTTGCCTGGCTGGCCCATGGGGCACTTCCCGCGATGCACACCATTAATAACAGCCTATGGCTGGCACTGCTGTCAGCACTGATTGCTGCGGCGGTGTGCCTGCTGTGGCTGGAATGGGGGCCACAGGGCCATCAGCGCTGGTTAGATTTACCCCTATTACTCCCCGCTCTTCCGCTTGCCGCCGGGCAATATCAGCTGGCGTTATACGGTTGGCTTGATGGCATGTTGAGCACCGTGCTGTGGGGGCATTTACTGTGGGTAGTACCGTGGATGCTGTTCGTCCTGCGTCCCGCCTGGCGACAGATTGATCCGCGCCAGACGCTACTGGCCAAAACCCTGGGCTGGGGACGCGGACGGATATTTTTACAGCTAAAATGTCCATTGATTATTCGTCCACTGCTTTCGGCGCTGGCGATAGGCTTTTCGGTCAGCATCGCGCAATATCTGCCGACCCAGTGGTTAGGCGGCGGACGCGTACCCACGCTGACCACGGAAGCCGTGGCTTTAAGCAGCGGCGGCGCGACGGCCACGCTAGCCGCGCAGGCGCTGTGGCAACTGCTGCTACCGATGATCTTTTTCTTGCTGACCGCGCTGCTGGCGCGTCTAATCAGCCATTATCGCCGGGGATTACGTTAATGTTGCAGGTCAAAAACCTGACCCTTTCACTGGCCGGTCAACCGCTGCTGCACGAGGTCAATTTTACCGTACAACCGGGGGAGACCATAACCCTGATGGGGCCTTCCGGTTGTGGAAAATCCAGCCTGTTTGCCTGGATGGTCGGCGCGCTTGACGGGGCGTTTCGCGCCCACGGCGAACTGTGGCTTAACGGCCAGCGCTGCGATCCCATGCCGACCGAAAAACGGCGAATAGGTATCTTATTTCAGGATGCACTGCTGTTTGATCACCTGAGCGTCGGGCAAAATCTGCGTCTGGCTCTCCCGGCCGAGGTAATCGGTCGGCAGCGCCAGCAACAGGTTGAGCAGGCGTTGGAAAATGCCGAACTGGCGGGGTTCTACTCGCGCGATCCGGCGACGCTTTCCGGCGGCCAGCGCGCGCGGGTGGCACTGCTGCGGGCGCTGCTCGCCCAGCCCGACGCCCTGCTGTTAGATGAGCCGTTCAGCCGCCTCGATAGACCGCTGCGGGGGAATTTCCGGCAGTGGGTTTTTGCTGAACTAAAACAGCAGCAGATCCCGGTCGTGCAGGTGACTCACGACGCCGATGACATTCCACCAGACGCCCGCTGTTTACGTTTGGCGGAGTGGCAATGAAGCGGTAAACACTGCGTTAACGCAAGGTATTTGCTCTTACAGAGGTGCAGAATGATGCTCCATTTTTCCCCGTCGGATGATTTGATGAAACGTGTTTCTCAACTGACCGCGCTGGCCCTGGCGCTTGGTCTTGCCTCTTCTGCTTTTGCCGCTGAAACGGCGAAAACCTTAACCTTTACCCATCTGCTTCAGCAAAAAGGCGCAGCGATTGATACGCGGCTGAGTGCGTTTTATAACGGCTGGCCGCAGCAGGCGAATGGCCCCCAGGGCCATGAACCGGGTGCATTGAATCTGTCGGCAAGCTGGCTTTCCGCGATGAACAACGAGCAGTTGTCCGCCTGGGCGCAACAGCATCAGCTACAGAAAAACACCGACATCGCGCTGTACGGTGAGAGCAAAGATAATGAGGCCGTTGCTCAGCGTCTGAAACAAGCGGGCTACACCAATATCTCAACTCTCAGCGATGCCCTGCAACAGCCCGATCGTTTACAAAAGCTGCCACACTTCGAACAGTTGGTATACCCGCAGTGGCTGCACGACCTGCAACAGGGGAAAGACGTTGCCGCGAAACCGACGGGGGACGTCAAGATCATTGAAGCCGCCTGGGGGGCTCCTAAACTCTATCTGGTCAGCCATATCCCAAACGCGGGCTATATCGATACCAATGAAGTGGAAAGCGAGCCGCTGTGGAACAAAGTCTCAGACGCGCAATTAAAGGCGCTGCTGGCTAAACACGGCATTCGCCACGATACCACCGTGATTCTCTATGGCCGTGACGTTTACGCCGCCGCACGTGTGGCGCAAATCATGCTCTATGCGGGCGTAAAAGACGTGCGTATTCTCGACGGTGGCTGGAAAACCTGGTCTGACGCGGGTCTGCCGGTTGAACGCGGTTTGCCAAAAGATGTCGCGCCGGCACCGGACTTTGGCGTCACCATCCCGGCACAGCCGCAGCTGATGCTGGATATGGAACAGGCGCGGGGCCTGCTGCACCGCAAAGACGCTTCGCTTGTGAGCATCCGCTCGTGGCCGGAATTCGTTGGCACCACCAGTGGCTATAGCTATATCAAGCCGAAAGGTGAGATTGCCGGCGCTCGCTGGGGCCATGCGGGGAGCGATTCCACGCACATGGAAGACTTCCACAATCCGGACGGTACCATGCGCAGCGCCGATGACATCGCGGCAATGTGGAAAGCATGGAACATTCTGCCAACTCAGCAGGTCTCCTTCTACTGTGGTACCGGCTGGCGCGCCTCTGAAACCTTTATGTATGCGCGCGCTATGGGCTGGCAGAACGTCAGCGTTTACGACGGCGGCTGGTACGAGTGGAGCGCCAACCCGAAAAATCCGGTCGTGACTGGCGAACGCGGCCCGGATAGCACGCTTTAATTCGACGCGTTATGACGCTGAACGTTCTTCAGCGTCATGTACCCTCCCCACACCCGGTTAAAGGTCGTCAACCAGCAGAGTGCGCCAAATAGCCATGCCATCCAGGCAAACCACTGTGGAAACAGGCAGCCCAGCACAAACAGCGCAATGGTTTCAGTGCCTTCCGTCAGTCCCCCCAAATAGTACAATGACTTATGTGCATAGCCCGGGTTATCAATCTGATGTTTCGCCGCCAGCGCGGCAAATGCCAGAAAACTGCTGCCGGTGCCAATAAAGGCGAACAGCAACCACCCGCCTGCCAGCGCATTCGCCGCCGGATCCGCCAGAATAAAGCCAAACGGCACCAGCGCGTAAAACAGAAAATCGAGGGCGATATCGAGAAATCCTCCCGCATCGGTCAGGCCGCGCCGGCGCGCCAGCGCGCCATCAAGCCCATCCAACAGTCGATTAAACACGATAGCCACTAGCGCCGTGCCGTACCAACCTAACGCCAGAAAAGGCAGCGCAAGGAGGCCAATGGCAAAACCCAGCAGCGTGATGCCGTCAGCGCTGACGCCGGGGCGGTCGACGGCTTGCGCCATGCGGTTAAGCCACGGTTTGATTCGCGGATGGAGATGTCTATCAAGCATCTTTATGTCCCTCCATCGCACACAGCCCCTGCGAGGGGATCTCCAGCGCCGCATTGAAGCGGGCGGATAAATTCTGGAACGCGACCAGCGCGGTCATCTCGGTGATCTGCTCATCGTTAAAGTGACAGTGTAACGAATTTTTCACTACATCATCGACTCGCGGTGGCGTAGCAGTCATCGCATCCGCGTACTCCAGCGCCGCGCGTTCAGCCGGGGTAAACAGCGCGGAGCTTTGCCAGTCGCTTAGCGCCAGGACTTTATCCATCGCCCCGCAGCGCTGCGCCAGCCGCAGGCTATTTGCATCAATGCAAAATGCACAGTCACATTGTTGGGAAATCCGGGTCATTAACAAGGCGCGCAGCACGGGCTCAAGACGGGCCTTTTTACGCTCCAGATAACCGACAAACAGCGCCACCAGCCAGAACAGACGAGGCATACGCCCCCACCAGCGGGTCGGATTAAGCACATCGCCGTAATGTTTTTTCTGCATGGCAACGATAGGTTTTAAACTGAGCGGTAAGTGGCTGAGCGGCGGCACCCAGGGTTGTTGATTTTTCACCCGGAGACTCCTGCAAAACTTTGGTAAACGGCAAAGCAGCGATAATATGGCATTCCATTCATCACGTCTTTGACCACTATGCTAAAAACCATTGATGTTGTTGCCGCCATTATCGAACAAAACGGCAAAATTCTGCTCGCCCAGCGCCCTCTTCATGCCGATCAGGCGGGTCTTTGGGAGTTTGCGGGCGGAAAAGTCGAGGCCGGCGAAAGTCAGCCAGAGGCGCTGATTCGCGAGCTGCAAGAAGAGCTGGCGATTCATGCTTATCCAGCGCGTTACATCGCCAGCCATCAGCGTGAGGTTTCCGGGCGGATCATTCACCTCCACGCCTGGCACGTGCCGCGTTTTGACGGCGAGATTATCGCCCGCGAACACAGTGCATTGTTGTGGTGCACGCCGCAGGAGGCGCTGGGCTACGATCTTGCCCCTGCCGACATCCCATTATTAACAGCGTTTATGGCTTTACCCGACGCCAGACCAGCGGGTTCGTGCTGATCGCCCGTTCATCGCGTTGGCACTGTAATAAAATGCCTTCGCTTTTCACCACTGCCCCTTCACTGTAGTTCTGATCCTGGAAGATACAGCACTGGGAGCATGGCTGCGCCCGCTGGGTATTGCCGCTGTTGCTAAACACCTCAGGCGGAACGTTAACTTCCATCTGCGGTCGCGCCTGCGCGGCATGGCAAAACAGCATCATCGCCCCGGCTATCCATAACATTCTCATCCGCTATCTCCTTAAAAATTCACCTTTTATAACTATCGACCAAAATGGCCGGTAACTTAACTTTTTTCCATCATCGTTTTTGGTTATGACCCTGCCCTGAGTATTAATTTTATTCGGCTTCCGGAATTTCCTTGTCATCCGTTAGCCGGGTAGTGATATAGTCGAAAAAAAGTCATTTATTAAACACAACCATAACAACTACATACATCCACAATCATAAGAGGTACTTATACTTATGGATCAAGTTTCTTCTCTGAATCAATTCCTGGCTCATGTTCAACAACGCGACCCACACCAGACCGAGTTTGCTCAGGCTGTACGCGAAGTCATGACAACGCTCTGGCCGTTCCTCGAACAGAACCCGCGCTATCGCCAGCTTTCGCTGCTGGAGCGATTGGTTGAACCTGAGCGTGTTATTCAGTTCCGCGTCGTGTGGGTAGACGACCGCAATCAGGTTCAGGTGAACCGCGCCTGGCGCGTCCAGTTCAGCTCGGCTATCGGGCCATACAAAGGCGGTATGCGTTTCCACCCTTCCGTTAACCTGTCGATTCTGAAATTCCTCGGTTTCGAGCAGACCTTTAAAAATGCTCTGACCACGCTGCCAATGGGCGGTGGTAAAGGCGGTTCTGACTTTGATCCGAAAGGCAAAAGTGAAGGCGAAGTGATGCGCTTTTGCCAGTCACTGATGACCGAACTGTATCGTCATCTGGGCGCAGACACCGATGTCCCAGCCGGTGACATTGGCGTCGGTGGGCGTGAAGTCGGCTTTATGGCCGGGATGATGAAAAAACTCTCCAACAACACCGCCTGCGTATTTACCGGCAAAGGTCTTTCTTTCGGCGGCAGTCTGATTCGTCCGGAAGCCACCGGTTATGGCCTGGTGTACTTTACGGAAGCGATGCTCAAGCGTCATGGCCTTGGCTTTGAAGGCACCCGTGTGGCCGTTTCCGGCTCCGGTAACGTCGCACAGTACGCCATCGAAAAAGCGATGGAACTCGGTGCACGCGTTATCACCGCCTCCGACTCCAGCGGTACCGTCGTCGATGAGGCTGGTTTCACCAAAGAGAAGCTGGCCCGTCTGTGCGAAATTAAAGCCAGCCGCGACGGTCGCGTTGCCGACTATGCGCGTGAATTTGGTTTGGTCTACCTCGAAGGCCAGCAGCCGTGGAGTGTACCGGTGGATATCGCGCTGCCGTGTGCCACCCAGAACGAGCTCGACGTTGATGCAGCGCGCGTGCTGATTGCCAACGGCGTGAAAGCCGTGGCGGAAGGCGCCAACATGCCCACCACCATCGAAGCGACCGACCTGTTCCTCGACGCTGGCGTGCTGTTTGCTCCGGGTAAAGCGGCTAACGCCGGTGGCGTCGCGACGTCCGGTCTGGAAATGGCGCAGAACGCGGCGCGTATGGGCTGGAAAGCGGAGAAAGTGGATGCGCGTCTGCACCACATCATGCTGGATATTCACCACGCCTGCGTGGAGCACGGCGGTGAAGCCAAACAGACCAACTACGTTCGCGGCGCGAACATTGCGGGCTTCGTGAAAGTGGCCGATGCGATGCTCGGCCAGGGCGTGATCTAATCGCTTTGCTATCGCGCCGACGCCGGGGCTACCGGGCGGCGCGATAATTTTTCACTACGCGTCCTGTTCAGGGCTCGGCGCTCGTTTCTTTCCTTTGCCTTTACTGAACGTCTTCTTCGCCCCACCGCCCGGCGCGGCTAACCCTCTGAACTGCCTGACCGGCGTGCTACGCGCCTGATCGATGAGCTGGAACAACGTGCCCACCAGCGGTTGCATAAAGTCCTGATAGCGACACTGCTTTTCGCTGATTTGCGTCAGCGTCGACTCCCAGTGCGCCGTCATATCAGGCCGAGTAGCCATCTCCGGCAACGAATGGAAAAGCGCGCGCCCCGGATCGGTTGACAGAATATTGCGCCCTTTTTTGGTGAGAAAACCGCGCTTGAACAGCAGTTCGATAATCCCTGCGCGGGTGGCTTCTGTGCCCAACCCGTCGGTCGCACGCAGGATCTTTTTCAGATCTTTATCCTGCACAAAACGCGCGATACCGGTCATCGCCGACAGCAGCGTAGCATCGGTGAAGTGACGCGGCGGCTGCGTCTGGCGTTCCACCACTTCGCCGCTTTCGCACAGCAGCTCATCGGCTTTAGCGACCACCGGCAGCGGCGTGCCGTCGTTGTCCTCATCGCGCTCTTTCGCCCCCAGCAGCGTTCGCCAACCGGCTTCAGCCAGGAAACGCGCCTTAGCGATAAACTTGCCGTTGGCAATATCGAGATCAATCTGACATTTGCGGAATACCGCATCCGGGCAGAACTGCATCAGATACTGACGCGCTACAAGGTTATACACCTTGGCTTCGTTGTCCGTGAGATTGACGTTACTGGCGCGCGCGGTGGGAATAATCGCATGGTGGGCGTCCACTTTTTTATCATCCCAACAGCGATTACGAATATCCGGATCAACCACCGGCTGTGGAAGCAGGTCTGGCGCATGGACGCTAATGGCGTTCATCACCGCCTGACGCCCGGCAAAGTGCTCTTCCGGCAGGTAGCGGCTATCCGAACGCGGATAGGTGATAAGTTTGTGGGTTTCATACAGCTTCTGGCAGATATCCAGCACGTTCTGGGCGCTAAAGCCAAAACGTTTGGCGGCTTCAATCTGTAAGGCCGACAGAGAGAATGGCAGCGGTGCGGCTTCTGAATCCCGTTTATCGTTATACGCCGTCACCAGCGCAGGCTGACCGCTAATGCGCTTCACTACATGTTCAGCCAGGGTTCGATTGAGCAACCGCCCTTCTTCGTCCTGGTGCGGCTCACAGGCTTCACTCGGCTGCCAAACGGCGGTAAAGCGCTCGTCTTTCGGCGTCACGATATGCGCTTTCACTTCAAAGAAGTCTTTCGACACGAAGTTTTCGATCTCTTCGTCGCGTCGCACCACTAATCCCAGCACCGGCGTCTGTACACGGCCCACGGAGAGCACACCCTGATAGCCGGCATTGCGCCCTAAAATGGTGTACGCGCGGGTCATATTAATGCCATACAACCAGTCGGCACGGGCGCGGGCCAGCGCCGAAACGCACAGCGGAATAAACTCACTGTTGGCGCGCAGACGAGAAATCGCCCGCTCCACCGCCTGCGGGTTAAGGTCGTTAATCAGGCAACGCTGCACCTGTTGGCGCTTTTCCGCCGCCAGCTGCAGGTAATCCAGCACCTCATCCACCAGCAGTTGTCCTTCGCGATCGGGGTCACCGGCGTGAATGATTTCGCTGGCTTCATGGAGAAAGCGTTTAATGACGTTGAGCTGTTTGGTCACCGACGCCCGGGGCTGAAGCTGCCATTTCTCCGGGACGATCGGCAGATCCTGTAGATTCCAGCGCGCATAGCGGCTGTCATAGACATCCGGTTGCGCCTGTTCCAGAAGGTGCCCAATACACCAGGTCACCACCTGACCGTTGCCACATTCGATAAAGCCGTCGCCTTTACGGTGAGGCTTAGGCAGAACGTCGGCAATGGCGCGGGCCAGGCTCGGTTTTTCCGCGATAAACAGGCGCATGGAGTCAGCGCAGCTCGATCATTGGACGGCCGCCGCGGGCGGTGACCAGTTCGCCGATGGCGGTCAGATTGATACCGTATTCTGCGGCGGCAGCATGGACCGCGTCTTCGGCATCCGGCGTTACCGCCAGCAGCAGGCCGCCGGAGGTCTGCGGGTCGCACAGCAGCGCACGCTGCTCAGCGGTCATGGCCCCCATCAGATGGCCATAGCTGGCAAAGTTGCGTTCGGTGCCACCAGGCACGGCGCCTTGGGCAATGTACTCTTCCACGCCCGGCAGTTTTGGCACGGCAGTAAAGTCAATCTGCGCCTGGACGCCTGCGCCCTGGCACATTTCGCTCAGGTGGCCCAGCAGGCCAAAACCGGTCACATCGGTCATCGCTTTGACGCCTTCGATATTGGCAAAGGCTGAGCCGACCAGGTTCATCTGGCACATCACTTCCGTCGCCAGCCCCTGATGCTCAGGCTTCAGCAGCGATTTTTTCTCAGCGGTAGTCAGGACGCCGATGCCCAGCGGTTTAGTCAGGAACAGCTTGCAGCCGGCCTGCGCGGTGCTGTTTTTCTTCACGCGTTCGGTCGGCACAATACCGGTAACTGCCAGGCCGAAAATAGGCTCTGGGGCGTCAATAGAGTGACCACCCGCCAGCGCGATACCCGCCTGTTTACAAGCAAAACGACCGCCCTCGGTCACCTGGCGGGCAATTTCTGGCGCCAATTTGCTAATAGGCCAGCCGAGAATAGCGATCGCCATAATAGGCTTACCGCCCATCGCGAAGATATCGCTGATGGCGTTGGTCGCCGCGATGCGGCCAAAGTCGAACGGGTTGTCGACAATCGGCATAAAGAAATCGGTGGTACTGATGACCGAGGTACCGTTACCCAGGTCGTAGACGGCAGCATCATCGCGCGTTTCGTTGCCAACAAGCAGGTTCGGGTCGATAAACTTCGTCTGCTCGCTGTGCAGGATGGTTTCCAGCACCTTCGGTGAAATTTTACAACCGCAACCTGCTCCGTGGCTGTATTGCGTTAAACGAATAGCCTGCTCGCTCATGGACAACTCCTGATTGTCTAAAAAACCTATAAACCTTGATTTACCTTGGTTTTCCTAACGACTAACGCTGTAGCGTGTGCACCTACAGCGTAGGGTAAAAAATCATGGCATCGAACACCACATAACAACGCGTATCGGCGAAAGGCGTTCGCTCATCAGGTTCAGCAACGCACACAGCGACGTTGAAAAACCCAACAGCGACTTCTTTGCGACGCCGGAAGTGGCTAAAGAATGAAGTGATGAACGACAGACATTTTACAACGATGTCGTCGCACCAGTCCAGGAAGCCCCCGCCTACGCGTTCACTGTTAAGCAGGTGAAGGATACACAGTATAGAGAGGTTGTAGCTAAGAAAGGGTTTAAATTATATGAACAGGTTAACGCCATGTGAGTTCAGGTGGTTATTTACCAGGCAGATTGCCTGTTTTTATCGCGATTGAGTACACTCCTATATTTTATTTAGCACAAGAGCCCCTCATTTTCCCTAACTGGGTCAATCAATATCCTTAACAGTGATTTAAATTAGTTCGCTACGCAATACAAATAAACCATCAGTTATAAGTAAACATACAGATAAAATGTATGTTAATAAATTGATTTCATGTCGGTACTATTGATTAAAGCCAGCGCGCCGGGTTAAGTTACTTTCGCCGAGCAGATAGCTTTATTTAATAGCGTATTCTGATCGGCAGCGAATAAAAATGATTTAGACAAAAAACCGCGCCACGTGACGCCATCCGTCAACGGTAAAAACGGGTCGCGGCAATAACAATAAAAATAACATTTAAAACCGAACCCATAACAATAAAACCCGGGTCTGGTTAAGCAAACAACAATAGAGAAATCACGACAGGTAAACAGTATGACATTGACACCCTCCGTTCTATCGGCACGCTGCGCTGTGCCTATGGGAATGACGGCGCATCTTCACATTGGCGTAAGGGATAAAATCCCCTATGCC
>NZ_BCTM01000037.1 GCF_001571285.1 Kluyvera cryocrescens NBRC 102467 | reverse complement strand
AGTACTTTCCGGGATCACTAGTCCTATATTTTTGAAATTTATCGCCGAAAATACGCAGGCCTTTCTCGCTCACCAACCGGTTCCGCACATTACAGCAGAAGGTTTCTATAACTTTTTTATCTGCTCCGGCGGCTCAGGCGCCACGATGGGCCTCGTGCTGGCAATGCTTATCTCAAAAAGCCGTTATTACAAATCACTAGGCAGAATGTCCATTGGACCTGCCATATTTTGTATCAATGAACCAGTGATCTTCGGCGTTCCTATCGTGTTCAACCCGTTAATGATGCTACCCCTAATCATCACACCAATGGTACTTTGCTGCTGCTCCTACCTGCTGATGGATTTTAATATTATTGCGCGTCCGGTGTTTCAGATCCCGTGGACGATGCCACCGATTCTGAATGCCTATTTCGCCACCGCCGGTAACATTCCTGCGGCCATCTGGTCGGGTTGTATGGTCATCATGTCAACGCTTATCTATTTCCCTTTCTTCAAAATGATGGAACGAAACCAATTGGCGGCAGAAGCAATGGAAGACGCCAAAATGGTAGAAGCAAACGCATAATGCCCATGGCCCGCTAGAGAGCCATGCTACACTGACGCTGCTTCACTTCTGGCTGTAACAGCCGCCAATGGTGAAGTAGCGCCCCGCTCTCTGGATATCCACGGAAAAAACGAAAATGACGGCCCGATATATCGAGATAAAAAACAGTATAAAAGACGCGATTCTGGAAAAAAAATACGCGCTTGGGGACAAAATTCCCTCTGAACGCGAGCTTGCTGCACAGTATAACGTCACGCGAGTGACACTACAGAAAGCAATGCATACTCTTGAGCAGGAAGGGTTTATTGAGAGAGTGCACGGTAAGGGTATGTTTGTCTCCCGCGTCCTGCAAGACAATGTCTTTATGCTCAATAACGGCAGCAGCAGTTCTATTCTGGGTTTCTCACGTGAATTCCAACTGCAGGCCAAAGTCACCAGTCGGCTCATCGTGGCGCAAATTCTCCCCGCTCCAACTCTCGTCGCACAACATCTTGGCATCACCGATAAGCATCCCGTTCATTATATTCGCCGTGTGCGTATGATTAATGACGAGCCCGTTCTCGTTGAAGACTCATGGATAGATTGTGCCGTTATTGACGTTATTGAAAATTCAGTGCTGGAAACAGGTTCGCTGTATGAATACATCGAGGTAAAAACCAGCAAGAAAATAAAATTCTATAACTCAGTCATTGAGGCCGATATTTTTGATGATGCTCTGGCTGCCTTGCTCGTTATTCCGGCCGGAAAACCGATGTTAAAGGTGACAGGAGTCACAAAACTCGAAGATGGAACGCCATTCAACTACTCATGCAGCTACAACCGAGCAGATAAATTTAAGGTTAAAAATAGCTGGGTAGGAAAATAGAAAACGCCCATCGCGGGCGTTTTCCTCACGACAATAATTAGAAGAAGTATTTGAAGCGAACGCGTGCACCGTAGCGATCGTCAGATCCGGTACCATTATGATTATCGCCATTGCTATCCAGGATGGAGTAATAGGCGCCGAGATAGATATTAAAGTTCTGCATATCCATGACGTTAGCAAACTGATACGACGTGTGGAAAGTATGAATATCATACGTTCCTTCATCATTAATCCAGCAGTCGTTATCGCACACAACCCCTGCATAGTCGTCAACCTTGTTATGGGCGTAGATATAACCCAATTCAAAGCGTTTCCACAGTATATTAGCCGCAGCGGTAAAGTCTTTTTCGTTATCTGCATCGAGATATGCGGTATTGGCGTTAATGACGACACCATTATCCGGATCGTTCTTCAGCCCGTTCCAGGTCATGGTTAGGCCATAGCCCGTACGGTCGGACTGATCGACAAACTGCCCCTGGCCGTTGGTATAACCGTATGCGTTATTAATCACGTTACTTTCCATACCCGCAGATACGGTGAATTCATCCGTTGCAGACCACGCCACCACCGGACGTAGATAAATGACGTTTTTCTGCTGATCGATGTCACGCCCGTGATATTGCTGATCCTGGTACAGCGAAGTACCGTCTTCCATCAGGGTGTTTAATTCAAAGTACCAGTTATCGATCTGTTTGCTCATCAGGAAGTTGCCACCAGAATCAGAACGACCGCGGCCTTCTTTCATCATATAGATATATCCGCTGCAATCATCATAAAGATCGTTCGCGGTATTTCCTGAGTGTTCAACAAAGGTATCCTGATTAAGCGGGAACATGTCGTAGGCTTCGAAACGACCCACTTTAATTTTCCAGTCATTTTCTTTACCAAAGAAGAACACCGAGTCATCGATATTCACCGAGCCGGAGAGATCGCCCAGCGGTTGTGCCGAGAACCCCGCATAATAGCCGTTATCTAATTTACGTGTACCGTCAAAACCAAGCAATATTCGACCATTTACATCCCATTTCTCATTCGATGGATCGTTGCCATTCGGATTTGTCATCGCCAGAATGCCATGATTACTTGCAGCATCCATGTTGAATTCGACGTCACCATAAATTTTCAGATCGCCATATCCTGAAAGCATCAGGTTTGGCGTGGAGACGTTTTTCTTGGTTTCTTCTGCTGGCGCCTGGCGATTCACCGGCGTATTGCCTTGTACAGCCTTAATTTCTTTAATTTCAGCTTCCTGCTGAACCTGCAGATCTTGTACCTTCTGCTCTGCCCGATCGGCGCGCATTTCTGCGGCTTCCAGACGATTTTCTAACTGTTCCAGTCGCTGTTCCAACGTCATTTTTGTTGTTTTAGCGGAACCGGTATTGGCCACCAATAATAATCCAATAGCGATTGCCAGGGTTGATTTCTTCATTATTTACTATCCTTGAAATAAAGAATCCCGCTGAAACCCAGAGAGGGGTTTCAGGTGCATTCATATAATAACGATGAATGTTTTTATAATTTAATAAGAAAACAAAGCACTCAGGTTTAAATAAACACTTTTTAAACCGAACCAACACACTAGCCAATAAAATTTGGTGCGTAAACAACGTTCATTGAAAGATCGTGAGCGAGGTAACACTGAAAATTAAGAAATAATTGCAATTATTGACAAATATTAAGGAGAGTTATTTTTAAATTCAAACAATAAAAATATAACATCAGTCTGGCAATATGCTTATTATATATTGGATACGTTTGTGTATATATATTATCGTATCCAATCATTGTTAATTTTGTTCCGCCACCAGCAGCGCCATCGTATCCGGCTCCAGCGCTTTAAACAGGTGTTCTTCATCAGCTGGATAGCAAATGTAATCTCCAGCGCTCAGTTCTTCAGGCGCACTGGTTAAGCCGACCATCGCTCGCCCCTGCGTGATAATAATGTGCTCAACCGAACCCGGTGGATGAGGATGCGAAATTCTGTCGGCCCCTGGTTGTGTCGTCAGCAAATAGATATCGCGACGTGCACCAGGCGGACACGCAGCCAGCAGCGTTGCCTGATAATTTGCCTGCTCGGCAATCACCCTGGTCCCTTCGCCACGACGAATAACCTGAGTTTTATTTGGCTGGGGCTCAAGCAGGCGGGCGAAAGGGATCCCCAGCGCAACGCAAAGCGCCCATAGCGTTTCAAGACTTGGGTTACCGTTCCCAGCCTCAAGCTGAGATAGCGTGGATTTGGCAATACCTGCACGACGCGCAATTTCGGCTAAAGATAGCCCCGTTCTCGCGCGTTCACGTACCAGGCTTTTTGCAATCACGCTGATTGGCTGCGTCATACATCACTCCATCGTTTTATATATCGAACGAATTGTTCGCCTTGAACTACCACCCCGATTCGTTCATTATAATGGAGATCTCGTTCGATATGGTAAATTTTAGATGTCATTGAAAATGTTCTCCTGCCTGAAAGGCGGCACGATTAAAGCTATTTTCCTGGTCTGCCTGGCCGTTGGCGTCGTGGGGGTCTCCTACGGTTCGTTGGCGATGGCGTATGGTTTTCCGCTTTGGGTACCGCTGCTGCTTTCAGTCTCAGTACTCGCGGGCGCATCAGAATTTATGTTTATTGGTATCGTCGCCAGCGGCGGTAACCCGCTCGCCGCTGCTGCCGCGGGATTGTTGGTCAACGCCCGCCATATTCCCTTTGGCGTTACGGTACGCGATCTCGTTGGACGCCGTGCCGCCAGCTTTATAGGTTGCCATATCATGAATGACGAGAGCGTGGTATTTGGATTATCACAACCCACGCATGAACAGCGTAAAGCCGCATTCTGGCTCTGCGGTGCAGGCGTTGCGCTTTTCTGGCCACTGGGCACGCTCTTTGGCGCCGCCGTCGGCAAGCTGTTACCCGCTCCAGAAACCATCGGTCTTGATGCCGTTTTCCCGGCCATTTTGCTTGCTTTAGTGGTCCCCGCCTTTAAAAGCCGAACGACGCTGATTCGCGCCTGCAGCGGCACTGCGTTATCGCTGGCGAGCGTGCCTTTCGCCCCGGTTGGGCTGCCGGCATTGCTTTCACTATTTGGCCTGCTGGCGAGGAAAAAATAATGGGAAATATGACGCTGTTTATTGCGGGGATCGCCATTTTGTCCGTCGGAACCTATCTCATGCGCCTTGGCGGGGCAAAACTAGGCAGCCGGCTGGCATTCTCGGAGCGTTCGCAAGCACTACTTTCTGATGCCGCGACGGTCCTGCTCTTTTCCGTCGCCCTGGTGACGACCTTCTACGAAGGTGAGCACTTCTCCGGCATGGCACGTGTGCTGGGAGTCGGATTTGCCGTGTTTCTTGCCTGGCGTAAAGCACCATTAATCGTGGTGATCTTTGCCGCGGCTATCGTCACAGCGCTGCTGCGTCTTGCGGGCATAAACTAAAAAAGCGCCCCAAGGGCGCTCTTTCGACAGTGGCTGACGGCTTATTTGCTCAGTTCAGCAGTCATGTGCACGCGGTTACCGGAATAGGCCTGAGTAATTTTGTAAGAGCTTGCACCTGCTTGTTCAGCCTGAGCAGCAATTTTCGCTTCTGCGCCATCAATGGTAGAGGCGGTTGCGGTCACGGTTTGGGCTGCAAAAGAACCGAATGAAGTAGCCAGAGCGATAACTGCAACGAAAGTTTTGATGCTTTTCATGATATAAACCCTTTAACTTAGTTGTTTGGATAAGGCGTCTCGCCTTGATGTGATAAATAATAGGTCACATCTCCATCAACTAAAAGCGGAAGGATTTGCTGTTATCTGTCAAAATAATTGACTAATAATTAATCACCAAAAATCCACGCAATCTCTCCGCTCTCCCATCGTTCATACCGCTTGAAATGTGGGCTTTCGCACAAAGCATGCGCCTGCTTATTACGCAATATGTCACCCCACACTGACATATTGCGGCTCATCGCCTCCTCCTCTCATCGCTACTATTAAGCTTCACACATTTTAATGGAGCCTCACCGTGCCAACCCTTACCGCGAAGTGCATTAACCTGAACATCCAGGGGAATAGTGTGTACGCCATTCTCAAGCAGTTGGCAGATATGGCGTTTCAGAACGGGCATATCGCTGACCGCCAGAAATTTCTGCAAACGCTGCTGCTGCGGGAAAAGATGCACTCCACTGGGTTTGGCTCAGGCATCGCCGTCCCACATGGCAAAAGCGCCTCGGTACAGCGGCCATTCGTTTTGTTTGCCCGCAAATCTCAGCTCGTCGACTGGAAAGCCAATGACGGCGAAGCCGTCAATTGTTGGATATGCCTCGGGGTGCCGCAAAGCGGCGAGGATGCTCAGGTTCAAATCATCGGTACCCTGTGCCGAAAAATCATTCATCAGGATTTTATCCATCAGCTGAAACAAGGCGATGCCGACCAGGTACTTGCGTTGTTAAATCAGACCTTAACCTCATAAGGAAATGGCTATGGCGTCATCCTTACGTTTAGTCGCAATCACCAACTGCCCTGCTGGCATTGCCCACACTTACATGGTTGCCGAGGCGCTTGAGCAAAAAGCACGAGCACTCGGCCATACGATTAAAGTTGAAACTCAAGGGTCGAGCGGTGTCGAAAACCGCCTGACCAATGATGAAATTGCTGCCGCTGATTACGTGATTCTGGCCACGGGGCGTGGCTTAAGCGGTGAAGATCGGGCGCGTTTTGCCGGAAAAAAGGTCTATGAGATCGCGATTTCGCAGGCGCTGAAAAATATCGATCAAATATTCCTGCAGCTTCCTTCACATTCTCATCTTTTCGCGGCGGATAGCAGCGTGAAGCTGGGTAAGCAGGAGGTACAGCAGGGCAGCGTCATGAGCCATTTGATGGCCGGCGTTTCTGCAGCTCTGCCTTTTGTTATCGGCGGCGGCATCCTGGTGGCCATCGCCAATATGCTGGTGCAGTTCGGCCTCCCTTACACCTACATGTCAAAAGGCGCGCCGTCATTTACCTGGATCGTCGAATCCATCGGCTACCTCGGCTTTACGTTTATGATCCCCATAATGGGGGCATATATTGCGTGGTCGATTGCTGATAAACCCGCGTTCGCCCCGGCGTTCCTGGTCTGCTACCTGGCGAACGATAAAGGGTTGCTCGGTACGCAGTCCGGGGCCGGTTTTCTCGGCGCGGTGGTTCTCGGGCTAGCGATCGGCTATTTCGTCCTGTGGTTTCGCAAAGTCCGCCTTGGCAAAGCCCTACAGCCACTGCTCGGCTCAATGCTGATCCCCTTCGTCACCCTGCTGGTTTTCGGCGTGCTGACCTACTATGTCGTAGGTCCGGTGATGTCGGATATCATGGGCGGCCTGCTGCACTTCCTGAACACCATTCCACCTTCCATGAAAATGGGTGCCGCCTTTTTGGTTGGCGCAATGCTGGCATTCGACATGGGTGGGCCAATCAACAAAACCGCCTGGTTCTTCTGTTTCTCGCTGCTGGAAAAACACATCTACGACTGGTACGCCATTGTAGGCGTCGTGGCGCTGATGCCACCTGTCGCGGCAGGTATTGCCACCTATCTGGCGCCGAAATTATTTACCCAACAGGAGAAGGCCGCGGCCAGTAGCGCGATCGTGGTCGGCGCAACCGTCGCCACCGAACCGGCAATCCCCTACGCCCTGGCTGCACCGCTACCGATGATCACCGCCAATACGCTTTCCGGCGGTATTACCGGCATGCTGGTCATCGCTTTCGGAATCAAACGTCTGGCTCCGGGTTTAGGTATCTTTGATCCGCTGATCGGCCTGATGTCCCCGGTAGGGTCATTTTATCTGGTGCTGGCCATTGGCCTGGCGCTCAACATCTCGCTCATCATCATTCTGAAAGGACTGTGGCTCAAACGTAAAGCCGCACAGCAGGAGCTTGCCCATGAACATTGAGTTACTACAGCATTTATGCGAAGCCAGCGCCGTCAGCGGCGATGAGCAGGAAGTTCGCTCAATCCTGATTAAGACGCTGGCCCCCTGCGCAGATGAAATCAGCTTTGATGGCCTCGGTAGCTTTATTGCCCGAAAAGGAACCCGCGGGCCAAAAGTCGCCATTGTCGGGCATATGGATGAAGTGGGCTTTATGGTGACGCATATCGATGAGAGCGGCTTTATTCGCTTCACTACCATCGGCGGTTGGTGGAACCAGTCAATGCTCAACCATCGGGTGACGGTGCGCTGCCGCTCGGGTGCAAAAATCCCCGGCGTGATCGGTTCCGTGGCTCCGCACGCTCTGACTGAAAAACAGAAACAGCAGCCGTTGTCATTTGATGAAATGTTCATCGATATTGGGGCAAATTGCCGCGAAGACGTAGAAAAGTGTGGGGTTTCGGTTGGTGATTTTATTAGCCCCGAGGCGAATTTTGCTCGCTGGGGAACAGATAAAGTCGTGGGCAAAGCGCTGGATAATCGCGTCGGCTGCGCGCTGATGGCCGAACTGCTCCAGGCGGTGAATAACCCTGAAATTACGCTGTATGGCGTAGGCAGCGTTGAGGAAGAGGTCGGCTTACGCGGCGCGCAAACTTCAGCAGAGCAGATCAAACCCGATATGGTCATCGTGCTGGATACCGCCGTCGCCGGCGATGTTCCCGGCATCGATAACATTAAATATCCGCTAAGGCTGGGCGATGGGCCAGGGCTGATGCTGTTTGATAAACGTTATTTCCCCAATCAGCATCTGGTGTCTGCACTGAAAAACAGCGCCAAAGCCAGTCGCGCCCCGCTCCAGTTTTCCACCATGAAAACCGGGGCAACGGATGGCGGACGCTATAACGTCATGGGCGGCGGTCGGCCGGTCGCCGCCTTATGCCTTCCGACTCGTTATCTTCACGCCAATAGCGGCATGATTTCCGTAACGGATTATGATGCTCTCTTTGCGCTGGTACACGAGCTGCTCACCACGCTCACGGCCGAAAAAGTGAACGCCTATCGCGATTTTCGTCAGGTTCCCTGATGCTCAGTGAACGCCAGTTAAAGCTCGTGGAAATTCTCGAACAGCGGCCCTGTTCGTTGAGCGAACTTGCACGACAAACTGGCGTTTCAAGCCGCACAATTTTACGCGACATTGATTACCTCAATTTTACCCTGAGCGGCCGGGCACGTATTCATCCCGGTGGCAGCGCGGGCTATCAGTTGGATATTGCCGACAGACGCGGTTTTTTTCAGCTGCTACAGCGGCATGATAATGATGACCGGTTGCTGGCGTTTCTTTTGCTTAACGCCTTCACTCCTCGTCTGCAGCTGGCCTCAATCCTCAATTTACCCGAAACCTGGGTCGCAGACAGATTGCTGCGCCTGAAGCAGCGCTACGAGCGAGCATTTTGCCTTGCCAGCCGCCCTGGTCAGGGGCATTTTATCGACGAACCGGAAGATAAACGCATCATTTTGCTGGCCAATCTTTTAAAACGGGATCCGCTATTAATCCCATTGCCAGGCATTACCCAGAGCAACATTGAAAAACTCAATGTGGCATGTCGGAACATTGACGCATTCCCGCGAATATCCAGCGAGTACCTCGCCAGCCTGATCCTGGCGGTGTACGCCCTGCGCAATCAGCTCACGGCCGCATGGCCTGAATGTCGACAGAGCAGTTTGAAAAACGCCGTGGAGCAGGCGGACATTTATCTCAGTAATAAGGCATTCAGAACGCTGGCAGGTCTGCTGGAAAAACAGCAGCAACAGGCCATGACGATATCTTCTGATACCGTTATCACGCTGTTGCATAGCATTCCAGGCATCACCTCATTGAACATTATCGATACCCAGCTGGTCGATAATGTTACCGGACACTTACTGCGCAGCTTGTCCGCACCGGTGTGGCTCCCGGAAAATCGGCAGGGTAGCATGAACAACTTAAAGGCTGCATGGCCCGCCGCGTTCGATATGAGCCTGCACTTTCTGGCGCGGCTACGTGAGAAGCTGGATATTCCACTGTTTGATAGTGACCTCATCGGGCTTTACTTTGCCTGCGCGCTGGAAAGGCATCAAAACGAACGTCAGCCCATTATTTTGTTATCCGATCAGAATGCGATTGCCACCATTAACCAGCAGGCAATCGAGCGGGATGTCTTAAATTGCCGGGTCATGATTGCGCGGACACCGGCCGAAGTTTCCGCGATGAGTCTGGAAGTTGAACCCATCCTAATCGTCAATAATAGCCACCACCTGATCGACGACGCACAGCAAAACGTCCTGACAATTAAAAATATCATTACCTCAGCGGGCACTGAGCAGATTAAAAACTTCCTCACGACGGCATTTATTCGCCAGCAGCCTGAACGTTTCTTCTCGGCGCAGGGGAGTTTCCATTATGCCAATTCAGCGGATGAATCCTGGCGCAGTATTACTGCGCAAATATGCGAACGACTCGTGAAGCAAAATCATATTACGCAAGATGAAGCACAGCGTATCCGCTCCCGGGAAGATGAAGGCGAGAATTTGATCGTCAATCAGTTGGCGATCCCCCACTGCTGGAGTGAACAGGCGCGCCATTTTCGCGGTTTTTTTATCACGCTCGCGTATCCGTTACAGGTTAATAATGAACCGGTACGCCATGTGCTTATTGCCTGCGCCGCCGCCGATGCACGCAATGAATTGAAAGTGTTTAGTTATTTAGCAAGCGTACTCTACGGCCTGCCGCCTGACGTGATCCACGGCCTGGCCAGCTATGACGACTTCATTGCCTTACTTAAACGCTAGAAACAAAAAAGCGCCCCAAGGGCGCTCTTTCGACAGTGGCTGACGGCTTATTTGCTCAGTTCAGCAGTCATGTGCACGCGGTTACCGGCATAGGCCTGGGTAATTTTGTAAGAGCTTGCACCTGCTTGTTCAGCCTGAGCAGCAATTTTCGCTTCTGCGCCATCAATGGTAGAGGCGGTTGCGGTCACGGTTTGGGCTGCAAAAGAACCGAATGAAGTAGCCAGAGCGATAACTGCAACGAAAGTTTTGATGCTTTTCATGATATAAACCCTTTAACTTAGTTGTTTGGATAAGGCGTCTCGCCTTGATGTGATAAATAATAGGTCACATCTCCATCAACTAAAAGCGGAAGGATTTGCTGTTATCTGTCAAAATAATTGAATATTATTTAGGCACCAATCAATCGCTGTGGATGCGTGTAAATTGTCGCTCTTCCCGGCTTACAGAATCCCACCAGCGTCAGGTTGCAGCGTTCGGCAACTTCCACCGCCAGCGTGGTCGCCGCAGAGACGGCAAACAGAATCTCAACGCCGCACATCGCCGACTTTTGCACCATTTCGTAACTGGCGCGACTGGAGACCAGTGCAGCCCCTGCCTGCCAAATGGCACCTTCTTTTGCCCGATGCCCTAGCAGTTTATCAAGCGCTACGTGGCGGCCAACGTCTTCGTGCCCACCCACCAGTTCACCCGATGGCATAATCCAGGCCGCAGCATGAGTACAGCCGGTTTCACGGCCGACGGGCTGAACGTCATTTAAATGGCGGAGCGCATGGTCGAGGTAGGCTAAATCGAACGTTTGGCTAAAAGGCAACGGCTTGATAGGTTTACCAATATCATTGAGTTGTTCAACACCACAAACGCCACAGCCCGTCCGCCCAGCTAGCGCGCGGCGGCGCTCTTTAAGCCCCATAAATCGGCGGTTGGACAGTTCAATACGAACCTCCATACCGTTGCAGGCTGGTACCACTTCGATACCGAAAATTTCCCGAGGATGCTCGATAATCCCTTCCGACAGCGAGAAGCCGATAGCAAAGGCTTCAAGGTCTTTTGGCGTCGCCATCATTACGACGTGTGAAATGCCGTTGTAGACCAACGCAACGGGAACTTCTTCGGCGAGAATATCCTGGGTGGGTTGCATAATTTGTGGCCTTCTGAAGACAGAACGCTCGACCGCACCAATCAACTGGAACGTGGATTTGGGCTCGACTTCATCTTTAACATTAAACACGGCAAATACTCTGAACAACGTCGGGAAATACGGGGCATCTATTCCATCACAACATGAGGGAATTGAGGCTTATTATGGATCAAGTTTGTGGTGCAATAACGCTCAATTCCGATTTTTGATGTCTGATCGCGGACAAAAACCTGGCGAAGACTTGCTAACCCCTTATGGTTAAAGCCGTTAATGATGTACCAAAAAGCGCTGAAAATCAGACTATTTTGCGATCGACATCGCAGTTCAATGTTAATACGAGCAAAATCCATTCACCTGTCATTAACCGCATTGGAACAAGCCTACCGATAATGTGGTATTCTGAATCAAAGCCCTCCAGGAATTGAGGGCATAGCAGGATTCAGTACCTTTGCCACACCCCGGCGAAGAAAAACTACAAGCAATGACAATGTCGAAACAAGGAGCTAACCATGCAGGTCAGCAGAAGGCAGTTCTTTAAGATCTGCGCTGGCGGTATGGCAGGAACCACGGCAGCGGCGCTGGGCTTTGCCCCAGGAATCGCACTCGCGGAAACACGGCAGTACAAATTGCTGCGCACCCGCGAAACCCGTAACACCTGCACTTACTGCTCTGTCGGTTGTGGGCTTTTAATGTATAGCCTCGGCGACGGCGCAAAAAACGCGAAAGCCTCAATTTTCCATATCGAAGGGGACCCGGATCACCCGGTAAACCGTGGTGCACTGTGCCCGAAAGGCGCAGGTCTGGTGGACTTTATCCACTCCGAAAGCCGCCTGAAGTATCCAGAATATCGCGCGCCAGGCTCCGATAAATGGCAACAAATCAGTTGGGATGAGGCATTTGACCGCATCTCTAAACTGATGAAAGCCGACCGCGATGCCAACTTTATTGAAAAGAACGATGCGGGTACCACCGTCAACCGTTGGCTCTCCACCGGTATGCTGTGCGCTTCGGCATCTAGTAACGAAACTGGCTATTTAACACAGAAATTCACTCGCGCGCTGGGTATGCTCGCGGTCGACAACCAGGCGCGTGTCTGACACGGACCAACGGTAGCAAGTCTTGCTCCAACATTTGGTCGCGGTGCGATGACCAACCACTGGGTCGACATGAAGAACGCCAACCTCATCGTGGTGATGGGTGGGAACGCGGCAGAAGCGCATCCGGTGGGATTCCGCTGGGCGATGGAAGCCAAGATCCATAATGGCGCGAAGCTGATTGTTATCGATCCCCGCTTTACGCGTACCGCGTCAGTGGCGGATTTCTACGCCCCTATTCGCTCCGGTACTGACATTACCTTCCTGTCAGGCGTCATGCTGTACCTGTTGAATAACGAAAAATTCAACCGCGAGTACACCGAAGCCTATACCAACGCCAGCCTTATCGTGCGCGAAGACTTTAGCTTTGACGATGGCCTGTTCAGCGGTTATGACCCAGAAGCGCGTAAGTACGATAAAACGTCCTGGAACTACGAGCTGGATGAGAACGGTCACGCCAAACGCGATACCACTCTCAGCCATCCACGCTGCGTCTGGAATCTGTTGAAGCAGCATATTTCCCGCTACACGCCGGAAGTGGTTGAACAGATTTGCGGTACGCCAAAAGCGGATTTCCTGAAGGTCTGCGAGTACATCGCAGAAACCAGTGCCCACGATAAAACCGCGTCGTTCCTGTATGCACTGGGCTGGACTCAGCACTCTATTGGCGCCCAGAACATCCGTACTATGGCGATGATCCAGCTGCTGCTGGGTAACATGGGGATGGCCGGCGGCGGCGTGAACGCCCTGCGTGGTCACTCCAATATTCAGGGTCTGACTGACCTTGGGCTGCTGTCTCAGAGCCTGCCGGGATATATGACGTTGCCAAGCGAGAAGCAGGCTGACCTGCAAACCTATCTCGCCGCCAATACGCCAAAACCGCTGCTGGATGGCCAGGTTAACTACTGGGGCAACTACCCGAAATTCTTCGTCTCGATGATGAAATCCTTCTACGGCGACAAAGCCACGGCAGAAAACAGCTGGGGCTTTGACTGGCTGCCGAAGTGGGATAAAGGGTATGACGTCCTGCAGTACTTCGAAATGATGAACCAGGGCAAGGTCAACGGCTATATCTGCCAGGGCTTTAACCCGGTCGCCTCATTCCCGAACAAGAATAAGATTGTCGCGTCACTGTCGAAACTGAAGTTCCTGGTGACCATCGATCCGCTCAACACGGAGACGTCAACGTTCTGGCAGAACCACGGTGAGTCGAACGATGTCGACCCATCGAAAATTCAGACCGAAGTGTTCCGTCTGCCATCGACTTGTTTCGCCGAAGAAAATGGCTCTATCGTCAACTCCGGCCGCTGGCTGCAGTGGCACTGGAAAGGCGCCGATGCCCCGGGGATTGCCAGAACCGACGGTGAGATCCTGGCCGGTATCTTCTTACGCTTGCGCAAGATGTACGCCGAAGAGGGGGGGCCGGTTCCAGAGCAGGTGCTGAACATGACCTGGAACTACTCGACGCCAGAAGAGCCGGCGTCTGAGGAAGTGGCGATGGAGAGCAACGGCAAGGCGCTGGCCGATATTATCGACCCGGCCACCGGCGGAGTTATCGTGAAGAAAGGCCAACAGCTTAGCTCGTTTGCCCAACTGCGCGATGACGGCACCACCGCGAGCGGCTGCTGGATCTTCGCCGGTAGCTGGACGCCTGATGGCAACCAGATGGCGCGCCGCGATAACGCCGATCCATCCGGCCTTGGCAACACGCTGGGCTGGGCCTGGGCATGGCCTCTGAACCGCCGCATTCTGTATAACCGTGCTTCCGCAGACCCGCAGGGTAAACCGTGGGATCCGAAGCGTCAGCTCCTGAAATGGGACGGCGCGAAGTGGGGCGGCGTGGATATTCCGGACTACAGTGCCGCCGCACCAGGCAGCAACGTGGGGCCGTTTATCATGCAGCCGGAAGGGATGGGACGTCTGTTTGCCCTCGATAAGATGGCGGAAGGTCCGTTCCCGGAACACTACGAACCGTTTGAAACGCCGCTGGGTACCAACCCGCTGCACCCGAACGTTATCTCCAACCCTGCCGCCCGTATCTTTAAAGGCGATAAGGAAGCGTTGGGTAAAGCGGACAAGTTCCCGTACGTCGGTACCACCTATCGTTTAACCGAGCACTTCCACTACTGGACCAAGCATGCGCTGCTGAACGCTATCGCTCAGCCGGAGCAGTTTGTCGAGATCGGTGAGAAGCTGGCAAATAAACTCGGCATCGCGCACGGCGATACCGTTAGGGTCTCCTCCAACCGTGGCTACATCAAGGCTAAGGCGGTGGTGACCAAGCGTATTCGCACGCTGAAAGTTGACGGTAAGGATATCGACACTATCGGTATTCCAATCCACTGGGGCTATGAAGGTGTGGCGAAAAAAGGCTTTATCGCCAACACATTGACGCCATTCGTCGGCGATGCGAACACGCAAACGCCGGAGTTTAAGTCCTTCCTCGTGAACGTGGAAAAGGTGTAACGGAGACGACCTATGGCTTATCAATCTCAAGACATTATCCGTCGTTCCGCCACTAACGGTTTCACCCCCGCGCCTCAGGCGCGGGATCACCAGGAAGAGGTGGCGAAGCTCATCGACGTCACCACCTGCATCGGCTGTAAAGCTTGTCAGGTGGCCTGTTCGGAGTGGAACGACATCCGCGATGAAATCGGTAGCAACGTCGGGGTTTACGATAACCCGGCCGATTTGACCGCCAAATCCTGGACGGTGATGCGTTTTTCGGAAGTGGAGCAGAACGACAAACTGGAATGGCTTATCCGTAAGGATGGCTGCATGCACTGCGCCGACCCGGGCTGCCTGAAGGCATGTCCGTCGGAAGGGGCTATCATTCAGTATGCCAACGGTATCGTCGACTTCCAGTCAGAGCAGTGCATTGGCTGCGGCTATTGCATTGCCGGCTGCCCGTTCAACGTGCCGCGCCTCAACCCGGAAGACAACCGCGTCTACAAATGTACGCTGTGCGTCGACCGCGTAACGGTTGGCCAGGAACCGGCCTGCGTGAAAACCTGCCCAACCGGCGCTATCCACTTTGGTTCCAAAGAGGATATGAAGGTGCTGGCGGGCGAACGCGTCGCTGAACTGAAAACCCGCGGCTATGACAATGCCGGTCTGTACGACCCGGCTGGCGTGGGCGGTACGCACGTCATGTACGTGCTGCATCATGCCGACAAGCCAAATCTGTATCACGGGCTGCCGGAGAACCCGGAAATCAGCGCCACCGTGAAATTCTGGAAAGGCATCTGGAAACCGCTGGCGGCTATCGGCTTTGCCGCGACGTTTGCAGCGAGTGTCTTCCACTACGTCGGTGTCGGTCCAAACCGTGCTGAAGAGGAAGAAGACAATCTGCATGAAGAGAACGATGAGGTGCGCAAATGAAAAAACGTGACACCATCGTGCGCTATACGGCGCCGGAACGCATCAACCACTGGGTCACCGCCTTCTGCTTCATTCTGGCGGCGGTGAGCGGGTTGGGATTTTTCTTCCCTTCCTTCAACTGGTTAATGCAAATCATGGGCACTCCACAGCTGGCGCGAATTCTGCACCCGTTTGTCGGCGTGATCATGTTTGCTTCGTTTATCATCATGTTTTTCCGCTACTGGCACCACAATCTAATCAATCGGGATGATATCTTTTGGGCGAAGAATATTCGTAAGATCGTCGTCAACGAGGAAGTAGGTGATACCGGGCGTTATAACTTCGGCCAGAAATGCGTATTCTGGGCGGCGATTATCTTCCTGGTGCTGCTGCTGGTAAGCGGTGTGATTATCTGGCGTCCGTACTTTGCGCCTGCTTTCTCAATCCCGGTGATCCGATTTGCGTTAATGCTGCATTCATTTGCCGCAGTGGCGTTAATTGTGGTTATCATGGTGCATATTTACGCCGCCCTTTGGGTGAAAGGCACCATTACCGCGATGGTGGAAGGATGGGTAACCAGTTCATGGGCGAAGAAACATCACCCGCGCTGGTACCGTGAAGTCCGCCAGAAACAGGAAAAGTCATCTGAATGAGTATCCGCATAATCCCGCAAGATGAGCTGGGTTCGAGCGAGAAACGCACGGCGGAAGTAATTCCGCCGTTACTATTCCCCAGACTCAAGAACCTCTATAACCGCCGTGCTGAACGTCTGCGCGAGCTGGCAGAGAACAATCCGTTAGGCGATTACCTGCGCTTTGCCGCGCTTATCGCCCACGCGCAGGAAGTGGTGCTGTATGACCACCCGCTGCGGATGGATCTAACAGCACGTCTGAAAGAAGCGAATGACCAGGGTAAACCGCCGCTGGATATTCACGTTCTGCCGCGCGACAAACACTGGCACACGCTGCTGCAATCCATGATTGCCGAGCTGAAGCCGGAAATGAGCGGCCCGGCGCTAGCTGTGATTGAAAACCTGGAAAAAGCCTCCGAACAGGAGCTGGAGAAAATGGCCAGCGCGCTGTTTGCATCCGACTTCGCCTCCGTCAGCAGCGACAAAGCGCCGTTTATCTGGGCCGCTCTGTCACTCTACTGGGCGCAGATGGCAAGCCTCATTCCAGGTAAAGCCCGCGCGGAATACGGCGAACAGCGTCAGTTCTGCCCGGTTTGCGGTTCAATGCCGGTGTCCAGCATGGTACAGATTGGTACCACCCAGGGGCTTCGCTACCTGCACTGCAACCTGTGTGAAACCGAATGGCACGTGGTACGCGTGAAATGCAGCAACTGCGAGCAGAGCCGTGACCTGCACTACTGGTCGCTGGACAACGAGCAGGCTTCCGTCAAAGCCGAAAGCTGTGGCGATTGCGGCACTTACCTGAAGATTCTCTATCAGGAAAAAGACCCGAAAGTCGAAGCGGTCGCAGACGACCTCGCCTCACTGGTACTGGACGCGCGAATGGAGCAGGAAGGGTTCGCCCGTAGCTCTATCAACCCGTTCTTGTTCCCGGGTGAAGGCGAATAAATCGCAAACTCTAGCCGGGCAAACTCAGCCCGGCTAATTACACCACGAAACAGCGCAGCGCGCTTTTCCCTTTTTCATCCCCTCTCCTCGCCTTTTGCGATCCTCTTTCCGAAATCAGCAATAAACCTCAACACCTCATTTTCATCACCGAAGAACCAGGATATAACTGTATAAATAAACAGTTAACAAGGAGAGTGTTATGGCACTGGAAAAGGGTATTGCGGCGCAGGTTGCTGAATTTATGGCGGCGGGCCGCCCCTCTTCGCGACGGCAGAATATTGATGACCGGCGAGCTGGCTATATCGCCAGCACGATTCTGGCCGGCGAGAAAGAATTACGGGTGACATCAGAGGATATCGTACTGGAAGGCATGACGTTTCGCGTGATATCACCGCTCAATGCCACGCACTCTCTTCCTTGCATTATCTACTATCATGGCGGCTGCTTTATTAGCGGCGGCTTTGCCACCCACGATAATCAGCTACGGCAGTTGGCTTTTTACAGCGGCTGCCGGGTTATCGCCGTACAGTATCGTCTCGCCCCCGAACATGTTTTCCCTGCCGCTCATGACGATGCGGAGCGAGGAGCCAATCTCATCCATCAATATGCCCAACGGCTTGGCGTTATGGCTGACAAAATCACCCTTGCTGGGGATAGCGCGGGCGGGCATCTGGCGCTCATTACTGCTTTACGACTGAAAGCCGTAGGGCAATGGTCTCCGGCACAATTGCTGCTGATTTACCCTATGCTCGATGCCACCGCCCGTTGCGCGAGCTACGTCAGTAACGGCGAAGACTACATCATTACGCGAGATACGCTGCTTTCTGGTTATGAACTGTATCTTTCCGACACCGACACACAGCATCCAGAAGCCAGCCCGCTCTGGCGAGATGATTTCAGCGGCTTGCCGCTGGTGCATATCATCACCGCGGAATACGACCCGCTGCGTGATGAAGGCGAAGCACTGTATCAACGGTTGACGGAACAAGGCGTATCCTGCACCTGTCAGCGATACCTGGGCGTGATCCACGGGTTTTTCCAGCTAGGGGGTATAAGCCAGGCAGCTCGGGATGCGATGCGAGACGTAGCCTGGCGAAGCGCCAGGCTCGGTGTCTGATAACGCCAGGAAGAGTAGAGTCTTGCTTTACTCCTCCTCGTTTCCACCCTCTTCGTAGGCGCCAAAAGGTTTGGCAGGCAACACAATATAAGTGCCTTCGAATATCACGCCCGGTGAGTCGTCGCCAAACAGCTCAACTTGCATCTGAACGCGCGCTTTACGGCCTCTTGCCAGACGATCCAGATCGCCGCTTAACGACCCCAGATCGGCAATGGCCGTGGGCCTGCCGGTGATTGGCCGGCTATAGCGAATATGTGCATCGGCAAGAATAATGGTACCGCCAAGATGGCGCTCGCGTAGCATTAGCCAAATCAGCCCCCAGCCGGTCAGCGTGGCCAGGGAAAACAGGCTGCCGGCGAACAGCGTATGGTGCGGATTCTGGTTGCCGGTTTCCGGCATGGTGGTAATAAATTTTTGCCCGGTATACTGCTGGATACGCACGCCCATCTTTTCGCTCAGCGGAATATGATCGTACCAGGCCTGCTGTAGCTGTGCGCACCAGTCACCGCGATGCAGGATATCATCCAACGAGGCGACCGGTTTAATCATCAGAAAGTGGCGGACCGGCGTTGTTTGCGGGGTGGTAATTTCACCCTGATTCACAAAGCCGAGCTTGGCAAAAAACGGTACCGCGTCTTCACGGGCGCTACAGGTCACACGCTTAACCCCTTCCTGACGGGCAACAGACTCCAGGGTCATCGCAATCAGCGTCCCCAGGCCTTTATCCTGTACATCAGGGTGCACCGCCATAAAGCGGATAGAGGCTTCGCTGTCGGCGTTAATGTATAGCCGCCCGACGGCCACCAGCCTTCCTTCTTCGTCCACCACCATCTGGTGATGCGCCATCGCGTCCCAGGCATCGCGCTCGGAACCTTTGGGTTGATGTAAGGGTTTACGCAGCATTTCCCAGCGGAACTGGTAATACTGATCTAACTCTTCTGCCGTTTGCGGTACTCGGAGATGGTACATAATGGCACTCTCTTTTGTCCCCCGCGTTCTACCGGGAAGTGGGCTCATACCTGCAACCAGAACGTGACCGGGCCATCGTTGACCAGCGACACCTGCATATCCGCAGCAAATCGTCCTGTTTGGGTGTTCATTTCCTGTTGGCGGCAACGCTCAACAAAATATTCATATAGCGCTTCAGCGCGGTCGGGCGCGGCACCCTTCGAGAAACCCGGGCGCATACCGCGTTCGGTATCGGCTGCCAGCGTAAACTGCGACACTACCAGCACGCTGCCTCCCGCCTGCTTCACGTTGAGGTTCATTTTGCCGTCAGCATCGCTGAAGATTCGGTATCCCAATACGCGCTCGCAGAGGCGGTTGGCCTTTTGTTCGTCGTCGTCTCTCTCTACGCCCAGCAGCACCAGCAGCCCAAGGCCGATTTCCCCTGTAACCTCATCCGCCACGCTGACGCTGGCACGGGTTACGCGCTGAATTAATGCAATCATGGTTACTCTGCTTCTTGTTGTTCTGTTTTCAATTTTCGGTATTCACCGAGAGTGACAGTTATTTCTGCGCCAAGCAAGACGATACACCACGTCCAGTAGACCCAGACAAACAAAATGGGGATCACTGCCAGCACACCATAAATCAGCTGGTAGGAAGGAAAAGCGGTGATATAGAGGGAGAACACCTTTTTGCCTAATTCGTGCAGCAGTGCGGCAACCAATGCGCCAATCACCGCATCGCGATTTGGCACCTGCGTGGTCGGCACAATGCTGTACAGCAGCCAGAACGACAGCCACGACAGCAGGAGCGGAAAGACGCGCAATACATTATCGATAACGCCATGCAGCTCACTGGCCCAGCGTAATGAAAGCAAATAGGAACTGATGGCCAGGCTAACCCCGGCCAACAGTGGTCCGAGGGTCAGGATCATCCAATAAACCGCGAACGAGTAAATCTTCGGCCGCGCACGTTTACTCCGCCAGATGGTGTTTAACGCACTGTCGATGGAGTACATCAGCAGCAGTGCGGTAATAATCAAACCGCAGGCACCAAACGCGGTCATTCTGTTGGAGTTGGCAACAAACTGCTCGATATAGCGCTGAATGACGTCACCGGTCGCCGGTAGAAAATTGGCAAACACGAAGTGACGGATCTGCAGGCTAACTTCCGAAAACATCGGGAATGCCGCGAATAGCGCGAAAATCACCGCCACCAGCGGCACAAGGGACAGCAACGACACATAGGCCAGATTTCCGGCAAGTGTCGTCATATTATCTTCTTCAATGCGCCGCCAGAGGAATTTACTCCACGCCACCAGCGGCCGGGTATGATGAATACATTTTTGATGAACGGTTTTTAACATAACGACTTCATAAAATAGTCGGGTAGGGTTTCTCTCCCGGTCACCAGGACACTGGTGATCCCCAACTGGTTAGCCCCTTCTATATTATCGGCGTTATCGTCAAAAAAGACCGCATCGGCGGCAGAAAAACCTTCAGACTCAAGCACACGCTGGTAAATCCTGGCTTCCGGTTTACGCATTCCCATCTCCTGAGAGAGGTAAACACGATCGGCGGCAGCGTAGATTTGCGGATATTCACCCGGCCAGAAGGTGGTGTGCAGCGCGTTAGTATTGGAGAGAACAACAACACGATGCCCCTGCTCGCGCAGATTGTTCATGATGTCGATAACTTCGGGACGCAGGGCGACAAATATCGCCTGCCAGCCGTGGGCAAACTGTTCGTAGCTGAGCGGGAGGTCCATGTCATGGCACATGGCTTTTGCAAATTCTTCGTCAGATATCTCACCACGCTCATGCTGATGAAACACGTCGCCCATGGTAAAACTCTGCTTTAACCGGGCCAGCGGTACGCGAGCAAGATCGCTCCACGTTCCCAGAACACGGTTGAAATCAATGTCGACAATCACATTACCTAAATCAAAGATATAGAGCATTTTTGCCTCCGTTCACGCCGTGGAAATTTCACTGTAGCGGGAAAGGTGGAGTTTGACTATGGGGCAGCAGGGATAAGTTTCTGGGGGCGTATGAGGGTCGCACATTTTGTGCCGGGCTGGTTAGCGACAATCCGATATTAGCCACAACCCGCTCTTTTTGTCAGTATCAGGCCCACCATCTGAATTCACAAACAGCTACCACTGGCAAAAAAAAAACCTGCCATCGCTGGCAGGTTTTTGTATCCGCTAAAGAGAGAAATTAATCTTCTTTAGGACCACGGTTCGCACGTTTGCGATCGTTTTCAGTCAGGTGACGTTTACGGATACGGATAGAAGTTGGTGTAACTTCTACCAGTTCGTCGTCATCGATGAATTCCAGAGCTTGCTCCAGAGTCATTTTCTGAGCTGGGACCAGCGTGGTTGCTTCGTCAGTACCGGAAGCACGCATGTTGGTCAGTTTCTTACCGGTCAGGCAGTTTACCGTCAGGTCGTTAGAACGGCTGTGAATACCGATGATCTGGCCTTCATAAACTTCTGCACCGTGACCCAGGAACAGCTTACCGCGGTCCTGCAGGCTGAACAGTGCGAACGCAACTGCTTTACCCTGGCCGTTGGAGATCAGAACGCCGTTCTGACGCTGGCCCACTTCACCCGGACGAACGTCGTCGTAGTGGCTGAAGGTGGAGTACAGCAGACCGGTACCGGAGGTCATGGTCATGAATTCTGAACGGAAGCCGATCAGACCACGGCTAGGAATCACGTAGTCGAGACGTACGCGGCCTTTTCCGTCTGGATTCATGTTTTTCAGGTCGCCTTTACGCTCACCCAGTGCCTGCATGACAGAACCCTGGTGCTGCTCTTCGACGTCCAGCGTTACGTTTTCGAATGGCTCTTGTTTACGGCCATCGATTTCGCGGAAGATTACTTTCGGACGGGAAACCGCCATTTCGAAACCTTCACGACGCATGTTTTCAATCAGAACGGACAGGTGCAGTTCACCACGGCCAGAAACGCGGAACGCATCGGCGTCTTCGGTTTCTTCAACGCGCAGTGCCACGTTGTGTACCAGTTCTTTCTTCAGACGGTCAAGAATCTGACGAGAAGTAACGTATTTACCTTCTTTACCACAGAATGGAGAGGTGTTTACGTTGAAGAACATGGTTACGGTTGGCTCATCTACGGACAGCGCTGGCAGCGCTTCAACATTCTGCGGGTCGCAGATGGTGTCGGAGATGTTCAGTTCGCCCAGACCGGTGATCGCGATGATATCGCCAGCTTCCGCCAGGTCGCTATCGATACGTTCCAGACCCAGGTGGGTCAGAACTTTCCCGACTTTACCGTTACGGGTTTTGCCTTCGCTATCAATGATAGTGATCTGCTGGTTTGGTTTCACTTTACCGCGTTTGATACGGCCGATACCGATAACACCAACGTAGTTGTTGTAGTCCAGCTGGGAGATTTGCATCTGCAGCGGGCCATCCAGGTCTACGTCTGGAGCCGGTACGTGGTCAACGATCGCCTGATACAGCGGGGTCATGTCTTCCGCCATATCTTCGTGATCGACACCCGCAATACCATTCAGCGCGGAAGCATAAATGATAGGGAAGTCCAGCTGTTCGTCGGTCGCGTCGAGGTTAACGAACAGGTCGAACACCTGGTCAACAACCCAATCAGGACGTGCGCCTGGACGGTCAACTTTGTTGATAACAACAATAGGCTTCAGACCGTGGGCAAATGCTTTTTTGGTCACGAAGCGCGTCTGCGGCATCGGGCCATCCATTGCATCAACAACCAGCAGTACGGAGTCAACCATGGACATGACGCGCTCAACTTCACCACCGAAGTCGGCGTGCCCTGGGGTATCAACGATGTTGATACGGTAATCATTCCATTTGATTGCGGTGTTTTTCGCGAGGATGGTAATCCCACGCTCTTTCTCCAAATCGTTGGAGTCCATCACACGCTCTTGTGTTTCAGCACGCGCATCAAACGTACCGGATTGCTGGAGCAGCTTATCAACCAGGGTAGTCTTACCATGGTCAACGTGCGCGATGATGGCGATGTTACGCAAATTTTCGATCACAACTTTGCCTCGGGCATTAGAAATAGCGCGTTATTGTACACGGATTAATCGCACTACAAAACAGGATCACAGAGATCCTCCGCAAACAAGTATTGCAGAGTTTCTTTGTGATCGCTTTCACGGAGCATAAAAAGGGCACCTAATCGCAATTTGCACCAATATGGTGCTCAACAATCACAGATAAGCACTATAATGGTGCAAACAAGCTATCGTGGTGCAGCCCTTTTGCACTATGGTGCGCATGATAACGCCTTTTGGGGGTAATTTAAAAGTTGGCACAGATTTCGCTTTATATTTTTTAGGGCAACAACGCCACTTTAAGCAGTGATTGAAGACCTCGTTACCACGACGACAATGATAAATCCGGGAGATGTTAAGTATGTCCGCTGAACACGTTTTGACGATGCTGAACGAGCACGAAGTGAAGTTTGTCGATTTGCGCTTCACCGATACCAAAGGTAAAGAACAGCACGTCACTATTCCTGCTCATCAGGTGAATGCCGAATTCTTTGAAGAAGGCAAAATGTTTGACGGCTCCTCAATCGGCGGCTGGAAAGGCATTAACGAATCAGACATGGTTCTGATGCCAGATGCTTCTACTGCGCTTATTGACCCGTTCTTTGAAGAGTCTACCCTGATCATTCGTTGCGACATCCTGGAACCAGGTACGCTGCAGGGCTACGACCGCGACCCGCGCTCCATCGCAAAACGTGCTGAAGAATACCTGCGCGCTACCGGCATCGCGGACACCGTTCTGTTCGGGCCAGAGCCAGAATTCTTCCTGTTTGATGACATTCGTTTCGGCGCATCCATCTCCGGTTCCCACGTGGCTATCGATGATATCGAAGGCGCATGGAACTCCTCCACCAAATACGAAGGTGGTAACAAAGGTCACCGTCCTGGCGTGAAAGGCGGCTACTTCCCGGTACCTCCGGTCGATTCTTCCCAGGACATCCGTTCTACCATGTGTCTGATCATGGAAGAGATGGGTCTGGTTGTTGAAGCACACCACCACGAAGTGGCAACGGCTGGCCAGAACGAAATCGCAACCCGCTTTAACACCATGACCAAAAAAGCGGACGAAATTCAGATCTACAAATACGTTGTGCACAACGTGGCTCACCGCTTCGGTAAAACCGCGACCTTCATGCCAAAACCAATGTTTGGCGATAACGGTTCCGGTATGCACTGCCACATGTCTCTGTCCAAGAACGGCGTAAACCTGTTCTCCGGCGACAAATACGCAGGCCTGTCTGAGCAAGCGCTGTTCTACATCGGTGGTGTTATCAAACACGCTAAAGCGATCAACGCCCTGGCGAACCCAACCACCAACTCCTACAAGCGTCTGGTCCCAGGCTACGAAGCACCTGTTATGCTGGCTTACTCTGCCCGTAACCGTTCTGCTTCTATCCGTATCCCAGTGGTTGCTTCTCCGAAAGCACGCCGTATTGAAGTGCGCTTCCCGGATCCAGCGGCTAACCCATACCTGTGCTTCGCAGCACTGCTGATGGCTGGTCTTGACGGTATCAAGAACAAAATCCATCCAGGCGAAGCGATGGACAAAAACCTGTACGACCTGCCGCCAGAAGAAGCGAAAGAGATCCCACAGGTTGCTGGCTCTCTGGAAGAAGCACTGAATGCGCTGGACGCAGACCGCGAGTTCCTGACTGCAGGTGGCGTATTCACCGATGAAGCTATCGACGCTTACATCACGCTGCGCACTGAAGAAAACGACCGCGTTCGCATGACGCCGCACCCGGTTGAATTCGAACTGTACTACAGCGTTTAATCGAAATTTGAGTTGTACTGTCCAGTTGACGTCGCGCCATGGCCAACAGGCTCTGGCGCAACACCTGGAATTGAGTTGCCGTGGAAACTTTCAGCCCATCTCAGGATGGGCTTTTTTCTCCACCAACAAACTGATCTTTCGCGCTTTTTAGCAATAAAAAGCTATACTGCACTAAAACAGTGCAAGCCTTTTCAGGAGACTGCTAAATGGCAACAGGCGCACTGCCCGATGCTGGGCAGATCCTCAATTCGTTAATTAACAGCATCCTATTGGTCGATGACGACCTGGCCGTTCACTACGCGAATCCCGCAGCACAGCAGCTGCTGGCCCAAAGCGCGCGTAAGCTCTTTGGCACACCGTTACCCGAACTCCTGAGCTATTTTTCGCTGAATATCGGTTTGATGCAGGAGAGCCTGCAAACCGGTCAGGGGTTTACCGATAACGAGGTGACGCTGGTGATCGATAGCCGTTCGCATATTCTCTCGCTCACGGCCCAGCGTCTGCCAGATGGTTATATTCTGCTGGAAATGGCGCCGATGGATAACCAACGCCGCCTAAGCCAGGAGCAGCTCCAGCACGCTCAGCAAATCGCGGCACGCGATCTGGTACGTGGCCTCGCGCATGAGATAAAAAACCCGCTGGGCGGCCTACGCGGCGCGGCACAGCTGTTAAGTAAAGCACTACCCGACCCAGCGCTAACGGAATACACCAACGTCATTATCGAACAGGCCGACCGCCTGCGTAATTTGGTTGACCGTCTGCTTGGGCCTCAGCATCCCGGGACACACGTTACGGAGAGTATTCATAAAGTCGCCGAACGCGTGGTGAAGCTGGTGTCGATGGAGCTACCGGATAACATCAAGCTGGTGCGTGATTACGACCCAAGCCTGCCGGAGCTGCCGCACGATCCCGATCAAATAGAACAAGTTCTGCTGAATATTGTGCGTAACGCCCTTCAGGCTTTAGGGCCGGAAGGCGGCGAAATCGTCCTGCGCACCCGTACTGCATTTCAGCTCACGCTTCACGGCGTTCGCTATCGCCTGGCTGCCCGCATCGATGTTGAAGATAACGGCCCCGGCATTCCATCGCATTTACAGGACACCCTGTTCTACCCGATGGTGAGCGGTCGTGAAGGCGGCACCGGGCTGGGTCTGTCGATTGCGCGCAGCCTTATCGATCAGCACTCCGGCAAAATTGAATTTACCAGTTGGCCGGGCCATACCGAGTTCTCGGTTTACCTGCCAATTAAAAAATAAGGTGTGTTTATGCAACGAGGGATAGTCTGGGTCGTAGATGACGATAGCTCCATCCGTTGGGTGCTTGAACGCGCACTCACCGGCGCGGGGCTGACCTGTACCACGTTTGAAGGCGGGAAAGAGGTGCTTGACGCCCTGGCCACCAAAACGCCTGACGTGCTGATGTCCGATATCCGGATGCCCGGAATGGATGGGCTGGCGCTGTTAACCCAAATCAAACAGCGCCACCCGATGCTTCCGGTCATCATAATGACGGCGCACTCCGACCTGGATGCCGCCGTTAGCGCCTACCAGCAAGGGGCGTTTGATTACCTGCCAAAACCGTTTGATATTGACGAAGCGGTCGCGCTGGTTGAGCGTGCCATTAGTCACTACCAGGAACAGCAGCAGCCGCGCAATGTTCAGGTTAACGACCCGACAACCGATATTATCGGTGAAGCGCCGGCGATGCAGGACGTGTTCCGCATTATTGGTCGCCTTTCTCGCTCCTCAATCAGCGTATTGATTAACGGCGAATCTGGTACCGGTAAAGAACTCGTCGCCCACGCGCTGCACCGCCACAGCCCGCGCGTCAAAGCTCCGTTTATCGCGCTGAATATGGCGGCAATCCCAAAAGACCTGATTGAATCCGAGCTGTTTGGCCACGAGAAAGGGGCTTTTACCGGCGCTAACACCGTCCGTCAGGGGCGTTTTGAACAGGCTGATGGCGGAACTCTCTTCCTCGATGAGATCGGCGATATGCCGATGGACGTGCAAACCCGTCTGCTGCGCGTGCTGGCTGATGGTCAGTTCTATCGCGTCGGCGGCTATGCGCCGGTGAAAGTGGATGTGCGTATTATTGCCGCTACCCACCAAAACCTTGAGCAGCGCGTTCAGGAAGGCAAATTTCGCGAAGACTTGTTCCACCGCCTGAACGTCATCCGCGTACATCTGCCGCCGCTGCGCGAGCGCCGGGAAGATATTCCACGCCTGGCAAACCATTTCCTACAGGTAGCCGCACGAGAGCTAGGGGTTGAGGCTAAATTGCTGCATCCGGAGACGGAAGCGGCGTTAACGCGTCTCGCCTGGCCGGGCAACGTTCGCCAGCTAGAGAACACCTGCCGCTGGTTAACGGTCATGGCCGCGGGGCAAGAAGTGCTGATTCAGGATTTACCCAGCGAGCTGTTTGAAGCCAGCATGCCGGACAGCACCGCGTCATCCTCGCTCCCGGATAGTTGGGCAACGCTGCTGGCGCAATGGGCCGATCGTGCGCTGCGTTCCGGTCATCAAAACCTGCTTTCTGAAGCGCAGCCAGAAATGGAGCGTACGCTGCTGACGACCGCACTGCGCCATACGCAGGGTCATAAACAGGAAGCCGCGCGCCTGCTCGGCTGGGGTCGTAATACCCTGACGCGTAAGCTGAAAGAATTAGGAATGGAGTAAGGCCAGAGTGAAGTGTAAATATTGCTCGATTCGCGCAAACTGCTGCAATTTTGTACTTTACTGTTCCGATGAGTTAAGTATCATGCTGCCCGGCAATCCACGGGGGGACGAAAATGCTTGAATCATTGATTAATCTGGCGTCGAGCGGCGCTGCCGGCCATTCGCCGCAAACGGCAATGGCCGCGGTACTTTGCGCAGCGCTGGTTGGGCTATTTAGCTGATCTGTGTACGGGATGGCGCTAACGCCTATCCCGCCAAATGTCGTGCAGGCCCGGTAGGCGCAAAGCCTCCGGGCTGTTCCTTAGATGACCCGAGAGAATTGCTGCATTCGCGCCTTTTGACGCAGATAAGCGTCAAAGCACATACAGATATTACGAATCAACAGACGTCCTTTTGCGGTAACCTGAATCCCTTTCTCATTAAGGTCCACCAGCCCATCATTCGCCAGCGGTGCCAGTAGCGCCAGGTCTTCGGCGAAGTATTCACTGAAGTTCAGATCCCACTGTTTTTCGACCGCCGCAAAATCGAGGCTGAAATTACATATCAGCGCCTTAATCACATCACGACGAATACAGTCATCGTGAGTCAACGCAATGCCGCGCCACAGCGCATTACCCTGCTCGGCAACCTGCTGATAGTAAAGCTTCAGCTCTTTTTGGTTCTGCGCGTAGCAATCGCCAATCATGCTGATGGCGGAAACCCCCATACCCAGAAGGTCGGTATCGCCCTGCGTGGTGTAGCCCTGGAAGTTGCGATGCAGTACGCCATCACGCTGCGCCACCGCCAGTTCATTATCCGGGCGCGCAAAGTGGTCCATACCGATAAACTGGTAACCGGCTTCGGTTAACGAGCCGATGGTCTCCTGCAAAATATCCAGCTTCTGCTGCGCCGACGGCAGATCGGCATCTTTGATTTTCCGCTGTGCGGCAAACAGCGTCGGCAGATGCGCGTAGTTAAACACGCTTAGACGGTCAGGGTTCAGCTCGGCCACGCGTTTAAGCGTAAAGGCGAAGCTTTCCGGCGTCTGCTTTGGCAGGCCGTAAATCAGGTCGATATTGGTCGAAGTGAAGCCGATTTCACGCGCGCGATTGAGCAGCGCAAAGATGAACTCTTCATCCTGTTCGCGGTTGACCAGCCGCTGCACTTCTTTGTTGAAATCCTGCACGCCCATACTCAGGCGGTTGAAACCTTCGCTACGCAGATGGTCAATAACATCGAGCTCGATTTCACGGGGATCGACTTCAATCGAAATTTCAGCATCAGCGTCAAACTGGAAACTTTCGCGCAGCAGCGTCATCAGGCGACTGATTTGCGCCTTATTGAGATAGGTTGGTGTGCCGCCACCCCAATGTAGCTGGCTGACATGTCGGCCGGAAAATAGCGGCGCACGCTGGCGGATTTCCTGCTCCAGAACGTCGAGATATTGATCGGCTTTGTGCTGCTGGCGGGTCACTATCTTATTGCAGCCGCAGAAGTAACAAAGCTTATGGCAGAACGGAATATGCACGTACAGTGACAGCGGACGTTCTGGATAACGCGCAACGGCGTGAAGAAACTCGCTTTCGCCAAAGGCGTCAGAGAACTCCAGCGCGGTGGGATATGAGGTATAACGTGGCCCGGAATAGTTATATTTCTGGATCAGGGCCAGATCCCAGTCGATTAACTGCACAGACATGCTCACTCCTTGCGATGGTGTCGAGAACGACGACGGCTTGCCGGCGTGGCCGCACTGCTGCGCCACAGCCGGTTGCGCAGCCAACTTTGACGCCGCGACAACCGTCGTAGTTTAACGAATAACCACCCCAGATAACATACAACCAAAAGGGTTATAAGCAGGACTGGCAGGCCAATCGGGTGCAAACGTTAGTTTCCACCTCGCAGCAGGCGCATCATTTCTTCCTTGCCCTCTTCTTCCTCTTCTTCTTCGTCGTCATCGTAAGAGAGGCCGAGCTGCTGCATCAGCTCATCAATTCTGTCCAGTTTGGCATCAACCCATTTCTGATCTTCGGCAGACAGGGTTTCGTCATTTTCAAGACGCTCCAACAGCGCATCCAGGCGCTCATCACTCTCCAGCATATCCAGCTCGGCCTGCGGTGAAAGCATAGGTTTCTCGCTCTTCGGTTTGGGCTGTTTAACGACTGGAGCGTCGGTGACGCCCAGCGCTATCGGTTTTTTACTACCAATACGAGGATCTTGTTGCTGCTTTTGTTTGTTGCCGCCGGATGCTCCGCCAGTGCCATTCGCACGGCTGCCCGCCGCGTTACCACGGTGCTTTTTGTCGTTTTTACGATCGCGTGCTTCCAGGTTCAATTCTTCACGCGTTTTACGGCGCTGTTTACCCGGAGCTTTACTGCGCGGTGCAGAGGTTGGTTTTTTCATGATGTCCGTCTTTAAGCCGTTTTATTCAGTATAGAATTGAGCCGGAATCTAGCAGAAAGCAAACAAAGAAAAAAGGCGACAGAGTAATCTGTCGCCTTTTTTCCTGACTCACAACCCGTTACGGGTTCCACATTCCATGTTGGCTTACAACGCGCCCTGTTTATCCGTTAGCTCTATAACAGTCCCTGTTATTGTTCCCTATCCCTTTGTAACGTCTCCAGACGCTAGTCATCCTGACAGATTCCGTAGGTCTTCGCCTCCTGGCGTTCCTGACCCCTCATCCTGAGTCTAAATCCTTCTGGCTCCCTCGCCGATGGGTGCTACTTTACCGTGTTGCGTTAAACTAACAAGCCATGAAAGAGGGGAAAACTAACAAATCAGATTATTGAACAGTCATAACATGATGATTTTTAATAATACGGTTGTTTTATCATCAGAGATTTCTCTTATATTTCTCATAGCAGCAATGGCAAATGTCCTACACGAGCCAGGGCTTCGTCTTACAGTGAATGAGCCCTGAGGAAAACCAGCCTTTTTCTACCGATCGGGTATAATCGCCCCCATTGCCTGATTTAACGGAGATAACCGTTTTGACTAACCTGAATTACCAACAGACGCACTTTGTGACAAGTGCGCCTGATATCCGCCACTTACCTTCCGATACGGGGATCGAAGTGGCCTTCGCTGGGCGTTCCAACGCGGGGAAATCCAGCGCGCTGAATACGCTTACCAATCAAAAAAGCCTGGCGCGTACCTCAAAAACGCCGGGACGTACGCAGCTCATCAACCTGTTTGAAGTCGTGGAAGGTAAACGCCTTGTCGATTTGCCGGGCTATGGCTATGCGCAGGTTCCGGAAGAGATGAAAATCAAATGGCAAAAGGCGCTGGGTGAATACCTGGAAAAACGTCTGTGCCTGAAAGGTTTAGTCATTCTGATGGATATTCGCCATCCGCTGAAGGATCTCGACCAGCAGATGATCGAATGGGCCGTGGCGAGTGACATTCAGGTTCTGGTCCTGCTGACCAAGGCTGATAAGCTGGCAAGCGGCGCACGTAAAGCGCAGCTCAATCAGGTGCGTGAAGCGGTTGTTGCCTTTAATGGAGACGTGCAGGTCGAAGCATTTTCTTCACTGAAAAAGCTGGGTGTAGACAAACTGCGTCAGAAGCTGGATAGCTGGTATAGCGAAATTCCACCGCAGGAAGAAGCCGAAGCCGCAGAAGAGTAATTCCCGCCTTAATCCCGGATAGCGGCGCCTGGCGCCCTGTTCCGGGCCCGTTTTATGCCTTCGTTTGACCCCATCGTAACCACCATGACTGCTGCGAAAACTTTTCTTTCGCCCAATAAAAAACGCCCCAGTCATTACTGACTGGGGCGGCTAAAATATTCAGCCAAATCCGATTACGTGAAGTAAAAGGTCTGAAAGATAGAACATCTTACCTCTGTACCCTACGAGATTAACTCTACTCTTTTTTACGGTTCACAGAAAGCATTTTTTGTAGTTTTTTTTCACTTGTTACATAACAAATTCTAATGTTCATCACAAAATTAGATAAGCTTTGTTGCTTACTTACAGAAAACGACGTTTATCATCGAACACTTAATGCGCTTGATCCCAGTTTTCGCCGCTGCCGACTTCCACCAGCAGCGGGACATCAAGCTTAGTGCTGTTTTCCATCAATTCATGCACTTTCTTCGCTACCGCATCGACATCGTCTTTGTGAACCTCAAAGACCAATTCATCGTGGACCTGCATGATCATGCGAACGCGCGGCTTCTCATCTTCTAACCAACGATCAACCGCAATCATGGCCCTTTTGATGACATCGGCAGCAGTCCCCTGCATTGGGGCGTTAATCGCCGCGCGTTCGGCGCCGGCACGGCGTGCACCGTTGCTGGATTTGATGTCCGGAAGATACAGACGACGACCATCCAGGGTTTCGACGTATCCTTGCTCTTTCGCCTGCGCACGCGTGCGTTCCATATATTCCAGTACGCCAGGGTAACGTTCGAAGTAGAGATCCATATACTTCTGCGCTTCTTTACGCGGAATGTTCAGTTGGCGCGCCAAGCCAAAAGCACTCATACCGTAAATCAGGCCAAAGTTTATCGCTTTCGCACTACGACGCTGATCGCTACTCACGCTTTCCAGCGGTAGGCCAAACACTTCGGCCGCCGTGGCACGGTGAATATCCTTACCTTCCGCAAAGGCCTTAAGCAGCCCTTCGTCGCGTGACAGATGCGCCATAATACGCAGTTCAATTTGCGAGTAGTCCGCTGACACGATGACGTAATCTTCCGGCGCGATAAATGCCTGACGAATACGACGGCCTTCTTCGCTGCGCACCGGAATATTTTGCAGGTTTGGATCGGTGGAAGATAGACGACCGGTCGCCGTCACCGCCTGATGATAGGAGGTGTGAACACGCCCGGTTTTCGGATTGATCATCAGCGGCAGCTTGTCGGTATAGGTCGACTTCAGCTTCGCCAGCCCACGATACTCCAGGATCACTTTTGGCAGCGGGTAATCCAGCGCCAGCTCTTCCAGCACCTCTTCAGAGGTCGACGGAGCGCCGCCAGGGGTTTTCTTCAGCGGCTTAATACCCTGTTTTTCAAACAAAATGGTCTGCAGCTGCTTTGGCGAAGAGAGGTTAAATTCTTCACCAGCAATCTCATAAGCTTTTTGCTCCAGCTCAACCAGACGCTTAGCGATTTCCTGCGAGTGCGCATGCAATACGGTAGGGTTAATTTTCACCCCGTTGCGTTCAATGCGCGACAGTACCGGCACCAGCGGTATCTCAATTTCGTTGAAAATGCGCAGCGGCCCTGCCGTTTTCTGGAGCTTCGGCCACATTTTCAGATGCAGCTGTAGAGTGACATCCGCATCTTCCGCGGCGTAGCGGCCCGCTTCTTCCAGCGCAATCTGGTTAAAGGTAAGCTGATTTTTGCCCTTCCCGGCAATCTCTTCAAAGGTGATCGTTTTATGCTTCAACCAGCGGTCAGAGAGACTGTCCATATCATGGCGGCCGGCGACGCTATCCAGCGTGTAGGACTCGAGCATGGTATCAAAGGCAATACCACGCAGCTCAATACCATAGTTGGCCAGAATACCGCGATCGAACTTCAGGTTCTGGCCGACTTTCAGCAGGCTGTCATCTTCCAGCAGCGGTTTGAGTAACTCCAGGGCGCGCTCGCGAGAGATCTGTTCTGGCGCATCGAGATAATCATGCGCAACCGGCACATAAGCCGCCACGCCGGGTTCAATGGCAAACGACAGGCCAACCATATTAGCGGAGATATTATCGAGACTGTCCGTCTCGGTATCGAAAGCAAATAATGGGGCTTTTTTGAGTTTTTCGATCCACGCCAGCAGCGTTTCTTCATCCAGAATCGTGACGTAATGATCCGCAGAAAGAGTCGTTGCTACCTCAACTTCTTCTTCCGGTTCCACAGCACTCGCGGATTGTGAAGGCTTAGCCGCGGGTTTACCGCCTTTGGCCTGCATCCAGGTGCCAGACTCAACATCGGTTATCCAGCGTTTAAATTCATACTTCTTGAACAGTTCCAGCAGTTCATCTGCCGCCGGAGGCATCACGGTCAACTGTTCGCAGCCCAGCTCCAGTTCGACGTCAGTCTTGATGGTTGCCAGCTTGTAGGAGAGATAGGCGAGGTCTTTATTCTGCTCAAGTTTGGCGGCCATGGTCTTCGCGCCACGGAAGGTCAAACCCGCAATTTTTTCCGGCTCACCATATAGCGCGTCAAGTCCACCCAGGCCCTGCAGCAAAGCCTGCGCAGTCTTCTCGCCAACGCCTGGAACGCCTGGAATATTATCCGAGGAATCGCCCATCAGCGCGAGGAAGTCGATAATCAGCTCTGGCGGTACGCCATATTTTGCGACCACTTCCTCAGGACCGAGGATCGTATTGGTCATGGTATTGATAAGCGTAATGCCCGGCGTTACCAGCTGCGCCATATCTTTATCACCGGTACTGATAAGCACCGGGCGGCCGATTTTCTCAGCTTCACGCGCCAGCGTACCGATAACGTCATCAGCTTCAACGCCGGAAACCGCCAGCAATGGCAGGCCCATCGCCTTCACCATGGTATGCAGTGGTTCAATTTGCGCACGCAGATCGTCCGGCATCGGGGGACGATGTGATTTATAGTCTTCAAACAGTTCATCACGGAAGGTTTTTCCCTTCGCATCAAAAACCACAACCGCATGGGTCGGCTGGTATTGCAGGATCAAGCTGCGCAGCATATTCAACACGCCGTACATCGCGCCTGTTGGCTCACCTGCACGGTTAGTCAGCGGTGGGAATGCGTGATATGCCCGATAGAGATAAGAAGAGCCATCAACGAGGATAAGAGGGTTTTCTGGGATCTGAACCATAATTTCCGTGCCTGTTTATCAGATTATGGGTAAAGGATGCCACAGACAGCATGAAAACATGAATTTTTCGCCAAAATAACGTGAAAAGATTTAGAGATCTTCGCGATCGCACGCAAAACAAATTGTGGATAAGTTTGTGAGTAATTTTATTTTATTCATAACAAATAATATGTAACCCAGAGTTAAATACAAAATAATCATTATTTTTCAATTAATTAATACTCGATCGTTACAATAAATCACAGTTTGATGATAATTCACACAGTGTGGATAGACGCGACGCTCCTTTTTCTATTCCGCTAAGACCCGTCATTTAGCGCGTTTTCTGGTAAAATCAGCGCCTTGTGTTCTTTTATCTGTACACGTTAAATAACTAACTATCTGAATAAACAAACTATGTCGAGATTGCTCGCAGCGATAACACTGCCCATAAGTATCGCGCTTACTATTTTACTGACTATATTGTGCTCCATTCCGATAATCCTCGCAGGGATCATCAAGCTCATTTTCCCTGTTCCGGCGATCTGGCGTTCAGTCTCGGTATTCTGTAATTTTATGATGTACTGCTGGTGCGCAGGGCTCGCCGCACTGCTGCATTTAAACCCTTGGCTCAAGTGGGATATCCAGGGGTTGGATACCTTAAATAAGAAGAACTGGTATCTCCTTATCTGTAATCACCATAGCTGGGCAGACATTGTGGTGCTGTGCGTTATTTTTCGTAACCGCATTCCTATGAACAAGTATTTCCTAAAGCAACAGCTAGCCTGGGTACCATTTATGGGCCTCGCGTGCTGGGCGCTGGACATGCCTTTTATGCGTCGTTACTCGCGAAGCTATTTGATTCGCCACCCAGAACGTCGCGGCAAGGATGTAGAAACAACCCGCCGCTCTTGTGAAAAATTCCGTGCACATCCGACGACCATCGTCAATTTCGTCGAAGGGTCCCGTTTCACGCCGGAAAAACAACAGCAGACCCGCTCGCCTTATAAAAACCTGCTGCCACCTAAAGCGGCTGGTATTGCCATGGCATTGAATGTATTGGGGTCTCAGTTTGATAAGCTGCTCGACGTCACGCTGTGCTATCCCGAAAACGATAAGACACCGTTTTACGATATGCTGAGCGGTAAGCTGACGCGCATTGTGGTTCGCGTCAATCTTCGTCCGATCGACCCTGAGCTGCACGGCGATTATGTTGGGGATAAGAACTTCAAGCGGCGTTTTCAGCTGTGGCTGAACGCGTTATGGGAAGAGAAAGATCGGCAAATTGATGCAACCAAAGCAGAATACAAAAACGCCGGTCTATGACCGGCGTTTTCGTTTTATTTCATCTCAACAAGCTGTTTCACAGCATCAGCATACTGAGCAACAAAGACATCCATATTGCTGGTATCCATACCCTGCGGGTTCAGCTGGTATTTACCATTAACGAACATCGCTGGAACACCCTGCAGTTGCAGATCGGCCGCGGCTTTTTCTTGCTGAGCAACCATGGATTTCACCACGAAGCTGTTCCATGCCGCGTCATAGTCATCACCTTTCACGCCGGCGTTAATGAAGACGTTACGGATATCGGCAACAGTCTGAACCGTTTGTGTTTTCTGCACGGCTTCAAACATCGGTACGGTGACCTTATCTTCAACGCCCAGCGCCATCGCAACCGCCCACGCCTGAGTCAGATCCTTGCCCAATGGTCCCAGGAACTCAACGTGGTACTTGGTCATTTTTACGCCTTCAGGAAGCTTTTTCTTCACGTTATCAGAAACGTGAAGAACTTCCTCGAACTGATAGCAATGCGGGCAGTAGAAGGAGAAGAACTCCAGCACCTGCGGCTCACCTGCAACCGGTTTATCGATGGTAATATATTGTTTGCCTTCGGTAATCTGAGCAGCGGATGCGCTGAATGCCAGAATCATACCTGCCAGCGCAAGCCAAACCTTTTTCATAACTCACTCTCTCCTGACTGTGTCGAATTAATACATTGGCGTTAGCTGTAGAGGGGGTTCTTGCAGAACCTTCACCTGCTCAACGAAAGTAGCAATCTGCCGATGCCAGAAATCTTCCCCGGTTAACCAAGGAAAATTTTTCGGAAATGCAGGGTCATCCCAGCGCCGGATAATCCAGGCAAGATAATAAACCAACCGCATTGCGCGTAAAGGCTCAATCAGCGCTAATTCATCTGAATTGAAGCTGCTGAATTCCTCATAAGCCTCTACGATCATTTCAAGCTGCATACGCCTCTCAGCAACAGAGCCATTAAGCAGCATCCAAAGATCCTGCACCGCAGGACCGTTGCGTGCATCATCGAGATCGACAAACATCGGGCCATCTCGCCAGAGAATATTCCCGGCATGACAATCACCGTGTAAGCGCAGCACATCAAAGCGCCCGTGCCACTGCCCCATGACCGCGTCAATAAGGTCATCCGTCGCCTTCAGGAAACGCTCTTTTAAGGCTGCGGGGATCAGGACCGAGTCTTCAAACACGGCACGCGGTTCAATAAGGTATTCTTTGACGCCGATATCCGGGCGAGCAGTAAAGCGAGATTTGCGCCCCGTCTGATGCAGGCGGCCCAAGTAGCGCCCAACCCACTCCATCTGATCGAGATTATCAGACTCAAACTGCCGGCCCCCCACGCTTGGAAAGACGGTAAAGTAGAAACCATCATGGGTCAGCAACGTCTTATCGTTAAAGACAAGTGGCGCCGCGACCGGTACATCATCCTGTACCAGCTCCAGCGCAAACTGATGCTCTTCAAGAATCTGTTCGGCAGACCAGCGCTCCGGACGATAGAACTTCACCACCATGCGGCGGCGATCTTCGTCCTGAAACTGATAAACCCGATTCTCATAGCTATTAAGAGGGGTAAGACCAGAATCCACCCGAATGCCCTGTTCGAACAGGGCATCAATAATAGTGTCCGGGTGGAGAGTCTGGAATGTGAAAGCCTTGTCGTTCATCCTGACATCCGACTAACGATACGAATGATTCAGGATATCATTTCGTGGCGGGTTGATCGGCTCTGCTTACAACCTTTTACTCTTTAATCACACCACGAGCGCGCAGCAGCGCGGTTTTGAAATCTTCTTCATAATCTTTCTGAATCCCCGGGATCACCGCATCTTTGGCTGAGTCGCGCATTTTCAGATGGTAGATCAGAATATCGTCCGTTAAATCGGCCAATTCACCGTCATAGCCTGACTCTTTCGCCAGTTTCTGCAAAAATTGCATAAGATTCAGCTCAGGCTCTTTCTGCCAGGCTGGCTGGAGGAGTTCAATAACTTCATTCAGACGTTTACATTTCATGGTCGTGCTCCTTACGCTTGATAAAGACACGGTAGCAGGGTAACCCCCACAATAAAAGAGGCGATAGCAGTGAAAGCGAATAGCCAGATAACCGGCGTGGTGCTGGCAGGTGGTAAAGCCTCCAGAATGGGTGGTAAGGATAAGGGGTTGATGCTGCTTAACGGTAAACCGTTATGGCAGCACGTCGCTGACCGTCTGCGCCCGCAGGTCAATTCAATTGTGATTAGCGCAAATCGTAATCTGCCAGTTTACCAGGCGAGCGGTTTACCGATCATCACCGATACCCTGCCAGGCTACCCTGGACCGCTCGCCGGTATCCTGTCGGTAATACAGCAGGTTTCAGCCGAATGGTTTTTGTTTTGTCCCTGCGACACGCCTTTTATTCCCGAGTTTTTAGCTGAACGCCTGGAAAACAAACGCCATCAGGCCCCCGTTGTTTGGGTACATGATGGTGAACGCGATCACCCAGCAGTGGTATTAGTTCACCGCAGCCTGGCATCAAAAATAGAAGAGTATTTGGCTCGCGGCGATCGTCGAGTCATGGTGTTTATGCGTGAAGTTGGCGGTCATTCGGTAGACTTTAGCGACATGAAATCAGCATTTCACAATATGAATACACCGCAAGATTTACAGCAAAATCAGGTGGAAAAATGATTCCGCTATTAGCGATTGCAGCCTGGAGTGGCACCGGAAAAACGACGCTTCTGAAAAAATTGATCCCTGAACTTTGCGCTCGTGGTATCCGCCCGGGGTTAATCAAGCATACTCATCACAATATGGATGTCGATAAACCAGGGAAAGACAGCTATGAATTGCGAAAAGCGGGAGCGGCGCAAACGCTGGTCGCGAGCAAGCAGCGCTGGGCGCTTATGACGGAAACAGCGGAAGAAGAGGAGCTCGATCTCCACTGGCTGGTGAGTCGAATGGACGCATCAAAGTTGGATTTGGTACTGGTGGAAGGGTTCAAGCACGATGCCGTCGCCAAGATTTTACTATTTCGTGAGGCGGCGGGGCATCACGTCAGCGAGCTGACTATCGATGAGCATACGATCGCGGTGGCCAGTGATACTGCGATAAATGTTGAGTTGCCCGTGCTGAATCTGAATGATCTACATGAAATTGTGGAGTTTATTGTTGAGTGGTTGTCTCGCCAGATCGATGATTAGCGAAAACTGCAGTTAAGGGAGACGGTAACTTCATCGCCCGGCTTATCCCGCGGGGAAAAGTGCCGGAACTTGTCAGTAATCGTTCTTTTTTCTGACGTACAGACGCAAAAAAGCCCATCCGTCAGGATGGGCTTCTTCACTTATTTGATGCCTGGCAGTTCCCTACTCTCGCATGGGGAGACCCCACACTACCATCGGCGCTACGGCGTTTCACTTCTGAGTTCGGCATGGGGTCAGGTGGGACCACCGCGCTACTGCCGCCAGGCAAATTCTGTTATTAACCCGCCATCAGGCCGGTCAATA
>NZ_BCTM01000036.1 GCF_001571285.1 Kluyvera cryocrescens NBRC 102467 | reverse complement strand
GCCACGGGGCCGCGGGGATTGCAAAGGGGGGCGCGGCGCCCCCCTTAGCCCGTTCACGGGTGCAGTTGTTTCATTTTCTGCCAAACATAAAATGAACGGAATCTTGCACTCAACTGCCAAAACTTAGCCACGCAAACGGCTGAGACTATGCCTCCCCACGCGGCGACAGCACCCTAAACCCCGCGCCAACGGCGACGGCTCCCGCCGGCAGATCTTTGGTCACCACGGTACCCGCGCCAATCGTCGCTCCGTCGCCAATGGTTACCGCGCCAATCACCACTGCATTGGCACCAAACTCGACGTCGTTACCTAACACCGGACTGGCGCTGATGCGCCCGTCGCGGTGCGTGACGTTGCCGATAGTCACGCCCTGGCGCAGCGTGCAGTTCTCGCCAATCACCACATCGCGGCCAATCACTACCGCGTGCGGATGGAAAATTTTCAGCCCGTAGCCAATGCGCGCATGGTGCGGAATTTCAACGCTAAACAGGCATTCGGCAATCAGCTTATTGAGGAGAACAAACGGCAGTCCCAGCAGTTTGGCGAGCGGATTGCGACTGCGCCACAGCGTGGACATGCGGTAGAGCAGGATCACCAGTTTAGATTTTAAGGCGCCGGCGTCGGCAATTTCTCGCCATGCACGCTGCATATTCGTTGCCATGTTCAGGACCTCTTATTGAATAGTGACCGACGATAGGCGGTACCAACCATCGCTGCGCAGACCTTTATTGGCTAGCTTAATGCGCGACTGTTGAGACGCATCGACCAGCGCGACGTCGAGATGATATTGCCCGGGCTTGAGCGTCGGCGGCACCGGCAGCGTGAACTGCGTGCGCTGCGTGCCGGGCAGCCACTGGCGAATATCATCATCGGTCAGCGATTGCTGGACGGTGGTTTCATCGGCGTCCTGGAGTCGCCATGCCACGCGATAGCGGAGGTAAATGGGGGCAACGCCGTCGTTTGACCACTCGGTAGCCAGCGCGAGCGGCTCGCCCGCATGGCCTACGGTATCGTGAGTCAGTGAAGTGACGCGGAAGCGGTAGCCGATTTTCTCCAGCGCCTTATCGACGATATCGCGATAAAGCGCGGGGACTTCGCGGGATTTCAGGTTCAACGTACTGGCATGGTGCTTGAGCGCCCAGTTGAACGTGGCCTGTACCTGTTCACGCGTATAGTGCTGCACCGACTGCCATTCCGCCATGTAGCCGCAAATCTCAAGGCTGACCGGGGCTTTTTGCCAGCCGTCATTGAAACCGGTGAAGGTTGCCTGGGCGGCGGCGAGGCGCGGCGGGTAATCATCGCGCATATGGCTCCAGTCATGGGTGAAATTATGCCAGTCGCCCCAGCAGTCGGCGCGCCAGCCGGCCCCTTTTTCTACCGCATAGGCGAGCGTTTCGCCGCCGCTTATTAGCATGATTTTCGGCGTGTGCGGGAAGGCGGCAAAGTGCATATCCACGTAGCGATTGAGCTGTGCGGGTGAATAGCGTTCAAGCAGCGGTTTCACGTTCGGGAAATTGCTGTTGTGCCATTCACCCCATGACCCCACCATGCCGATATCGAGGTAGGCAAGCTCAGGGTTGCCGTCATAGCGTTTGCCAAAGGCATTCAATAGCTTTTGGGCATATTCGATAAAAAGCGGATCGTCGAGGTCAGGAACGAAGGTTTTGCCATCCGAAGTCCAGCTACCTTTGATCCCTTTTTTGATAAGCCAGGCGGGAATGCGCGAACCGGAATCGGGCTCTTCCAGCGTCATAAAGCGCAGGCCCACGTTCATCGCCGGGTGATGGTGCGCCGCAACGGCAAAGGCGTTATCGATCAGCGCAAAATTGTACTGCCCCTCAACCGGTTCGAGATCGTTCCAGTAAAAACGCTGATACTCAATGCCGGTATCCGGATAACGTGAGTGCGGCAGGCGCTCGCCATAACCGTCGTGAAAACTCGCTATCCCATTACCGGGGTTGGTCAGCGGGCCGCTGATGGCCTGAGGATGAACGGTGGTTTGCTTTTCATCGCCCTGTGCGTGTGCCGATGATGAAACAAAAGCAAACGCGCCGAGGGCGAAGATGAGCGGGATGATTCTGCCTGAACCGAGAGTCTGGCAGCGCATGGTGCACTCCTTACAAGTTAAAGAGACTGGCGGTGATTTAATATCCAGTCCCAAAGTCCCAGATGGTAGTTCTGGAAAATGTCGATACCGAGCCAGGATTTAATCAGATACAGCGTGATAAACAGCGATCCCAGCCCGAGAATAAGTACCAATACAACCAGCAAAGAGGCGAACAGGCGACGTACGGTGGACTCTTCGCGCGGGCGGCGACGGAAGTCGCGACCGAATAAGAACACCAAATAATAGCGCCGGGTGAACAGCGGAATGCTGCGGCGGAAATCCACCTTGTGCGGCGTTACCAGAGTGATATCCAGTACGGCATTTTCCACTGCCTGCTTCTGTTCGTCGCTCAAAGAGTCGAGCGTTTTCTGGTCCAGAGAACGATAAAAACTGTCCAGAACGCGTTGCTGTTTGTCAGAGTTGTCCAAAATTAACCTGTTGATTTATTGAGTATCTGTTGATAAACCTGCATGGTGTGCTTAGCAATAGTATCCCAGTTATATCGGCTCAGGTAGCTTTGGTAATCCTGACGAGGTTGGTCGATGCGCTCAGCAATTTTCAGCGCCAGCGCGGCGACATCCCCCACCGGGAAATAAGCATCGGCTTCCAGGCCGACTTCAAGGTTGGCGGGAATATCGCTGACCACCGCCGGCAGTGAGTAGGACATCGCCTCCAGTAGCGCAATAGGCAGCCCTTCGTGGTAGGAGGTCATTGCAAATAGGCGCGCCTGTGAAAACACCGCCTGCAGCGTGGTGCCGCTGACAAATCCGGTCAGGATCACCCCCGGCGTTTCCTGCGCCAGATGCTTAAGCTTTTCGCTGTATAGCGTTGGGTGATCGGCATCGCCAACCAGCACCAGCGGCCAATTGACATCGGCCTGTTTCCAGCCGGCAATCAGATCGTGCAGCCCTTTTTCTTCGACAAAACGGCTGACCGCCACCACATATTCACCCCGGCGCAAACCGTATTTCGCCAGGATCTCATCGATGGTATTCGGGTTCACCGGCGCCGGCGGATTGGCTCCGTTAGGGATGACGTGCGCGTCGGTGCGGCCATGTTTCTCTTTGATCAGATTGTTGATGACCTCGGAGATGACGATCACCTCGTTGGCGTATTTCACCGCCCAGCGCTCGCCGAGCATCAGCGTTTTACGGGCAAAATCACCCCATTTTTGTCGGTCATAATCCGGGCCGTGATGGGTAAAGACCACTTTTTTGCCCATCAGGCGCAGAAGCGGTACCACTAACCCTGGCCCGATGGCGTGGACATGCACAATGTCGGAGCCATCAAAGCGAGAGGCGAGTGCGGCAAGCGTCGAATGGACGATAGCCTCCAGCGATTTTTTCTTCGGTGCCCAGATGGCCCGCGTTTTCACGCCCTTATAGCTGCTGCGGCGATAGGGGACGTAGGGAGAGCGGGCGATAACGCAAATATCGACATCATTCTGCGCCTTGATGGCGGGGTAGAGGTTCTGGCAGTGCGTTTCCACGCCGCCTAAGACGTCGGGGATCCCGCGCGTTCCGAGCACCGTGATGCGCTTAGTCATGTGAGAGTCCATTTAACAGTTTCTGATACAGCGCCATCAGCGCATCCATGTGCACTCGCAGGGCGTATTTATTTTCCAGCCGCTGGCGGGCGCGCAGCCCTAGCTCACGGGCCAGTTCAGGGTTTTGTGCCAGGTCATCGAGGATTGTCGCTAGTGCACTCACGTTACCTGGCTCAAACAGGCGTCCTTCCTGACCATCACGCACCTGTTCAGGAATACCGCCGATATCGCCACCCACCACCGGCTTGGCGAAGGACATGGCCTCAAGAACCGACATCGAGCAGTTCTCGTAGTACTCGGAAGGGACAATCACCGCGCGGGCATGGCGAATCAGATCATTGAGACCTTCGCCCTGCTGCTGATAGCCGAGGAACTCGGCCTGCGGGAAGCGGGTGCGCAGATCCTGATACAGCGGGCCATCACCGGCGATTTTCAGCGGCAGCGGATGCTGCATTTGCTGATGCGCCTGAGCCAGCGTGGCAACCCCTTTTTCGCGGCTAAGTCGGCCGATAAACAGGAAGTAGCCGTCGTCGCGGGTATCGCCGATAGGTTTAGTGTCATCGATACCGTTGACGATTACCTCAACGGGAACGTCGGTGATTTTGCGAATCAGCTGTTCGCGCAAAAAGGCACTTGGCGAGACGATCGCATCCAGTTTGTGATAGTTACGCGCGATATCCTGCCAGGTGGCTTCCAGTGACAGCAGCAGACTTTTCCCGGCGGAACCCTCCTGGCAGCGGTAGCGGAAGGCATTCCACACCGAACCTTTCAGGCAGGCATCGCAGACGTGCCCGTCGCGCAGCATGGTGTAGGACGGGCAGACGATTTTATAGTCATGCGCGGTCAATACGGTTTTGCAGCCGAAGCGTTTGGCGATGGCGATGATCGACGGCGTTAACTGGTGATAAATATTGTGAAAATGGACGATGTCCGGCTTTTCGCTGAGCAGCAAATCGTTGAATTTGCGGCACGCTTCAGCATTGTGAATAAAATCGATGGCGGTCTTGATCTTGCCGCCAATCCCGCTGTTGCCGTGGTAATCGACGTTACTGACGAACCATTTGGCGTAGTTAGAAGGGAGGTTTTTCTCATGCTGCATGGAGAAATCCATCACCTGAACGCCGGCCGCTTTTAAATGGTCACGCTCCTGAAAGTAGACGGTCTCCGCGCCCCCTTTGATGAAAAAGAATTTATTGACGAGGAGCACTTTCATTTTTCGATATCCTGATGACTAACAACGGTATTTTCTGGTGGTTCCTGCGGGTTTGGCAGCGGCGTGAGCAGGCCACGTATTAACCCGGCGGAAAAGGCGCTCAGGTTCAGCACGCTGTGTAGGCCTGCCAGCAGCGAGCGGTTTTTAACGGTTTTTAACAACACAAACAGCACCAGCGGCAGCAGAGACAGCCCGAAGAGCGCAAAATGCCCGCTCAGCAGCGTCGCCAGCACCACCAGCCAGTAGAGGGTAAAAATGGCTTCGTTACGGGTGATTTTGAGCGCATCGCGAAACCACGGTTTGCCCCATGAACTGCGCAGCAGTTCACCCGGGCCGCTGAGGAAGCGGCTTCGCCAACGGTAGCGCAGCATGGTGAAGGTCGACATCACGTGCGAGGTATGGCTGAAGTAGGGGACGTCGAGCCGGTGCAGTTTGTAGCCCGCGTGGAGCAAGCGCAGCCCCAGTTCGGCCTCTTCATAGCCGTGTAGGCCGCGATGGGTCAGATAGCCGACTTTTTCGATGGCGCTACGGCGATACAGCCCGCCGCCGCCCAGATGGTCGCAGTCACCCAGCGGGTAGATTTTGTGAATGCGCTGATTACGGGACTTAAACTCGTAGTTGCTGCCTTCATCCATCGTCACCCGACCCGCCACGCCGGCGTATTCAGGATTGGCCTGCAAAAACGCCACTGCGGCATCAATGAACCCCTCTTCCAGCTCCATGTCACCGTCCATCAGCAGCAAAAACTCGCCCTGGCTGTGCAAATAGCCGAGCTGGTGGCCGACGCCGCAGCAGCGCTCTTCCGGATGAACCAGCGACACCACCGTCACGCCTTTGGCGCTGGCCAGTTCGCGAGTGTTGTCGGTCGACAGGCTGTCCGCCACGATGATTTCGTGAGGATAGGCCGCCAGCTGACGGTCGATGCTGTCGATAGTCTTCTCAATGCCCTTTGCCTCATTAAAGGTCTTAATGCTGGCGGTTATAAAAGGCGAGTTATTCATACTCTCTCCGGATTGAACGATGGACGGTGCGTCGGATCACCAGCGCCGAGCCGCTCGTCAGGTAAAACAGGAACTGTAATAAAGGGATAATCATCAACGTCTGGCTGTAGGGCAGGCTGAGCAGGCAGGCGATGATAAACACGGTGAAAGCCGGGCCGTAGCACAGCAGCCGCACGTCCTCGCGATCCAGCTCGCTGAGCTCCAGCATCGGACGCGGCCAGGTGATGCACACAATCCACAGCAGCAGGCTGATAAACAGCACGGTGCCGACGATGCCCACCTCCCAAAGCAGCATGCTCAGCGAGGTGGAATCGAGAACCAGACGGAAGATGATGTTCAGGTAGCCTGCGGAGACGGCGCTGCCGCTGTTGGTGGCATTCAAACCGTAGCCAAACAGCATGCTGGAAATGCCCCACATGTCGCTGTGGCGCGCCCAGAAGAAAATCGTCGTCAGGCGGCCCAGCTCACCGGTGGCAGCCATGATGTAGTTGGTATCAAAAATATAGTCGAGCGAGTCGAGGAAAATGCTGAACGAGCTTTTACCCGCTTCGCCGCCAAACGCCGATGAGTAGCCCGCCGCGAGGACCATAATCGCCAGCGTAATAAGCCCGCCCATCACCGCGAAAATCACCAGCAGGTTTTTCAGCGTGACTTTACTGACGCCGTTGACCCACGAGGGCATGCTCCAGACCAGCGCCAGCATAAACGGCGACAGCAGGATGATGAATTTCACTTCGCCGAGGATGCACAGCAGGAACCCCAGTCCAATATGCAGCGCGGCGGAACGCCAGGTGGTGACGCCGTGTTTCAGTTCGGAGATCTTCATCAGCATAATCAGCAGACAAAACATCCCCATCACCGCCGTGTTGCCGCCGCCCATTGGGTCGCCGCCAAAGGTGCCAACCACCGAGTCCCATTTCTCATCTTCGCCGCGCATCGCCACGCGCTTGGGCAGCACGATCAGCACCTGATAAATAACCAGCGGGAACTGGGCGTAGAAAATCCAGTACAGTAGGCGGCTGATGCGGTAAATCTGCGATTCGCGGCAGAAACCCAGCAGCAGGCAGAACAGCACCAGCGACATGCCGACTTCATTTTTAATCCCAATAATGGTGACGGTGATGCCGCCCTGTAAAAAGGTGCTGATGAGAGCCAGCACCAGAAAACAGAGGTAAATCACCAGCACCATCATTTCCGACAGATCGAGCGCCAGCGGCGTGCGCTGGGTTTGCATCAACAGCATTCCGGTCGTCACAAAGGCCATAATCACCGGCAGCCACAGCACGGCAAGAATGCCGGTGAAGTACTGCACCACGCCGCAAAAACAGAGCGTGATGATGGCGTAGATCTGGATCCAGAGTGCGTTGTTGATACTCATGGCTGCGTCATCTGTTGGCTAAGGGAGAAGGCGCGGCGGTTCATCTGCCGCCAGATAAACAGATAGCGCAGCAGCGTTAACAGCGAGAAAGTCAGCACGGCAATCGGATAGCTTTGGCCGAAGTAAGGCAGCACTAAAAACGCCAGCAGGGTGATGGCCAGCTGTTCGACCTGAATGCGCAGGAAGTAAAAATGGGAGCCAAAAATCAGTTCGATAACGGTGAGCGGGCTGATGGCCAGCGCAAGGAACAGATACGGCAGGATGTAGCGGGAGGATGGCACCGAGGCAATCCACTCTGCGCTAAAGCCCAGTTTCATCACCAGCGGATAGAAGATCAGCACGCCGAGAGTACAGATGATCGCCAGTGCCAGCAGCAGGCGACGCACCTTTTTATATTCCGGATAGTTGAAGGTGTGGTTGCGGAAATCCATCGACCATTTTGAGAAGATCGAGTTGCGTACCGCATTGCCGACGATGGTGACCGGCGACAGGCAAAAGCGCATAACCACCGAGAAGTAACCGGCAACCAGCGCGGAGAACCAGAAGTTAATCAACATGATTGGCAGGTTGTTGTTAACCATCGCCAGCACTTCCGCCGTACCCACTTTGCTCAGGTGCTGGCGGTGTTCGCAGAAGAACGCCACGTTGCTGCGTACGCCCCAGTGCGACCAGCGCAGGGTGCTGAGACGGAACGTGCGCACGATGCAGCCCACGATCAGCACCAGCATGGATGCCGTCCACAGCCAGTAGAACGCCTGGGTGCGTGAAGTGATTAGCAGGGCGGCGATCACCACCACCGAGACCATCATGCGCTGAAAGACCAGGAAACGGTAATTGCCGGTACGCAGCGACAGGTTTTCAGCCACCAGCACCAGCGCGTAGCTTAGGGTTAACAGGTAGAGGAACAGCACGTCGAGGTGGAACAGCCAGGCGGTGAGCAGCGCGTAAGGCGCGGCGATAAGCACACTTTGTATCACGCAGAATGCCACGTTGCGCGCTAACTGTTCATCATCGGGCTGGCGTGGAATGAGCAGCTGCGACGCAAAAGTACACACCTGCGCCCCCACCAGAACGATGCTGTAAATCAGTGAGTAAATCCCCACTTCGGCCATGCCGTATTTGTGGGAGATAAACCAGATCGACAGCGCGCCGATCAGTTGTGAAATGACCGACGAGCTGGCAATGGTGGTAATACTGCGCAGTAAATTCATCGTGATTTCACCGGCGTCATCAATTCGCCCACCTGCTGGCTGAGCAGGCGCTGGCCCTCTTTGCTTTCGAGGTTGTCATCGCTGACCCGGTTGAGCACCGCGCCGGTCACCCGGTTTTGTTCGCGCTTCAGGGTAGCCAGCACCGCTTGAACTTCGCTGGTTTGCAGACGACCGGACTGAATGACCAGCAGTACGCCGTCCGACTGGCGGCCAATTAGCTGGCTATCCTGCGCCTGGTTGACTGCCGAAGTATCAATAATGATGCGCTGGTATTGTTCACGCAGAGCATTGAGGAGAGAAGCCAACTGCGGGGAGGTGAGCATCAGCAGCGCCGAGCCGCTCAGCTGGCCGCGAGGCATAAACGTCAGACGGTCGTGGCGCTTAACCAGCACCTCATCCAGCGTCTTACTGCCGAGAATGACCTCGGCAAGGCCTGGTGCGTTCGCCGCCGAAAGCCCGCTGCCGTTGAGATAGTCCATATCGATAAGCAGCGTTTTCTGGTCGATGCTAAAAGAGGCGGCCAGCGCTTCGGCGACAAGGGAACGGCCTTCACCTGCTTCGCAGGAGGCGACGGTGATGACCTGCGGTGATGGCGCGCTCAGCAGTAGCTGGGTACGAATGGCATGGACCAGATCGGCGCGTAGCGGATCGCTGAGCAGCCGTTGCACAATCTGCTGGCGATCGCCGGTGGTCATCAAGGCGGGCAGTTCACCCAGCGCCGTCAGATTGAAGTTTTTAGCCAGTTGGCTCATGCGGGTGACGGCATTGTTCAGCGCGGCACCGACGATAATCCACACCAAATAAGCCAGGGTGACCAGCACCACGACGATAATCCACAGCATCGGCTTGTTGGGCTTCGCCGGGCGTTCGGGGGGGACGGCCGGGTCGGAGATCACCGCGTCAGGCTGATCGAGTGACACCGAGAGTGCCTGTTCATGTGCGCGTTGATACAGCGTCTGATACAGCTCCTGAGTTTTATTCAGCGCCGTCATCATGGTGTTGTATTGATCGCGTTTGCCCGCCAACTGCTGGAAGTTGCCTTTTTGCCCATTCAGCATGGTCTGGTAGCGGTTTTCGTCATCCACCGCGGCCTGATACTGCTGGCGCGCGCCGCGCGCCAGTTCGCTAATCACCTGGCCAATCTGGGCGTTGACCGCTCCCACCTGGGCTTGGGCCTCCAGAATTTTGTCATGCTTCGGCCCGTAGCGCTTACGCAGTTCGGCAAGGTTTCGTCGCGTTTGGGTCAGGGCAATCCGCAGATCCTGAATTTGCGCATGGCCGGAAAATTCCGGCAGCGAGATGATGTTTTCTGGCGAATGCTTGGCCAGCGCTTTTTGTACTTCGTCGTACTGCGACTGGGCGGCAATGCGGCGCTGGGTGGCGTCAGCCAGACGATTGGTGATAATCCCCAGCTCTTCGGTTTCGTAACCGTCGACACCGCGGAAGGTCAGCATGTTTTCTTTTTTCAGGAAAGCATCGATTGCCGCTTTCTGATCAACCATTTGCTGCTGGACGCGGTCCATCTGCTGCTGGTTCCAGCGCTGGGCCTCTTCGGTCGCTTTGCGCTTTTGTTCCACCGAATAGTCGATATACGCCTGTGCGACGCCGTTGGCAACGCGGGCCGCCATCTCAGCGGAAGGTGACTGGTAGCTGATATCAATCAACTGCGTGTTGCGCACGCCGCTAACCGACAGGTTGTTGACCATATTTTTCAGCGCTTTTTCCCTGCGCAGCGCGGCGTTTTCCGCCGTGCTCTGCGCGGCATCAAAGCCGCCGTTAAAGGTCGGTTCATTGTCCAACTGCAGTTCGCTAATCGCTTTTTGTAGCACCACGCGGGACTGCACCAGCGCGTACTGAGTCTCATAGAAGTCGCTGCGCGTTGCATCGTAGCGGCTTAGCTGCGGCAGCGGCGTGGCGTCGTCCTGTAACGCTTTGATCATCACCGCCGAGGTTGCTACGTACTTGGACGGAATCAGCTTAATCAGCGGGAAGGCGACAACGGCGGTGACCGCCATCACGATCAGCAGACGCCAGATCTTGCGGCGAATCTGCTGGGTGTATCTGGAGAACTCAACCACGTTTTCCAGCTTTTTTCCTTGCTCAACCATGGATAGTTTCATATCAGAAGAAGCTCATACCAACGATGACGGTGTCCCCAGGACGCAGCGAATGCCGAACGTCCACGTTCTCCAGCAGTTCATTACTGCCCGAGCGGCGAATGCTCAGATCGTGCTTATCCGCGCGATCGGTGAAGCCACCGCCCAGCGCCAGGGCTTTCTCAACGGTCAGGCCGGGCTGCCAAGGGTAGCCATCGGGTTTTTCCACTTCGCCGAGGATGAAGATATTGCGGAACTGCGTGACGGTGACGGTCACCATTGGGTTTTGCAGATAGTCGCCGCGCAGGCGTTGGGTGAGCTCTGCGCTCACATCTTCCGGCGTTTTACCGAGCAGGCGCAGTTGGCCGATATACGGATAGCTAATGGTGCCGCTGCTGTCGAGCAAAAAGCGCATGCTCATATCCGGCTCGCCGGCAACCGCAATATTGATTTGATCGCCTTCGCCCAGCCAGTAACGATTGTCCTGAGAGGGAGTATCCATTAACGGCACTGGCGTACTGCAGGCCGTGAGCAGGCAACTGGAAAAAAGAAGAAGCGTCGCGAGTATATTTTTCACGTTAGATTTGTACCCTAGCCGTTAACATAATCAATTGGTTGTCGTAACCCAGCGTTCTGTCCACTTCCCGATCGTAGTTTGGCCCAATAAAGAACGAATCGGTCTTCTTGTTGGAACGCAGCGTGTCCATCTGATACTTCAGTTCAAAATTGATGGATGGACGGAAATCATAGCTCGCGCTCAGAGTGACCACCCCGTCGCGATCTTTACGATTGTTTGCCTGCTTTTTGTAATCCTCCATCACGTAGGTGTAATCGACGGTGGTAGAGAACCGGTCGACCCACCAGTGATGCGTCCACGATAGCCCGTTTTCGGTGACCAGAATGTAGCCGCCAACTTCGGAAGGATCTTTAATGCGTTGCGCGCTGTGCAGGGCCACTGCGGATTGTTGCAGCGGCTTCCACTCCATCTTGATATCCCAGTTCAGCCCGTTGAAGTCATGGGCGTCGGGCTCATTGATAAACTGCTTATAAAGCCACGAGACGTTGGCATCGATGCTGGTTTTACCGGTTATCTGCCCTTTGTAACCATAGAGCAGGTAGTACTCGTTGCTGTCCTTGAGCGAACTGGTTTCGTAGCGCCGCTGGTTGGTAATAAAACTATAGCGAAAGCGGTTTTTCTTGCTGTACATATCAAACAGTTCCACCACCAGACTCGGCTCGTGCCACTCCTGGTCGCGAATGTATTGATAGAAATCCGCATCGGCGTTATGCACATCATCAAGACGCGTAAACCGCAGCTGTTTGTAGAGCAGCGCGGTTTCCACTTTGCCGCGGCCCTCTGGTGCGCCGTAGCTATAGCGCAGTTCGTTACTCAGAAAGCGGGTTTTCAGCGGCTTGTCGATGCCAAACGCGCGGAACTGCTGCGGAAGAAAACCTTCCGAAATGCCGCGTCCGCGCTCTTCGTGGCCGAGCGTATCCTGCACGTCAAGACTCAGACCATGCATCTGCCCATAGCGCCACTGGCCGTTAAAGCGTAAAAAATGGTTGGCGTAGTTATCCGCGCTGTCCTGCGTATAGGTGCGATAATCACCGGAATACATCAGCAGGTAGCGGTCTTCATAACGCTCGCCAATCGCGCGCAGCAACGGGCTGACGTGGTAAAACGGTGAGCTGATTTCGTTTTTAGCCCACGGCTGATAGGTCACGTTACTGACCTGTCCATAGTCGACGGCGACCTGGCTTTGGAAATCAATCCCGGCCACGCCAATATGCGACTTGGGCACGGGGAGCGCCCAGGCCGCAGGCATTGCCGCCAGACCGGCTATCAGCAGCGCGCGGCTAGTAGGCGTTTTCACCGCTAAAGCCTTTCGTCATGGTTTTAAAGATGATTTTGATATCAAGCCACAGCGACCAGTTCTGGATGTAGTCAATATCGTACTGCACGCGTTTTTCCATCTTATCCAGCGTATCTACTTCGCCACGATAGCCGTTAACCTGAGCAAGCCCGGTAATGCCGGGTTTGACCTTGTGACGAATCATGTAGTTATCGACAATCCGGCGGAACTCTTCGTTATGGGCAACGGCATGAGGGCGCGGCCCGACGATGGACATTCTTCCCTGAAGGACGTTGATAAACTGCGGCAGCTCATCAAGTGATTTACGGCGCAGGAAAGAGCCGAAGCGGGTGACGCGCGGATCCTGTTTCGTTGCCTGGATGACCACATCCGCATTTTCCATTACACGCATGGAACGGAATTTATACACCGTTATTTTCTGGCCGCTTAAACCGTAGCGATCTTGCTTGAAAATAATCGGTCCACGGGAAGTGAGCTTAATCCCAAGCGCAATAATTAACATAAGTGGGGAAATGAGAATCGTTATTATAGTACCGAGAATCAAATCTTCCGCTCGCTTAATTATTGCACCGCCGTCATCAAATGGAGAACTGAGAATGCTGACGGCTTGCATATTGCCAATCATGCGAACTTCAGTGGTGTGAGTACTGTAAGAATAAAGGTCAGGAACAATAAATGTATCGACGGTCGTGTCTGATAGCATCGCAATGAAATGGCGAATGCGCTGAACGGCAGCCATGGGTAACGCAATATAAATCTCGTCGATGTCGCCTTTACGTGCTCGTTCCAGAAGATCGTCTACTTTTCCACGATAGGGAGCGCGAGTCAGGTAGCCAAAGCGACTTTCATCGCGGTCATCGTAATAGGAGAGATCAATTTTCTCGCTGCTGTATTCTTTTAACAATTCACCTTCAGCGGCTAATCCAGCAGGCGTCATGCCAACAATAGCCACGCGCATTTTTTTCTGACGGAATTGTTTGAGTAATATTAGCCTGATAATTAATAGCGTCAGAAGTGGAATGGCGTAAGGCAATAGTGGCGGTGGGAAAAGGGGAAAATCCCAGAGGCCGGTAAGATGCAAGTCATTGAAGTAGTTGAATGAAACTCGTAGTACTTCCATGAAGCCAAACGACAGTGCGCAGGTGCCCGCCAGACGTGTAAATTCCTGTGGACGGAGGCTTTTAATTCGATAGTTATAAACGCTGGTATATTCACCGATCAACAGAAAAACAATTGAAAATAAAACGCTAAAGATTATGCCATTGTAAAAATCTTGTTGCGAAAATAAGTAGGAAAATAATATTGATGAAAAATTCATTGATAAGAAATCAATGAGTTTGGCAACAATCGGATATCCTCGTCGCTTAATTCGGATACGATGACTAAGCATTTTTTATCTTATTCCTTAATAAGATTATTCTATATTTTGTGCCATTCTGATTAACCGTTGAGCTATTTTTAGGCGTGTGCGAGGGGAGACCCCTGGCGGAGTAAAAGACTCGGGTTAAATCATTTTTTAAATGACAAAGATCAAAGCATGAAAAGAAGCAGATAAAGAATTCTGTTTTTCTCCGTGCAAAGGCAATTAAACAGTTCGCGATAACTGCCAATCTATCCATAACTAAAGAGAAGGAGAGTTCGACCATGAGAACGTCCTTAATCTCGATTTACACATTGTAGCAAATGAAAATAGCGAATGTCTTTCTGAGGATTTAAAAAAATCCTGTAAAGATGTCACGATATTCATACGCATGCGCTCCGAATGACTGACAGTCATGATTTACGATCATAGTCGAAAAATTGACAACTGGCAGAAATGGGCGGTGGATAAAACCCGTCGGCGAGCGCTCTGACGGGGGGCGCGGCTCTTCTTGCTCGAACAGTTTTTTATGCCTGTTTCGTGCCCGTGGAGCGCGAAATTACGTTTGGCTTTCCAGCCGATTGCGCTCCTTATTTATCCCATGCCCTATAACCAGAACGGCGCAAGGAGCGCGCAGGGGGCGGCCAATCGCCGCCGCCCCCTGGACCCCCGCGCTCTGGCGGCAGAATCGCCGCTTCGCAGTTCCCTCAGCTTATGCCTTGCGGCTTTCGGGTCGGGCGCGAGGTAACCTCCCTGTAAGGCCGCGCCCTCAGCCCACATCCCTGTGGGCTGCCCCGGCCTCCAGTCAACGCTTCGGCGATTCAGACGCCCCCCATGTCGCTGTAGTCTTTTCGCTAAAAACAAAAATCGAAGTCGCTGGAACCGATGAGTCCCCGCTTGAAATTGGTGAGCCGGAGAAGGGAAGACAAGGTCAGGCCGCCAGGACGGCGGACTGAGGCGAACCGAGACAGGACAAAATTGCCGGGAGCAATGTTGAACAACGCTTGCGTTGGCCCGAAGGGCGAGTCCCAGGGATGGGACGAGTAGCGTCGAGTTTCGGCGTGCCGCAGGCTGGAGTTCGCAGGCGAACGCAGTGCGAAGCACCGATTTCGCTGCGGGGCCGCGGGGATTGCAAAGGGGGGCGCGGCGCCCCCCTTAGCCCGTTCACTGATACCAATGTTTCATTTTCTGCCAAATATAAAGTGAACGGAATTTTGCACTTAACTGCTAAACAGTTTCATGTTTTGCCAAACATCAAGTGAACGGAATCACATGCCTAACCATCAGGCCTGATTCAGCCAATCCAGCAGCCGACGTACGGCAGGATTTTCCGTCGCCTGAATGGCATAGCAAATGCCCAGACGGCGCACCAGCGGGTAGCCCGGCAGCGCGCGGTAGGCTAAATCGCAGCGTGATTCCACCAGCGATTGTGGCGCAATCGCCAAACCAAAACCGCCTTCAACCAGATCTAATGCCAGGGTGAAGCTGCCCGCGTTGGCGCTTGGCGCACCGGCGGATGGCCCGTAGAACGGCAAAAATCGCTGATGGGAATCGTGAGCGGGGTACATCACCCACGGATAGCCGTAGAGCAATTCCAGATTTAGTTCCGCCAGTTCTCCAATCGGATGCGCCGATGGATAAGCCAGCACGTATGGCTCATCGTAAAGCGGCATAAACAGCTCATCTTCGCAGCGCAGGCTTTCACAGCCAAGTCGGATATCGCCCGTACAGCCGGGGTCCAGCGTTACCAGAGTGTCCGGCATCTTTTCACCAATTTGCTGTAGCAAAGAGGTCAAACAGAGTGAGGCAATATCCTGTTCGATACCGATGGTCAGCGGCATTTTGTCGTGACGTTTACGAAAGCGTGCGGTCAGCGTCGCCATATCCTGAATCATCCGGCAGGCGTGAGGATAGAGCGCGCGGGCATCTTCCGTTACCTCGACGCCGCGCGGTTTACGCACGAAAAGCTGCGTGCCCAGCTCCTCTTCCAGCGCCTTGACGGTGGCAGAAAGCGCAGGCTGTGTCAGACTTAACTGTTCAGCGGCACGGGTAATGTTGCGCTCTTCAAATACGGAGATGAAGGCGCTGAGTTGTCGTTTATCCATAGAAATTTGTTATGGCTGTGAAAAAAACAAACCATTTTTCACCATTTCTAATCGGATTTAAAGTAGCGCCATCAATTTTATTTATGAGGAATTCCAATGAACGCTGCATCCAAACCGTTAGTCGTGATAACCGGCGCCAGCTCTGGTATTGGCCTTGCCACCGCGAAACTGCTGTCTGAACGCGGCCATGCGCTGCTGCTGCTGGCGCGTCGTGTGGACCGGATGACGGCGCTGAATCTGCCGCGTACCCTGTGCCGCGCCGTCGATGTGACCGACCGTAAAGCGGTTGCCGCCGCGATTACTGAAGCCGAACAGCAGTTTGGGCCAGTGGATGCGATGGTGAACAACGCCGGGGTGATGCTGCTGGGCAACATTGACGATCAGAACCCGGACGAATGGGAGCAGATGCTCGACGTCAACGTCAAAGGCCTGCTGAACGGCGTTCACGCGGTCACTAAAGGGATGATCGCGCGTAAAGCAGGCACCATCATCAACATCAGCTCCATCGCCGGGCGGAAAACCTTCCCGAATCACGTGGTGTATGTTGGCACCAAGTTTGCGGTCCATGGTTTGTCAGAAAACCTGCGTGAAGAGCTGTCGCCGCACAACGTGCGCGTAGTGGTGATTGCACCGGGTGCCGTGGAAACCGAACTGCTGAGCCACACCACCAGCGATGATATCAAAGCCGGTTATCAGGAATGGAAGCAGGATATGGGCGGTAAAGTGTTAAGCCCGGAAGACGTGGCGCACGCGATTGAGTACGCCTATTCCCAGCCGCAGTACGTCTGTATTCGTGAGATTGTGCTGGCCGCGACCCGCCAGGGGGCATAAGGACCATTTGCGCCGGTGCGCCCCGACGCAAAAGGTTTCGGCGGGTATGCGGGGGAATTCCCGCATACCCGTTGTCGCTTACTTTACGTTTAGGGCGTATACCGCCGGCAGCGCGCCCGCTGATTTAACCAGTTCGAGGCGAATTTTCGACACGCTACGCGGGGCTTCCAGCGTGTGCTGACACACGGCGTGACGGTTGTCGCTGACCTCGGCGAGCAGCTCATCATCGGCCCATAAGCGGTAGTGGGTGGTACAGTGCGGCGTCACCGCGGCATAGTGGCCCATCTGCACGGTTTCCATCGCGTTATCAAAATCATTATCAAACACCAGCGTCAGCGACTGGACGGTCTGCGGCGCATCCCATTGCCACGTTAACTCTGGTTTCGCATCGTCGAGCGCCGGCGCCCAGCCGTTAATCTGCTGTTCCGGGCGCAGGCGGCCGTTGAGCAGATTTTGCACGTCATAGCAGCGCAGCGGGGTGGCGAAGTGGACCGCCGGCATCACCTGATGCGGACGGCGGCGCGGCACCCAAAAATCAAACTCTTCCGCACCAAAATCACCGTCAACAATCTGTCGTGGATGTTTCGCCACGCGGGCATTCTGGCTGTTAAACACCGTCATTACGCCCGGCAGCTCAAGGCTGGTTAAGGCAATTTCCACGCTGCTGTTGCTTTCAAAAACGATGAACAGGTAGCGGTCGGCGTCGCTTCGCCAGTCAAATGCCACGCGATATTCGCCGGCTTGTTCAACCGTTAATGCACGCTCATCCAACAGCATATCGGCGCAATAGTTAGCGACCTTTTGACTGCCTAAAAGGCTGATTTTTAAAGGTTGAGCCGTGGCGGAACGCAGGGTAAAGCGCATTTCCGGTAGCGATTCACCGGCTTTTACCGGCAGCAGCAGTGCCATACGCTCTTCGAGCGCCATCCACTGGCCGTTGGCCGCGAGCGTGGTGAGCTGCATTTCACTGCTGGCCGTAACCTGCGCGCCGCGCGCCGGATCCTGCAGGAACTGGCGCGGAATGTAGCAGCCGGTGTGCTGAAGGTGCTGCTGCAACTTACCAATATGTTTGCCTTCCGCTAACTGCGGTGCATTGAGTTGAAGCGTCTGGCACAGCGCGGCGGCGCGACCGACCACTTCGCCGAGCAGACCGCAGGTACACATGACGCGGGCGCTGCCAAAGGCGACGTGCGAGGCGGAGATCAAGCGGCCGGTCAGGAACAGGTTATCCAGCGAGCGGCTGTAAAGGCTACGGTACGGAATGGTATAGGTGCCTTTGCTGTGGAACTGACGACAGCCGTCGTGGCTGCTGTAGACGCCGTCGGCCGGGTGCAGGTCAATGGACCAGCCGCCGTAGCCAACCGCATCGTAGTGGTCGCGCTGCTCCATGATGTCCTGCTGGCACAGCAGGTGATCGCCGATAAAGCGACGGCTTTCGCGTTTGCCAGGGATAGCGCCGACCCACTCGATGGTCAGATTATCCGCCTCCGGGAATTCGCCGGAGTTTTTGATGTAGTTCCATACGCCCCAGACGATTTTCCACAGCTCCCATTTGATCTGCTCGCTGTCGTGAATGGTATCGAGGCGGCCGCCCCATTCCAGCCACCACAGATCGCAGCCGTTGAGGGTAGAGGTCAGGCGCTTATAGCGTGGGATCTCTTCAATATTCTGCAGTCCGAAAGAGGGGGCTACAAACTTCACTGGCTCACTGACTTTGCGTGTATAGAAGTAGATCGAGTGGCCGAGCTTATGGCCAAAGTTATCGCCCGGCGCCATTTTCTCCCCCAACTCTTCAGCATCTTCGGCGCCGATGCGGTACTCTGCTCCGGCAAGATGGCCGAGCACGCCGTCACCCGTGGCATCGCAGAACTGTGCGGCCTGAATATGGTAGAAGGTTTCGTTGACCGGGTTAAAACCGGTGGCTTCGGTAATGCGCTGGCCTTCACGCTTCACCGCGTAGATAGCGGTGTTGAGCAACAAGGTGAGGTTCTTTTCGCGCTGTGCCAGATCCAGCAGCAGCAGGTCGAACATCATCGGATTACCTTCTTTATTGCGCCACAGGTTCTCTTCGAGAATTTCGCCCATGATGCCGCCTTCACGCGACCAGCGGTTATTGTTGCCCATGTGCGAGGTGGCACCGTTGGCCCACAGGCGCACTTCGCTTGAGGCGTTGCCGCCGAGTACCGGGCGATCCTGTACGAGGACAACCTGCAAACCATCGCGCGCAGCGGCAAGCGCGGCGCATAACCCGGCCAGGCCACCGCCGGCAACCAGCAGATCGGTCGTCAGGTTCTGATGGGGAAAATCACGTTCGTGGGTTTGCTGAAAAATTTGCATAAATTGTAATTCCTGCCTTTCTGGCGATAAAATAATAGTCTTCAAAAAAACGGGGTCCCGCCATGTCGTCTCAACCTAATCAAAGCCTTATCGACGGTATTCGCTGCTTGCAGTATCTGGTATCCAGCGATCGGGCTATCGGTTGTCGCGAACTGGCCCGCCTGATGGGCACCAATGCCACCCGCGTCAATCGACTGCTGATGACCATGGCGGCGATCGGTCTTACCACCCAGGATGAGCAGCGACGCTATCTGCCGGGACCGGGTATTCATGCGCTGGCCGCGCAGGCTATCCGCGGCTCAACGCTGTTTTCAAAAGCCCTGCCGCTGCTCGAAACCCACGCGCCAAAAGATATCGTGGTGGCGATGGGCGTGCTGTGGGAGGACCAGGTCATCTATATCTTCCACTCCCAGCCCGGCAGCCATATCAGCCAGGCGTTAGCGGGATTCCACATGATGCCGGCCTGCCAGTCGGTCATCGGTATTGCTCTGCTGGCGGCTGAAGATGATGCCGTGCTCGCTGCGCGTTTTAGCGCTGAAGAGATGGCGGCTATCGCCCCGTATCTTCAGCAGCAGCGTGAACGCGGGCAGGTAGTCTGGCCGCACGACGACGGTGAACTGTCGATAGCCCAGCCGATCCAGTTCGGTTCGCATAAAGCGGCGCTGGCCTTCGCTGGGATGTACGAGTACACCCCGGAACAAACGGCAGCCCGCCAGGCAGAGCTTGTCACGCTTTGCGGCCTGCTGACGGCGTAGCTTTTTCGTCGTCGAGGTCAATCTTCCCGACCACAAACAGGTAAGAACAGATCCCTAAACAGGCCAGCACGGCGATAAAGGCAAGCGCTGGAGCGAAGTTGTGTCCATCGATCAGCGCGCCAATGGCAATCGGCACCACGATGGATGACAGCGCGCCGGTGAAGTTGAAAACGCCGCCGGCAAGCCCGATCAGATGGCGAGGTGCCAGCGCGGTCACGAACACCCAAGTAATGGTGGCCAGGCCGTTGCCGAAGAAGGCGATGGACATAAACAGAATGATCAGCGTCGGGTTGTCGGTGTAGTTAGCGCCGAGGATAAACAGCGTCAGCGCCATGCCGAGAACGACAGGGGCTTTGCGCGCAAAGCTGGTAGAAACGCCGCGACGAATCAGGCGATCGGAAACAAATCCTGCCAGCAGTACGCCAATAAATGCCGCCAGATAAGGGACGGAAGCCACGTAGCCGGATTTAATAAAATCCATATGGCGATACTGCACCAGGTAAGTTGGGAACCAGGTCAGGAAGAACCAGAAGGTGGCAGAGATGGTGAACTGGCCGAAGTAGATGCCAATCAGCTTACGGCTTTTGAACATCAGCCCCAGATCCTGCCAACTGAACGGACGTTTTGCCGCGCTCTCGCGGCTTTCCATCACCGCGCCGCCTTTACGCAGATGATCGAGTTCTGCTTTGGAGACCGTTTTGTGATCCAACGGATCGCGATACATGCAGTACCACAGCACGCCCCACAGCATCCCGGCAACGCCGGTAATCAGAAACAGCCCGCGCCAGCCAAACAGATCCTGTACGTGGAACAGCACCGGGGTCATCAACGCCATACCGACAAACTGCGCCGAGGAGTAAATTCCAATCGCCGTCGCTCGCTCTTGCTCCGGGAACCAACTGGAGATCACCCGGTTGTTTGACGGCATCACCGGTGCTTCAAAGGCACCGACGCCCAGACGCAGCCCCACCAGCGCGCCAAAGCTGTTGGCCACTGCGTGCAGCGCGGTGATCAGTGACCAGATAAACAGCCCCACGCCGTACACCAGACGAGAGCCTAAGCGGTCGATCAAAAAGCCGCCGGGGATCTGTAATGCCGCGTAGATCCAGCCGAATGCCGAAAAGATAAGCCCCATTTGCAGCGGCGTGAATTGCAGTTCACCGGACATTTGGGTGGCCGCCACCGAGAGGTTAGTTCGGTCCATGTAGTTGATAATAATATTAATAAACACCAGGCCTAGCACAAAGAAGCGTACCCGTCCGGTCGAACGGGCGGCAGATCCTGTTATCGGTTGTTCTGACATAGAGGTGTTCTCATCGTTTTAAGTTTTTAAGGGTACGAGGTGTATTATCATTGCTGTTAGTGTTTCTTTTATAGAAACACATAGCGAAAGGCAAAGCGAGATGTAAAGAAGTGTGATCTCTCTTGGATTTGTCGCGGGATAAAACCGGTTTCAGCGGGTACAGAAGAAAGACGCGCCGGAGCGAAAAAGGCCATCCGCGGTCGCGAGGGGGATTTTAGGGGCATGAATAGGGTGGCGGCATCACACGGATAAAAGTGATGCCGTTAAGGTGATGATATAATTACTTTTCTAGCTTTATAAACTCATGAAGCAGCGCCGTGAGCTGCTGCATTTTCTCCGGCGTAAATCGCTGCTCAATCTGCTGATAAGCCTCTTCGACTTTTGCCTGCGCGCGCTCATACAGCGCGTATCCCTCTTTGGTCAACGACACGTACAGCTTGCGCTGATCGTTAACCGGCTTTAAGCGCAGCACCAGGCCGTCGCGCTCCATGCGGGTCAAAATGCCGGTCAGGCTGGGACGCAAAATACAGGTGGCGGCGGCCAGTTCATGAAAGTCCATTGACGGGGTCTCGACCAGGACGCGAACGATGCGCCATTGCTGCTCGGTCAGATTGTGCTGCTTCACTATTGGGCGGAAGTAGGTCATCGCCACCTCGCGCGCCTGCATCAGCGCGATGGTTAAAGAATCATGCATTATGCCTCCGCATACCTCTCATTATTAATATATGAACAATATAACAATGTTGTTTTTATCGACAGTCAATTTTTCATGAAACCGATGGTTAACTTGTTTGATTGTAATTAACTATTTGATAGTTATTGGTTAATTTAACGATGTGTAAAATTATTGTTATTTTGATCACAAATAATTGACTTGTGTTTGCTAAATAACCAGCTGAGGCATAAAACAGATCATTAATATGTTAATGAAAAAGTTTTCGCTAAGGAGCTGTTCATGAAAGGTACCGTTTTCGCCGTGGCGCTCAACCATCGCAGCCAGCTTGATGCCTGGCGCGAGGCGTTTGAGCAGGGCCCCTATAAGACGCCGCCCAAAACGGCGGTGTGGTTTATCAAACCGCATAACACCGTGATTGGCGGCGGCGAGCCTATCCCGCTGCCGCAGGGGGAAACGGTATACAGCGGTGCGACCGTGGCACTGGTGGTAGGCAAAACGGCGTCTAAGGTGACGGTTGAAAATGCGTCACACTATATCGCCGGCTATGCGCTGGCCAACGAAGTGAGCCTGGCGGAGGAGAGCTTTTATCGCCCGGCCATCAAGGCCAAATGCCGCGACGGCTTTTGTCCATTGGGGGAAACAGTGGCTATCGAGAACGTCGATAACCTGACCATTACGACCCAAATCAACGGCCGTGACGTTGACCGCTGGAGCACCGCCGATCTGCAGCGCAGCGCCGCCGAACTGCTGAGCGCGTTAAGCGAATTCGCCACGTTGACCCCCGGCGACGTCATTTTGCTGGGAACGCCGCAGGCCCGCGTAGCGCTCAAGCCTGGCGACCACGTGCGGGTGCTGGCGGACGGTTTCCCCGCGCTGGAAAACCCGACTATCGTTGACAGTGGAACCGCGGCCGTTGCGCATCCGCAGCGTCACGACACGCTGTTTGCCCTCGGACTCAACTATGCCGATCACGCCAGCGAGCTGGAGTTTAAGCCGCCGGAAGAGCCGCTGGTGTTTATCAAAGCCCCCAACACGGTGACCGGTGATGGACAAACGTCGGTACGCCCAAACAACGTTGAGTACATGCACTACGAAGCGGAGCTGGTGGTGGTCATCGGCAAAACCGCGCGTAAGGTCAGTGAAGCACAGGCCATGGACTATGTGGCGGGCTACACGGTGTGTAACGACTACGCTATCCGCGATTATCTTGAAAACTACTACCGCCCGAATCTGCGGGTGAAAAGCCGCGACGGCCTGACGCCAATTTCCCCTGATGTGGTGCCGAAGGAGGCGATTCCTGACCCGCACAATCTGGCGCTGCGTACCTTCGTCAACGGCGAACTGCGCCAGCAGGGCACTACCGCCGATCTGATTTTTAGCATTCCATTTTTAATCGCCTACCTCAGCGAGTTTATGACGCTGCAACCGGGCGACATGATTGCCACCGGCACGCCGAAAGGGCTGTCCGACGTGGTACCGGATGATGAAGTGGTGGTGGAAGTGGAGGGCGTAGGGCGCCTGGTGAACCGAATTGTCAGTGAGGGAAATGCGTAATGAAAAAGATTAACCATTGGATCAACGGTAAAAACGTTGCCGGTAATGACTACTTCCACACCACCAACCCGGCAACCGGTGAGGTGCTGGCGGAAGTGGCTTCCGGCGGTGAAGCTGAAGTGAATCAGGCGGTGGCGGCAGCGAAAGAGGCGTTCCCGAAATGGGCCAATCTGCCGATGAAAGAGCGTGCGCGCCTGATGCGCCGTCTGGGGGATCTGATTGACCAGAACGTGCCGGAAATCGCGGCGATGGAAACTGCTGATACCGGCCTGCCGATTCACCAGACGAAAAACGTGCTGATCCCACGCGCCTCGCATAACTTCGAATTCTTCGCTGAAGTGTGCCAGCAGATGAACGGCAAAACCTACCCGGTTGACGACAAGATGCTCAACTACACGCTGGTGCAGCCGGTTGGCGTGTGCGCGCTGGTGTCGCCGTGGAACGTGCCGTTTATGACCGCCACCTGGAAGGTTGCGCCGTGCCTGGCGCTGGGCAACACGGCGGTGTTGAAAATGTCCGAGCTGTCGCCGCTGACCGCCGATCGCCTGGGCGAGCTGGCGCTGGAAGCCGGTATTCCGGCTGGGGTGCTGAACGTGGTGCAGGGCTACGGCGCAAGCGCCGGTGACGCGCTGGTGCGTCATCACGACGTGCGCGCGGTGTCGTTTACCGGCGGTACCGCCACCGGTCGCAACATCATGAAAAACGCTGGGCTGAAAAAGTATTCCATGGAGCTGGGCGGCAAATCGCCGGTACTGATTTTCGAAGATGCTGACATTGAGCGGGCGCTGGACGCCGCGCTGTTCACCATCTTTTCGATCAACGGCGAACGTTGCACCGCCGGTTCGCGCATTTTTATTCAGCAGAGCATCTACCCGGAGTTCGTCAAACGCTTTGCCGAGCGCGCCAACCGTCTGCGCGTCGGTGACCCGACCGACCCGAACACCCAGGTCGGGGCGCTGATTAGTCAGCAGCATTGGGAAAAAGTCTCCGGCTATATCCGTCTGGGGATTGAAGAGGGCGCGACCCTGCTGGCGGGGGGCGCGGAAAAGCCGACCGATTTACCCGCACATCTGCGTAACGGCAACTTCCTGCGTCCTACGGTGCTGGCGGATGTCGATAACCGCATGCGCGTGGCACAAGAAGAGATCTTCGGCCCGGTGGCCTGCCTGCTGCCGTTCAAAGATGAAGCGGAAGGGCTGCGTCTGGCCAACGACATCGAGTACGGCCTGGCGTCCTACATCTGGACTCAGGACATCAGCAAAGTGCTGCGCCTGGCGCGGGGTATCGAGGCTGGAATGGTGTTCGTCAATACCCAGAACGTGCGCGATCTGCGTCAGCCGTTTGGTGGGGTGAAGGCCTCCGGCACCGGGCGCGAAGGCGGCGAATACAGCTTTGAGGTGTTCGCGGAGATGAAGAACGTCTGTATTTCTATGGGCGACCATCCAATCCCGAAATGGGGAGTGTGATATGGGCAAGTTAGCGTTAGCGGCAAAAATTACTCACGTACCATCAATGTATCTCTCAGAAATTCCCGGGAAAAACTTCGGCTGCCGCCAGGCGGCGATTGACGGGCATATTGAAATCGGCAAGCGCTGCCGGGAAATGGGCGTCGATACTATCATCGTTTTCGACACCCATTGGTTGGTGAACAGCGCCTATCACATTAACTGCGCGGAGAGCTTTAAGGGGATTTATACCAGCAACGAGCTGCCGCACTTTATTCGTGACATGACCTACGACTACGACGGCAACCCCGAACTGGGGCAGCTGATTGCCGATGAGGCGGTGAAGCTGGGCGTGCGTGCTAAAGCGCACAATATCCCGAGCCTGAAGCTGGAGTACGGCACGCTGGTGCCGATGCGCTACATGAACAGCGACAAACATTTCAAAGTGGTGTCGATTTCCGCCTTCTGTACGGTACACGATTTTGCCGACAGCCGCCGGCTGGGTGAAGCCATTCTGAAAGCCATTGAAAAATATGACGGCACCGTAGCCGTCTTCGCCAGCGGCTCGCTGTCGCACCGTTTTATTGACGATCAGCGAGCGGAAGAAGGGATGAACAGCTACACCCGTGAATTCGATCATCAGATGGATGAGCGGGTGGTCAAACTGTGGCGCGAGGGCAAGTTCAAGGAGTTTTGCACCATGCTGCCGGAGTATGCCGACTACTGCTACGGCGAAGGCAATATGCACGACACCGTGATGCTGCTAGGGATGCTGGGCTGGGATAAATACGACGGCAAGGTGGAGTTCGTCACCGACCTGTTCGCCAGCTCCGGCACCGGGCAGGTGAACGCAATTTTCCCGCTACCAGCCTGAGGGCAACCATGCCGCACTTTATTGCTGAATGCACCGACAACATCCGCGAGCAGGCCGATTTGCCAGGGCTGTTTGCCAAAGTGAACGCCGCACTGGCCGACACGGGGATTTTCCCGCTTGGCGGCATCCGCAGCCGCGCGCACTGGCTGGACACCTGGCAGATGGCCGATGGCCAGCACGATTACGCGTTTGTGCATATGACGCTAAAAATCGGCAGCGGACGCAGCCTCGAAAGCCGTGAGCAGGTGGGGGAAATGCTGTTTGCGCTGATTAAAAACCACTTTGCCGCGCTGATGGACAGCCGCTACCTGGCGCTGTCGTTTGAGCTCGACGAGCTGCATCCAACGCTGAACTACAAGCAAAACAACGTTCACGCGTTATTTAAATAATCCCGTCACGGGCGGCCCCTCGCCCCTTTGGGGAGAGGGGGAAAACACATACGCGGTCAATCCCCTCGCCACTATAGGGAGCGGGGGAAAACACCGTCACAGGAATCACTATGCTCGATAAACAGACCCATACCCTGATCGCCCAGCGGTTGAATCAGGCCGAAAAGCAGCGCGAGCAGATCCGCGCGGTGTCTCTGGATTATCCGACTATCACCATTGAAGACGCCTACGCCATCCAGCGTGAATGGGTGGCGATGAAGATCGCCGAAGGCCGTACGCTCAAGGGGCACAAAATTGGTCTGACGTCGAAAGCGATGCAGGCTAGTTCGCAGATCAGCGAACCGGACTACGGCGCGTTGCTCGACGATATGTTTTTCCACGACGGCGGCGATATTCCTACCGACCGTTTTATCGTACCGCGCATTGAGGTGGAGCTGGCGTTTGTGCTGGCCAAGCCGCTGCGGGGCCCGAACTGCACGCTGTTTGATGTCTACAACGCCACCGACTACGTGATCCCCGCGCTGGAACTGATTGATGCCCGCAGCCATAACGTTGATCCGGAAACCCAGCGTCCGCGCAAAGTGTTCGACACGATTTCCGACAACGCCGCCAACGCAGGGGTGATCCTCGGCGGTCGGCCAATTAAACCCGACGAGCTGGATTTACGCTGGATCTCCGCGCTGCTTTACCGCAACGGCGTCATTGAAGAAACCGGGGTGGCCGCCGGGGTACTTAACCATCCGGCCAACGGCGTGGCGTGGCTGGCCAATAAGCTGGCACCTTACGACGTCCAGCTTGAGGCGGGGCAAATTATTCTCGGCGGCTCGTTCACCCGGCCGGTTCCGGCGCGCAAGGGCGACACCTTCCACGTTGACTACGGCAACATGGGCTCCATCAGCTGCCGCTTTGTATAAGGGATAACGTCATGATGAAGAACCGTTTTAAAGAAGCCATTCAGGCCGGGCGTCCGCAGATTGGCCTGTGGCTGGGGCTCTCCAGTAGCTATAGCGCCGAGCTGTTAGCGGGGGCGGGGTTTGACTGGCTGCTGATCGATGGCGAACACGCGCCGAACAATGTTCAGACCGTGCTGACGCAGCTGCAGGCGATGGCGCCGTATCCCAGTCAGCCGGTAGTCCGCCCGTCGTGGAACGATCCGGTGCAGATAAAACAACTGCTCGACGTGGGTACGCAAACTCTGCTGGTACCGATGGTGCAAAACGCCGATGAAGCGCGCGCCGCCGTGGCCGCGACTCGTTATCCGCCGCAGGGCATTCGCGGCGTCGGTAGCGCGCTGGCGCGGGCGTCGCGCTGGAATCGCATTCCTGATTATCTCCATCAGGCCAACGCGGCGATGTGCGTGTTGGTGCAAATTGAAACCCGTGAAGCGGTGAGCAATCTGGCGCAAATCCTCGATGTGGAAGGCGTTGACGGCGTGTTTATCGGCCCGGCGGATCTCAGCGCGGATATGGGCTTTGCCGGCAATCCACAGCATCCGGAAGTGCAGGCGGCGATTGAGAAAGCCATCGTGCAGATTCGGGCGGCGGGGAAAGCGCCGGGCATTCTGATGGCCAATGAACAATTGGCAAAACGCTATCTCGAGCTGGGGGCACTGTTTGTCGCCGTCGGCGTTGATACCACTCTGCTGGCGCGCGGTGCGGAAGCGCTGGCGGCCCGCTTTGGCGCCGGTGTATCTGCCGCCGAGTCGGGCGTCTATTAATGCCTGACTTACCGCCAGCGCTTTAGCGTAAAAGCAAACCTCAGGCCGGATAAGGCATCGCCGCCGTCCGGCAAAAAGTTGTCGTACCCTACAAAAAATCCCATTAGAGGAATAGCCATGAGCGACACATCATCTGCCATCCCGGAGCAGCGCAATCCTGCTGACCAGCACAAGCAGCTAACGGCAGGCCAGCAGTCGGTTATCAATAAGCTGTTTCGCCGCCTGGTGCTGTTTTTGTTTGTGCTGTTTATCTTCTCGTTTTTAGACCGTATCAATATCGGCTTTGCCGGGCTGACGATGGGGGCCGATCTCGGCCTCAACGCCACCATGTTTGGCCTCGCCACCACGCTGTTTTACGCCACCTACGTGATTTTCGGCATTCCCAGCAACGTGATGCTCAGCATCGTTGGCGCGCGCCGCTGGATAGCCACCATTATGGTACTGTGGGGGATCGCGTCTACCGCCACCATGTTTGCCGTCGGGCCTAAAAGCCTGTACGTGCTGCGTATGCTGGTGGGCATCACCGAAGCCGGGTTCCTGCCCGGTATCCTGCTCTATTTAACCTACTGGTTCCCGGCATTTTTCCGCGCCCGCGCCAATGCGCTGTTTATGATTGCCATGCCGGTGACGACCGCACTGGGTTCGATTGTCTCCGGCTACATTTTGTCGATGGACGGCATGCTCAGCCTGCGCGGCTGGCAGTGGCTGTTCCTGCTGGAGGGATTCCCGGCGGTGCTGCTGGGAGTGATGGTCTGGTACTGGCTGGATGACTCTCCGGCGAAAGCCAAATGGCTGACCGACGAGGATAAAAAATGCCTACAGGAGATGATGGATAACGACCGCCTGACGCTGGTGCAGCCGGAAGGGGCCATCAGCCATCATGCGATGCAGCAGCGCAGTCTGTGGCGTGAAGTGTTCACACCCATCGTGATGATGTACACCCTGGCCTATTTCTGTCTGACCAACACCTTGAGCGCGATTAGTATTTGGACGCCGCAGATCCTCAAGAGCTTTAACGAGGGCAGCAGCAATATCACCATTGGCCTGCTGGCGGCGATCCCGCAGATTTGCACCATTCTTGGGATGATTTACTGGAGCCGTCATTCCGATAAGCATCAGGAGCGTAAGCACCATACGGCGCTGCCGTTCCTGTTTGCCGCCGCCGGCTGGCTGCTGGCGTCGGCGACGAGCCACAGTCTTGTACAGCTTTTGGGGATCGTGATGGCTTCCACCGGCTCCTTCAGCGCGATGGCGATCTTCTGGACTACCCCGGATCAATCGATCAGCCTGCGTGCGCGTGCGATCGGCATTGCGGTGATCAACGCCACCGGCAACATTGGCTCGGCGCTGAGTCCGTTTATGATCGGCTGGCTGAAGGATATCACCGGCAGCTTTAACAGCGGGCTGTGGTTTGTCGCTGCGCTGCTGGTCGTGGGGGCGGTGGTGGTTTGGCTTATTCCAATGAAATCGTCCCGTCCGCGGGCGACGCCTTAGGAGGGGCGCTATGTGTCAGCAGACGATTACCAATATCGATATCAGCACCGAGTATGAAGAGAGCCTGGGCAGCAAAGACGTGCACTATCAGTCTTTTGCCCGGATGGCCGAGTTCTTTGGCCGCGATATGCAGGCGCATCGCCACGACCAGTTTTTCCAGATGCACTTTCTTGATACCGGGCAGATCGAGCTCCAGCTCGACGATCATCGCTATTCGGTACAGGCACCGCTGTTTGTCCTGACGCCGCCTTCGGTACCGCACGCCTTTATCACCGAGTCGGACAGCGACGGGCATGTGTTGACGGTGCGCGAGGATCTGATCTGGCCGCTGCTGGAGGTGCTGTACCCTGGTACCCGGGAGGCGTTTGGCCTGCCGGGGATGTGCCTGTCGCTGGCGGATAAACCGGATGAGCTGGCGGCGCTGGCGCACTACTGGCGGCTGATTCAGCGCGAGTCAACGTCGCAGCTGGCGGGGCGCGAGCACACGCTGGTACTGCTGGCGCAGGCGGTGTTTACGCTGCTGCTGCGTAACGCTCCGCTGGATGATCACGCGGGGAGCGGCGTGCGCGGCGAGCTGAAGCTGTTCCAGCGATTTAACCAGATGATCGACAATCACTATCATCGTCACTGGACGGTACCGGACTATGCGGGCGAACTGCATCTAACCGAATCGCGGCTGACGGATATCTGCCGTCGTTTTGCCAATCGGCCACCGAAGCGACTGATCTTTGATCGCCAACTGCGGGAAGCCAAAAGGCTGCTGCTGTTTTCCGATAGTACGGTGAGCGAGATTGCCTGGCAGCTAGGGTTTAAGGATCCAGCCTATTTTGCCCGCTTTTTTAACCGCTTAGTCGGATGTTCCCCAAGTGCGTTTCGCGCCAGCCAGATTCCGGTGTCGTAATTTTCCCCTCACCCTAACCCTCTCCCCATCGGGGAGAGGGGACCGATTTGAGCACGTTTCTCGCTTTCTCCAATGGAGAGAGGGCAGGAGTGAGTGGGGATTACCCGCTAAACCTCGCCCAGATCACAGAACCTAACCTCGCCTGAAAAGTACCCGCTGTTGTCGCAAACGTCCCTTCACGAACACCCGCTCAAACGCTTCAATTACGGAACAAAAACAAAACATAAATTTAACAAATCCGAAAAAATACTGGAGTGTACCTTATGAAACCTGAAGATTTCCGCGCAGACACCAAGCGCCCGTTAACCGGCGAAGAGTACCTGAAAAGCCTGCAGGATGGCCGTGAGATCTACATCTACGGTGAGCGGGTGAAAGATGTCACCACGCATCCGGCGTTCCGTAACGCGGCAGCATCCGTTGCGCAGTTGTACGACGCGCTGCACAAACCGGATATGCAGGATAAGCTGTGCTGGAATACCGATACCGGAAGCGGCGGCTACACCCACAAATTCTTCCGCGTGGCGAAAAGTGCCGATGATCTGCGCCAGCAGCGCGACGCCATCGCCGAATGGTCACGCCTCTCCTACGGCTGGATGGGACGCACTCCGGACTATAAGGCCGCTTTCGGTAGCGCACTGGGTGCCAACCCGGCGTTCTACGGCCAGTTCGAGCAAAACGCCCGCCATTGGTATTCACGCATTCAGGAAACCGGCCTGTACTTTAACCACGCCATCGTTAACCCGCCTATCGATCGCCATAAGCCAGCCGATGAAGTGAAAGATGTCTATATCAAGCTGGAAAAAGAGACTGATGCCGGGATTATCGTCAGCGGTGCCAAAGTGGTCGCCACCAACTCGGCGCTGACCCACTACAACATGATTGGCTTCGGCTCGGCTCAGGTGATGGGGGAAAACCCGGACTTCGCGCTGATGTTCGTTGCACCGATGGACGCCGAGGGAGTGAAGCTGATTTCCCGCGCCTCCTACGAACTGGTCGCTGGGGCCACCGGATCGCCATATGACTACCCGCTTTCCAGCCGCTTTGACGAGAATGATGCGATCCTGGTAATGGACAAGGTGCTGATCCCGTGGGAGAACGTGCTGATCTACCGTGATTTCGATCGCTGCCGTCGCTGGACGATGGAAGGCGGTTTCGCCCGCATGTATCCGCTGCAGGCGTGCGTGCGTCTGGCGGTAAAACTCGACTTTATTACCGCGTTGCTGAAGAAATCGCTGGAGTGCACCGGCACTCTCGAATTCCGCGGCGTACAGGCCGATCTTGGCGAAGTGGTGGCCTGGCGTAACATGTTCTGGGCGCTCAGTGACTCGATGTGCTCGGAAGCGACGCCGTGGGTTAACGGGGCTTATTTGCCGGATCACGCAGCGCTGCAAACCTATCGAGTGATGGCGCCGATGGCCTATGCCAAGATCAAAAACATCATTGAACGTAACGTCACCAGCGGCCTGATCTACCTGCCGTCGAGCGCTCGCGATCTCAACAATCCGCAGATCGATCAGTATCTGGCGAAGTACGTTCGCGGCTCCAACGGGATGGATCACGTCGAACGCATCAAGATTTTAAAACTGATGTGGGATGCGATCGGCAGTGAGTTTGGCGGCCGTCACGAGCTGTATGAAATTAACTATTCCGGTAGCCAGGATGAGATTCGCCTGCAGTGCCTGCGCCAGGCGCAGACCTCCGGCAACATGGACAAAATGATGGCGATGGTCGACCGCTGCCTGTCGGAATACGACCAGCACGGCTGGACGGTGCCGCACCTGCACAACCATGCTGATATTAACCTGTTGGATAAGCTGCTGAAGTGATTCGCAGCGGGAGGTCACAATGCAATTAGATGAACAACGCCTGCGTTTTCGCGATGCGATGGCCAGCCTGTCGGCCGCGGTTAACGTCGTTACCACCGAGGGTGAAGCCGGCCGCTGCGGGATCACCGCCACCGCCGTGTGCTCAGTCACTGATTCACCGCCGTCGGTGATGGTCTGTATCAATGCCAACAGCGCCATGAACCCCGTCTTCCAGGGCAACGGCAAGCTGTGCATTAACGTGCTCAACCACGATCAGGAGATCATGGCGCGCCATTTCGCCGGAATGACCGGCATGGCGATGGACGAGCGCTTTAGCCTCAGCGGCTGGCAGCGCGGGGCATTAGCCCAGCCGGTGCTGCACGGCGCGCTGGCAAGCCTTGAAGGTGAAATTCGCCAGGTGCAGACCATTGGCAGCCATTTGGTCTATCTGGTGGAGATCCAGAATATCGCGCTGGGGGAAGAAGAGGGGCATGGGCTTATCTATTTTAAGCGCCGCTTTCACCCGGTTATGCTAGAGGCCGAAGCGTTAGCGTAAGCGTTCGGCGGGCGGAAAAATATCCCACGGGTGGTCAAATTGGCCGCCCCTTTTTTTGCACTATTGTGCCTGAATCCAACGCGTTAATTGCTGCTGGCCGGCAGGATGAGATCTACTGATAAAAGATGATGAGATCATCTCTGAGAGTGACAAAATAATATTTATGATTCCGTAGCGATTATTTTAATAGAGGGTTGGTTTATTTATTTATTCGGTTTTTTAGGCAGTGTCGCAAGTGCTTCAATAATCATCTCTTCGGCTTTGCTTTTGGCAAATTTAACCAACGCCGCCTTGCTAAAGGCCGTGCCACAGGCCTGACATGCCAGAGGATATGCTTCCTGTGAATTTTTAATATTCTCAATATTGGATATTTCGGTAATTCCGTTGCATCCAGGGCATAAATATTTAATTGAAATCACAGGCATGCCTCCTATATTTTGTTATAAAGTATCCTGGCAGCACAAATTGTTAAAGTACTTGTGGTCACTAAATAACAGGTCATTCAACTCCGGTTGACCTATTGGTTGTTTATTGACCACCAGTCAGCAAATGGAAGAGGACGAACAGCAATGGATAAGCAGCTCGCGCAAGGGAATAGAGGCGATTCACAGAGGCTGGCGGAACTTTTACACCACAACACCGACTGGGTGTGGGAAGTGGACGCGGCAGGCCGCTACGTCTGGGTATCCGACGTGGTTAAAAACCAGCTTGGCTATACGCCGGAAGAAGTATTAGGCCGCACACCCTTTGATTTTATGGCACCGGATGAAGCTGAGCGCCTAAAGAACGTCTTTAGTGAGGTTCTGGCTACGCAGCAACCTTTCTCCGGCATGATTAACCGCAACCAGCGCGCCGACGGCGGCGTGGTGGTGATTGAAACCAGCGGTATCCCGCTGTTTGATGATAACGGCGTGCTTTGTGGCTATCGCGGTATCGACCGTGACATCACGCAGCTGAGCGAGCGGGTGCTGCAGCTTGAGTCTATTTACCAGAACACGCCATTGGCACTGTGCGTGATCAACCGCAGCGGCCAACTGACCAAAGCGAATAAAGCGATGGGACAGCTTGTCGGCGAATCAGAAGAGACGCTGGTGGGAAAATACCTCAAAGCGATCATGCCGGAATGGCATTTACTGTTTCAGCAGGATTTTATTCGCATTGACAGCGGTGAAGAGCTGACCAGCAAAGAGGTGTTTTATTACGGCCGTTATTTTTACATCAAGCCGCTGCCGGTGTACGACGCGGGTGGGAACGCGGCGGGGATCTCGGCTGCGTGGATGGACATTACCGATCGTAAACTGGCGGAGCAACAGCTCGCCAGCGCCAATCAGGTTTTGTTGCAATACGCCGAGCGCGATCATCTCACCGGTCTGTTTAACCGGCGCTATATGGACGATCGTCTGAGCTACGAAATTAGCTGTGCGCAGCGCGAAGGCACTTCACTGTCGCTGTGTATGGCGGATATTGATTTCTTCAAACACTATAACGACACCTACGGCCATCAGGCGGGTGACCGTGTGCTGCGTGCGGTCGCGGAGGCGCTGGTGGGGGCGCTGCGGCCGGGCGATTGCGTCAGCCGCTACGGCGGAGAAGAGTTTTTAATTATGCTGCCGGATACCGACGCCAAAGGCGCACGCACGGTGGCTGAACGCCTGCGTGAGCGGGTCATGGCGCTGGAAATTGAGCATAAAACCAGCCTGATTAGCGGTATCCTCACCATCAGCCTTGGCGTTATGACCTGGGACTCGCCGAAGTTTGTGTGCAGTATTCAGAGTCACGCCGATATCGGTGCTGAGCTTATCAGTAGCAGCGATACGGCGCTGTATCAGGCAAAACAGCGGGGACGCAACCGGGTAGAGGTGGCGTAATTACGCTGCGACCTTAGGACGCGCCGTCAGGGCAATGGCGGTGCTGGCGCAGGTAAATAGCGCTATCACCCACGCCATTGTCCACGGCGTGCCGTCGCTGAGCATTGCCAGCATGAGCGAGGAGATAATCCCGCTGCCATACTGCAATGCGCCAATCAGCGCTGAAGCTGAGCCCGCGACGTTGGGAGCGGCATCCAGCGCCGCGGCCGTGGAGGTTGCCGCAATGATGCCGTTCATCGAGAACAGAATAAAGATAGCGGCAACGATCAGAATCAGCCCGCCGACCTGGAACCATGCCCCGGCCGCCAGCACCAGTGCGGCCACTCCCGCCACGCTGGTCGCCACTTTCAATAACGTCTCCAACGCGTAGCGCTGCACGATGCGGCGATTGACCACGCTCATCACCATCACGCCCACGATGTTAAGGGCAAACAGCCAGCCGTAGTGCTGCGCTTCAACGCCAAAATAGCGGATATAGACAAACGGCGAACCGGTAATAAAAGCGTAGATCGCCACGTAGTAGAAGGTCAGACATAGCGTATAGCGCATAAACGCCACGTTGGTCAGCAGCAGGCCGTAGTTTCTGAAAACACCGCCCAGCGAGGCTTTCTCGCGCTTATCGAGCGGCAGGGTTTCTGGTAGCCAAAACAGCATAATAAACATGACGATCCCGATAAGCGCCAGTAGCCAGAAAATCAGATGCCAACTGGCAAAAAGGATCATCTGACCGCCGATCAGCGGCCCAGCAATCGGGGCGATGGCCATCATCAATATCAGCGTAGAAAGCATCTGCGCGGCGCGAGTGCGGCTGAACAGATCGCGGATCATCGCTCGTGCCAGCATGGGGCCGGTGCAGGCGCCCAGCGCCTGAAACACGCGCCAGAACACAATCTGACTGATGCTGGTAGACAGCGCGCAGCCGACCGAGCCGATAATAAACAGGCCAATACCGATAAACAGCGGCAGACGGCGGCCTAAGCGATCGCTGAGCGGCCCCCAGATCAGCTGTGCGATGCAAAAACCGATTAAGAAACCGGTGATAGTGAGCTCGACGTTGCCGTTGAGATCGCGTGCCATGGCGGGCATGGCGGGAAGATAAATGTCGGTTGAGAGTGAAGTGAAGGCCATTAAGGCGCTGAGTATGACGACAAAAAGCAAACCGTGAGGATTGCCGTGGGCGGGCGTCGCGCGCGCCGATGAGTGAATCATAGTTTTCCGTCGGGCAGTGTTGATGACCTATAGGATAGCCTGATTATTTGGCGCGAATAATCCGGCAAAACCGGATGCCGCTATGAATGCGATTCATAAGTCCGCATCGGCAATTGATTCATCACAAGGCGCGGTGCTGGGAGCCCTCTTTATAATCAAGCCTACTTCTCCACTCACGGTATGAATCATGGCTTATCAACTGAACCTTAACTGGCCGGAATTTTTAGAAAAATACTGGCAAAAGCAGCCGGTGGTATTAAAGAACGCGTTGCCGAACTTTATCGACCCGATTACGCCGGATGAACTGGCCGGTCTGGCGATGGAGATGGAAGTCGACAGCCGCCTGGTGAGCCATATCGATGGCGTCTGGTCCGCCAGCAACGGGCCGTTTGAAAGCTTTGACCACCTAGGCGAAAACAACTGGTCGCTGCTGGCGCAGGCGGTGAACCATTGGCACGAGCCTTCCGCAGAGCTGGTACGCCCGTTCCGCGTTCTGCCGGATTGGCGCCTGGACGATCTGATGATCTCCTTCTCCGTGCCGGGCGGCGGCGTGGGCCCGCATATCGATCCGTACGACGTGTTTATTATTCAGGGGATGGGGCGCCGTCGCTGGCGCGTGGGCGATGCGCTGCCGTTAAAACAGCACTGCCCGCATCCGGCGCTGCTGCACGTTGAGCCGTTCACGCCGATTATCGACGTGGAAATGGCGCCGGGTGATATTTTGTATATTCCGCCAGGATTCCCGCACGACGGTTTCACCTATGAAGCGACGCTCAACTACTCCGTGGGTTTCCGTGGGCCGAACGGTCGCGAACTGATCAGCAGCTTCGCTGACTACGTGCTGGAAAACGATCTCGGCGAGAAGTACTACACCGATCCGGATTTAACCTGTCGTGAACACGCGGGAAAAGTCGAAGAGTATGAGCTGGAGCGCCTGCGCACCCTGATGATCGATATGATCCGTCAGCCTAACGATTTCAAACAATGGTTCGGCAGCTTTGCTTCTACCCCGCGCCATGAGCTGGATGTTGCGCCTGCGGAGCCGCCGTTTGAGCCCGAAGAGGTGGCCGCGGCGCTGGAAGACGGTGAGATTCTGCGTCGCCTCAACGGCCTGCGCGTGCTAAACGTGGGCGGCAGCTTCTTTATCAACAGCGAACGTCTGGAAAGCGTTGAGCCGCGGGCGGCCGATGCGCTGTGTCGCTATACCGAGCTGGATAAAACCCATTTCGGTGAGGCGCTGCAAAATCCGGCGTTCATCGCCGAACTGACCGAGCTAATTAACCAGGGGTACTGGTTCTTCGACGAGTAGTCTGTTCTTTACTGAGACGTCACTTCTCGCAACGGCCCTCTGCCTATTCAGGTTGAGGGCCGTTTTGCTTTGCCATTCCCCATTTTTGGTACCGCTGCCGTTTTGCATATTGCTAACGATCGTTGTATAACTGCTTTCTTATTTGGATGTTTAGATGTCTATACGTTTAGAAGGTAATAATGCAAAACACAGACACAACACAACAACAAGGTGGGCAATTAAAGCGCACCATGAAAACTCGCCACCTGATCATGCTGTCGCTGGGTGGCGTTATTGGCACAGGGCTGTTTTTTAATACCGGCTATATCATCTCGACGACAGGCGCGGCGGGCACGCTGCTGGCCTATCTTATCGGCGCGCTGGTGGTTTGGCTGGTGATGCAGTGCCTTGGCGAGCTGTCGGTGGCGATGCCGGAAACCGGCGCTTTCCACGTCTACGCCGCGCGCTATCTCGGCCCGGCAACCGGCTATACCGTGGCCTGGCTTTACTGGCTGACCTGGACGGTGGCGCTTGGCTCAAGCTTTACCGCCGCCGGATTTTGTATGCAGTACTGGTTCCCTCAGGTACCGGTGTGGATTTGGTGTCTGCTGTTTTGCGTGCTGATTTTCGGCCTTAACGTTATCTCCACCCGCTTCTTTGCCGAAGGGGAGTTCTGGTTCTCGCTGGTGAAGGTGATTACCATCATTGCGTTTATTATTCTTGGCGGTGCGGCGATCTTTGGTTTTATCCCGATGCAGGATGGTTCGCCGGCGCCGGGGCTCAGCAATATCACCGCTGAAGGCTGGTTCCCGCATGGCGGCCTGCCGATTCTGATGACCATGGTGGCGGTAAACTTTGCCTTCTCCGGCACCGAGCTTATCGGCATTGCTGCCGGTGAAACGGAAAACCCGCACAAGGTGATTCCAGTGGCTATCCGTACCACCATCGCGCGGTTGATTATTTTCTTTATCGGCACCGTGTTTGTGCTGGCGGCGCTAATCCCGATGCAGCAGGCAGGGGTGGAGAAAAGCCCATTCGTGCTGGTGTTTGAGAAAGTCGGGATTCCGTATGCGGCCGATATCTTTAACTTTGTGATCCTGACGGCGATTCTCTCCGCGGCTAACTCTGGGCTGTATGCCTCCGGGCGCATGCTGTGGTCGCTCTCCAACGAACGCACCTTGCCGCGCTGCTTCTCGCAGCTCAACAAAAACGGCGTGCCGCTGGTGGCGCTGTCGGTCAGTATGCTTGGCGGCCTGCTGGCGCTGTTCTCCAGCATCGTTGCGCCGGACACGGTGTTTGTCGCGCTGTCGGCGATTTCCGGCTTCGCGGTGGTGGCGGTGTGGATAAGCATCTGCGCCTCGCACTTCGTCTTCCGCCGCCGTCATCTTCAGCAGCGCAAAGCGCTGAGCGAACTGCACTACCGTGCGCCGTGGTATCCGCTGGTGCCGGTGCTGGGGTTTGTTCTGTGCCTGGTCGCCTGTGTGGGGCTGGCCTTTGACCCTTCGCAGCGGATTGCGCTATGGTGCGGGCTGCCGTTTGTGGCGCTGTGCTACGGTGCCTACTATTTAACGCGTTCACGCCAACCTCAACAGGAGCCGCAGCATGCCGCAGAATAATCCTTTAACCGCCATCCTGGCTGAGAGCCCGTTCGTTCTGCTGGATGGGGCGATGGCGACGGAGCTGGAGGCGCGGGGCTGTGACCTGGCGGACAGCCTGTGGTCGGCGAAAGTGCTGATGGAAAATCCGCAGCTGATTTACGACGTGCATCTGGACTACTTCCGCGCCGGTGCCCAGGTGGCGATTACCGCCAGCTATCAGGCGACGCCGGAGGGTTTTGCTGCCCGTGGGCTTGATGAGACGCAGTCGCGGGCGCTGATTGCCCGAAGCGTAGAGCTGGCGCGCCAGGCTCGCGATGCTTATCGGGCAGAGAATCCGGCGGCGAAAGGGCTACTGATTGCCGGCTCGATAGGGCCTTACGGCGCCTATCTGGCTGACGGTTCAGAATATCGCGGTGATTATCAGCGCAGCGCGCAGGTGTTCCAGGATTTCCACCGTCCGCGTATTGACGCGCTGCTGGAGGCGGGGGCCGATCTGCTGGCCTGCGAAACGCTGCCGTCGTTCGACGAAATTCGCGCGTTGGCACAGCTGCTGGTCGAGTATCCGGTGGCGCAAGCGTGGTTCTCGTTTACCCTACGCGACTCGCAGCACCTCAGTGACGGCACGCCGCTGCGCGATGTGCTGGCGTTTCTTGCCGACTATCCGCAGATTCTGGCGGTAGGGATTAACTGCATCGCGCTGGAAAATACCGTGGACGCGTTGAGTTATCTGCACAGCCAGACGCCGCTGCCGCTGGTGGTTTATCCGAATTCCGGTGAGCACTACGATGCAGTAACCAAGACCTGGCATCACCACGGTGAGGCCTGTGCCACGCTGGAGGGCTATCTGCCGCAGTGGCTGGCGGCAGGGGCAAAGCTGATTGGCGGCTGCTGTCGCACGACGCCGAAAGATATTGCGGCGCTTAAGGCGCACTGTTGATGAAAAGTTAAGCTGGGTAAATTTGTCTTTGTCTTTGTCTTTGTCTTTGTCTTTGTCTTTGTCTTTGTCTTTGTCTGATGCTGGTGAGAATGGTGAAAGATTCCGTTCAGCTCCCAGCCGGTTGCGCTCCTTATTCATCTCGCGCCCTATAATCCGAACGGCGCAAGGAGCACGCAGGGGGCGGCCAATCGCCGCCGCCCCCTGCACCCCCGCGCTCTGGCGGCAGAATCGCCGCTTCGCGGTGCCCTCAGCTTATGCCTTGCGGCTTTCGGGTCGGGCGCGAGGTAACATCCCTGTAAAG
>NZ_BCTM01000035.1 GCF_001571285.1 Kluyvera cryocrescens NBRC 102467 | reverse complement strand
GATTTAGCCCCGACGTATCCCCACTGTTCGTCCATTTCCGCGCAGACGATGACGTCACTGCCCGGCTGTATGCGCGAGGTTACCGACTGCGGCCTGAGTTTTTTAAGTGACGTAAAATCGTGTTGAGGCCAACGCCCATAATGCGGGCAGTTGCCCGGCATCCAACGCCATTCATGGCCATATCAATGATTTTCTGGTGCGTACCGGGTTGAGAAGCGGTGTAAGTGAACTGCAGTTGCCATGTTTTACGGCAGTGAGAGCAGAGATAGCGCTGATGTCCGGCGGTGCTTTTGCCGTTACGCACCACCCCGTCAGTAGCTGAACAGGAGGGACAGCTGATAGAAACAGAAGCCACTGGAGCACCTCAAAAACACCATCATACACTAAATCAGTAAGTTGGCAGCATCACCTACACCTCTAAAGGATAACTATCATGGGTCTTAAACCTGGTCCAAAACCAATTGCTAAATCGACAGGAAAACCGGATCTGATGTAGCCCCCTGAAACACCGGACAGTAGCTGTATCTCCAGATAAGAGATAGGCTTGAATATATGTCTAACACTAACGCCAATTTTGAGATGACCGGGATCCTGTTAGGGCAAGAAGTCCGTAAACGTAAAACTCCTCAGGAGAAGATCGCCATTATCCAGCAGACGATGGAGCCGGGTATGAATGTCTCCCATGTCGCCCGCCTGCATGGTATCCAGCCCAGCCTGCTGTTTAAGTGGAAGAAGCAATATCAGGAAGGCAGCCTCACCGCCGTTGCGGCTGGAGAGGAAGTCGTTCCTGCTTCTGAGCTTACTGCTGCTCTGAAGCAGGTCCGGGAGCTTCAGCGCCTTCTGGGCAAGAAAACGATGGAAGTTGAGATCCTGAAAGAAGCCGTGGAGTACGGTCAGTCGCGAAAATGGATAGCGCACGCGCCCTTGTTGCCAAAGGACGGGGAATAGCCATGGTCAGCCGGACCATGGGCGTGTCGCGTGCGCAACTGTCACTGCGGATTAACCGTTCTGCCGACTGGCAGGACAGGCGCTGTAACCGGCGTAATGAAGAAGCAGACGCAGAAATACTGTCGGCTATCCTCAACATTATCAGCGATATGCCGAGTTATGGTTATCGACGCGTGTGGGGCATCCTGCGCAAGCAACGTCGCACAGAGGGACAGCCACCTGTGAATGCCAAACGGCTTTACAGGATAATGAGCGAGCATAACCTGTTGTTGTTGCATCACAAACCAGAGCGACCGAAGCGTGAACATAAGGGCAAGATAGCGGTGGCAGAAAGCGATATGCGCTGGTGTTCAGATGGCTTCGAGTTCGGCTGCGACAACGGCGAAAAACTGCGGGTAACGTTCGCGCTGGACTGCTGCGACCGTGAGGCCATAGACTGGGCAGCAAGCACGGGAGGCTATGACAGTTCGACCGTGCAGGATGTGATGCTGAGGTCGGTGGAAAAGCGCTTCGGCGACAGGTTGCCCGACACAGCGGTGCAGTGGCTGACGGATAACGGTTCAGCGTATACCGCGTATGAAACGCGGAGGTTCGCGAGAGAGCTGAATCTGGAGCCCTGCACAACAGCGGTGAGCAGCCCGCAGAGTAATGGCATGGCCGAACGGTTCGTGAAAACGATGAAAGAAGACTATATCGCGTTCATGCCAAAACCGGATGTGAGAACAGCACTGCGAAACCTTGCAGTAGCGTTCACGCATTACAATGAAAACCACCCGCACAGCGCGCTGGGATATCACTCCCCGAGGGAATACCGGCGGCAGCGGACATCGTTAACTTAAGATACAAAAGCTGTTCGGAGATGGAGGGTCAAGATCACTTCGTTAGGGTCTTCATTTAACAGGCGCGCACGCTCCCGATAAACCAACTTTAGCGGCATCCCCAGCGCAGCAAAAAAGCTCTCTGTAACTTCAATTTGCTTACAGGCACATTTCGCATCATAAGGGTTAAATTTTGCTTTATCGGTGATGATCAAATCTAACCAGTAGAGACGGTCACATCCACGGCTAGCAAGAGATATAAACTTGCCGCTGGTCATTAACCCTGCCCGTTCTGCGAGGATTGCCAGATTGTGCCTGGTTTGCCAGGTACGAAAATCCAGATCATCGAGTATGGCCAGCATCAGTTCACAGAGAGATTCAAGGCCGTACTTATTCGGATCATTTACCCAAAACCGGCAATTACGGATACGCCTGCGTAACTCGCGGTGAATTTTGAGACGACCTGCAGGAGTGGTAAGTACACGAATCCAGCGCGATAAAAACCGCCGACGCTTACGCGAAGCAACGTTATAACAAGGATTTTGATTTGGTACGCCAGCCGGTGATGGCCGGGCTTTACTTGAACGTTTTTGTTCAGTCACCAGACCCCGCCCTTATGGCGAGTCTGTAGGGTTGAAATGTGCGCATGATAGGGTATAATCCTACATAGGTTTTATGCCTAGCCCCGTTAATCACACTCGCGTCGCCAAACAGAAGAGTGATTATCGGGGCTTTGTTTTTAGAGCGATACCAGAAGCATATCAAGCTCTTTCCCTCACCGGTTAACCGGCTTAACTTCGCATTCTACTCAAATTTTCAAAATTCGCAACGATCGAGAACACCAAAGCTATAATCGCAAATATTACGACAATGCCTACTCACTTTTGACTCGTCCTTGATTTGACATAACCTCATGTATTTTAAGGTTTATATCTTTTAACCTGACAGGTTTAGTTAACAAAGGAGCCTGTCCGATAGAGTGTGCATCACTGTATGCGCTGATGAATATGAAAGGCGTGGATCGATTAGGATTCTGACTGCTACTAACAGTTGCATACAGCTCATCACCTGTCATGCCTGGCATTTGTAAATCACTCAGGACAACGTCATAAGGTTTACGCAGAAGCTTTTCCAGGGCTCGTTCAGGCGAGGTTGTAGCCTCGACAATGTATCCAGCATTAGTAAGCAGACTGGAAAGAGACGAACAGGCCATTTCATTATCATCAATAACAAGCAAGCTAAGAACGCCGAAGACATCTCCGGGAGCTGAAGCAGATACCTCAGCTGTTGCAAGGCTGCTATCTCCCAACTTGATAGGTATTCTCACTGTAACAGTTGTACCTACATTTACTTCACTAGATATATGAATAGTACCTTTTAATAGTCTGATTATCCCTGCAACAATAGCAAGTCCCATCCCAAATCCAGGTACAGTGGATTTCGAATCTACAACTCGTGTAAATGGTTTAAATATGAACTTTAGTTTGTCTTTAGGGATTCCCTTTCCGGTATCAGAAATGACAATATTTAATACCTTACCTTTTTCTATAAAGTAATCTACATTAACTTCCCCGTGCTCAGTGTACTTAATAGCGTTACTGGTTAAGTTTTCAATTACTTGATTAAGGCGTAGAGCATCTGTAAAAATCACTGCATCATTATTGTTTTTTATTTTAACTGTGACATCCTTTTTTTCATAAATAGCAATGCAATCCTGCACAGCGTTAGTAACAATTGCTTGCAAGCTATTATAGGTGTTTTTTATCTCTACAGATCCGTTGTCAATTTTTGCAAATTCAGCCAAATCATTTAACTGGCGCTCCATTTTCGAAACAGCAGTTTCAAGTCGTTCTATCTGACCAGATTTAATCCCTCCACTCAGATTATTGGTTACGACATCAATGATAGACACTATTGCCTGTAAAGATGTTCTGAGTTCATGGCCTACCATACCTAAAAATGCATTTTTACTGGCAAAAGCAGCCCGTTCTGATAGTAACAATCGGTTAATTTTACTTATGTAAATAAATAGGACAAAAAGAAGTAAGGAAATCAACCCACCTGTAATAAAAAGCAGAGTCCATAACTGCTGACGTTTGCTCCTGAAATCTTTAAGAGCGTCATTCCTTTGTGCTATTTCAGCCATATCAGCAAGATTTGTAACGGTTTTAGTTAGCGGTTTTATATCAGCTATGATTGTACTTATTTTTTTATAATCAGGGTGATTATGCGAAAGCAGCCCGTCTATGTCTTCAAGCTTTTTGTTTATCGAATCAATTGTTTCTTCATAGCCTTGCTGTTTATATAGAGGTGCAGTCGCCTCACTCTTTACATAAATAACATTCAAACGAGAATAAAGGATATCGAATTTAAGCCTAACATCGTCAATAGTATTATCGCTATTGATTAGCGTGTAAAGCTCATTCAACTGTATAATGAATTTTGCCACTGAGAAACCGTAGTTTTCTTGGGTGCCAGCGACGGTGTATAAATTTTTCTCCGATAAAAGACTGGTGTACTTAACAACACTAGACACAGTGAATGCTATCAACAAAAGCAGAGCAACCAAAATGATAAAGAAATTTTTTTTCATTTGAGCACCGTAATTTTGTCTATCTGCCAAATGAACCGTGCAAGATAGTGTGGCGTTTTAAGCTCAATATAATGTTCATCTAAAGGATATACCAAAAAATAAGGTCCAAAATCCCTTATTTGAAGCCTTTTTCCATCCATTTCTGTAGCCAATAAAATGTTATATTTTTCAACGTCATTCATGTCTACAATGATTTCATAATCATTCAGAGCATGGAATTTTAGCTTTGCTCCATTAGCGCCAGCGAGTTTTAAAACATAACTTAGGTCGACGCCCTTGAATTTTACTTTTTTACCGGTTGGCGTCCAAGGTGTTGTCGTTACGATGGTATCCCGTGGGAACGAATCAAACTGCTTTTCAGTAATCACATAACCTTTATCACTGTTAGCATTAGCGATTGAACCATCTATAACTATATCCCCAATATTGCTATATGCACTAATTGACAAAAGTATTAGGGATAAGAATGATATTATTTTAACCATAAAGATACTCCCTGTAATTATTTTCCACCATTTTAACCAGTTGGAAATCTTCACTACTCTGAATTTTTTCTAATCTTTTATTCCCAACATAAATCGACTTACAATTACTGTAATACTTTGTTCTTAATTCTGGCGGTATTGTATTAAACACGCATTCAGTAGGTACACCAAATCCAGCGGCTATATGCAATGCAGAGGAGTCACAAGTATAAACGTTGCTAGCATACTTAATTAGCGCTATGAAATCTTTCGTATGGGGTGAATACTTTGATATGTTAATATAATTTTTATGATTCACATCCACGAAACCTAGTACCGTTTTTCCTTCGCGCCTAGAAAGCATATCAACTATGTCATAATAGAACTTCGACGGTATACTTCTTATTTTTGTGCTAGCAATAGGTGCAAAAAGTGTGTAGTTTTCAAAAACTGGCGCTCCGAGATCAATATTGCCTAACCATTTATTAGATAGCTCATTATGGTTAACATCATCAAGTTTCACGCCAAGACCTTGGATAAAATAATCATGCATTTCCATAATATGGAAATCTGGAGAATATAGCTGATTTCCCACATCAATATTCAATGCAGTACAAGGCAATTTCTGAATATGAAAAGGCATGTAATGAAGCTCATCTATAACCGAGGATGCTAATTCATACAGTTCCTCAACATATGACGGTGCAGTCTCCGGTCGAATAAGCTTAATTTTAATCTTGGGATTCTTTTTTTTGATTGCTGACAGCACAGAAATCCCGACGATAGAATCACCTAATGTCACTCCCATGCCATTGATCACATTTAGGTGTTCTATTTCAGAGTAATCACTTGAGAATTTTTGTATATTCCAGTTTTTTATAAGACCATTGTTTAATGGTAAAATATTTTCATAGCTTAGCTTCTGATAATCGTAAGGTGCTACGATCAAACTATCGTTACTTATCAAGCTACCGGAATATTCAAGTAAATTTCTCATAATCTATCTGGCGAAATATTTTTCAATGTTAGATTTGATGATGCCTGATTTAATCGGCTTTTCGTATGGTCCCACAATGTCATAATCATGAATTGACTTTACAATTTCATCATCTTTTATACCAGATAGTTGACCTGTAAGAACGATTATCATTGCATTTTTATTTTTTGACGACCTTATAGCTTTAACCAACTTAAAGCTTGTTTCATCACCGATGATCCAGTCCAAAACATATGCGTCATACGGATTTGTTGCGACAGCTTGAGTAAGTTTTTTCAAGTTATCATAAGTATCTACTTGATAATAATCGTTCGAAAGGATTTCTTTTAAGCTTTCGGTGATATTAGCATCGTCATCAAGTAGTGCAATTCGATACTTAGTGCTGCTAATTACCTTTGGATTTATGACAATACTTTCTATGCTTCGTTTTGATTCATAAAGCAGTTCATCTTTTAAATCATTTGTCGGAAAAATGTTCCATTGGTCAGCTACTTTCAGTGCTGAGTATTCTGTGTTTACTTCCGAACCTTCAGGATAGAGGCATACCTTACAAGAGTGTTCACTGCGGCCATCGTTCCAGATCGCATCTTGAATTTCTTTATTATCCTCATAATAAATACGGAAAAACTCAATCATATCCATGCCAACGGATTGGACTACTTTTATGAGTTGCTGAACCTCCCACTTGGTCGCACCATTCAACTTCTTATAGCCCGCTGATGTAGTGATCTGTAGCACCTTACTTATGTAACTATTGTGCTTTACCTTGGAAATACCTTTTTTGGTCAATACCTTCGCCAGTACCTCTATCACTTTTGCATCATCGAGATCTTGCATTTTTATTACTCTGAATTTGGAGATTTTCTTGATTTTATCCTGCCAGTATTTTTTTTCAATTTTTTCAAACATCTCCAACATTTTACACTGCTGAAAAAGTCCTAAAAATTGGAATCATTCTTAAATCGATACTATAAGTTATAATTTTATTGAATACCCAACTTATAAGCGCTATTGTATTAATCAAATCATTAGCTCTTTAATAACCTAGCAGCGGCGTTCCCCGGTCAGGATAAGGAGGTGTTTTCTGTGACTGCGTAAAGAGATGACGTGCCGCGCCTGTAATGGGTAACACTCTCACTCCTCTGTATCGTTAAGCCTCCCGTTTAATCCTTCCCTGTCTCCCACTGTGCACCGCACGCGGGTGGCTTACTCATACCCAGGAGAAACAGCCATGAGCATGCAAACCGTCCACCGTAAGGCGCTGCGTCAGAATCCTTATTCAACTCTCGGCAAGCCGCCGCTACGCTCCTCCCGTGACCGTATCACGCGTGCCATTAATGGCACCTGGTCGCTCAGGGAGCTGCCGGATAACGTCCGAGAATTGCTAATTGAACGGGCAGCCCTGCGGGCAGAAATCACTACCCTGACTGTGAAAGCGCAGGGACTCAAAAAATCCGATGTATCCGTACTTATTGCCGACAGGCTGCGACGTATCGATGCAATCACCTCACTGCTGGAAAATAGGAAATGTAATGCCTGACATCACGCCTGCTCCGGCCTCACTGCTTGAAGCCGTATTCACCCCCATGACCGAGTACACGCACAACGTGTATTCGGTGAAGGGTGATCGGCTGGCAATGACGCTTACAAAAATCGGTGTTCCCCAAGCTAACAGCCAGGGCGACATTCAGTTATTTATCAACCCGGACTGTGCCACCGGTAAGGTACTGCTCTACAGAAAGGACTGACTATGTTAACCACTGCCGCGTTGTTTCAGCTCGCAATGCAGTGTGCTCCCGCCGTTTACCCCGATACCATCCACGACATCACCCGCACCGAATCCGGCTTAAATCCATATGCCATCGCTGAGATTGTCCCGGTAAAGGGCGGCAGGAGCCGCGTGATTTCTCATCTGCCTTCGTCGAAAGACGAGGCGCTAAAAATTGTGGAGGCCATAAAGCAGAAAAAGCACCGTTATTCAGTAGGGCTGATGCAGATAACCAGCACCAACTTCCCGCAGTTCGGCGTAAGCGCCGAATCCATGTTTAACCCCTGTGACAACATGACTGTTGCCGCGAAAATCATCACCGACTGCTATCAACGAGGAGGAACATTACAGCGCGCCCTGAGCTGCTATTACTCAGGCAACTTTGAAACCGGCCAGCGCCCGGAAAGCGCGTTCGGCAACACAAGCTACGTACAGCGTATTGGCTACGTTGTGCCCTCAACGCGGGCAGAACAGCAGACAGCATCTCCCTCATCCGGGGAAGCGCCTGCCGTCCCGTCCGACAACACTGTTTACCCGGATAGCGTCATACGCGGCGTAATTCCGGCACCCGACACCACCCCGACCAGCATCGCTGCTTATCCGCCACATGTCGTGCGCGGCGGCCTCGCTGTGTCTTCTGATTAAGGAAGAGATCATGACTTTACGTACTATCAAAACCGCTGCAACCCGCCTGATTGCCGCATTTTCCGCCCTGTCTGCTGTTCCAGCAATGGCGGCCAGCGCTGACCAGGCATTTCAGAAAGGCAGTGACGCCATTAACTGGGTCTTCCTCGGCCTAACTGGTATGTCAGTCGTCACTATCAGCTGTGCGGTGGCCTTTATCGCCTACAAGATGCTTGTTGACGGCAAGGCCTGGCACGATCTCCAGCGCGTGTTCTGGGCGGGTGTCCTGCTCGCCGGGGCGTCCGGGTTCGGTGCCTACTTCGCCGCCTAAGGAGGCAGCATGACCATCCTCAACAAGGCGCTGACCCGACCGGCGGCGCTGTGGGGGGTCCCGCTTGTCCCCCTGCTGTTCACCCTGTGCATCCTTACCCTGGCGGCCGTCTGGTCACGTTTTTACTGGCTTCTCCTGCTTCTCATACCTGCCTTTATCGAGCTGAGACGGCTGGCAAAAGAGGACATTCATTTCTTTGACCTGAAGTTGCTGGCGTTTAAAACGCGTGGCAACCGCGCGGCGACCCGGCATTTCGGGACAAAGGCGCTTGTCGCAAACCAGTACGACGCCATAGACGTTACGGAGTTTATAAAACATATGCGGCTCAACGAGAGTATCCCGCTGTCCCGCTATCTCCCCTGGTCTTCCCACCTGCACGAGCAGGTGGTGAAGAACAAAAAAGGTGACTTTGTCAGCACCTGGGAGATCGGCGGTACCATTTTTGAATGCGAGGATGAACATTACCTCGCCACCCTGGACATGCAGCTCAACAACGTTATCCGCTCCTTTGAGGGGCTACCCGTTACCTTCTATACCCATCTGGTGAGCGACGAATTTACCGACACGCTTGAATGTGAATCCGGGATTCCGTTTTCAGATGAAATCGCGCGTCTGTTTTACGCCTCCCGCGAGGGCAAACCTTTCTACCAGCGTCGCCTCTTCTTCACCGTCTGCTTCAATCCGCACACCGGCATTGAGCGGGCGACCATGAAACAGAAGTCCCTGGGCGAACGTAAAACCCTGCTCGACAATGCCCTGCAGGTGATGCAGGAGCACCGGCAAGCGATTGGCACGGCGCTGTCACGCTACGCGGCGCGGCCGCTTGGCACTTATGAGGAGAACGGGCACGTGTTCTCCTCCCAGCTGGCGTTTTACAACTTTCTGATCACCGGCAGGTGGCAGAAAGTCCGCGTCACCCGCACGCCGTTTTATGACGTGCTGGGCGGCACGGATATTTTCCCTTCCACCGACATTGGCCAGGTCAGCCACACCGACGGCCAGAGCTACTTTCGCGGGCTGGAAATCAAGGATTACAGCACTGAAACCATCACCGGGCTGTATGACTCGCTTCTTTATGCCCGCTGCCGGTACGTGTTCACGCAGTCCTATACCTGCATGGGTAAGGATGAAGCGCGGGGCTGCATCCGCACCATCGAGAAACGCCTGAAGTCTGCCGAGGATGATGCGATCTCCCAGCAGGAAGACCTGAAGGTCGCCCGCGACATGCTTCAGTCCGGCATTATTTCATTCGGGAAATATCACCAGACGCTTATTGTCAGCGCCCCAACCAGCGAGCAGGTTATCCGGGACACCAACACCCTGGCGGATACCCTGAAGGATCTCGGTTTCATCATGACCCTGTCCCGCGAGTCGCTGTCGGCGGCGTATCTCGCGCAGTTGCCGGGTGTGTATCACCTGCGCCCGCGTCTGGTGCCGGTGAGCAGCCTCAACTACGCCGAAATGGTGTCGTTTCACAACTTTCACCCGCACAAGCGGGACGGGAATGCCTGGGGGGAGGCGATTGCCGTTGTTCCGACCCCGTCCGGGGGATGTCAGTACGTGAATCTGCACAACAGCCAGGCCGATGTTGACGAGTTCAGCGAGAAGCCGCCGGGTAACACCATGCTGCTCGGCAGTACCGGGACGGGGAAATCGACCCTGCTGATGATGTTCCAGCATCTGATGCAGAAATACCGGCGTCCTGAGTCGTTTGCGCCGGGGGCGACGAAAAAGCGCTTCACCTCGGTGGTCTTTGATAAAGACCGTTCGGCGGAAATGTCGATACGCCTCCAGGGCGGCTCGTACTTCCGTTTCCGTTCAGGCGAGAAGACCGGCCTTAACCCGTTTGCGCTCGCTCCAACGAAACGTAACCGCAACTTCCTCAAGAAGCTGATGCGAATGATTTGCACAAGGGACGGCAAACCGCTCGACCCGCGCGATGAAGAACGCCTCAGCGAGGCAGTGGACACCATCATGCTGGACTACCCGCCTGAGCTTCGTCGCAACGGCATCACCCGCATGCTGGAAGTGCTGCATGAAGCCCCGACGAAGGACGCACGGATGAACGGGCTGCGCATCCGTCTCCAGCAGTGGGCGCAGGGCGGGGAGTTTGGCTGGGTGTTTGATAATGACGTGGACACCTTTGATATCGACAATATTGATAATTTCGGCATCGACGGCACGGAGTTCCTGGACGACAAAGACGTGCGCAGCCCGCTCACCTTCTACCTGCTCTACCGCGTGACCAGCCTCCTCGATGGCCGCCGCCTGGTCATTTTCATGGATGAATTCTGGAAATGGCTTCAGGACCCGGAGTTTTCAAAATTCGCCCTCGACATGCTGAAGGTCATTCGAAAGCTCAACGGCATTTTCTTCCCGGCCACGCAGTCGCCGGAGGAGATGTGCAAGCACGAGATCTCGGCGGCCATTATCGAGCAGTGTAGTACCCGCATCTTCATGGCGAACCAGCAGGCGAAGGAGTACGACTACGTGGACATGCTGCGGGTGCCGAAAGCGGTTTACGACATCGTGACCACCCTCGACCCCTACGCCCGCCAGATGGTGATCATGAAATCTCCGCTGCGGCGTGGTGACGTGCGCCCGTATATCGCACAAATCACCCTCGACCTCTCCGGGCTAGGTCGCTACACGAAGCTGCTCAGCGCCAGTGCGGACAACCTGAAAATTTTTGACGAGATCTGGCAGGAGGGTATGAAGCCGGAAGACTGGAAAGACGAAATGCTGAGACGTGCCGTTTAATCACAAAAGGATAACACCATGAAACTGAAAACCACCCTGACGGCGCTGACCGTCGCCTTGTGTCTCTTTCACGTCCCGGCTCAGGCCGGTATTCCCGTTTTTGATGAAGTAGCCAACGCCAGCAACATCCAGCAGTGGGCGGAGAAGCTCCAGCAGTGGCAGCAGACGGTTCAACATTATCAGTCGCAGATGAACGCTTATAAACAACAGCTGGCAACGGCCACCGGTATTCGGGACGTCCAGGCATTCCTGAATCAGGCAAAAAACCTGACGGCTGACATTAAAAATCTGAAAAACAGGGGGATTTCCTTAAACGATCTGTTAACCGGCTCAGGCGGGTCTTATGCTGGGGAACTAAACAGGCTGTATGACAAATACAAACTGTTCGACAACTGCCCGGAGAACGCCAGCGAGGCGTACCGGGATAGCTGCAAACAGATGCTCCTCAATCAGGCGGTGTCCGTCGAGGACACTTCTGACATCCAGGAAAAAATTTCCGACACGCTGAGCGATATTAGTAATCTCGCCAGTCGCATCGAGAATGCGAAGGACAGTAAAGAATCGCAGGATCTGGCGAACGTAGTGTCCGCGCGGAGTATCCAGCTGAACGCCCTGACCACTCAATGGGAAATGTCGGTCAAACAAAGTGAGATGCGCAACCAGCTGCTTGCCGAACAACGCCGAAAGGCGCAGGCCGAGCAAATGCGCACAGCTCCAATCGCAGACCTTAACTAACAGGTGACCCCATGAAACTGAAGACACTGACCTTTATTGTTCTGGCCTCAGTGGCCGCGCTTACTGGCTGCGAGGATAAAACCTCCGTAGACTGGTATATGGCACACCATGACGACATGCTGGCGAAATACAGGGAGTGCATTTTTAATCATAATTTTGTGCCCACCGATTGCCAGAATGCACGCTCCGCCCTTCACCGTGAAAAAGCTAAACCTGATGTTGCCGAAGGATATAAGCAAATCCTGAAAGACCTTGATAAAGCTCGCGTGCAAGAGCCTATTGCTGACCTGAATTAGCGACAGGAGAACGCACCATGAGTGGAATATTCGTCGGATTAAACAGCCACATCATGGAGGGGTTTGACAGCGTGCTCACCAGCGTGGCCGCCGATACGGGGGGGTGGATGGCACACCTGTTCTCCGTCGCGGTGCTCTCGCTGTACATCACGTGGCGCGCCTACCAGACGATGGCAGGCAAGCTAGTCCGCCCCTTCGAGGAGATCGTGTGGGACGTGAGCCGGATGCTCATCATCATGATTTTCGTCACCAACGCCGGAGGCTATCTCGATCTGGTTTCGGATGCCATCACCGGCCTGCGGGACGGATTCAGCGGCGACGCGTCGATCTGGGCGCGGCTGGATACCGTCTGGGAAAAGGCTCAAGCACTTGGGGAGAAGCTTTACTCTTATGATGATTCAACCTATGTCGCTCTAAAAGGCACTCTGGCGCAGTTTCTGGTCTGGGCAGGCGTCATGTTACTGGTAGGCATCACGGCCATCATTAACCTGATAGCCGAACTGGTGATGCTGCTGATGCTGGCGACCGCCCCGATCTTTATCTACTGCCTGATGTGGTCGTGGTTCCGGGATATGTTCAGCAACTGGCTCAGAATTATTCTGGGCTGCATCCTTACATCCCTGTTCAGCGGCATCGCCCTGACGGTGGTAATGGATTACCTGGACTACATCCTGGCGGGCGCCACAAAAGCATCCGATGCCAACTACCTGACTCTGGCCGTTCAGGTCTTCCTCGGCACGGCGGGTGCCGCCGCCGTGATGGTCCTGACCTATAAGCTGGCCGAGGCGCTTGCCGGTGCATCCGCACAGGGTGCCGCGCAGGCACTTGCCGCGTCGGGAGTAGGTTCAGCCCGTCAATCCGCCTCCTCCGCAGCCGGTGCGGTGGGGGATAAAGCCTCACAGAACCTTAACAGCACCGGCAGCGCAACGGCCTCGTCTGCCTCCACGGCCTCCCGCGCCACCGGCGATGCGCGCAGCCGCAGCCGCGCCGCCGTTCAGCGGATGCAGGAACGCTACCAGAGATAACCCAGTCTGACTGAACTGCGGGACGCCGCAACGGCGTCCTGCGGCTTCGTCACGTCTTTACCACAGGAAAAACACCATGAAATACGGCATCACGCTGCTGATGCTGTGCCTGCTTGCAGGCTGCGCACAGCGAAACACCCAACTTCCGCCCGTGTCGGGCAACCCGGAGCCGGTCAATTCCCCGGCCATTATTCAGGAGTTAACCCCCCATGTCTGAACTTACCGCCAAAGCCCTGAGCGACTCGCGCTCGTTTGAGAACGCCATTCTTGAGCGGGATATGCGCATGAAAAAGGCGGGCTGGATCGTGGCGGCGCTCGCCGGTCTGCTGCTCGTCTTCGCCCTTGCCGCCCTTATCCTGCTGCTACCGCTCAAAACCACCACCGTGGAGCTGTACACGCTCGACCGTCAGACCGGGCGCATCGAGCGCGTCACCACCGTCGGCGAGGACAAGCTGGACACCTCCGAGGTGCTCAATCTCTCGCAGACTGCGTCCTACGTGAAGCGCCGCGAGGGGTACAACTATTTCGCCCTTCAGCAGGACTACAGAGAGACGCAGATGTTCAACAGCGACGAGGTCAACAAGGAATACCTCGACTGGTTTAACAGCCCGGACGCGCCGGACGCTGTGTTTCAGCAGGCGGCCTATGTGGTCACGGTGGAAGTCCTCTCCAACGTACCGTCAGAGGGCACCGGCTCCAGCATGGTGGAGATGCTGCGCATCAAGCGCACCATTCGAAAGGTCAAGGACAACACCGAAACGTATGATTACTGGACGGTGCGCATGACCTACCGCTATTTCCCGCAGAAGAAAATGACGGCCTCCGAGCGCGAGGTGAACCCGTTCGGCTTCATCGTCACCAGTTACCAGCGGTTTAAGGAGAAAAGCGATGAATAAGGTACTGATGTGTGCCCTCCTGCTGACCGCAGCGTCAGCATGGGGTGCGGCGACACCGCGCGGCAGCGCCTATGACAGCCGCATGCAGAACATCCCCTACAACAGCCAGAACACGACAGTGATTAACACGCGGGCGGGTTACATCACGACGCTGGTTTTTGACGCCGACGAGGAGGTGATCACCGCCACCGCTGGTTTTCCGCAGGGCTGGACGATCACACCCGACCGTAACCGCGTGGGGATTAGCCCCGCGCCGGTGAAGCAGCCGGTAACGGATGCGGACGGCAAAACCGTCCAGAAGATTTTCACCCCCACGCAGCAGGACTGGCAGACCAACCTGTTTGTGACCACCACAAAGCGCGACTACAGCCTGATGCTGAACGTGATCGATAACGATCGCGAGGCGGGAAATCTGGCCTTTGTGGTGCGCTTCAGCTACCCCGACGATACCCGCAGGCAGAACGACGCAGCCCGCCTCGCCCGTCAGCAGGAGCTTCAGGCCGCGCAGGAGAAAGAACGCATTCAGTTTGCCCTGAAGAAATCCACTGCGCCGCGCAACTGGAACTACACCCGCAGGGTGGCGGCAGGTTCGGAGTCGATCACCCCGGATTTTGCGTATGACGACGGCCGGTTTACCTATCTCGGCTTTTCACCGCAGAAGCTGATCCCGTCGCCGACCGTCATCGTCGGCGGCAGCGAGCAGGTGATCACCCCGACCTTCAGCACCGAGGGTAACTACCGGGTGATGGTACTGCGCTCTCTTTCTCCACGCTTTGTGCTGCGCTACGGCAGCCAGGTCGTGGGGATTGAAAACGGCAGTTACGGGAAAGTCACCGTGGCGAACGGCAGCACCGTCTCACCGGATGTGAAACTGGAGAGCAAATGATGAACGAACAGAAAGACATTAAAACCGCCGCCGAACTGGAGGCGGAAGCCCGCGAGCGGGCGCGGGCAGAGATTGACGGCGATAAACCCGCCGCAGGCGCGGTGCCACCCGGACAGCCACAGGTGGTGCAGCACGCGAAGCGCCGCAGCCGCCGCACGCTCGTGCTGGCCGCCATCAGCCTGGTGTTACTGGTCATTATCGCCACCGGCGGGGATTACCTGATGGCGAAACTGAAGGGTGACGGCAGCGGGAAAAGCGCGAGCCATGAACCGGAATCGCACGCCACCTCCCCCGCCCGCGAGCGCAATAACCTCGGACGGGATCTGAACCCGCTGGGACAGCTGGCAGACACAACCGGCCAGGAGAAGACTACTCCGACTGATACCGCCGCGCCGCCGCAGGCATCACCGCCCCCCCTGACGTTTGACAAGGTCAGCGCCCTGGCAGACAGCGCCCCAACCACTGCAAGCAGCGCCCCGAAAAGCACGTCCAGCAGTAACGTATCACCTGCGGGCAGCGCGTCCGCGCCAGGCTCTGCAACACCCGCCGGGCAGTCGCAGGATAACGGGCTGGCGCGCATTACCGGCGTGAAGCGGCTCGGCCTCGATCCGGATTTGTACATTCCGGCCGACCGGCATATCCCCTGCGCGATGATGCAGCGCTTTGTATCGGACGTGGGCGGGCGCTTTAACTGCCTTATCAGCGAGGACATTTACAGCGCCAGCAACGCCGTGCGCCTTATCCCGGCAGGCACTGAGGCGCGCGGCCTGTACCGCACCGGCACGCTGAAAAACGGGCAGGGGCGTCTGTTCCTCGCCATCACCGAGCTGCGCACGCCGGAACCCGGCCGCCTGGTTATTCCGATGGTTGACAGCCAGGCCGTGGGGGCGCTTGGCGAGAACGGCGTCGCGGGCTGGATAGACAATCACTGGCTGGAGCGGATAGGTAATACCCTCCTGCTCGGCACGGTACAGGACTTTGCCGCTGCGGCCTCCGGCTCGTCGCCGGGCAAGGATCGCAACACGGACTACACGGAGAACACCCGCGCGGCCACGGCGGAAATGGCAAAAACGCTCCTGGAAAACAGCATCAACATCCCGCCGACGATGTACCTCAACCAGGGTGACGTGATTGGCCTGGTCACGGGGGCGGACATTGATTTTTCAGACGTCTACAGACTGCGCATGAGGTAAGCGATGGACGATAAACTGACTGATACCCCGTCAGAGGGCAACGTCGCGCTGTCACACCTGCGCGATCTGTTGTTCGGGGACTACCTGAGCCGGGAGGGGCTGACGGAAATTGCCATCAACCGCCCCGGAGAGCTGCACACAAAAATCAACGGGGCGTGGGAAATGCACGCCTCGCCGGTCACGCTGCGCCAGTGCTCGTCCTTTGCCAGGGCGCTGGCCGTGTGGAACAACGACACCATTGATGAAACGTCGCCTATCCTCTCGGCCACGCTCCCTACAGGAGAACGCTGCCAGATAGTGGTGCCCCCGGCCTGTGAGCGCAACACCATCTCAATCACCCTGCGTAAGCCGGACTACTTCCAGCGCACCCATCAGTCGTATATCGATGCCGGGTTTTATGACCGGGTGCAGGGTACAGAAAAGGTGGAATCAAAAGACGGGGAGCTGAGCCGCATATACCTGTCCGGGAATATCCCGCTTTTTATGGAAAAGTGCGTGGAGTACGGCAAAACGCTCTTTGTGGTGGGGGAAACAGGCTCTGGGAAAACCACCTACATGAAGATGCTGCTGCACTACATTCCCGAGACGCTGCGCCTTATCACCATCGAGGACAACCCGGAGCTGAAGTTTTACAGCCAGAAAAACTACGTTCATCTGTTCTACCCGGCGGACGCCGGAGAGGGCGCAATAGTCACCTCTGATCGCCTGGTGCGCGCGATTTACCGTATGAACCCCGACCGCCCCCTGCTCGCCGAGGTGCGTGGCCGCGAGGCGTGGGACGCACTCAAGCTGATTGAGTCCGGGCACGAGGGGTTTATGTCCTCCCTGCACGCGGGCAGCCCGCGCGAGTGTATCTCCGGGCTGATTGACCGCTGCTACGAGCATCCGGCGTGCCGGGGCATGCCGGTTGACGTGCTGCTGCGCAAGGTACTGCACTGCGTCGACGTCATTGTGAGCGTGGACGTTCACGGCAACGTGCGCCGCATGAGCGACGTCTATTTTAAACCCCTGCACATGCAGGCTATGAAGGAGAGTTTCAATGATGCTGCCTAAACTGACCGGCCTGACGGCGATCGTCGTCCTCCTGGCGGGCTGTTCTTCGCCACCGGAGCCTGCGGCCGTTGACTGGTCACAACCGGCGCAGCCGGTAACGACCACCCGGCCGGTATGGGAACCCAACCGTCTTATCGTGGCCTCGCCGGTGACGGAAGGGCACTGGTCGCAGGTGCTTGCGCGTTTTGAACCCGGCGGGATTTACCCGGCCGCACAGTGGTACGCGGTTGCGCACGCCTCGCGCGCGGTAGTAAATGCCCCGGACGGCCAGCGCTTCTTTGCGGCCAAAACCTGGCTCCGCGAGGGCGGCTACAAGGGTGTGGTGGAGTTTCGCCCCCGCTCCGGCTGCCTGACCTGCGACACCTCAGAAATCGTCTTCTACCGATAACGGCGGCGACGGTCTGAGTCCTTCAGACCGTCACCGACGTTGAACAACCAACGGGCGTTAGCGCCCTGCTTCCCTTCAGAGGAAATCATCATGAAACACACCGTAATCACGGCGGCGCTGCTGTGCGCCCTTACTTCTCCGGCGTTCGCCGCCGATGGCCAGAATGCCGACCCGAATGACCCGTGCGCGATGGTGCTGTGCCTGGCCGGAAAGCTCGACGGCAGCAGTCCCGCCGAGTGTGACCCGATGTACAAAAATTTCATGAGCATCAAAAAGAAAAAAAAGGGGTCGTTTTTACCCGATCACACCGCCGCAGCGCGGCAGAAAAAACTGAGCGCCTGCCCGTCCGCTGACAGCGCCATTGTCGGCAAGATCATCTCGAAATTTGGCCGTATGAACGGTTGGTAAAACGGCAGCCGTAAAGGAGACACCACGTGATTAATCAAACCGTTTCTATTAATAACTTTTCCGGGCTGCTGAAAGATGAGGAGCTTCCTGCAGGTGATTTGCAGACGGTGCTGCTCGTTTTGTCGGAAATCAGCCAGAAACAGGATCATTTTCAGGCCAACACGTCCGAACTCGTCCAGCTCGCCGCGCAGCACTCGCCGACCTTCCAGGCATTACCAGCAGAACGTCAGTCGTTCTTCCGCTCCGTGCTCAGTATGCCGGTCTTCTTTTACACCGTTCCGCTGAGCGACGACGAGGCGGCGGAATGGGAAAAACTCGACGATAAGGATGCACTCCAATGGCAACAAAAACCGGATTTATAGCCCCGCCGTGGCCGCATGTGCGTGGTGATTCCGTTAGTGCCGCGAGCCTGATTTCTCGCATCGAGAAAGAAGCGCATCGCGGCTGCGGCCTGCATTACGAAATCTACCAATATCGCGCCCTGTGCGAATTGCACGATGTTCTGACCAGTCTCAGCGTCCGTGATGCTGAGACGTTCATGACAGTAGCGGCGGATCATGGCTTTAGTCTGTCTGATAACGACTTTCAGGAAAGTCGAATGATGTACTTCGAAACGATGGATGAAATCAGGAGAGATCAAGAATGAGACTGTGGATTGCAGAAAAACCCGCAGTCGCGAGCGATATCGCGAAAGCGCTGGGCGGCAACTTCACCCGGCACGACGGCTATGCCGAATCGGCGACCGATATCGTGAGCTACTGCGTCGGCCACGTGCTGGAAATGGTGCCCCCGGAGACGATCAACCCGGCCTACGCCACCTGGTCGCTCGACACCCTGCCGCTGAAGCTGTACCCGGTACAGCTTCAGCCAAAAGCGAGCGTGGCAAAGCAGGCTAATACCCTGGTGAAGCTGATTCGGCGCCCGGATATCAAAATGGTTGTCCACTGCGGCGACCCGGACGACGAGGGGCAGCTCCTGGTTGACGAGGTGCTGGAGTTCGCCGGAAACACCGCGCCGGTGAAACGGGCGCTTATTAACGACAACACCGCGCCAGCGGTGAAAAAAGCCATCAACTCCCTGCGCGATAACAGCGATTTTCGTGGGATGTACCTGAAAGCCCTGATGCGCAGCGCAGGAGACGCGATTTTTGGCTTCAGTATGAGCCGCTGTTACACCCTCAAAGCCCGCGATAAGGGCTATAAGGGCACGATTTCGGTTGGCCGCGTCCAGACGCCGGTGCTGGGAATGATTGTGCGCCGGTGGCGCGACAATCAGGCGCACAGCGAGGCGTTTTACTACCAGCTCGCAGGGCAGTTTATCAGCGGTACGGACGTTGTCTGCGCCCGCTGGCAGACGTCCGAATACGCGCCGGTGGACGATAAAAAGCGGCTGACGGATAAGGCCTGGGGGGAAGGACTCGCGAGGGCTCTGGCCGGAAAACCGGCCAGCGTGCTCGCGGCCGCCACCGACCGGGGAAAAACCACGGCCGCACCGCTGCCGTTTAACCTGCTGCGCCTCCAGGTGTATATGAACCGCAGGCACAAACTGACCGCGCAGCAGACGCTCGATATCACGCAGAAGCTCAAGGACAGTAAATACATTACCTACAACCGCTCTGACTGTTCTTATCTGTCCGATGAACAATTCAACGACGCGCCACAGGTGGTGGCGGCCTTAAAAACGCTCGACGTTTTTAACGGCCTTACCACCGACACGGCGCAAAAAAGTGCGGCGTTTGACAGTAAAAAAGTCACCGCCCACACCGCCATTATCCCGACGACGAACATGCCGGATTTAAGCCGCCTTACCGACAAGGAAAAGGCGGTTTATCTCACCATCGCGCAGTTTTATCTCGCGCAGTTCGTGGCGAAAAAGCGCTATGACGAGTCGATCGCGGAGATTAAATGCGGTGACGAGATGTTTAAAGTCTCGGCGCGTAAAATCACCGATGCGGGTTTTACGACGTTCCTGAACGACGCGGAAGAAGACGACGAGGAGGACGAAAACAGCACCTCGTTTGAGGCCATCAGCCGCCTGCAAACCGGGGCGACATTAACCTGCCGCGAGGTGGTGATTTCGGAGAAAAAAACTAAACCGCTGCCGCTGTTTACCGAGGCGACCCTGCTCGCTGCCCTCGTTCGCGTGGCCGATTTTGTCGCCGATCCGCGCATTAAAAAATTGCTCAAGGAGAAGGATAAAGACAAAAAAGATGAACACGGCGGCATCGGCACACCGGCGACCCGCGCGGCTATTATTGAGACGCTGAAAACCCGCGATTACATCACCGTGGAAAAGGGCAAATTTATCCCAACTGCCGCCGGGCTGGCGTTAATTGATGCCCTGCCCGACTCGGTGACGCAGCCGGATATGACCGCCGTATGGGCTGAAAAACAGGCGGCGGTTGAAACCGGCGAAATGACCATCGAGCGCTTTATTGATGGTCTTTACGCGGAAGTTTCCCGCCTGGTTGAGAGCGCCGATATTGCCATCAGCGCGACGGAAAAACAGCCCGTTAAAACGGCGCTTAACCGCCTCGCGGTTAAATGTCCGTCGTGCGGTTCTGAGCTGGTTATGACGCCGAAAACCTGCGCCTGTACGGGCTGTCAGTTCAAAATATGGCTGGAAGTGCGCGGCAAAAAGCTGACGGAAAAACAGGCCGAGAAGTTAATCGGCAAGGGCAAAACCGACGTTATTAAAGGTTTTAAATCGAAGAAAAACGACGACACCTATTCGATGATCGTCACGCTGAAAAACGCGCAAACCGGGGAACTCGGTTTTGAATATCCACCACGCGATCCGCTGAAAGGATTGAACGTATCTATGCCGAAGGAGCTGAAATTATGAACCGTATCCAGGACGAATTAACCTCAGAGCGCGCGCTGAAAAAGTTTTTACGTGAAAGTGATTTTGCCTTTCTGGAGATGCTGAGTGCACGTATTTCAGCAGCGCTTGATGAAAAACGCGCAGAGCATATCGAGCAGGAAAAGCTACGCCGACAGCGGGAAGAAAAGCGCAATGAATTGCTGGCGCTGATTGAATCGGAGGGCTTTTCACCGACAGAGCTGGTTAGTACAACTCCCGCCAAAAAGTCGGCAAAACGCAAAGCTAAATATCAGTATTTTGAAAACGGCGTGCATAAAAAATGGTCAGGCGTCGGACGCGTGCCGGTTGTAATTCAGCAAGAACTTGACGCCGGAAAACCTCTTGAATCCTTCCTTATTACCACCGACTAACAACGGCACAGGGTCGGTTTTGACCTGGTTTTTCGGGCTTCGAAGACTGGCGAGCATGGCGATTCAATTTTGAAAAAATTGCTAATCGACAGGCCGCCTGAGTCTGCGAAGTGGCAGGAGGCGAGTAAATTCAATTTCGAAGAAATTGCTAATTTGCGTCGCCGATTCCACTTTTTGAGCGCTCACCCCAAGTGAGCCGAAAAAAGCCGGGGGGGCCGAATAAATTTTGCCGCCCCAGCGAGCAAAAAGACGCGCCCACGCGTCGGTTTATTTGGGGGGCTTGCCCCCCACACCGTCGTGCCTAAGTCTCCGGCCAAAAGCCGGTAGCGTGGCGCGACCACCCCCTAAAAAGCCTAGTTTCCCTTTAATTCGTCTTGTGAGGAACGAACAAGGCGAAGAAAAGGGCTAAAACAGGCGTCTTTTAGGGGGTGGTCGCGCGTAGCGCGCGACGGTGTGGCCTCTTTTGACCTTGGGGGTTTTGGCCGGGCGTTCAGCCAGGACATTACCCCCATGCGACATGCAGTAAGGGCGTCCAGCCCGCGCGTAATGCCGCACGCCGTTAGATCGCGGGAGTGTACCTCCTGCGATCATGGCCGCTTAGCGGCCACTTCTTTTGCAGCATGGAATCGGTCAGTCAGAACGATCACAACCTGTGACCGTTCTGACTGACCGATGGTGCTGACCGAATTTAAGTGAAGGAGAATATCGTGATATTCGACAAACTGAATCATTTGCTGTCGCCGATAGCAAATGCCGTCCTGGCCTTTATCGCCTTTTTGCAGGCGCATCAACTGGCGTTAGCGCTGCTGTCCGGCGTCATGCTGCCTTTTATATTTTCTGCGAAACACGGCGGTCAGGAAAAGCCGACGTTTCTGCAAAGGATCTTAATTCTGCTTTCCATGATCTGTTTTGTTTTCGGCTCGATAGCGCCAGTGGCCGTCTGGTTTTTACAGCGCATTTATGGCCGGGAAGATATCGCCAGTCCGCCGCTGCTTACCTGGACAATGGCGCTACTGTTTACCGTCGCCGGTTTTATTCTGCACGTGGTTTTACGGCGTTTGATCTCGCCTGAATTTGATAAGGTCAAACGCGGCATGGTGAAAAAAACCAGCATGGAGCGCGACCGCAGAACCGACGTTCGCCGGGTAAAAGAAATTTTACCCGTCACCACAGAATACGATCCGATGGATTACATCGATCTGAATAAGGGGATTTTTATCGGGCTGAGCCGCGAGGGTGAGCCGCAATATATTCCGTTAAAAGAATGGCAGACCCAGCACGCCGACATTATCGGCACCACTGGTGCCGGTAAAGGCGTCGTAACCGGTATTCTGCTTTATCAGAGCATCCTCGCCGACGAGGGCGTTTTTGTTCTCGACCCCAAAAACGACGAGTGGGCACCGCACCTGTATAAAAAAGCGTGCGCGGACGCCGGAAAACCCTTTGTGCTTATCGACCTGAATAAACAGGAATACCAGATGAACCTTATCGACGGTATCACCGCCGACCATCTGGAGGAATTATTCGTGGCCGGTTTCAGTCTGGCGGAAAAAGGCGAGGCGGCGGATTTTTACCGTATCGACGACCGCAAGGCGGCGAGAACGGCGGCGCAGTTCGTGAAGGATAATCCGGGCGCAACCGTGCGGGATATTTATAACGGCGATTATGTTCAGGGCATTGGCGAGACGATTAAAGCCTTTCACGGTAAAACCGAGGAGCTGGCAATGCTCAACAGCATTAACGCGCCAGGCGGTTTTGCGCTGAAGGAGATTTTCGACAAGGGCGGCTGCTGCTATATCATCGGTTCGATGCGTAACTCTAAAATCATTACCGCGCAGCGCATGATTTTAGTTCGCCTGTTCCAGCTCGCGGAATTGCGCGACCGCGTCGCGGGGAATATCCGCCCCATCGCCATCTTTAAGGACGAGGTGAAATATCACCTGTCCAAACCGGCGCTCGAAGGGTTAGGCGCGGCACGCGATAAAGGCGTCCATATATTAATGGCGCACCAGTCAATTGCCGACCTGCGCGACTGTCCGGCGGATTTAAACGGCGACGCCGTGGTTGGGGCGGTTGTGGAAAACTGCAAGTTTAAGCTGGTATATAAACTTCAGGATCCAGACACCGCCGAATGGATTGCGCGCATGTCGGGCACGATTTTAGTCGATGATGAAAGCCGGAAAGTCACCACCACGGCGGTGCTGACAGAAAAAGTCGATAACGAGCGCATGCTTCGGCAGGCGGAAAGCTATTACATCGACAGCAATATGCTCCAGAACCTGCCGAAGTTCGTCAGCTATATCTTCAGCCAGAACGCGCTCGCGTTCCCGTCGTTAATCTCACCGCTCAAGGTTAAAAAAGCCCCACTGGAGCTGTTTACCCTGCCGCCGGTCGCAGTCGCTACGGTGGCAGAAGTTAAACCGGTGCTGGATCTGGATTTTGATAAAACGGCTCCGGCAGTTCCGGCACCTGACATTATTCCGGTCAGCGCAACAACCACCAAAAAACCCTCAGCAACGGCAATACCCACTCCGCCGGTGCAACCTGACGAGGAGTGGCTGATGGCATCACAGCCCGCTCCAAATGACGAAATACATTCGTTGCTGGATTTATAAAATAAGGAGTTTCTATGCTTATTTCGTCGTATCAGGAACGTTATGCACGCAGCACTGAAAAAATTCGCGTACTGCTGAATTTTCTCAAGGAGGAAACCTACAGCGATTTTCAAATCATAAAGCTGCTTTTTGATTTTAAATCTGACCGCCCTCTCTACCGGTTGTTGGAGAAGGTGGAGAAAATGGGGCTGATTCAGAAGCACGTGCATGAATCCCGCGCGTCGAGAATATCCCTGTGGGGCATTACCGCCGACGGGCTGGCCGTTATCCTCACGGCGGACGACAACATAATGCCCGCCCGCTTTGAACCCTACCGCCTGACCGGCTGGTCACTCGACCATCACCTTGATAACCAGCTAGTGCGCCTTACGCTGGAGAAGAACGGCGCGACAGGGTGGATTAACGGCGACCGTTCAACGTTCCTCAGTCAGTACAGCGTCAAACACCGTCCCGACGGGCTTATCAGCCTGCCGGACGGCAGGCTGATCGCCGTTGAAACCGAACGACGTATCAAAACAAAGGCGCGCTATCAGTCCATCATGGCGAGCCACCTGCTGGCTATCAGCGATAAAAAATGGCGGTACGCGTTTTACGTCGCCCCGGACGAGGCGAAAAAGCGCGCCCTGAAGATTATTTTCGACAGCATCGCCAGCGTGATCGTGAAAAACCAGCATGTGCAACTGGAGGCAAAACACCGCGACGTCTTCCGCTTTTACACCCTCGATGAACTGAAAAACCTGGAGCTGGACAACTATGCGTAAAACCACCCTTCTGGTGCTGGCCGCCGCCCTCTGCGTGCCCGCGTTCGCCACCGCCGCGCCCGTCCTGACGGCGGGTTTTTCGCCGTCTGACGGGCGCCCTGCTCTTGAAATCGTGCTCGGCGCCATAAACAACGCCAGGCAGAGCATTGACGTCGCGGCCTACAGCTTCACCAGTAAGCCGGTCGCGACGGCGCTCGCCGGTGCTAACCGGCGCGGCGTGGCCGTGCGCGTGGTGGCCGACGAAAAGGCGAACAGCGACCGCTACACCGCCGTGACGTATCTGATAAACCAGGGCGTGCCGGTGCACCTTAACGGCCGTTACGCCATCATGCACAACAAGTTTATGGTGATCGACGGCAAAAACGTCCAGACCGGGTCGTTTAACTACACGGCAAGCGCCGTTTCACGCAACGCGGAAAACGTGCTGCTGATCGAGGATGCGCCGCAGCTGGCGGAGACGTACCAGCGAGAATTTAACCGCCTGTGGGATGAGGGCACCCCGCTGAATGCCCTGTACTGAATCAGCCCCGTCTGCGGACGGGGCTTTTTTTTTTACTCCACTTCCAGCCAGGCTTTGCGCCCTTCAAGATGCAGCGCTTTCAGCATGGCGATCACGTCTTCTGCTGAACGTCCGCCATAGTTGAGACGGGTCTGCTCCCCTTCAAACTCCACCACGATAATGGTGTCCAGCGTCACCGACAGCAGCTCGCGGAGATCACGTAGCGTCTGCCCTGTACTGCGTGAATGCATGCACTGGGTTATCCGGTTGGCCGCCTCCTGGCACAATCCCTCTACGGCCTCGCGATATGCCAGACGCTGATCGAGGTTGCCCTCGATGTCGCTGATCAGTTTAACCACCGCCGTTTTGACGGTTTTGATTTCAGGAAATTTCGTTTTTGGGGAGCCTGACTGCTCCAGCGGGGATACGCTGGTCGCCGGTGCAGCTTTAGGGGCGGTTGTCGGGGTGTGCAGGTTCATCGTCATGGTCGTTTCTCCGTCAGTGTGAATTTCGTCTTCGTATCGCCTGACGGTTCGGCCTGCCCGGAGTCGTTCTGGTCAGCAAGGGCGCGCAGCGTGCCATTTACCCTTGCTGACCAGGTTGTGACGGGGGACGATTACCGGAAGCTGATACGCAGGAGAAAGGCATCACAGGAGAAAATGACGATGTGCACACCCGGACTTACCGCCCCTTTAGCTGCGGCGGCGAAAGCCGTTACGTCATTTTTTACGTAAGACATCGCGCCGTTACGTATCCCGGATACGTAACGGCTGCCGCCTGAAAAAGGGTTCATTTTTTTTGAATCTGTCCTGTTTTTTTTCCCGTGCCGGCATCAGCTGCAGGACGTCCTGCAGCTGAGGCCGGCCGCGTTACAGAATTATAAAAAACAGTGACTTATATAATTCCCTCCCTGATTCTCTCTCTTTCAAAAATTCTGAAGCCCTGCACCGCAGGGCTCCAGCTGTCAGCAGTCCATCAGCCAGCGGTGCGCTTTTGAGGCCGCTGCCGCCGCTTTAAAGATGTAGCGCTTGTCTCCCTTCAGGGCTTTCAGCCAGGACGCGATATAGCTTTCATGCTGCACCTCTCCCGTAATTCCCAAATCCGCCATCAGAAACGCGCTGCCCAGCTCGGCGATCAGTTCCTCAAACGCATACGCCTCAGAGCCAAACTTATTGCCTTTTTCACGATTGAGGCGGGACGCTGCCCCCGTCCAGTGAACCAGCTCATGCAGGCCGGTGGCGTAGAAGTTCGCCGCGTCCGCGAAGCGGAACCGCTCTGGCAGGACGATTTCATCGGTGGCCGGACGATAGAACGCCTTTACGCCCTGCTCGGTGATTTTTGCCCCGCTCCGGGTCATGAGTGCTTCCGCCTGCGGCAGCGGATCGAAACCGGCAACCGGCTGCGGCACGCTCTCGATGCTCAGGCCGTCGATTTGCTCCACGTTAAACACGGTAAAGGCTTTCAGCATCGGGATTTTTTCGATTTCCCCGTCCTCGTCCTCTTTCTCCAGAGTCTTGTAAAAGATGGCCGTCGTGCCGTGTTCACCTTTACGAACCTGGCCGCCCAGCTCCTGCGCCTGTTTGTAGGTCAGCCAGCGCTCGTCCTGAAAACCCTGTTTTGCCGCACTACACCACAGCAGCATGATATTAATTCCGCTGTATGCCGTGCCGGTGCTGAAGTTGGCCGGTAATCCCGCCGCTGCGCCGTTGCGAACCCACGGGCACACCCACGGTTTAACGCCGCTTTCCAGGGCTGCAATGATGCTGTCCGTTACGGTCTGGTAAAGGTCTGTTTTGACTGCGCCAGCACGGGCTTTGCTTTTGCCCCTGGAAAATTTCGTTTTTGAGGAGCCTGACTGCTCCAGCGGGGATACGCTGGTCGCCTGTGAAGCTTTAGGGGCGGTTGTCTGAGTGTGCAGGTTCATCGTCATGGCTGTTTCTCCGTCAGTGTGAATTTCGTCTTCGTATCGCCTGACGGTTCGGCCTGCCCGGAGTCGTTCTGGTCTGCAAGGGCGCGCAGCGTGCCATTTACCCTTGCTGACCAGGTTGTGACGGGGGACGATTACCGGAAGCTGATACGCAGGAGAAAGGCATCACAGGAGAAAATGACGATGTGCACACCCGGACTTACCGCCCCTTTAGCTGCACGGGTGAAATCGCCCTTCAGCGTCCGGAGGACAGGTAAAAAAAGCACTGACGACGTCAGTGCTGCCTTTGTGGTGTGCGGTGTTACACTGCCGCAGCCGGTCAGTTCGCCCTTCCTGAATCCGGGGGCGGTTTGTTTTCGGGGACGTTCTGACCGGCACTCCCCCATCACTTGCAGAAATTTCACCGCCCTTTATGTCGCGGTAGGGATACCCGTTACCGGATACCCCCCGCACAGATCCCGGCGTGCGCGATTTACGCACCGGGCTCCTGCCTCGGGTGTCTGGCGGTGAACCGCTCCACAGGCCATGGATGAAGAACCCGAACCCTTGGTAGCCATGCGGCTGCCAGTTTGTTTGCTTTCGTCCAGGTCGTATCATCCTTCTGGCTCCTGCGCCTGAGCGCCCGGCGCCAGAGGTTTGTTACGTGTGTCCTGAACTTCTGCATGGTGGGGAAGTTGCCCGGTACCGAGTGATAGTTCAGGTATCCCTGAACCACTCTCCTGAGCCATTTTCCCTGTTCGGGGATTGAGTAATGCCAGCGCCTTCGCAGACCGTCTTTGATGGCTTTCAGAGTTGCCGTCATCCGATCCCGGCGGGTCTTTCGTATCAGCATGAACCTGCCGTTGCGATCTTTCCCGCTGATGTGCGTGAACCCGAGGAAGTTGAACGTTTCTGGTTTGCCTTTTCCCCTGATGGCACGGTTTTCGGCAGCGAAGCGGCCGAACTCCATCAGACGGGTTTTCTCCGGGTGAACCGTGAGTCCGAACTCCCTCAGTCTGCGCTGCATGGCTATACGGAAGCGCCGGGCATCGTATCGTTTGTCGAACCCGATGACGATGTCATCGGCGTATCTGACCATTACCACATTGCCTGTGGCATAGCGACGTCGCCACTGATGCGCCCACAGATCGAAGACGTAGTGGAGGTATATGTTTGCCAGCAGCGGTGAGATGACCGCACCCTGTGGGGTGCCTTCCTCCGTTGCTCGCCATTGACCCTCCTCCGACGTCCCGGCTGTGAGCCACTTACGTATGAGCCTGATTACCCTCCGGTCGCCGATCCGATGCTCTGTGAACCTGATCAGCCATTCGTGGCTCACCCTGTCAAAGAACTGACTGATGTCGGCATCCAGTACCCAGTTTACGTTAGTGCGTACCAGCCCTGTGGCCAGTGCGTCCAGTGCATCGTGCTGGCTTCGCCCGGGTCTGAACCCGTATGAGAACCCCATAAAGTCGTTTTCATAGACTGCGTTCAGGATTTTCACCAGCGCATACTGGACGATCTTGTCCTCCAGCGAGGCGATGCCGAGCGGGCGTTGTTTTCCATCCGCTTTTGGGATGTAGTGACGCCTGCCGGGCTGCGCCCTGTAGCTGCCCTGATGTAGCCTCCGGTGCAGATCTGTTATGTTGTTCTTCATGTTTCCGGCGTAGTCCATCCACCTGATGCCATCCACTCCGGCGGCCGCTTTCCTGCTCAGGGAGAGGAATGCGGCTTCCAGTGCTTCGACTGTCAGCAGGTGGAACAATGCTGTAAACCGTTCTTTCTTCCGCTGCTTCGCAGCTTCCCGCACGCGTGACAGCCTCTGTGACATGCTTTCCCGGCTCTGTGTCCGGCGCATGTGTGGCTGTTCCGCGTTCCCCTTGGCCCCGCTCCTTCGCTCCACTGACTCCGCTCCTTTCGGGTTGTTCGCCTGCTTCGCCGCTACTATGAGCGAGTCCGACTTCTCCTCTCCGTACATCACCGGCTATGACTCCTCGTCTTCCCGGTGCGGGCCATCTCCGACACTGGCAGATGGTCAGAGGGGAGATCTCCCGGTTCCCGCGTAGAGATCGTATTGACATGCCAGGGTCTCAGACCCCGCCGGGTCCATGTGGCACTCGCAGTATCGCACCCTATGATGTTGCCTTCCGTTAACAGTACAACGTCGGCACCCGGTAATTTAATATACATTTCGTGGCTCAATGGCTGGCCTGTCAACACCCCTGTCAACGCTTCGCCCCATACCTCGCGGTATGCAACGCATGACTCGGGGACCTTGTGGATTGCTGGTCCTTCAATGGTCGGGGACTTTCACCCCTTGATCTCTACCGGTCTCCCGGCGCACACTGTATGTATAACCAGTAAAATTAGAGTGTCAGGAGGAAAGATGAAACTACAACTTTTCAGCACCGGGAAAGAACTCCCGCCACAGGCCCATCCATTGTTTGCCGATCTGGCCAGCTGCGGTTTTCCCAGCCCTGCTGCTGACTATGTCGAGTCCGATCTGGATCTCCATGATTACTGCATACGGCATCCGAGCGCGACGTACTACCTGCGTGCCAGCGGAGACAGCATGGCCGACGGCAGTCTGTACAATGGCGATCTGCTGGTTGTGGACAGTGCTGAAAAGCCGCGGCACGGCGATATCGTTGTCGCCAGCATGCAGGGGGAGTTTACGGTGAAACGGCTTCTGCTGACGCCGCGACTGACGCTGCAGCCCATGAATGCCTCCTGGTCGCCGATTTATCCTGATCCCGACGAGCTGGATATCTTTGGCGTCGTCACGCATATCATCCACCGCCCGAGGGAGATGTACTGATGTTTGCCCTGGCCGATGTGAACAGCTTCTATGCCAGCTGTGAACGTGTTTTCCGCCCGGATTTGAAAGGAAAGCCGATAGTCGTCCTGAGCAACAACGACGGGAATGTAATCGCTCGCAGTGCCGAGGCGAAGCCCTGGATCAAAATGGGAACTCCGTGGTTTCAGATAAAAAACGAAAGATACCCGGAAAAAATATATGCGTTTTCAAGTAATTATGAACTTTACGCCTCGATATCGGCGCGCGTGATGAACTGCCTGGAGGAACTGGCCCCCAGGGTGGAACAGTATTCAATTGATGAGATGTTCCTCGACCTGACCGGCGTGGAGCACTGTATGGGGCTTGAGGACTTCGCCCGGCAGCTGCGTCAGCAGGTGTATGACTGTACCCGCCTGACCATTGGCGTGGGCGCCGGACCAACGAAAACCCTCGCAAAATCAGCCCAGTGGGCCTCAAAAGAGTGGAAACAGTTTCATGGCGTACTCGCTCTGACCAGGGGAAATCCGCAAAGGACGCGGAAACTGCTTTCACTGCAGCCGGTTGAAGAAATCTGGGGGGTGGGTAACCGTATTGCACGCAAGCTAAATGTGCTGGGCATAAAAACCGCGCTCGATCTGGCTCTGACGAACCCGGCCTTCATCCGCAAAAATTTTTCTGTCGTCCTTGAGCGAACGGTACGGGAACTGAACGGGGAAAGCTGCCTTTCGCTTGAGGAAGCCCCTCCGACGAAACAGCAAATTGTCTGCAGCCGCAGTTTTGGCGTGAAGATCACGGAGTACGAGTCACTCCGTCAGGCTATCTGTCAGCACGCAGAGCGGGCCTCTGAAAAACTGCGTAAAGAGCACCAGTATTGCCGGCATATTTCCGTTTTCATCAAAACGTCTCCGTTCGCCATTAAAGAGCCTTACTACGGCAACGTGGCTACGGAAAAACTTCTTACACCCACTCAGGACACCAGGGACATCATTGCAGCCGCTACAACGGCTCTGGAGCGTATCTGGAGGGATGGGCACCGGTATGCCAAAGCCGGAGTTATGCTGAATGACTTCACCGGCTCCGGAGTTTCGCAGCTGCAACTGTTCGACGAACGCCCGCCACGCCCTCACAGTGCTGAGCTGATGAGGGTTCTGGACGGGATCAACAACTCAGGGCTGGGTAAAGTATGGTTTGCGGGGCGGGGTATGGCCCCGGAATGGCAGATGAAACGGGAGATGCTTTCTCCTGCTTATACGACACGATGGTCAGATATTCCTGCAGCGAAACTGGCGTGAAACCATGGCGATTTCACCGTGAAATTCTCAACCTAAACTGCCTAATTACAATAAGTTAGATGTGAAATCGCCATGGCGAAATTATTGACTCAAATTTCTGTCAAGGACTTCGTTGATAGCCTTGTCCAGTTCATCCTGAATCACTTTTGACATACGGCTAAACTCATAAGTCAGCGTGCGCCCTTTCACACGCTTACGCGCGAACTTGTCCTTTTCTTCAAAAGACCAGAGTGGGGAAACCACTGACTTTTCCTTGGGAGATGGATCTATCAATGCCTGAGATGCCTGAGAAATCAGCTTCAGAATACTGGCTTTCTGTTCGTCTTCTGGTCGCTCGCCATCACTCAAAATTGCATCGAGCTGAGCTGATACAGACTGAATGAGTTCTTCAGGCGTTAATCCCTTTTCACCGAGTTTTTCATTAACTTCTAAAAGAAGTTTATAATCACTAAACGATAGCTCCGACTGAACCGGGAACAGAGAAATTAAGTCTTGCGGTACGGCCGCCGCCTGCAGCGCCCTGGTAACTTTAGCCTGAGATAATCCCTCCAGTTCAGCAATTTCCTTTTGATTAAATCCGGACTCTTTAAGAGCGATCAATCTCAGACCAATCTCCCGAAGATTATGTTCTTTAGCTGTCTGGATATCTTTAGCCAGTTGGCGAGCTTCATCAGCTGATAAATGTTCTTCGGTAACCATTACATCAAGGCCTGTACGGACAAAAATTGCTGAGGCTCGCCGTCTTGAACCATCCAGTATCTCAATCCTTTCACTTTGCTTAATACCAATACAGGGAAAGAACTGCTGAAACTTAATCGTCTGGATAATGGATTTCAGAGACTCCCTGGTCAGTGCAAGTTGATCTCTTCCATTGTTTTCCTGGTTTACGAAGGTCTTACTTTCAACTTCAGATGCAGGCACCCGAACAAACCTGAACGTTACCTTCCTGCCGGTTTTTAAGGTAAATACCTGACTTCTACCGGTGTCAGCCATTTCGAGCATTGACGCCTGAGTATTTAACTGTCTGCCGATGGTTTTTCTTTTCTCATTCGACATCACATACCTCCGTTAGTACGAATGAACTCGATGCGATCAAAGACTGCCTTCGCAAAGTCTTCCGCTGCTGATTTTGCGCTTTTTAGTGCCTCTGTACTTCCATCATAGGTTGCTGGATTTGCTGAAATAACTGTGTCAAAAGTCTCCCCACAACGTTCGAAACCATCCAGTCTTGGCAGAACCATGTCTAGCATATCGGCACCGAAAACCTCTTTGGCCTGACTATGGCAAATTTTGTGATCAGACTTGTTCAGGATCTTGGACATGAAGCCGACATTACCGATGAGATTGCAGGTGTGCCCATCCATTTCGATGGAATCTATGAGGGCAGGGAGGCTGGCCACAAACTTCAGGGAAGAATGAAAATCAACCGTCGCCGGTGGAAGAGGGGTCAACATCAGGTCTGCCGCCCCAATGCAGTTTTTCAGGAACGCATCAAGGTGAGGACCACTATCAAGGAAAATAAAGTCGTAGTCATGCTGGAGCTTGTCGATAATGTTCTCTTTAAGCACCGCATGAATATTTTTCCCTGGCAGATGTTCTTCACACAATCCCTTCCAGCCTTCAGCAAGGAATGCATCGTCAATGGAAGCGGGGATTACATCAACACCAGGGATAATAGACGGTACTATAAAATCGGAAAGTAATTCTTCACGAGACACGTTCTGGAGCATGGCCTGAGCAGCCGTATTTTCAACCAAGCCCACTGAATTCTCATGGCTCAGGAACATTGTCAGAGATGCCTGCGGATCGAAATCGATGGCCAGAATACGCAGGTCTTCGAACAGAAGCTGAGGATGAGCTCGAAAAGCATGTGATAATGAAGCGGTAGAAACTGTCTTGGAACCACCACCTTTAAGATTACATACAAAAATCGTAAAGGCTTTATCGAAGCGATCCCTGTACTTCGGTACTTTACGATGGTTATACAGATCGATGACATTCTGAATCGTCATCGCGTATTTCATCGTATTACCAGAAGGTTTCTTTTTAAAAATGTAGCCACCGGCTTCCATTTCGGACACAGCATACTCAACACTGCCTTTACTGAGCTTAGGCAGCTTATACAGAGCGGCTTTGCTGTATTCCTGATAGAACTCGGTAAGCTTCAATTCCTCTTTTTGCTGTCGGATACTTTCGCTCAAAGATGTCAGAAGCTTACCTGCACGTGTAGCGACTTTCCGTAACTGCTCAATATTGTCCATTTATCACCTCATGACGTTTTTTGTCATTTTGAACAAAAAGTGTCATGTTGCAAGAAAAAAATCATATTGTTTTGATTTCGCTCTCAACAGAAGGGGGATGAAGCTCGACGGGCGTGCTACTAAATCACACTGCAGCAACACGCAGACGCACTTTTGACCATCAACAGCAACTCATACAAAAGGGCTTTGAGAAAGGTATTCAACTTGCAAGACAGGAGAGTCATTCAGAAGGATTCTGATTTTAGTTACGACCAGTGCAATGCTGAGCCTTATGTATCAGCGCTCGCCGCAGCCATGTAACCGAGCGTAGCGAGCGAACTGGCGAGGAAGCGAAGAGGAACCGTTCCGGCAGATAGCTCTTACGCTCAGCACAAGAAGAGTTTTCCATCCTCTGTGGGAAACAGGTCAACTTTAATGGACGCTCCGGACTATGGGAAACAGGTCAACTTCGCGGACGGCCCGGACTATGGGAAACAGGTCAACTTCACGGGCGGCCGGGAGTGTGGGGAACAGGTCAACTTCGCGGACGGCCCGGATTATGGGAAACAGGTCAACTTCGCGGGCGGCCGGGACTGTGGGAAACAGGTCAACTTTGCAGACGGCCCGGACTGTGGGAAACAGGTCAACTTCGCGGGCGGCCGGGAGTGTGGGGAACAGGTCAACTTCGCGGACGGCCCGGACTAAGGGAAACAGGTCAGCTTCTCGGACGGCCCGGACTATGGGAAACAGGTCAACTTCTCGGACGGTCGGGAGTGTGGGAAACAGGTCAACTCCGCGTACGGCCCGGACTGTGGGAAACAGGTCAACTTTGCAGACGACCGGGACTGTGGGAAACAGGTCAACTTTGCAGACGACCGGGACTGTGGGAAACAGGTCAACTCCGCAGACGGCCCGGACTGTGGGAAACAGGTCAACTACGCAGACAGCCGCGATTGCGGGAAACAGGTCAAGTTAGGCAAGCACTATGGGAAACACAGCAAGTTCAGTATCCCCCCATATGTCAGCAACAAACTAAGGGGGGAGGAAATAAAAATTACAGACTATTGTTTTTTATCAAGAAAATTAAACAGCAAGCGACCATCTTCTTCAGTGGTATATGTTACCTTTAATGGCGTCTTCTCATTAATTTTCTTCAGAGCAGGTTCCAGGAAGGTACGCTTCATTTCAGCAATATTGTTTTTCTGCGAGGCAGGGAGCATAAACCTTTCACATAACCAGTCATGTGTGGTGATCCAGACACCAGTGCTCCGGAACTGACACAGGCTTTCATAAAGCCGGATGACACGAACACTATTAAGCTGGCCACAGTCATAGAGAGAATAGGTAGTGAACTGGGAGGTTAAGCCGACCAGGAATGGCATGACCTTGTAGTTAAATTCAATCTGCCAGGAACCCCGGCCTCGCTTCATTCCTGCTTCAGCCAGCCACGGACGTTTAACTTCTTCAAACTCACCTTCTTTTGGATAAAAGGTAACCGTTGATTCGCCCAGAGCATTTACCCCAGCCTTCACATCACGACTGGCGACAGACGTAGCGACATTGAAGTATTTGACGTAATCGGAAACGCTGATTTTGAAGAGCGGCAATACGTCAGAGTCATCTTCCTGGCTGTCATTAAAATAGGCCTGCATGAGGCATAACCACAGCACACGTTTTGCCTGAAGAGGCAGGTAATATGCAGCTTCGGTCAATTCGTTAGATTGCTTTATACTGGCGCGTTTTTTAAACGTTTTAGTAGCTGGCAAGAGTGCTTGAGTATCCATTTCAATGCCTATGGGTAAATTTTTACCCACCCATAATGACAGTGAAAACAGAAATTGCAAGCTATCGCGATACTTATCCACCGGAAAAATCTGCACTTTATCCACAAGTGGATAATTGAGAACTGAACTTGACCTCTTTCCCATAGCTTGTTGATGCGTATCCCATAGCTTGTTGACACAAAACCCACTGATACGTGATTAATTTCCCATATTATGTTTACCAGTTGCCCATACAGGCCCCCTCTCAGGCCGCACTGTACGCGGCTTTCAGGCTCCCTAAAAGATGTAAAATAAAGAAAAAGAATAAAAAAGTACTTTATAAAAATATGCCCGTGGATAAGTGGATAACCCCGAGGAGAGGTGATTTTTCAGGCATTGAGCGTAAGCAGAATTTATAAGTTTTGTTCCCTGGTGCTTCCTCGCTCACTCGGGGCTTCGCCCTGTCGCTCGACTGCGGCGAGCACTGCTGGCTCGATCATATCCGTGGCCGGAAGATACTACTCCTCCCCCGAGTCGCTCTCCAGAGCCGGCTACAGCGAGACAACCCGCACGAAGATTTCTATCGTCCCTGCAGACATATTCGAATCGTTTTTATTAACCCTGGCTTCCGTCGTGACAGAACACTACGTCCTGTAAAAGGGGGACTAAGGCCCCTGAATCACACACCTGAAATTAATAATGCGGAGTTTTACGATAATGTCATTGCTGGAAACTTTCCTGACCGCTTCTCAGGGGGCAACAATCCTGTTCCTTGCCATGCTGATCTACTGGCAAAAGCGATAAATCCAAGCGGGCTGGCCTTTGGCCAGCTTCGCTGTATAAGGGGAAAAATGCGGCATATCCAGACATTTCACTAGGCAATTTGAATTCAGATATCTATGCTTGGGATCCGGTCAACAGGAGGTAACAAGATGAAACTTGAAACTATACAGATAGATAATACCGTAAGGAGTGGTCTTAATTCTTTCACTGACGGGGTGATTATTCGTGATACAAAGGTATTGATCACGCTCAATCTCCCGGATGGACAGAAAACCACTATTGAGGGGGAATGGCGGCATATGTCGGACGCCAACAGGTTGTCAGAACGTATTACGATGCTTCAGCATGCGATCTATGAGCAGTATGAGGAATACAGAGCAGATATTCCCGTCAGCTGGTCCAGATAACGTCTGACAGACCTCCCCGGCGAGCAGGACGTTCGCCAGCATCATTCTCCTAAGTACTTAAATATTCCCTTTCAGCATGGCTACCGCATCCGCTTCGGGCATCTGAAACTGAACTCGATGCCGCGCAGCAACATCAAGTGCGAACACCTTCGTATAGACTTCCGTCGAGCTAATCGATTTGTGGCCCATCAGGCTCTGCAAAACCTTCAGTGGTATGCCGGCATACAGCATATGCATCGCGTAGGAGTGGCGGAACGTATGCGGGGTGACCGGCACCGAGAATGTCACCCCGTCGACGGCGGCCGCTTCAACCGCTTCGCCAATCCAGGTCCGTACTGTCCGGTCGGTGATGTCCCAGATGCGGGCTTTCTCTGTTCTGCCGGTACGCTTGTTGCGTCTTTCCAGCGGAATTTTCAGGGTGGCCACCATCATCTGCAGCTGGCTGACGTAGTGGTGATCGGAAAGCGGAACCAGACGATGAGCCTGGCTACCGGCGGGAGCTCGGCCGGCTGTCCTGGCCGCTTTTTCGGTGCGCTGCTTAAGCGTGGCCAGCTGCACGAACGGATACGGTGGCACCAGCGAAAAATCCCCCCGGGTCAGCGCCAGCGCCTCGTTGATACGTGCGCCGGTGTTCCAGAGGGTTGCCAGCAGCATCTTGCGGTGCAAATCGGGCACATAATGGAGCAGGGCGCTGACTTCCGGTGCCAGCAGGTATTTCGGTAGTTCATCTTGAACGAGCGCCATCTGGCGCAGGGCCAGCGCGGCGGGATAGTCAATGGCCACCGGCATTTGCGCCGGCTGCTGCGGGTGAGAATATGATAAGAGGCCGCTCATTGGTTTGACATTCCATCAGGTATCACTAATTGATTCCACTCCCTGTTGCGGGTAGCTTCAGCAGCGCGCAGGGCTCTTTCGCGCCTCCAGACTTTACGAAACACGGAAACTGCAGACCATTCATCATGACCTGTAAGACGTGTTTCGGGCATCCCGGTTGCCTTGCGCAGACGGACGGCAAGAATGACAGCGTTGATGCCCAAGCGCGTGAACTGATACTGCCGTTCCCTGAAATAGTCCTTATGCCAAGGAGGGTCGGAGTATTCGGCGGCATATGCAATTGCCCTGTGGGCCTCATCCTGGAGCACCGGCAGTTCACGGATGCGATACATAAGACGTGGCTCTAAAGTCCGCCAGTCACCGGAGACATCGATCAGATTCAGTTCAGGGTAATTCGTGACAGCTTTTCTCTCAGGCTGGGGGGCATCATCATCCTGGCCGTCATCCGTCACAACCCGGAAACAACCCTCAGCATACCGTTCAAGCATGAATACCAACTCGGTGGCAATGTAATGCAGTTCCTTTTTCATTTTATCTTCTGACGCCTGTCTCTCACGCTTAAGCGTGAAATAATGTGTCAGCCAGATGCCAGTGAGTGTTATACCCCCAGTAAGCAGGCCAGTGATAAGCCCGGTTGCCACGTTTCCCCAGATCCCCGCCCCTTGATTAATCAGCTGTACGGAAACCGGATGGGATGTCGCAGCAACTATACTCTCAGTTGCGGCCTGTATATCAGTCATTGATCATTTACCCCTTTATATTCCTGAGAAATCCCGCCCTCTGTCCGTAGTCAGCGGCCGGCAGCCAGCTCTTCAGCCAGTTTCACAAACCTTTTGTGCTCAGTCTGCAGGTAATGGCTGTAAATCCGGGCATCACGTTCTGTCAGTCCGGATGGATTGCCGGTGAAGTAACGTTGCAGCACCGCAATACAGTGATTGTAGGTATCGAGATCATATTCCCAGTTTCCCAGCTCACCGGCCGCATCCAGTTCCTGGCGAAACTGCTCGTATTTACGGAGCAGAATGCCAAGACCTAATTCTGTTGCAGCATAAAGATTATTTTCTCCTGGCGCGGAAATCGCATTACGGATTTTTTCAAAAGCATAACTGAAATCATTTCTCTCATTGAATGCAGTAAACATGTCCTTTCCTCAGTTGAATAGTTAGCCGTGCAATTTTACCACACCTCAATCATCGTCAGATGAGTGCCACTCTGTCGCGACAGTGACTTTCACGAGAGTGATTTTCACATACTAAAATAATAAGCAGCCATATAACAACGTAATTAAATTACCTGACGGCCGCTCTGGCCGGATCCGACTTTTATGTTATTCCACAGTTTCCGGAAGTGTACCACGCACACGGAATAACCACAGCGCCCTTTCAGGGTGGTGAGCGGCCGGTCACGGGGCAGGGGAGGGGCACAACATATATGGTCACTGACAGCTGGAAACACCGCTACATCTTGTGTTTCCGGGCCGCTGCGCGCCGGCGGGGCTGAATCAGATCCGGAACTGCCTTTTTTCGGATCTGAGCGGGAAAAGTGAGAAACCAACATAGGTGTAACATATCCATATGCCGGGCATCTGCATAGGCAAAGCATACGCATATACCTACCATCTGCATATGTAACACCTATACAAGCCGGGCTTGCAGGCATATACTTCACCTATGCGGGAATACTCCCTGGCACACTCAGCATATGAGGAAAAACCATGCGCACAGTTTCGATATTTAAAAACGGCAATAACCGCGCCATCCGTCTGCCCCGGGACCTGGATTTTGATGGCGTCAGCGAGCTGGAGATCGTCCGGGAAGGGGACAGCATCATTCTGCGTCCCGTCCGGCCGACCTGGGGCTCGTTCGCGCAGCTGGACAGGGCCGATCCGGACTTTATGGCGGAGCGTGAGGATGTGGTCAGCGATGAAGGACGCTTTGAGCCATGAAGAAAACCTGGATGCTCGACACCAACATCTGCTCGTTCATCATGCGCGAGCAGCCGGCAGCGGTGCTGAAGCGCCTGGAGCAGGCGGTGCTGCGCGGTGATCGCATTGTGGTCTCGGCCGTGACGTATGCCGAGATGCGCTTCGGCGCCACCGGCCCGAAGGCCTCGCCGCGCCATATTCAGCTGGTCGACGCGTTCTGCGCGCGCCTCGATGCCGTCCTGCCCTGGGACCGCGCCGCGGTGGACGCCACGACGGACATCCGGGTGGCGCTGCGCCTAGCCGGGACGCCGATCGGCCCGAATGACACGGCCATTGCCGGGCACGCCATCGCGGCGGGCGCCATCCTGGTGACGAACAATGTGAGAGAGTTTGCGCGGGTCCCGGGCCTGGTGCTGGAAGACTGGGTGAAATAATCCCGTAATAATTTCCGTGACGGAGACGACAGACATGAATGGGCTTTGTTGAATAAATCGAACTTTTGCTGAGTTGAAGGATCAGATCACGCATCCTCCCGACTGGATTTGCCCCTATATTTCCAGACACCTGTTATCACTTAAT
>NZ_BCTM01000034.1 GCF_001571285.1 Kluyvera cryocrescens NBRC 102467 | reverse complement strand
GAATACGCTGAAAGTTCATGATTTAAATGAAGATGCGGAGTTTGATGAGAATGGAGCAGAGACTTTCGATGAGAAAGTCCTGAATGAAGAGGAACCCAGTGACAGCGAACTCGCCGAAGAGGAGCTTCTCTCGCAGGGTGCCACTCAACGTGTACTCGATGCGACTCAGCTTTATCTGGGTGAGATCGGTTATTCTCCATTATTAACCGCAGAAGAAGAAGTTTACTTTGCTCGCCGTGCTCTGCGTGGCGATGTCGCCTCACGCCGCCGGATGATTGAAAGCAACCTCCGTCTGGTAGTGAAAATTGCCCGCCGTTATGGCAATCGTGGTCTGGCTCTGCTGGATCTTATCGAAGAGGGCAACCTGGGGCTGATTCGTGCCGTAGAGAAGTTCGACCCGGAGCGTGGGTTCCGCTTTTCAACCTATGCCACGTGGTGGATCCGTCAGACTATTGAACGGGCTATCATGAACCAAACCCGCACAATTCGTCTGCCAATCCATATCGTTAAAGAACTCAACGTCTATCTGCGCACCGCGCGTGAACTGTCGCACAAGCTGGATCACGAGCCGAGCGCTGAAGAGATAGCCGAGCAGTTGGATAAGCCAGTTGATGACGTTAGCCGGATGCTGCGTCTTAATGAACGCATCACTTCAGTTGATACGCCGCTGGGCGGAGATTCTGAAAAAGCGCTGCTGGATATCCTGGCCGATGAAAATGAAAACGGCCCGGAAGACACCACGCAGGACGATGATATGAAACAAAGCATCGTCAAATGGCTGTTCGAACTGAACGCCAAGCAGCGTGAGGTGCTGGCTCGTCGCTTTGGCCTGCTGGGCTATGAAGCGGCAACGCTGGAAGATGTGGGCCGTGAAATCGGTCTGACCCGCGAACGCGTGCGTCAGATTCAGGTTGAAGGTCTGCGCCGTCTGCGGGAAATCCTGCAGGGTCAGGGGCTTAACATCGAAGCGCTGTTCCGTGAGTAAGTGAACATTCGTCAAAAAGGCCAGTCTGCGACTGGCCTTTTTCTTTTGTACCGCCAGATGAATAACCACACCAGGCGCTGGCAGCCGACAAAGGCCGCGTCTCTAGCCCATCATTTTACGCACCAGTTTGGTAAACAGCGCGCGCTCCTCATCGCTCAACCTGCCGAGAAATTCCTCATCAACGGCGTTACCGACAGGTTTTCGGGCATTCAACAACGCTTCTCCCTCAGGGGTGAGAAAGACAAATCGCCGACGTTTGTCCGCCGGATCGTGTTCCCGCTTAACCAGATTACGGCTCTCCATTCGACTGAGCATCTCTGCCAGCGTGGCTTTTGTGCTGACGGCCACTTCGGTGAGTTCGACCTGTTCAATCCCTGGATGCTCGGCAATCGAGCGCATGACCGCGTACTGGGGTTTGGTCAATTCCGGCAATTCGTGCTGCCAGCGTGCCGTATGCTGTTGGAAAAGCTGGCGTAGCAGGTGAAATGCTTCGTTTCTTAACTCCATGAAAACCCCATCTTAAAATACGTGTTCTTTATGATAGCCGCTCCTGGCGGCTTTTATAATCCTTCATTTTTAAGCTTTAAGTGCGATCGTGTACGAACAATATTGCCACTGGGTGCGTTCAGGCGTAGTTTTATGACAAACGTTCGTACACGAACAAATATTGAGGCGTAAATGAGATTGATTGTTGGAATGACCGGCGCCACCGGTGCGCCGCTCGGCGTTGCGCTTTTGCAGGCGCTGCGTGACATGCCCGATGTAGAGACGCATCTGGTGATGTCGAAATGGGCCAAAACCACCGTTGAACTGGAGACGCCGTATAGCGTGCGTGAAGTGGCTGAACTGGCCGATGTTTGTCATAGCCCAGCGGATCAGGCCGCCATTATCTCATCGGGCTCTTTTCGTACCGACGGCATGATTGTTATCCCTTGCTCCATGAAAACGCTGGCGGGGATCCGCGCGGGTTATGCCGATGGGCTGGTTGGCCGCGCCGCCGATGTGGTGCTCAAAGAGGGGCGCAAGCTGGTGCTGGTGCCGCGTGAAATGCCGCTCAGCACCATTCATCTGGAAAACATGCTGGCGCTGTCGCGTATGGGCGTGGCGATGGTGCCGCCTATGCCTGCGTATTACAACCATCCGCAAACCATTGATGACGTTACGCATCATGTCGTGACGCGGGTGCTGGATCAGTTTGGCCTTGAGTACCGCAAAGCACGGCGCTGGAACGGCCTGAGGGCAGAGAAATTTTCACAGGAGGATGCATAATGGCTTTTGATGATTTACGCAGTTTTTTGCAGGCGCTGGAAGACCAGGGGCAACTGCTCAAAATCAGTGAAGAGGTGAATGCCGAGCCGGATCTGGCGGCGGCCGCGAATGCGACAGGGCGAATTGGCGACGGTGCGCCAGCGCTGTGGTTTGATAACATTCGCGGCTTTACCGATGCACGAGTGGCGCTCAATACTATCGGCTCGTGGCAAAACCACGCAATATCCATGGGGCTGCCGATCAACACGCCGGTCAGAAAGCAGATTGATGAATTTATCCGCCGCTGGGATCACTTTCCCGTGGCGCCTGAACGCCGTGCAAATCCTGCCTGGGCTGAAAATACCGTCGATGGCGAAGAAATAAACCTGTTTGATATTCTGCCGCTATTTCGTCTGAACGACGGCGATGGCGGTTTTTATCTCGATAAAGCCTGTGTGGTGTCACGCGATCCGCTTGATCCTGATAACTTCGGTAAGCAAAACGTCGGTATCTACCGAATGGAAGTGAAGGGCAAGCGTAAGCTTGGCCTACAGCCTATCCCGATGCACGACATCGCGCTGCATCTGCATAAAGCCGAAGAGCGCGGCGAAGATTTGCCGATCGCTATTACCCTGGGCAACGATCCTATCATCACTCTGATGGGGGCCACGCCGCTGAAATACGACCAGTCAGAATATGAGATGGCGGGTGCACTGCGCGAGAGCCCCTACCCAATTGCTACCGCACCGCTGACTGGTTTTGACGTGCCGTGGGGCTCAGAGGTTATCTTAGAAGGGGTCATTGAAGGGCGTAAACGTGAAATTGAAGGGCCGTTTGGTGAGTTCACCGGCCACTATTCGGGCGGCCGCAACATGACGGTCGTGCGCATCGATAAAGTCTCTTACCGCACGAAGCCCATTTTTGAATCCCTGTATCTCGGTATGCCGTGGACCGAAATTGACTATCTGATGGGCCCGGCCACCTGCGTGCCGCTGTACCAGCAGCTGAAAGCCGAATTCCCGGAAGTGCAGGCGGTCAATGCGATGTACACCCACGGCCTATTAGCCATTATCTCCACCAAAAAGCGCTACGGCGGTTTTGCCCGCGCGGTAGGGCTACGCGCCATGACCACACCGCATGGTCTGGGCTACGTGAAAATGGTGATTATGGTGGATGAAGACGTTGACCCGTTCAACCTGCCGCAGGTGATGTGGGCGCTATCGTCGAAAGTGAATCCAGCGGGGGATCTTGTCCAGTTGCCGAACATGTCGGTGCTGGAACTTGATCCTGGATCAAGCCCGGCGGGGATCACCGATAAGCTGGTCATCGACGCGACCACGCCGGTTGCCCCGGACAACCGCGGCCACTACAGCCAGCCGGTGCAGGACCTGCCGGAAACCAAAGCCTGGGCTGCAAAACTGACCGCTATGCTGGCTAACCGTAAGTAAGGAGGAAAAGATGATTTGTCCACGTTGCGCCGACGAACATATTGAAGTGATGGCGAAGTCACCCGTAAAAGATGTCTGGACGGTATATCAGTGCCAGCATTGCCTGTACACCTGGCGTGATAGCGAACCACTGCGCCGCACCAGCCGCGAGCACTACCCGGAAGCCTTCCGAATGACGCAGAAGGATATTGATGACGCCCCAATGGTGCCGAGTATCCCGCCGCTGCTGGCGCAGGATAAGCGCTGAATAAATTGGCTTATCCTCCGCGATTAGCGCATCCCGAATAGGGTGTACTACGGCAGGAAATAGGTGAGTTGTCTATTGCAGGCGCGATGCGCCATGAAGAGTTAATCATAAAGACCGGGCCACTTTTGTGGCCCGGTTTTAACATGGCAGTGTTTACACCATACCTTTCAAACGATAAATCCACTCCAGCGCCTGACGCGGGGTCAGCGAGTCCGGATCCAGCCCCTCCAGCGCTTCAACGGCTGGCGACACTTCGTCCTGAACGGCCAGCAGCGACATCTGCGTACCGTCGACCTGAGTCGCCGCGGCATTTGGCGATAAGCTTTCCAGCTCGCGCAGCTTCTGGCGCGCGCGCTTAATCACCTCTTTTGGCACGCCGGCCAGTGCTGCAACCGCTAGACCGTAGCTCTTACTGGCCGCGCCGTCCTGCACGCTGTGCATGAAGGCGATAGTCTCACCGTGCTCTAGCGCATCCAGATGCACGTTAGCGACGCCCTCCATTTTCTCCGGCAACTGGGTCAGTTCAAAGTAGTGGGTGGCGAACAGCGTTAGCGCTTTGATTTTATTCGCCAGATTCTCCGCACAGGCCCAAGCCAGCGACAGGCCATCGTAGGTGGATGTGCCACGACCAATTTCATCCATCAGCACCAGGCTTTGTTCGGTCGCGTTGTGCAGGATATTGGCGGTTTCGGTCATCTCCACCATGAAGGTTGAACGGCCAGACGCCAGATCGTCAGCCGCGCCCACGCGGGTGAAGATCCGGTCGATAGGGCCTATCTCAACGCTCTGGGCTGGCACATAGCTACCGATATAGGCTAGCAGCGCTATCAGTGCGGTTTGGCGCATATAGGTACTTTTACCGCCCATGTTAGGACCGGTAATGATCAGCATCCGCCGCTGCGGCGAGAGCGTCAGCGGGTTGGCGATAAACGGCTCGTTTAGCACCTGCTCCACCACCGGATGGCGGCCTTCAATAATCCGGATGCCCGGTTTATCGCTAAACGTTGGGCAGGTGTAGTTCAGCGCATACGCCCGCTCTGCCAGGTTAACCAGCACGTCCAGCTCCGCCAGCGCGCTCGCGCTTTGTTGCAGATCGGCCAGATGTGGCAGCAGCAGGTCAAACAGCTCATCGTACAGCTGTTTTTCCAGCGCCAGCGCTTTCCCTTTCGAAGTCAGAACTTTGTCTTCGTACTCTTTCAGTTCCGGAATAATGTAGCGTTCGGCGTTTTTTAGCGTCTGGCGGCGCACGTAGTTGATTGGCGCCAGATGGCTCTGTCCACGGCTGATCTGGATGTAGTAACCGTGTACTGCGTTAAAGCCCACTTTTAAGGTATCAAGCCCGGTACGCTCGCGTTCACGAATCTCCAGACGGTCGAGATAGTCGGTCGCGCCGTCGGCCAGCGCACGCCACTCATCCAGCTCTTCATGGTAGCCGGGAGCAATCACGCCGCCGTCGCGCACCAGTACTGGCGGTGCATCGATGATCGCGCGTTCAAGCAGGTCGCGCAGATCGGCAAATTCACCCATTTTCTCGCGCAGCACCTGTACTGGCGCGCTGTTAACGCTCTCCAACTGGGCGCGCAATTCCGGCAGTTGCTGGAAGGCATGGCGCATACGGGCAAGATCGCGTGGGCGGGCGGTACGCAGCGCCAGACGCGCCAGAATACGTTCCAGATCGCCAACCTGGCGCAATACTGGCTGCAAATCTGCCGTGGCATCCTGCAAGGCGCCGATAGTTTGCTGGCGTTCGGTCAATATTTTGGTATCGCGCACCGGCATATGCAGCCAGCGTTTCAGCATTCGGCTGCCCATCGGCGTGACGGTGCAATCGAGCACCGATGCGAGGGTATTTTCCAGCCCGCCGGCCAGGTTCTGGGTAATCTCAAGATTACGGCGCGTGGCGGCATCCATGATGATGCTGTCCTGCTGACGATCCATGGTGATGGAGCGAATGTGCGGCAGGGAAGTGCGCTGAGTGTCTTTGACATACTGCAATAGACAGCCAGCGGCGCATAGGCCGCGCGGTGCGCCTTCAACGCCGAAGCCAATCAGATCGCGGGTGCCAAACTGCATATTCAGCTGCTGGCGCGCGGTGTCGATTTCAAATTCCCACAGCGGGCGACGGCGCAGGCCGCGGCGGCCCTCAATCAGCGAGGTTTCGGCAAAATCTTCGGCATACAGCAGCTCGGCCGGGTTAGTGCGCTGCAGCTCGGCGGCCATGGTTTCACGGTCCGCGGGCTCACTCAGGCGAAAACGCCCGGAGCTGATATCCAGCGTGGCGTAGCCAAAGCCTTTGCTGTCCTGCCAGATAGCGGCCAGCAGGTTATCCTGACGTTCTTGCAACAGCGCTTCGTCGCTGATGGTGCCCGGCGTCACAATGCGCACGACTTTACGTTCCACCGGCCCTTTGCTGGTGGCCGGGTCGCCGATTTGTTCACAAATGGCGACGGACTCGCCCTGATTTACCAGCTTGGCAAGATAGTTTTCTACCGCATGATACGGGATGCCCGCCATCGGGATAGGCTCACCGGCCGAGGCACCGCGTTTGGTCAGGGAGATGTCCAGCAGCTGCGATGCGCGCTTCGCATCGTCATAAAACAGCTCGTAAAAGTCACCCATTCGGTAGAACAGCAGAATTTCAGGATGCTGTGCTTTCAGCTTCAGGTACTGCTGCATCATCGGCGTGTGGGCGTCGAGATTGTCGATTGTACTCATCCGTTTATGATGTCCATTTACTTAGAAATCTTGAAGGTTCTGTTGCAGACTCATTTGTCGTTGCAGGATCGCATCCGATCCCTGCCGTTTTTTATGAGTACGTAGGCTGCATGATAACGGAGTCTGAATGTCAGGAAAACAGAAGAGGCGGCATCTGGACGAAAAGCTGTCGGGCGGTTGTCTCGTCTGCCGATACGGTAAATTGATCTAACCGATCTTTTACTGAGGTTGTCATTAATACGCATGATATTACCGCTATAATCCCCGGCTTTCCGCACCACCATCCTTCTGAGTTCAGAGGTACATCGTTATGACCTGGCAACAATTCAAACACACTTTCTTGATCAAATTCTGGTCACCGGTGCCGGCCGTGATCGCCGCCGGTATTCTCGCGACCTATTATTTCGGCATTACCGGCACCTTCTGGGCCGTCACCGGCGAGTTCACCCGTTGGGGCGGGCAATTACTTCAGCTGGCCGGCGTGCATGCGGAAACCTGGGGCTATTACAAACTGATTGGCCTTGAGGGAACACCGCTGACGCGCATCGACGGCATGATGATTATCGGCATGTTCGGCGGCTGCTTTGCCGCGGCGCTGTGGGCAAATAACGTCAAGCTGCGTTTGCCAAAAAGCCGTATTCGTATTTTTCAGGCGATTATCGGCGGGATGATTGCCGGTTTTGGCGCGCGTCTGGCGATGGGCTGTAACCTCGCGGCGTTCTTTACCGGCATTCCGCAGTTCTCGCTTCACGCCTGGTTCTTTGCGCTGGCAACGGCGATTGGTTCGTGGTTTGGCGCCCGCTTTACGCTGCTGCCGATGTTCCGCATTCCGGTAAAAATGGTCAAAGTTTCTGCCGCTTCTCCGTTGACGCAGCGTCCGGATCAGGCGCGCCGTCGCTTCCGTCTTGGAATGCTGATCTTTGTTGGGATGGTGGGCTGGGCGCTGTTAACCGCCGTCGGGAGCCCGAAACTGGGCCTGGCAATGCTGTTTGGCGTGGGCTTCGGTCTGCTGATTGAACGCGCGCAAATCTGTTTTACCTCGGCATTTCGCGACCTGTGGATCACCGGGCGCACGCAAATGGCAAAAGCGATTATCTTTGGTATGGCGGTCAGCGCCATTGGGATCTTCAGCTATGTCCAGTTGGGCGTGGCGCCGAAAATTATGTGGGCCGGCCCGAATGCGGTCATCGGCGGATTGCTGTTTGGCTTTGGCATTGTGCTGGCCGGCGGCTGCGAAACCGGCTGGATGTACCGTGCGGTAGAAGGCCAGGTGCACTACTGGTGGGTGGGGCTGGGCAATGTGGTGGGATCCACCATTCTGGCCTACTACTGGGATGACATTTCCCCGGCGCTTGCCACCAACTGGGATAAAGTTAACCTGCTGAACACCTTTGGCCCGCTGGGCGGCCTGTTAGTCACCTACGGTCTGTTATTGATAGCGCTACTGCTGATTATCGGTTGGGAAAAACGCTTCTTCCGCCGGGCAGCCACCGCTAACGTTACCGCGAAGGAGAGCGTATGAACACGATAGTCCCGGATTACCGTCTGGATATGGTCGGAGAGCCTTGCCCGTATCCGGCGGTGGCGACCCTTGAGGCGATGCCGCAGCTGAAAAAAGGTGAAATACTGGAAGTGGTCAGCGACTGTCCGCAGTCGATTAACAATATCCCGCTGGATGCCAAAAACCACGGCTACACGGTGCTGGACATTCAGCAGGATGGGCCAACCATTCGCTATCTGATTCAGAAGTAATCGGCCGCTCTCGCCTCCCGGCGAGAGCGCGTTTTTAGCCAAAGCGCGGCAGCAGGTTCAGCGTGCTGCCAAACCAGCACAGAATCACCATCACCCCAAACGCAATCACCACCGCAGGGATAGCTTTGCCGCCCCAGACGGTAAAGTTTTTATCCGGGAATCGCTCGCGCGATTTCAGCGCCAGGAATGCAGGCACAATCACCGCCCAGATGGTGGCACACAGCCCGGCGCCGCCGATGGCATAGATAAAGCCGTTCGGGAAAATAAGGTACAAAGCCGCCGGCGGTAAGAAGGTTAATAGCAGCGTCTTAAAGCGTCCCCACGGCGTATTGCCCATTTTGAACAGATCGGCGAGATAATCGAACAACCCCAGCGTGACGCCAAAGAATGAACTTGCTACCGCCAGGTTAGAGAAAATCAGCAGGAAGAACTCAATCACGCCGTGCTGATTGGTTCCGAGGAAGGATTTTACCAGCGAGTCCACGTTGCCGCCCGAGGCGATAATCTCTTTAAAGTTACTGCGATGGATATTCCCCATGGTGCAATAGAGCCAGAACAGATAAATCACCAGCGCCAGAATGGAACCGAAGACAATGCTTTTAATCAGCTTATCTTTGCGCTTTCCGTAGCAAATGATCAGGCTGGGAATATTGCCATGGAAGCCAAACGAGGCCAGGCACACCGGAACGGCCATCAGAATATAGGGGAAATAACGGCTGTTATGTTCGGGCGCCGCGATATCGCGGAGAATAGAGTAGTCGACCTGGAAGAAGAAAGAGCCAAACACCACAATAAAGGCGATGATCTTAATACCGAGAAAAAAGGAGGTGATCCGGCTGGCGGCCAGGGAGCTCACCCACAGCACGCTGGCGACAAAAATGGCGCTGCCGATCCCGACGATGCGCGGGTTGACGTGCGTCCCTGCATTGATAGCGATCGTTTCGCTGATAATAGCGCCATTGGCAGAAATGTAGGCATAGGTAAGAATATACAGCACAAAGGCCACCGTAATGCCGCTGACCACGTTCCATTTATTACCGATTAAATCTTTGGTGATGGTGTTAAAACTTGAACCGACCGGATAGTTAAGATTGGCTTCTAATAAAAGGAGTCCGGAGTGGAGCATTGAAAACCAGGAAATGATGAGAATAAATGCGCCCCAAAAAAACCAGGCCCCAGCAAGGTCAACCGGTAATGCAAACATACCGCCACCAATGACGGTACCGGCAATGACCATAATTCCCCAGAATGAGGAATGTTTTGTCTTTGAATCTTCGTCCATGGCCTTCCCTTAATAATAACGGTTAAGTTGATGTTGTATCAGGAATAAAATAGTGCCAGGTGCCAGAATCCAAAATGGCTATATCAGAGATATAGCCATTGGAATAGTTGAGGGTTAAATTTCTTTTAATTTCGCCGTAAAGTGACGCAACACTTTTGGCTCATAGGTAAAGGTCAGGCCTTTAATGTTCGCAGCGTTCTCTTTAACGTGTTCAAACGCTTCGATAATAAAGTCCATATGCGTTTGGGTATAGGTAGCGCGTGGAATAGTTAAACGTAGCAGCTCGGCCGGACACGGCAACTGTTTACCGGTTTTCGGGTCACGGCCCAGCAGGAAGGAGCCAATTTCCACGGCGCGGATCCCAGCGACTTTATACAGCTCGCAGGCCAGCGCCTGCGCCGGGAACTGATCGGCTGGAATGTGCGGCAGCAGTTTGCCTGCATCAACAAACGCCGCGTGCCCACCCGCCTGCTGGCAGGTTACGCCAATGGCTTCCAGTCCATCGACCAGATATTGGATCTGCGTGATGCGATACGACAACCAGTCCTGACCCATGCCATCGTACAGACCCACGGCGAGACGCTCCATGGCGCCGCCTTCCAGGCCACCGTAAGTTGGGAAGCCTTCCTGTACCACGCAAATGGTGCGGCACTCGGTGTAAACATCAAAGAAGCCATCGTCCTTAATGCACAGCAGACCACCCATCGGCACCATGGCGTCTTTCTTCGCTGACATGGCCAGCATATCGGCGTATTTGTAAGTTTCGCGGGTGATTTGCTCAATCGTCCAATCCTGATACCCCGGCTCTCGTTGCTGAATAAAATAGGCGTTTTCAGCGAAGCGCGCGGAGTCCATCACCACCGGAATATCGTATTTCCTGGCGATTTCATACATCGCTTTCAGGTTAGCCAGAGAAACCGGTTGGCCACCTGCAGAGTTACAGGTAATGGTTGCCACAATATAAGGGACGTTCTTTGGCCCGACCTCTTCGATGCCATTTTCCAGCCCCTGGAGATCGAAATCACCTTTAAAATCATTACGCGCAGAAGTATCAAAGGCTTCTTTAATATAAACGTTCCGCACGGTACAACCGTTGATTTGGCTGTGGCCTTGGGTGGTATCAAAGAAATAGTTGGAGAAGGCCACCATTTTGCTGCGGTCGAGGCCCTTTTCCTGCTCGCGTTTCTTAATTAACACCGGAATATAAATTTGCTCGGCGCCGCGTCCTTGGTGGGTAGGGATCGTATATTGATAACCGAAAATATCTTTTACCGCATCGCACAGTGCGTAATAGCTGCGGCTGCCGCTATAGGCTTCATCCCCGCGCAGCATTGCCGCCTGCATATTTTGCGTGACGGCACCGGTGCCTGAGTCGGTCAGCAGGTCAATAAAAACATCTTCACTGTCCAGCAGGAATGGGTTCATCCCGGCTTCGAAAATAGCATTATCACGGTGCTCGCGAGTGGTGCGTTTAACCGGTTCAATAACGCGAATACGGAAAGGTTCTGGCAGATGTTTAAAATTGTTCATGGTGTAATCCTTAAATTTAGACGCACTCGTCCGCGGCATTCATCGGTAATGAAAACCATAATCTTGCGCAATACGAATGCTTATTCCTGACGTCTGGTGACCACGGCGATATTTAACTCAGACGTGTTGAAAACACGCTTAAGCCGAAAGCCGTAGCGAACTCAGAGTCACAAAATTCGTATGGGATATCACAAACAGAAAATTAATCTGCTTGCTGTGATATTAATGCGGAGGCGTTTGAGGACTTAAGGACGGTGATTGACAATAACATTGTCAATGTTAAACCATTTTGAAATCTTATACGTTTTATTTAGGCTGTTCATAATGTACGTTCTCCATTAGACACACCCTACATTATTAGAATTATTTTATTTGTCTATTAGCTATGTATTCATTTGTGAAATTGGTCACGAATGCTTATTTCTACGCATTTATAGATTATTGTTTCGCCTGCACTTAATAAATAAAACAATAATGACGGTCGGTACTAATTGTCTGGGCGGCGTATCACGCCCAGACAATTAGGGGGTAAGATAAACCTGAGGTACTGCAATTTCAGGATGTAAGCCCATACTAATATCCGCGCCGTACCAGCGTTGAATCACCGACTGTTGGATAACCTCCTGCGGGCTACCTTCGGCGACCAGCGTACCCTGGTGCAGCAACAGGATGGTATCGGCCCACAGCGCGGCGAGGTTAAGGTCGTGCAGCACAATGCACACGTGTAACTCACCGCGGCGGCTCAGTTTTTTCAACAGGCGCAGCAGGTGCTGTTGGTAGAATAGATCCAGCGCCGAGGTCGGTTCATCCAGAAACAGCCAGCCCTGCGGGCCATCCGCATGCCACAGCTGCGCCAGGCTGCGCGCCAGCTGCACGCGCTGCTGCTCTCCGCCGGAAAGGGCAGGGTAAAGGCGTCCCGCCAGGTGGCTACAGCCGGTTTCGGCCATCACCCGTTGAATTAACGCGCTATCCACCTCGTTCCCCCACGGAGCGCGCCCCATGGCGATCACCGTTTCCACCGGCCAGTTGGCGGTAAGCTGCGTACGCTGCAGCATGACCGCACGGCGGCGGGAGAGGGCGTTGGCTGACCACGTATCGAGCGGTTGGCCTTCAATGCTCCGTTCGCCACGGTCAGGCGATAAAAAGCCGGTCAGCAGGCGGAGCAGAGTTGATTTCCCCGCCCCGTTGGGGCCAATGAGCGCCGTGACTTCGCCGCATCGTAGCTGGACAGAAACGTCATCAATGACCCGGCGTTTCCCAAGGCGCAGCGATAGCGAACGCGCCGTGTAATGATTATCCATGAGTCGACCTCTGTTGGCGGAAAATGAGCCACAGGAACCACGGCGCGCCGAGCACGCTGGTTAAGAGACCCACCGGCATTTCCGCGGGAGCGGCAACGGTGCGGGCGAGGGTGTCAGCGATGAGCAACAAAATCGCCCCCGCCAGCAGTGAACCCGGGACCAATCCACGGTGGTCCGGCCCCAGCCACATGCGCATCAGGTGTGGAACAACCAGGCCGATAAAACCAATCACTCCGCTGATAGCGACCGCCGCCGCGACCAATACGGCGCTGCACAGCAGCAAAATCCGCTGCATCAGACGCACGTTAACGCCGAGATAATGGGCCTCTTCATCGCCTAATTGCAGCAGGTTGAGGCGCGAGGCCAGCCACCACACCACCAGAGACGCGGGGATCATCAGCGTGGCGGCAACGATGAGCGTTGACCACTCGGCCTGCCCCAGGCTGCCCATGCCCCATAGCGAGAGCTGACGAAGCTGCGTGTCGTTGCTTATCCACGACAGCATGCCCACCAGCGCGCCGCACAGGGCGTTAATTGCAATACCCACCAGCAGCAGGCGGGAGAGCGAACTGTCCCCCGACTTGCTGAGTACAAAAATGACCACCATCACCGCCAGGCTACCAATAAATGCCGCCAGCATTGGTGCATACAGCGCGACAATGGCTGGAACGCTTATTGGTAACACCAGCCAAAAAGCGACGGCCAGCGCCGCGCCGCTGCTGATCCCCAACAGGCCGGGATCGGCGAGTGGATTACGGAACAGCCCCTGCATCACGCAGCCGGAAAGCGCCAGCGCGCTACCCACCAGCAGCGCCAGCAAAACGCGCGGCAGGCGAATGGTGAGCCAGATATGGCGCAGCACTTCATCGCCTGAGCCCCACAAATTGGCGAGCGGCAGGCGCATTGCGCCGAGCGTGGTGGCAAAGAGCGTCAAGCCGAGCAGCACAATGGCCATCAGCCACAGTTGGCGGGAGACGGTAGCGAACATCAGGGTAGCTGCTCCGCTTTTTGTCGTAGCTGCAACAGCGCCTGCGGCGTACGCGGGCCGAAGCCGAGCAGGGCCATATCATCGACCACCAGCACCTGCTGGTGACGACCGGCAGGCGTCTGTGCCAGACCCGGCAGCTTCCATAACGAAGCTTCGCCGCCCATGCCTTTCAACCCCTCGGCGGAGATCACCACCAGATCCGGCAGGCTGGCAATGACCCCTTCCTGCGACATCGTGCGATAGTGGTCAAAGCCCTGCATGGCGTTTTGCAGCCCGGCCAGTTTGATAGCAGCGTCCGCCGCGGTTTGCTGGCCGGCAACCAGTGCGCCGGAGCCACCGTGGCTGAGGATAAACAGCACCCGCTTATTCAGCGGCTGGGCGGGAATTTTCGCCATCTCGGCATGCAGCGTCTGGCGAAGGCTGTCGCCCTGCGCCTGCTTGCCAAGCGCATCGGCAATTACGCTTACTTTGCTGTCCATCGCCGCAGCGTCATAGCCACCCGGCACGTTGACCACCTTCACCTTGCTGTCCTGGATTTTTTGCAGTACCAGCGAAGGCTGTGCCTGGCTGCTGGCGAGCACCAGCGTGGGGCGCAGGGAGAGGATGCCTTCCGTGTTGAGTTGGCGCAAATAACCGACGTCTGGCAGAGCGGCCGCTTCAGGCGGCCACTGGCTGGTGCTGTCGCGAGCGACCAGCGCCGATTTTGCCCCAAGTGCGTAGACAATCTCGGTGACGTCGCCGCCGAGGGTAATGATTCTTTCCTGCGCGGAGGCAAACGCCATCAGAGGAAGCGCAGCAATCAGGGCAAGCAGGCGTCTCATGCAGGCTGTCCTTCTGGCGTCAGAGCGTCAACCTGGGCGCGCCACTGGGTCTGCTCCGGTTGACCCTCGGTGCGTTGGCCAAACAGTTGTGCAATCTGGGTGCCGTCTTTCGCGAACAGCTCCAGGCTGGTGACGTGGCCATCAACGGTCGGCTTACGCGTGACCCAGGTTTCCGCGATGTGCTCTTCCATCAAATGGAGAGTGAAGTTCGGGTTGAAGATATTCAGCCAGCCTTTCATTGGCACCACTTTTTCAATGTTGCCGGTGAAGATCTGTACGCAGCCGGTGTTGCCAACGAAGACCATAATTTCGTTGCCTTCCTGATGGGCGGCGTTCAGTACCTGCGCCAGCGCGTCGTTTGACACCTTGCACGCGAGGTCGTCGCCCACCAGCTCGAAGGTCTGCTGGCGCGTCAGATTATGGCGCTTCATCAGCATGAAGAACTGGTGCACATCGGTCATGGCGCGCCACTCTTGATCGACGGTCTGCGCATTGGCCTGAGCGGTAGAAGCGACGGCTTCTTTCGCTTTCAGTGCCAGCGGCGCGTTTTCTGTGCTGAGAAAACGTGCCAGAACCTCGCCCCATGCGGCCATATCGGTATTGTCGGTGGCATAGACTTTCAGCAGGGCATCGCCATGATGGTCAAAGAACTGAATGCTCTGACGTTCACCGTGAGTCGTGGCTTCTTTGACGTAGAAAACGCTGGCCCACTGATGCAGGAACAGACGTAAATCGAGCGCCCGCGGGTTCAGCACCAGCCCGGCATGGCCGCTCAGCTGCTGATTGGTAAATGCGCCAACCTGCTCATGCACCGCATATTCGTTGCGGCAGATGCATTTTGTTTCGCCGACGCTTTCCAGCGCGCCTAAAATGTCGCGGATTTCACCCTGCAGACGTTGGGCATCGTGGCCCACGCGTGCGGAGGTCAATTCGGCCTCGCTAATCCCCATTTCCGTCGCGATATCGCGGGCGTATTTGGCGGCGCCGCTTGTCTTGATGGTCTGATAGCGCTGCCACAGTTCGGTTGGTGCATTTTGCATAGCTCTCTTCCTTATTATTTCCCCGGCCAATGGCCGGGGGCAGGTTTTGGTTATGTTGTTATCAGAAATCGACGTTGACGCCCAACTGCCAGGTACGGCCTGGCATCACCGCCAGCGATTTATCATTGGCGTCCTGATTAGTAGACGTTTCAATGTTGCGGCTGCTCAGGTAGTCCCAGTACTTACGGTCAGTCAGGTTATACACGCCACCGTTGAGGCGAACGTTTTTGGTCACGCGCCAGTAGGCTGTCCAGTCGAGCATACCGTAGCCCGGTACGCGCATGTATTCGCTGGTGGAATCCGTCAGCGCACTGCCGGTGTTGGTGTAGCTTTCACGGTTCGTGGTGGTTGCGCGCTTGCCTTTAACGAAGGTCGCGGTCAGCGCAGTACCGTAGCGTTTAGCTGGATCATCCCACGCCACGCCAACGATGGCTTTCATTGGCGCAACGCTATCAAGATCAACGTATTTATCACCGTAGTAGCTGGACTTCGACTGGCCTTCACTGTAACCGTAGGCAAGCGTGGCGCTCAGACCGTCCACCTGTTCAAACCAGGTGCCGAAGTTGAACTTCGCGCTGATCTCACCGCCGTAGATATAGGCTTTATCGCGGTTTTCTGCCTGATAAATGGTATAGATGTTGGACGGTACGTTGGTGAACTGACTTGGGTTGTTCGCCCGGGTGTAGCGGGTGTAGGCGATAAAGTTTTTATAGCTGTTGTAGAACAGCGCGGTACGCATGGTGATCCCTTCCGTGACCTCGCCCTTCATACCCCACTCGAAGTTATCGCTGGTCTCAGTTTTCAGATCGGTATTGCCGATAAGAGCGTACTGGCCGCGTCCCGCATAGCTTGAACCGAGGTTCCATGAACCGTACAGCTGGCTGGTGTTCGGGAATTCAGCCCCGCGTTTGTATTGCAGATAGGTCATCATGCGCGGCGTGAGGTCGTACTGGAAAGTCAGTGACGGCAGCGCCTGGGTGTCTGAGTTTTTACCGTACAGTGTCGACACTGAGGATTCGGTCAGCACGGTGCTGTTGGTTGTCAGGCTGGAGAGATTTTCCGGCTTGGTTGACTGATGGACGACGCGAACGCCAGGGATCACCGCAAAGTTGTGCCCATCGAGATCGAAGTTGATCTGATCTTGCAGGAAGCCCGCGATCGTGTAATCCCGGCTATCCGCTTCCGGCTGCATGATTTCGCTGTAAACGCTTGGGATCGGCGACTGGCTGAATGGGCGCTGAGTTTTGGTGGTGCTGGCATTAAAACCGGCGCTCAGATCGTGGCGACCCACGCTTTTTGCCAGCGCGGTTTGCATGCCCCAGGTGTCGGTATCGTAGTTGGAGTACACCGTTTCCATCTTACCGCTGGTGCTGTCCGGCATGTAGGTGCGGTCGTGCGCTTCAGTATGCTGGTAGTAAACCTTGGTCGACATGCTGTCGATGAAGTCATTCATCGGCGTCCAGTCATCCTTCAGACTCAATCCCCAACGACGCGTCTGGCTGGTCTGCTGTGCGTTACCAATGGTGCTGTCGCCGGCGTTGTCCCAGACATCGTAGTGCGTATGGTTGGTTTTATGGTAGTAGTCGAAGGTACTGGTCAGCTTATGCTGATCGTTTGGCTGCCAAATGCCGGAAGTCATAAACGCGTCGGAGTGCCAGTTGGCAGGGTAAGCATCAACGTTGGCACTGTTGGTGGTGGTTTCCTGGCCGTCACGGCGGCTGTAGACAAAAATACCGCGCAGCGTTTCATCGCCACCCGCCGCCGTCAGGCCGTTATGCCAGCTGCGATCGGCAGAGTCATAGCCGCTGCGATAGCTAAAGGCGGTGGTTTTACCCGGATGTAGATAGTCATCAGCCGATTTAGGCTGGAAGGAGACATTACCACCGATAGAGGTGTTGGCGGTTTCGGTATCGGTCGCCCCGGACTGAATATCGACGCTGCCATACATATACGGGTCGATGTAGTCGCGGCCAATGCCGAAGGAATTCAGCCCGGCGCGGCTAACGTAGCTACGTCCGGTGGCATTCGGTTGGGCAATACCGTCAACATCGATGCCAACGCGGTTACTTTCCAGCCCGCGGATGTTGTAACCGGTGTAGCCACCGCGGTCAAAGCCGCTCTTACCATTGCCGGATCCACCGCTGGCACCGGTTGCGCCGATCAGCGGTTCATAACGCATGATGGAACCAAAATCGTTGGCTCCCTTGTCCTGTAGTTCCTGCGCGCTGACGGCGTGCTGGCTGCCCGGTTTCAGTACCGGCGCCGGTGCCGTGACGGTCATTTGTTCTGCGCTGTCAACGGCGGCCGTTTTGTCCTGTGTGTCAGCCGCGCCCGCGGAAGTCTGATAAATCGCTGCGAGCAAAGAGGTTACCAGTAGGCTTTTCTTGCACCACGCCTCTGATTGAATGGATTTGTACATAGTTGCCATGCCTTCATCGTTATTAGTATTGGCCCACTCGTTACTTCCAGAAGTCCGCTTTTCCTTAAGCGATTCGACGTTTTTCCGTTTTTATAGTGATGCGAATAGTAATGATAGGAATTATCATTTGCAATAAAGTTTGCAAATTAATCTCGGCATATGAAACAATTTGTTTACACTAGTGCTTTTCATCCTTCGCGAGACCGCCATGACGCAGAAAGCTGCAATTACGCTCACCTACTGTTCCCAGTGCAACTGGATGCTTCGTGCCAGCTGGATGGCTCAGGAGCTACTGCATACCTTTAGCACCGATATTGCTTCGGTAACGCTGATTCCGGGCTCTGGGGGAATTTTCACGATTACCGTTGGCGACGAGCTGATTTGGGATCGCAAGCGTGACGACGGTTTTCCCGATGCCGCGGAGCTAAAGCGCCGGGTGCGTGACGTCTGTTTCCCGGAAAAACCGTTGGGGCATGTGGATAAGAACGGCGGATAAAGCGGCTGCGAAAACATCATTAAAAGTGTATTATTAATGCATCTTTATTGGTGAGGAACAGGCTATGGCAGGCAAACGCATCGACCGTGAAAAACGGACTATCCGCAGCATGATTACGCTATATCAGGGGCGTTGTCCGGATGCGCAGAATGATGCCGAGCACTATCAGGCGCTGAACGCCTATGCCGATAAACGGCTAGATAAATGTGTTTTTGGTGAAGAAAAACCGGCCTGTAAACAGTGCCCGGTCCACTGCTACCAGCCTGCGAAGCGCGAAGAGATGAAGCAAATTATGCGCTGGGCGGGGCCGCGAATGCTCTGGCGCCACCCGATTCTCACCATTCGCCATTTGATTGACGACCGGCGTCCCGTGCCGGAGTTGCCGGAAAAGTATCGGCCGAAAAAATAGCGCTTACATCGTACGACAGTGGCGGCGGTACTCTGACGGCGATCGCGCCGTATGCTTACGGAAGATCCGGCAGAAGTAGTTGCTGTCCTCAAAGCCGCAGTGATGGGCAATCTCTTTAATTTTCATCTCATATCCGCGCAGTAATTTCTTCGCCAGCTCCAGGCGGACGGCGGTCAGATATTCGTTGAAGCCGACGGTGCTGGATTTCTGAAAAAGGTGCGACAGATAGTTCGGGGTGATGTGGAATTTCCTCGCCACCGTCTCCCGGCTAAGCGCCTCGGCGGCGTGTTCGTCGATATACTCCTGAATCGCCATAAACAGCTCTTTGCTTTTGCTGACCGTATCCGCCAGATGGGTGAGCTGATCGATGCAGTGGCTGAGCAGGCCGCTCAGGACAATCTGCGCCGTTGGCATCACCGGGCGAATCGCCAGCTCATTGAGCGCCAGCAAAAGATATGACCCCACGCGCGGCCCTAAACGCGCGACGTGCTGCTTGCGGATCTCAACAAATTTCTGGCCGTCAAAGCGCTGCAGGCTAAACCCCAGTTTCTGCTTACTGAATAAAATACTTAGCGTCGTGGCAGGCCCCTGCCACTGCGGGGCATTCCAGCGGCCGCCGGGAATATACAGCGCCTGGAGCGGGCCGAGCGGTGAGTGCAGACAGTCATCCGGCAGTTCGCCTTCCAGCACAATCTCCAGACGGGGAAATGACAGGCTCATCGCCAGCTCTGGTGCGGGCTGGACGGTTTGCGGGAAACGCACGACAAGGTCTCCCTGCTGTCGCAATAGCTGCTCCAGCACGGGGACGAGGGATTGCTCTGACATGCTCATGTCCTGGTTATTATTCTGGATTTTGAATCTCATCACACTTTATTTTGCTGTACACAAAAATCCAGTGTTGTGTAGCTATCTCATACAGAATGCCGCCGCCGCGTGCAGTAACTTTTCATACATGTTGTGAAATGGTTAACAAAAGAGAGGCGATATGGACAAGCAAGCGGCATTTTGGCTGGATGCACTGGGCGCCAACGGCGAACTGTCAGCAACGATGAAACATGAACTGGATACCCAGGGCTACACGATTGTGCATGGCGTGGCCGACGCCGACTGGCTGGCGGCGATGCGCGAACGTATTGACTTCCTGGTAGAGAAAGAAGGGGAGAACCTGGCGGTTGAACACCACCAGGAGGAGACCGCCACCCGCGTCGCCAACCTGGTGAACAAAGGCGTGGTGTGGGAAAAGGTGTGGTCACATCCGCTGATCCTCTCGGCGTGTCGCTATATCTTTGAAGGCGAGTTTAAAATCTCCAGCCTCAACGCCCGCGAAGCGTTATACAACGGTGGCCATCAGCCGCTGCACGCCGACTGGAAAAAGCCGCGTCCGGACTTCCCGAAAGTGCATCTGGTTAATACCATCTGGGCCATTGACGATCTCTACGCCGCCAACGGTGCGCCGAGAATAATCCCGGCCACCCATCTCCGCCCGGAGCTGCCGGAAGAGGTGCTGGAAGATGTCGGATTACCGCATCCGGATGAAGTGATTTTTGAAGCCCCGGCGGGCAGTGTGATGATTTATAACGCGCATGCCTGGCACGGGGGGACCACCAATCGCGAAGGTTCACGCCGCCGGGTGCTACACGGTTTGTATATTGACCGGGCTGACACTGCCCAGCAGGATCAGCGCCGTTGGCTAACGCCGGAAACCGCCAGTCGCTTAACGCCGGCGCAGAAATGGCTGTTGGATGTGGAGTGATCTTCAGGCTCTGATGGCCTCCTCTCCCTGGCTAAGGGAGAGGAGGCAAGGTAATCGGCCGCAGACAGGTGCGCGCCAGGATTCACCCGCCAACCACGACCCGATATCCCGCCCGTTCCACCATCGCCCGAATAGGTGCTATCTCTTCAGGCTCCGGTGCTTTAATTCCCACCATTGCCCACTCGCTGCCCAGCAGCGAATACTTCGGCTCGCCGTATTGATGAAACGGCAGCAGGTGCACCTCATTCACCGGTAACGGCGCCAGAAAATCCAGAATCTGCGCGACATTGTCCTCGTTGAGGGTAAAACCGGGGATCAACGGCAGTCTTGGGATCACATTGATCCCCTCGCTAGCCAGCAGGCGAAAGTTCTCCAGCACGCGCGGCTGGTTGATGTTCAGGACGCGTCGTGCCGTTTCGCTGTCCATGATTTTCAAATCGAACAGCACTTCATCACAGGCTTGTGCCAGCGGCAGCAGGCGGTGAGGGGAGGTGTCGCCGGCCGTTTCGATGGCGGTATGAATCCCCCATTGCTTCAGGCGCAGTAAGAAACGGCTAGCGAACTCGGCCTGCATCAGTACCTCGCCGCCAGAGAGCGTCACGCCGCCGCCGGAGGCGCGGAAAAAGACTTCGTCTTTTAGCACCTCCCGTTCAAGGGATGCCAGCGTCACGTCGCGGCCAATGTGTTCCCATGCGCCGGAAGGGCACTCTTCGGCGTCCTGCTGACAGGTGGCGCAGTGCAGGCACTTGCTCTCCCGGCGCACGGTGTCGATTTTAGGCGAGATGGATTCGGGGTTGGCGCACCACGGGCAGCGATGCGGGCAGCCTTTAAAAAAAACGACCGTGCGAATACCGTGGCCATCGTTTAATGAATAGCGCTGGATGTTGAAAATGCGCGCCGTATCGGCGCGCGTTTCAATCACCTCACAGCTGATGCGCGGTGCGGCGGATAATGTCATCCTGAATCTCCTTCGACAGCTCGACAAAGAAGGCGCTGTAGCCCGCCACGCGAACCACCAGCCCGGCAAAATCCTGCGGCCGCTGCTGGGCTTCACGCAGTGTCTCGGCATTCACCACGTTAAACTGAATGTGCTGGAGCTTCAGTTTGGTAAAGGCGTGGAGGAAATCCGCCAGTTTGTTCAGGCCACTTTCACCTTCCAGCGTTGCCGGGGTAAATTTAACGTTCAACAGCGTGCCGTTAGAGAGCAGATAGTTGTCGAGCTTGCTTACCGATTTCAGCACTGCCGTCGGCCCCTGACCGTCTTGTCCCACCATCGGGGACAGGCCGCCGTCTGCCAGCTGTTCGCCAGCAAAACGACCATCCGGCGTTGCGCCAACCACTGAGCCCAGCGGCACGTGCGCTGATACGGTATATGAACCCGGCGTAAACTGTCCGCCGCGCGGGTTGCGATATTTTTCCACTTCTTTGCAGTAAAAACGCAGCAGATCGGCGCTGATGTTGTCGACATCGTCGATATCGTTGCCGTACTTCTCGAAGCGGTTAATCAAACGGGCGCGCACTTTTTCGCCTTCAGGCGTTGCGAAGTTGGCCTTCAGCACCGCCAGCAGCTCGTCGAAGCTCATGCGCTGCTGGTCAAACACCATGCCTTTGAGCGCGTGCAGCGAGTCGCTAAGGTTGGCAATCCCAATCCCCTGTACGCCAGAAAAATTGTAGCGTGCGCCGCCTTCGGTAATGTCCTTACCGTTGGCGATACAATCTTCAATGAATGAGGAGAGCAGCGGGACCGGCGCCCAATCGCGATGGCCGATATCGCAGATGTTGCTGCCTTCCACCATCAGCTTAATGTAGTGCTGGATTTTATGGCGAATGCTTGCCAGCAGGCTGTCGTAGCTAATCTCCTCATCGCCTTCGTGCTCCAGCATGACGATTTCCATCACCTTCAGCAGGTTGAACATCGCAATGTCGTGCAGCCCGTAGGTGCGGCCAGGAATCGACAGCTCCACGCAGCCGACCACCGCGTAATCGCGGGCATCTTCCAGCGACACGCCGCGGTTGAGAAACGCGGGCACCACCACTTCATCGTTAAAAATCTGTGGAATACCGGTGCCTAAGCGCACGGTTTCTGCCGTTTTGCGCAGGAACGGCCGGTCAATCAGTTCGTTGACCCGCACCCCAAGGTTGGGCTGCGGCAGGCGAACGTTCTGATAGGCGTCAAGACAGACGAAGGAGAGAATGTTTACCGCGCTGCGCCCGTTTTCCGTCAGGCCACCCAGCAGGGCGGTATAGCCGGTGGGGAAGCCGGCAAAATAGCGCGCGCTGCTGGTGGAACGCAGCAGTACGATGTCGTTGCATTTCACCCACAATGATTCCAGCAGCTCCTGCATAAACGCCGGATCTCCACCGTGATTTAGCGAGGCCTGCCAGAACGGCAGCATGTACTGGTCAAATCGCCCCAGCGAAATGGAGCTGGCGTTGGATTCATACTGCAAAATGATGTTCATGTACCAGAATAGCTGGCTGGCCTGCCAGAAGTTTTGTGGCTTCTTCTGCGCGTTATGGCGCGAAACCTGGGCGATGGTTTCCAGCTCCTGACGGCGCTGTGGGTCGTCACACGTGGCCGCCATTTCTTCAGCCAACGCGGCATAGCGCAGGATATGGCGCTGAGAAGCCTCAAGCAGAATCAACACCGCGCGATAAAACACGTTATTCGGCTGCTGCTGCACATGCGCCTGCATCTCGCAGACCAGCGCCTCAAGCCCGTGATTAAGCAGGCGTGGATAATCAATGATGATGTGGCCCTGGCCTTTATCGGTCTGGTTCACGCTGAAAATCTGCGTACTGACGGCGGCTTTCACCTCATCGGTCATTTGCGCGTTAATGAAATCCTTCATCGAGCGTTTTTCCCAGTACGGGAACAGCTCGTCGCGGTACAGACGCTGGTCGTCGTCGCTGATGTTAAAGCGGTCCTGTGGACGGGTCGGGAACTGGTCGAGTTCTTTTAGCAGCCAGTAAGGATCCATCTCCGGTGACATGATCCCGGCGCGCGGTTTGATGGTGCGGTTGCCGGCAATCAGCTCGTCGTCGCGAATGCTGATGGCGACGTTATCGAGAATATGCGCGGTGGCTTTGGCGCGGCGGATAATCACCGGCTCGCCTTCGGTCTGGCGATGGCTTTCGGTATACAACACGGCGCGTTCGAGGGAGATTTCGCGTGGATTGGCAAACAGGGCGTCTTTCAGTCGCTGAATTCTATGGCTCATGGTGCTGGCTCCTCGGGAGATTAACCTGACGTTTCTTATGGCTTCTACGGTAGGCAAATGCGGCAGCGGGAGACAGAAGAGAATGGGGCGATTTACTGGATTATTGTGATCAAAACTGAAAAGTGAGATCTAAGTTTTGTCTGGGTAAAACCCGGCGTTGCTGCGCTCGGCCGGGATAAGATTGCCGCGTTAACCCTGAGGGGACGGTGGCAGTGAGTCAATCCAGCGCATGGCCAACTGCGGCCACGCGGCGGCGGGCAGCCCTTTCGCCCCGCGAATACCGAAGCCGTGCTTGCCTTCGGCGAACAGATGCAGCTCGGTGGGAATTTTGTGAGCGCGCAGGGCGTTGAACATCACCAGCGAATTTTCCACCGGCACCGAAGGATCATCAACCGCGTGCATGATGAAGGTTGGCGGCGTCTGTGCATTCACGTTCAGTTCCGGTGAATAGTGCTTAATTTGCTCAGCGTTCGGCGTGTCGCCAATCAAGGCCTTGCGTGAACCAGGATGGGCGATGGCCTTATCCATGGAAATGACCGGATAACCGAGCACCACGAAATCGGGCCGGGCGCTGTGCTTATCGATGGTATCAATCGGGGTGTACACCGGTTCGTCGTAGCGCGTTTCAAGGCTGGCTGCCACGTGTCCACCTGCCGAAAAGCCCATCACGCCAATCCGGTGCGGATTGATGTTCCACTCCCCGGCGCGGGCGCGCAGCGTGCGCATCGCTCGCTGGACATCCGCCAGCGGGGCGTTTGCGCCCTCAGCGTGGCCATCGGCCGGCATCCGGTAGGTCATCACAAACAGGGTGTAGCCCTGGGCATTAAACGGTGCGGCTAAATCACTGCCCTCTTTATCGAGTACCACTCGCTGATATGAGCCGCCGGGAGTCACCAGCAGCGCCACGCCGTTAGGGTGTTCAGGGGCGTAAACGGTTATTTCCGGGGCGCGAATGCCGGTGACGGCACGGTCGGGCAGCGTGGGGTCTTTGCTGCGTTCCACCTGCGCAAAGCTGACCGGGCTGTTTTTCGCGCCCGGCGCTTCGCCATCGGGCCAGAAAGTGAATGTGGGCAAGGCGGCGAAGGCCGTCTGGGCGGAAAAGAGCAGCGCCATGGTGGCGGCCAGTGGTAAGCGAATCATAAGCATCTCCCAGGGAAAACGCTTATTTATCATTCATTAATCGGGGAGAACGCGAAATGATTCACAAAACGGTGTTTCATAAATAGAGAAACGAAACGCTGAGAGTTCAATGCGGTATAGCAGAGCTGGAAACGGTGGAGAGAGGTAGGTGCAGCGCCATCAATGGTGGCGCTACACCTTGCCGGAGGCGGCGAAAATACCTTATCCGGCGGAGATCCGATTACGCGCGGGTCGCCAGCAAAATGGCCGAAGCTTTGATTAAGGCAATAGCGCGGCTGCCTGCAGCCAGCTTCATCTCGTGCTGACTTTCGTTGGTGATCACCGCCACGATGTCAAAACCGGCATCGGCTTTGATGTGTACCGTCGCATTGACCGCACCTTCGGTCACTTGGGTAACCTGGCCTGCGAACTGGTTGCGGGCGGAGAACTTCAGGCCACAGTCTTCGGTCGCCAGAGTCACCCACGGTGCTTTAATCAGGGCAATGGCTTCCTTACCATTGGCCAGACCCAGTGCTTCTTTACTGCTGTGGGTGACGATAGCGACCAGCTTTGCCCCACCCGGCAGGGTCAGTTCGACTTCGTCGTTGACCGCGCCGGTGGCGACTGCGCTAATGGTACCGGTGAGTTGGTTACGTGCTGAAACTGCCATACGATACTGCCTCCATTCACTGTTTATCGAATCAGCGGTCAGTATAGTCACAGTGATTACATTAGTGCATCTTTATCAATGCCCAGGCGCTTCATTCGGGAAAGCAATGTTGTACGCTTGAGCCCCAGCCGTTGTGCCGCACCTTTAGCTCCAGCGACGACGCCGTTGGTCTCTTTCAGCACGCGAACGATCAACTGATACTCGTCCTCACCTTCTTTTGCCGCCTCGGCGACCGGCGCGGGCTCTGGCTCTTCGTTGGCAAACGCCAGTTCAGGCATCGATAGCTGCAAGACGCTACCGCGGGTCAGCAGCACCGCACGCTCAATCACGTTTTCCAGCTCGCGGACGTTACCCGGCCATTCCATCTGGCAGAGCGTACGCAGGGTTTCAGCCGGAATACTGTCGATGTTGCGCCCCAAACGGCGGGCAATTTTGAAGGTGAACGCTTTTACCAGCAGCGGGATATCTTCTGGGCGTTCGCGCAGCGGCGGCAGGTGGATCGGGAAGACGTTCAGGCGGTAGTAGAGATCGCTACGGAATTCGCGATCCAATACCATCTGTTTGAGATCGCGGTTGGTGGCGGCGATCAGGCGAACGTCGGTCTGGATCAGCTTGTTGCTGCCCAGGCGCTCAAATTCCTGCTCCTGTAAGACGCGCAGCAGCTTTGGCTGCAGCTCAAGCGGCATATCGCCGACTTCATCGAGGAACATCGAGCTTTTATCCGCCAGCTCAAAGCGGCCAATGCGCTGGGTGCTGGCGCCGGTGAATGCGCCGCGTTCGTGACCGAACAGATCGCTCTCCAGCAGGCCCGCTGGCATGGCGGCGCAGTTCATTTTCACCATCCGGCGGCCGTTACGTCCGCTCAGATTGTGGATAGCGCGGGCAATCAGCTCTTTCCCGGTGCCGGTTTCACCGAGGATCAGCACCGTGCTGTCGCTGGGAGCCACCATTTCAACCTGCTTGAGGACGTTGAACATTGCTTCGCTGCGGCCGATGATTTCACCAAACTCGCCGTCCACGTTGTTCAACTGTTCGGTCAGCGCCAGGTTTTCGTCCACGAGGCGTTCCTTCAGGCGGTGGATTTCCTGATAGGCGAGGGCGTTGTCGACGGCAATCGACACGCGTTCCGCAATCTGCTTAAGCAGCTTGAGGTTGGCGGCGCAAAAGACCTTTTCATCACACTGGGCAAGCTTCAACACGCCGAGCATCTTGTCGCCGGACATCAGCGGCAGCAGGCACAGCGTCTGAATTTTATCGTCCCACATCTCAAACAAATGACGCTCGTACGGGGCGAGCTTGTCCTGTTCGTTGAGATTGAGCATCAGCATTTCCTGGCTCTTGAACACTCGCTCGGTCAGGGTGCCCGACTCATTGACTTCGCTCTGATCGTGAACCGGATCGTTGACGTCGATATAGTGCGTCGAATAGATGTTCAGCTTGCCTTTGCGGTTGCTTTGCAGCACCACGCTGATGGCGTCGATATTGAAGTAGTAGTGGATCTCTTTAGCCACCGCGCTGACCAGCTCGTCCATATCCAGACGCGACAGCACGGCGTTGGTGATCGCCACCAGAATGCGGAAGTTATCGCGCTCGTGGCACAGCAGATCGTAGTCGACGTTATTGGTCACCCGGCTTTGAATCTGCTCGGTGACCACGGCGATGATTTGCGTAAAGGTGTGCAGGCGCTGGTACTCTTTTTCCGTCCACGGCTGATCGTTTTGGCGGATAAATTCGCAGCCACCAAAAATGCGCCCTTCGGCCGCCAGCGGCAGCAGGCAGTAGTGGCCAAAGGGGGAATAAAGCTCGCTTTTGGCCAACTGTGGCCAGGCTTCGCTGAATTCGCTATAGCTACAGTGCAGCGCATCGGGGCGCGACAGTAATCGTCTAACGGGGCCGTTAGCCAGCAGATTGTCGTCTTCATAGGCCAGCGTGATGCCGGCTTCACGCGTCGCGTAATAGCCCGCCCGCTGGTTGCCCGGCTGTAGCAGAATGATGGCCGCACTGTCCGCCAGCGCAGATTGTTTCGCCAACTGTGCCAGCGTTTCGCTGAGCGCGGCGAGATCGGGTTGTTGGAGAAGCGTCCGGGTAATATCGAACAGCCCCTGCTGCCCGAGATCGCCCATCGGTGTATACGACATGTTGCTTGCCTATAAATGCGCCACATGGGGCGCAATAAATAATAAAACCCGCCGTATTTCACGCGGCAAGGATTGGCTGCTCCGGGTTTCGTTGAGCGGCGAACTCCTGCTGCGCGAAATCCATAAGGTTTAATAATAATAATAAAATTCAGACCTTGAGAGATCTGTTAACAAATTCGGGGAAGCGGCTCCGCATGAGGGAGGTCTAATGTCCGTTTCACGCCGTACAGCCCGGCAACGCGTACTCCACGACGTTCAGTGACTTCGCCAATGATAGCGGCATCACAGCCCAAAGGATGGGCGCGCAGTGTTGCCAGCGCTTCATCGGCCGCTTCCCGGCTGACGCCGATGACCAGTTTACCTTCATTAGCGAAGTTAAGCGCGTCCAGTCCTAATAATTCGCACACGCCGCGCACGGAATCCTTAAGCGGTAAATTCTGTTCGTGGATTTCAATCCCGTATCCGCTGGTGGCGGCAAACTCGTGGGCCACCGCGTTAACGCCGCCGCGGGTGGCGTCGCGCAGCGCTTTGACGCCAGCAATTGGGCGCAGGCTTTGAATCAGCGGCGTGAGTACCGCGCAGTCGCTTTGCAGCTCACCATCGAGCCCCAAATGTTCGCGCAGATTGAGGATAGTGGCCCCGTGGTCGCCGAGCGTACCGCTGGCAATCAGCACATCGCCGGGGGTTAAGGTTGCCGCGCCCCAGTGAATATCTGACGGAATTGCACCCATCCCGGCGGTATTGATGAATAGCTTGTCCGCCGCACCGCGCCCCACCACTTTGGTGTCGCCGGTGACGATAGCGATATCGGCAGCTTTAGCGGTAGCCGCCATGCTGTTGACCACCGCTTCCAGCGTTGCCATCTCCAGCCCTTCTTCAATAATAAAGCCGCAGGAGAGGTAGCGCGGAACGGCGCCGCTGACCGCCACGTCGTTGGCGGTGCCGCAAACGGCCAGTTTGCCGATATTACCGCCCGGGAAAAACAGCGGGTCGATAACGTAGCTGTCGGTGGAAAAGGCTAGACGATCGCCGTGGGCGGTAAGCGTGGCCAGCGAAATCCGCGCCTGATCCTCTTGCTCGGCGAGCCACGGGTTATTAAAGGCCTTCATAAACAGGCTGTCGATCAACTGCTGCATGGCCAGGCCGCCGCTGCCGTGGGCTAACTGAATGCTTTTCATACTTCTGCTTCCTGACTGCGATATTGATACCAGGCGGCGCAGGCTCCTTCTGAGGAGACCATCAGCGCGCCGAATGCGCTTTGTGGATTGCAGGTCGCGCCAAACAGCGGGCACTGATGCGGTTTACAGCGCCCGGTAAGCACGTCACCGCAGCGGGCGCGCGGGTCATCGCACACGCGCTGCGGCTGCGGTTTAAAATGCGCTTCGGCATCAAAGGATTGATAGGCTGGCGTCAACTGCACGCCGGAGTCATTAATTAACCCCAGGCCGCGCCATTCGCTGTCGCCTTTGACCGCAAAGACCTCGGCAATCGCCCGTTGTGCCAGCAGATTGCCATCGTCCGGCACCACGCGGCGGTATTGGTTTTCAACACAGCTGTGGTCGGCAATTTTTTGCTCCACCAGCATATTCACCCCTTGCAGCAGATCGACCGGCTCAAAGCCTGCTACCACCAGCGGACGATGATAATCGCTGGCGATAAATCCGTAGGCGTGAGTGCCGATAACCATGCTGACGTGCCCCGGCGCGAGAAACGCGTCGATGCCGTTATCCGGCTGATCGAGCAGGCTACGCAGCGTTGGGATGAGCGTAATATGCTGGCAGAAAAAGAAGAAGTTGCTGACATTGTGCGCTTTTGCCTGCTGCAGCGTGATGGCGGTGGTCGGCATGGTGGTTTCAAAGCCTAAACCGAAGAACACCACTTTGCGATCCGGATTTTGCTGCGCCAGTTTTAGAGCGTCCATCGGCGAATAAACGATACGAATATCCGCGCCGCGCGCTTTGGCCTGCATCAGCGACCCGTTTTTCCCCGGTACGCGCATAGCATCGCCAAAGGTGCAGAAAATCACCTCGGAATGGCTGGCGATTTCAATACAGGTATCGATGCGTCCCATCGGCAGCACGCACACCGGGCAACCTGGGCCGTGGATAAACTCGATATTCTCCGGCAGCAGTTGGTCGAGGCCGAATTTGAAAATTGCGTGGGTATGACCGCCGCACACTTCCATAATGCGCAGCGGGCGCTCGGCGGTATAAGACAGCAGCTGCGCGCGGGATTTCAGGTGGGCGATAAGCTGCATTACCTGCTCTGGCGCCCGGTATTCATCAACAAAACGCATTACCGTTCCTCACCGAACAACAGCGCGCCGACGTCCGGCTCGACTTCAAACATATTTTCCAGCGCCGCCAGGGTGTCGCGCGCCTCTTCTTCGTTAATGATGCTCATGGCGAACCCCACGTGCACCAGCACCCATTGGCCAATGCGCGATTGGCCATTTTCGTCCACCGCGCCTACCAGGGTGAGATCGACGTCGCGCTTAATCCCGCAAACGTCAACTTTCGCCTGCACACCGTCAATGGCGGAGATTTGTCCGGGAATGCCTATGCACATCGCTGCGTCTCCAGCCAGTTAAGCCATGTCTCCATCCCTTCGCCGCTGGTGGCGGAGATAAGGATGATTTCAATATTCGGGTTCACTTCACGGGCGCAGGCGATGCACTGCTCGACGTCGAAGTTTAGGTATGGCAGCAGATCGACCTTGTTCAGCAGCATCACCGAGGCGGCGGCAAACATATGCGGGTATTTCAGCGGCTTGTCTTCGCCTTCGGTGACCGACAGCACTGCCACTTTATGGCGTTCGCCGAGGTCAAAGCTCGCTGGGCACACCAGGTTACCGACGTTTTCGATAAACAAAATGCCGTTGTTTTCAAGCGGCAGCCGCGGCGAGGCATCGGCAATCATCTGCGCATCGAGGTGGCAGCCCTTACCGGTGTTGACCTGAATCGCCGGCGTGCCGGTGGCGCGAATGCGCGCGGCGTCGTTGACCGTCTGCTGGTCGCCTTCGATGACCGCGCAGGACACGCTGTCTTTCAGGCGCATTAGCGTTTCGGTGAGCAGGGTGGTTTTACCGGAGCCTGGGCTGGAAACCAGGTTTAGCACCAGCTGTTCGCGGGCAGCAAAGCGCGCGCGGTTACGGGCGGCAATCTGGTTGTTTTTATCCAGCACGTCGATTTCCACTTCCAGCATCCGCCGCTGGCTCATGCCCGGCGCGTGGGTCCCGGCTTCGCCGTGACCGTAGTGCAGATCGCCATTATCGGCCGCCTGCGGCTGGAATTCCTGGGTTCGAACGCCGGTAATCGACAGGGCCGGACGGCCTGCCGGTGCGAAGGGGGCGCTGCGGAACAGGGAATGCGGGTTACGTTCATCGCCCTCTATATAGAGGTTGCCTTCGGCACAACCACAGGTGCTACACATACTTTACTCCTGATCAATTTCAATTCGCTGAATCTGTAAACCGTCGTCGGCGACGATGCGCAGGTTGTCACTGTTGCACTGCGGGCAGCGCCGCACATGTACCGACACCAGCTGGACATACTGCTGGCAGGCTTCACACCAGCACTCCGCCTCTTGCTCTTCAACGTGCAGTTCACAGCCTTCAGCCAGCGTGCCGCGGCACACCAGGTCAAAACAAAAGGTCATCGCGCTGGTCTCTACGCAAGAAAACGCACCGACCTTAATCCAGACGCCGGTAACGCGTTTTGCGCCGTTCTGCATGGCCTGCTGTTCGACAATCTCCAGCGCGCGCTGGCAGAGCGTAATTTCGTGCATAACGCCTCCTGTTTTCATTACTCGCAGACGTAATGCAATAACGATGCCAGAGATTGAGGTGGTGCGTTAAAGACTGTCGATGACGATGTCACTTTGACGAAATGACATGTCACTGCAGACATGTCATTTACATAAAAATCATTTAAATCATTAAGTTAAAAATATGGCATGAAAAGTGCTTAGGAGGCTTGTTTCTATTAACCGGGTAACCGACATGACTATTTGGGAAATTAGCGAAAAGGCCGACTTTATCGCCGATCGTCACCGCCGCCATCAGGATCAATGGCGTGTGTACTGTAACTCTCTGGTTCAGGGGATCACGTTGTCCAAAGCGCGTCTGCATCACGCCATGAACTGCGCGCCGGAGAAAGAGCTGAGCTTTGTGCTGTTTGAGCACTTTGTACTGTCCGTAAGCCTGTCTGATGGTTTCAACAGCCATACCGTTGAGTACTTCGTGGAAACCCGCGATGGCCTGAATAAAGAGTGCGTTGCGCGCGCTGAACTCAACGCCGGCGGCTTTATCGACGGGACCGTCAATATCCGCGACCGCGAGCAGGTTCTGGAACACTACCTGGATAAAATTTCTCCGGTATACAACACCTTGTATGCCGCGCTGGAGAGCGATAGCCCGGTCAACTTCGGCCAGTTGGCTCGTGAACCTCAACGGGCAAATCTCGCCTGAATTATCGGTGTGTCGACGGGTGTCGAAATGACACCTGGTCTGCATGATTTCGTCAAAAATGACTATCACCTGAGGAAGACCTGGTGAATCGTTTTGTAATTGCTGACTCTACCGTTTGTATCGGCTGCCGTACCTGTGAAGCGGCCTGCGCGGAAACGCATCGCCATCACGGCCTGCAATCGATGCCGCGGCTTAGAGTAATGCTCAATGAAAAAGAATCCGCGCCGCAGATGTGTCACCACTGCGAAGACGCGCCTTGCGCCGGGGTGTGCCCGGTTAATGCCATTACCCGCGTTGATGGGGCCGTACAGCTTAATGAAAGCCTGTGCGTGAGCTGCAAACTTTGCGGCATTGCCTGCCCGTTTGGTGCCATTGAATTTTCCGGCAGTCGCCCGCTGGACATCCCGGCGAATGCCAACTCCCCGAAAGCGCTGCCCGCGCCGCCGGCTCCGGCACGCGTCAGTACGCTGCTGGATTGGGTGCCAGGCGTACGCGCTATCGCGGTGAAATGCGACCTGTGCCATTTCGATGAGCAAGGACCGGCCTGTGTTCGAACCTGCCCAACGAAAGCGCTGCACCTGGTCAATAACACCGACATCGCCCGCGCCAGCCGCCGTAAACGCGAGCTGACCTTCCACACCGATTTAGGCGATCTGTCGCTATTCCAGACGCAACAAGGAGAGGTGAAATGAGCGTGATGACCTTAATCAATAGCGCGGTAGCGTGGTTCGCTTTTACTGCGGTGCTCTCCTTTTTGCTGTCGTTCAAGAAATCCCTGAGTGGTTTTGTGGCCGGGATTGGCGGTGCGCTGGGCAGTCTGTGCGCCGCGCTAGCCGGCATTCAGGTGTTGATTCATGCCTTTCCGGTCATCGGCCAATTGTCGCTGGTGCACTACAGCGTGGTGGTCACGCCGCTGAACGCGGTGTGGTTGATTGCGCTGGGTCTGTGTGGGCTGTTCGTGAGCCTGTACAACATTGACTGGCACCGTCACCCGAACGTGAAAAACAATGGCCTGCTGGTCAACGTCCTGTTGGCGGCTGCCGTTTGCGCGATTGTGGCTGAAAGCTTTGGCTCCATGGTGGTGATGGCCGAAATCATGGCCCTGTGCGGTGCTTTCATGACCGGCTGCGTCAACTCCGGCAAGCTGTGGTTTGCGCTCGGTCGCCTGGGCACTATTTTGCTGGCGATTGCCTGCCTGTTGCTGTGGCAGCGCTACGGCACGCTGGATCTGGCGATGCTGGCCGAACGCGCGCAGATGCTGCCAATCGGTTCTGATATCTGGGTGCTGTGCGTACTCGGCTTCGGCCTGCTGGCCGGGATTATCCCGCTGCACGGCTGGGTGCCACAGGCGCACGCCAACGCCAGCGCACCGGCGGCGGCACTGTTCTCCGCGGTGGTGATGAAAGTCGGGCTGCTCGGTATCCTGACGATTTCGCTGCTGGGCAACTCGCAGCCGCTGTGGTGGGGCATTGCGCTGCTGGTTCTCGGCATGATCACCGCTTTCGTCGGCGGTCTGTACGCGCTGATGGAACACAATATCCAGCGTCTGCTGGCGTATCACACCCTGGAAAATATCGGCATCATCCTGCTGGGTTTAGGCGTGGGCGTCACCGGTTTGGCATTACAACAGCCGGTGATGGTGGCGCTAGGTCTGGTGGGGGGGTTGTATCATCTGCTCAACCACAGCCTATTTAAAACCACGCTGTTCCTCGGCGCGGGGGCGGTTTGGTTCCGTACCGGCCACCGCGATATCGAGAAGCTGGGCGGCATTGGTAAACGTATGCCGATGATTTCACTGGCGATGCTGATCGGCCTGATGGCGATGGCAGCACTGCCACCGCTGAACGGTTTTGCCGGTGAGTGGGTTATCTATCAATCCTTCTTCAAGCTGAGCAATAGCGGCGCGTTTGTCGGCCGCCTGCTGGGGCCGCTGCTGGCCGTTGGCCTGGCGATTACCGGCGCACTGGCGGTGATGTGTATGGCGAAGGTGTACGGCGTGACTTTCCTTGGCGCACCGCGCACTAAAGAGGCGGAAAACGCCTGCTGCGCGCCGCTGTTGATGGCGGCAAGTACGGTGGTTATGGCGCTGCTGTGCATCGTTGGCGGTGTTGCTGCGCCGTGGCTGCTGCCGCTGCTGGGTACCGCCGTACCGCTGCCTATCGAAACCGCTCACACCGTGGTCTCTCAGCCGATGATCACGCTGCTGCTGATTGCCTGTCCGCTGCTGCCGTTCATCATTCTCGCTCTGCTCAAAGGCAACCGTCTGCCGAGCCGTTCCCGCGGCGCAGCCTGGGTCTGTGGTTACGACCACGAGCAGTCAATGGTCATTACCGCGCACGGCTTTGCCATGCCGGTGAAACAGGCCTTTGCCCCGGTACTGAAATTGCGCCAGTGGCTCAACCCGGTCTCCCTGGTTCCGGGCTGGCAGAACGCGGCGGCGGCACCGCTGCTCGCCCGTCTGGCGCTGGTTGAACTGGCGGTGCTGGTCGTGATTGTCATCTCTCAAGGAGCCTGAACATGACGGTCTTATTTGCTTTATTGCAGGCGCTGGTGCTGTTTGCCGTCGCGCCGCTGCTTTCCGGCATTACTCGCGTGCTGCGCGCACGGTTGCATAACCGTCGCGGCCCGGGCGTGATGCAGGAGTATCGCGACATTATCAAACTGCTGGGCCGTCAGAGCATTGGTCCGGACGCTTCCGGCTGGGTCTTCCGCCTGACGCCGTTTGTGATGGTTGGCGTGATGCTGACTATCGCCACCGCGCTGCCGGTGGTGACCGTGGCTTCGCCGCTGCCGGGTTTGGGCGATCTGATTACGCTTATCTACCTGTTTGCCGTGGCGCGCTTCTTCTTCGCCATTGCCGGGCTGGATACCGGTAGCCCGTTCACCGCCATCGGCGCCAGCCGTGAAGCGATGCTCGGTGTGCTGGTGGAGCCGATGCTGCTGCTGGGTCTGTGGGTGGCGGCGCTGGTCGCCGGTTCAACCCATATCAGCAATATCACCGATGCTATCTACCACTGGCCGGCCAGCCGCAGCATTCCGCTGGTGCTGGCGTTCTGCGCCTGCGCCTTCGCCACCTTTATCGAAATGGGCAAACTGCCGTTCGATCTGGCGGAAGCGGAGCAGGAGCTGCAGGAAGGCCCGCTGTCTGAATACAGCGGCAGTGGCTTCGGTGTACTGAAGTGGGGCATCAGCCTGAAACAGCTGGTGGTGCTGCAGATGTTTGTCGGCGTCTTTATCCCGTGGGGCCAGATGACCAGCTTTAGCGTTGGTGGTCTGGTGCTGGCGGTGATTGCCGCCATCGTCAAGCTGGTGGTTGGCGTGCTGATTATTGCGCTGTTCGAAAACAGCATGGCGCGTCTGCGTCTGGATATCACCGGCCGCATCACCTGGACCGGGTTCGGTTTGGCCTTTTTAGCATTCGTCTCCTTGCTGGTGGCGTGATAAGAGAGTTTTGAGCATGTCTGAAGAAAAAGTGGGTCAACACTACCTCGCTGCGCTGCACCAGGCCTTTCCTGGCGTGGTGCTGGATGAAGCCTGGCAGACCAAAGACCAGTTAACGATTACCGTGAAGGTCAACTACCTGCCGGAAGTCGTCGAGTTTCTTTACTACCAGCAAGGCGGCTGGCTGTCGGTGTTATTCGGCAACGATGAACGTAAGTTGAACGGCCATTACGCCGTCTACTACGTGCTGTCGATGGAAAGTGGCACCAAATGCTGGATTACCGTGCGCGTAGAAGTTGACGCTAACACCCTCGAATATCCGTCCGTTACGCCGCGCGTACCGGCGGCGGTTTGGGGCGAGCGTGAAGTACGCGACATGTATGGTCTGATCCCGGTCGGCCTGCCGGACGAGCGTCGCCTGGTGCTGCCGGACGATTGGCCGGACGAGCTGTATCCACTGCGTAAAGACAGCATGGACTATCGTCAGCGCCCGGCACCGACTACCGATGCCGAGACCTACGAATTCATCAATGAATTGGGTACCAAGAAAAACAACGTGGTACCGATTGGTCCGCTGCACGTAACCTCTGATGAACCGGGCCACTTCCGGCTGTTCGTCGACGGCGAAAATATTATCGACGCCGACTACCGTCTGTTCTACGTTCACCGTGGCATGGAAAAACTGGCGGAAACCCGTATGGGTTACAACGAAGTGACCTTCCTATCCGACCGCGTGTGCGGCATCTGTGGCTTTGCCCACAGCACCGCCTATACCACTTCCGTCGAGAACGCGATGGGCATCGTGGTGCCGGAACGCGCGCAGATGATCCGCGCCATTTTGCTGGAAGTTGAACGCCTGCACTCGCACTTGTTGAACCTCGGCCTGGCCTGTCACTTCACCGGTTTTGACTCCGGTTTTATGCAGTTCTTCCGCGTCCGTGAAGCCTCCATGAAAATGGCGGAAATCCTCACCGGTGCGCGTAAAACCTACGGCCTGAACCTGATCGGCGGTATCCGTCGTGACTTCCTGAAAGATGACATGATCCAGACTCGCCAGCTGGCGCAGCAGATGCGCCGCGACGTGCAGGAACTGGTCGATATTCTCCTGAGCACGCCAAACATGGAGCAGCGCACCGTGGGTATCGGCCGCCTGGATCCACAAATTGCCCGTGACTTCAGCAATGTCGGCCCGATGGTTCGCGCCAGCGGTCACGCCCGCGACACCCGCGCCGATCACCCGTTTGTTGGCTATGGTCTGCTGCCGATGGAAGTGCACAGCGAGCAGGGCTGCGACGTTATCTCGCGCCTGAAAGTGCGTATCAACGAAGTGTTCACCGCGCTGAACATGATTGACTACGGTCTCGATAACCTGCCGGGCGGCCCGCTGGCGGTGGAAGGTTTCACCTACATTCCAAATCGCTTTGCACTGGGCTTCTCCGAAGCACCGCGCGGTGACGATATCCACTGGAGCATGACCGGTGACAACCAGAAGCTGTACCGCTGGCGCTGCCGCGCGGCGACCTACGCCAACTGGCCGACCCTGCGCTATATGCTGCGCGGGAACACCGTCTCCGATGCGCCGCTGATTATCGGTAGCCTCGACCCTTGCTACTCCTGTACCGACCGTATGACGGTGGTTGATGTACGGAAGAAAAAGAGCAAGGTCGTGCCGTACAAAGAGCTTGAGCGCTACAGCATCGAGCGTAAGAACTCGCCGCTGAAATAATTGGGCCTTTGTGTGAGGGCCCCTCACTTCGCCCCTCTCCCCATAAGGGAAAGGGGAAGGGTAGAACGCGTGCGAATTGACTGGTCACGCGGTTCTGTCCCCTCTGTCTTTAGGACGAGGGCCTGGGTGAGGGTAAAACACCGCACACAAGCTGGGAGCAACTATGTTTACTTTTATTAAAAAAGCCATAAAAACCGGCGTCACGACATCGTCCTATCCGCTGGAGCCGATGCCGGTTGATAAAAACTTTCGCGGTAAGCCGGAACACAACCCGCAGCAGTGTATCGGCTGTGCGGCGTGCGTTAACGCCTGCCCGTCGAATGCGCTGACGGTAGAAACCGATCGCGTGACCAACCAACTGGCGTGGCAGTTCAACCTCGGCCGCTGCATCTTCTGCGGCCGCTGTGAAGAAGTGTGCCCGACGGCGGCCATCAAGCTGTCGCAGGAATATGAGCTGGCGGTGTGGAAGAAAGAGGATTTCCTCCAGCAGTCGCGCTTTGATATCTGCAACTGCCGCGTCTGCCAGCGTCCGTTTGCGGTGCAAAAAGAGATTGATTACGCCATTGCGCTCCTCAAACACAATGGCGATAGCCGCGCGGAACATCACCGCGAGAGCTTTGAAACCTGCCCGGAATGTAAGCGTCAGAAATGTTTGGTGCCTTCCGACCGTATTGACCTGACTCGCCACATGAAAGGGGCTATCTGATGAGCAACTTAATCGGGCCACGCGACGACAACGGCATGCCGGTGCCGATGACGGTAGATGAGTCTATCGCCAGCATGAAAGCGTCGCTGTTAAAAAACATCAAACGTTCTGCCTACGTTTACCGCGTAGACTGCGGCGGCTGTAACGGCTGTGAAATCGAAATTTTCGCCACGCTGTCGCCGCTGTTCGATGCCGAACGCTTTGGTATCAAAGTGGTGCCATCGCCGCGTCACGCCGACATTCTGCTGTTCACTGGTGCGGTCACCCGCGCCATGCGTTCACCGGCGCTGCGCGCCTGGCAATCCGCGCCAGACCCAAAAATCTGTATCTCCTACGGGGCCTGCGGCAACAGCGGCGGTATCTTCCACGATCTGTACTGCGTCTGGGGCGGCACTGACAAAATCGTGCCGGTCGACGTGTATATCCCGGGCTGCCCGCCAACGCCTGCGGCAACGCTGTACGGTTTCGCCATGGCGCTGGGCCTGCTGGAGCAGAAAATCCACGCCCGTGCGCCGGGTGAACTGGACGCACAGCCGGCCGAAATTCTGCATCCGGATATGGTCCAGCCGCTGCGCGTGCAGATTGACCGCGCTGCGCGCCGTCTGGCCGGTTACCGCTATGGTCGCCAAATTGCCGATGACTATATGCTGCGTTTGAACCAGGGGGAAACCCAGGTACAGCAATGGCTGGCCACGGAAAATGATCCGCGTCTGACGGAAATCGTCACGCAACTGAGTCACGTAGTAGAAGAGGCACGTATTCGATGAGCGAACAGGTGGTGTTCAGTCAACTGAGCCGTAAATTTATTGATGAAAACGATGCTACGCCCGACGAGGCGCAACAGGTCGTTTATTACAGCCTGGCGATTGGCCACCACCTCGGGGTCATTGATTGCCTGGAAGCCGCGCTGACCTGCCCGTGGGATGAATATCTGGCGTGGATTGGCACGCTGGAGGCGGGCAGTACGGCGCGGCGCAAAATGGAAGGCGTGCCGAAGTACGGCGAAATTGTCATCGACAGCAACCACGTGTCGATGCTGGCGAATGCGTTTGATAAAGCGCGTGCGTCACAAACGCCAGCGCAGCAGGAGTGGAGCCAGTCGATGCTCAATATGCTGCACGCCATCCACCAGGAGAGCGCTATCTATTTGATGGTGCGTCGCCTGCGCGACTGAATTTTAACGATTGAGGAATGACCATGACTGACGTTTTACTCTGTGTCGGCAACAGCATGATGGGCGATGACGGCGCGGGCCCGCTGCTGGCAGAAATGTGCGCGGCCCAGCCGAAAGGGGCGTGGGTTGTGATCGACGGCGGCAGCGCGCCGGAGAATGATATTGTCGCTATTCGCGAACTGAACCCGTCGCGTCTGCTGCTTGTGGATGCCACCGATATGGGGCTAAATCCCGGCGAGATAAGGATCATCGACCCGGATGACATCGCCGAGATGTTTATGATGACCACCCACAACATGCCGCTGAACTACCTTATCGACCAGCTTAAAGAGGATGTGGGCGAGGTGATTTTCCTCGGCATTCAGCCGGATATCGTCGGTTTTTATTACCCGATGACCCAAGCGATTAAAGAGGCGGTGGAGGTGGTTTATCAGCGCCTTGAAGGCTGGGAAGGGAATGGCGGTTTTGAACCGTTAGCGGTTGAAGAAGAAGAGTAGTTTTCCTTCGCTCTCCCTCTCAGGATAAATGGTCTCTTGAGCCTATCGCCACCTCAAGAGACCGTGGGGAAATAAGTTGTACACAAAACTCTTCAAGCAATAGGGCTGCGGGTGAATATCCGGGTTACCTGAAGGGGTCAGCACATACATCATCATTATAAATCAGCAATGGGAACTGGCCCATTGAGCCAGTTTATCTCACTATCTGTAACAAACTTAGCGACCCAACCATATTGATATTGCGGCCAGTCCTGAAAGTTTTTGACTGAATGGTATAAATGACTCACATCGCTTTCGCTTTTTGTTATTAAGGCCGAATTTATTATTTTAATGATATCTCTGGGTCTATCGGGAGCGGTTTCCAATACCCTCCTGGATAGTTGGCAGATTCCTTATCGACATAGTGCAGGTCTCCATGATGACGTGCCTGCGGGTAATCTTCCTCAGACAATATAAGCATTAAGTCGATATCGGAAGATTTAGCGGCAAAGCCATGAGCAACAGATCCGCCAGGAAGGGCTGTGAGAATCTTCTTATCCTTGCTGAGCTTCTTGATGGCTTTTTCAATGGTATCTCTATGGTGCTGATACATTTAATTCGCCGTTTCGACTTTAAAGTCTTTATAGTAATACTCTTTATCCCGGTCGGTAATCTCCCTGATGACTTTACATGGAGCACCTGCCGCCACGACATTGGCGGGGATATCTTTCGTGACGACGCTGCCCGCGCCGATAACGGTATTCTCTCCAATCGTAACCCCCGGGTTGATAACAACATGACTACCGATCCACACATTGTTTTCTATTGTGACGGGGAAAGAAAACATCTCGCCATGTTCTCTTAATTCATGGTGGACGGGGTGTCCGGTGACAGAAATCGTGACGTTAGGCGCAATCAGGACATTATCTCCAATCGTTACCGTGTGATCATCAACAATGGTAAAATTGAAATTGGCATAAAAGCTGTCACCAATAAAAATATTACTGCCGTAGGCAAAGTGTATTGGTGGTTCAATCCAGGGGTTTTTCCCCACTTTACCGAACATTTGGTAAATGAGTTCAATTCTCTTTTTATCTTCGGATGGGCGTGTGTTATTAAAGTCATGCATCAACTCCTTGCCACGCAATCTTTCTTCTGGCAATCCCTCACACATATCGGTGTATAACATGCCTGATTTTATTCGATCTCTCATAGATATTTTCATTGGCCTTGTTTCATCCTTGGTTTTAAATGTGTTGACTGTTTTTCGCGATCTGCTGGGAAAAAGGTTTTGTGCCACTAAGCGTGAACACCGAAATGGCTGTGAAGGTCAGCGCAATCATCCCTAGAACCAGATAAGCGCCCTGGAAACCAATGCTTTCATACATGTTGCCAGCCAGTACCGACATAAAAATCATCGCGAGCTGTTTGAAGAAACAGAAGCACACCAGATAAATCGTCGCAGAGAAACGCACCTCAAACTGGCTGGTTATGTATTTGAAGCAGCCGACAATCAGGAACGGTATCTCAAACATATGCAGCGTTTTGAGGATAACGACTTCTAGCGCAGAGGTGGCAAATGAAGAGCCGATAATTCGCACCGACATAATCGTCCCTGCCAGCAGCAGGGCGTTCTTGCCCCCGATGCGATTCACAATTAATGGCGCAAAGAACATGATGGAGGCGTTGAGCAACTCTCCCATGGTTGTGACGTAGCCAAACACGCGGGTGCCCTGTTCACCCGTGGCGAAGAACGAAGTGAAGAAGTTGGCAAACTGTTGGTCAAACACGTCATAAGTACAGGAGACGCCGACGACGTAAAGTGAAAGAAACCAGAGTTTTGGTTGTTTGAACAGTTCCAGAGCTAGCTTAAGACTGAAGGCCGAGTGGTTGGCGCCTACCGCGTCCGCGACCTGTGCAGAAGAAGGGATTTCTGTTTTTGAAAAGAACAATAACAAGGCCAGAATGACCGCGCAGCCCGAGCC
>NZ_BCTM01000033.1 GCF_001571285.1 Kluyvera cryocrescens NBRC 102467 | reverse complement strand
CCCTCATTTTCAGGTTTTTCTCTTCAATCGAACCGGCTAGTTAGTGTGAAGTGATTCACATCCGCCGTGTCGATGGAGGCGCATTATAGGGAGTTCCCGAGCGTCTGCAACCCTTAAATTGCAGAAAAATGACTGACTGCTGCAATCCCCAGCAGAACCCCGCCTTATACCTATTTACACACAGAGTTATCCACAAATTTAATGATTGAGCCCCTTCCTCTCTTTATCCTGGGCCTTATATAGAGGGGCAAAATAACCGCTTCAGTGGAATGCTAAAAATTTGCGAGCGTTGCGCAAACGTTTTCGTTACAATGCCACCGCAAAACAAGGATGCCCCGTAAGGGGCGTTAGCTGAGTTTTTCCGCAAGAATTCACCTAACGCTCTCTGTAATAGTCAAATCCAGGGGATTTACCATGCAACAACGTCGTCCAGTCCGCCGCGCTCTGCTCAGTGTTTCTGACAAGGCCGGTATCGTCGAATTCGCCCAGGCACTTTCCGCACGTGGTGTGGTACTGCTATCAACAGGTGGCACCGCCCGCCTGCTGGCAGAAAAAGGTCTGCCGGTGACCGAAGTTTCCGATTACACCGGTTTCCCGGAAATGATGGATGGACGAGTGAAAACCCTGCATCCAAAAGTTCACGGTGGCATTCTTGGCCGTCGCGGTCAGGACGACGCGATTATGCAACAGCACCACATCGAGCCTATCGATATGGTCGTCGTAAACCTGTACCCGTTCGCTGAGACCGTCGCCCGTGAAGGTTGCTCGCTGGAAGATGCGGTAGAGAACATTGATATCGGCGGCCCAACCATGGTTCGCTCTGCCGCCAAGAACCACAAAGACGTGGCCATCGTGGTGAAGAGCAGTGACTACACCGCCATTATTGAAGAGATGGATGCTAACGAAGGTTCTCTGACCCTCGATACCCGTTTCGATCTCGCAATTAAAGCTTTCGAACATACCGCCGCTTACGACAGCATGATTGCCAACTACTTCGGCAGCATGGTTCCGGCCTACCACGGTGACAGCAAAGAAGCCGCTGGCCGCTTCCCTCGTACGCTGAACCTGAACTTTATTAAGAAGCAGGACATGCGCTACGGCGAAAACAGCCACCAGCAGGCCGCCTTCTATATAGAAGAGAATGTCAAAGAAGCTTCCGTGGCTACCGCAACCCAGGTTCAGGGCAAAGCACTCTCTTACAACAACATCGCAGATACCGATGCGGCGCTGGAATGCGTAAAAGAGTTCCAGGAACCAGCCTGCGTTATCGTGAAGCACGCTAACCCATGCGGCGTTGCGGTTAGCACGTCTCTGCTTGATGCCTACGACCGCGCATACAAAACCGACCCAACCTCCGCATTCGGCGGCATTATTGCTTTCAACCGTGAGCTCGACGCTGAAACGGCACAGGCCATCATCTCTCGTCAGTTTGTCGAAGTGATCATCGCACCGTCCGCCACCGAAGACGCGCTGAAGATTACTGCGGCTAAGCAGAACGTCCGTGTCCTGACCTGCGGTCAGTGGGCGCAGCGCGTGCCGGGGCTGGACTTCAAACGTGTAAACGGTGGTTTGCTGGTTCAGGATCGCGATCTGGGCATGGTGACAGAAGGCGAGCTGCGCGTCGTGACCAAGCGCCAGCCGAGCGAGCAGGAGCTGCGCGATGCGCTGTTCTGCTGGAAAGTCGCGAAGTTCGTTAAGTCCAACGCCATTGTCTATGCCAAAGAGAACATGACCATCGGTATAGGTGCAGGCCAGATGAGCCGCGTGTACTCGGCGAAAATTGCCGGCATTAAAGCGGCCGACGAAGGCCTGGAAGTGAAAGGCTCTGCCATGGCTTCCGATGCTTTCTTCCCGTTCCGCGATGGTATTGATGCCGCCGCCGCCGTAGGCGTGAGCTGCGTTATCCAGCCTGGCGGTTCTATTCGCGACGAAGAAGTGATTGCCGCCGCCGATGAACACGGCATCGCCATGATCTTCACCGACATGCGCCACTTCCGCCATTAATTCACGGAGCAGACGATGAAAGTATTAGTGATTGGTAACGGCGGCCGCGAACACGCGTTAGCCTGGAAAGCCTCGCAGTCGCCGCAGGTTGATACCGTTTTTGTCGCACCGGGCAACGCAGGTACCGCGCTGGAGCCAACCCTGCAAAACGTGGCGATTGGCGTGACCGACATTCCGGCGCTGCTGAGTTTTGCGCAGAAAGAGAAGATTGACCTGACTATCGTCGGCCCGGAAGCGCCGCTGGTGATTGGCGTGGTTGATGCCTTCCGCGCCGCCGGCATGACTATCTTCGGGCCAACTGAAGGTGCTGCGCAGCTGGAAGGCTCCAAAGCCTTCACCAAAGATTTCCTCGCCCGCCACCAGATCCCGACGGCGGAGTACCAGAACTTCACCGAAATCGAGCCTGCGCTGGCGTATCTGCGTGAAAAAGGCGCGCCGATCGTCATTAAGGCGGACGGCCTGGCAGCCGGTAAAGGCGTTATCGTGGCGATGACGCTGGAAGAAGCAGAAGCCGCCGTGCACGACATGTTGGCCGGCAACGCCTTTGGCGATGCGGGTCACCGTATCGTTATCGAAGAGTTCCTTGATGGTGAAGAGGCGAGCTTTATCGTCATGGTCGACGGCGAGCACGTTCTACCGATGGCAACCAGCCAGGATCATAAGCGCGTAGGCAATGGCGACACCGGCCCGAACACCGGTGGCATGGGCGCATACTCCCCTGCTCCGGTCGTTACCGATGAAGTCCACCAGCGCACCATGGAACGTATCATCTGGCCAACCGTAAAAGGCATGGCGGCGGAAGGCAACACTTACACCGGTTTCTTATACGCCGGCCTGATGATCGACAAACAGGGGAACCCGAAGGTTATCGAGTTCAACTGCCGCTTCGGCGATCCGGAAACACAGCCGATCATGCTGCGCATGAAATCGGATCTGATAGATCTGTGCCTCGCGGCCTGTGCCGGTAAGCTGGATGAGAAAACCTCCGAGTGGGACGAACGCGCCTCGCTGGGCGTGGTTATCGCGGCAGGTGGTTACCCGTCTGACTACCGTACCGGTGATGTGATCCACGGCCTGCCGCTGGAAGAAGTTGCCGACGGTAAAGTCTTCCACGCCGGGACAAAGCTGGCGGAAGACGACCGGGTTCTGACCAACGGTGGACGCGTGCTGTGCGCGACCGCGCTGGGCCATACCGTTGCCGAAGCGCAGCAACGCGCTTATGCCCTGATGACTGATATCCACTGGGACGGTAGCTTCAGCCGTAACGACATCGGCTGGCGCGCCATCGAGCGTGAGCAAAACTAACGGCTGAGCTTAGCCAACAGCGTTTTGCGCGTAATGCCCAACTGACGGGCGGCTTCTGTTTTGTTGCCGCCCGTTTTTTCAAGCGCCGCCTGAATCACTTCTTTCTCCACTTCCACCAGCGGCTGAATTCCCTCATCGGACGATGCCGCCGGGACGACCGTACCACGCATCGCCAGCGGTAGCTCGCGCTCTGTAATATACTCTCCCGTCAGCAGTACCACCGCTCGCTCCACGGCGTTTTCCAGTTCGCGAATATTGCCAGGCCAGGCGTAATGAATCAGCAGGTCCATCGCCTGAGGCGTAAAGCCCTGCACCGTTTTACGGTTACGTTCGGCATAGCGTTGCAGGAAATAGTGCGCCAACTGCGGGATATCCTCATGGCGCTGGCGCAGCGGCGGCATATCGATAGTCACCACATTCAGACGGTAGTAAAGATCCTGACGGAAACGACCGGCACTTACCTCTTCGGCTAAATCACGATGCGTCGCGGCAATCAGGCGTACATCAACCGAAATCGTCTGGTTGCTGCCGACTCGCTGTACTTCTCGTTCCTGGATGGCTCGCAGCAGACGCACCTGCATCAGCGGTGAAATGTCGCCAATTTCATCGAGAAACAACGTGCCGCCGTCGGCCTCAACAAATCGCCCTTCCCGCCGCTTATCTGCACCGGTAAACGCACCTTTTTCATGGCCAAACATCTCCGACTCTAGCAACGACTCATTCAGCGCAGCGCAGTTGAGCGTGACCAGCGCCTTATCCCGACGCGAGCTGCAGCCATGCAGCGCACGCGCCACCAGTTCTTTACCGGTGCCGGATTCGCCCTGAATCAATACGGTGGCATCGGAGGGCGCCACCAGCGCAATGTTGTTCAACAGCGTCTGCATCGCCGGGCTATCACCGACCATGCCAAACTGCAGCGCAGGGCCCGATGCCGAAGATCGCTCAGGCTGGCGCGTATGGGCTAAAGCCTGAGCCAGCGTTTGCTGTAGACGGTCAAAGTCCAGCGGCTTGATCAGATAATCCAGCGCACCGGATTTTAACGCCTCCACCGCCGTATCAACGCTGGAGTAGGCCGTCATAATAAGCACCGGTATCGATGGGTTATAGGCTTTCACCTCTTTTAACGTTTCAATACCGTCCATCTGTGCCATGCGGATATCACAGAGCACCAAATCAAATACCTGCTCGCGTACCAGAGCTAGCGCCTGTAAACCGTTATTGGCCAGCGCAACCTGGTATCCCCAGCCGCGCAGTAGCGCCTGCAAAATGGTGCAATGGCTAATATCATCATCTACCACCAGAATATTGACCTGTTGCCGATTCATCCTTGCTCATCCTTTTGTTGCCCATTAACCGGCAGGTAAAGGGTAAATACCGATCCCTTGCCGGGCGTGCTCTCAACGTGAATTGTTCCGCCGTGCTGCTCAACGATATTCTGTACGACCGCTAATCCTAGCCCAGTCCCCTCGGCCTTGGTGGTGAAGTACGGGGTGAAGATGGCCTGCCGCTGCTCTGCGGTCATCCCTTTGCCGCTGTCCGCCACACTAAGCTTGACGCGTCCATCACCACACTCCGCCACCGACACCGTAATGGCACCCTCATGATCCATCGCCTGGATCGCGTTAAGATAGAGATTCAACAGCACCTGATTGAGGCGATCCGGATCGGCCTGAATGTGGCATCCCACCGGATGCGCGCTAAACTGCAGCGTAATATGGCGGCTCAATGCATCCTGGCTTACCAACTGCAGTGAATGGCTTATCACCTCGTTAAGATCCACCGGCTGCCATTTTAAATGCGTCGGACGCACCAGCTCCAGCAACTCGCTCACCACCCGATTCAGTCGGTCGGCCTCTTTCGCCATCACCTGCGCCAGCTCATAGGCTTCCCCCCCCGGCGGCGTGCGTTCAGCGAAGTACTTCGCCAATCCTTTGATCGACGACAGCGGATTGCGAATTTCATGGGCCACCCCGGCGGCAAGGTGGCCCAGCGCGACCAGCTTCTCTTTACGATGCGTGGCTTCCTGCAACAGTTTGCGTGAACGCTGATAGCGGCTGAACCAGAACTGCGCGAGGACGGTTGCCACCATCACTACGGCGGCAGCACACAGCATGACGATCATATTGCGTAGCCCGCGCGCCTGTTCGGCTTCCAATTCACGGGCATCGAAGGCGATAAAAATCACCTGCGGCGTTTCGACCACATTGCGACGCATCATCATCCGCATATGGTGTGAACCTGCCGCATTAAGCGGGCGAAACTGGCGATAGATTTCCAGCGCCGGTTCCGGTGACGTCAATCGCCGCCAACGCTCGGTATCGCCTGGGGCAAGTTTCTGCATCGTCCGGGCGTCGTAGAGCGGCTGTCCCACCTGCTGGGCATCACTGTGGGCGATAATTTTCCCCTGCTCATCGGTCACCGCAAACCACAAGACACCGGGCTGCCACGCCATCTCTTCCAGCATGGTCTGAAGCTGAGCATGGTGCATCCGCATACCCATTCCAACTCGCGCCCCGGATTCCAGCGCACGGATAAGCACACTGCCTTTCTCCTGAATGGTTTGCTGCGCCGACGCGTTTTCCCGCAGATGGTCGCGAACGATGAGCCCAGAGAACAAACACATCAGCAGTAAAACCACGCCGGTTAATAGCCAGCTTATGCCGGTTGTTAACGAGTCCTTCTGTAATCGTAAGAGGTTCATGGCACTTCCTTTTTTTCCCTTTGCGATCCTTGAGCAGAAATCATGCCACTCTTCATGCCTCGTAATCCGGCCGGTTTGCACAAATCCCCTGAATAGCCGGGTAAAAATGACTCAGCTGGATACTCGCAGCGGGTCAATTTTACTCGCTCTGAGCAATCCGCCGCACGCCACTCCGCGCTTATCGCGACATGAGAAGCTGGCACAGAAGATGCAATAGCTAAGGAGAACACACTACAGGAGAATCAACCATGAAACGGAACAATAAACTGACCCTCGCCCTGTTAACCGTTGCCACACTGACCTTCACCAGCGGTGCGGTGCTAGCCGGCCCACATCACTGGAATAATAACGCGGATAACGGCGGTTACAGCCAGCTCACCGAGGCGCAACAGGCCACGGCGCAGAAGCTGCGTAATGACTACTACGCGCAAACCCAAGCGCTACGCCAGCAGCTCACGTCAAAACGCTACGAATACAATGCGCTGCTCACTGCGGATAAACTTGATAGCGCAAAAATTGAGGCCGTCGCTGCCGAGAAAGAGGCATTGAGCCAGCAGCTTGAAAAACAGCGAGTGAAGTTTGATGTCGAAATGGCCCAGGCTGGCATTCCACGTCACGGTGGGATGGGCTATGGCTGTGATGGAGGTAGACACAGCGGCGGTCATATGGGCGGCATGCACCGCGGGTAAACCTTAGAAGTTCTTTTCGGTTGGCTGCCAGGTACAGTAGTCCTGGTTTGCCACCAGCAAAAGCTGGGATCCTTCAGGCGCTTCCAGCCAGGCAATGCTGACCTCCGCGGAGGAGCGACTCTGGCGGCTGGCAATATGCCCCAGGGCGCGGGAGTCAAAGTCAGGCTTTACTGTCTCGCCTTCGCAGGTCGTTACCGTCTGGTCTGCGTGCCAGCGCCCCTGACGCAGCACCACTTTCCCTTGCCGTAGCGCATCGCTGGTCTGGCGGATCTGCTCGGCACGGTAGCGGTAGAGCGCAACCTGATCGTTCGAGAGTTGCTGTTTTTGCCCATCGATCTCGCGCTGCATAAAGCTTAGCTCGCCGCTACTGTCAAAACGGGCGCGGATATGTTCGGTGGGTTTACCGTAGATATTCAGTTCAATCAGCTGCAGCTTATCATCCTGCCAACGATATTCGCTGGTTGAGGTACTGCCGCTGTGCCATGGGCTTAGCGTAGCCAGAAGGTGTGTTTCGCCGCCGCTGTCTTTACGCCAAATGCGTACGGCCCCCTGCGTGTCAGCGTAGCCGCTGGCGGTAAAAGGAGGTAATGCGCTGTTATGGCTACAGGCCGTGAGCAACAATGCGCCGGCCAGCACCGATAAACGACACCAGATAGACGAAAGGGGCGAAACCGCCCCTTCTTTAAAACTGTTCACTGCCACGCAATCTTACTTAACAGCGTCTTTCAGTGCTTTGCCAGAAACAAATGCCGGCACGTTAGCTGCGGCGATTTTGATTTCGTTACCGGTCTGCGGGTTGCGGCCAGTACGCTCAGCGCGGTGGTTCACTTTGAAGGTACCGAAACCAACCAGTTGCACAGCATCACCTTCTTTCAGAGACTCAGTAATAGCAGCCAGGGTGGATTCCAGAGCAGCTTTAGCCTGGGTTTTAGACAGTTCAGCCTTGTCCGCAATTACATCAATCAGTTGAGTCTTGTTCATAAGTTATCCTTACAATGTGTTTATCGCTTGCTAAGCATCGAGTGCGACGAAAATGCCAGAAAAGCACTCTCCTGCATACACGCACCGATAGCCACTTTTTTTCGCCCTCCAAATGTAGACCAGACGGGGGGCAGATGTGAAGCCTTCAGGCGTGACAATTCAGGCGGTAAATCACGTTTTATTGCCTCATTGCTGAAAATTTATACCAATATTGCTTTCACCGGCTTCGCGGAGGTCTGCGCGCAGCCCTTTAATCAGTTCAATATCGCGTTCTTCGCATTCGGCTAAAAGGCGGAAAATCTCCCACTGAATGTCCCATTCTTGCTCAACGGCGGGGTTCAATTTCAGCTCTTCATCGGTCATTTCACGACCAGCCTGGGTCATTTCCAGCATCGCAACCGTCGTAATTGAGCACTTGCTGACTTCAACAGCGTGTTCGAGCGTTTCACCGCTTAAACGGGAGTGGATTAATTCACTCAGCGCAACGCAGGCATCGATGGCCGGATAGACGCCGTACAGATCGTAATCATCAGCAACGGGGATTGCTTCTTCAAATTTTTCCAGCTGGCTGTCGAAGTTGATTTTCGCATCCTTCACCGTCAGCGATTCCCACACCAGATCGAGAATGCGGCGATAAAGCTGGCCGTCACCAAATTCGGTTTGCTTACAGAACATGGCGTAGTTCGGATACATACGTTCGCACAGGCAGGCCATAAAAGTGACGTGCTGCCAGCTTTCCAGCTTCTCCAGACGCAGGTGAATCGGATTTTGTAACATGATGAGTTCTCAAATACGGAAATTAACCGCAGTTTACCTGATATGGGGCACTTTTGCTGCAAGGCGCGTAAATGCCGGGCGTTCCGATGCCACCGCGTCAGCCCAACGCGTGGGCTCCGGCAGGCGATAGCCCTTCATGCAACGCTGCACCCAGATCAGCGCGCTGTCGACGCTGACGCAATGCCCCGTTGAGATAAATAACGGATTACAGCGCGCTTTACTGCGCCAAACCCAGGCCAACTGTTCGCCTTTATCCAGCAGCGGCACCAGCGCCCCGGGTTCAGCCGCCAGCGGCTCAAATTGGCCGCACAGACGCTTTTTCGCCACACCAAGAGTCGGAACATCCACCAGCAGGCCAAAATGGCTGGCCACGCCAAGGCGGCGCGGGTGAGAAATACCGTGGCCGTCAACGAATAGCAGGTCAGGCTTTTGTGAGAGCAACTGCCATGCAGCCATCAGCGCAGGCGTCTCGCGAAACGAGAGAAATCCGGGAATGTACGGCATGGTGGTGGCAATGCGCGCTACCTGATATTCGACCAGCTCCAGCGAGGGGTACTTCAGCAGCACCATCGCTGCGCGCGTGACCTCACCACCCTGCTCGAATCCCACGTCGGCGCCGCCGATAAGCCGCGGAAGATCGCTTAATCCACGATCCTCACGGCACACCGATTTCGCCAGCTCAAGCTGCTGCACGCGCAGCGACGCGAGATCCATGCCCATTTCTTAACGGTGGTACGGTGCCGACAGACGGTGAACCGCTTCCACAAAGACGCCCGCATGCTCCGGCGGCACGTCCTGATGGATGCCGTGACCAAGGTTAAAGACATGGCCTTCGCCTTCGCCGAAGCCGGCGAGGATCGTCGCCACCTCTTCTTCAATGCGCCGTCCTGGCGCGTAGAGCATGGACGGATCCATGTTGCCCTGCAGCGCAACCTTATGGCCCACGCGGCGTCGCGCATCGGCAATATCGGTAGTCCAGTCGAGCCCCAGCGCGTCGCAGCCGGTTTCAGCCATCGCTTCCAGCCACTGCCCGCCGCCTTTGGTAAACAGCGTGACCGGAACGCGGCGGCCGTCATTTTCACGCAGCAGACCGTCGACGATTTTATGCATGTAGTACAACGAGAACTGCTGATAATCGCGCCCCGTCAGCACACCGCCCCAGGTATCAAAAATCATCACCGACTGCGCGCCCGCTTTAATCTGGGCGTTTAGGTACAAGGTGACGCTTTTCGCCAGCTTATCCAGCAGCAGATGCAGCGTTTTCGGATCGGCATACATCATTTTTTTAATCACGGTAAAGGCTTTGCTGCTGCCACCTTCCACCATGTAGGTCGCCAGCGTCCACGGACTACCGGAGAAACCAATCAGCGGCACTTCGCCTTTCAATTCGCGGCGAATGGTGCGCACGGCGTTCATGACGTAGCCCAACTCGCCTTCCGGATCCGGAATCGGCAGCTTGTCTACGTCAGCTTTGCTGGTGATTGGCGAGGTAAAGCGCGGACCTTCACCGGTTTCGAAATAGAGACCCAGCCCCATCGCGTCCGGGATGGTGAGAATATCCGAGAAGAGGATCGCCGCATCAAGCGGATAGCGGCGCAGCGGCTGCAGCGTCACTTCACAAGCCAGCTCGGCGTTTTTACACAGCGACATAAAATCGCCGGCCTGCGCGCGGGTGGCTTTGTACTCCGGTAAATAGCGGCCTGCCTGGCGCATCATCCATACCGGAGTCACATCAACGGGCTGGCGCAGCAGCGCACGCAGATAACGATCGTTCTTGAGTTCGGTCATTTTACATTCCTTTAGCGTTGATGCGCCCAGTGTATACACAAAACCATTCAAAGTGGATCAAGGCGGCAAATGAATGAATCCCCAGGAGCTTACTGAAGTAAGTGACTGGGGTGAATGAATGCAGCCAACAAAGAGCCAATTTGAATGATGAGGTGTCATGTCACTCGTATTCAGCCCGACACATTGCCACGGTATCTTCAATCAGCCGACGCGCCACGGTGCCTGGCGGTGGAAGCAGCGGTAAATCGTCGTAGCGATACCAGTTGGCCTCCAGCAGCTCTTTCGGGTCGATAACAATCTCACCACTGTCGTAGTCCGCCATATAGGCGGTCATCAGTGATTGCGGGAACGGCCAGGGTTGAGAGGTCACATAGCGCAGATTTTTCACTTTAATACCGCTCTCTTCCATCACCTCACGCGCCACCGCCTGTTCCAGCGTTTCGCCAACTTCTACGAAGCCGGCCAGTACGGTATGCACACCGTTACGGTGACGGACGTGCTGGGCCAGGAGAATGGAATCATTGCGGCGAATGGCGACGATAATGCAGGGAGCAATCTGTGGGTAATAACGTTCACGGCAGTGGCTGCAAAGCATCGCCCATTCGGTTTTGCTGGGGTGCATGGTATGGCCGCAATAGCCGCAGAATTTGTGCGAACGGTAAAATTCCGCCAGCTGTACCCCGCGCCCCGCGAGCTGAAACAGGCCGACATCCTGATCGAGGACTTGCCTTACGGATCCCATATCGTGGCGACGCGATTGCTGAACCAGCCATACCGGCGATCCTTCCCATTCGCCGATTTGCAGCGCGCGCTGACCCACAAGATCGAAATTTACCGCTTCGCCATGTGGTAATTCACCACCAGGCAACCATAATTTTTGTTCATGGCTGACGATCCACCAGCCGCGATCCAATTTTTCAATTATACGATCCATATCTCTTGCGCTACCTTTGCTTCACAGGCATGTTATTAACATTATTATTACATTTTGACGTGAGCAGATATTAATCTTAACGATGCGGGGGTCAACCTATGTTAAACCAGTTAGAGAGCCTGACAGAGCGTGTAAAAGGACACCATAGACTGGTCGACCGCTGGCTGAATATTCGTAAGCATCTGCTCGTGGCTTACTACAATCTTGTTGGCCTTAAGCCTGGCAAAGAATCCTTCATGCGTCTTAACGAAAAAGCGCTCGACGATTTTTGTCAGCGTTTGGTCGACTACCTTTCTGCCGGTCATTTCAGTATTTATGAACGTATTATCCATAAAATGGAAGGCGACAGTCCGCTTTTAAACGCCACGAAAATTTGGCCGCAGCTGGATGCTAACACGCAGCTGATTATGGATTTCTACGACTCGACCCTCGAAAACGCCATCGATCAGGACAACTGCTACGAGTTTCAGCAGGCGCTGTCTGACATTGGCGAGGCGCTGGAGGCCCGTTTCCGGCTGGAGGACCAATTGATCATGCTGGCTTTTGATACGCTTGCTCAGAGTGAATTGAAACGCCCGGCTTGAGATTTGCTGCATTAACGAGTAATTTACATTCATTACCTCTCATCTGAGGTTACTTCTTGTCGGAGTGCCCAGTGCGCAAGCACGGGCTGAGACCGTTAATTCGGGATCCGCGGAACCTGATCAGGTTAAGACCTGCGAAGGGAACAAGAGTCGTGCCGATTACACAAAATCATTCAAGTTGCATCAAGGCGGCAACTGAGAGGATCCTCAGGAGCTTACTAGAGTAAGAGACTAGGGTGAACGAAGGCAGCCGACGCAGAGGCAGCCTGAATGATGAAGTGTAATCATCTCTTGCTTCATCCGTCGTCTGACAAGCCATATCCTGACTTTTTTGGAATGAGCTATGTCTGCCACAACTAAACCATCCCGTCGCGAACAGCGCGCCCAGGCCCAACACTTTATCGATACGCTGGAAGGCACCGCTTTCCCGAACTCCAAACGCATTTACATTGAAGGCTCGCAGCCAGATATCCGTATTCCCATGCGCGAAATCCAGCTCAGCCCAACGCTGATTGGCGGTTCAAAAGACAATCCGCAGTTTGAAGAAAACGAAGCCGTTCCGGTCTACGATACCTCTGGCCCATATGGTGACCCAGACATAACGATTAACGTCCAACAGGGCCTGGCAAAGCTACGCCAGCCGTGGATTGCGGCACGTAATGATAGCGAAGAATTAGACCACCGCAGCTCGGCCTATACCCGAGAGCGCCTGGCCGATGATGGCCTGGATGAGCTGCGTTTTAGCGGTTTGTTGACGCCAAAACGCGCCAAAGCGGGCCGTCGCGTCACCCAGTTACATTACGCCCGTCAGGGGATCGTCACCCCGGAGATGGAATTCATCGCCGTACGTGAAAACATGGGTCGCGAACGTATTCGCAGCGAGGTTTTACGCCACCAGCATCCGGGAATGAGCTTTGGCGCGCGCCTGCCGGAAAACATCACCGGAGAGTTTGTTCGCGATGAAGTCGCCGCTGGGCGCGCAATTATTCCCGCTAACATCAACCACCCGGAATCCGAGCCGATGATTATTGGCCGCAACTTCCTGGTGAAGGTGAACGCCAACATTGGTAACTCTGCGGTGACCTCCTCTATTGAGGAAGAGGTCGAAAAATTGGTGTGGTCTACCCGCTGGGGCGCCGACACGGTGATGGACTTGTCAACCGGGCGCTATATTCACGAAACCCGCGAATGGATCCTGCGTAACAGCCCGGTACCGATCGGTACGGTTCCGATCTATCAGGCGCTGGAAAAGGTGAATGGGATCGCTGAAGATCTTACCTGGGAAGCCTTCCGCGATACCCTGCTGGAGCAAGCCGAACAGGGCGTAGACTACTTCACCATTCATGCCGGCGTGCTGTTGCGCTACGTACCGATGACCGCCAAACGTCTGACAGGCATTGTCTCGCGCGGTGGATCCATCATGGCGAAGTGGTGCCTCTCTCATCACAAAGAGAACTTCCTGTTTGAACATTTCCGTGAAATCTGCGAAATCTGCGCCGCCTACGACGTTTCGCTGTCGCTGGGCGATGGCCTGCGTCCAGGCTCCATTCAGGATGCCAACGACGAAGCGCAATTCTCAGAGCTGCATACGCTGGGTGAGCTGACCAAAATCGCCTGGGAGTATGATGTGCAGGTGATGATTGAAGGCCCGGGGCACGTGCCAATGCAGATGATCCAGCGCAACATGACCGAAGAGCTGGAACACTGCCATGAAGCCCCGTTCTATACCCTCGGCCCGTTAACCACCGATATCGCACCGGGTTACGACCACTTCACCTCCGGGATCGGCGCGGCGATGATTGGCTGGTTCGGCTGCGCCATGCTGTGCTACGTCACACCGAAAGAGCACCTTGGCCTGCCGAATAAAGAGGATGTGAAGCAAGGGCTGATCACCTACAAGATCGCCGCCCACGCCGCCGATTTAGCCAAAGGCCATCCGGGCGCGCAGATCCGCGATAACGCGATGTCGAAAGCGCGCTTCGAATTCCGCTGGGAAGATCAGTTCAACCTGGCGCTCGATCCCTTCACCGCTCGCGCTTACCACGACGAAACGCTGCCGCAGGAATCCGGCAAAGTAGCGCATTTCTGCTCGATGTGTGGGCCAAAATTCTGCTCAATGAAAATCAGCCAGGAAGTGCGTGACTACGCCGCCGCGCAAACCATTGAAGTCGGAATGGCGGACATGTCGGAGAACTTCCGTGCCAAAGGTGGCGAAATCTACCTCAAAAAAGAGGAGGCGTAATGTACCAGCCTGATTTCCCTACCGTGCCGTTTCGCCTCGGGCTTTATCCGGTCGTCGATAGCGTGGAGTGGATTGCACGCCTGTTGGATGCCGGCGTGCGCACGCTCCAGCTGCGCATCAAAGACAAGCGCGATGCCGAAGTCGAAGCAGACGTTGTTGCCGCCATTGAACTGGGGCGTCGTTACGACGCCCGCTTGTTCATCAACGATTACTGGCGACTGGCGATAAAGCACGGCGCTTACGGCGTTCATCTGGGCCAGGAAGACCTCGAAACAACTGACCTGAAAGCGATTCAGGCGGCGGGGTTACGCCTTGGGGTCTCAACCCACGATGATATGGAGATTGACGTGGCGCTGGCCGCCCGTCCGTCTTATATCGCATTGGGCCATGTCTTCCCGACGCAAACCAAGCAGATGCCGTCCGCACCGCAGGGTCTGGCGCAGTTGGCGAGCCACATCGAAAGACTGGCGGATTATCCCACCGTCGCCATCGGTGGGATCAGCCTCGAACGCGCCCCCGCCGTTCTGGCAACCGGCGTCGGCAGCATTGCCGTCGTCAGCGCGATCACCCAAGCAGCGGACTGGCGTAGCGCTACCGCGCAACTGCTTGCATTAGCGGGAGTGGGCGATGAATGACCGCGATTTTATGCGCTACAGCCGCCAAATATTACTGGGTGACATTGCGATAGAAGGCCAGCAAAAGCTGCTCGGCAGCCGTGTGCTCATCGTGGGTTTAGGTGGTTTAGGCTCGCCGGCCGCGCTGTATCTTGCCGGTGCAGGAGTCGGCACGCTGGTACTGGCCGATGATGACGATGTGCATTTAAGCAACCTGCAGCGGCAAATCCTGTTTACCAACGATGACGTGGCGCGTTCGAAAGCGCAGGTTGCCCAGCAAAGGCTGTCGCGATTCAACCCCGATATCGAACTGGTGGTGCTTCAGCAACGTTTAACCGGCGACGCACTTCGCCATGCGGTAGAACAGGCTGACGTCGTGCTGGATTGCACCGACAACATGGCGACTCGCCAGCAAATTAACGCCGCCTGCGTGGCGCTGAGTAAACCGCTAATCACCGCCAGCGCGGTCGGTTTTGGCGGTCAGTTGATGGTGATTGCGCCGCCGTGGCAACAGGGCTGTTATCGCTGCCTGTGGCCAGACGATATCGAGCCAGAACGCAACTGTCGAACGGCAGGCATTATCGGCCCGGTTGTCGGCATCATGGGTACGTTACAGGCGCTGGAAGCCCTCAAGCTACTCAGCGGTATGGAGACGCCCAGCGGGGAATTGCGCCTGTTTGACGGCAAAACCAGCCAGTGGCGCAGCCTGGCGCTGCGGCGTGCAATCGGCTGCCCGGTATGCGGAGGGCGTCATGCAGATTCAGTTCAATGACGAGCCCGTCGAATGTGCCGAAGGGCAAACCGTCAACGCGCTGCTGGCCCAGCTTCATCAACTGAAGCCGGGCACCGCGCTGGCGCTGAATCAACGGATCCTGCCGCGCGAGCAGTGGGAACAGCACATCGTGCAGGAAGGCGACCAGATCCTGCTTTTTCAGGTTATCGCAGGGGGTTGATATGTTACGCATTGCCGATAAGACGTTTGATTCACATCTGTTCACCGGTACGGGAAAATTTGCCTCATCGCAGTTGATGGTTGACGCGATTCGCGCCTCGGGTAGCCAGTTGGTAACGCTAGCGATGAAGCGGGTAGATTTACGTCAGCACAACGATGCCATTCTGGCGCCATTAGTTGAGGCGGGGGTTACGCTGCTGCCCAACACCTCCGGCGCCAAAACCGCCGAAGAAGCGATTTTTGCCGCTCAGTTAGCGCGTGAAGCGCTGGGAACCCACTGGCTGAAGCTGGAAATTCACCCCGATGCCCGCTGGCTGCTGCCGGATCCTATCGAAACGCTGAAAGCCGCCGAAGCATTGGTCAAACAAGGGTTTGTGGTACTGCCCTACTGTGGCGCCGACCCGGTGCTGTGCAAACGGCTGGAGGAAGTGGGCTGTGCGGCGGTGATGCCGCTTGGCGCGCCCATCGGCTCTAATCAGGGGCTGGAAACGCGCGCGATGCTGGAGATCATCATTCAGCAGGCCACCGTGCCGGTGGTGGTGGATGCCGGGATCGGTGTGCCGAGTCATGCCACTCAGGCGCTGGAGATGGGGGCCGATGCGGTATTGGTTAACACCGCCATTGCCGTGGCCGACGATCCGGTCATGATGGCCACGGCCTTCCGTCTGGCGGTTGAGGCGGGACTCCTGGCGCGTCAGGCAGTGCCGGGCAGTCGAAGCATGCAGGCGATCGCCACCAGCCCACTGACCGGTTTTCTGGAGGCGCTGGTATGAAAACCTTCACTGACCGCTGGCGGGAGCTGGAGTGGGATGACATCCGTCTACGCATCAACGGTAAAACCGCAGCCGACGTCGAACGGGCGCTTAACGCCTCAGCGCTTAACCGCGATGACCTGATGGCGCTTCTCTCCCCCGCCGCCGCCGACTACCTTGAACCGCTGGCGCAGCGGGCGCAGAAGCTGACCCGTCAGCGTTTTGGCAATACCGTCAGTTTTTACGTACCGCTGTATCTCTCCAACCTGTGCGCCAACGACTGCACCTACTGCGGCTTTTCCATGAGCAACCGCATCAAGCGTAAGACGCTGGATGAAGCTGAGATTGCCCGCGAGTGCGATGCCATTCGGGCTTTAGGGTTTGAACATCTGCTGTTGGTCACCGGTGAGCATCAGGGAAAAGTCGGGATGGACTATTTCCGCCGCCACTTGCCGGATATTCGCCGTCAGTTCGCTTCTCTGCACATGGAAGTTCAGCCGCTGTCCACCGAAGAGTACGGCGAGCTGAAAACGTTGGGGCTTGACGGAGTGATGGTGTATCAGGAGACCTATCACGAAGGCATGTACGCTCAGCATCACCTGAAAGGGAAAAAGCAGGATTTCTTCTGGCGTCTGGACACCCCGGACAGGCTGGGTCAGGCCGGTATCGATAAAATCGGGCTCGGCGCACTGATTGGGCTTTCGGATAGCTGGCGGGTAGACTGCTTTATGGTTGCCGAGCATCTGCTGTGGCTGCAGCAGCGCTACTGGCAAAGCCGCTATTCAATCTCGTTCCCGCGTCTGCGTCCATGCGCGGGCGGTATTGAGCCGGCTTCGCTGATGGATGAGCGCCAGCTGGTACAGGTGATTTGCGCCTTCCGGTTATTCTCTCCGGATACCGAACTGTCGCTCTCAACCCGCGAATCGCCGTGGTTCCGCGACCATGTGATCCCACTGGCCATCAACAACGTTAGCGCTTTCTCAAAAACGCAGCCCGGCGGCTATGCCGACGAGAGGCCTGAACTTGAGCAGTTTTCACCGCACGATGCGCGCACACCCGTTGAAGTGGCCAGCGCGTTAACGGCGCGTGGGCTGCAGCCGGTATGGAAAGATTGGGATAGCTGGCTGGGACGCACCTCGCAGCTCTAATGAAATTTCCGCAACGGCGATAAACCCTCTGGACAGCGCCTCGCAGAGGCGAGACACAGGCATTGTTCAACGGCACGCCACATTCTACGCTGCCCAGGTTGGCTATCTGAGCTGACCAGGGTAGCGCCTTCTTCCTCTGCTACCCTGCCCAATCACAAAGCAAAGAAACCATAAAAAGATCGCTGCTCTTCGCAATTTAATCTAACGGTGCAGATCACATACTCTTACCAAGGGTAATCACGTATAATTTTAAACGTGCGTTAAATATCCATAGCTATACCCGTAGACTATAATTTCCCTGCACAGACCGACGTTAGAAATTGCAGTGTTATACCCATCCTTCCTCTGCAATTTGTTCTCAGGAATGGAAACCATATGCAACATAGCGGCAGAAAACTATCTTTTACGGCACCAATCTTTATTAGTTTTGCGGGAATTATCCTGAGTTTCATTCTCATCGCCTCGCTTGTTACCGTTATCCAGCGCAACGATACCATCCGCGATTATCATAATATCAACCGCAATTTCACCCATAATCTTGCCGTTAACTACACCGAGTCCATTCTGCACGAGAATGATTACATCCTCGGCCGTGCCGCCACCTATTTAGCCCGTAACGACGAGTTAAATAACATCGTGAATATCAACCCCGATAAAGGGCTGCAAACCATGATGCAGCTACTGTCGATGATGCCGACCGTTTCATCCCTTTCCGTCGCCGATACGTCAGGCCACTATCTTCGGGCTCCGCAGGCGGTAGAGCGCCCCGACACCCATGCCTTCGATGCCACGAGCCGCCCTTGGTTTGTTCACCAGGGGGATGTTGGGATCTTCAGCCGCTACACTCAGCCCTATATTGATTTTTTCACCAAACAGCAGACCGTGACGCTGTCCAAACCGGTTATCTCTGCGGATGGAAAACTTAAGGGTACGCTGGCATTCCACTTCGATTTGTCCGCGATGAGCCATACCCTGCGTCAGATGAAATCGCCGGTGCCTGGGGAATTTTTTGTCGTCAATCGACAGGGCCAGGCACTGCTGCATCCCGATAGCGGTAAGCTTTTCCAAACCGTGGTCTCTGATAAGCTACTGACCGGCATGACGGCGGGTGAAGGGGAATTTTTCGATAAACCTAGCCAAACCTGGTACTACTATTACTCCTTTACCAATCCGGATTGGTTTGTCATCTATAAAGTCTCTGACGAAACCATGAGTCAGTTGGCGCAGCATGAGAGCATTATCGTCAGTTGGGGGTTTGCGCTGGCGGGAATCATCATCATTACCTTTGGTTTATACCTGCGTCATGCTTCTCGTGGCATCCTGATGAATATCATCAACGCCATTAAAACCGGCGACACCCGGCATGCACCGGGGATTGAAGTGATGCTGCATAAAGCGATTGAAACCAATAAGGAACGCGAACGCGCCTATGTCCGGCAGGCCACGGTAGATTCGCTCACCGGGTGCAAAAACCGCTGGGCGTTCGATACGGATATTTCTACGCTGATGAACGAACATCAGCCCTTCGCGCTAGCGCTCGTCGATATTGATAACTTCAAATCTATCAATGATACCTGGGGTCATCTTAGCGGTGATATCGTGCTGCGTAATGTTGCCCGTGAAGGCATCACTATTCTGCAAACGCATGGGCTTTCCCTTTACCGCTACGGCGGCGAGGAGTTCGCCATTATCTTTACCGCAGAGCACGTTGAACAGGCCGGCGCGCTGCTGGAGCTGTGGCGGATCAACGTCGCAAATCGTACCTGGCGTGAAGAAGGGCTGAACGTGACCTTCAGCGCCGGGTTGGGTGAATGGCATATGGAGACGCTGGAACATCTGGTCTCCAGCGTCGACGAAGCGCTTTATAAAGCCAAACGTCAGGGAAAAAACCGCATCTTGCGGACATCTATCACCTGAGTCTAAACGCTACCCACCGAAAACCCGCACAGCGGGTTTTTTGTCTTCCTTACCCGCAAAATGTAACCGGTTTCAGTTTTTTGCGGCGATCTTTGTGATGCCTTACACACATTCAGCGCAAAGCGGTTGTTGATCGTTTCAGCTCGCGATAAACATGATTCATCACGGTTCATGAGGGAGCATTATGAAGAATATCGTTTTATGCTGCGCTGCAGGAATGTCTACCAGTATGCTGGTTCAACGTATGAAGGATGCAGCCCAGAAAAAAGGCATTGAAGTCTCGATTAAAGCCGTACCGGTGGCCGAGTTTAAAGCCAATATTAACGACGCGGACATCGTTCTGCTCGGCCCACAGGTGAAGTATGAGCAGGCTAAACTGCAGGCTCTGGCCGATCCTCTCGGTAAAAAAGTCGCCGTCATCGACATGATGGATTACGGCATGATGAAAGGCGATGTCGTGCTTGAGAAAGCCCTTAAGTTAATGGAGTGAGATAGACGTGGAAGATTTAGAATCAATCATCATGGAACTGCTGGTGAATGCCGGTGCCGCTCGTAGTTCAGCATTGACCGCACTACAGCTTGCACGCAAAGGTGACTTCGAAGGCGCAGGCCAAGCAATGGAAGAGTCTCGCGAGTTTGTCAAACTGGCCCATGGTATCCAGACCCAGCTTATCGGCATTGACGAAGGCACGGGCAAACTGCCGGTGAATCTGATCACCGTTCATTCCCAGGATCACCTGATGAACGCGATGGTCATCCAGGATCTGGCGACCGATATGATTGAGCTGTACCGCCGCATTCCACTGGTTAGCTAATCCCACTGCCGTAAGAATGCAGAAGGCACCCTCAAGGGTGCCTTTTATTTTTTGGGCTTCCGGCCACGCTCGCGCGTTACTTTTTCTGCCGATGGCTACGGTAAGTATCCAGCACGACGGCAACCACGATAACAGCACCGGTAATCACCCGTTTGGTGGGTTCTGTTGCCCCAATCTGCGCCAGCCCCGCAGCCAACACGGATATAATCAGTGCGCCGAGGAAGGTGCAGATGACCGATCCTCGCCCCCCCATGAGGCTGGTTCCGCCAATGACGACCGCGGCAATCACCTGCAGCTCCATTCCAACACCGCCATTGGGATCAGCCGCTTCCAAACGTGCCACCTGAAATAATGATGCCAAACCGGCCAACGCCCCCATCAATGCAAAGACAACGACTTTGTAGGGTGCAGGATTGATACCCGACAGCCGCACGGCTTCCTCATTAGTCCCAATTCCAATGAGATGGCGGCCAAAGATAGTTCGGGTTAGCACCAGATGCCCGAGTAAAATCACCAGCACGGCGATAACAAATGACGGTGAGATACCGAAAATAATCGGGTCAGCCAGAAAATCAAAACTTGAGCCGATATAGGCGGTGCGGGAATCCGTCAGTTGGTACGCACTACCGCGCGCCATCTCCAGCATCCCCAACGAGACAATAAAGGTGGGAATGCGCCAGATAACTGAAATCAGCCCGGTCAGTGAACCCACCAGCGTTGCCGCGACAATACCGGACAGCGCAGCCAGCCATGGAGACCAGTGCAGATTAAGATAGGTCACGCTGACGACAGCCGCCGAAAGCGCCAGCACCGAGCCCACCGACAGGTCAATACCGGCAATAATCAGGACGAAAGTCATCCCAACCGACATCACCATCAGGTCAGGTATTTGGTTCGCAATCGTGCTGAAGGTATTCAGACTCAGGAAATGGTCGCTCAGAAACGAAAACAGTACGATCATCGCCAGCAGTGCGCCAATCAATCCCAGATAGCTGCTTAGCCCACGCCATGATGCACTCTGGCGCTTAACGGGCAGTGAAGTGTTACTCATCGTGTGAATTCCCTGTGGCATGTTGATAGCCAGAAAATGCGGCGGCCAGAATCGCATCCTGCGTCCAGCTATCGCGAGTAAAGGTCTCTACCAGCCTGCCGGCGGACAGCACCGCAATGCGATCGCAAATCAGCATCAGCTCTCTGAGATCGCTGGAGACCACAATGAGCCCTTTACCACTCTGCGTCAGTTCATTGAGCAGCAGGTAAATATCGCGCTTCGCGCCAACATCAATGCCGCGCGTCGGTTCATCAAAAAGAATGACGTCGCAGTTACGTTCCAACCAGCGGCTAATCAGCACCTTTTGCTGATTACCGCCCGATAGGCTCTCGACCGCAAATTCACTCCCCGAGGTGCGAATACCCAGCCGGGTAATGTATTTTTGCGCCAGCTGCTGCTCTTCATGAGCATTCAGCCACGAAAGCCGGCTGACTTTTTCGCTGTTACCCAGCGAGGTATTGGCCGCCACCGACTGGGGCAACATCAGCCCTTCTCCTTTACGGTCCTCCGTCACTAGCGCAATGCGATGGGCAATCGCGTCCGACGGCGTACGGATCGTCACGGGCTTTAACGGGTCACCCGCCAGCAACTGTCCGCTGTCGATACGATCGGCGCCAAAAATGGCGCGCATCAGCTCCGTACGTCCCGCACCGACCAGACCACTGATGCCCAAAACCTCGCCCCGGTGCAGGGTCAGGGAGATGTCCTGCAACACGTTGCCACGGGTAAAGTGCTCGACTTGCAGGATCGGATTTCCGCGACGACGGGCGCTAATATCGAGAGTGCTTTCCAGATCGCGCCCCACCATCAGTGACACCAACTGGTCGCTGGTGTAGCGCGTAATATCATCGGTACAGACCAGGTGACCATCGCGCAGCACCGTAATATCGTCAGCGATTTGCGCCAGCTCATCGAGCCGGTGGGAAATGTAAATCAGCGATACGCCGCGTTGTTTAAAGAGTTGAATTTGTTCAAACAGCAGCGCAACTTCACGGCTGGTGAGCATGGCGGTGGGTTCATCGAGAATCAAAATCCGGCTTTCGCCAATCAGGTTGCGGGCAATTTCTATCATCTGCTGATGGCCGATACCGAGATCCCCCACCAGCATATCCGGATCCAGCATCTGTAGGCCGACCGTGGCCATGACGGGATACGCCATCTCCCTCAGGCGCTTACGCTGGATCCACCCACCCCAGTTTGGCAACTGGTCGAGAAAAAGGTTTTCGGCAATGGTTAATGTTGGCAGAAGATTCAGCTCTTGCATCACCATGCGAATGCCGAGCTTTTCAGCCTCCTTACGGCTGGCGGGTGCATACGGCTGCCCGCGGTAAGTCATCGTACCGGTTGTGGGCGTAATCAGGCCGCCGATGATTTTGGACAGCGTGCTTTTTCCAGCGCCATTCTCCCCAGTCAGCGCCAGCACTTTCCCGGCGTACAGCGTGAGGTCGATATGCGACAGCACCGGTTCGTTGTAAGTTTTTCCGATGTCGGAGATGGTTAAGACTTGTTGGTATTCAGCCATTTCGCTCGCGCACCTGCTCGGTAGAGTCCCTATATAAAACCGGGGCCACCCTATGACCCCGGAGAGCCCGCTGCGAGTTACTGCTTCACAATCAGTTTGACCGGCGTCTCCACGCTACCGGAGAGTTCACTTTGTTTCTTCCCGGCTTTTAATGCATCCAGCGCGGTGTTGATCCCAAAGACCGCCTGCTGTGAAGCAAACTGATCCGCCGTCGCCAGCACGCGACCGTCCTGAAGCATCGGTTTAATCGCTTCGATGTTGTCATAGCCGACGACCTGCACCTGGCCACGTTTACCGGCTGCACGAATCGCCGAAACCGCCCCCAGCGCCATATTGTCGTTATCCGCCAGCAGCGCTTTTATATTGGGATATTCACTCAGCATGGCAGCGGCGATTGCGTTGGCGTTGTTCATTTCCCATTGGCCAGACTGTACGGAAACCACCTTCATACCACCGGCCGACATGGCATCCTGGAAGCCTAGGGTACGCTGCTGAGAGTTGGTGGACGTTGGAATCCCTTCGATAATGCCAACTTCATCGCCCGCCTTCAGGTGTTTCGCCAGATAATCACCGATATCTTTCGCCCCTTTGCGGTTATTCGGCCCCACAAAAGGCACGTTCAGACCTTTGTCTTTTAGCACGGCGGCATCGAATTGGTTGTCGATATTAATCACCAGAATGCCGGCATCCACGGCCTTTTTCACCACCGGTACCAGCGCTTTTGAATCGGACGGCGCGATAATGATGGCATCAGCTTTTGACACAATCATCTGTTCAACGATTTGGATCTGGCTCGAGGTATCGGTCTCATTTTTAATCCCGTTAGAGATCAAATCGAACTTATCGGCATTTTTCTTTTGATAATCTTTCGCGCCGTTTTCCATCGTCAGGAAAAACTCATTCGCCAGCGATTTCATCACTAACGCGACTTTAGGTTTATGCGGTTGAGACTCTGCAGCAAAAACAGGATTAACGATCGCTGCAGAAAGCGCCATCGCAGCGGCAGAACCAATGAAATAAGAAAAAACTTTTCTATTCATGATGTTATCCATTATTAGAGGTAGGGTTAGACGCAATACCCGATGCAGTATAGTCAAGCCCAAAGACGGTCAGAGTGAGGCACTGCACAATATTCCAGGGTCGAACCCGGCGGTGCTAAATAGGGTAGGAGGCAAAAAATACACAATAAAAAAGGCCAGTCATAAGACTGGCCTTTTCAACTTATCGCACTAACGTGAACGATTAGTCGTTATCAGAACCACCCAGACCTGCATTCAGCAGTTCTGCCAGGTTTGCAGAAGCTTCTTCTGCGCTAACCTGTGGTGCCGCAGGCAGTTCGCCCGCTGCACGACGGCGCATACGATCCTGGTGGTACGCATAACCGGTACCCGCTGGGATCAGACGACCAACGATAACGTTCTCTTTCAGGCCACGCAGTTCGTCGCGTTTACCCGCAACGGCTGCTTCGGTCAGGACACGAGTGGTCTCCTGGAACGATGCGGCAGAGATGAACGATTCGGTTGCCAGAGACGCTTTGGTGATACCCAGCAGGTCGCGGGAATACGTTGCCGCCACTTTGCCGTTCGCTTCCAGATCGCGGTTTGCAATCTTGACGCGGGAGTATTCAACCTGCTCGCCTTCCAGGAAGTCGGAGCTACCGGCATTCTCGATGGTCGCTTTACGCAGCATCTGACGAACGATAACTTCAATGTGCTTATCGTTAATCTTAACGCCTTGCAGACGGTATACGTCCTGTACTTCGTTGGTGATGTAACGCGTTACCGCGTGTACACCACGAAGACGCAGGATGTCGTGCGGCGCTTCTGGACCATCGGAAACAACGTCACCACGTTCTACACGTTCGCCTTCGAACACGTTGAGCTGACGCCATTTTGGAATCATCTCTTCGTATGGATCGCTACCGTCTAACGGAGTGATAACCAGGCGACGTTTACCTTTGGTTTCTTTACCGAAGGAAATGATACCGGTAATTTCCGCAAGGATTGCTGGCTCTTTCGGACGACGTGCTTCGAACAGATCCGCAACGCGTGGCAGACCACCGGTAATATCCTTGGTACCGCCGGATTCCTGAGGAACACGCGCCAGGGTATCACCCGCACTGATCTGAATACCATCTTCCAACTGAACAATCGCTTTACCCGGCAGGAAGTACTGAGCAGGCATATCGGTGCCTGGGATCAGAACGTCGTTACCGTTCGCATCAACGATTTTCAGTGCTGGACGCAGGTCTTTACCACCTGAGGTACGCTCAGCAGAATCCAGAATAACCAGAGAAGACAGACCGGTCAGCTCGTCGGTCTGACGAGTAATGGTCTGGCCGTCAATCATGTCGGTGAAGCGGAGGAAACCGCTCACTTCGGTGATAACTGGCATGGTGTGTGGATCCCAGTTTGCTACGGTTTCGCCGCCTGCAACCTGTTCGCCGTCACCTTTAGCCATAACGGAGCCGTAAGGCACTTTATAGCTTTCTTTGGTACGACCGAATTCGTCGATCAGTTTCAGCTCGGTGTTACGAGAAGTGATAACCAGTTTACCGCTGGAGTTCACAACCGACTTCGCGTTGCTGAGCTTGATGCTACCTTTGTTTTTCACCTGGATGCTGGATTCAGCAGCCGCACGAGATGCCGCACCACCGATGTGGAACGTACGCATCGTCAGCTGTGTACCTGGCTCACCGATGGACTGTGCCGCGATAACGCCGATAGCTTCACCTTTGTTGATGATGTGGCCACGCGCCAGGTCACGACCGTAGCAGTGCGCACATACACCAAAGTCGGTGTCACAGGATACAACGGAACGGACTTTGACGGAGTCAACGGAGTTCTCTTCCAGCAGGTCACACCACTGCTCGTGCAGCAGAGTGTTGCGTGGAACCAGAATGTCCGCCGTGCCCGGCTTCAGAACGTCTTCAGCAGTCACACGACCCAGTACGCGATCGCGCAGTGGCTCTTTAACATCACCACCCTCGATAACCGGGGTCATGGTGATGCCTTCCAGCGTGCCGCAGTCATCTTCGGTAACAACCAGATCCTGCGCAACGTCAACCAGACGACGCGTCAGATAACCGGAGTTAGCTGTTTTCAGTGCGGTATCCGCCAGACCTTTACGAGCACCGTGAGTAGAGATGAAGTACTGGAGTACGTTCAGACCTTCACGGAAGTTCGCGGTGATTGGCGTCTCGATGATGGAGCCATCTGGCTTCGCCATCAGACCACGCATACCTGCCAGCTGACGAATCTGTGCTGCGGAACCACGCGCACCGGAGTCGGCCATCATGTAGATGCTGTTGAAGGAAACCTGCTGCTCTTCGACGCCGTCACGGTTAATAACGGTTTCAGTTTGCAGGTTATCCATCATCGCTTTGGATACACGATCGTTCGCCGCTGCCCAGATATCGATAACTTTGTTATAGCGTTCGCCCGCGGTAACCAGACCAGACTGGAACTGCTCCTGGATCTCAGCAACTTCGGCTTCCGCTTCGCTGATGATTTCGTATTTCTTCTCTGGGATAACCATGTCGTCGATACCAACGGACGCACCTGAGCGCGCAGCGTAAGCAAAGCCGGTGTACATGGTCTGGTCAGCGAAGATTACGGTCGGCTTCAGGCCCAGAATGCGGTAACAGGTGTTCAGCATTTTGGAGATAGCTTTCTTGCCCAGCGCCTGGTTGACGATGGAGAAAGGCAGACCTTTCGGCACGATCATCCACAGAATCGCACGGCCAACGGTCGTGTCTTTCAGGCTGGTTGTCGCAACGAATTCGCCGTTTTCATCTTTTTCATATTCGGTGATACGCACTTTAACGCGCGCATGCAGAGAGGCCAGACCTGCGCGATAGATACGCTCAGCTTCTTTAGGGCCAGTCAGCACCATGCCTTCGCCTTTGGCGTTAACACAGTCACGGGTCATGTAGTACAGACCCAATACAACGTCCTGAGATGGAACGATGATTGGCTCGCCGTTCGCAGGTGACAGGATGTTGTTGGTAGACATCATCAGCGCACGCGCTTCCAGCTGGGCTTCCAGCGTCAGCGGTACGTGAACAGCCATCTGGTCACCATCGAAGTCGGCGTTATATGCCGCACAAACCAGCGGGTGCAGCTGAATAGCTTTACCTTCGATCAGTACTGGCTCAAACGCCTGGATGCCCAGACGGTGCAGTGTTGGTGCACGGTTCAGCATAACCGGGTGTTCGCGGATCACTTCGTCCAGGATATCCCAAACGACAGCTTCTTCACGCTCAACCATTTTCTTAGCGGCTTTGATGGTGGTGGCGAGGCCACGCAGTTCCAGCTTGCCGTAGATGAACGGTTTGAACAGCTCCAGAGCCATTTTCTTCGGCAGGCCGCACTGATGCAGACGCAGGTATGGACCTACGGTGATAACAGAACGACCGGAGTAGTCAACACGCTTACCGAGCAGGTTCTGACGGAAACGACCCTGTTTACCTTTGATCATATCGGCCAAAGATTTCAGAGGACGTTTGTTAGAACCGGTGATTGCACGACCGCGACGACCGTTATCCAGCAGGGCATCGACCGCTTCCTGCAGCATACGTTTTTCGTTACGTACGATGATGTCAGGTGCAGCCAGGTCCAGCAGGCGTTTCAGACGGTTGTTACGGTTAATGACGCGACGATACAGATCGTTCAGGTCAGAAGTCGCGAAACGACCACCATCCAGTGGAACCAGCGGACGCAGATCTGGCGGCAGAACCGGCAGAACGGTCAGGATCATCCACTCTGGCTTGTTGCCAGACTGTACGAACGCTTCCAGCAGTTTGATACGCTTGGTCAGCTTCTTACGCTTGGTTTCAGAGTTGGTTTCGTTCAGCTCTTCGCGCAGAGTTTCACACTCTTGCTCCAGATCCATGCTCTTCAGCAGGGCCTGGATAGCTTCCGCACCCATCTTCGCGTCGAATTCGTCACCGAACTCTTCCAGCGCGTCCAGATACTGCTCTTCAGTCAGGATCTGTTGACGTTCCAGATTGGTCATACCGCCTTCGATAACAACATAAGATTCGAAGTACAGTACGCGTTCGATATCACGCAGTGGCATATCGAGCAGCAGACCGATACGGGACGGCAGCGATTTCAGGAACCAGATGTGCGCAGTTGGACATGCCAGCTCGATGTGGCCCATGCGCTCACGACGCACTTTGGTCTGGGTCACTTCAACGCCGCACTTCTCACAGATCACACCACGGTGTTTCAGGCGCTTGTACTTACCGCACAGGCACTCGTAATCTTTTACTGGCCCAAAGATACGGGCGCAGAAAAGGCCGTCACGCTCAGGCTTGAACGTACGGTAGTTGATGGTTTCCGGCTTTTTAACTTCACCGAAAGACCATGAACGGATCATGTCTGGCGAGGCCAGAGCAATTTTGATCGCATCAAACTCTTCGGTTTTAGTCTGCGCTTTCAGAAACTTTAATAAATCTTTCACGGATTTGCTCCCGTCGGAGTTAGCACAATCTGGCGCCGGGTCTTACCCCGGCACCAGTGACCTGTTTGAGCGAGAGTTACTCGTCTTCCAGCTCGATGTTGATACCCAGGGAACGGATCTCTTTCAACAGTACGTTGAAGGATTCCGGCATGCCCGGTTCCATCTGATGGTTACCGTCTACGATGTTTTTATACATCTTAGTACGGCCGTTCACGTCATCAGACTTAACGGTGAGCATTTCCTGCAGGGTGTATGCTGCGCCATATGCTTCCAGCGCCCACACTTCCATCTCCCCGAAGCGCTGACCACCGAACTGTGCCTTACCACCCAGCGGCTGCTGAGTAACCAGGCTGTAAGAACCGGTAGAACGCGCATGCATCTTGTCATCAACCAGGTGGTTCAGTTTCAGCATGTACATGTAACCTACGGTTACCTGACGCTCAAACTGCTCACCGGTGCGACCGTCGAACAGGGTAATCTGACCAGAGGAAGGCAGACCGCCGAGTTGCAGCAACTCTTTAATTTCAGACTCTTTCGCACCATCGAACACTGGTGTCGCGATTGGCATACCCTTACGCAGGTTTTCTGCCAGACGCAGCACTTCGTCATCGCTGAAGGTGCTCAGGTCGACTTTCTGACGAACGTCGGTACCCAGATCGTAGGCACGCTGGATGAACTCGCGCAGTTTCGCGACTTCTTGCTGCTGTTTCAGCATGGCGTTGATCTTATCGCCGATACCTTTCGCAGCCATACCCAGGTGGGTTTCAAGGATCTGACCGATGTTCATACGCGATGGTACGCCCAGCGGGTTCAGTACGATATCTACCGGCGTACCGTTAGCATCGTGTGGCATATCTTCGATCGGGTTGATCTTGGAGATAACACCCTTGTTACCGTGACGACCTGCCATTTTGTCACCAGGCTGGATACGGCGTTTAACGGCCAGGTATACCTTAACAATCTTCAGCACGCCCGGTGCCAGATCGTCGCCTTGGGTGATTTTGCGGCGTTTCGCTTCGAGTTTTTTCTCAAACTCGTGCTTCAGTTCGTCGTACTGCTCAGCCAGCTGTTCCAGCTGATTTTGTTTCTCTTCGTCGGTCAGGCCGAGTTCCAGCCAGCGATCGCGAGGCAGTTTGTCGAGCTTGTCAGCTTCAACACCACCGGCAACCAGCACCGCGTAGATACGGCTAAACAGGCCAGCTTCGAGGATCTGCAGTTCTTCAGACAGGTCTTTTTTGGCCTGCTTCAGCTGCATCTCTTCGATTTCCAGCGCACGTTTGTCTTTTTCTACGCCATCGCGAGTAAAGACCTGAACGTCGATAACGGTACCGGAAACGCTATTCGGTACGCGCAGAGAAGAGTCTTTAACGTCAGACGCTTTCTCACCGAAGATTGCACGCAGCAGCTTCTCTTCTGGCGTCAGCTGGGTTTCACCTTTCGGCGTTACCTTACCAACCAGAATGTCGCCACCGGTCACTTCTGCACCGATGTAAACGATACCGGATTCATCCAGTTTGGAGAGCGCAGCTTCACCCACGTTCGGGATGTCAGCGGTGATCTCTTCTGGCCCCAGCTTGGTGTCACGGGACACACAGGCCAGTTCCTGAATGTGGATGGTGGTGAAACGGTCTTCCTGAACAACACGCTCGGATACGAGGATGGAGTCTTCGAAGTTGTAACCGTTCCATGGCATGAATGCCACGCGCATGTTCTGACCCAGCGCCAGCTCACCGAGGTCGGTAGATGGACCATCTGCCAGCACGTCACCGCGCTCGATTGGTTCACCCAGAGACACGCACGGCATCTGGTTAATACAGGTGTTCTGGTTAGAACGGGTGTATTTGGTCAGGTTATAAATGTCGATACCCGCTTCGCCCGGATACATCTCGTCTTCGTTAACTTTGATAACGATACGGGATGCGTCGACGTACTGAACGGTACCGCCACGCTTAGCAACAGCGGTAACACCGGAGTCAACGGCTACAGCACGTTCCATACCGGTACCAACCAGCGGCTTATCAGCACGCAGAGTTGGAACGGCCTGACGTTGCATGTTTGCACCCATCAATGCACGGTTGGCGTCATCGTGTTCCAGGAACGGGATCAGGGACGCACCGACGGAAACCACCTGCTGGGTGGATACGTCCATGTAGTCAACCTGGTCGCGGCTGAACAAGCTGGATTCGCCTTTGCTACGGCAAGTTACCAGGTCTTCTACAAAGTGGCCTTCGTCATCCAGGTTGGAGTTCGCCTGAGCGATGACGTAGTTACCTTCTTCGATAGCGGACAGGTAATGAATCTCGTCGGTTACCACACCGTCAGTCACTTTACGATACGGAGTCTCGAGGAAGCCGTATTCGTTAGTCTGTGCGTACACGGACAAGGAGTTGATCAGACCGATGTTTGGACCTTCAGGCGTTTCGATTGGACATACGCGACCGTAGTGAGTCGGGTGTACGTCTCGAACTTCAAAGCCTGCACGTTCACGGGTCAGACCGCCTGGGCCGAGGGCAGAGATACGACGTTTGTGCGTAATCTCAGACAGCGGGTTGTTCTGGTCCATAAACTGAGACAGTTGGCTGGAGCCAAAGAACTCTTTCACGGCTGCAGAAATCGGCTTGGCGTTGATCATATCCTGAGGCATCAGGGTATCCAGATCGCCCAGAGACAGACGCTCTTTCACCGCACGTTCTACACGCACCAGGCCAACGCGGAATTGGTTTTCCGCCATTTCGCCTACGGAACGGATACGACGGTTGCCGAGGTGGTCGATATCATCGACTTCGCCTTTACCGTTACGGATATCGATGAGCTTTTTCATCACTTCGATGATGTCTTCTTTGCTCAGGATACCGGAACCTTCGATTTCGTCGCGCAGCAGAGAACGGTTGAACTTCATACGACCGACCGCAGAGAGGTCATAACGGTCTTCAGAGAAGAACAGGTTCTCGAACAGGCTTTCTGCAGCTTCACGAGTCGGCGGCTCACCAGGGCGCATCATGCGGTAGATTTCTACCAGCGCGCTCAGGCGGTCGTTGGTTGGGTCGACACGGATAGTCTCAGAAATGTATGCGCCGTGGTCCAGATCGTTGGTGAACAGCGTCTCGATACGCTTGTGACCAGACTGGCTCAGCTTCGCCAGCAGATCCAGGCTCAGCTCCATGTTCGCTGCACAGATCAGCTCACCGGTGGATTCGTCAACGTAGTCTTTCGCCGCAACTTTACCCGCGATGTACTCAACTGGAACTTCGATATGCTTGATATCGTCTTTTTCCAGTTGGCGAATATGACGCGCAGTAATACGACGCGCTTTTTCTACGTAGATCTTGCCATTGGCTTCGATGTCGAAGGAGGCAGTCTCACCACGCAGGCGCTCTGGCACCAGTTCCATCTGCAGTTTGTTGTCACGAATTTCGAAGACAACTTTGTCAAAGAACAGGTCAAGGATCTGCTCAGTGGTGTACTGCAGTGCACGCAGGATGATGGTTGCAGGCAGTTTACGACGACGGTCGATACGGACAAACAGGTTGTCTTTCGGATCGAACTCGAAGTCCAGCCAGGAACCACGGTAAGGGATGATACGCGCGTTATACAGCACTTTACCCGAAGAGTGGGTTTTACCCTTATCGGAGTCAAAGAAGACGCCTGGGCTACGGTGCAGCTGAGAAACGATAACACGCTCAGTACCGTTGATAACAAAGGTACCGTTGTCGGTCATGAGCGGAATTTCGCCCATGTACACTTCTTGTTCTTTGATGTCTTTAACGGTGCCTTCCGGCGCTTCGCGCTCGTAGATCACCAGACGCAGTTTTACGCGCAGCGGTGCGGAGTAAGTCACGCCACGAATCTGACATTCCTGAACATCAAACACCGGTTCGCCCAGGCGGTAGCTGACGTATTGCAGCTCCGAATAACCGCTGTAGCTTTTAATCGGGAATACGGAACGGAAAGCTGCTTCCAGACCATACTGACCTTCAGGATCTTGCTCGATAAACTTCTGGAACGAGTCAAGCTGGATAGAAAGGAGATAAGGTATGTCCAGAACCTGCGGACGTTTACCAAAATCCTTACGAATACGTTTTTTCTCGGTATAGGAGTAAACCATAGGGTTCCTCAGCTCGCTGACAAGTCGACGCATCTGTCCATTGGCAGACAGTTTGTGCAACACTATTTTGTTGACCGGAAAATGGAACACTTTCCGCAATACCTGTTGCTATCACGCTTAAACCATTTCATTGCGATTTACACAGAGCGAGCACCCTGTCGCAATATATTAAGTCGTCGATAGAAACAGGCATTGTCAGGACAGCCAGCAGTCAAACAGTGTGAAACGCTACTGGCGCCTTACAGCGCAAAATGGCTGGTGACTAAAAAGTCACCAGCCATCGGCCTGATTTCTCAGGCTTCAACTAGAAAAGTTGGCTTATTTAACTTCAACTTCAGCGCCAGCTTCTTCCAGAGATTTTTTCAGTGCTTCAGCGTCATCTTTGCTCACGCCTTCTTTCAGAGCGGCTGGAGCAGATTCTACCAGGTCTTTAGCTTCTTTCAGACCCAGGCCAGTTGCGCCACGTACTGCTTTGATTACAGCAACTTTGTTAGCGCCAGCAGCTTTCAGAATTACGTCGAATTCAGTTTTTTCTTCAGCAGCTTCAGCCGGGCCAGCAGCTACAGCTACAGCAGCAGCAGCGGAAACACCGAATTTTTCTTCCATTGCAGAAATCAGTTCTACAACGTCCATTACGGACATAGCTGCAACTGCTTCAATGATTTGATCTTTAGTGATAGACATTTAAATTGTTCCTGAAAATCAGAATAAGTTTATACGTAAGCAAATACTTTACAAAGACAACTGCTATTAAGCAGCTTCTTTCGCATCGCGTACAGCAGCCAGAGTGCGAACCAGTTTGCCAGCCGAAGCTTCTTTCATGGTTGCCATCAGGCGTGCAATTGCTTCTTCGTAGGTTGGCAGTGTAGCCAGGCGATCGATTTGCGATGCCGGGATCAACTCACCTTCAAAGGCTGCGGCTTTGACCTCAAATTTTGCATTCGCTTTCGCGAACTCTTTGAACAGACGAGCAGCTGCGCCCGGGTGTTCCATAGAGTATGCAATCAGGGTCGGACCAACAAACGTGTCTTTCAGGCACTCGAACTGAGTACCTTCAACGACGCGGCGCAGCAGGGTGTTACGAACAACACGCATGTATACGCCAGCTTCACGACCTGCTTTACGCAGTTCAGTCATTTTGTCTACAGTTACGCCACGGGAATCCGCAACTACTGCAGACAGCGCGCCTTTGGCTACTTCGCTGACTTCAGCAACAATCGCTTGTTTGTCTTGAAGATTTAAAGCCATTAGCTTTGCTCCTGGATGTTTGCCGGAACTCATGTTCCGGAACTCACTTCACTCTCCCCAACGGAAAGAGCGTCTAAATACGGTGAGCAGAAACAAGCCAGAGTATTAAAAATAATCTTAGCGTTCTGTCACCGTCTACGCAGGGCATTAAGCTTCTTTCGAAACACCTGCGGTCTTCGACGGAGGCCTGGATAGGCCAGGCTCCAACGAACAAATCTTTTTATCTGCTAACTTTCGTTAACAAACGTGGGGGTAGAATTGTAGACAAATCCACCGCCCACGTAAAGCTAATCTTAGTTCGCCGCAGCGCTCAGACCAGCCTGATCTACAGCAACACCCGCACCCATGGTGGTGGAGATGCTAACTTTCTTGATGTACACGCCTTTCGCCTGAGTTGGTTTTGCTTTTTTCAGCGCAACCAGCAGAGATTCCAGGTTTTCTTTCAGTTTGTCAGCGTCAAAGTCCACTTTACCGATGGTGGTGTGGATGATGCCGTTTTTGTCGTTACGGTAACGAACCTGACCTGCTTTAGCATTCTTAACCGCTTCAGCAACGTTAGGAGTTACAGTACCAACTTTCGGGTTTGGCATCAGACCACGTGGGCCCAGAACCTGGCCCAGCTGGCCAACAACGCGCATTGCATCCGGGGAAGCAATAACAACGTCAAAGTTCATTTCGCCTTTCTTGATCAGGTCAGCCAGATCTTCCATACCTACCAGCTCTGCGCCAGCAGCTTTAGCTGCTTCAGCGTTAGGGCCCTGGGTAAATACAGCAACGCGAACTGAACGGCCAGTACCGTGCGGCAGTACAGTTGCACCACGTACGTTCTGGTCAGATTTACGAGCGTCGATGCCGAGGTTAACAGCAACGTCAACGCTTTCGTTGAATTTAGCAGTGGCCAGCTCTTTCAGCAGAGCAATGGCTTCGTTGATGTCGTACTGTTTAGTCGCATCAACTTTTTCACGGATCACGCGCATACGCTTGGTCAGTTTAGCCATTTCTTAATCCTCCACTACCAGGCCCATGGAACGTGCAGTACCTTCGATTGAGCGAGTCATCGCTTCAATGTCGGCGCCAGTCATGTCGGCAGCTTTGGTCTGCGCGATTTCCTGTACCTGAGCACGGGAAACTTTACCTACTTTGTCTTTGTTCGGCTTGCCGGAACCAGACTTAATACCAGCGGCTTTTTTCAGCAGAACTGCTGCTGGAGGCGTTTTGGTAACGAAGGTGAAAGAACGGTCAGCGTAAACGGTGATAACAACCGGAATTGGCAGACCTTTTTCGATGGAATCAGTTTTTGCGTTGAACGCTTTGCAGAATTCCATGATGTTCACGCCCTGCTGACCCAGTGCTGGACCAACCGGTGGACTTGGGTTCGCCATACCAGCTGCAACCTGCAGCTTAACGTAGGCTTGGACTTTCTTAGCCATTCTAAAATCCTCTAATTGGGTGATAGCGCCTCAAGGAGGCTCCCCGTGATAAAAATTCGTTTTACAGGCAGATGCCCATAAAAACAAAAGGCGCGAAATTGTATGCCAATTTCGCGCCTCGTGCAACGATTAAATCGATGCTTTTTTGATCGCCGTCTTACGCTTTCTCAACCTGAGCAAAGTCGAGTTCTACCGGGGTCGCACGACCGAAGATAGAAACAGAAACTTTCAGGCGGGACTTCTCGTAATCCACTTCTTCGACAACGCCGTTAAAGTCAGCGAATGGACCGTCGCTAACGCGAACCATTTCACCCGGTTCGAACATTGTTTTCGGACGCGGCTTATCACCCACCTGCTGCAGGCGGTTCATGATCGCATCAACTTCTTTGTCGCTGATAGGCGCTGGGCGGTCAGATGTACCACCGATAAAGCCCATCACGCGCGGAACGCTACGAACCAGGTGCCAGCTTGCATCGTTCATCACCATCTGAACGAGCACGTAGCCCGGGAAGAATTTGCGTTCGCTTTTACGACGCTGGCCGCCACGGATTTCGACAACTTCTTCGGTCGGAACCATGACTTCGCCAAACAGTTCTTCCATGTTTTGTAATTTGATATGCTCGCGCAGCGACGTGGCTACACGGCCTTCAAAACCGGAAAACGCCTGAACGACGTACCAACGCTTTTTAGGTGCTTCAGACATCTTAGAACCTCAGGCCAGTGATAAAGGATACCAGGCGAACCAGAATACCATCCAGTCCCCACAGGATCAGTGACATTACCGCAGTGACCGCAGCAACAATCAGCGTAGTGTGCAGCGTTTCCTGGCGAGTTGGCCAAATCACCTTACGAACTTCAGTTCTCGCTTCACGAGCAAACGCAACGGTCGCTTTGCCTTTCGTCGTCAACAGCGCGACACCACCCGCTGCAGCAATAATAATTACTACGGCCAGCGCACGCAGCGGCAGCATCATGTCACGATAAAGGTAGTTACCTACGATTGCTACGATCAGCAGTACGGCAACGGCTACCCACTTCATCGCTTCCAGGCCGCGCCCGCTCCCTTGAGCTTCGGTATTCGCACTCATAAACCAACCTGTCAGAAGTATTCTACAAACATTTCCACCCCGCGAGTGCGAGGCGATCCAAACCGAAATTGAGTTTCGGACTAAACGCCCTCTACAGAGCCTGTCTCAGCAATGATTATGGCAAAAATAATCACTGATGAGCCAGGTTCTGGTTCGACAGCGTATAAAAAGGGCATCAAATGATGCCCTTTTATTGCGCATTGCGTCAAATAATATCAGCAATTAGCTCATTACTTTGGCAACAACGCCAGCACCAACGGTACGGCCGCCTTCACGGATTGCGAAACGCAGACCGTCGTCCATCGCGATTGGGTGGATCAGGGTAACAACCATTTTGATGTTGTCGCCCGGCATTACCATCTCTACGCCTTCTGGCAGTTCGATGGTACCAGTCACGTCAGTAGTACGGAAGTAGAACTGTGGACGGTAGCCTTTGAAGAACGGAGTATGACGGCCGCCTTCGTCTTTGGACAGGATATAAACTTCAGATTCGAATTTGGTGTGCGGCTTGATGGAGCCTGGCTTAGCCAGAACCTGACCACGTTCGATTTCTTCACGTTTGATACCACGCAGCAGAACACCAACGTTCTCACCAGCACGGCCTTCGTCCAGCAGTTTGCGGAACATTTCAACGCCGGTACAGGTAGACTTAGCAGTGTCTTTGATACCCACGATTTCAACTTCTTCACCAACTTTGATGATACCGCGCTCTACACGACCGGTAACAACGGTACCACGACCGGAGATGGAGAATACGTCTTCGATTGGCAGCAGGAACGGCTTATCAATCGCACGCTCTGGTTCTGGGATGTAAGAATCCAGGAAGCCAGCCAGTTCGATGATTTTTGCTTCCCACTCAGCGTCGCCTTCCAGCGCTTTCAGCGCGGAACCACGAACGATAGGAGTGTCGTCGCCTGGGAAATCGTACTGAGACAGAAGTTCACGAACTTCCATTTCAACCAGTTCCAGCAGCTCTTCGTCATCAACCATGTCACATTTGTTCAGGAACACGATGATGTAAGGAACGCCTACCTGACGACCCAGCAGGATGTGCTCACGAGTCTGTGGCATAGGGCCATCAGTTGCAGCAACAACCAGGATCGCGCCATCCATCTGCGCAGCACCGGTGATCATGTTTTTAACATAGTCGGCGTGGCCTGGGCAGTCTACGTGTGCGTAGTGGCGAGTCGGGGTGTCATATTCAACGTGGGAAGTGTTGATGGTGATACCACGAGCTTTTTCTTCTGGTGCGTTATCGATCTGGTCGAAAGCACGAGCAGCACCGCCGTAGGTTTTAGCCAGTACGGTAGTGATTGCAGCGGTCAGGGTAGTTTTACCATGGTCAACGTGGCCGATAGTACCGACGTTGACGTGCGGTTTGGTACGTTCAAATTTTTCTTTAGACATCGATAGTCCCTCTAATACACGGATAAATCGGTGATATCACCACATCAACCAGACGATACGCCTGAACTGTTGAATGCATAATTTAAACAGAGAGAAACGGGAAGGAGAAGTGAAGTGGTGCTGATACCCAGAGTCGAACTGGGGACCTCACCCTTACCAAGGGTGCGCTCTACCAACTGAGCCATATCAGCACGTCTGGAGCGGGCAGCGGGAATCGAACCCGCATCATCAGCTTGGAAGGCTGAGGTAATAGCCATTATACGATGCCCGCATCCTGAAACTCGGCTACCCAGTTCTTTCTGTGCAAAAAAAAGAGATTTCTCTCTTTTCTTTGTTTGAGCTAGTTATCTTACCAACCAACTCTGGCTTCGCAATGCTTAGCCTGAAAGTGGTGGTGGGGGAAGGATTCGAACCTTCGAAGTCTGTGACGGCAGATTTACAGTCTGCTCCCTTTGGCCGCTCGGGAACCCCACCTGATGGTGCCGACTACCGGAATCGAACTGGTGACCTACTGATTACAAGTCAGTTGCTCTACCTACTGAGCTAAGTCGGCATCAAGTAGCGCGCATTCTATGGAGACCTGCGGCGACATGCAACTAAAAATTTGCATAAAATGTTCTATCGCTCATGTTTTGTGCGTTTGCGCGTAAAAACTCATCACCTTGCCAGTTTTATGACCAAAAATAGGATGATGAACCTGGCAATGCCCCGCTTATTACCTTCGGTGTACGACATAAGGAGGTACTAAATTGCCTATCCGGCGCTATTCTCTTTCTATATAGCTATCTCAATACGGAATCGATAGCCGAAGTCAGTGATAAAGAGCGGTGTTTTCTCACGAAAGCGCGACTGATTTGGATTTTTTCTTCTTTTTATCTTCCATCTGGTGTTAACCTCCTGCCCATTGTCCTGATTAACTTAATGTGAAGCGTCGCGTGAAATCCGCGCGGTAGCCAAAACATGCTTATGAATAAACAAGAGCAGACGTTAATGACACCTTACCTACAGTTCAATCGTAGCCAGTGGGCGGCGCTGCGTGATTCAGTGCCAATGACCCTGACCGAAGGGGAAATTACGCGCCTGAAAGGTATCAACGAAGATCTGTCACTGGAAGAAGTGGCCGAGATCTATTTGCCTTTATCACGTTTACTGAACTTCTATATTAGTTCTAACCTCCGTCGCCAGGCAGTTCTGGAGCAGTTCCTGGGAACGAATGGTCAGCGCATTCCTTATATCATTAGCATTGCTGGCAGCGTGGCGGTTGGAAAAAGCACCACCGCGCGTGTGCTGCAAGCATTACTTAGCCGCTGGCCTGAACATCGCCGCGTTGAGCTCATCACCACCGATGGTTTCTTGCACCCTAACGAAGTGCTGAAAGAGCGTGGCTTGATGAAGAAGAAGGGATTCCCCCAATCTTATGATATGCGCCGTCTGGTACAGTTCGTATCCGACCTGAAGTCTGGCGTACCTAATGTCACCGCCCCTGTATATTCCCATCTTATTTATGATGTGATCCCTGACGGTGATAAAACGGTTACCCATCCGGATATCTTAATACTTGAAGGGCTCAACGTTCTACAAAGTGGAATGGATTATCCTCATGACCCGCATCATGTATTCGTATCTGACTTTGTTGATTTCTCGATTTACGTTGACGCACCAGAAAAACTATTACAATCCTGGTATATAAATCGCTTCCTTAAATTCCGAGAGGGGGCCTTTACTGACCCTGATTCTTATTTCCATAACTATGCACAGCTTTCAAAAGAGGAAGCAGTGCATGTCGCGACCTCACTATGGAATGAGATTAACCTTAGGAATCTTAACGAAAACATCTTGCCGACGCGTGAAAGAGCCAGCTTAATCCTGACTAAAAGTGCGAATCATTCAGTAGAGCAAGTTCGTCTACGTAAATGATTATTTTGATATTAAAAAGGGAGCCTTGGCTCCCTTTTCTATTCCGCACTACGCAGTGAGATCTCACCACCAATCCAGGGTTTGATAATCCCATCCTGCTCAAGTAATAAGGCACCTTGCGTATCAATACCGCGGGAAATACCAAAGATCTCTTTATCGCCAATAATCAATTTGACCTGTCGGTTAATAAAGTTATCTAATTTATCCCAGCGCGCAAGATAAGGAGCCAAGCCCTCTTGCTCGAACAGATATAATGCATCATGCAATTCGTTAATCAAACGAGCAGCCAGAATATTACGATCAATCACAATTCCCGCTTCCTGCAGGTTAATCCACCCCTGATTAATCACGTCATTCTCAGCCCTGCGCATCACCAGATTGATGCCTGCACCAATAACAATTTGCGCTGCATCGCCCGTTTTCCCCGTCAGTTCGACCAGGATCCCTGCCAGCTTACGATCGTTGAGATACAGGTCATTCGGCCATTTCACACGAACTTTATCAGCCCCCAGACTTTGTAAGACTTCAGCCATCACAATCCCGATAACGAGGCTAAGGCCGATCGCGGCTGCCGGCCCTTGTTCGAGGCGCCAGAACATGGAGAGATACAGATTCGCGCCAAATGGTGAGAACCATTTTCGCCCGCGCCGGCCACGACCCGCCTGCTGGTATTCGGCCACACAGGCATCGCCAGACTGTAGTTCACTCATTCTATCCAGTAGATACTGATTGGTTGAGTCGATAACCGGCAGAACCGCAACGTTACCGTGCTTTACCGCATGACGTATACGTTCCACATCCAGTAACTGGATAGGTTCAGGTAAGCAGTAACCTTTTCCGGGAACCGTAAAAACATCGACACCCCAGTCCCTTAACGTCTGCATGTGCTTATTGATAGCCGCGCGGCTCATACCTAATTGTTCACCCAGCTGTTCGCCAGAATGAAAATCGCCATCTGCTAACAGGGAAATAAGCGTTAATGGCACCGTGTTGTCTTTCATTTAATTACCTCAACCGCGCTGACTTCACCCTTCTGGCTGATGAACCGAACCTCGGGCTCCAGCCAAACGTTAAATTTGTCACCAACCTGCTGGCGAACGTGATGGGCGAGCTGCACAACATCACGACTCTGCGCATGATCGACATTTATCAAAACCAATGCCTGCTGCTGATGAACGGCAGCGCCACCTTCGGCGTGCCCTTTCAAATGGCATTGATCGATAAGCCATCCAGCCGCCAATTTTACGCTGCCATCGGCCTGTGGGTAATGTGGTGCGTTAGGGAAATTTGCCAGCAATGTTGCGGCGTACTCAGCGCTAACAACGGGATTTTTAAAGAAGCTGCCCGCATTGCCGTTCACTTTCGGATCGGGCAATTTCGTCATCCGCATATGGCATACCGAGTCAAACACATCACGCGGCGTAACCGTTTGAGGATCCAGCCGGGTAAGATCGCCATAGGTCAGAACCGGTTTCCACTCTTTTACCAATCGGAAACCAACAGCCACAATCACAAAGCGATCCTGATAGGCATGCTTAAAGATGCTATCGCGGTAGCCAAATTGGCATTGTGCCGCTGAGAGACGCTGATGCTCCCCAGTAGCCAGTTCAATACAGTCAACATATTCGCAAACATGCTGCAGTTCAACGCCATAGGCGCCGATGTTTTGAATTGGGGAAGAACCCGCACAACCGGGGATCAGTGCAAGATTCTCCAGACCTGGCATGTTGTTTTCTAACGCAAAACGCACCAGCTGATGCCAGTTTTCGCCAGCCCCTACGTGCAAATGCCATGCATCCGCCGTTTCACTAACCGTAATGCCCTTGATTCGGTTAAGGATCACCGTACCAGAATAGTCTTCCAGAAAAAGTACATTACTGCCTTCACCCAGAATCAAAACTGGCAGCCCTTCACGGGTCGATGTCTGCCAGGCGCTTAGTAATTGTTGTTCATTTTCAGCGCATACGATGTGTTTTGCACAGTGGTCAATGCCGAAGGTATTCCAGGGTTTCAAGGAGTGGGTCATGGTTGCTTTCCTGATGCTATATCGACGGTAGTTTACCGTATCTGTAGCGGGAAGGCTTGCGGTTATATCGCGGGGAAAAGTGGCCGGAACTTGCCAGTAATCGTTCTTTTTTCTGACGTACAGACGCAAAAAAGCCCATCCGTCAGGATGGGCTTCTTCACTTATTTGATGCCTGGCAGTTCCCTACTCTCGCATGGGGAGACCCCACACTACCATCGGCGCTACGGCGTTTCACTTCTGAGTTCGGCATGGGGTCAGGTGGGACCACCGCGCTGTTGCC
>NZ_BCTM01000032.1 GCF_001571285.1 Kluyvera cryocrescens NBRC 102467 | reverse complement strand
TATCTCTAGCGCATTGAATGATGGCGTTAAATTGGTGGATTGTACAGCTACATATTCCTCTCATTTAGGGGCTGGTGCTGAGTTGCGTACAGCAACCGTTGCTATCAAACAGATCCGCATTGATAAAAATGGAATGTACTGGATTCGGCCTGTTAATAATCTGCATGTGCGATTCTTTCCGGGCTGGAAATCAACGGAACATTTAACGGACTATCAATGTAAGGGGAATGATTATGGCCTACGGAGTGCAGCTATTTGACGCTAACGGGAATGAGCTGGTTGGGCGATTTATCCCAGCATTTGTCGCCGCATTTATCAGTACTCCCGCGTCAGGCTCGCGGGTATTTCCTCCCATTGAAGGTAAGACGCTAATAGCGGAAGCGCAGCGGCTGACTGCGCCATCAAATCCTAACGTACCTGGCGCATCTGCAACGGTGAGCGGCAATACGGTTACCTGGTCAGGAGCGTCCACCGATCAACCTATAATCATCTTGTATAAATAAAATGAGCGGATATGGATTAAAGATTTACCGTGACGACGGGAGTTTGTTTATCAGCCCAGACGTAACGCCGATGAACTATGTGGGAAAATACAGATATACAGGTAATGGAACTATTCAACTGGATATTCCCGACACCGCAAGCATCATGCCATTCCTGCGTAATGATGATGTGAACGGAGCAACGCATTTAACGTGGACAGTATCGGGTGGAAAGTGGTGGATAAATGTAAACACCACTGGCGCTGGGTGGGTTTATGTTTTTGCAACGATTGTCACCGTAGAGCACGGATATGGGCTGGCTGTATATGACTCGAATGGGAAAATGACCTGGAATACGGATTGCCTGCCGCTGGATATCAACGCAACGCCTAACCCATGGAACGGAGCGCCGATAAATTCATCTACGGTGAAAATTGATGTCGATGTAGGGCTGCCGGCGGCGATAATGCCTGGGATTTGCTCTAATTACCTTCTCATCCTTAGTTCATCTGAGCATATCTACATTTATGGCTCAATGGTGGCGCGAGCTTATGGAAATATTGTCGGCGCGCACGTATGGGATGGAACACAGATTAACTCACAACCACCATCGCCACGATTCAGGAAAGACTTTATTTACATCGACACACGCCTTTATCCATAAACCTCACTCCCATCCAAATTTCTAAACCTTGCTCCGGCGGGTTTTTTTATTGTCAAAAATTTAGGAGCCACTATGTCAGCAGGCACTTTAACCCTGGCGAATAATTCAGATGTGGTAGCAGGGATTGATACGTCTTTTACCACCGATCTCTCTGCTGGTGATTTCATCGTTGTAACGACTGGTGGGGTGACATATACGCTGCCGGTGAAAACGATTGAGAGTGATACCGCACTGACTCTTGCCCGAAACTACAACGGCCCGGCGGTTACCGCCGGCGCATGGACGGCTATGCCGCGGGACACTCTGAATCGCATCAGTGCGCAGATTGCAGCGGATACGGCGTACATAATTCGACAGCGCGTTTTAGAAGTTGATAACTGGTATCAGCTGCTGGAGGTAAACGGCGACGTTGTTATTAAAATGGCCGACGGCTCGACCTACACAGGACCATCATGGAGGAAAATCACTGGTCTGCTGGAGGTGATCGATGAGTCTGCGCTGCAGGCGATAGCGACTCAGGTACATAGCGATGCTGTACAAGTGGCAACAGACAAGACCACTGCAACACAGGCCGCTGCGGAAGCTACACAGGCTAAAACCGATTCACAGACCGCTAAGTCAGCAGCAGAAGCGGCGGCCTCAGATGCAGGAAGTTTTAACGAATCGGCGGCGCAACACGCCAGCGATGCAGAGGAGTTTGCGACTACTGCAATGCAAAAAGCGAAGGAAGCTGCCAATTCTGCGGCGTCGGTCCATCCTGAAAATCTGCTGCAGAACGCCAATAACCTCGACGACCTGACAGACAAACCAGCTGCGCGCCAGAATCTGGACGTATTCTCGAGAGAAGAAATTGCTGACATGTTGCCTGGTTACCTGGGACAGATTGACTGGCAGGAAATGCGCACCGCGCTGGAGCCAGGCACGGCACCCCGCGATGGACAGGAAGTTGACCAGACCGGCATTTTTGCGGATCTCTACGCGAAAGCTGTGGCCGGTAAACTCCCGACATGTACCGAAGCAGAATGGCAGGCGGACCCGCTAAAACGTGGTTGCTATGTGCTGACATCTTCCCCGGGGAAAATGCGTCTGCCAGACGATAATGGTACACAGCCTGGTTCGTTAAAAATTCCGGTACATGTTGGTGACGGAGGAGTGGCCGCAAATAACGGTAAAATGGGGGCGTCTGCACTGCCGAACGTCAAGGGGCATATCTATGGATATAGTATTCTCGGGGGACTCATTCCGTCCGCCGCCGGAAACATAGATGGAAATAATACCAAAACGACAAACGCACTTAATATAGGGCGTAATGCGCAGGTTAACGGTCAAAACCAATACGGCGCGAACAACGCAGACGCTAATTATGGTTCCGACCTTGATTTAAACCTGAGTCGCAACGAAAAAATGTATCAGGACGGCGTAACAGAAATTCGCCCGAACCGCGTACAAGGTTGCTGGACCGTACGCTTTGCTGCGAAAGCCACTAACGGCGGCAGTATTGATGCTTTGGCACTGGCGACCGCTATCGCTTCGGGGGACTCTGCGAACGCAGCGGCGATCGCAGCGGTTAACGCGCGCCTGGATTATGCGTTACTGGACTTCGGAACAATGGCCCGCAGTGAGCGCAAGGTATTAAATAACCCGTTTGGGGCTAACACCCCGGTTGAGGTTGTCGCCGAGATACAGCGTACTGATTTAGCGGGAGTCCTTAGATGGACGGAAACAGGCTGGATTTATAACAGTGGGAATGGCACATCGTTTGGGACAAAAGCGGGATATTTAGAGGGCGTTGGCGTCGTTGTTCAGTGCGGTAGCGCAGAATTAGCAAACACCAGTGTAAATACGGGGATGCCTATGCAAACCACGAATACGGGAACGGGGGCCACGTCGCTCCCTGTCCGCGTTCACGTAAGGAAGATCACAGCATGAGAACAATTTACGTTAATCAAGCAGATAACAGAAGCTGGAGCACAACCCCCGTGTCTTTTGATGGGCAAACGTACCCCGTAATAGTACCCGACGATTTCACTGGCGGTGCGATGACCCATAATCGTTTCACCGATGAATGGGTGCCGGACCCGGCTTATGTTCGTACCCATGCAGATGATGTTTACGATGCGGAAGCGACTCGTAATCAGCTGAAAGCCGAGGCTGATGACATTATGTCTGGCTGGGTTTTAGATCTGAATCTGGGACTAATTAGCGACGAGGACAAGCAAAAGCTAATCGCCTGGCGGTTGTATGTGAAAGCGCTGGATGCGCTCGATCTGGATACTGCACCGGATATCGAGTGGCCGACAAAACCAGAGGCGTAACATCAATGGGTTGCAGCAGCCTGTGGTATGCAAGCACAGGCTGCCGCGGGCTGGCGAACATTTGATAGTGCGAGTATTGAATGATTGCCAGTCACGGCGGATTGTACTTAAGCAATATGACGGTTCAAGGCGTTTAATCTGAAACCAGCCACATATCAGCCTCTTCAAACATTTCCTGAACAGTACGGCTTATCTGTTCTTTCTCGTGCTTGCTGGCGTCAGTGTTGATCGCGGGCAGTGTCATCATCGGTTTAACCCGAATATCAGCATCGGGAAAGATCCGGTGAACCCTCCTGGTCAATTCGCCCAGAATGATATCTTTTGCCCCGGGCAGACCATCAAAATTCCTTTTGTCATAAACGAGTTCCACGAACATTGCTCATTGCTCCTTTACTGGATGGGTATACAGTATTTATACTGTGTTTTTATCCAGCATTCAAGAGAGGGCGTAAACATGGGCTTTCCTTCACCAGCTACCGACTATATAGAGCAGCGGGTTACGCCAGCCAGTGTCTGCATGACTCCCGACAGTCGCATCCTCGAGACGTCGGCGGGTTATGCGATCATCGTCCCGGTCACGCGCCCACAGCAGGGTGATGCGCTGTTGATTCTGTCCGGAGGTCGGACGCAGTTTGCGAAGCTTAGGGGGAAAGCGTTAATCACGGATGACGGCGAAGCGATCGAAGGTGATGCAGCTGAAGAGGCTGAGGTTATGAGGCGGGTGACGCACTTTATCAACAGCACTGATGCTGCGATATCTCTTGAGGCGGCATTGGCGCAGTTTTGAGACATATGTACGATAGAAAAATTCCGAAGATTGGCAATAGATCTCTTTATATTTGCATTCAAATTTTGTTTATTATGTATTTACATAACGTAAATTTATAAAATTTAATAAAAACAACTCAGATTGCTTATTTTTAAAGATGTATTTAATATATATGTTATAAATTGCAAAGCTCATTAAGGGATTCCCCAGTGAATATTGATAAAATGAAGATCCAGCATGCCGAGATTATCCATAAAATTAGCCGCCTCAGGGAGCTTAGCCGGGCGGGTGTGACGGCTCATGCGCAAGAAATCGCTCAAACCGTTATCAGTATGAGTTCTGTGATTAAAGTACACCTTTCTGCCGAAGATCAGTTTTTATATCCTTATCTGGAAAAGGTGAACGATCAAAAGCTAAAAACAATGAGCGTAAATTTTCAGCGCGAGATGGCTGATATTGTTGCCGAGTATGAAAAGTTTTCCCGTCGCTGGAATACGGCAAATAAGCTTATCAATTGTGACGAGGCATTTCGCCGCGACGCGAATGTAGTGTTGCGCAAGGTGCATGAACGAATGCAGCGCGAGGATCATAATTTTTATCCGCTGGTAGAGCAGCTTTAAAAAAGGGCGGCAATGGTTCATCCAATACGGGAATTTGGTTTCCCGTATCCAGAAAGGTATGAAAAGGACTTGGTAAAAGCTGGCACTACTCCGAAACTAACCACATATCGGATTCTTCAAACATTTCCTCCAGCATGCGGTTCAGCTTCTCCCGATCGCTTTTGCTGGCATCGCTGTTTAAGCCGTTCGCCTGCATCGGCTTAACCTTCACTTCTGCATCCGGAAAGATCCGGTGCACTCGCTTTGTTAACTCATTCAGAATTATTTCTCTGGCACCTGTTAATCCTTCAACATTCCGTTTGTCGTACACCAACTCAACGAACATACCGCCTCCAAAGCAACAATGATTTTGCACGCAATTTATACTGTTTATTTATACAGCATCAACGGTTGGGCACGTAGCTTTTTAAGGAAGGTTTTTGGGGCATGTATGGGGCATAAATGCCAGTTTTGGGGCATGGTTGGGACATTTTAACTCATATGAACTTAACCGAATTTCATATGGAGGCGTCTTATAATACACTGATTAACCTAAAGAAAACACATGCTCTTGGGCGTTCTTTAGTGATTTTAAAAATTACCGCGTCACGCAGTTAAAGTGGCGGGCATACTCTTCAAGGCCAGCGATCCCCAGCCGCGCCCATTTGGGGTGCGACCATTGGGGAAGACCAAGGTAAATCATAGTGCCGCGAGGATTTCGTCGGTGCTACGCACGCGAGCGATGCGCGGGAAGATGTGCGTCATACTCCCCTGATGCTGCTCGGCGGAGGAGGCGCTACAGGCGTCTTCGGCAATGATCAGATTAAAGCCCAGTTCCCAGGCATTACGGGCGGTGGACTCTACGCCGATGTTGGTCGAGATACCGCACAGAATAATGGTGTCGATACCGCGACGACGCAGCTGCATTTCCAGGTCGGTACCGTAAAACGCGCCCCACTGACGCTTGGTCACTTCGATGTCGCTGTCCTGCTTGCCGAGCGTAGAAGGATAGGTCCACCAGTTGTCCGGCAGCGCGTGGGCTGGCGCTTGGGCATCAACGGGCTGTTTTAGCGCTTCGGCGAAATCGGCCGACCAACCGACGCGAACCATCACCACCGGTGCCGAAGCGGCGCGGCATTTTTGCGCCAGGCGCGCAGCGCGTTCGACCACTGCGGTTGCCGTGTGGGGGCCACCGGCAAACGGCAGGATGCCTTCTTGCAGGTCAATGACCACCAGGGCGGTTTTTTTAGCGTCTAAATTCAGCATGGTTTTTCCTCTCTCAACGGGCTGTTGGCGCATACCTTACAATCGTCGACAGGTTATTGAAGGGATAATTATTGTTAATTTTTGTGAGCATGAGCAATAAGCGTTCAGCAAACAGGCGTATAAACCGCACTGGGCTTATCGTGAGCGAGAATTTCCAGTATAATAGCCCCCTTTTTTCATCCAGTAGTGACATTCAGCTAAAGCTGCGACAGTTAAGCCTGCACGGCAGGTGACAATCCGCCGACGGCTAAGTTAAGGGATATCTCATGCGTACAGAATATTGCGGACAGCTTCGACAGTCCCACGTTGGGCAGCAGGTGACTCTGTGTGGTTGGGTCAACCGTCGTCGTGATCTCGGCAGCCTCATTTTTATCGACATGCGCGACCGTGAAGGTATCGTTCAGGTATTCTTCGATCCGGATCGTGCGGATGCGTTGAAGTTAGCCTCTGAACTGCGTAATGAATTCTGCATTCAGGTGACCGGCACCGTGCGTGCGCGCGATGAGAAAAACATCAACGCGGATATGGCAACCGGCGCGATCGAAGTTCTGGCGTCCGATCTGACCATCATCAACCGTTCAGAATCACTGCCGCTGGACTCCAATCACGTCAACACCGAAGAAGCGCGTCTGAAATACCGCTACCTCGATCTGCGTCGTCCGGAAATGGCACAGCGTCTGAAAACCCGCGCGAAAATTACCAGCTTCGTGCGTCGTTTTATGGATGACCACGGTTTCCTTGATATCGAAACCCCAATGCTGACGAAAGCAACGCCGGAAGGCGCGCGCGACTACCTCGTACCTTCCCGTGTACACAAAGGTAAATTCTACGCGCTGCCGCAGTCTCCTCAGCTGTTCAAACAGCTGCTGATGATGTCCGGTTTTGACCGCTACTATCAGATCGTAAAATGCTTCCGTGACGAAGACCTGCGCGCTGACCGTCAGCCTGAATTTACCCAGATCGACGTCGAAACATCCTTCATGACGGCCCCACAGGTTCGTGAAGTGATGGAAGCGCTGGTTCGCCAGCTGTGGCTGGAAGTGAAGGGTGTGGATCTGGGCGATTTCCCAATCATGACCTTTGCTGAAGCTGAGCGTCGTTACGGCTCTGATAAACCGGATCTGCGTAACCCGATGGAGCTGGTCGACGTTGCTGACCTGCTGAAATCCGTCGAGTTCGCGGTATTCTCCGGCCCGGCGAACGACCCGAAAGGCCGCGTTGCTGCGCTGCGCGTTCCTGGCGGTGCTGCGCTGACCCGTAAGCTTATCGATGAATACGGCAACTTTGTGAAGATCTACGGTGCGAAAGGCCTGGCTTACATCAAAGTGACCGAACGTGCGAAAGGCATGGAAGGCATCAACAGCCCAGTGGCGAAGTTCCTGACTGCGGACATCGTGGACGCGATTCTTGAGCGCACCGGCGCACAAGACGGCGACATGATCTTCTTCGGCGCAGACAACAAGAAAGTGGTTGCCGACGCGCTGGGCGCACTGCGTCTGAAGCTGGGTAAAGATCTGAACCTGACCGACGAAAACATGTGGGCACCGCTGTGGGTTATCGACTTCCCAATGTTTGAAGACGATGGTGAAGGCGGTCTGACCGCAATGCACCACCCGTTCACTTCGCCGAAAGATATGACCGCCGAGGAGCTGAAAGCAGCACCGGAAGAGGCCGTGGCGAACGCTTACGATATGGTCATCAACGGCTATGAAGTGGGCGGCGGTTCCGTGCGTATTCACCGTGGCGACATGCAGCAGACCGTGTTTGGTATCCTGGGCATTAACGAACAGGAACAGCGCGAGAAGTTTGGCTTCCTGCTGGACGCACTGAAATACGGTACGCCTCCGCACGCAGGCCTGGCATTTGGTCTGGATCGTCTGACCATGCTGCTGACCGGCACCGACAACATTCGTGATGTTATCGCCTTCCCGAAAACCACTGCAGCAGCCTGCCTGATGACCGAAGCGCCAAGCTTCGCGAACCCGGCATCGCTGGGCGAGCTGGGCATTCAGGTTATTGCGAAAGAGCCAAAAGAGTCGGCGGAGAACAAGTAATATGCTATTCAAGCGGCCCGTCTCTATTCTGGTAGTGATTTACGCCCAGGATAGTCAACGGGTGCTGATGTTGCAGCGACGCGACGATCCTGATTTCTGGCAGTCGGTTACCGGCAGCCTGGAAGAGGGTGAAACCGCGTCGCAGGCCGCCCTGCGTGAAGTAAAGGAAGAGGTCACTATTGATGTTGTTTCTGAGCAACTGACCTTGATGGACTGTCAGCGCACGGTGGAGTTCGAAATTTTTCAACATTTACGACATCGCTATGCCCCAGGCATTGAGTGCAACACAGAATCCTGGTTCTGCCTTGCGCTTCCTCACGAGCGGGAAATTGTGTTCACTGAACACCTGGCCTACCAATGGCTTGACGCACCCGCTGCGGCCGCGCTCACCAAATCGTGGAGCAATCGGCAGGCGATTGAAGAATTTGTCATTAACGCTGCCTGAAAAGGCATAGTTTTTTGGAGATATTTTTATGGCAGGTCATAGTAAATGGGCCAACACCAGACATCGTAAAGCGGCGCAGGATGCTAAGCGCGGCAAAATCTTCACCAAGATCATTCGTGAGCTGGTGACGGCGGCCAAACTGGGCGGCGGCGATCCGGATGCGAACCCACGTCTGCGTGCAGCGGTAGATAAAGCGCTGTCCAATAACATGACGCGTGACACCCTGAACCGCGCCATCGCGCGTGGTGTGGGCGGTGATGAAGATTCCAACATGGAAACCATCATCTATGAAGGCTACGGTCCTGGCGGCACAGCGGTGATGATCGAATGCCTGTCCGACAACCGTAACCGTACCGTTGCCGAAGTGCGTCATGCATTTAGCAAGACCGGTGGCAACCTGGGTACCGACGGTTCCGTTGCTTATCTGTTCAGCAAAAAAGGGATTATCTCCTTTGAACAGGGCGACGAAGACACCATCATGGAAGCCGCGCTGGAAGCCGGTGCGGAAGACGTTGTGACCTTCGACGATGGCGCGATTGATGTCTATACCGCATGGGAAGAGATGGGCAAAGTGCGTGACGCGCTGGAAGCGGCCGGCCTGAAAGCCGATGCGGCTGAAGTGTCTATGATCCCGTCGACCAAAGCGGATATGGATGCAGAGACTGCACCAAAACTGATGCGCCTCATCGACATGCTGGAAGACTGTGACGACGTGCAGGAAGTCTACCACAACGGCGAAATCTCTGACGAGGTTGCTGCTACCTTAGAATGAGGTGGTTGATCCCTAACATAACAGGAGATGTGTGATGTCTATTATTCTCGGCATTGACCCGGGATCGCGCATCACCGGTTATGGTGTCATTCGTCAGGTTGGTCGCCAGCTCACTTACCTGGGTAGCGGGTGTATCCGTACCAAAGTTGACGATTTGCCGTCGCGCCTGAAGCTGATTTATGCGGGCGTGACGGAAATCATCACTCAGTTCCAGCCGGATTATTTCGCCATTGAGCAGGTCTTTATGGCGAAAAACGCCGATTCAGCGCTTAAGCTGGGGCAGGCTCGCGGCGTGGCGATTGTTGCCGCCACCAACCAGGATCTTCCCGTTTTCGAGTATGCCGCTCGTCAGGTTAAACAGACCGTTGTCGGGATCGGTAGCGCCGAAAAAAGTCAGGTTCAGCATATGGTGCGTACGCTGTTAAAGCTGCCCGCCAACCCACAGGCGGATGCCGCCGATGCGCTGGCTATCGCCATTACCCACTGCCACGTCAGCCAGAACGCCATGCAAATGAGCGATACGCGGCTGAATTTAGCGCGCGGGCGATTACGATAATGACAAATCAGGCTGGATAAACATCCAGCCTTTTTTTATGATAGCGCATTACCTTTTTAGCCCTTAACGCAGGAGCGTCATGTGATAGGCAGACTCAGAGGCATCATTCTCGAAAAACAACCCCCGCTGGTTCTTCTGGAAACGGGTGGGGTAGGCTATGAAGTGCATATGCCGATGACCTGTTTCTACGAGCTGCCGGAATCCGGGCAGGAAGCCATTATCTTCACCCATTTTGTGGTGCGTGAGGACGCTCAGCTACTGTATGGCTTCAATAACAAGCAAGAGCGCACGTTGTTCAAAGAGCTGATTAAAACCAACGGTGTGGGGCCGAAACTGGCGCTGGCAATTCTCTCCGGAATGTCGGCACAACAGTTCGTTAATGCGGTTGAACGCGAAGAGCTCGGCGCGCTGGTGAAGCTGCCGGGTATCGGCAAGAAAACCGCAGAGCGCCTGATTGTTGAAATGAAGGACCGCTTTAAAGGTCTGCACGGCGATCTGTTTACGCCTGCAGCCGATCTGGTTCTGACCTCACCGGCCGGCCCGGCGACGGACGATGCGGAGCAGGAAGCGGTTGCCGCGCTGGTGGCGCTGGGCTATAAACCTCAGGAAGCCAGCCGAATGGTCAGCAAAATTGCCCGTCCGGATGCCAGCAGCGAAACATTGATCCGCGAAGCGCTGCGCGCGGCGCTATGAGGTAAAGGATGATTGAAGCAGACCGCCTGATAGCTTCAGGCAGTACCACGGCGGAAGAGGTGGCGGATCGCGCCATCCGCCCAAAATTACTGACCGAGTATATTGGCCAGCCGCAGGTGCGTTCGCAGATGGAGATTTTCATCCAGGCGGCCAAGCTGCGCGGCGACGCGCTCGATCACCTGCTGATTTTTGGCCCGCCGGGGCTGGGTAAAACGACGCTAGCCAATATCGTGGCTAATGAGATGGGGGTGAATTTACGCACCACATCCGGCCCGGTGCTTGAAAAAGCGGGCGATCTGGCGGCGATGCTGACCAACCTTGAGCCTCACGATGTGCTGTTTATCGATGAGATCCACCGTCTGTCACCGGTGGTGGAAGAGGTGCTCTATCCGGCTATGGAAGATTACCAGCTCGATATCATGATTGGGGAAGGCCCGGCCGCGCGCTCAATCAAAATCGACCTGCCGCCATTCACCCTAATTGGCGCGACCACTCGCGCCGGCTCTCTGACGTCGCCGCTGCGAGACCGCTTTGGGATTGTGCAGCGCCTTGAGTTTTATCAGGTGCCCGATCTTCAGCACATTGTAGGCCGTAGCGCGCGCTTTATGGGGCTGGAGATGAGCGAAGAAGGGGCGCTGGAAGTTGCTCGCCGTGCCCGCGGTACACCGCGTATCGCCAACCGCCTGCTGCGTCGGGTACGCGACTTTGCCGAAGTGAAGCACGATGGCACCATCTCGGCGGATATTGCCGCGCAAGCGCTGGATATGCTGAACGTGGATGCGCAAGGATTTGACTATATGGACCGTAAGCTACTGCTGGCGGTGATTGATAAATTCTTTGGTGGCCCGGTAGGGCTCGATAACCTGGCCGCCGCAATTGGTGAAGAACGGGAAACCATTGAGGACGTACTGGAGCCCTATCTGATTCAGCAAGGGTTCTTACAGCGTACACCGCGTGGCCGTATGGCGACACCGCGCGCGTGGACCCATTTCGGCATTACGCCGCCAGAAATGCCTTGAGCCTGCAGGCGAAGACGATGCTGATGCCTCATCTTCGCCTCAGCGCATATTCGTTATCTTGTACGATGTGATGGTCGGGTCAGCGCCGCTTACCCGACGATACCACTTCTTCAGCTACCCTGTTTTTTCATCATGCTGAAAATAAACAGCAGCGCCGCGCACAGCACCACCGAAGGGCCCGCAGGGGTATCGTAAAACGCTGAGAAGGTCAGCCCCCCGGTGACGGCAATCATTCCCATCCCGACCGCGATCCCCGCCATCTGCTCCGGTGTCCGGGCAAAACGACGCGCCGTGGCTGCTGGAATAATCAGCAGAGACGTAATAATCAGCGCCCCGACGAACTTCATCGCTACGCCGATAGTCAGCGCCGTAACCAGCATCAACAGCAGCTTCACGCGCTGCAGTTTTACACCGTCGACAAAAGCCAGGTCCGGACTGATGGTCATCGACAGCAGGTTGCGCCATTGCCAGAACAAAATGGCCAGCACGACAACCACACCCAGGGCGATAGAGATAAGATCCTGCGGCGTCACAGCGAGCAGATCGCCAAACAGATACGCCATCAGGTCGACGCGCACGTTTGACATCAGACTGACCACCACCAGACCTAGCGAGAGCGCACTGTGTGCCATAATCCCCAGCAGCGTATCAATTGCCAGGTGTGGGCGTTTCTCCAGCCACACCAGCCCGGTTGCCAACAGCAGGGTGACCGCAATGACTGCGTAAAACGGATTCACATCCAGCAGTAAACCAAAGGCCACGCCGAGCAAAGAAGCATGGGCGAGGGTATCGCCGAAATAGGACATTCGACGCCAGACCACAAACGAGCCCAGCGGGCCGGCAGCGCACGCCAGCATCATTCCGGCAAGCCAGCCGGGAAGTAAAATTTCAATCATGACTGCCCATTTCCCCGACGTAAAACAATCCGGCCCTGTAAATCATGGCGGTGGTTATGCTGATGACGATAGATGCCCAGTTGTTCGGCGCCACGCGGGCCAAACATCGAGATAAATTCGGGATGCATGGAGACGACATCCGGCGTGCCGGAACAGCAAATATGGTGGTTCAGACACAGCACTTCGTCGGTTTTTGCCATCACCAAATGCAGGTCATGCGACACCATCAGCACCGCGCAGTCGAGCTCCTGGCGTAGCTGGTTAATCAAGTCGTACAGCGCAACCTGGCCGTTTACGTCAACGCCCTGGGTCGGTTCATCAAGCACCAGAAGTTGGGGTTTATTCAGTAATGCGCGAGCCAGCAGTACGCGTTGGGTTTCGCCGCCGGAAAGTTTTTGCATGGGCGCATCCTGCAAATGACCGGCCTGCACGCGCATCAGCGCAGGGAGGATATCCTCTTTACGCGTCGCGGGATGGAGACGTAAAAAACGCTTGACGGTCAGCGGCAATGTGGCGTCGAGGTGTAACTTCTGCGGTACATAGCCAATGCGCAGATGCTTATCGCGGATGACAACGCCTTCGCTAGGTGCTACCAGGCCGAGGACCACGCGCACCAGCGTTGATTTGCCCGCGCCATTAGGGCCAAGCAGCGTCAGAATGCGGCCTGGCTTGAGATTCAGCGAGATGTCAGAGAGCACTCGGCGTTGACCGAACGAGACTGCGACATTTTCCAGAGATACAAGATTAGTCATAACAATTAGGGCTTGCACAAGATAGTGAATGTTATAATATCACACATCTCTTATTCATTTCGATTATCAGACGCATAATGTTACAGAAAAATACGCTTCTTTTCGCAGCTTTATCCGCTGCACTTTGGGGAACGGCAGCACAGCGTGCTGACGCCGCCGTTGTCACGTCACTTAAGCCACTTGGATTCATCGCATCGGCGATCGCTGACGGGGTTACCGAGACCCAGGTTTTACTGCCCGACGGCGCCTCTGAACATGACTATTCACTGCGTCCTTCTGATGCAAAACGCTTACAAAACGCGGACTTAGTTGTTTGGATTGGTCCTGAGATGGAAGCGTTTATGAACAAGTCAACGCAAAGCATTCCTGAGGCTAAAAAAGTGACTATCGCCCAGCTTGACGGGGTGAAACCGTTACTCATGAAAGGGGCAGATGACGACGATGACGATCATGCGGCCGAGGGTGAACATGATCATGCTCACGCGGAAAAAGGTGACGCACATCACCATCACGGCGACTACAACATGCATTTGTGGCTTTCCCCAGAGATAGCGCGGCTGTCAGCGGTTGCAATCCATGACAAATTAGTGGAACTTATGCCCCAGAGTCGAGCCCGGCTTGACGCCAACCTGAAGGATTTTGAGGCCAATCTGGCCACGACCGACAAACAGGTTGCGAACGAGCTGGCGCCGGTGAAAGGAAAGGGGTATTTCGTTTTTCATGACGCCTACGGTTACTACGAAAAACATTACGGTTTGACCCCGCTTGGGCACTTTACCGTGAATCCTGAGATCCAACCCGGTGCGCAGCGTTTACATCAAATAAGAACACAGTTGGTTGAGCAAAAAGCAACCTGCGTTTTTGCTGAGCCACAATTCAGGCCCGCTGTCGTTGAATCTGTTGCGCGGGGAACCACCGTCCGTATGGGAACGCTGGATCCGCTTGGCACCAATATACAGCTGAGTAAAGAGAGCTATCCGGCATTTCTGACTCAACTGGCGACCCAGTATGCGAGCTGCCTGAAAGGAGATAAGTAAGGAAGTGAATACGTGCAGCAGATAGCCCGCTCTGTCGCTCTGGCATTTAATAATTTGCCGCGACCTCATCGCGTTATGCTGGGGTCACTCACCGTTCTCACACTGGCCGTCGCTGTCTGGCGGCCATACGTTTACCACCCAACTTCTTCGCCAGTCATTCGTACTATCGAGCTGGAGAAAAAAGAGATTCGCTCTCTGCTGCCAGAAGCCAGTGAGCCTATCGATCAGTCCGCTCAGGAAGACGAAGCCATCCCTCAGGATGAACTCGATGACAAAGCCGACAACGAAACGGGCGTGCATGAATATGTGGTATCCACGGGCGATACCCTAAGCAGCATCCTGAATCAGTACGGCATTGACATGGGGAATATCAGCCAGCTTGCGGCAGCGGATAAAGAACTGCGCAATATGAAAGTCGGCCAGCAGCTCTCCTGGACGCTGAACGATGATGGCGATCTCCAGCGTTTGACGTGGGAAGTGTCGCGCCGTGAAACCCGCACTTACGATCGCGTTGCCAACGGTTTTAAAATGAGCAGCGAGATGCAGCAGGGCGACTGGGTGAACAGCCTGGTGAAAGGCACCGTCGGCGGCAGCTTTGTCTCTAGCGCCGTGAATGCGGGCTTAACCAGCGTTGAAGCCAGCGCCGTGATTAAAGCCATGCAGTGGCAGATGGATTTCCGTAAGCTGAAGAAAGGCGACGAATTCTCTGTGCTGATGTCGCGTGAGATGCTGGATGGCAAACGCGAGCAAAGCCAACTGCTGGGCGTGCGTTTACGTTCAGACGGCAAGGATTACTACGCCATTCGTGCCGAAGACGGTAAGTTCTACGATCGTAACGGTACGGGGCTGGCGAAGGGCTTCCTGCGCTTCCCAACCGCGCGCCAGTTCCGCGTGTCGTCTAACTTTAACCCGCGTCGTTTGAATCCGGTTACCGGGCGCGTTGCGCCACACCGTGGCGTCGATTTTGCGATGCCGCAGGGGACGCCGGTTCTGGCGGTTGGCGATGGTGAAGTGGTGGTCGCGAAGCGTAGCGGCGCGGCGGGTTACTATGTGGCGATTCGGCATGGTCGTACCTACACCACCCGCTATATGCACCTGCGTAAGCTGCTGGTAAAACCGGGTCAGAAGGTGAAACGCGGTGACCGTATCGCACTGTCAGGCAATACCGGCCGCTCAACCGGGCCGCACCTGCACTATGAAGTATGGCTCAACCAGCAGGCGGTGAATCCGCTGACGGCCAAACTGCCGCGTACCGAAGGGCTGACCGGCTCCGACCGTACCGACTACCTGGCCCAGGTTAAACAGGTTCTACCGCAGCTGCGTTTTGACTGATATCGCCTAAGAAACAGACGTTCAGAGCCGGTGCTTTCCTTGCACCGGCTTTTTCTTTTGTGTGAAGCACCCACGCTCGCTACACTATCTGATTATCCGCACCGCCCGATGATTCGAACCAGGAACAGGCATGGAAACGAAGAAAAATAATAGTGAATACATTCCCGAGTTTGAGAAATCTTTTCGCCAGCCGCGCTACTGGGGCGCCTGGCTAGGCGTGCTGGCCTTTGCCGGTATCGCCTACATACCGGCAAAAATTCGCGATCCGCTGTTGGGGAAACTCGGCCGCCTGGCCGGCAAATTTGGGAAAAGCGCTCGCCGTCGCGCGCAGATTAACCTGCTTTATTGCTTCCCTGAGAAAAGCGAAGCCGAGCGTGAAGCGATTATTGACGACATGTTCGCAACCGCGCCGCAGGCAATGGTGATGATGGCGGAGCTGGCGCTGAAAGGGCCGGAGAAAATTCTGCCTCGTCTCGATTGGCAGGGACAGGAGATCATCGATGAAATGCGACGCAATGGCGAGAACGTGATCTTCCTGGTACCGCACGGCTGGGGTGTCGATATTCCGGCAATGGTGATGGCCTCCCAGGGGCAAAAAATGGCGGCGATGTTCCATAACCAGGGCAACAAGGTGTTCGACTTTGTGTGGAATACGGTGCGCCGCCGTTTTGGTGGCCGTCTGCACGCGCGTAATGATGGCATTAAGCCGTTTATCCAGTCGGTGCGCCAGGGCTACTGGGGCTACTATCTGCCGGATCAGGATCATGGCCCGGAGCACAGCGAGTTCGTCGATTTCTTTGCCACCTATAAAGCTACGCTGCCGGCGATTGGCCGTTTGATGAAAGTGTGCCGTGCGCGGGTGGTACCGTTATTCCCGGTGTACAACGGTAAAACGCATCGCTTAACGATTCTGGTGCGCCCACCCATGGATGACCTGCTGGAGGCAGACGACAATACCATCGCCCGGCGGATGAACGAGGAAGTTGAGATTTTTGTTGGGCCACACACCGAGCAGTACACGTGGATTTTGAAACTACTGAAAACGCGTAAGCCGGGTGAAACGGAACCGTATCAGCGTAAAGAGCTGTATCCGAAGAAAAAGAAATAGAACAGGAAAACCCGGACGAAGCGTAAGCGCGTTCATTTCATCCGGGTATGAGCAAGAAAAAAGCCCGGGCATGCCCGGGCTTTTTCACACTTTACGTATTACTCAACGGTCAGAATACGCGTGGTATTGGTAGAGCCTACGGTGCTCATCACGTCGCCCTGGGTCACGATAACGAGGTCACCCGACATCAGGTAGCCTTTGTCACGCAGCAGATTGACCGCATCGTGCGCTGCCGCCACGCCATCACAGGCGCTATCGAAGAACACAGGGGTGACGCCACGATACAGCGCAGTCAGATTCAACGTACGCTCATGACGAGACATGGCGAAGATTGGCAGACCGGAAGTGATACGGGAGGTCATCAGCGCGGTACGCCCGGACTCGGTCATGGTGATGATGGCGGTTACGCCTTTCAGGTGGTTTGCCGCATACATTGCCGACATGGCAATGGCTTCTTCCACGTTATCGAACTGAACGTCCAAACGGTGTTTAGAGACGTTAATGCTGGGGATTTTTTCTGCACCCAGGCATACGCGCGCCATGGCGGCGACGGTCTCAGACGGGTACTGACCGGCTGCGGTTTCCGCAGACAGCATGACAGCATCGGTACCATCCAGCACGGCGTTTGCCACGTCCATAACTTCGGCGCGGGTAGGCATTGGGTTGGTGATCATGGATTCCATCATCTGGGTTGCGGTGATGACGGTACGGTTCAACTGACGCGCGCGACGAATCAGCGCTTTCTGGATGCCGACCAGCTCAGGATCGCCGATTTCCACACCCAGGTCACCACGCGCTACCATCACCACATCGGAAGCGAGAATGATGTCGTCCATGGCATCCTGGCTGCAAACCGCTTCAGCGCGTTCCACTTTGGCCACGATTTTCGCGTCACAACCGGCTTCACGGGCCAGGCGGCGCGCGTAGTTCAAATCTTCGCCGCAGCGAGGGAAGGAGACGGCAAGGTAGTCGACGCCAATTTTAGCCGCCGTCACGATATCCGCTTTATCTTTTTCGGTCAGTGCTTCAGCGGAGAGGCCGCCACCTAACTTATTGATGCCTTTATTGTTGGACAATGGGCCGCCGACGGTCACCTCGGTGAACACTTTCATGCCCTGAATTTCCAACACTTTCAGCTGAACGCGGCCGTCATCCAGCAGCAGGATATCGCCAGGCACCACGTCGGCCGGCAGCCCTTTATAGTCGATGCCGACTTTTTCTTTATCGCCTTCACCTTTACCCAGGTTGGCGTCTAGCAGGAATTTGTCACCGATATTGAGGAATACTTTGCCTTCTTTGAAGGTCGATACGCGGATTTTTGGCCCTTGTAAATCACCGAGGATGGCTACATGACGCCCAAGTTTTGCTGCAATTTCGCGTACTTTATCGGCACGAAGCTGATGATCTTCTGGCGTACCATGAGAAAAGTTCATGCGTACAACGTTAGCGCCGGCGGAAATCACCTTCTCAAGGTTATTGTCGCGGTCAGTTGCTGGGCCTAACGTGGTAACGATCTTGGTTCTGCGAAGCCTTCTGGACATGTAATACTCCGTTGACTAATACAACTTAAGGTGTTGCGTGAACAGGAATTCGGCAATGTCGCCAACCTGGCGCTACCGAATGATTGAATAAATGATGCCGTACTTATCGCTTTTAGTGGTTATCGCTGTGTGTCGATAGCTCTTTATCAAACCGCGATTCTTTCAATGCTTCTTTGACTCGCTTCAAGTTATCCCTGAATTTTGCTCCCCGGCGCAGGGTAAACCCGGTGGCCAGGACATCGATCACGGTAAGCTGCGCGAGTCTTGAAACCATCGGCATGTAAATATCGGTGTCTTCTGGAACATCCAGCGTGATAGCGAGAGTGGCTTCCCGCGCCAGCGGCGTGCTGGCGGAAGTGATAGCGATGACCATGGCATCGTTTTCCCTTGCCACCTGCGCAACTTCCACCAGACTTTTGGTTCTGCCGGTATGGGAAATGAGCACCACCACATCATCGTCGCTGCAATTCATACAGCTCATTCGTTGCAAAACGATGTCATCAGAATAGATGACAGGGACGTTGAAGCGGAAAAATTTGTTCATTGCATCGTGCGCCACCGCCGCCGATGAACCGAGACCGAAGAAGGCAATCTTCTTAGCCTGGGTCAGCAGATCGACCGCCCGATTCACGGCCGACATATCAAGCGACTGACGAACATGGGCCAGACTCGCCATGGCGGACTCAAAAATTTTTGCCGTATAGGCTTCTACGCTGTCATCTTCATCGACATTACGATTAACATACGGTGTACCGTTAGCCAGACTTTGGGCAAGATGGAGTTTAAAATCCGGAAACCCGCGGGTGTCCATGCTGCGGCAAAAACGGTTAACCGTGGGCTCGCTGACGTCGGCTTCAAGGGCGAGGGCGGCAATGCTTGAATGGATTGCCTTTTCCGGGGCCGCGAGAATAACTTCCGCGACTTTTCGCTCGGATTTGCTAAGGTTTTCCAGTTGGGTCTGGATTCTTTCCAGCATGTTCATCGTGACAAGGCGCTCATAGATTGAAACGATTCCATTAATGGGTGAAATCTGCAGGCGTTTTAGCAAGAATATACGCTTGAAGCCGAGTGAAAAGTGAATAGGAACAGCAAAAGATGTTGTTTTTTTTCATTACATGATCGACGTCGTATTTTAACTGACGTCGTTCAGGCGAAAGAACGAACAAAATTGGCGGATTGCCTAACGCTGCGGCCGTAACGGTTCCGATTTGTGCGATCGACAGGCGAGAAGGACGTTAAAGGGTTTCGGCAATTTGGTAAACACAGTACAGTGCACCGTAAGAAAATTACAATGATATCCGGCATTTTTCAGGAAAACCTGAAGGATGAAGTGTAGAAAGCCGGGATCTTTAACTGAGGAGAATGACATGGCGGTAACGCAAACGGCCCAGGCATGCGATCTGGTCATTTTCGGCGCGAAGGGCGACTTGGCCCGCCGGAAACTGCTGCCTTCCCTGTATCAGCTTGAAAAAGCCGGTCAAATTAACCCTGACACCCGTATCATCGGCGTAGGCCGTGCTGACTGGGACAAAGCGGCGTACACCAAAGTGGTCCGCGAAGCGCTGGAAACCTTCATGAAAGAGAAGATTGATGAAGGTTTGTGGGACACCCTCAGTGCGCGTCTCGATTTTTGTAACCTTGATGTGAATGATGCTCCTGCGTTTTCACGCCTTGGCGAAATGCTTGACCAGAAAAATCGTATCACCATTAACTATTTCGCGATGCCACCAAGCACCTTTGGCGCGATTTGCCGCGGTTTGGGTGAGGCAAAACTGAACGCGAAGCCTGCGCGCGTGGTCATGGAAAAACCGCTGGGCACCTCGCTGGAAACCTCACGTGAAATTAACGACCAGGTTGGCGAATATTTTGAAGAGTGCCAGGTTTACCGTATCGACCACTATCTGGGTAAAGAAACGGTACTGAACCTGCTGGCGCTGCGCTTTGCTAACTCCCTATTTGTGAACAACTGGGACAACCGCACTATCGATCACGTGGAAATTACCGTGGCGGAAGAGGTGGGTATCGAAGGCCGCTGGGGTTACTTCGATCAGGCCGGCCAAATGCGCGACATGATCCAAAACCACCTGCTGCAAATACTGTGCATGATTGCCATGGCGCCGCCGTCAGACCTGACCGCCGACAGCATTCGTGACGAGAAGGTGAAGGTACTGAAATCCCTGCGCCGCATTGACCGCAGCAACGTGCGTGACAAAACGGTGCGTGGGCAATACACCGCGGGCTTTGCGCAAGGGCAGAAAGTTCCTGGCTACCTTGAAGAAGAGGGGGCTAATAAATCCAGCAGCACCGAAACGTTCGTTTCTATTCGCGTCGATATTGATAACTGGCGCTGGGCGGGGGTTCCATTCTACCTGCGCACCGGTAAACGTCTGCCGACCAAATGTTCTGAAGTCGTCGTGTACTTCAAGAATCCGGAACTGAATCTGTTCAAAGAAACCTGGCCTGAACTGCCGCAGAACAAGCTGACCATTCGTCTGCAGCCGGATGAAGGTGTCGATATCCAGATCCTGAACAAGGTTCCGGGTCTTGAGCACAAGCATAATCTGCAGGTGACGAAACTGGATCTGAGCTACTCCGAAACCTTTAATCAGACGCACCTGGCTGACGCTTACGAGCGCCTGCTGCTGGAGACCATGCGTGGGATCCAGGCGCTGTTCGTTCGTCGTGATGAAGTTGAAGAAGCGTGGAAGTGGGTCGACTCCATCACCGAAGCCTGGGCCAGCGATAAAGATGCGCCGAAACCGTACCAGGCAGGCACCTGGGGGCCGGTGGCTTCCGTTGCCATGATCACCCGTGATGGTCGTTCCTGGAACGAGTTCGAGTAAGCCGCAGCGATAATCCAGAAGGGTTATTTTACCGGTAACATGATCTAACACAGCATGTAGTGCTATTTTTGCGCATTTAAGCCCCGGGCGGATTCACTCCCGGGGCTTTTTTTATTACACTAGCGGTAGATACTTGCCTCTGAGCTGCGTTACACGGGCGTTTTAGATAAGACAGACCAATATATTCGCCCCATTGGACAGCGGCCTGGACAGAAAAATTTGAGGAGCCTTTATGAACTCTGTAATGTTACGGGTAACAAATCGCATTATTGAACGCTCTCGCAGCACGCGTGAAGCCTATCTGGCGCGCATCGAGCAGGCAAAAACTGAAACGGTTCACCGCTCGGAACTGGCCTGCGGTAACCTGGCGCACGGTTTTGCCGCCTGCCAGCCAGATGATAAAGCGTCGTTGAAAAGCATGCTGCGTAACAATATCGCGATCATCACCTCCTATAACGATATGCTTTCTGCCCACCAGCCGTATGAATATTACCCGGACCAAATCCGTAAAGCGCTGCATAGCGTGAATGCGGTTGGTCAGGTGGCGGGCGGCGTTCCTGCGATGTGTGACGGCGTGACTCAGGGTCAGGATGGCATGGAGCTCTCCTTACTGAGCCGCGAAGTGATCGCCATGTCCGCAGCCGTTGGCCTGTCTCATAATATGTTCGACGGCGCGCTGTACCTCGGCGTGTGCGATAAAATTGTCCCAGGGCTGGCGATGGCCGCGTTCTCCTTCGGCCATCTGCCGTCGGTGTTTATCCCATCAGGCCCAATGGCCAGCGGCCTGCCGAACAAAGAAAAAGTGCGTATTCGTCAGCTGTATGCTGAAGGCAAGGTTGACCGTAACGCGCTGCTGGAGTCTGAAGCTGCCTCTTATCACGCGCCGGGCACCTGTACTTTCTACGGCACCGCCAATACTAACCAAATGGTTATCGAATTCATGGGCATGCAGCTGCCGGGTTCGTCATTCGTTCACCCGGATGCGCCGCTGCGTGCTGAACTGACCGCCGCTGCGGCGCGTCAGGTGACGCGTATGACCGGTAACGGCAATGAGTGGATGCCGCTGGGTAAAATGGTTGACGAAAAAGTGGTGGTCAACGGGATCGTCGCACTGCTGGCAACCGGCGGGTCGACTAACCACACCATGCACCTGGTGGCGATGGCTCGCGCGGCGGGGATCATCATTAACTGGGATGACTTCTCTGATTTGTCCGACGTTGTGCCGCTGATGGCGCGTCTGTATCCAAATGGCCCAGCCGACATCAACCACTTCCAGGCTGCGGGCGGCGTGCCGGTACTGGTACGCGAACTGCTGAAAGGCGGCCTGCTGCATGAGGACGTCAACACCGTCGCGGGCTTCGGTTTATCCCACTACACCATGGAGCCATGGCTGAATGAGGGCAAACTGGACTGGCGTGAAGGCGCAACGGCGTCGTTAGATGACAACATTATCGCCACCTTCGACAAGCCTTTCTCTAAACATGGCGGCACTAAAGTGCTGAGCGGCAACCTGGGACGCGCGGTGATGAAAACCTCCGCCGTACCGGTTGAAAACCAGGTGATTGAAGCGCCAGCGGTGATTTTCGAAAGTCAGCACGATGTGTTACCGGCGTTTGAAGCGGGCCTGCTGGACAAAGATTGTGTCGTTGTTGTGCGTCATCAAGGACCAAAAGCGAACGGCATGCCAGAATTACATAAACTTATGCCGCCACTTGGTGTATTATTGGACCGCTGTTTCAAAATTGCGTTAGTCACTGATGGCCGACTGTCTGGTGCATCCGGTAAAGTACCGTCAGCGATTCACGTGACCCCTGAAGCTTATGACGGCGGACTGCTGGCGAAAGTGCGCGACGGTGACATGATTCGCGTAAACGGCCAGACCGGTGAGCTGACGCTGCTGGTCGATGAAGCCGAACTGGCTGCGCGTCAACCGCATATTCCTGATCTGAGCGCTTCGCGCGTGGGAACAGGCCGTGAACTGTTCGGTGCATTACGGGAAAAACTGTCCGGTGCAGAGCAGGGCGCAACCTGTATTACCTTTTAAGATGACACGTTTTGTAGATCTGGCGAGAGAGAATTTCTGATGAAAAACTGGAAAACAACTGCAGAAGCAATCCTGACCACTGGCCCGGTAGTTCCGGTCATCGTGGTTAACAAGCTTGAGCACGCAGTACCGATGGCGAAAGCGCTGGTAGCGGGCGGCGTACGCGTACTGGAAGTTACGCTGCGTACCGCATGTGCAATGGACGCGATCCGCGCCATTGCAAAAGAAGTTCCGGATGCTATCGTCGGCGCGGGTACCGTGACCAACGCACAGCAGTTGAAAGAAGTGACCGAAGCTGGCGCACAGTTTGCTATCAGCCCGGGCCTGACCGACAATCTGCTGAAAGCTGCAACCGCAGGGACTATCCCGCTGATCCCAGGTATCTGCTCCGTTTCAGAACTGATGCTGGGTATGGAACACGGCCTGAAAGAGTTCAAATTCTTCCCGGCTGAAGCCAACGGTGGCGTGAAAGCGCTGCAGGCAATTGCAGGTCCATTCTCTCAGATTCGTTTCTGCCCAACCGGCGGTATCTCCCCGGCTAACTACCGTGACTACCTGGCGCTGAAAAGCGTCCTGTGCATCGGCGGTTCCTGGTTGGTTCCGGCTGACGCGCTGGAAGCTGGCGATTACGATCGCATCACCAAACTGGCTCGTGAAGCGGTTGAAGGTGCTAAGCTGTAAGGTGACTGTTCTCCCGGCCGTCTGACCGGGTAGCAGTAAAAAAGGGCGGGTATGCGTAAGCAGCCCGCCTTTTTTATTACCCCTGAACGATAACCGCAGCCGCGGCGATTTTCGCCCGCTCTACGGCTTGTTCTACGCTATCGCCGGTTGCCAGCGCCACGCCCATGCGGCGGGAGCCGTCGATATCCGGCTTGCCGAACAGGCGCAGTTGCACCCCAGCGCCGAGCGCATTCTGTACATTATCAAAGGTCACGTTACGGCTGGTCAGCTGCGGCAGCAGCACCGCGGAAGCCGAAGGGCCGTAATGGCGAATCGCGCCGACCGGCAATCCAAGGAACGCCCGGACGTGCAGCGCAAATTCGGAGACGTCCTGCGAAATCAGCGTCACCATCCCGGTATCGTGTGGCCGCGGTGACACTTCACTGAACACCACATCATCGCCGCAGACAAACAGTTCGACGCCAAACAGCCCATATCCACCTAATGCCAGCACCACATCACGGGCAATCTGCTGCGCGCGCGCCAGCGCCAGTTCACTCATCTGCTGCGGCTGCCACGATTCGCGGTAGTCGCCATCTTCCTGACGATGCCCCACCGGCGCACAGAAATGAACGCCATCAACCGCATTCACGGTGAGTAGGGTTATCTCAAAATCAAAATTTACTACCCCTTCAACAATCACGCGACCGGCCCCGGCGCGGCCACCCTGCTGCGCATACTGCCACGCCTGCGCAAGCTGATCTTCATGGCGAATAAAAGTCTGCCCTTTACCGGAAGAACTCATTACCGGTTTCACGATGCACGGCAGGCCGATATCCGCCACCGCCTCACGGAACTGCGCTTCGCTGTCGGCGAAATGATAGGCCGACGTTGGCAATTTCAGCGTTTCTGCCGCCAGGCGGCGGATACCTTCGCGGTTCATGGTCAACTGGGTTGCGCGTGCGCATGGCACCACGTGCTGGCCTGCCTGCTCGAGTTCAATCAGCATATCGGTGGCGATGGCTTCGATTTCCGGTACGATAAAGTCGGGTTTTTCCTGCTCAACCAGCGCTTTGAGCACCATGCCGTCAAGCATATTAATGACATAGGAACGATGCGCGACGTGCATTGCCGGGGCATCGGCATAACGATCGACGGCGATTACTTCGATTCCTAACCGCTGGCATTCAATGGCCACTTCTTTACCCAATTCACCCGAACCCAGAAGCATTACGCGCGTCGCAGCAGGACGCAGAGCTGTGCCTAATAACGTCATTACCTATTCCACCGTCTATCCAAAGTTTGGCGCATTATAAACGAAAACGTTTGCGTCTGTCTTGGGCTCAACAGACAAGAGAAGGTATCGCGTTAAATTTTCGCATCTTTATGCGGCGCAGACATATTCTGACATCCGCTCGCCTAGTCTGAACTACGTACACATTCTACTGGAGGTTCTATGTCAGGCTGGCTCAATCAACTGCAATCATTGCTGGGGCAAAAATCGGACGAGGGGAAAAGCGGCCTCAACCAAATGCTGGTGCCCGGTGCTCTGGGGGGGCTGGCCGGGCTGCTGATCGCCAGCAAGTCATCGCGAAAAATGCTGGCGAAATACGGTACCGGCGCGCTGCTGGTCGGCGGCGGTGCGGTAGCCGGGAGCGTATTGTGGAACAAGTACAAAGATAAAATGCGCGGCGATCCGCAGACGGAGATGAAATATGGTGCGCCCGCAGCGCCGCTTGATGTGCGTACCGAACGGCTGATTCTGGCGCTGGTGTTTGCGGCAAAGAGCGATGGAGATATTGATGCCAAAGAACAGGCGGCTATTGAGCAGCAGCTTCGGGAAGCGGGGGTCGAAGAGCAGGTACGGGCGCTTGTCGCCCAGGCGATTGAACAGCCGCTCGACCCGCAGCGCCTGGCGCGTGATGTTCATAACGAAGAAGAGGCGCTGGAGCTTTATTTTATTAGCTGCGCGGCGATCGAGATCGATCACTTTATGGAACGCAGTTACCTGAATGCGCTGGGCGATGCGTTGAAGCTGCCCGTTGAGGTGCGTGAGGGCATTGAACAGGATTTACAGCAGCAAAAACAGCAACTTTAAAGGTCAAATTTCAGGTTTTGCTTGCATCGTCGTCTAATTTGTCCACCCTTATAGGGTGTGACTAAAACAGAAGAATAATCAGATGCCACCTAAAGCAAAACGGATACCCCACGTCATGACTTTGCATGGCGATACGCGCGTTGATAACTACTACTGGCTGCGGGATGATTCGCGATCCCAGCCTGCGGTGCTTGACTATTTGCAGCAGGAGAACGCCTACGGACGAGAGGCGATGTCTTCTCAGCGCAGCCTGCAGGATCGCGTGCTGAAAGAAATTATCGACCGTATACCGCCGAAAGAAGTTTCAGCGCCGTACATCAAAAACGGCTACCGCTATCGCCAGGTCTATGAACCGGGCCGCGAGTACGCGATTTATCAGCGCCAGCCCCTCGGCGAAGAAACCTGGTCATTACTGATTGATGAGAATAAACGCGCGGCGCACAGCGAGTTTTATACGCTCGGCGGGCTCAACGTAGCACCGGATAATATTCTGCTGGCGGTGACCGAGGATTTTCTCTCTCGTCGGCAGTACGGGCTGCGCATCCGTCATCTGGGCAACGAAACCTGGCTGCCGGAAGTGATTGAAGATGTTTCGCCGGGCGTGGTCTGGGCGAATGACTCGCGGACGCTCTATTATGTACGCCAGCATCCCGTCACGCTGTTGCCATGGCAGGTGTGGCGTCATCACGTTGGTGCGCCGACGGCCCAGGATGAGCTGATCTACGAAGAAGCCGATGACGCGTTCTACGTCAGCCTGCACAAAACGTCCTCCAGAAAATATGTGGTTATCGCGCTTTCCAGCGCAACGACCAGTGAAATGCTGCTGGTTGACGCCGATATGCGCGACGCACAGCCGCAGGTCTTTTTACCGCGCCGCAAAGACCATGAATATAGCCTTGATCACTACCAGCAGCAGTTCTACCTGCGCTCAAACCGTGAGGGCAAGAACTTTGGTTTATATCGCAGCGACAGCTGGGATGAGCAGGCATGGCAAACGCTGATTGCACCGCGTGAGTCGGTGATGCTGGAGGATTTCACTCTGTTCCGCGACTGGCTGGTGGTTGAAGAGCGCGAACATGGCTTGCTGCGTTTACGGCAGATTCACCGCCAAAGCCAGCGGGAAACGCAGATTGCTTTCGATGATCCGACCTATGTGACGTGGATAGCTTATAACCCGGAACCCGAAACCGCCTGTCTACGCTACGGCTACTCGTCGATGACCACGCCGGATACGTTGTTCGAGCTGGATATGGACAGCGGTGAACGGCAGATACTTAAGCAGCAGGAAGTGAAAGGATTTGACGGCAGCCGCTATCGCAGCGAGCGTCTGTGGATCGCTGCCCGCGATGGCGTTAAGGTGCCGGTGTCGTTGGTTTATCGCCATGAACATTTTCGCCGCGGCAATAATCCGCTGCTGGTGTATGGCTACGGTTCCTACGGCGCCAGCATGGACGCCGATTTTAGCAGTAGCCGTCTGAGCCTGTTGGACCGCGGTTTTGTCTTCGCGATTGCCCATGTCCGTGGCGGTGGGGAGCTGGGGCAACAGTGGTATGAAGACGGCAAGTTCCTGAAGAAGAAAAATACCTTTAACGATTACATCGATGTTTGCGATGCCCTGCTGGCGCAGGGGTACGGCAATCCCACCTTGTGCTACGGCATGGGCGGTAGCGCGGGCGGGATGCTGATGGGAACGGTCATTAACGAGCGTCCAGAGCTGTTTCATGGCGTCGTGGCGCAGGTCCCGTTTGTGGATGTTGTCACCACGATGCTCGATGAGTCGATTCCGCTGACCACCGGGGAGTTCGAAGAGTGGGGAAATCCTGAGGACGAAACCTACTATCGTTACATGAAGTCCTACAGTCCATACGATAACGTACGGCCGCAGGCGTATCCCAACATTCTGGTCACCAGCGGGCTGCATGATTCTCAGGTGCAGTATTGGGAACCGGCGAAATGGGTGGCAAAACTGCGCGAGCAGAAGGTCGATGACAACCTTCTGCTCCTGTGTACCGATATGGATTCCGGGCACGGTGGCAAGTCCGGGCGCTATAAAAGCTATGAGGGTGTAGCGCTGGAATTCGCCTTCCTGATTGCCCTGGCGCAAGGAACGCTACCCGGACGCACCGAGCGCTAGCTACTTATCCAGATAGTGTTTTAACGTCAGTCTCAGTTCCGGGCTCATGCGATCGAGGTTGTTGAACAGCCAGCGCAGGTAGCCCGGATCGTCTTTGGCGATCTCCGCCACTTCCTGACCGCGATATTTGCCGAAGGTGAAGGTGCGTAGCAGGGCTGGACGCCCGGTGACATCCACCATTTGCTCCGCGCTCCAGCCAGAGACTTGCATGATGTCGATGAGCAGCGCGGCGGTGATATAGCAGTCGTACAGCGCGCGGTGATGATGCAGACCCGGCGGCGTGGCGACGCTCAGCTTACGTGATTTATACAGCGCCATATTGCTGTATTTAATTCCCGGCCACAGCCGGCGCGCCATCTTCATGGTGCAGATCCATTCGCCGTCCATCTCCGGAAGGACGCGGCGATCGAAGCTGGCATTATGCGCGACGTACCACGGGCTGCCCTGATAAAACGGCACAACCTCTTCAATCCACGGCTTGTCAGCCACCATCTCTTCGGTAATTCGGTGGATGGCCATCGCCTGCGCGCTGATTGGGCGATCGGGGCGAACCAGATGGCTCATGGGATTAACTATTTTACCGTCAACCACATCGACGGAGGCTATCTCAACGACGCCTCCCTGTAGGTCGCAGGTTTCAGTATCGATTACGCGCAGCATGGCGAACTCCCGGCCAAAAACGACTAGCGTAAAGGAATGATCTCGCCTTGCCAACCCTGAGCACTTTTTCTGCCGGTAAGCAGCAGTTCTCCGCCGTCGGCGCGAACGATGAGCTGACCGTTTTCATCCCACAGGGCGCTTCCGCCGGAAAAGCGGCCGCTGGCATAGTTGGATTTCAAGACGGCGATCGCGTACTTGTGGGCAAAGCGCTGTAAACGATCGGTAGTGCGCTGCTGTTGGGGCTCCGCCATCGAACTGACGGTCGCCAGCAGTGAAGCCTGGGAGGAGAGCTCACAGCCATCGTTATTAAGCTCAAACACGCTAATCTGGCTGGATTCCGGCGCCAGGCAGGTTCCGTGTCCCTGCTGGTGCTTAGTGGGGTGGCCGCTATCAGGATTGAAAATAACAATCCCCTTAATCCGCGCGCCGTTTTTATCCACCGGCAGGCCGGCAATAATGGTCATCTGATAACGCTGAGCGGCATCGCTGAGCGGCTGAAGTTCACTATCTGGCGGTGGGGTGGGAAGCGTTTGGTTGTCATCAGGACCGGTCAGCGACAGCTCCGGGAAAATAATAACTTTGCATGCCTGTTCGGCGGCGGCATCGATAAAACGAAGATGGTGGGTGATGTTCTCAGCAACATCTCCCTTACGAGGCGCATATTGCGCTGCAGCAATAGTCCATGTCAGCATAGTTGCATCCCTCAACACGTTGAATTGGCCTTTTATCCTGCGTAATGGTACTTGATTCTCTGTAAGAAAATGTCACCAAGGGTAATGATTATTTGGCTTTCGGCTCGTACGGAAGTCGGGAAAGATTGACCGACGCGAGGCGATGGGCAATCAATCGTTCGCGAAACCAGCCCCGCAAATGTTCAGGCTGTTCGCGTTCGACCACTTCAGCGACGATAGGCATATTGTAACGCTCTTTGAAAGCCACGCCGGCGGCGGCCAGGTCAACGTTCACTTTGTCCATTTCGTCTTGCGGAAGGTTAGCCAGATTAGTTTGCATGATGTTCTCCTTCGATTACCGGCGCAAAAGTTACTAAGAGTATCGCAAAATGGCAAGTCCGGAGGGTGCTCATCTCGACTCGTACATTATACAGCGTTATTCTTTGAGATAGATTGATAACAAAAAGGAATGATGGAAATGAAATTCACCACGCCTCGCGCACTCTGCACCACGCTGTTCCTGCTGAGCGCCTTCAGTGCATCGCCGGTCTGGGCTCACGCGCATCTACAGCAGCAAACGCCGCCGGCTGATGCTGAGGTCAGTCCCGCACCCCAGGCCTTAACGCTGAATTTCTCCGAAGGTATTGAAGCGAATTTTAGCGGTGTGACCTTAAAAGGGGCTGATGGGAAGACGCTAAAGACGGGTAAAGCGACGCGCAGCGAAAGCGATAAAACGCAGCTCATCGTGCCTTTGCCTGAAGCGCTGGCATCCGGCATTTATACCGTCGAATGGCATGTCGTTTCCGTCGACGGGCATAAAACCAAAGGCCAGTATCAGTTTAGCGTGAAGTAATCATGCTAAGCGTGCTCTATATCGGACTCCGTTTTATTCATTTTGCCGCGCTGATGATGGCGTTTGGATGCACGCTGTATGCCGGCTGGTGGGCGCCTGCTGCGTTACGGCGCCTGCTAATCCAGCGCTTTTCGGGTTTGCTTCGCGCCTCCCTTATTGCGGGGGCGGTCTCCGCAATGCTGATGCTGGTGGTGCAAGGCGGTCTGATGGGCGGGGGCTGGTCGGATACCTGGCGCCCGGAAATCTGGCAGGCGGTGCTGCAAACTCAGTTCGGCAGCGTTTGGCTGTGGCAGATTGTGTTGGCCTGGGTCACCCTTGGCGTGCTGTGGGTACGGCCGCGACAGATGATGCGGCGGCTTTTGCTTCTGTGCGTCGCACAGTTTATCCTGCTGGCCGGGGTCGGCCACGCCGCGATGTCTGATGGCGCATTGGGCGCATTACAGCGCGTCAATCATGCGTTCCATCTTCTCTGTGCCGCGGCATGGGTCGGCGGATTGGTGCCGTTCCTGTACTGTTTACGCTTAGCCAAAGGCCGCTGGCGACAGCTTGCCATCACCACGATGATGCGTTATTCCCGCTACGGTCATCTTGCTGTTGCCGGGGCGATCGCCACCGGGCTGGTTAACGCGTGGCTGATTCAGGGGGGGCTAACCACCGCCACGGCCTACGGTCTTGCACTGTGGGTGAAATGCGGAATTGTCGGTTTAATGGTCCTGATGGCGCTGGTGAACCGCTATGTTCTGGTACCGAGAATGTCGGCGACCAATACGCGGGTACAAACCGTTTTTATGCGGACCACGCAGGCTGAAATTGTTTTGGGGGCTTTAGTTCTGGCGTGCGTGAGCACGTTTGCTACCTGGGAACCCTTTTAATGAAATGGCGAAACCATGAAAAAAATTATTCTCTCTTTGTTGTTATTCACGGTCTCTGGTTCCGCGCTAGCGGCACAGATAATCACCGTCAGTCGCTTTGAAGTCGGTAAGGATAAGTGGGCGTTTAATCGTGAAGAGGTGATGTTGACCTGCCGTGCGGATAAGGCGCTGTACGTCATCAATCCGAGCACGTTGGTGCAGTATCCGTTAAATGATGTCGCTGAGGCGCAGGTCAAAGCCGGAAAAACGCAGGCGCAGCCGCTGAGTATCATCCAGGTTGATGATCCTAAACAGCCCGGTGTGAAAATGAGCCTGGCGCCGTTTATTGAACGCGCAGAGAAACTTTGCTGATTCTGAAAGTAACGGCTTAATAAACAATAAAAAACCGCAATCATTCATCAGGAATGGCTGCGGTTTTTTTATTATATGCCGTTTATTCGACGAAAATTTTCCGCTCGCAGAGCCTGCGGACTGGAAAACCTGTCACGGTCATCTATTCTTATAAAGCAAGGCGATTGAGCCTGCATTAATGCCAACTTTTAGCGCACGGCTCTCTCCCAAGAGCCATTTCCCTGGACCGAATACAGGAATCGTATTCGGTCTTTTTTTATGCGCTTGATTCTATTGGTTATTTTCAGGTGTTACACGAAATTCCCCGAAAATCCCCCGAAATGTCGATATCCTGTCTAAACCATATCATACTCTGCACCTCGAGAGTCCAGGTATTTTTGCGTCATTGTTAAATTTTTGTGTCCCAAAAGCCGCTGCGCAAATTTCTCTCCACGCTCCTTCTCATAAAGCCTTCCTGACAAGCTTCTGATCTCATGGAATGGTGGCGGGTTGGGGCCAAACTTTACACCTGACAAGTCTCTAATATCCGCAAAAGCCTGGGTGAGTGCATCCGGCCTCAGAGGTCCCGGCTTCCTCCCCCCATTTCGGACCGGCGAGTAAATCATAAAGTCGCTCGGGTTGTTGATTCTGCACCGGTCGATCACATCCTGTAAAACGAGCCCCATAATCTCAAGCTTCAGATCCAGAGGGATTGCCAGTTTATGGCCAGTTTTCTCCTGCGTTATGAACAGAAGCCCATCTTTCACATCAGAGAATTTGAAGCCCGCGACGTCCTCTCTTCGCTGTCCAGTAACCAAAGCCAGGTCCATTGCATTTGGAGCCCATATTGAGTGGGTATCTGCTCTTTCCCTTATTGCGACGAATTGCTCCATGACCAGCCTTTCCCGCTTAACCTTCGGTGTTGGCGCGCGAGTCGGTTCAGCTGGATTACGGTCTATGTGGCCTTCAACAATAGCCTCCCTGAAAATGTCGAGTAATACTGACCTCAGCCCGGATGCCATGCTCTTCTTGTCGCATACGATGTAATATTCCAGAAACTCAGCGATATCTTTGGTCGTGATTGAGGTAAGCGGTATTCTTCCAAACTCTTCTTTGATTGTTGATATCTGATTTTTCCTTACCTTCATGGTGTTGGGTTTTAATTCCCTTCGCTCAAGAATTACGACATAACGCTCCAGCCATGCCGACACTGTGAAGGTGGGCACGTCTTTGATTTTCTCAAGGAGCGTAGATGGTAGATAGTTTTGGTCGATGTAGTTGTTTGCCTCTATGGCTTGAGCAACCGCATCTTTACGGGCAACCCGACCGAGTGATACTTCCTGTCCGGTGATCGGGTTGCGCCATGAATAAAGCTTATCTCTTTTGCGAAAGGTCAGATTACGGGGCAAATTAGCGTCGTAACGTACCGGCCTGTTCGCCATGTTTCAGTCTCTCCAGTAAAGTGCCTTTAGTTGGCAGTTCTTGTTTTGGTGCTTTTGGGCGTAAGTTCTTTTTGCTTGGATCAACATATATAGAATCCGGAAGCAGGCGGTATTCTTTACCGTGGCGCTCAGGCGCGGGGTAAATACGACCTTCGCGGCACCAGCGGCGAAGAGTTGATAAAGAGGGCGGAGTTGAGTAAACAGAGTTTGCCCATTCCAGCAGGTTCATTAGCTTTGCCATTTTTCCTCCTGCTGGCAGCTGATTATAGAGCTGCCAGTAATAATATGGTGATAATTCAATATCAAGACACTTGGCCTGGCAGCGTACGCAACCGTCGCATCCCCGTCATTGCTGTGGCCACATAGCTTGCCTTCCGGTTCACCACTTCAACAGTGATCTTCACCCCTTCAACGCGGATGGTGTACATCTCTGTCATCTTGCTGCGTCCATAGTCGCCGTAGCGTTTCTGGTGTGTTGCCAGCGCTATCTCGCATGCCTGACGCGCGATAGGTGATTGCTTGCTGCCGCGGTTAATTAGCTTCATGCTCGCGCCCTCGCAGTCCTGATGCAGCGATTGCGTTGTGTGGCAATCATTGCGACGCCGGTGACCGTTTGCTGCATGCGGGATAATTCGGCCCACACAGTGGCCGCCCGGCGCCATAAACCGCGCTGTTCCAGTTGCGTTGCGGTAGTCTCTAATTGCCGTAATTGATTGACTGCAGCAGGTTCCGCTGCTGGGCCGTTTGCGAGTTCGTCGGCATACCAATCGCTTAACGCAAGCCTATGACACCGACCATCAATGATGTTTTTGGTGCGGATAATCATGCCGTTATTCACCATCAAACTGACGATGTAGCGTGTTGCCCGGTCTGTCATGCAAAGGGCTTCGCTGATCTCTGCGGGGCTGGCCTGCTGGTTATCAAGCAGGTAATTGGCGACCGCGTTCTGACGTTCAATTTTACTTACCATGCTGGTATCCGGCCCCATACGGGGCCGACCTCCGTTAGCCAACGTATTCCGGTTTCATATCGTCGAGGGTTACGCGGAACTGCTCATACAATTCGTCGCCCAGGTGACGGCGCGCAGCATTGAGTGTTGCTTCTGACTTCGTGAACAACTCGGCCGCATCCGGTTCGCCGGCAGACGGCAGGGAGTTAATCGTTGCCTCGATTTTGTTCCGAGCATTCACCCGGTGATAACGCTGCGTGGCTTTGTTCTTGAGTTCGGTGAACAGTGCTGAGCCCAAAGTCGCCTTGGCCTGGTTAATGTCTTCGCCCACGGCTTTCGCTGCGTCGATATCTTCGGCGGAATCAATCCGGTCCCGGAATTCGTCAGCGATGGCATCAACATTTACGGTGGATTCACGCGCGCTGCTGGTGGTTGCGACAGTGTCACTGGCGATCTCTTTCAGGTTTACGCGCTGCGGCGCCGGGTTGATTTCACGCTCGGTATGTTGCTCAACCTCATCTGGTGTATAAACCCCGAGAATCACATGCGGGCAGTACAACCGCGCCCAGTATTTCACGCCGAGATAGGCTATTTGCTGGTCTGGTTTTGAAACCCACAATGGCGAATTTCGGGTAACTACCTGTGACAGGTATAGAGGTTTGTCCCAGGTGATTTCACTTTCGCCACGAAGAATTGCGCCGACCTCAACATAGAGCCCCTCTTCGTCTTCATCAGTCCAGTCGCGAACGCGTTCGGTAACGGTGTACTTACCATTCTTACCTGTTTTCTCGCGGGACACTTCTTTGGTTCTGGTGCAACGTGACCAGTCACCGCCATAGCGATAATGGAAACGGCCATTAATGGCGCTGGAACTGGTTATTACGGCGTTAACAAGCTGCGCTTCGTAACCCAACTGGCCGTTTACCAGATGTGTTTTTTGCGCCACTGCGTAAGGGTTCATGCCCCACTGCATGGCTTGCATTACGATCGCCATGCAATCGGCAGGCTTTCCTGCGAGGTGTGCAGGCACTGTGACTACAGATTGAGCCATCAAACCGGCAAAAGCCTGCAACTGGCCCAAGGCTTGGACATTGAAGATTGAGTTACTGGCAGAGATAGTGTTTGGAGTCTGCTGCTCAGCAGTTACGATATTCATATTTTCCATCATCATTCCCCTTATGCCTGAGTACGCAGCGCTTCAAGGCGGCGTTGGTCGAAGTCGTTCAGTTCATCGGTGTAATCAGCGGTGATTGGCGCTGGCCACTCTCCAGTATCAAATCCGGTTGCAATGGCGCGCATCGCCTTGCGGTACTCCAGCATGCCCAGTTCAAGCAGCTCGACAGATGCCTCGATAATGGCGATCCAGTGGTAGTTCTCGTCTTTGTTGACGAAAATCCAGAAGAACTGGTCAAGTGCTGCCGTCTCGCAGTACATGGCTGCGCTCAGGTGATAATCGCGGTCGATGATCTCCCGGTGTAACTTGGCGCGGAGGCCTTCCTGCTTGATGTTCCACATGCTGATAGTTTTCAGGTCGGCACCGATACGCACACCATCCAGGTCGATTTCCAGATCCGGACGCACACGCACTTCCAGCCCGGTTTCATCGTCGAATCCGAAATAACTCACCTCAACAGCGCGGCTCGGGTGCGTCAGCAACTTGCCGGCGGTCGGGTGCTGGAGCAAAGCTTTCTGAATGTTCAGTGCAGTGCGCAGTTGCTGGCGGGTGACCAGCACTTTTCCTTCCGGGTTTTCGCGCCATGCATCCACCAGTTCGTCGGCAAACACAGCGTCAGGATTTACAGCCTTCACGGCCTGAATCAGATCGGCTTTCGTGCCGGAGACTTTCAACGGCTGAGGCTTCTGCGCTTCCTGTGCAACCAGATCAGGATTAATCACCGCCAGCTGCTCGAGCAGAGCGTCACGGCTGCCGCTGGTTTTCACCTGCTGCGGTAGGGTAGCGTTGTACTCTTTGATACAGGCTTTCATTTTGGCCGCTGTGACTTTTTGCCCCTCTTCAACACGTTGAAACTCTGCTGGGAGAGACATGTAATTTTCACCGGTCTGTGTAGCGTCATCGCCAAGTGCTACCAGTGGCGGCAGGGTAGCGTTGTGAGCTTCAATCAGTGCCTTAATATCGTCAGTTGACAGCTGCGCTGGCAGGCTGGAGTTATGCTCATCAATGAACGCGCGGATCGTTGCAGTTGTGGTGAATGCACCTTCAGGAATAACCGGTTCAACGCTGAATTCGGCCTCCAGTTGTTCAGGTTGCAGCGCCAGCGCATGCACTAAGTTGCCCATATCCAGAACCGGAGAGCGCTCTTTCGTGATGGTCTTCTCGACGTGGCGCGCATTGAAGTACATCAGGGACACGCGGGCATCTTTAACCTGTGTTGAGCTGATACCGTTCGCCGCGTGGTAAACCTCGTTTGGCAGACCTTCATAACGACCAGGCTCGAAGAAAGCAGGGTATTCGGCAACCGGCTCTGGCTGATTCCCTTCTGGTTTGTCCTGATTCACTTCTGGGCTGTTTTGATGCGCATTTTGGTCTTCCTGATGCGCAGAACCGTCATTTTGATTCACGTTTTCCGGTTTTTGGTTTACATCTGCCGCTTCATGGTTCGCCAGGCTCGGCGCTGCAGCGGCCAGAATTTCCGCGTTGATGCCTTCAAGTTCACGCGCATTAGCTTCTTCTTTCAAATCCGCTTCCATTGCTGCGTAGGTAGCATCGCCAACAACGGGCCCGCATTCCGGACAGTGGCCGCCACCGACAGCGCCGCAACCAGTACATACGATCTCCGCTACGGTATCTGTCTGCTGATCATCTTCCACAGCACCTTCGCCTGCTGATACCGCATCGTTAGTTTCGCCTTCGGCGCGCTCAGTCTCTTCCATCTGCACATGGTTGGTGGTTTCCTCGGTTGGTTTTGCTGGGGCATTCATCAAGCCATCGATGGAGAAAATCCCTCCGCCCACGTTGGCGATTTCTGGCTGTTTGGCTGCTGCCTGCTGCTCTGCTGCGACCTTCTCGTTAATCTCGTTTTCCCAGCTTTTTTCTGGCACGTGACCGGCTGCCGCCAGGGTTTCTTTGGTTGGGTGCTGGTGATTGGATTCCGTCAGGTTCGCGTTGATATACGTCTGCAGGCTGACCGGGAAGTGGTGAACGTTCTCTGCGGCGCCGCGGATAAGTGCGAAGATAGCGGCGCGCGAATAGTCCAGGATGCCAGCACATTTGCGTAGGGCGGCGGACCACTCTTTGAATGGGCTTTCTTTCTTGCTGACGATCTCTTTAGCCCGGCGATGAATTGAACCCGGAATATTGTAGATGTCGAAATCCATTGGCAACGTGGCCAGTGCGATCTCTTCATCCAGCGTATCCAGGGTAACTGGTGCCATAACTACGCCGACTATTGGCGGGCCATGTGCGCCATCTTTAAGCGGCTAGATGGTGATTCTCTTCTCTGCGCGGTGAGAACACGATCGCAACAAAAATCGGATTTTTCACAGCAAGGTATTGCAAAAGTCAATTAAATAGGCCATATTTGAGTCTACTTTGATATGCTGCCTTAAATGTAAATGGCGGCAAAACGATAAGAAACAAACATTCAAACCCTGCGGTTAATCCCGTGGGGTTTTTGCGTTTCTGGAGGGTAAGAAAATGCATCAGTAAACGGATAGACCGCAGCCGAAAGGCAAAGCAGCAGTCATGATACTGCACTGAGTCGCCATTGAGCGAGCCTGTGTAGCGATGGGTTAAGGTTCATGTATTAAAAATAGCTCCGGTAGAGCAGCGCGAACGCCAGACGCGCACCGGTTATCAGCGGCGATAGAGCGACAGCACCTCAAGGGCATGAGCGTGGCCACTGCGAGAGTGTGGTTTGATATAATTATTGGTATGCCGTAGTCTAAAAGTTAATAGTGATTTATATGAGTAACCAAGATGCTATTCTTTTTTGAAAGTACATGGCCTATTTTATCGGTCCTTGTCTTAGCTCTGGCTATGATTGCTTACGGGTTGCAACGAAAAATGATAATGATTATTCTAATATTCATCGCAGTTGTTATTCTGCTTGCAGGCGCATTATTCTTTAATATCGATTAGCAACACCTCTGTATCAACATAATCCATCAAATATCGGGCCCGCTCCTCTGAGCTGGCCTTTTTCTTTATCAGGCTCCGGGAACCTTCACTTCGTGTTGCCGTTATATAGACCCGAGAGCCTGCCCCCTTTAAAACACACAGCACCCGCCACGCAGCGAGGTGAGAGACTATGAAAATGAACGATTCCGGGAATATCTTCACGCAATTTTTTGCGTGGGTATACCTTGATGCTGCTAACTTCCCTGGCAGCACCAATCCTTCCGCTGACCCGACAATGTTCACTCTTCAGACCTTCTGGCTGGACACCAAAACTTCCGAGGATGATGAGGTGGTTACGTGGTCACTCAGTAGCCCTGCGGATTTGCAGAACCTCGTGATCCCATCCCGGCAGATCACATCTCTCTGTGAGTGGGCATTGCGCGGGCAATATCGCAGCGGAGATGGCTGCACCTACAACGGCGCGGCGTATTTCGATGCGAAAGGTAATGCAGTCGCAGACCCTGCTCTGGACGTATGCGGTGGTTGCCTTAGCGACTGTCGTAAGCGATTTGGCGCTGGCCTGGCGGAGCAGAATACCGCCGTTCTCGATTTTGGTGGCTTCCCCGCAACCGTGCTTTTTTCCCGATAATCGGACATCAATATGAATAAAACAATAATGGCTGCCATCCGGGCGCATGCGCTGGAGGAGTCACCGCGTGAGTGCTGCGGCTTCGTCATTCAGTCAGGGCGACGTCAGCGTTATATCCCGGTATTGAACAGCCACGATAATCCAACTGAGCACTTCCGTATTGATGGTGAGCATTGGGCAAATGCCGAGGATGCAGGAACCATTATTCGAGTCATTCACTCACACCCTGGTGATGGTGCCAGGGCCATCCCATCAGACCTCGATCACCAGCAATGCAACCAGTCAGGTGTCGTATGGGGCATCTATGCTCCGGACTGTGATGAATATGCCGAAATCACGCCAGATGCCATACCGCTTATCGGGCGTCCGTTCATTCTGGGCTCTCACGACTGCTGGGGCTTGGTCATGGACTGGCATGCCACTCAGGGCGTCATGCTTAACGATTTTCGCGTCGATTACCCGTGGTGGGAAAGCCAGTACCCGGACAACCTCTACTTCGATAACTGGGAGAAAGAAGGTTTTGTCGAATGCGACCCTTTGCCAGGCTGCATGGTTATCATGCAGGTTGAATCTGCCAAGTGGAATCACGCGGGGATCATTACAGAAGAAGGCGAGTTGCTTCATCACCTCTACGGACAACCCTCCTGCATCACTCCGTACTCACGCGGCTATTTCAAAGACAGGACGATGATTTGCGTCCGCCATAAAAACCTACCGCGGGAGATTAAACCATGGCGCGTTTAACTACGATCCGACTTTATGGCGCGCTTGGCGCCAGGTTTGGGAGGGTGCATAAGTTGGCCGTGCAGACGTCAGCGGAAGCTGTGAAGGCGCTCTGCATTAATCTGGATGGGATGGAAAGCTACCTGATGAACGCAAAAAAAAACGGCATGACGTTTGCGGTTTTTCGTGGCAGGCGAAACATCGGCGTCAGTGATTTTAAAGAACTGGCCGGTGACAGTGATATTCGCATCGCACCCATAATGGAAGGGGCGAAGAAGGCGGGCATGTTCCAGACCATTCTGGGGGCGGTGATGGTTGTTGCTGGGGTAATTATCGGTGTAGCGACGGGATGGACTGGAGCTGGTTTGACATTCGGTGCTGGGCTTGTAATGTCCGGCGCATCAATGATGGCTGGTGGGTTATATCAGATGCTGTCGCCCCAGCCTAAAGGCTTGCAGGGTCGCGACGATCCAGACAACAAACCTTCCTACGCGTTCGGCGGTTCAGTAAACACCCTAGCGATGGGCAACCCTGTCGCTGCTCTGTACGGCGAAAGAGAGATCGGCGGCGCCATTATCAGCGCAGGGATCGTGGCTGAGGATATTTAACAGCTTCCCACTCATCACTTAGCACCTATTCGGGTGCTTTTTTTATGGATGCAATATGGCAACGATTACTGGTGCAAAGGGCGGCAGCCAGAAACAACACACGCCCGTAGAACAGCCTGATTCAGCTCAGTCAATGGCGCGCTGCCGCATGCTGCTGGCGCTGGGGGAGGGTGAATTTGCTGGTGGGTTGGACGCCACACGCATCTTCCTGGATGGTACGCCTTTGGGCAATACTGATGGTTCTATGAACTTTGAGAGTGTGTCATGGGATTTCCGCCCTGGCACTCAGGTCCAGGAGCCAATCCCTGGCTTTCCAGCCGTCGAAAATGAAACCAGCATTGGGGTTCCGTTGACGAAGGCTGCACCATGGACTCGTGCGATCAGCAATACTCAAATTGATGCTGTACTGGTGCGTGTCGGTATCACTGGGCTGCAACGGCAGGAAAATAACGGAGATATCGTCGGGACCTCCGTCAGATATCATATCGACGTTGCGACGGATGGCGGTACCTACCGCACCGTAATGACCAAAACGGTTAATGAAAAACTAAGTTCGCTTTATGAGCTAACGCACCGCATCAATTTACCTAAAGCCACAACCGGCTGGCAGATTCGCGTTGTTCGCGACACAGCCGACAGCACTAGCGCGATGCTGCAGAACAAAACCCAGGTGCAGGCCATCACTGAAGTCATAGATGCCCGTCTGCGTTATCCGCATACTGCGCTGCTGTATGTGTCGTTTAACGCCAAATCATTCAGCAATATCCCCAAAATTTCGTGCAAGCCCAAAGGGCGAATCATCCGAATACCGCAGAACTACGATCCGGTTGCGCGCACATATGTCGGGACCTGGGATGGCACATTCAAGTGGGGATGGACGAATAATCCTGCATGGATTTGGTTTGATGTTCTCACTGAGCCGCGGTTTGGGCTGGGGCGTCGTGTCACCATTGATATGCTCGATAAATGGGAGCTTTACCGTATCGCCCAGCGCTGTGATCAGAAAATACCGGACGGTAAAGGCGGCGATGGTACAGAGCCTCGCTTTATGTTCGACGTTTATATCCAGGCCCAGGCTGATGCCTGGCAGGTGATCAAGGACATAGCTGCAGGATTTAATGGTATGACGTTTTGGGGCAGCAACATGTTCAACGTCATATCAGATATGCCAGCAGATACGTCAAAGTTGCAAATCCTCACTCGCGCCTCCGTTGTTGGGAAACCTACGTATTCCAGCGGCAGCGAGAAAAACCGCTATTCAAGCGCACTTATTAACTTCAGCGACCCGGACAACCACTACCAGGACCGCACAACGGCGGTCATGTTTCCTGAACTAGTGAAGCAATTCAAGTTCAAACAGACGCAGTTGACAGCTATCGGCTGCACTCGAGAGAGCGAAGCTCAGCGGCGCGGTGGATGGGCTGTATATTCGAACTCTCTAGACAGAATAATCACGCTTCAGACCGGCCTGGACGGGTATATCTACGTACCTGGCACTGTGTTTGCCTTTGCTGATGAGCGCCTGTCGGGCAGAGTTTACGGTGGCCGCGTTGTTGCCTACGATGCTGCGCTAAGGTCGGTAACGACTGACCGCGGTACCAGTGCGGTTGCTGGGGATACGCTAATGATCCGTACTCTGGGTGGCATCGTTGAAAGCCGAGTTATTCAGACAGTCAACGGCGCACAACTTGTAGTGAGTATGCCATTCACTGCACAACCCCAGCCTAACGCCGTGTTCGTTATCGATGCGGGGCAGTTGCGTTTGCAGTATTTCCGTGTGACCAATCTGGCGTTCAACGACGAGGAAAACACCTTCAGCATCACCGGCGCAGAGTACAACTCTTCGAAATATGATGCCGTCGATAACAATGCGCGTCTGGACACGCCGCCTATCAGCCTGATACCGACTGGTGTTGTTGGTCAACCAGGTAATGTTGGTGTGTCGAGTTACGATTCAGTGCGTCAAGGGCAGCGCGCCGCTACTCTGGTTGCGACATGGGATGCCCCCCTTGATGAAAACGGTAAACCTCAGCCTGATGTTGTTTCATATCGTGTGCAGTGGCGTCGCGGAGATAATGAGTGGATTAACCTTCCCGATACTGGCCTTAGAAATATTGAAGTGCCAGATGTTTTTGAAGGTGATTATCTCGTACGTGTTCGGGCCATTAACTCAGGTGGTGCATCCAGCCTATGGGCAACTTCAGCATTAACGCACCTTAATGGGCGAACTGGTGATGTACCGATCCCTGTTGGGCTGCGTACCACCGCTATCAATTGGGGCATTCAGCTTGACTGGTCTTTCCCCGCAGATAGTGGCGATACTCTTCAAACTGAACTGCAGTATTCAGTGAATAGCAATGGCGATAACCCGCTGCTGCTTGCAGGTGTTCCTTACCCTCAACACACATATACCCAGTTAGGGCTGAAAGTAGGACAAGAATTCTGGTTCCGGGCGCGATTAGTTGACCGCATTGGCAATCAAAGCGACTGGACGAGCTGGATCAGGGGAATGGCGAACGATAACGCCGATGATTATCTGGGCGACATTACCGGCGATTTCATGACCTCGAAAGACGGTGATGCGTTGACCGGCCAGATCGATCAGAACATTGAAGGTATTTTGCAAAACGCGCTGGCTAACAATGCGACGATTGAGCATCAGTGGGCGCAATTTGGTGAAGTTCGCGCGGACATTCTGATTGTGAAAACGACGATTGCCGAAGTCGATAACGCCATGGCTGAACTGTCTACCACCGTGCAGGCCGAACTCGGCAACATGACGGCGACACTGGAAGATAAGCTGACGGCTGTGGTTGATGCCGATGGTGCATCGGCGGTTCACACGCTGAAAGTCGGGGTCCGCATTGATGATGTGTACTATGGCGCGGGGATGTCGGTAGCGGTCGTCGCCGAAGCGGGGCAGCCGGTTGTAACGCGTATTGGGTTTAACGCTAACCAGTTTGTTCTGCTGAGCGGCGAGGGGGATGCTCAGTTTTCACCGTTTGCAGTGATTAACGGGCAGACGTTCCTGAGTGAGGCAATTATCAGGGATGCAAGCATTACCAACACGAAGATTGGTCAGTACATCCGATCCGATAATTGGGCTCCTGGCGAAGCTGGATGGAATATTGACAAGAATGGTGACGCTGAATTTAACAACATGACGATCCGCGGGACGATTTACGGCACTGACGGATGGTTTAAAGGCACTGTGTACGCCAACAGAATTGAGGGGGATATTTATGCGCTACAGATGAACCCGCGGACCATCTCGCCAACTGTCGTCGCCGTCAACTGGAACTCCTGGCATTACTACAACATTTACGCTTATAGCGGTGAATTATTTGAGCGAGTTATTGATTCAGATATGGTCCTGCGAGGCGTTAATTCCCCTGAATACATTGAAATCAGACTTGAACTGGTGCTTGAGGACGGGACTGTAGTCAAGCAGGTTGGCTATTCGTACACAAACGGTGGGCAGGTTTCACCAATCAATCTTAGTGGTTACACCATCCCGGCAACAACCACAAGGGAGGAGAAGGTGTACCTGAGGATGGCGGTTAAGACTCCACGAAGTACTCAAACTCAATTCCAGTACCAGGTCTCAGGGACAAGGGTTGCAGCCAGTCGCGCGGGAAGGGTTGTCATAGCGTGAGGCGGTAGAACAGTCACAAATCCAAATTTGAATAACGTGAGGAAATCATGAGCGCAGGAACCCTAACCCTGACAAACAACTCCGCAGCCGTGACGGGGAGCGGAACCGCCTTTAACAACGAACTGGCTGCCGGTGACTTTATTGTGGCGAAGGCTGGCGGCGTGACATATACACTGCCGGTAAAGACGATTGAGAGCGATACCGCGCTGACTCTCGCACGAAACTACAATGGCCCGGCAGTCACTGCCGGCGCATGGACGGCAATGCCGCGGGACACGCTGAACCGCATTAGTGCGCAGATTGCAGCGGATACGGCCTATGCTATACGTCAGCGCGTTCTGGAAATTGATAATTGGTATCAGCTGCTGGAAGTAAACGGCAATGTAACCATCAAAATGGCGGACGGATCGAGCTTCTCTGGGCCATCATGGAAGAAAATTGCCGATCTGCTGGAGGCGATTGATGAGTCTGCGCTGCAAGCGCTAGCGACTCAGGTTCACAACGACGCCGAGCAAGTGACAACAGACAAGAACACTGCGACACAGGCATCCGAGACAGCTATACAGGCTAAAATTGATTCTCAGGCCGCCAAGTTAGCAGCTGAGACGGCAGAGTCCGGTGCTGGAAGATCTAACGTTTCGGCGGCGCAACACGCCAGCGATGCTGAGGAATTTGCCACTACAGCAGCCCTGAAAGCGACGGAGGCAGCAAATTCGGCAGCTTCCGTTCATCCTGAAAATTTGCTCCAGAATGCCAACAATCTTGATGACCTGACCGACAAACCAGCGGCCCGCCAGAATCTGGACGTATTCTCGAAAGAAGAAATTGCCGACATGCTGCCGGGTTTTCTGGGCCAGATTGACTGGCAGGAAATGCGCACCGCGCTGGAGCCTGGCACGGCGCCGCGCGACGGGCAGGAAGTAGACCAGACAGGCATCTTTGCCGACCTGTACGCGAAAGCTGTGGCCGGTAAACTCCCGACATGTACCGAAGCAGAATGGCAGTCGGACCCATTAAAACGTGGTTGCTATGTGCTGACATCTTCACCGGGGAAAATGCGCCTGCCGGACGATAATGGCGTACAGCCTGGCTCCTTAAAAATTCCTGTGCATGTTGGCGACGGGGGAGTTGCCGCAAATAACGGTAAAATGGGGGCGTCTGCGCTGCCAAACGTGAAGGGGCATATCTATGGGTATAGCATCCTTGGAGGGCTTACCCCACCAACCGCAGGCAATACGGACGGGAATAATACCAAAACGACAAATGCACTTAATATTGGCCGAAATACGCAGGTTAATGGACAAAACCAATACGGCGCGAACAATGCAGACGCTAACTACGGTTCCGACCTTGATTTAAACCTGAATCGTAATGAAAAAATGTATCAGGACGGTGTGACAGAAATCCGTCCCAACCGTGTACAAGGTTGCTGGACTGTGCGTTACGCGGCGAAAGCCACCAACGGTGGCAGTATTGATGCTCTGGTATTGGCGACAGCCATCGCTGCTGGTGATGCTGAATTACTTGCGAAAATCATAGCTACAAATGCTCGTATGGATTACGCAATGCTTGATTTCGGAACGATGGCGCTATCCCAACGTAAGGTAATTGATAACCCCTTTGGTATTAACCAGCCAGTTGAAGTGATTGCTGAAATTCAGCGCGTGGATCTTACCGGTGGTCCCGTATGGGCTAATTCAGGCTGGATTTACGCTAACGGTGGTTACGGAGTATTGGCAAGCTATGTTGAAGGGCAGGGGATTGTTGTTCAGTGCGGTAATGTATCGATGGGCAATACTAGCACCCAGACTGGTTCTGCACACCAAGTTACGGCAACTACTTCACAGAACAACCTGCCTGTACGTGTCCATGTAAGGAAGATCACCGCATGAAAACAATCTACGTAAGCCAGAAAGATAATCGTAGCTGGAGCACATCATCTTCATCATTCGGCGGTCTGAACTACCCAGCGGTTGTTCCTGATGATTTCACTGGTGGCGCGATGACGCATAATCGCTTTACTGATGAGTGGGTGATGGATCCTGCATATGTTCGTACTCATGCGGATGATGTAAACGATGCAGAGGCCGTTCGTAATCAGCTTAAAGCCGAGGCTGAAGAAATCATGTCTGGCTGGATTTTGGATCTGAATCTGGGGTTGATTAGCGACGAGGATAAGCAAAAGCTAATAGCCTGGCGGTTGTATGTGAAAGCGCTGGATGCGCTGGAACTGGACGCTGCGCCGGATATTGAGTGGCCACCGCGTCCGGAAAATTAACGCCACAGCGCTTTACTCTGCCGAACCGCCATCATAATGGCTTTCCCCATGCTTTCGCACTGAGGGAAACCTGGTCACCTCCAACGCCAATACGCTAAATCGGTATAGTAGAAAAGTAATACTTGAGGCACTGGCGGAACGTAAATCTGAAAGCGACCCGCCATTTGACATAGGGGTGAAATGTAACTCATTGATGTAATATATGTTATATGTTATATGTTATATGTTATATGTTATATGTTATATGTTATATGTTATATGTTATATGTTATATGTTATATGTTATATGTTATATGTTATATGTTATATGTTATATGTTATATGTTATATGTTATATGTTATATGTCATTGCGAATTTAGAATGAAAAAGTAACAGTCTGAAAAATGAGCCAATTCACCACCAAAGAAATCGCGCTAATATCTCATAAGCTAAAAGATATCAGTGATACATGGTCAGATTTATGGGTTTTTCTTTACCTCGTGCCACTT
>NZ_BCTM01000031.1 GCF_001571285.1 Kluyvera cryocrescens NBRC 102467 | reverse complement strand
TTGGTGTGGTCGTGATCCATATGGTGAACCGTGAGCTCACGCAGATTTGAGTAAACAAATTCACGCGAGCAGCGGCCGCAAACCCACGGAAACAGCTTCAGCGCTTTTTCGCGATAGCCGCTTTCCAGCCGGACGTAGTTTTTCGGGATGATAGCCATGATGACTCCTCACAAAGCAATATTCGGGCTTAATTAGAATAATAAGATGCAATAAAAAAGCCGCAACACGGGTTGGGTGTTACGGCTTTTTTCAATCACGTAATAACGCTCGCTTACGGCAGAATAGACGGTTGATCCGCCCCTTCTTTCTCCACTTTTTGCTGCAGCATGTGCTCACGTTTCATACCCAGCTTCAGCGCCAGCGCCGAGGCTACGTAGATAGACGACGCGGTACCGATGGAAACACCGATAAGCATGGTCAGCGAGAAGCCTTCCAGTACTGGACCACCGAAGAGGTACAGCATCAGGATAACCACTAACGTGGTACCGGACGTAATCAACGTACGGTGCAGCGTCTGAGTCAGCGACACGTTAAAGATTTCGTATGGCGTCCCGCGACGAATTTTGCGGAAGTTTTCACGAATACGGTCAGATACCACGATGCTATCGTTTAGCGAGTAGCCGATGACCGACATCAAAGATGCCACGATCGTCAGGTCAATCTCGATATGGAACAACGACAGGATCCCTAAGGTAATGATCACGTCGTGCGCCAGCGAGATAACCACCCCCGCCGCCAGTCGCCACTCAAAGCGGAAACCAACGTAAACGAGGATTGAGATCAGCGCCACCATCAGCGCCATCGCACCGGTTTGTGCCAGATCGGCACCTACGCTTGGCCCAACGAATTCAATACGCTTCACGGCCGCGTTCTGGTTGGTGGCTTCGTTAATCACACTCAGCACCTTGCTACCCAGAACCTGTCCGCCGTCCGTACCTTCAGTTGGCGGCATACGCACCATGATGTCATGGCTGCTGCCGAAGTTCTGCAGCAGCGGCTCAACGAAGCCCGCTTTCTCCAGCGCATCGCGCATCACGTCCATCTCCGCCGGTTTTTCCAGCGTGATTTCAATCACCGTACCACCGGTGAAATCGAGACCCCAGTTAAACCCGCGTACGCCCATCACCACGATGGCCGCAATCAGCAGGAAACCTGAGATGCCGAAAGCCCAGTAGTCCCAGCGCATAAAGTCATAGACTTTACGGCCGTGGTTCAATTGTTCAACAGTATATTCCTGTGCCACTTCGCACTCCTCAGATTGACAGCTTTTTGACGCGCTTGCCGCCATACAACAGGTTTACGATGGCACGTGTACCGACAATCGCGGTAAACATCGACGTCGCCACACCGATACCGGTAGTAATCGCGAACCCTTTAATTGCCCCGGTGCCGACCGCATACAGGATCAGGACTTTAATCAGCGTCGTAATGTTCGCATCGAAGATGGAACTGAACGCGCCGGCATAGCCCTCATTGATAGCCTGCTGGACAGAGCGACCGTTACTCAGCTCTTCTTTGATACGCTCGTTAATCAGTACGTTGGCGTCGACGGCAACGGCAAGGGTTAAGACGATCCCCGCAATCCCCGGCATACTCAGCGTAGCGCCCGGCAGCAACGACATAATCCCGACAATCAGTACCAGGTTCGCAATCAGCGCGCTGGTCGCAATCAGACCGAACTTCTTATAGAAGAAGATCATGAACAGGATAGAGACCACCAGACCGGCCAGACATGCTTCCAGGCCCTGCTTGATGTTCTGCATACCCAGAGTTGGGCCGATGGTACGTTCTTCAACAATCTGGATTGGCGCAATCAACGCACCCGCACGCAGCAGCAGCGACAGCTGACGCGCTTCGTTAGGGTTGCCGATACCGGTAATACGGAAGCTGTTACCCAGTCGGGACTGAATATTGGCGATGTTAATCACCTCTTCTTGTTTCACCAGTACTGCACGGCCGTTGGCGTCTTTCTTACCGCTGTCCTTATACTCCACAAACAGGGTCGCCATCGGTTTACCAATGTTGTCCTTGGTGAAGTTAGACATGATGTTACCACCCGCACTATCGAGCGAAATGTTAACCTGCGGTTGGTTGTATTCGTCCTGGCTGGAAGTCGAGTCAGTGATATGGTCACCGGTCAAAATCACACGTTTGAACAGCACAACCGGCTGGCCTTCACGGGTATTTTTCACTTCTGAATCGCCCGGTACGCGGCCAGATGCGGCAGCAGCCTGATCGACATTACTGTTAACCAAACGGAATTCCAGGGTCGCGGTTGCGCCCAGGATTTCCTTGGCACGCGCGGTGTCCTGAATACCCGGCAGCTCGACCACAATACGGTCTGCACCCTGGCGTTGAACAACCGGCTCAGCCACGCCCAGCTGGTTTACACGATTACGCAGAATGTTGATGTTCTGCTGTACCGCATATTCGCGAGCTTCACTCAGACGCGCATCGGTCATCACCGCACGCATCGCGGTGCTGCCCTGGCTTGAAATCACCAGATCCTGATGACGCTTGCTCAGGTAAGAGATAGCCTGATCGCGGGCATTGCTATCACGGAAAGTGATGCTCAGACCGTAGTTGTCTTCTTTACGAACGGTAGTATAAGGAATGCCTTTTTCACGCAGATCGCTGCGCAGGCTATCGATATTTTGTTCCTGGAGCTTGCCCAGTGCGGTATCCATATCCACTTCCATCAGGAAGTGAACGCCGCCGCGGAGGTCAAGACCGAGCTTCATTGGCTCTGCGTGAATCGCAGCCAACCAGCGCGGAGTTGCCGGAGCAAGGTTAAGCGCCACGACATATTTGTCACCCAGTACGCTCATCAACGCTTCACGCGCGCGCAGCTGGATGTCGGTGGTGTCGAAGCGCGCAAGAATAGCGCCCTCTTCCAGTGCCACAGACTTAGCGGTAATTTTTTCTTCTTGTAACGTTTTCTGGACCTGGATCAGCGTTTGCTCACTGGCGGCGACGCCGCGCACGCCAGTGATTTGAACAGCCGGATCCTCACCATACAGGTTGGGAAGTGCGTAAAGCAGGCCGACGACAATGACGACGACCAGCATGATGTACTTCCACAAAGGATAACGGTTTAACACGGCAGTTCCCTTTGGGAAAACGGAATATTACAGCGCCTTCATGGTGCCTTTCGGCAGAACGGCAGCTACGAAGTCACGTTTGATAACCACTTCAGTGGTGTCGTTCAGTGCGATAGAGATGTAGCCAGTTTCTGCTACTTTAGTCACACGACCAACCAGGCCACCGTTCGTCAGGACTTCATCGCCTTTCGCAATGGAGTTCATCAGGTTTTTATGTTCTTTGGTACGTTTCTGCTGTGGGCGCAGGATCATGAAATAGAAAATCAGACCGAACACAACCAGCATCAGAATCAGAGACATCGGGCTACCCTGCGCCGGAGCACCTGTTGCCGCTACCGCATCAGAAATAAAAAAGCTCATTCAAATTCCCTCATTATTAAAATTAATCAACGTTCAAAGGTGGAACCGTACGCCCCTGGCGTTGGTAAAAATCGGTCACGAAGCTCTCTAATTTACCCTCTTCGATAGCCTTGCGTAAACCAGCCATTAAGCGCTGATAGTAGCGAAGGTTATGAATGGTATTGAGGCGCGCGCCCAATATTTCGTTGCAACGGTCAAGATGATGCAAGTATGCACGTGAATAATTGCGACAAGTGTAGCAATCACACTCAGCGTCGAGCGTGCTGGTATCGCTTTTGTGCTTCGCATTGCGGATTTTTACCACACCGTCAGTCACAAACAGATGACCGTTACGGGCGTTACGCGTCGGCATGACGCAGTCAAACATATCGATACCGCGACGCACGCCTTCAACCAGATCCTCTGGTTTACCCACGCCCATCAGGTAACGCGGTTTGTCCGCCGGGATTTGCGGGCAGACATGCTCCAGAATGCGATGCATATCTTCCTTCGGCTCACCCACAGCCAAACCGCCGACAGCGTAGCCATCAAAGCCGATGTCCACCAGACCTTTCACGGAGATATCACGTAAATCTTCGTAAACGCTGCCCTGAATGATGCCAAACAGCGCATTTTTGTTGCCCAAACCGTCAAAACGGTCGCGGCTACGCTTGGCCCAACGCAGAGACATCTCCATGGAGCGCTTAGCGTAATCCCAGTCCGCCGGGTATGGCGTACATTCGTCGAAAATCATCACGATGTCGGAGCCGAGATCGTACTGAATCTCCATCGATTTTTCTGGATCGAGGAAAATCGGATCGCCGTTGATCGGATTACGGAAGTGTACGCCCTGCTCGGTGATTTTACGGATATCCCCCAGGCTGAAGACCTGGAAACCGCCGGAATCGGTCAGGATGGGTCCTTTCCACTGCATGAAATCATGCAGATCGCCGTGCAGCTTCATGATTTCCTGGCCCGGGCGCAGCCACAGGTGGAAAGTGTTGCCGAGAATAATTTGTGCGCCGGTGGCTTCAACTTCTTCCGGCGTCATGCCTTTCACGGTGCCGTAGGTGCCCACCGGCATAAAAGCGGGGGTTTCTACTACGCCACGGTCAAAAACCAGGCGGCCGCGGCGGGCGCGACCGTCTGTGGTGTCCAGTTCAAATTTCATCATAACTCCTGCGTCAGAAAAACAGTCCGACGTTAAACACTCATGCCGGAAACTTATTCCCCGACACGCTCAGAAATAGCCTGCGGATTGTACGTGATAAACATGGCATCACCGTAACTAAAAAAGCGATATTCCGCTTTTACGGCTTCATGATAGGCGTTCATGGTGTTTTTATAACCAGCAAACGCCGATACCAGCATGATCAGCGTCGATTCCGGCAGGTGGAAGTTGGTCACCAGCGCATCAATCACCTGATACTGATAACCTGGGAAAATAAAGATTTGCGTGTCACCGAAGAACGGCGCAATCAGTTCATCTTTTGCTGCCTGTGCGGCGCTTTCCAGCGAACGCACGGAGGTCGTACCTACCGCAATCACGCGATTACCGCGCGCTTTGGCCGCCAGAACCGCATCCACCACATCCTGCGGCACTTCCGCATATTCGGAGTGCATGATGTGGTCTTCAATGCTGTCTACACGCACCGGCTGGAAGGTACCTGCGCCCACGTGCAGGGTGACAAATGCCATTTCGATGCCTTTTTCACGCAGCTTCGCCAGCAGCGGTTCGTCGAAATGCAGACCGGCAGTCGGGGCGGCAACGGCACCCGGCTTCTCGCTATACACCGTCTGATACAGCTCGCGGTCAGCGTCTTCGTCCGGACGGTCGATGTACGGCGGCAGCGGCATATGACCGATGGCGTTGAGGATATCCAGCACGCTGCGTTCGTCGTCGAACTCGACCTCAAACAGTGCATCGTGGCGCGCAACCATCGTCGCTTTGATACTTTCATCGTCGCCCAGCAGCAGCTCGGCGCCCGGCTTCGGCGCTTTAGAAGCGCGAATATGTGCCAGAATACGTTTATCATCCAGCATACGCTCGACCAGCACTTCAATCTTGCCGCCGCTGGCTTTGCGGCCAAACAGGCGCGCGGGGATCACCCGGGTATTGTTAAAGACCAGAAGGTCACCAGGGTTGAGCTTATCGAGCAAATCGGTGAAAGTACCGTGCGTCAGCGCGCCCGTCGGCCCGTCCAAAGACAACAAGCGACAGCTACTGCGCTCGGCTTGCGGATAGTGGGCAATCAGGGATTCGGGTAGTTCAAAGGAGAAATCGGTAACGCGCATGACTGTGACTCTGGGCTTAATAATGAGGCGGGTAGTCTAGTGCCGGGGCGTCGTCCCTGCAACCCTTACCCCTCTGGATAAATAGCAAACAATGAATTTTCTCGCTCATCTGCATCTTGCTCACCTGGCTGACAGCTCCCTGTCGGGGAATCTGCTGGCGGATTTTGTCCGCGGTAATCCCGAGCAGGATTATCCACCGGCGGTGGTTGACGGCATTCATATGCACCGGCGCATCGACGTCATGACCGACAATCTGCCGCAGGTCAAAGAGGCCCGCGAGTGGTTCCGTCCCGAGACGCGGCGGGTAGCTCCGATTACGCTGGATGTGATGTGGGATCATTTTTTATCTCGCCATTGGGCGCAAATTTCCCCGGATATCGCGCTGCCGGAATTCGTCCGTTACGCCCATACGCAGGTCAATACTATTCTGCCGCAGGCGCCCGAACGCTTTATCGTGCTCAACGAGCATCTGTGGTCCGAGCGCTGGCTTGAGCGCTATCGCGAAATGGATTTTATCCAGCGCGTGCTAAACGGCATGGCCAGCCGCCGTCCAAAGCTGGATGCCCTGCGTGACTCCTGGCATGACCTGGATACGCACTACGACCAACTGGAGACGCGCTTCTGGCAGTTTTATCCGCAGATGATGATGCAGGCAAAAAACAAAACGCTGTAGCGCTTGCATCGCGCGGTAGAATGGCTATGCTTAATCCTTTGGCAAAAATAAATTATCAATAGCCAAAACCTATCTAATTAATCGTCACAGTCTTTTTGTGTTCCCCGCGGTCAGTCCCTATACTTGCCCGCGTTGCGTTCCATTAACCCTATAAATCAAAAGGAGAACCCCATGGTTCTGGTTACTCGTCAAGCGCCTGACTTCACCGCAGCAGCGGTACTGGGCAACGGTGAAATCGTTGAGAAATTCAATTTCAAACAGCACACCCAGGGTAAAGCCACGGTACTGTTCTTCTGGCCAATGGACTTCACCTTCGTCTGCCCATCCGAGCTGATTGCCTTCGACAAACGTTACGAAGAGTTCCAGAAGCGCGGTGTTGAAGTGGTTGGCGTTTCTTTTGACTCCGAATTCGTCCACAACGCATGGCGTAACACCCCTGTCGACAAAGGCGGCATCGGTGCAGTGAAATACGCAATGGTTGCTGACGTTAAGCGCGAAATTCAGCAGGCTTACGGCATCGAACACCCTGACGAAGGCGTTGCGCTGCGCGGCTCCTTCCTGATCGACGCTAACGGCGTTGTTCGTCACCAGGTGGTTAACGACCTGCCGCTGGGCCGTAACATCGACGAAATGCTGCGTATGGTTGATGCGCTGCAGTTCCACGAGCAGCACGGCGAAGTGTGCCCGGCGCAGTGGGAAAAAGGTAAAGAAGGCATGAACGCGTCTCCAGACGGCGTTGCTAAATACCTGAGCGAAAACGTCTCTAGCCTGTAATTGGCTGACGTTTCGTAAAAAAAAGGCTCGCATAATGCGAGCCTTTTTTATTGCCAGTAGGCCGAGCAATCGAGCCTACGCGTGGCGTTAGAACGAGAAGCAGGAGCAGCCTAAGGCGCCCCAGAAAGCGCGGTCATCCGAGACCGGAATTCCGGATTGACGGGCGAGATCGTGCTGATGACCGTGCACCCCGCAGCTACCGCAGCACTGGTGCATCTGTACCACGGCGCCGATGCGTTCGGTTCCCGGAGGGGCCGAGCAGTAATGTCCCGGCACTTTCACCACCGGCGACCAATCAGGCACTACCGGAATCGCCGGCGGCGCCAGCGGCGTGAAGTGCCCGGCGGCATACACCACCTTACCGTCGACGATGGTCATCACTGACTCAATGCCTTTGATCTCTTCTTCCGGCACGTTGAAGTAGTCTTTCGACAGCACGACCAGATCGGCCAACTGATCTTGCTCAATGCGCCCTTTCTTACCCTGTTCGCTGGAGAACCAGGCACTACCGGCGGTCCACAGTTCAAGGGCCACGTCACGCGGCAGGCGATTTTCATCATCGTACATCGCCATCCCCCCTACGGTACGCCCGGACACCAGCCAGTACAGCGCGGTCCACGGGTTGTAGCTCGCCACGCGGGTAGCATCGGTGCCCAGACCAACCGGTACATCCAGCTCCAGCATTTTCGCCACAGGCGGCGTGTGTTTCACCGCATCTTTACCGTAACGGTCGACAAAATACTCACCCTGGAATGCCATGCGGTGCTGTACCGCAATACCGCCACCCAGCGCCTTCACGCGTTCAATATTACGCTCGGTGATGGTTTCCGCATGGTCAAAGAACCAGTGCAGGCCGTTGAACGGAATATCGCGGTTAACCTTCTCAAAGACATCCAGCATGCGGCTGATGGACTCATCATAGGTAGCGTGCAGGCGGAACGGCCAGCGGTGTTCGACCAGATGGCGCACCACGCGCTCCAGTTCATCTTCCATGCCCGGCGGCAGGTCGGGACGCGGCTGGAGGAAATCTTCAAAATCCGCCGCCGAGAAGACCAGCATTTCACCCGCACCGTTGGCACGATAGAAGTCGGTCCCCTGCCCCGGTTTGAGCATATCGGTCCAACGTTCGAAATCCTCGATCTCCTGTTTTGGCCGCTGGGTAAACAGGTTGTAGGCGATGCGAATGGTCATCTGCTTGTTGGCGTGCAGTTGCTCAATAATCTCGTAGTCTTCCGGGTAGTTCTGGAAGCCGCCGCCGGCATCAATGGCGCTGGTCAGCCCCAGTCGGTTCAGCTCGCGCATAAACTGGCGAGTCGAGTTCACCTGCATCTCCAGCGGCAGTTTTGGGCCTTTGGCCAGCGTGGAGTAAAGGATCATCGCGTTCGGTTTGGCGATCAGCATTCCGGTCGGGTTACCGTTGTTATCGCGAACAATTTCGCCGCCCGCCGGTGCCGGCGTCTCTTTGGTATAGCCAACCGCCTTCAGCGCCGCGCGGTTCAGCAGCGCGCGATCGTAGAGGTGCAGCACGAATACCGGGGTATCTGGCGCCGCTTCATTAAGTTCTTCCAGCGTCGGCATGCGGCGTTCGGCAAACTGGAATTCACTCCAGCCGCCAACCACCCGTACCCACTGCGGTGACGGCGTGCGATCGGCCTGATCTTTGAGCATACGCAGCGCATCCGCCAGCGACGGAACCCCTTCCCAGCGCAATTCGAGGTTGTAGTTCAACCCGCCGCGGATCAGGTGCAGGTGGGAGTCGTTGAGTCCCGGGATCACCGTGTGGCCGTGCAGATCGATAATTTGTGTGCCCTCACCCGCATAGGACATCATTTGCGCATCGCTACCGACCGCTAAAATCTTGCCGTTGGCAATGGCCACCGCGTCGGCGCGGGGTTGCTTAGCGTCGAGAGTGTGGATCTGCCCCTGAGTTAAAATCAGTGTGGCTGTTTGTGGCATTTCGTTCTCCTTATGCCGGTTCAGGCTTTTTTCAGCCAGCCGGCAAACAGGCGGGTCACGATGGGCATCCAGAGCCAGACCACCAGCGCGACCACACAAGCATCATTAATAAAATGCAGCGACAGGGTTCCCTTCATCGACGGCAGCAGCGCGCCGGTAATGGCAGGGACCAGATTGGTGCTGGGAAAAATCACCAACAGGGTTATCAGGAACTGTTTCCAGCGCTTTGGCTGACGCACGTTGACGGCGGGTGGGGTGAACCAAAACGCGGCTTCGGTGCGCACTTCAGTATGATCGCCTTCACCCAGCAGCGGCGTTATCTCATCCACCAGCTTTTGCCGTACATCGGACTGCGTCCAGGCGTAGAGATGCTCAAGGGTGTCGAAACGGATAATAATATTCCACGCCGTCTGGCCATCGACCGGGCGGATGACGTTCGCCCCAAGATGGCCGGGATAGCTGGCGGCAATCGGCATAATCTCGCCAAGCCAGGCTTCATAAAGCGCAACGTGTTCGGGTTGGATGACGTGAGTAATGACCAGCGTGACATGCTTTTGCGTCATGGCGGAGGGTTCCTTGCTGTCGCAAGCTGGCGGGCGAACCCGCCAGCATCCAGGCCTTAGGCTTTACGTTCTGGTGCGCCGTGCACCATAGTGTACGCGTAATCCACGCCCATACCGTAGGCACCGCTGTGTTCACGTACCAGATCCATGACTGCGTCGTAGGTTTCTTTACGAGACCAGTCGCGCTGGTACTCCAGCAGCACCTGTTGCCAGGTAACGGGTACCGCACCGGCCTGCACCATACGGTCGATGGAGCGTTCGTGAGCATCAACGGAAGTGCCGCCGGAAGTGTCGGTGACCACGTACACTTCAAAGCCCTCTTCCAGCGCCATCAGCGCCGGGAAGGTCAGGCACACTTCCGTCCACAGAGCGGAAATAATCAGTTTTTTACGCCCAGTCGCCTTCACCGCTTTCACAAAAGCCGCATCTTCCCAGGAGTTCATCGAGGTACGTTCAATCGGTTTCACGTCAGGGTGAACCGCTAATAATTCTGGCCAAATATAGCCACTAAAACTTTTGGTTTCGACAGAGGTGTAAATCACCGGAACATTGAATATTTTCCCGGCCTTAGCTAACGCAACGGTATTATTTTTGAGAGTCTGGCGGTCAATATTCGCCACACCAAATGACATTTGTGGCTGATGATCAATAAAAATTAGCGCGGAGTTTTGAGGGTCAATCAGTTCCCGAATAGACATAACACACCTTCTCAATCAATAAGTTAAAAGAAAACGGTTTAAGCTGCCGTCAGTAGCAGGATCCTGAATCAGAAAGCTTGTTGAGTATAGCGGGAAATTTCTAACGAGTTATTAAAGAAAACTTACCATCCTGTGACAATAATAATTTCTATATGCGATATATCTTATGCAACATCAAAAAAATGCGCCGGTTATATCTAATTTATTCACTGGCTTTGTTTTTACGCATTCGGTACAACGGAGGGGTTAATTTTTCTGGATATTTTAAGCCTATGCGCATCAACCTGGACGTTTTGCTCATCCTCGACGCTCTCGACAAACACGGCTCCTTCGCTGCCGCCGCCGAATCGCTATTTAAAACCCCTGCGGCACTGAGCTATATGATTCAGAAACTCGAAAACGACCTCAGCATTGAGCTGCTCGATCGGTCGGGACATCGGGCAAAATTCACCGATACCGGGCGAATGATGCTGGAGAAGGGACGTTTACTGCTCAATGCGGCAAAAGATCTGGAAAAACAGGCGGTGCAGCTCAGCTCCGGCTGGGAAAAAGAGTTAGCGATCGCCCTTGATGATTCCTTTCCCTTTTCGGCGCTGCTGCCCAGCATTGAGGCATTCTACGCGCTGAACATGCAAACACGGCTGAACTTCACTCACCACACTTTAGCCGGTTCGTGGGAGGAGCTAACCCATAACGGCGCGGATATTATTCTCGGCGCGATAAACGAACCGCCAACCTCCGCCGCTTGGTCATACAAAATGCTCGGCACGATGGATAACGTGTTTGTCGTCGCGCCTAATCACCCGCTGGCCAGCGCACCGGAAGGGCTCACCAACGAACAACTGTGCCTACACCGGGCGATAGTCATCAGCGACAGCGCCAGATTTTGCCATCCGTTACAAACTAACCTGATGGATGAGCAGCCGCAAATGCGCGTCGATGATTTCCAGAGTAAAGTCATGCTGCTGCGCGCCGGACTCGGCTGCGGTTTTCTCCCCCGTCATATTGCCAGCCCGTGGCTGGCGACCGGTGAACTGGTGGAGAAAACCGTCATCTCATTTCGACAAAAAGATGTTGCCTACATGGCCTGGCGTAACGGCCAGGATGGTCTGGCACAGCGCTGGTGGCGTGAAACGCTGCTCGCCAGCGCGGAAATTGCCCATCTTTATCAATGACCCACCCATACCGTGGCGGAGATAGCCGGCAGGGCCAGCACGTCATCCGCCACCTGTCCCGCCCCTTCTTTACGCTGCCATTTAACGTTCAGCAGCGGCGAGTCAGGTAGCACCACTTCGCAGGCCGCGCGGCGGTTAATGGCCACCATCACGCGCTCGGCGCCCAGCACACGCACGAACACCACCACGTCGCCTTCGGCGTACAGCACTTCGCAACCACCGTGGCGCAGCGCCGGTGTCGCCTTGCGTAGCGCCGCCAGCCGTTGATAAAGCGCCAGCAGCTCTGCGTCCTGCTGTTTTTCATCCCACGGGAATGGCTTACGGCAAAACGGATCGTTATCACCGTCCAGCCCCACCTCATCACCGTAGTAAATACACGGTACGCCGGGCCAACTGAACAACCAGACGACCGCCAGCGGCAACCGTGCGACATCACGCCCGAGTAGCGATTTAAAACGCGCGGTATCGTGGCTATCGAGTTGGTTAAACATCCGTAGCTGCTGCTGGTGCGACAGCCCAGCACGATACTCTTCCATCCAGGCTACGCAGGTCTGGGCGTCGATTTTTTGCGGATCGTAAGAGATATCGGTATTGGCTAGAAAACCCCACAGCGGGAAGGTAAAACCGCGGTAGTTCATCGCTGCATCTTCCGCATCTTGCTGAAGCCACTGCCGCGCATCGCCAAAGTGTTCGCCGAGCACGTAGGCGTCCGGACGTTCGGCTTTAGCCGCCTGGGTAATACCGGCAACATGCTTGAGATTATTCTTCGCGCCGCCCGCTTCCCCCAGCATATGCACCACATCCAGCCGCCAGCCGTCCATGTTCCACGGTGCTTTCAGCCAGTGGCGGACAATGCTGTCTTCTCCGCCATAGATTTCCTGCACCAGCGCGTCGGAACGATAGTCCAGCTTTGGCAGGCTGGCGTACCCCAGCCAGTCCAGCGCTTTCCCATCAGCCGAGAAGCTATAGCGATCGCGCCACAGTGATTCGGGATGATGGCAGGCGCCTTCGCCTCCGCGGTTATGACGGTCAAACCAGCCGTGGGTATCACCGCTGTGGTTAAAGACGCCGTCGAGCACCATGCGCATTCCTTCGCGCTGGGTGTTATGACGCAGGCGCAGCAGCGCTTCATTGCCACCAAACTGCGGATCGACCTGACGATAATCTTCAGTATCGTATTTGTGTACGCTGGGGGCAGTGAAGACCGGATTCAGGTATAGCGCGGTAACGCCCAATTTTTTCAAATAGGGCAGCTTCGCGCTGATACCGTCGAGATCGCCGCCGTAGAAAGTGGAACCCCCCGCTTCACCGGTGAGTGGTTCATCCCAGTCGCGCAGAACGATATCGTGGCCTGCCGCGTGGTGGTGATAGATCTTATCCTGCTGTTCGCTGCGCGACGGGCTGCGGGCAAAGCGGTCGGGGAAAATCTGATAAAACACCTGGTCGGCCACCCACTGTGGGCCAGCGTCCGGGCTGTCATAGGCAAAGAGCTCCAGTTTAGCCGGTGGTATTTCGCTAAAGCCCTTTGGCGCAAACCATAGCTGACGGTCATCCCACAGCAGCTTAAAGCCGTAGCGGCGGCGCGGTTGCCCTTCCCGTAGCGCTATCTCCCCGCGCCACTGCACGACGTCTGGCGCGGGCGATTTACTGCTTCGACGCATCGGCAGCGCCAGCTCTTCGTTATCCACTTCCGCGCGCATCGTGACCCGCTTCGGCAGATCGTCGCCGCGCAGCCAAAGGGTGATTATCAGTTTGTCCTGCTGCTGTTTTATAAAGGGAGCAACAGGCAGGTGCCAGGCGTTCAACATCGTCTATCCCCTATTTTCAAAATGTGCCCACCTTGCCATACGTCCATTTCACCCTACTCATCTTTTGTACTTTTTTGTAGGGAGGAGGACGGGGGCGCAGATTTCGGACATAAAAAAACCCGGCTGCGAAGCCGGGTTTTCAGGGTAACCAGGTGAAAATTAACGGCTACGGCGCGTTTTAAACATCCAACCGACCAGCAGCAGCAGGATCCACGCGAAGCCCACGTACAACGAGATACGGGTGTCCGGGTGGTAGCCAATCAGACCGATAATAAAGACAAGGAAGATAAGACCTACGACGGTAGTCGTCACGCCGCCCGGCACTTTAAACTTCAGCGCTTTGACTTCGTCAGCCGACAGGCGGCGACGGAATGCCACCTGAGAAAGCAGGATCATGATCCACACCCACACCGTGGCGAAAGTCGCCAGCGATGCAATCACCAGGAAGACGTTTTCCGGCATGATGTAGTTCAGATACACCGCGAAAAGCAGCGCAATGGTCATCACCATCACCGTCACCCACGGAATCCCGCGGCGTGAAGTTTTGGCGAAGAATTTAGGCGCACTGCCCTGCTCAGCCATACCGTGCAGCATACGACCTACGCCGAAAACATCGGAGTTAATCGCGGAAAGCGAAGCGGTCAGCACCACGAAGTTAAGGATGCTGGCGGCAAAGGTAATGCCGAGGTGCTGGAAGGTCAGCACGAACGGGCTGCCATCGGTTCCCACCTGGTTCCACGGATAAATCGACATAATCACGAACAGGGTGCCGACATAGAACACCAGAATACGCATCGGTACGGAGTTAATCGCACGCGGAATCGACTCTTCTGGGTTCTTCGCTTCACCGGCGGTAATGCCGATGATTTCAATGCCGCCGTAGGCAAACATGACCATCTGCAAGGACATCACCATGCCTAGCCAGCCGTTGCTAAAGAAGCCGCCGTTGCTCCACAGGTTATGAATGCCCGTCGGCTGCCCGCCGTTGCCGATGCCCCAAATGATGATGCCAAAACCGGCCACAATCATGATGATAATGGTGGCAACCTTAAAGAAGGAGAACCAAAACTCCAGCTCGCCGAACACCTTGACGCTCATCAGGTTAATGGCGCAGATAATCAGCACCACGCTCAGCACCCATATCCAGTGCGGCACCGCCGGGAACCAGACACCCATATAAATACCAAAGGCGGTCACGTCGGCGATAGCGACGATTAAGATCTCAAAGCAGTAGGTCCAGCCGGTGATATAGCCTGCCAGCGGCCCGAGGTTTTCCTGGGCGTAGCGCGAGAAGGAGCTGGCAGACGGGTTATGCACGGACATTTCGCCCAGCGCACGCATGATGATATAAGCGGCAACGCCGCCGATAATATAGGCCAGCAGTACGCTTGGCCCGGCCATCTTAATGGCGTCGGCAGAACCATAAAACAGCCCAGTACCAATTGCCGACCCGAGGGCCATAAAGCGAATGTGTCGGGTGCTTAGCCCGCGCTTCAGCTTGTTGTTTTCCATCGTTTCTCAGTGCCATGTCAGACCCATCATCTCCACGCCGCCCACAAAAACGGCCTGAAAGACTTAGGCTAAAGTACCCAAAATAAAAAACCACGGAACATCACGTTCCGTGGTTAAACACCTTTAAAGCGCCGTACGAATTAATGTGCGCTTGATGTCACCTGACGCCCTGCCATGCGATCCCAGACAATAGCCAGAACCGCCATCACAATCGTCGGCATCAGCCATGCCAGACCCTGCTCCGCCATTGGTAAGCGGGCAGTCCAACCCGGCAATACGTCAGCGAAAGCAGAGGCTTTGATACCGTCAAGGATACCAAAAACGAGGCTGATAAACATCGGTGGTGCGATAACGCGGCTGGAATTATGCCACCAATTACGCGTAAAGCTCAGTACCACAAGTGCGATACACGGTGGATAGATAGCCGTCAGCACCGGAATGGAGATTTGAATCAGGTGGCTCAGCCCCAGATTCGACACCGCCATGGAGAACAGGCCCAGCGCAAAGACCAGCGTACGATAGGAGAACGGCAGGTACTGCGCAAAGAACTCGGCGCAGGCGCAGGTCAGGCCAACAGCCGTCACCAGGCATGCGATAAAGATCAGAGCCGCCAGCATAAAGCTACCCGCACCGCCGAAGGTGTGCTGAACGTAAGCATGCAGGATTGCCGCACCGTTCGCGCTTTGATCAACCAGGGTCGCGCTGTCGGAACCCAGACGGAACAGCGCCAGATACAGCAGCGTCAGACCTACGCCCGCCATCAGGCCAGCCCAAATGGTGTAGCGGGTCAGCAGACGCGCTTCGGTCACACCACGGGAACGCGCGGCGTTAACGATAACGATACCGAATACCATGGCTCCCATGGTGTCCATGGTCAGATAGCCGTTGACGAAACCGTTGGAGAACGCAGCGGTCTCATAGGCTTCCATCGCGTGGCTGATCGGGCCTGCAGGCCAGATAACAGCGGCAACGGAGAGCACAATCAGCGCCAGAATTTTTAATGGTGCCAGGAAGTTACCCACGGTATCCAGCAGCTTACCGGGATAGAGGGATACCAGAATGACCAGCGCGAAATAGATAACGCTGTAGATGAACAGCGGCAGCTCACCGTTACCGGTCAGCGGCGCAATACCAATTTCAAACGACACGGTCGCGGTACGCGGGGTGGCAAACAGCGGCCCCACGGCAAGGTAGCACACGGTCGCCAGCAGAATACCCGCAACCTTACCAATCGGCGTGCTCAGGCTATCAACGCCACCGCCGACCTTCGCCAGCGCGACCACGGTTAGCACCGGCAGACCTACAGCGGTAATCAGGAAGCCAATGGCTGCGGTCCAGACGTGAGGGCCTGCCTGCAAACCAACCATAGGAGGGAAAATGATGTTGCCTGCGCCAACAAACAACGCAAAGGTCATAAAGCCCAGAGCGATGATGTCACGCGATTTCAATTGATGGGTCATATGTAACTACTGCCTGTGGGTGTGGTGTTGTAAAACATAAATTTATCGTGCCAGTGCCTGTGGAATGATGCAGAGGAAACCAGCAGCAAACTCAGCGGGATATGCTCCCTTCGCGGTGTAGAGAAGAATAGTTTTTTGATTTACCGCGCATAAGCAGTCTGATAACGACTGCATGGGGGCCAATTTAAACGCTTATAACGTTTTAAAGCAACACGGGATCGTAAAACCAGATGATTATATTGATAGTGAATTTATACATAGAGTTATTAACTGGATTTAGGAAAAACACCCGGCTAATCATGCGAACAAAAAACAACCACACGTTCGTTAATCACGCAGCGTTTCATTGACTGCAAAGCAAACAGACCAGCCGAAGCTGGTCTGTGGAAAGTTAAACTGACAAGCTGGCGATCAGCCGTCATTTTTGGCAATTAAACGTTCCGGCAGCAGGAAGCTGAAGCAGGAACCTTTCCCCAGCGTACTGGTGATATCCAATCGACTGTCGTGATGATTCACCGCATGTTTGACAATCGCCAGCCCTAAACCGCTCCCGCCCGTCTGCCTTGAACGCGCCTTATCCACCCGATAGAAACGTTCCGTCAGCCGCGGCAGGTGCTCGGGCGCGATCCCCGGGCCATTATCCTCAACGCTAAATAACGCCCCGTGCGGCGCATGCTGCCAGCGCACGGTGATAGCCGTGCCTTCCGGCGTATGGTTGACGGCGTTATACACCAGGTTCGACATCGCGCTACGCAGCTGCTCTTCGTTACCGAGCACCTTCAGATTCTGATCGATATCGAAATGCAGCTGATGCTTATTGTGGCTCAGCGTTTGCGCTTCCCGCTCGACGACCCGTAGCATGAGAGGGACATCAATTTTTTCATTGAGCGACAGCACCGGCGATGCCTCGATTTTAGACAACGTCAGCAGTTGCTTGACCAGACCCTCCATACGTTGCGTTTGCTCACGCATGGTATGCAGCGCTTTTTCCCGCGGCAACCCTTCCAGCGTCTGCTCCTGCATCATCTCCAGATAACCTTGCAGCACGGTTAGCGGCGTGCGCAGTTCATGGCTGACGTTGGCGAAGAAGTTGCGGCGCGCGCCTTCCAGCTGGTGCATTTGCGTGACGTCACGCGCCACCATCAGCAATTGCCGGTCAGTGTAGGGCATGACGCGTATTTCAAGGTGACGCCCGCTGTTGAGCACCAGGTGCAGCGGTTTGAGAAATTCGCGTTTTTTGAGATGTTGGGTAAATTCGGGGTAACGCAGCAGGTTAAGAATGTTTTGCCCGCTATCATCGGGCCAACGTAGCCCCAGCATCTGCTGGGCCAGGCCATTACACCAGAAAATGGCCCCCTCTTCCGTGGTCAGCACCACCGCATCCGGCAGCGATTCCGCACCGCTGCGAAAGCGTTTGATAAGGCCTCCCAGTTCGCGGCGGCGCTTTTTATTTCGCAGCTGCATCTGGTTTAGCCCATACAGCAGGGGCTCCCAGCTGCCGCGTCCCGGCGGCGGCGTCATACTTCTATCAACCCATAACCACCAGGAGAGCCGCAGTAAATTCCAGAAATGCCAGACCAACAATCCGGTCACCGCCACCAGTAAAAACCACGGCAGATGACCGAACACCATTCCCAGCACCGCGGCCGGGAGACAACATAGCAGTAGCTCCAGGGCCAGCCTTTTCCATGACAGCCGTTCCAGCACGGGTCACACTCCTGTCAAAAATTAAAAACGGGCGGAAAAACGATAACCCGTGCCGCGGACGGTTTGCACCATGCGGTCATGACCACTGTGTTCCAGCGCTTTGCGTAGACGACGAATATGCACGTCAACGGTACGATCTTCAACATAGACGTTGGTCCCCCAAACGTGGTTCAGCAGCTGTTCACGGCTGTAAACACGTTCCGGGTGCGTCATAAAGAAGTGCAGTAGCTTAAATTCGGTTGGTCCCATATCCAATGGGTTTTCACCGGTCATCACCCGGTGCGAGGTAGGGTCAAGGCTCAGCCCCTGCATCTCAATCACCTCTTCCACCGCCATCGGTGAAATACGACGCATGACCGCTTTGATACGGGCAACCAGCTCTTTTGGTGAGAATGGTTTCGTGATGTAATCATCCGCGCCGGTCTCCAGCCCACGGACGCGATCTTCTTCTTCACCGCGCGCCGTTAGCATCATTACCGGTATATCACGGGTGAGCGCTTCACGTTTGAGATGTTTAATAAATTGCAGCCCTGAACCACCCGGTAACATCCAGTCGAGCAAAATCAGGTCGGGCCAGGGTTCGTTCAACTTGCTGATAGCGCTATCGTAATCTTCCGCTTCCACCGGCTGAAAACCGTTTTGTTCCAGCACGAAACACACCATCTCGCGGATTGGCGCTTCATCTTCAACGACCAGAATACGTCTTGCCATTATTTGCCCTGTTTTAGACATCAGTATTATATACGGCGCCATTATGCGTCAGATTTATGACAGATTTATGAAAAACATGACCGGCAGATGATCGCCTTTCATCGTTTATGACACAAGGCGATCTCACGCATCGACCCCGGCCCAGGTGAATGTTTATAATCACCTTTACGTCATCTTTAACGGAACCGCTATGCGCATTATCCATACATCGGACTGGCACCTTGGCCAGAACTTCTACAGCAAAAGCCGAGCCGCCGAACATGACGCCTTTCTGCACTGGTTGTTGACCACCGCCGAAACGGAAAAGGTCGACGCCATTATTGTCGCGGGTGATATCTTCGACACCGGTTCGCCGCCGAGCTATGCGCGCGAGCTGTACAACCGATTTGTGGTTAATCTACAGCAAACCGGCTGCCATCTGGTGGTACTGGCGGGCAACCATGACTCAGTCGCCACGCTAAACGAATCGCGCGATATTCTGTCGTTTCTCAACACCACGGTCATCGCCAGCGCCGGACACCAACCGTTTATTCTGAACCAACGCGACGGCACCCCCGGTGCGGTTTTCTGCCCGGTGCCGTTTTTACGCCCGCGCGACATTATTACCAGCCAGGCCGGGCTTTCCGGCAGCGAAAAGCAGCGTCAGGTGCTGGAAAGCATCACTGACTACTATCAGCAGCAGTACCTGCAGGCCTGTGCACTGCGCGCCAACCGGCCGCTACCGATTATCGCCAGCGGCCATCTGACCACCGTTGGCGCCAGCAAAAGTGACGCGGTACGCGACATTTATATTGGCACACTGGACGCATTTCCGGCACAAAACTTCCCGCCCGCCGACTATATCGCCCTTGGACATATCCACCGGGCGCAGAAAATCGGCGGCAGCGAGCATATCCGCTACAGCGGTTCACCAATCGCCCTGAGCTTTGATGAAACCGGCAAGAGCAAAAGCGTTAACCTGGTGACGTTTGCTGACGGCAAGCTGGATGAAGTCGCACCGCTCCTGGTCCCGGTCACACAGCCGCTGGCGGTGATTAAGGGCGATTTTGACAGTATCAGCGCACAGTTAGCCGAATGGCGCCATGCGGATGCCGAACCGGCCACCTGGGTCGATATTGAGATAACCAGCGACGAATACCTGCACGATATTCAGCGCAAAATTCAGGTCATTACCGACGATCTACCGGTCGAGGTGCTGCTGGTGCGCCGCAGCCGCGAACAGCGCCAGCGTATTCTGGCCAGTCTCGAACGCGAAACCTTAAGCGAACTGAGCGTCGACGAGGTGTTCCACCGCCGGCTGGCGCTGGAAACGCTGGAAGAACCACAGCGGCAACGCCTGCAAACGCTGTTTAATGAAACGCTACACGGCCTGGGCGAGGAGCAACAGCCATGAAAATTCTCAGCCTACGCCTGAAAAACCTCAACTCGCTCAAGGGTGAGTGGAAAATTGACTTTACCCAGGAGCCGTTTGCCAGCAACGGCCTGTTTGCCATTACCGGCCCGACCGGTGCGGGGAAGACCACCCTGCTTGACGCTATCTGCCTCGCGCTCTATCACGAAACACCGCGCCTCAATACGGTCTCCCAGTCGCAAAACGATCTCATGACACGCGATACCGCCGAGTGCCTGGCGGAAGTCGAATTTGAGGTTCAGGGCGTGGCCTATCGCGCCTTCTGGAGCCAGAACCGCGCGCGTAATCAGCCGGACGGCAATCTGCAGGCACCGCGCGTTGAGCTGGCCCGCTGTGCCGATGGGCAGATCCTGGCCGATAAAGTTAAAGATAAGCTGGAGATGACCGCCGCCCTCAGCGGGCTGGACTATGGCCGCTTTACCCGCTCGATGCTGCTCTCGCAGGGTCAGTTTGCCGCCTTTCTCAACGCCAAGCCAAAAGAGCGCGCCGAGCTGCTCGAAGAGCTCACCGGCACCGAAATTTACGGCCAGATCTCCGCCCAGGTCTTTGAAAAACATAAACACGCACGCGGCGAACTCGACAAACTGCAGGCACAGGCCAGCGGCGTGGTGCTGTTAAGCGAAGAGCAGCAGCAGGCGCTACTACAAAGTTTGCAGGCGCTTACTTCTGACGAAAAACAGTGGCAGCAGCAGCAGGCTCTGACGACGCAGCATCAGCAGTGGCTGGCGCGACAGGCCGAACTGGAACAAGACGGCCATAAAAACCAACAAGCGCTGGCCGACGCCGCGCAGGCGCTGGCTGCCGCCCAGCCGCAGCTTGCAGCGCTCAATCGTGCTCAACCCGCTGAAGCGCTACGCCCGCGCTGGACGCAGATGCAGGAACAAACGGCTACGGTCGCCAAAACCCATCAGCTGGTTCTGCAAGTGAATACTCGCTTACATGACGCCTGTGCCCTGCGCGACCGCATTCGCTTTACCGCGGAACGTCAGGCACTCGCCCTGCAGCAAACGCAGGCCGAGCGGCAGCGCTGGCTCGAAGAGCATGAACATATTCAGCGCTGGCAGGGAGAACTCACCGGCTGGCGCAGCGCCTTTGCTCAGCAAACGCGCGATCGCGCCCAGCTGCAGGCTTTGCAGCAGCGCGTGCAGGAGCAGGAAACACAGCTTGCCCAACTCCCTCTCTCCGCGTTGACCCTGACGCCGGAAGAGGTGGCGGCGCAGATGGCTCACCATACCGCCACCCGCCCACTGCGCCAGCAGCTCAGTAGCCTGCACACGCGCTTTATTCCGCTACAAAGCCGCCGCCAGCAGTTGATTGACGCCGGGCAGCAGCGCCAGCAGCAGTTGGAAAAAATCACGGCCGAGCTGACCCAACTGCGCCAGGTGTATAAAGACAAAAAGCAGCAGCTTCAGGATGTGAAAGCTCTCTGTGAGCTGGAGGCCACCATCGTGCGGCTGGAAGCAGAGCGCGCGCGATTACAGCCTGGCGCTGCCTGCCCGCTCTGCGGTTCTACCGATCATCCCGCGCTGGCGGAGTATCAGGCGCTGGTTCCTGACGCCAACAAAGCCCGCCGCGATGCGCTGGAAAAAGAGGTGGCTCGTCTGGCGGAAGATGGCGCCACCCTGCGCGGCCAGCAGGAGGCGCTACAAAAACAGCAGCAGAAAGAAAATGACGAGCTGGCATCACTTTCCCAGCAGGAGCAAGCACTTACATTGCAGTGGCAGGATGTCACGCAGCGTTTAGCCATTTCACTTCAGCCCGCCGACGATATTGGCCGCTGGCTCGCCGAACAGGACGATGCCGAACAGCAGCGCTATCAGCATAGCCAGCGCCAGGCGCTTGAGGGCCAAATCCGGGAACTTCAGGCGCAGAAAACGCACCTGACTGAAGAGCTGACGCAGCGCGACGAGGCGTTAATTCACGCGCTCACGGCGTGGGGATTGACGCGACCAGCAACCGGGGAAGAAGCCGCGTGGCTTGCCGCGCGTGAAGCGCAAACCGAGGCCTGGCAGCAGCAGCAAAAAGAGAGTCAGCAAACGCAGCAACAGTTGGCCCACATCCAGCCGCTGCTGGAGACGCTGCCACCGACACAGCATGCCGATGATGGCAGTCACGCCAACCTTGACGGCTGGCAGCAGGTACACCACGACTGCGTCGCGCTGGAGAGCCAATTGCATACGCTGCAACAGCAAGAAACCCAGGAGCAGCAGCGCCTGCAGCAGGCCGAGCAGCAATTTAATCAAGCGCTTGCCGACTCACACTTCACCGATCGCGATGATTTCCTTGCCGCACTGCTCGACGCCGATGAGCGTCAACGCCTGGAACACCTGAAACAGACGCTGGAAACCCAACACCAGCAGCATCAGACGCGAGTAACCCAGGTGCAAGAAGCTCTGCAAAAACACCTGACGCTACGCCCGGAAACGCTGACGCCGGAGATCACCCTTTCCGATACCCAGACCCAACTGCAACAGCTTGCTCAGCAACTGCGCGAAAACAGCCAGCGCCAGGGCGAACTCCGTCAGCAGTTGAAGCAGGATGAAAGCAACCGTCAGCAGCAACAGTCTTTGTTCCTTGAGATTGAAAAGGCCAACGCCACTTTGGAAGATTGGGCGCATCTTAATGCGCTGATTGGTTCAAAAGAGGGCGATAAATTCCGCAAATTCGCCCAAGGGCTGACGCTGGATAATCTGGTATGGCTGGCAAACGAGCAATTGAGTCGCCTGCACGGCCGCTATTTACTCCAGCGTAAGGCCAGCGATGCGCTGGAGCTGGAAGTGGTTGATACCTGGCAGGCCGATGCGGTGCGCGATACCCGCACCCTCTCCGGTGGCGAAAGCTTCCTCGTCAGCCTTGCGCTGGCGCTGGCGCTTTCGGATCTGGTCAGCCATAAAACCCGCATCGACTCACTGTTCCTTGATGAAGGTTTTGGCACCCTGGACAGCGAAACGCTGGATACCGCGCTCGATGCGCTGGATACGCTCAACGCCAGCGGTAAAATCATCGGCGTGATAAGCCACGTTGAAGCCATGAAAGAGCGCATTCCGGTGCAGATCAAGGTTAAGAAGATCAACGGGCTGGGGTATAGCCGCCTGGATAAAATGTTTGCCATCGAGTAAAGCCAACCTCCGGTGAGCGCCGGAGGTTTTCCCCCGTCTGTCCGCGGGGGATAGATACTATGATATTACTGCGGCCACAGCCATGCTGCCCCGCGCACGCCGCTGGAGTCGCCGTGCAGCGCCTTGCGAATCGGCGTCTCACATTCACCGCCGAACACCCACTCTTTCACCAGTGACGGTACCGTCCTATAGAGACGCTCAACATTACTCATCCCGCCGCCCAGCACAATCACGTCCGGGTCGAGAATATTGACGACATGCGCCAGCGACTTCGCTAGCCGCTGTTCATAGTGGGCCAGCGCTTGCTCTGCCAGCGCATCGCCTGCTTCAACTAACCGCATAATCTCACTGCCTTTGAGCGGATTGCCGCTTAAACGCTGGTAATCGGTGGCAAATCCGGTGCCGGAGATAAACGTCTCAATACATCCCTGTTTTCCGCAGTAGCACGGCACTTCAGCGCGGTAGCGCAGCTCGTCGTCATTCATCCACGGCAGCGGGTTATGCCCCCACTCGCCCGCCGTACCGTTCCCGCCAATATGTACGCGCCCGTTCATCGCTACGCCCGCACCGCAGCCGGTCCCAATAATGACGGCAAATACCGTCTGTGCGCCAGCTGCCGCCCCATCGATCGCTTCGGATACGGCCAGGCAGTTGGCGTCGTTCGCCAGACGCACTTCACGATTGAGGCGTTGGCTCAAATCTTTATCAAACGGTTGGCCGTTAAGCCAGGTCGAATTAGCGTTTTTGACGACCCCGGTATAGGGTGAAATCGAGCCAGGGATCCCGATGCCAACCGTGCCAATTTTGCCGGTAGCTTCTTCAGCCAAAGCAACAAGATGTGCAATATTCTCAATGGTTTGCCGATAATCTCGCGGCGTCGGCAGGCGGTGACGATACAGCTGCTCGCCTTGGTCACCGAGCGCGATAACCTCTGTTTTCGTCCCCCCCAAATCAATCCCAATTCGCATTCGTCGCTCCTGTTTAAAACAATGCAAGGCCGTGGACAATTCGTTATCATTGCCCGCCTATATAACGATAACACCGTGGAAATTATCATGCTGTGGTTCAAAAATTTAATGGTTTATCGTCTTAGCCGCGACATCTCGCTGCGCGCGGAAGAGATGGAAAAGCAGCTCGCTGAGATGACCTTCACCCCCTGCGGCAGCCAGGATATGGCAAAAACCGGCTGGGTACCGCCGATGGGCTCACACAGCGACGCACTGACGCACTCTGTCAACGGGCAGATCATCATCTGCGCGCGTAAAGAAGAGAAGATCCTGCCTTCGCCTGTGATTAAGCAAGCGCTGGAAGCCAAGATCCAGAAGCTGGAAGCCGATCAGGGCCGCAAGCTGAAGAAAACGGAAAAAGATTCCCTGAAGGACGAAGTCCTGCACTCCCTGCTGCCGCGCGCCTTTAGCCGCTTCAGCCAGACGATGATGTGGATCGATACCGTCAACGATCTGATCATGGTTGATTGTGCCAGCGCCAAAAAAGCGGAAGATACGCTGGCGCTGCTGCGTAAAAGCCTGGGTTCTTTGCCAGTCGTACCGCTGACGCTGGAAAATCCAATCGAGCTGACGCTCACCGAATGGGTGCGTTCCGGAAGCGCCGCGCAAAGTTTCCAGATTCTGGATGAAGCCGAGCTGAAAGCGATCCTCGAAGACGGCGGCGTGATCCGCGCCAAGAAACAAGATCTGATCTGCGATGAAATTGCGGCGCATATTGAGGCCGGTAAGCTGGTGACCAAACTGGCGCTGGACTGGCAGCAGCGTATTCAGTTCGTGATGTGCGACGACGGTTCGATTAAGCGCCTGAAGTTCTGCGACGAACTGCGCGATCAAAACGAAGATATCGACAGGGACGATTACGCTCAGCGTTTCGACGCCGACTTTATTCTGATGACCGGCGAACTGGCGGCATTGATTAAAAGTCTGGTAGAAGGCTTAGGCGGTGAGGCTCAGCGCTAAGCGGTAAATTCCCTTCCTGCCTTAGCAGGAAGGGAAAATATTACAGATAGCGACACAGATAAGACGTCGGCTCAACGATCTGCAGATTAAATTCGCTGTTGCCCGGCACGTTAAACACTTCCCCTGCGGTATACACTTTCCATTCGATTTCACCCGGTAACAGCACATTCATCTCGCCGCTAACCACGGTCATCTCTTCTGGCTGCGCGGTGCCAAAGGTGTATTCGCCTTCAACCATCACGCCCACGCTGGCACGACCGGTGCTGCTGCTGGTAAAGCCAATGGATTTCACTTTCCCTTCGAAGTACTCGTTGCTTTGAAGCATAAACAGGCCCTTATTGTCTTAGCGTAAAAAACCAATATAGGGTTGCGAACAGAAGCCTGTCACGCAAATTCATACGCTTAACATAATAATTCTGCCGCCAGTCGGGCGACCAGCACATTCGATAACAGAACCGGCACATCCAGCGCCTTTTGTAATAGGTCGCGATGGCGCTGGTGATAGCTCAGCGAGTCAAGAACCAGTACGTCAGCGCCCTGCTCCAGCAGCGAAGTGCCGGCTGAAATCAGGTGCTGATCGCTGTCGCGAACGGGATTTGCCAGCGCGTAGTAAGGTAACGTCGGCAGCATCTGCCATTTTTCTTTCTGGGCTTTAAGAATGGCCTCAATAGGCACCAACACGCCGACCTGATGTCCCTCAACGATAGAGGCTACCAGCGGTGGGATAATTCGCTGCGGCTCCAGCAGTATCGCATTGCGCGCCGTCATACTGCGAAGTTTGAACGTATTCAGCAACAGAATGACGTCATAGGACTGATTGTCCAGTACTTCAATCACCGCCTGTAGGGCATGCTCGACCTTCAGACGCGAAATCTCAACAAATTGGTTGTCGTTTAACAGAACTAACAGACGCTCTTCACCGGGCTCAGGCCCATATTCTTCCATAACGTCCGCACGACTCATGTTGCCCAGTAGAGTAATGTGGGTAATTTGATCTTCCCTGATGTGCTCGGTTAAAAGCGGCAATACTTCACTGATGGGCACCACCCCAATCGTAAGAATCGCCATGGTTGCACTCATGTTATCTACCTTCTGCTTCTCAATTGCTTACTTTACAAATAGCCACCTGGATGGATGAAAAACACCGCTCAGAAGCGTAGCAGTTCATCCCGATGCTGGAATGTAAAGATTCCGGTAATTTCCAGTACTCTCCTGATATGGTTTAATTTTAACTTCTCTATAACATTAAAGATAAACGATAAATGTGATTTACGCCCACCATAACCATGAAATAAAGAGGGTTATAGACTGCGTTTTATGTCAGCCATCGTCACGTTAGCGGCGCTCATTCAGCCGAATCAATGAACCAAGCCAGCAGCACGAGAATCCCTCTCTTACCGCTGCAGCGTATCGACAATGAGTCATCTACAGCGGCGAGGAACGCAGAGAATCAAGCGTATTCGTAAATAAGGAAGAGGAAGTAAAGAGACCCGCCCTGCTAGATGGCGGTTGCCAGGTGCAGAGCGTTCTGGATGAGGGCGACAACCTGATCCGGCGTGGAGGAAGCATCAACAATATAGTGGGCCGTTTCGCGGTACAGCGCATCGCGCTGGGCTAACACATCGGCAACCTCTTCGCTGATAGGCTTGCCGGTGAGGGTCGGGCGCTGTTCCGCTTCTGGAAACGCTTCCAGGCGGCTTGCCAGAACAGAAACCGGGGCATTGAGATAAATCACCACGCCGTGCTGGCGCATAAACTCGCGGTTTTCAGCGGCCAGAATAATTCCACCGCCGGTGGCTACCACCGTATTCGGTTGCGTTACCGAGATAAGCGTCTGCGTTTCCCGTGCACGGAATCCGGCCCAGCCTTCGGCCGCCACAATGTCGGCAACGGTCATACCGGAACGCTGTTGTAACGCCAAATCAGTATCAACAAAGTGGAAATCGCAGGCGTGAGTCAGCGCTTGGCCTATTGTTGTTTTTCCGCAGCCCCTGGCTCCGATAAGAAAAATAGGCTGTGTCATTGCCTGGAGTTCCCCTTGATGACGCAAAATTGCGGGATGTGCATATGAAGCGTAAATAATACCACCAAACTAGTACACAAGTAAGTGTAAACTTTAAATTACGACAAGAGCTTTACTGAAGGACCCATAGCCTTCATAGGCTGATAGAGTGGCATTTTCAGGCGTAAAAAAAAGATGCCACAAAGCGTTGCGCTAACAGTACATGAAAGAGGCTTGTTTTGACAAGCCGGATAACGCGGCAAAGGTAGCACATTCTGATGACAGAAATCCTGTCAGCCGCGCTTTACCGCCAGCAGCCACTTATCAAGTTCAGCGGCAAACTGCTGGCGATCGCGCTGCGAAAGCGCGCTCGGACCGCCGGTTTGAATACCGCTGGAGCGCATGGTATCCATAAAATCACGCAGCGTTAGGCGCTCACGAATAGTGGCATGACTATAGCGCTCCCCGCGAGGATTCAGCGCCGCACCGCCCTTTTCCAGTACTTCAGCCGCCAGCGGAATATCCGCCGTCACCACCAGATCGCCCGGCTGACACAGGCGGACGATTTCGTTATCGGCCACATCAAAGCCCTGCGGCACGACCATGGCGCGGATAAAACGCGACGGAGGGACGCGCAAATACTGGTTTGCCACCAGCACCAGCTCAATCTGCGTACGGTCTGCGGCGCGGTACAGCACCTCTTTAATCACATTAGGACACGCGTCCGCATCAACCCAAATCGTCATTATTATTCCTGCCTGCGCTCATTCTTAAAGGGCGATTATACGGTAAGGTAATAAAGTCGTAAAAGTACGTTACCCATCGCCGGGAATCGCCTATAACAGTACACTACGAAAAAAAACAGACAGAGGGAGAGACATGATGGAGAAGAAAATTGGCTTCATTGGCTGCGGTAATATGGGAAAAGCCATTCTTGGCGGCCTGATTGCGAGCGGACAGGTACTTCCTGGGCAGATTTGGGTGTATACCCCATCACCGGATAAAGTCGCCGCGCTGCGCGATGAGTTCGGTATCAATGCTTCGCAGAGCGCGCAGGAAGTGGCGCAGGTTGCTGATATCGTCTTCGGCGCGGTGAAGCCGGGCATTATGGTGAAGGTGCTGAGTGAAATCGCCTCCAGCCTCAATAAAGACTCGCTGGTGGTTTCTATCGCCGCCGGGATTACTCTGGAGCAACTGGCGCGCGCGCTGGGCCACGATCGTAAAATCGTGCGGGCGATGCCAAATACGCCATCCCTGGTCAACGCGGGGATGACCTCGGTCACGCCAAACGCTCTGGTAACGCCAGAAGACATCGCCGATGTGCTGAATATTTTCCGCTGTTTCGGCGCGGCCGAAGAGATTGCCGAGCCGATGATCCACCCGGTCGTTGGCGTCAGCGGTTCCGCACCGGCCTACGTCTTCATGTTTATTGAAGCCATGGCCGACGCCGCCGTGCTCGGCGGTATGCCGCGCGCACAGGCCTATAAATTTGCCGCTCAGGCGGTGATGGGCTCCGCGAAAATGGTGCTGGAAACCGGGAAACATCCGGGTGAATTGAAGGATATGGTCTGCTCGCCGGGCGGTACCACGATTGAAGCCGTGCGGGTTCTGGAAGAGAAAGGCTTCCGCTCTGCCGTCATCGAAGCGATGGCAAAATGCATGGAAAAATCCGAGAAAATGAGCAAATCTTAAGCATTACGGCCCGGCAATCACTGTCGGGCCTCACTCGCTTGCCACAGAAAATCAATTAACCTTTTTTCAGACAGGTACTCATAAAGGTTTTGCGCTCATCGCCTTTTAAGGTCTTCTGAGCCGCCTGCGCGTTACAATCCTTCATTTTCTGCTGCTGAGGCGTTAGCGTTTTACCGTCAGCACCGGCCCCTGCGCCTTTCAGACAGGTGCTCATATAGGTTTTACGCTCATCGCCCTTCAGGGTTTTGGCGGTTGCCTGTTGATTACAGCTGCTCATACGCTGCTGCTGCGGAGTCAGGGTTTTCTCCGCCGCCGTGGCCGCGGTGGTCGCCGCAGAAGCCGCGGACGCCGCAAACAAACCGCACAGCAAAGTGACCATTAATGTTGTTTTCATAACACCATCCTTTTGTGAGAGATCACGGTAAGTCTGGTCGCTGGCAGGGATTTTACCAACCCGACGGCAAAAAAATGCCATCGGGTGGTGAATGATTACAGCCCGAGAGCCGCCTTCATGGTGTAGTAGAGATCGGTCTGATCAGTCAGCCCCACCACGTTCGCCGCATGTGGACCGTAAGCCGCAATACGCAGTTGAGTGCCGGTGTGTTCCATCGACTCTTCTTCCGAGTTGCCATAGCTCATCACCATCACCGCGCCATCTTTGGTGTTCAGCGCTTGCGTTAGCCCAGGAGCCTTGGTTTCCGGTGGGATAATCTGGCTAGAGTGAGCATGGTCGGCGGTGACGATGACCAGGGTGTTGCCCTCTTTCTTGGCAAACTCCAGCGCTTTTTGTACCGCTTCATCCAGATCAACCGTTTCACCAATCTGGCCGCATGGGTTTGCCGCGTGATCCTGTTTGTCGATGGATGCCCCTTCAACCTGCAGGAAGAAACCTTTCTCGTTGCTGCTCAGCAGTGAAATGGCTTTATCCGTCATTTGCGCCAGCGTCGGCACGCTGGAATCACGCTTTGGATTAGGCGTACAGGTGACGGCGGCTTTATCGATGTTACCGTGGTACGTGGCTTTTGGCCCTTCCCAGCGCACCGGCATGTTACCTTCAGAGAACAAGCCCAGCAGCGGTGTATCCTGGTTCGCCTGAGAAATAGCAGCCAGTGAAGTCGCGTCGTTCACCAGTTGGTAGCCGCGCGCCTGCGCCTGTTCGCGCAGGGTTTTCCCCTGCCATTCGCCTGCGGTTGCTGTTTCAGCAAAGGTTTTTGCCCCGCCGCCCAGCGTCACATCTGCCCGCGCGTTCAGGAGCTGTTCGGTAATGGATCCTTTACCGCCTTTTTCCAGCGCATTAGTTGGGCATTTTTCCGCGGTCACGCTTGGGCCATAGCATTTTCGCGAGGTCACGTGCGAAATCAGCGCAGCGGGAGTCGCATCCTGCAGTTCAGCTGTCGAAACGTTGCCGGTCGCCAGCCCAGCGGATTTTGCCAGCTCAAGGATTGTTTGATGGTCTTTTTCATGGATATCGACGCCAAGCGCACCGTTATAGGTTTTCACCCCGGTGCTCCAGGCAGTGGCCGACGCCGCAGAGTCGGTGACATAATCAGGCTTACCGGTTTTTTTATTCAGCGCGTAGTGGGTGTATTGGCCGGTCAACGGCAATGCATCAATCCCCTTAAAGAAACCGCCCGCACCTTCGGCGTAGTTACGTGCCGCGGTAATTTCGGAATCGCCCATTCCATCGCCAATCAGCAAAATAACGTTTTTCGCCTGTTTATTATTTAACGAAGCGCGAATGGCATCCGTTTGATCGGCGGATAAACGGCGGGCACCGCCCGGCTGGGTAATATCCCCGTGCGCGGCGCGGTTATCTAACACGCTAGCAGAAGTTTCTGCCTGAGCGGCAGGTAGGCATAACAGAGGTAATAATGCGGCAAAGATTGCGCTGTATTTCACGTTAGTTTCTCCATGTACAAATACTTAAAAAATGAAACACGGAGACTGTAAGAAAAGAGCGTGACAGTTTAATGACAGCGCTAAAAAACGTAATACCTACTAATCTTTGGGGGATAAAAATAACCGCTTCACATGATTATATAATAATTCGTTATTATCATCGGGCGCATGCTCTGAGGGTTTCAGCTTATTCAGCGTGGCCGCTATATCACTGTCCAGCGCCGACGTAGGGTTGTGTTTCATATGCTGTAATAGCGTGGTAACCACCACTTCCAGCGCATCGACCTGAATACGCAATGCGTTTGCTTCATCTTCCTTTTCAGCCAGCTTCACCAGCAGTTCTGCAATGAAATTTTTCATCGCGCGTTTTCCTTGTATGACAGCGATGGGCAGGACGCAGGCCCTGAAATTAAATAGACCGATAAAACATACGGTTCCATTCCCCTGTAGCAACCAAGAATAGAATTACAATATCCAGACAATTCTGCAAGAGAAACAGATAAAAATATAATCCTTATTGATATCATGGAATTACTTGCGAAAATCGCAAGCGAAACGTTTTGCTCGCATAATATTACATTAAATTATAGATAATACCGCCAGCCAGAGGGAATAAACACGACGGTATTTATTCCCTTGCTGGCTGGATATTACTGGCGTACCGGTTGAGTCCGCCGCAGCATCACCGCCAATTGCCAAAGGTTAATCAGGACAATCACCGCAGTCACAATAAACACCCAGCGGAATCCGGCCATTGCCGAGACTGAAGCACCAATTAAGGGTCCAACCACGTTGCCGAGATACATAAACGACTGGTTATAGCCAAAAATGCGCCCGGTGACGCGCTCACTAATATATTTTAGCAGCAGCGTCTGTACCGCCGGCAGCATTGCGCCGTCAGCGAAGCCAAGAATAAAGCGCAGAATACCGAGCTGCAGCGGCGTGGTGACAAATGACATGGCAAAAAAGAGCACAACTGCAAAAATCAGCGTCGCTAATAAAATGCGCGCGGTACCAATACGATCGCCAAGTTTGCCCAAACGGGGCGCCGAAATGAGCGCCGACACGCCCGGCACGGCGGCAATCATACCGCTTAAAAACGCAATATTACCGCTGTCCGGCGACATCGATTTAATAAACAGCGCGAGGATTGGGCTAATTGAGCCATTGCACAGCTGAATAACCATAGTGGTAACAAACAGGCTGATCACCAATCCCGGATACGGTAGAGAGGCAAATACGGCTTTACCGCTGAGTTTTTCGCTTTTATTGAACGATGGGCGCGGCCCCTCTTTAATCAGAAAAAGCGTGATCAGGAAGCTTACCAGCAGCAAGAATGCGGTGATATAAAAGACCATTCGCAGGCCGACATGATCGGCGAGAAAACCACCGAGCAGCGGCCCACCAATCACCCCGGTGATTTGCGCCGTCGATAGCGTACTCAGCGCCCAACCGCTGCGCTCACGCGGTACCTGTGAAGCCACCAGCGCCATCGCATTGGGGATATAACCGGAGGTTAAGCCCATCACCGCGCGCAGGATAAACAGTTGCCAGACGTTGGTCGCAAAAGCCTGAAGCAAAATGGCAATCGCCATCCCTAAAGAGGCACGGAGCAGCATCAGCTTGCGCCCTTTACGGTCCGCCAGGCTCCCCCACATCGGCGAAACAATCGCCGATACCAGAAAGGTCACGCTAAAGGTTAACCCAGACCACATCGAGAGCGACTCATGCGATGTCACCCCCAGCTGTGCAACGTACAGCGGTAAAAACGGCAAAATTTGGCTGATCGCCAGGCCGGTAAAAAAGCAACCGAGCCAAACCGAAATAAGATTAACCTTCCAGGATTCCATCACTACGCGCATTCATTCAGTTTACGGGAACAGGTAGACAGGTTAGCAAGATGCCTTTCTCTCAGTATTGTCAGAGATGCTTAATCGATTATTTCAGAATTTTATAAGCCAGCTAAGCGATTTGTGTGACATATATCACGATAAAAAAGCCATCTTGCGGTGAGTTATGCTTACACTCTACGGGTTATTCACGTCATACGGGATGGAAAAGGCAGATGCCCTATCATGCCCGTGGTATGTTATGTGCTTTGCGTTTGGAACGGATGGAAATAGAAATGGCGAAGTTGCGGGTGGGCATTGTTTTTGGTGGTAAATCAGCGGAGCACGAAGTCTCCCTACAGTCGGCTAAGAATATCGTCGAAGCGATCGATAAAACGCGCTTCGATGTTGTGCTGTTGGGTATCGATAAGCAAGGGCAATGGCACATCAGCGATGCGCAGAACTATCTGTTAAACGCACAGGATCCTGCCCGTATCGCCCTGCGCCCTTCAGACACGACGCTGGCCCATATTCCGGGCAAAGAACATCATCAAATGATCGACGCCGCCAGCGGACAGCCGCTGGACGCCATTGACGTCATTTTCCCGATTGTTCACGGTACGCTAGGCGAAGATGGCTCCCTGCAGGGCATGCTGCGCATGGCTAACCTGCCGTTTGTCGGGTCTGACGTGTTAGGTTCCGCCGCCTGTATGGATAAAGACGTGACCAAGCGTCTGCTGCGCGACGCGGGACTTGCCATCGCCCCGTTCGTCACCCTGACGCGCCGCAACCGCGACAGCTTCACCTTTGATGAATTAAAAGCAAAACTCGGCCTGCCGCTGTTTGTGAAACCGGCAAACCAGGGGTCTTCCGTTGGCGTCAGCAAAGTCAACGATGCCGCACAGTACCAAAAAGCGGTGGCGCTGGCCTTCGAGTTTGACCATAAAGTCGTGGTGGAACAGGGGATTAAAGGCCGTGAAATCGAGTGCGCGGTGCTGGGTAATGATTTCCCTGAAGCCAGTACCTGCGGTGAAATTGTGTTGAACAGCGAGTTCTACGCTTACGACACCAAATACATTGACGACAATGGGGCCAAAGTCGTGGTTCCTGCGGCGATCGCCGCCGATGTGAACGATAAAATTCGCCAGGTTGCAATTGACGCTTATCAGACGCTGGGCTGTAGCGGGATGGCACGCGTTGATGTATTCCTCACCGCTGAAAACGAGGTGGTGATTAATGAAATCAACACCCTGCCAGGCTTTACCAACATCAGCATGTATCCAAAACTGTGGCAGGCCAGCGGGCTGGACTACACCTCACTGATTACCCGACTGATTGAACTGGCGCTGGAGCGTCATCAGGCCGATAAAGCGCTGAAAACATCGATGAACGGGTAAATAACCTCAGCCTGGTTCGCATTTGGCGACCAGGCAGAACCGGACCGCGACCCGGCATCGTATGACGTTACCGGGTCGTTTCGTAAAAGCATTAATCCTCTTCCCGACGGCGAATGATAAAGCCCGCCAACCAAAAGCTGATGACCCAAGTCACTAGCCCTACCGCATAGGTTTGCCAACCTTTTGCTTCGAAGCCAAGCAGGCCCACAATCCCGTTTAAAATAAAAATCAGACCGATCGCAAACGCGTAATAGTGCCAATCGCGGCGAATTTTTGCAGGCAGGTTCATAGCGGCTCCAGTAAAAAAAATGATGATGCCATAAACCCTCGGCGGCGTCTGTGGGGTAAACAACAATTACGGAGGTGAACGTGATTGGCGGCAGAAGTAAAAATGAGACCAATGCCGAACCACGTTACGCTTAAAAACCAGGATTATTCCTGCTCAAAATTTAGCATAAATCCGATATTGACAACACCCTTCTACTGCCACACTCCCTCTGTATCACGAAATCGTCGCAATCACGTTATCTGGAGGTACCCATGACAGATTTCACTTTCTCAAAACGCATTTTTACCGGGAAGAAGAGGACGTCCTCCACCTCTGGCAACCTGGCCTACGCGCTATTTGTCTTACTCTGCTTTTCAGTGGGCGCGCAGCTGTTATCTCTGGTCGCACACGCGCCCGGCGTATATGAACATTTGATGCAAATGCAGGATAGCGGCCGTCCGCGGGTGGAAATTGGTTTAGGTGTGGGCACGCTTTTCGGCGTTGTGCCTTTCCTGGCAGGCTGCGCAATCCTTGGTGTGGTATCGCTGGTGCGCCGCCTGCGTCATCGGAATTAATGGATAGCCATACACTTAGCCCGACGCTCATCAACCCGTTTTGCGAACCATGCGGTCGTTAACTTACGGGTGATTTTCGGGCTTTCTAACTGAATTCCCGGCAACATTTCTCTGGCTAACGCCTTACCCGCCTTCTGCTCGGCAATCTTATAAACCCCTTTGTACAGAGCCGTATTTTCAAACGCCTGGCTGTCGCCTTTGCGCAGTTGGTTATGAATTTCGCTGTTGCTCAGCGACAGTTTATCCGCCAGCTTTCTGACCGCCGTTTCGGTGCTTCCCGGCTCATCGCTGCCGTACAGCACAACATCGCCGTCCAGGGCCAGCTTCACGCCGGTGGCTTTACTCACCGCGTACTGGAATGCCGCGTTACGGCTGGCATACCAGCCAGCGTTAAAGTCAGCAAAGCGATAGAGCGGCGCGGTATAGTTAGCCGGATAGTTCAGCAGATGATAGGTGCCAAACCACAGGCCACCGCGCAGCGTAAAGACTTCCTGACGCACGGTACCGTCCATCTTCCACGGATAGTTGTCCTGATGCCCTTCAGCGAAGGCAATGCTCACCTGCATCGGCCCGCCGGTATGCACCGGATTCAAGGAACCAAACAGCTTCTGCCCCATCGGGACCATGCCGATAAAGTCATCAAAAATCGCGCTGAGCTGTTTTTCCGTTTTCACACTGTCCAGGCGGTCGCTGTAGCTTTTGCCGTTTGGTGAATTGATTTTCAGCGCGGTGTGAACCAGAAAGACCGGGATATGCATCTTTTCAGCGCGGCGGTCGATCTCCTGCCAGGCGATTTTACTCAACCCCGGCACCGCGGGGTCAGCCTGATAGTTCGACTCCTGCTGCGCGACCGCCAGCACCGAACAGATATTTTCCTCGGTCGGAGCCAGCTTTTGACTTTCGAAGGTTTTCGCCAGCGCCTGCGCCCAGGCGTCCCGGTCCTTCACGCTAGCGGGCATCTTCTGCCGCACCACGCTTGCCACATCCACCGGCTTCTCTCCCGCTTTCATCTGCGGGGCCTGCTGGCTGGTACAGGCGCTCAGCAATGCCCCCGCCAACAACGTAAGGGGTAAAGCGCAGTAACGCGTTTTGGCCATCGCCATGAGCTGTCCTTATCAAAATAAACGGTTGTCGTTTAGCTCTGTGGCTGCACGACTTCATCTTGCAGATCTTTATTATCCAGTTCACGCTCGAAGCTGCGCAGACGTTTGTAGATAGACATCAGTTCCACCAGCGTGGTCCAGGAGCTGATCAGATACTGGAAAGAGCCGCGCACCTGGCCGAAAACGTTGGTTATCTGCGTCATCAGACCAAGCGTAATCGTACCGGCAACAATTGACGGAAACAGCAGGAACAAACCGAAAACGTTATCTACCTGCAAATACAAAATACGCGCGATATTGAAGTACATGTAGTGGAAATAGAGGCGGAAATAGTTCTGGCGCACCGCGCTGAACAGCTCACGCAACGTTGGCGGTGTGGCGCGGTTGGCATCATCTTCACCGTAAACCAGCTCTTTACGGTAGGCGGCTTCAACGCGCTGATTTTTAAAGTTCAGCCCCGGCAGCTTAATCCCGACCACCGCCAGCATCCCGGTCCCCATCAGCGACCAGACGATAGCGGCAATCACCAAACCGTAAGGAACGTGACCGATAATCGGCAAATTGGGGACATGTGCGGAGAGCGTAACCAGCACCGGCAGGAACGCAATCAGGGTCATGATGGCGTTAATAAAGCTGGTACCCATATCCTCTAGAGTCGAAGCAAAGCGCATGGTGTCTTCCTGCACACGCTGAGCGGCACCCTCAATGTGGCGCAGATGCTGCCAATGGGCCGTGTAATGCTCGTTCATCGCCGTACGCCAGCGGAACACATAGTGGCTGACGAAGAAATTATTCAGTACGCCAATGACAACGGCAATCAGCGCGATGCCGAGGAAAATGCCAATTTCCTGATAGAACTGGTTAATCGAGACTTTGTTCGGCGACGCGAGCGCCGTCTGAATGAGATCGTAGAATGGAGCATACCAGGCGTTTATCGCTACCCCGACTTCGACCATAAACCAGGTGACAAAGATAATTAGCGCGGTACCCAGAATGGACCAATACTGCCAGCGATGCGGGCTGCTGATAAACCAATATCCGGCAAACAGCGCGACGCAAATCAGGTAATAAGCATAAAAAACCAGATAGTTCAGCGACCAAAATCGGGCAGCGCTAATCGGAATATCGTGACTTGCCCCAGTCAAACGCAGCAGCCAACTCCCACCGCCTGCCTGCCAGAAAATGACGGCGACCAGTGCCCAAATAAACGCCGAGAGGAAAAAAGGTCCTGGCTTTGGGAAAAAAGACTTAAACATAGTGCTCTCCTGCTAACTTCTTATGGTTTTGTTTCATGCTGTGACCACAGAATACCGTTACGGAAAATTTTTACCGTAAAGAGGTATTAGGCAATGTTTCTGGGCAATCAGACCGGAAAATTCTGGCAGAGTTCGCGGCAACGCCACCTGGCTTATCATACGCGCTGGATCACAAAAGCGTGCAATCCCGCTGATGAATAATCCTCGCATTTACGCCCGGTTACGTTTTTCCCGCTATCATACCGTTTAATGGCGCTGCGCCAGGTGCCGATTCGTTGTATTTTTAGTATAAATACGCGTTACTTTCCCATTTCAATTCATGGATGCCTCCGTTGAAACGTAGTCTGCTTTTTTCTGCCGCGCTCTGCGTGGCGTCATTGACCTCGGTGCAGGCTGCACAGCCTATTACCAGCCCGGCGTTTGCGTCCGATATCGCTGACCGCTATGCCAACCATATTTTTTACGGCAGCGGCGCAACCGGCATGGCCCTGGTCGTTATTGATGGCAACCAGCGGGTGTTCCGCAGCTTTGGCGAAACCCGACCAGGCAACAATGTTCACCCGCAGCTTGATTCAGTCATCCGCATTGCCTCGCTGAGCAAACTGATGACCAGCGAAATGCTGGTGAAGCTGCTCGATCAGGGAGTGGTGAAGCTCAACGATCCGCTCAGTAAATATGCGCCGCCTGGCTCCCGCGTCCCGACATATAACGGCACCCCAATTACATTGGTGAATCTGGCGACTCATACCAGTGCCCTGCCTCGCGAGCAGCCCGGCGGCGCGGCGCATCGCCCGGTTTTCGTCTGGCCGACACAGTCGCAGCGCTGGAACTACCTCTCAACGGCAAAACTGCATGCCGCTCCGGGCTCTCAGGCCAGCTACTCTAATTTAGCGTTCGATCTGCTTGCCGATGCGCTGGGCAATGCCGCGGGCAAGCCCTATCCGCAGCTGTTTGAAGAACAGATAACCCGTCCGCTGGGGATGAAGGACACCACCTTTACGCCGTCTCCCGATCAGTGCGGGCGGTTGATGGTGGCAGAAAAAGGTGCGAGTCCGTGCAATAACACGCTGGCGGCGATGGGCAGCGGTGGGGTCTACTCCACGCCTGGCGATATGATGCGTTGGATGCAGCAGTATCTTTCATCCGATTTCTATCATCGTAGCAATCAGGCTGACCGGATGCAGACGCTGGTCTACAAACGCAGCCAGCTTACCCGCGTCATCGGTATGGATGTGCCGGGCCGCGCTGATGCGCTGGGCCTCGGTTGGGTTTATATGGCACCGAAAAATGGTCGCCCGGGCATTATTCAGAAAACCGGCGGCGGCGGCGGCTTTATTACCTATATGGCGATGATCCCGCAGTCAAACGTGGGGGCATTCGTGGTGATTACGCGCTCACCGCTGACCCGCTTCGTGAATATGAGCGATGGTATTAACGATCTGGTGACCGAACTCAGTGGCAATAAATCCGCGGTGATTCCGGCGTCTTAATAATCATCAGGCAAACGCGTCACGCTGACGAGTTTGCCTTTATTCATCTGGATATATTCCCCTTTCCGCAGTGCGGAAAGCACCTCGGCAATCACCGAGCGAGAAATTCCCGTTCGCTGCTGGATATAATTCAGGACACCGATACGTTCACGGATTTCCGCGTCCCACTCCATCATCATAAATAGGGTTGAACGAATCTGGTGATAATGGTTAGTGCCAATCAGCTGTTTATCGCGCAGTTCTAACATGCGGGTTTGCCAGCCCATCCAATAAAACGCCTCGCGCCAAAGCTGGTGATTTTCAAGACACTCCAACGTCTCATTGGCCGCAAGATAATACCCTCGGCAATCGCTTTCTGCGGTCAGCATATATTCATTGTGAATTTGGCTAACCCCCGCCGCGAGGCCAAAAATCACCGGCCCCTGGACGATGCCATACAGAATGTGATTATTATTGCGATGCAAAGAGGCCGTGCCGTGCTGAATCACAATCGTGGCGTCATTTAATATGCGGTTCGGGGGAAGAAACGTGGCACCGGCGGACAGAGTAAATCTTGTCCCCTGTTGAGATAGCTCTTTGTCGAGCGAATAAAACTCACTGAGCGGTTTACTCAAAGTGGGCATGCTATGCAATCCGTGCAAAAAATGCTCGTCATCATGATGAGCATTGAGAAGAAAACATACAGGGAAGTTACCGTCCCTGCATACGAGGGGATTCAACAAGAACCTTCATACTGAGCGCAAGGAGTATGCAACGAGCATAATAAGCAGTTCAATTATAGTTTATTAAATATTCGTTTCAGGATTTCTAACACCGGCAATATACGATGCCCGTTAACTGTGATTTCGCGAGACAGAACATACCGTCAAATATATAATTATCACCGACACATTCAACAAATTTATTTTAAAGACATTTCGTCCCTCCAGAGAACATCACGATATTCACCGCAAACAATCATCTGAATTAATTTATCTCCGCTGTTGCCGTTATCCCGGCGGATGGTTAAATTCGACGACGATGACTCTCACCGGCCAATACCTTAACCACCACTTTAGTAAAACATTCAGCCGATGATTCAGTTACAATACGCCTCCTTGTTTCACAAAAATCAGGCATACCATGACAGACTTACTCCATCGCCCCCGTCGCCTGCGCAAATCCCCTGCGCTGCGCGCTATGTTTGAAGAGACAACACTGAGCTTAAATGACCTGGTGTTGCCGATCTTTGTTGAAGAAGAGATCAACGATTACAAAGCTATCGAAGCCATGCCAGGCGTGATGCGTATTCCGGAAAAACATCTGGCACGCGAAATTGAGCGTATTGCCAACGCCGGCATTCGCTCGGTGATGACCTTTGGTATCTCCCACCATACCGATGACACCGGCAGCGACGCCTGGAAAGAAGACGGCCTGGTGGCGCGTATGTCCCGTATCTGCAAACAAACCGTACCGGAAATGATCGTCATGTCCGATACCTGTTTCTGCGAATACACCTCTCACGGCCACTGCGGCGTGCTGTGCGATCATGGCGTCGATAACGACCTGACGCTGGCGAATCTCGGCAAGCAGGCAGTGGTTGCGGCCGCCGCCGGTGCGGACTTCATCGCGCCTTCAGCCGCCATGGACGGTCAGGTTCAGGCAATTCGTCAGGCGCTGGACGCAGCCGGTTTCACCGACACCGCGATCATGTCCTACTCCACCAAATTCGCCTCCTCCTTCTACGGCCCATTCCGCGAAGCGGCGGGAACGGCGCTGAAAGGCGACCGTAAAACCTATCAGATGAACCCGATGAACCGCCGTGAAGCGATTCGCGAGTCGCTGCTGGACGAAGCTCAGGGCGCAGATTGCCTGATGGTGAAACCTGCTGGCGCGTACCTGGATATCCTGCGCGATATTCGCGAACGCACCGAGCTGCCAATTGGCGCTTATCAGGTCAGCGGTGAATACGCGATGATCAAATTTGCCGCTCAGGCCGGGGCAATTGATGAAGAAAAAGTGGTACTGGAAAGCCTTGGCGCCATCAAACGCGCCGGCGCCGACCTCATCTTCAGCTATTTCGCCCTCGATTTGGCCGAGAAAAAAATCCTACGTTAATCGCCTCTCAACGCCCTGCGCTCGCGGGGCGTTTTCATCTTTCACAAAACGTCACCAAACCGCCATATAACCGACATATCCCCCTTCTACTGTCAAAGCAGGACAGAGGAGGAGCTGCTATGTTTAGTCTCGACAATGTCATCGATGACCTGTGGCCTCAGGCAAGGCCAACCCCCTGGCAAAAAAAACTACTCAAAAAACTGCTGCATGAAGAAGAGTTTCAACAGTTTGCTGCGCGGCATCGTCATCTAAAGGGTTTAGATGCGGTCGAACAGGTTCTGGAGCACCTGAATATCCACTGTGATGTTGCGGTACAAAATCTGGAACAGATCCCCGAACAGGGCCCGCTGGTCATCATTGCCAACCACCCCACCGGCACACTCGACGGATTGGCATTACTCTACGCGGTATCCCGCGTACGTCGCGACGTAAAAGTCGTCACTAACCGCATGCTGACCCACCTTGAACCACTGAGCGCCCTGTTTATCCCGGTCGATAACATTAATGGCCGCACGGCAAAATCAGCGCTCCAGCAAATGGACCACCAGCTTCAAAACGGTGGCGTGCTGATCTTCTTCCCTGCGGGCGAGGTCTCGCGGCTGACCCGACGCGGTATTCGCGATAAAAAATGGCACTCTGGCTTTATTAAGCTCGCCGCCAAATATCGCGCCCCGCTGCTGCCCGCGTGGATTGACGCACGCAATAGCGCCCTGTTTTATGCCAGTACGCTGGTATCCTCGCATCTGCCGCTGCTGTTATTGATGCAGCAAATGTTCCGCCGCCGCAACGGTAGCCTGCCGGTGAATATTGGCCAGCAGATCGCATGGTCCGCCTGGTTTAACCCGCAATCTACGCCCCGCGAGATGGCTGACAAATGCTACCGCCACGTACTGTTGCTGGGCAAAAATCTGCCGGGCATCTTTCGAACCGAAAGCGCCATCGCCCGCCCCGAGCCCCGCGCGCAGGTCAAGCGTGAGCTGAATCAGGCCGAATGTCTGGGACGCACGGCGGACGGTAAAGTCATTTATTTATGGCAGCGCAATGGTCAGGATGATGCACCGCTGCTGCGCGAGCTGGGGCGTCTGCGGGAGATCGCCTTTCGGGCAGTAGGCGAAGGTAGCGGCAAACGCCGCGACGTCGACGCCTACGATGATGACTACCTGCATCTGATTTTATGGGATGAAGAGGACCTGGAAATTGTGGGTGCCTACCGCTTTATGCCTACCGCTATGCAGTTGGAAAAGCGCGGGCTGGACGGCATTTATAGCTACAGCCTGTTCCACTACGATGAACGCATGGACGATATCCTCCAGCACGGCATTGAGCTAGGACGTAGCTTTATTCAGCCACGCTACTGGGGACGTCGCGGGCTAGATTATTTATGGTCCGGAATTGGGGCCTACCTGGCGCGCTATCCGCACTATCGCTATCTATTCGGCCCGGTGTCGATTTCCGGTGGCCTGCCGCCTGCGGCGCGGGATCTGCTGGTCGCCTTTTATCGTCTATGGTTCCCCGCCAGCCACCCGCTGGCGGAATCACGTCGCCCGTACCCAGCGTCGTTGCCCGACGTATTAGCGCAGTTTGGCGGTGAAGATTACAGCGAAGATCTGACGCGGCTGAAGTCGCTGCTCGGCAACCTCGGCTGCGGTATTCCCCCGCTGTATAAACAATACTCCGAAGTGTGCGAACCGGGCGGCGTGCAGTTTATCGATTTTGGTAGCGATCCGGATTTCAACAACTGCGTAGATGGGCTGGTACTGGTGGATTTAACTTATCTGAAGGCCAACCGCTATCAGCGCTATATTGGCACGCATCTGGACGAAGCAAAGTCAGCATAGCGATAACACCGTTCACGTAAGCCATGCGATGAGAATAAACGCCGGGATTGGGTTCCTGGAGGGACGCCAAACCCGGTGGTCGCCCGGGTATCTCAATCTGAAACTCACGATGTGAAGCATAGCGGCGCTTTTCCCTCTCCCAATTTGGGAGAGAGGATCATCATGATGACGCGCGGTAAAAAGGTTTATCTCCGAGGATCGTCGCCCGGTGCATAATGCGCCGCTGCGGAAGATAATCGGCGTTGGCATAGTGCTGCGTCACCCGGTTATCCCAAATAGCCACGTCGTTCGGCTGCCAGCGCCAGCGTACCTGGAACTCTGGTTTGGTGACATGGGCAAACAGGAAACTCAGCAGCGCCTCGCTCTCTTTCTCGCTGACGTCCACAATTCGGGTAGTGAAACCTTCATTCACAAACAGCGCCTGCTTGCCGCTCACCGGATGCGTGCGCACCACCGGATGCAACAGCGGCGGGTTCTTCGCCACCGCCTCCAGCCAGCGCTGATGCTCTTCTTCCGTTTTCCGGTACTTATATTCCTGGAATGATTTACGGAAATCGTGCTCGGCGCGCAGGCCGCCAAGCAGCGCTTTAAACGGTGCGGAGAGCGCCTCGTAGGCGGCTATTCCGCTGGTCCACAGCGTATCGCCGCCGGTTGACGGCAGCTCTTTGGCCGCCAGAATCGCCCCCGCCGGTGGGGTATCGATAAAGGTGACATCGGTATGCCAGTTGTCATTATCCGGCGGATTATCGTCATGGGTATCCAGCACGATAATCTCTTCCACGCCCGGCGCATGCGGATAGACCGGGTGAATGTGTAGGTCGCCAAAGCGGCGCGCCAGCTCGCGCTGCTGCTCAGGGGTGATCAACTGCTCGCGCAGGAACACCACCTGATGACGCAGTACCGCATGATACAGTTGTTCAAATTGGTTATCGCTCAGCGGGCGGGTTAAATCCGCCCCGGAAATTTGCGCGCCAATGTACGGCCCCAGCGGGGTAATAGCCAGACGTTCACTCATTGTACTTCTCCATGCCAGGGGGTCAGACGGCGCTGAAGCGCGCGTAGCCCTAATTCCAGACCGAAAGCGATAATCGCAATCACCGCAATCCCTGCCAGCACCACGTCGGTGGCCAAAAATTCCCCGGCAGATTGCACCATAAAACCTAAACCCCGAGTGGCGGCGATAAGTTCGGCGGCCACCAGCGTTGACCAGCCCACGCCCAAACCAATGCGCAGCCCGGTTAAAATTTCCGGCAGTGCGCCCGGCAAAATTACCAGCCACAGCACCTGCGTCCGGCTAGCGCCCAACGACTGTGCCGCGCGAATGCGCACCTGCTGTGCGCTCTTCACGCCAGCCAGCGCCGACATGGCAACCGGCGCGAAAATCGCCAGATAAATCAGCAACACTTTTGAGGTTTCGCCAATGCCAAACCAGATAACCATCAGCGGCAAATAAGCCAGCGGTGGCACCGGACGATACAGCTCGATCAGCGGGTCAAGAATGCCGCGCACCGTTGGGCTTAAACCCATGGCAATTCCCACCGGGATGCCGATAATCGTTGCCGCCAGCAGCGCCACCACGATACGCGCCAGGCTCGCCGCCAGATGCTGCCACAGCGTGGCGTCCATAAAGCCCTGCGGGCTGGCGATGGCAATCAGTTTTTGCAGCACCTGCCCAGGGGCAGGCAGAAACAGCGGGCTAATCCACTGGGCGGCGGCCACCGCCCACCAGATAGCCAACAATACCGTCAGGGTAGTCAGGCTCAGCGTCAAATGACGCGAAAAAGGCCAGCGCAGCTTCAGCGTGCGCTGACGCGGTTTATCGTTAATCACCACGCTCATGAGAAGGCCTCCCGTTGCTCAAACACCCGGCTTAACACGTACTCGCGCTGTTCGATAAAACGCGGATCGGACTTAATGCTGCGGCAGGCCTCTCCGGCGACAAAACGCCGGCCAAAATCGAGCGGCAAACGCTCCAGCACCCGGCCCGGACCCGGTGACAGCAGTACCAGTTCGGTGGCCATAAAAATCGCTTCTTCAATATCGTGGGTAATCAGCAGCACCTTTTTACCGGTCTCATGCCACAGCTTAAGCAGCAGCGTCTGCATCTGTTCGCGGGTAAACGCGTCTAGGGCACCAAACGGTTCGTCCAACAGCAGCAATTGCGGGTTAGCCGCCAGCGCACGGGCGATACCGACGCGCTGACGCTGGCCGCCGGAAAGCTGCCAGATAAAGCGTTTTTCCGCCCCTTCAAGACCGACTTTTTTCAGCATCTGCGCGGCGGTTTCCCGGCGCTCAGCCTTGCCGATGCCGGCCAGTTGTAATCCCAGCGCCACGTTGTCCTGTACGTTGCGCCACGGCAGCAGCCCTTCATTTTGAAAGACCACGCCGCGGTCAGCGCCCGGTCCATCCACGCGCTTACCATCCAGGGTGATGCTGCCGTGCTGGTAAGGCACAAATCCGGCAATCAGGTTCAGCAGCGTGGTTTTGCCGCAGCCGGACGGCCCCAGCACCACCAACAATTCGCCGCTGTCGACGGTAAGATTGATATCCGCCAACGCCGGTTTACCGCCGTAATCGGCGGAAAGATGCGAGATTTGCAGCATCACAGCCCCCTTACTTCACGAAACGGTCGGTAACGTACTGGCTGTAGTCCGTCGCCACGTTAGGCACTTTGCCCTGCTCTTTGAGGAACTGCGCGGTATCGACAATCGCCTTGTTGACCGGGCCATTCAGCGCCTGTGCCTGCTGTTCAGCGGTCAGATAGGTATTGCCTTTCACCAGCCCCGGCACGTCGGACTCCGGGACGCCGCTCAGACGCGACAGCTTGCTAATGTTCTCCGGCTGGGCCAACCATTTATCCGGGTTATCGATATAACCGCGCTGCGCATCAATTGCGCTTTTGGCGAAGGCTTTCACCACCTCAGGGTGTTTCTCGGCAAAGGCTTTACGTACCACCCATACATCAAGGGTCGGCGCGCCCCACTCGCCCACTTTCGCCGAATCGGTCAGCACGGTGCCGTCTTTTTCCAGCTCGTTGACGGCCGGCGCCCACACATAGGCTCCATCAATATCTCCGCGCTGCCAGGCAGCAATAATCGCCGGCGGCTGAAGGTTCAGAATCTGTACCTGGCCCGGCTTGATGCCCCAATGCTTGAGCGCGGCCAGCAGGCTGTAGTGGGTAGTAGAGATAAACGGCACGGCGATGCGCTTGCCGATCAGATCTTCCGGTTTGGTAATCGCTTTTTTCACCACCAGCGCTTCGGAATTCCCCAATTGCGAGGCCAGCAGGAAGACTTCAATCGGCACCTGTTGGCTGGCGGCGACCGCCAGCGGGCTTGAGCCGAGGTTGCCAATCTGCACGTCGCCGGAGGCCAACGCCCGCACGATGCTGGCGCCGCTATCAAACTTGCGCCAATCCGGTTTCGCCCCGCTGAGCTTTTCGAAAGTTTTATCCGCCTGGGCCACTTTGGCCGGCTCTGCGGAGGTTTGATACGCAATAGTGACGTCCACGGCCTGCGCCTGGAAAGCCAACAGCGCCAGCGTAGCGGCGATAAGGGTGAAACGCGATGCGATTGCCATAATGTCCTGCTCCCATGTCTTGTTATGTGGGCAGTATTTCGTGGCAAAGGGGGGTTGATAAAGGAATTAAAAGTGCTTGTTAATTCCATTTCGTTTTTAGAAAAAAAGCGGCAAAGGATAGTCGTGGCGTGGGATTTCGCGGGCTGTTTTTGGGTGGGGGAATTGCGGTAAAAGTTGGGGCTATTAGGCTTAATTTATGTCAGTTAAGCGCAAAATTCCGTTCACTTTATGTTTGGCAGAAAATGAAATAACTTCCCCAGTGAACGGGCTAAGGGGGACGCCGCGCCCCCCTTAATAATCCCCGCGGCCCCGCGGT
>NZ_BCTM01000030.1 GCF_001571285.1 Kluyvera cryocrescens NBRC 102467 | reverse complement strand
ATCAACTGTTTTAAGAAAGACCCGAGCGTTAAATCCAGTCTGAAATTCTTGCGCCGTACTCCCTGGGCCCGCACTGAAGTTGAAGCACTTTATCTCGATTCGCTGGCGGACATGGTTGAAGACTCCGCAGATAAATCCCCTGTTGATCCATGGGCAAACAGTCGGGTCAAGAAAGACTCGTAGAACGGATATTTTATACAACATGTTCTTCTTGTATCGCTTAAAAAGATAATGAGCGGCAATGATTAAAATAGTAAGTGCTTACTATTCATTGTTGGCTGTGACGTAAACTTCGACACTGTCCCGCTTTACCCCTGCGCAACCATCGGGATCGTTTTATACGATCCTATGATCCCACTCGATCTCTTTACCAAGACTTTATTGTCTCTTCACGTGCTGTTCCGGACTAACAGAACATTTATTGCTCTGGATGAGTAAATGCCCTATTCCCTGCTGGCTAACCGATTGACTTCGCCGTCAATAGTAAGAGAATGTTCCTCACTCGTGACAACCCGAACAACGGCACCTATGACTCTCAGTTCTTTTAGCGTTTCCCGCATGTCGACAATGAAAAAGGCCAGCGCATTGATTGTCGCCGCGCTTTTATTGGCGAGCTGTGACTCAAAAACTCCGGTTAAATCACCTTCTACTTCGACGCCCGGTAAAACTCAGCACAGTAATGAACCCATGCGCGGCGTTTGGCTCACCACCGTATCGCGCCTCGATTGGCCTCCGATTAGCTCAATCAATGCCGGTAGCAGTACCTTGCGTATTAATCAGCAGCAAACTGCGATGCGGGCGAAGCTCGACAACCTCAAGAGTCTTGGTATCAACACCATTTTCTTCCAGGTTAAGCCGGATGGAACCGCGCTGTGGCAATCCAATATTTTGCCATGGTCGGATATGATGACCGGGAATATTGGCGAATACCCGGGCTATGACCCGCTGCAGTTCGTGCTCGACGAGGCTCATCAGCGTGGGATGAAGGTACACGCCTGGTTTAACCCCTATCGGGTTTCGGTGAATACCAAACCATCAACCATCACAGCCCTCAACAATACGCTTACGCAGTCGCCGCCTAGCGTTTACGTTCTTCATCGTGACTGGATCCGCACATCGGGCGACCGTTTTGTCGTCGACCCAGGCATTCCGGAAGCGCGTGACTGGATCACCAGTATCGTGGCGGAAGTGGTCTCCCGCTATCCTATTGATGGTGTGCAGTTTGATGACTATTTCTATACTGAGACGCGTAGTTCTGAACTGAACGACAATGCCACTTTCCGCCAATATGGTCAGGGATTTGCCTCAAAAGCAGATTGGCGACGTCATAATACGCAGCAGCTGATTGCGCAGGTATCGCGCACGATTAAGCAGATCAACCCGAACGTGGAGTTTGGCGTGAGCCCGGCCGGCGTTTGGCGTAACCGTTCGCACGATCCCGCCGGTTCCGACACTCGCGGTGCTGCGGCCTACGATGAGTCCTACGCCGATACCCGCCAATGGGTACAGCAGGGGTTATTAGACTATATCGCCCCGCAGCTATACTGGCCTTTTGCCCGTGATGCTGCGCGCTATGATGTGCTGGCTAAGTGGTGGGCCGACGTCGTTAAGCCAACCAATACGCGACTGTATATTGGTATAGCCCTCTACAAAATTGGCGAACCGTCAAAAAATGAACCCGACTGGTCGATTGAAGGCGGTGTTCCGGAACTGAAAAAACAGATTGATCTCAACGAGTCCGCCTCCAACATTAACGGTACCATCCTGTTCCGTGAGGGTTATCTGGAACAACCTCAAACCCAGGATGCAGTGAATTATCTCAAAGATCGCTGGGGTAATTAATCAGTGGAAAGAATCGGTGAAAATGTCACCGGTTCTTTCCTGCGCTGCTAATACGTTACAATGATGTGAAACATTATTACAAATATCAGAAAATTTCCAAATAACGCCAAAAACCACTTGCCGCTTGCGCAGAAGAGCCAGTAGTATCGAATTAAAGGCATGCAAGACAAAGTTGCTGTAAATAAAACTGGCGTTTACTCCACTTATTATTCTTCCCCTTTCACGTTACCCCTAATAACTCACCGTTAACGTTCGCGTTATTTTTCGATATTTATGAGTATTATGATTAAAGAAACAGCGATGTCCCGTCCTCAATGGACCAAAAAAGATACCATCTGGATGATGGGTGTTTATGGCGCAACGGTAGGAGCAGGCACCCTGTTCCTACCGGTGGAAATTGGGACGCGCGGCCCGCTGATCTTTCTTATGCTACTCCTGCTTGCTATCCCGCTAGCGCTGGTGCCGCACGTCCTCATCTGCCGAGTATTCATGCGTGACCGGCAGGGACATGACCAGGCCGATCAAACGCTGCCACTCTTTGGCTCATTTTTCGGCACCAAAGGCCGCCAGGCCATGAAGCTGTTTTTCTGCGTGGCACATTACCCGGTTACCCTGGTGTATGCAGTGTCATTGATTAACGCCCTGAGTCATTTCTTGACTGAACGCCTGCACGTGGGCGGTATTCACCGCGGTAGCCTGACGCTTATCGTGCTGCTTATCCTGCACATCGTTCTGAGTAAAGGGCGCGACAAAGTCGTGAGCACTCTGAGCGCGCTGGCGCTGCCGTTCGCCATTGCTATTATTGCCATCGCCGCCTCCCAGATCCCGGCCTGGAACTTCAGCAATATTTCCAATACCTGGCAGCAGACCCAATCATCATCGGTTGGCAGCTCGCTGAAAGATTTGTGGTTAACCCTGCCGCTGATTGCATTTTCGCTATGTTCCGCCCCGCTTATTCCTGCGCTGGCTTCCTGGTACCGAGAACCGGGACATGGTGGTGAAAATCAATCCGTACGGGTGATCCGTCGCGCCTATGCCCTTATTTTCTTCAGCATTATTTTCTTCGTATTGAGCTGTATTTTGAGTACGCCGCGCGAAACGTTCGAAATGGCCAAGGCACAGAATCTGAACGTGCTGTCGGTTATTGGTGGTAACGGCGGTATGAGCGCAATACTGTATCTGGCGCCATTCATTGCCATATTGGGAATGACGAAATCATTTTTAGGGATTTCAATGCCGGTCGCAGAAACGTTTAACGTACTGGCAGCGGACCTGTTTAAAATAAAAGGAAACAGCCAGATTAAACGGATTAAATTAATCATTTCCGTATTGATGTTTATTGTCACATCGCTGGTTGTTTATTTAAACCCCGATGTTATCAATATGATTGAAACCGTTTGTGGGCCGCTAATTGCGATTTTCCTGTTTATTATTCCAACGTGGTTAATCTTTACCCGTCCGGCGTTAAAACCGCTGCGCGGCCTGACGTCGCTGATGGTGATGGTGTGTGGAATTTTGACCGTTTCGGCGCTGCTCTATTCCATGTTCTAACCCGGAAAGCCACACCGTTTGGCTCGGTGTGGCTCGTTTTTAGGCCGTTTAACGCTGCAATCGAGCCATATTATTGGCAATCTGCTGTTGAATATAATTAAGCGTCTCTTCCGTTATCTGTCCTGGATAACGGGCGCGAGCAATGTCAGAGAAACTCTTGCCCACCGCGCTGTAGTCGACGATCATGGCATCAATTTGGTCATCGGTTAATTCGGCCTCCTGCCGGCCTAATGCCTCAAGATGCTGACGACCAATATCTAATGCTTCTCCCATCACATCCATCTGGTGATAGCCGCCGGGACCTTCATTAAAGGTCACATCAAATGCGGGCGCCAGCGTCCACTGCCCATTCTCCGCCATCAAATAGGCAAAGTTTTTCGGATGATCATCGCGGTTATTAAAAATGACGTTAAAGACGACTCGTGCAAAGGCCCGCGCTTTTTCTCGCACGTCGTTGGTACAAATCTGCGTCGCACGCAGAAAATTCACGTAGTCGAGCGATCCGGCGAGCTGATAATTTGCCCCTGTGAACGCCGCCAGACTTTGCATCGGCACGCGCAGCCCGTCGTGCCTGTCAAAACGTTTACTGGCAAACGCGGCTTGCCCGTCCGGTAGCGGAAACCATGCCGTTTGCGGCGTATCAATCTCACAACGGCGCAAGCATTCCGCGTAGACGGCTTCAATGGCGCACACTTCTGGGTGTTCACGCTGCGCGGGAAACTTGACGAGCCAGGCTTCGAATCCAGGTTGGGCTATCGTCGTAAACTGTTGGCTTTGGGGATCGCGGTATAACAAGACTTTTGGCCTTGCTCCCTGCGGTGAACCGCCCATCTGAAGCAGTTTTTGCAAAAACTCCCCCCCTTCACCGCTCAGCACCGCCTGCACTTCAGCCGCCAGTTGGGCAAGAGGTACATCTTGCTTCAGGTCCCCAGAGTCATTGGGTTGAACGGGATGGAAGGTCATTGCGCCCATTGCGCTATCACCAATATAGGTCAGCCGCTCCAGTGGCCCAACGCGCGCCGCATTCACCCCCCGGCGTTTGAAAAGCCGGTCCATCAGCAGCATCCCCCAACCGTCCGGCAACGCATCGTAAACCGGGCCCGGCAGCCCCAACTGGTGCGATGGAAAATCACGTCTCAGGCGTGTACCATTGAGGGGTAAAGTCATCCGGGAAAGTTCAAGCCCTTTTTTGACCGCCTCCTCGCTGTATTCAAAGGCAATCAACGGCCGCCCGGTTAGCGCGGTAGAGCTAATTAACCGCCCCCACAGCCAGCGTTCCCCCCAACCTTCGTAGTAGACTTCGATCATCTCAGGCATTGTCACTCTTCCGCTTTATCCGCTGACGCTTGGCGCTTTTTTCATAACGCAGAATATCGTCAAGGCTTTCGACTCGGGGTTTAAACAGCGCTTCAAGCTCGTTGGAAAAGCCCAGTACCATGGCAACCCGGATCAGACTGTCAAAACTAACGTTTCGCCCAGCTTCCAGATTTGACACCGTATTCACGCCGACACCGGCTCTTGCCGCGACCTCTGCCTGGGTTGCCTGCTGGCTCAGTCTTTCCTGGCGTAATCGACTGCAAAGCAGCTTCACCACTTCGGCGGGCTTGCTAAGAGATAAATCCAACATAATGTGTTTTAACTCTAATTAATGACGTTAATACCCATTATTATAGAGTTATACTCAACAAATAGAAAGAAAGGACAATCCACAAAATAAGGGATTTATCGAAGGTTTTAGGAGATGAGGCACAATAAAATAGAGTTATAAACTATACCCTGTGTTCAGGGAAGGCCGGGAAAAACCCGGCATCGTCCCGCTTGTCGTTAGCGATAAACGTACATTCCGCCTTCCGCCCCTCGGCTGAACAGCACCTGCCATAATTCAATGTCCCGCGCACGAAACGCCCCAGCGCAGGCGCACAGATAGTAGTTAAACATCCGACGAAAGCGTGCTGTGTAGTTCGGCGTCAGTTCTGGCCATGCGGCGTTAAAGCGCAGGTGCCACGCCATCAACGTTTTATCATAGTCGCTGCCGAAGTTATGCCAATCCTCCATGATGAGGCGAGATTCGCTAACGTTGGCGATTTGCCGAATAGACGGCAGACAACCATTGGGGAAGATGTATTTATTGATCCATGGATCGACGTTCAACCCCGTCTCATTGCTGCCAATCGTGTGCAGTAAAAAGAGGCCGTTCGGTTTCAGGCAGCGGTCAACAACGCTGAAATAGGTCTCGTAGTTTTTCGGCCCTACGTGCTCAAACATACCGACCGAGACAATACGATCGTAAGTCTTGTTCAGGTCGCGATAGTCCTGCAATAAAATGGAGACATCCAGCCCTTCGCAATGCTGCTGTGCCAGTTTTTGTTGTTCGCGGGAGATGGTCACCCCATCCACGCTAACGCCGTAATGGCGGGCTGCATAAGCGGCGAGCCCTCCCCAACCGCAGCCAATATCAAGAAGCTGCATGCCGGGTTTGAGCTGCAGCTTTTCGCAGATCATTTTGAGCTTCGCATTTTGCGCTTCTTCTAGCGATTGCGCGTCTTTCCAGTAACCGCAGGAATATTGCATATGCGGATCAAGCATTAGGGTAAAAAGATCGTTACCAATATCGTAATGCTCTTTGCCAACAATCCAGGAACGGCTGCGCGATTGCAGATTAAATAGTCGAGCGCTGGCGATACGTAAAATATCTTTCAGATTGCCCGGCATCTGTTTATCCAGCTTGGCTTTGAGTATTTTGTAAAACAGAATATCAAGGCGCTCACAATCCCACCACCCTTCCATATAGCTTTCGCCAAGTCCTAACGAACCCTGACGAAATACGCGCTTGAAGAAATCAGCATGGTGTACCTGAATATCCCATGGTCGCCCACCGTTGATCTTAATATCAGCCTGACGGAGGAGATCGTTACCCATCCGGGACCAGTTATCGTTTAATTCATTAACATTTATTACGTCTGAGCAAACCGTGGCCATGATCCCTATCCATCATTGAGTCAGTATTTTCTGCGTAAGATTATTATGGATAACGCAGTGGTATGTATTATGATGTGCGGACAATATTTATCGAATAGACGCCATAATGATGGACGATTGCCCTCCTTTCACCACACCGCAGGTAAAACGCTGGATCTCCTCACCGGATGACTCAATGAAAGAGTTGCCGCAGTCGGTCTATTTTCGCTCCTATGTGCTGGCAGCGAACAATCATGTCGACCAACACCGCCACGCGTTTGCTCAGTTTCACTTCGCGCGTAAAGGCAGTATGCGTATTGATGTCGCAGGAAAATGCTGGGTGATCCCCGCCCACTATGGAATTTGGATCCCGCATAATACCGATCATGCCGTCTGGGCACTGGATGATGTGTATCTGGAAAATCTGGATATCGAGCCTGATTTTTTACCGTCGCCGATTGAGGAGTGTCAGGTCGTGGCCATCAGCGATTTTGTGCGCGAGTTCATTCACTATGCGACGACGAATACTGCGGAACGCTTTGATATCAAGGGCAAAGATGGCCAACTGGTGCGCGTCCTGCTCGATGTCATTTTACAACTTCCACAAGTGGAACTGATGCTGCCGTGGCCGCAGAACGCGGCGCTGATGAAGGTGTGCAGAACTATTCAGGAATCTCCCGGGCTTGAACATGCGATGGAGGATTGGGCTAATCATCTCGGAATGTCAGCCCGCACATTTTCCCGCCATTTCAAAAAGGAGACTGGAATGCCATTTAGCGCATGGAAACAAAAAATGCGTATTCTTGAATCGGTAATGATGCTTAAGAAGAATAAAAATGTCACTGCCGTTGCACTTGAGGTTGGATATTCAAGTACGGCAGCTTTTAGCTATGCGTTTCGACAGGCATTTGGCGTTCCGCCGTCCAGTTATTAATGTATAGCTTTTGTTTGCGGATTATATTTATAAATAAAAGCGCTCGATCGACCGGTCATCAACTGAATCTCTTTGATGCTATACCCTTGCCGCAGTAGTTGTTGGATCTTTATTTTATCGCGCTCAATGTTTTGCTTTCGTGAATTATTAGCCGGCACCTCACGAACTGACTTCATTTGCAGCTGAAGGCGGCAGGTGTTGATTTTGTCCCACGCCATTCGGCACTGTTCGCTATTCGCCAGAACGCTGGTGGAGATCTCCTGCCATATACAGAGTGCACGCCGAAAAAAACCTTTAGATTCATTGAGCTGTGCAAGCATAATCAAAGCATTAACTTCTGCAGACATAATCAGAAACCCACAAGTGAATGAGTAGCACGCGTATGCGTTATGGTTGACATGATTTGTATGATAAATACAAATAAGCGCCGCTGTCTACGGTTTTAACCTCCACTGTTCATACTCATTTTTCATAATAACCATGCCCAAATGGCATCATTTGACGCCATTTACCGTATATTGGCCCAATATCATCGAAAGTTGGCTTTTGGCCAGCGGCAGAAAACGACGGTTCCCGCATACTGGTGTCATCAGACAACGGATAAAAGGATCCTGCCATGAAAATTACCCAAATTCGTAATGCGACTCAGATAATCACCTACGCCGGAAAGCGTTTCCTGATCGACCCCATGCTGGCGGACCAAGGGGCTTACCCTGGGTTTAGCGGTAGCGCGCGAGCCGACATTCGTAATCCTATGGTTGCATTACCAACAAGTATTGATGCGCTGCTCGACGTTGATGCCATTATTGTCACTCACACTCACCCCGATCATTGGGATGATGCCGCCGCCGCGCAGATCCCTAAATCGATGGTAATTTATGTACAAAATTCCAGCGATGAAGCCATATTGCGCGCGCAAGGCTTTACGCATCTCCGCCAGCTTTCAGCGGACAGTCATTTTGGTGATATTGCGCTGATCAAAACCAGCGGCCAGCATGGCTCGGATGATGCCTATGCCATCCCCGCTCTGGCAGAGCGTCTTGGCGAAGCGTGCGGAGTAATTTTTAAGCATCCCGCTGAAAAAACGCTCTATTTGGTGGGAGACTCTATTTGGATTGATGGCGTTGCTGATAACATGCGTCATTACCAGCCAGGCGTGCTAATCATGAATACCGGCTGGGCGCATTTGCTGGGCTTTGGACCGATTATCTTTGGCAAAGAAGATGTGCTGAAGGCGCATGCTCTTTTGCCGCAGGCCCATATAGTTGCCACTCATATGGAGGCGGTTAACCACTGTTTAGTCACCCGTCGCGAACTGCTGCAATATGCACAAGATAATGAAATTGAATCATTTGTTAGCGCACCCAATGATGGTGACAGTGTCACTTTATAGCGGAGAATTGCGGTATGCCCACTACGGTTGCAATCGTTGCCAGCGAAGGTTTCAGCACCTTTCATTTCTCGGTGCCGCTGATCCTGTTTGGTGAAAACCCAGGAGAACCGCAGCGGTTTACCCGCTATATCTGCGCCGAACAACCAGGGCTGCTGTGGTCCAAAGAAGGCACGGCGGTTCAGGCTACGCATGATTTCACGACGCTGGCGCAGTGCGAGATCGTGATTGTTCCTTTCTGGCGACGCGTTGATGAAAAGCCCTCTCCCGCGTTATTGGCTGCGCTGCAACAAGCGCGTGAAAACGGCGCAACGCTGGTTGGCCTTTGTTTGGGGACTTTTGCACTGGCCTACGCCGGTGTACTCAACAACCGGCGCGCCGCCACGCACTGGGAATATGAAAAAGCGTTCCAGCGCCTGTTTCCTGATACCAATCTCGACGTTAACGTCTTATACACCGAGGATGATGGAATCATCACCTCTGCGGGCACCGCCGCGGCGCTGGACTGCTGTCTGTACGTCATCCGCCAGCGCTTTGGCGCAAACGTAGCCAATCAAATTGCCCGGCGAATGGTGACGCCGCCTTACCGTGAAGGTGGTCAGGCACAATTTATCGAACACGTGGTGCCCCACCGTACCGGTGACAATCGAATTAATCCGCTACTGACCTATCTACAAGCGCACCTTGAGCAACCGCATAATATCGATTCGCTGGCCAAACAGGCCGCCATGAGCAGGCGGACGTTAACCCGTCATTTCCAGAAAGCGACCGGCATGTCGTTAGGTGAATGGATAACAACCGAACGCTTACGCCGCAGCCAGGTGCTGCTGGAAACCAGCGCGCTCTCTATCGAACAAGTAGCCGAACGCTCCGGATTTCAGTCCTCGGTGACCTTTCGTCAGGTATTTCGCGAGAAAATGGGGGTGAGCCCACTGGAGTGGCGCCGCACTTTTCAGGGATAGCGATACATCGCTCGCCAAAATGTTATCCACAGAAACGGTGCACAACCTTGTGGGTAATCGGCCTAAAAGCCGTTGATTAGTGGATGGTTCAGGGGCTGGTCAAGGGCGCAGCAGCTTTCTGCGCCCAATGGGATGAGTCGTTTCGCTTACCAGTTTAAGGCCCGAACCAGCGATAAATCCCAGGCGGTCGCAAACAGCGAAATGAACAAAATAATGTTAACGGCCGTTTCGATTCTCTTTTCCATTTTGATTCTCCCTATGTCAGTACAACCATTAAACATGGAAAACCTTAATGATTTATTCCGGACATCGCGGTTAAAGCGTCACGCTGTAGCGTACGAAATCATCGGCTGCGACAAATTCATCATAAAGCTTACGCGCGGGGTTATGAATACGAGTATGCCAGTAGAAACGTGACCATCCCTGCTCTTTCGCTTCATTTAGCACAAATTGTATCAGCTGACGTGCAACACCCTTACCACGAAACGCCGGGTCGACGAACAGATCTTCCAGATAGCAGATCGGCGCCGTTACCCACGTCCCTTCATGCAATACGCACAGCGCAAAGCCCGCCACAACGCCATCAACCACCGCCACGCGGCAAAACATTGGCGAAGCCGAATCATGCATTCTAGCCCAGGTTCGTTCTGTTACCTCATCCGGGATCTGACTTGCATAAAATTCAGTATACCCCTTCCACAGCGCTAACCACTGCGCCTTATCATCAGTCTGAACTGGGCGAAATATCACGCTCACGGCGCCACCTATTAGGTTAGTTGATAGTACTTATCGACGGTAATCCGTGAAGGTATCTGCGGCGTATCGTTCATTTGCAGTAAATCAATTTCAATGGCGTTACAGATAGCATCCAGCGGCAAATCATTATTTTCCATACCGAAGGGTTCTTCAAGCTCTTCCGCTAGCGTGTCCAGAGAGATAAAGGTGTACGAAATCAGCACGGAGATAAACGGCGTCATATAGTGAAGATCCACCACCAGGGCAAACGGCAGCATGATGCAGAACAGGTACACCGTGCGGTGGAGAATCAGTGAATAGGCAAATGGCACCGGCGTGTTGGCGATACGCTCACAGCCGGCCAGAACGATGGACATATCATTCAGACGAATATTTAAGCTGTGGTACAAAATATCCGACAGTTCTCCTTCCCGGCGGCGCTGTGCCAACCAGTCCCCCATAATCAGCAACAGGCGATTAGCCGGTGATTGTGCAGCCATCACCTGTGCCAGATTTTCTTCCGACAGGTAATTGGCCAGCACGGCGCGCGTAGGCTGCCGACGTAGCGTCAGACGTAGACAGTGGGCAAACGCGATTTGCAGGCCCACAAATTCGGCCATCTGCGGGTCATTATGCAGGGTATTTTTCACTTCACGTAGCAGCGAGCGTGAAGCAATCATCAGTTGGCCCCAAAGTTGCCTCGCTTCAACATAGCGCGCGTAGCATGCGTTGTTACGAAAACCGAGGAATATCGCAATTGCCACCCCGAGGATACTGAACGGCGCCACAGTCAACTTGAATCCTAGCGATGAATACCACGGCAGAATCAAAATAACGACAATGGAAAGCAGGAAATTGAGCAGTAAGCGGGAGAAGATTTTCGGTAGCACGGAACCGTGCCAGACAAAGATTCGGGCCAGCCAGTGCTGGTGAGGACGGACGATCATGTTTTTATCAATCTGGTTAACAATTTGTATATTAAACGTGATCTTCGTCATGTATTCAAGCACGGTGCATACGGCAATGGTATGCTTTCGCCCGTTCTACGCTAGATGAAAAAGCAGATTTGCACGGAGTTTCATGGGGATATTATTAACAACCATATGTATGTTGTAACTAATTAAGAGCACATAATGGGGTGTACCGCTTTCCTGTCCTGCGCCCACGCAACAGACAAAAAACCCGGCCGAAGCCGGGTAAATCTAATATCGTTATCCGTTAGCACAAAGGCTGAACGGCTTTACGCATACCCAGGGTGAGGATTGCATCCAGGTCAGCGGAAACCTGTTCGACCAATCCAGAAACCTGTGTAAGATCTTGTTCCCAATGATCGCTGACAGACAGGACCGTTTTCACCAAATCAGCGGTGCTGATCTGCTGGTCGCGATGCTGAGCCCACAGTTTCTGATAACGCTCAATCCAGTGCGCATCATCCTGAACCGGATACGCCTCACCATTACGCTCACCGCGGTAGAACGCAATCAGCGCCGCGAGCGCGAAGGTCAGACGCGCCGGCAGTTTACCGCTCGCCTTCTGCCCCGCCAGAAGCTGAGGAAGAATACGGGTACGGAATTTGGTCATCCCATTGAGTGAGATCGACAGCAGTTGATGCTTAATGTACGGGTTACGGAAACGCCCGGTCACTGCGCTGGCAAAAGATTCCAGTTCGTCTTTTGGCAGATCCAGCACCGGAATGATTTCCTGATAGATGGCTTTTTCGACGAAGGCACAAATTTCTGCGTCGTTCATCGCCTCACCAACGGTATCAATACCGGACTGGAACGCGACCGGTACCAGCGCCGTGTGCGCCCCGTTGAGAATGGCGACTTTACGCTCTTTATATGGCTTGATGTCATCAACAATCAGCACGTTCAGCGCCAGTTTGTCGAGACGAAGCTCGCTGGCCAGTGATTTCGGCCCCTGAATGACAAACAGGTAGAAATGTTCGGCGGTATCGAGGAAACCGTCTTTATAGCCAAGTTCGGCTTCCAGTTTGGCCGCTTCATCGCGCGGATAGCCGGTGACAATACGGTCCACCAGCGTTGAGCAGAAGGCATTTGACGCATTCAGCCAGGTCATAAACTCTGCCGGCAGCGCCCACTCTTGCGCATAACGGACGACCAGTTCATGCAGCGCTTCGCCATTATAATCAATCAATTCGCAAGGAATGATAACCCAGCCTTTATCCGCCGCGCCGTTAAAATGGCTGAAGCGTTCGAACAACAGACGGGTCAGTTTCGCCGGATAGCTCACCGCAGGTGCATCATCAAATTTATCACCTGCGTGATAGCTGATGCCGGCTTCAGTGGTGTTGGAGAAGACAAAACGCATGTCTGGATTATGAGCAAGCTTCAGGAAGGCATCGTAGTCACTGTAGGCGCTGATTTCACGGTTTACGGAACGGATCAGGCGCGCATCGCTCACGGCTTCGCCCTTTTCATTCAAGCCACGAATAATTGTGGTGTAAAGGCCATCCTGAGTGCTAAGCGACGGAGGGAAATCGCTGGCGATTGGACGAACGATAACGACCCCGGAATTCAGGTCGGTATGTTCGTTCAGGAGATCAATCTGCCAGTCAACAAATGCACGCAGGAAGTTTCCTTCGCCAAACTGGATTATACGTTCAGGGTATTGGGCACCGGGGAAATCATGGCGGTTCAGTGTTTTCACAATGGGTTCCTTTCTGGATTAGTCATACAGCCTGCTCAATTGGTGTAATAACTTATCAGATTTTCCGCTTATGAAACCGTGTTTTGATCAAAAGTGAGCGTATAAATAACGAGTCTATACAAATTTGTAAAAAATTGAGGTTGCTGTCAATTCACCGTCCGGCATTAGTGCATAACGCGGGACTTCCCCCACTTTCTGCCAGCCGCACTGCCGATAGAAATGTTCGGCGTCGCTACCGGTAGCCGTATCCAACACCAGCACGCTTTTCTGTGCGTCCCTCGCCACCGCTTCCAAACGTTGCATCAGCGCCCGGGCAACTCCGCTACGCCGCGCACATTCATGCACCAGCAGTTTGGCCACATCGGCACGATGCGGTTGGTTTTCGGCTTGATCGGTAATCAACTGGACCGTTCCCACGACGCGCTGGGCGTCATTTTTTGCCACCAGCACCTGACGTTCGCCCAAGGCAACACTTGCCGCCGTCCGCCGCCAGAACGCGTGCGCGGTCTTCTCCGTAAAAGGCAGCATAAAACTGACCGAAGCGCCGCCGTTAACACAGTTAGACAGAACGTCGCTCAGCGCGTCGAGGTGAGCCAAAATATCGGCCTCAGAGAAGGTATGTAAGGTAAAAGATGCGTTCATGATCTTCCTCATTCAATGAAGAGACCACTATCTCGTTAACGATTTGATTACACAACAAGACGCGTCATTGTATTTTCGTATATCTCAATGCGCAAAGATCTGGTTTTTACCGCGACGTTTGGCTTCGTATAAGGCGCTATCTGCCGCTTGCAGCCAATCAGTGACTTCTTGCATATCCGGCAGCGCATCGGCAATACCAATGCTCAGCGTTAGTGTTTGCTGATGATCCGGTCGATCGGTGACCACCGATGTCGCATCCATAATACGTTGGGCAATCGCGCGCCCTTCTTCTGGCGAAGTATCGGGTAGCAGGATCACAAACTCATCGCCGCCCAAACGCGCAGGCGTATCGCTCGGACGCGTGGCCATCTGCAAAATTTGTGACACCGTTTTCAGCATCACATCGCCAACTTTATGGCCAAAGCGATCATTAATCTCTTTAAAGTTATCGAGATCGATAAACATCAACAATGAATGCCCACAGTGCTGCTTAAGCCGAATAAGCTCCCAGGCGATGCGTTGTTCAAGTAGACGGCGATTGGCGATATCCAGCAGCGGGTCGAGCATGGCAATACGCTCCAGCTCCTGACTCTTCAGCCGCAGCTTAACCGCAATACTGTCCGTTAGCAGGCTGAGCGCCAATACGTAGAGGGAAATAAGCGGCAGCGTTGCCAGCATCGTGCGCTGCGAGACATAGGGATAAAACGGCATCCCGGTCAGCACCCAGCTCGCGGCAAAACCGGCGAGCATCATTCCCGCGGCTTTGCGCATCAGCACCACGCCGCCCGCAGAAAGCCTGTCGGTCATCAGGATCGTGGCGATCGTTACCGAAGGCAGCGGATTACAGGCCATCATCGCTATCCAGAATCCGCCCACCGCTGCATCCACCAACAGATTTTGTTGTTCCGCATCCCTGGGAATAGGCGCACGACGCGCGCGCAGAAAAGCGGCCGTTGGCCAGATAAAGGCGTTGATCCCCAGCAGTAACTGCAGAATCAGCGGCTGCTGACGTTCAATAAGCACGGAGAGAATAGGAAGAAAACAGAGAAAGGTGCCAAGGATCCGCATCAGATACATTCGTCTGACAAACCGGGTTCCTGTCACCCCATCATTCGCAATTAGTTTGCCAAAACCATTCATAACACAATTTATTCCGATACGTCGCCCGGCCTATCATATTGAGCAACGTTCGTCTGGGCAAGCTATCAAAAAAGATAGCTTTTCAGATTATGCTTATGCGTACTACGTCTCGGTTTTATTCATCTGTATCACCAGCCAGTAATGAATCACACCAACAATATACTGCTGCTGGGTTTCACTCAGCGCTTGCCCCTGAGGAATATGATGCCATTTTTCCAGGCAGCCTCGACAGCAGGTCGCCGTGGCGTGTTGAGCAATAAATACCGGGTGCCCGCGCATTGGTGTCTGCTTACCGTCATTCTTTGGTAGCGCCGGAGCTAAACGCCCGGCGACAAAATCGGCTGCGTGGCGATCAATCACCTCCGCACCTTTATCCAGACAATACTGCCGCTCTTTCATGCCAAGCCGAAAACGGCTGCGGAACGGCGATCGCTGTAGACGTGAGAACAAATTCTCCAGCGTATCCATCAGTAAACCGAGCGTCCTATTTGTTGAGTGAGTTTTTCCAGCACCGCGACACCGGCCAGTGAGTTACCGGTTTCGTCCAGTTCGGGACTCCAGACGGCAATCGCCATCTCATGAGGCACAATCGCCACCACCCCGCCGCCCACGCCGGATTTCGCCGGCAGGCCAACTCGCCAGGCAAACTCACCGGCGTTTTGATACATCCCACTGGTTGCCATCAAGGCATTGATCTGCCGCGTTTGCATCGGCGAGATCACCGGTTTATCCAGATGCGTTGCCTGCCCCTGATTCGCCAGGAATAAAAAGGTCTGCGCCAGCTCCACGCAGTTCATCTTCAGGGCACAGTAGTGGAAGTAGTTTTGTAAAACCGTCGCCACATCATGGTGAAAGTTGCCAAAGGATTTCATCAACCAGGCAATGGCCGCATTGCGCGCCGAGTGTTCAAACTCCGAACGGGCCACCTGCAAATCATAGCTAATGTCAGAAACACCGCTAAGCTTCCGCACGATCTCCAGCATACGCTGGCGCGGAGCGCTTAAACGCCCTTGCAGCATGTCGCAGACCACCAGCGCCCCGGCGTTGATAAACGGGTTGCGCGGGATGCCCTGTTCTATTTCGAGCTGCAACAGCGAATTGAACGGCTGGCCGGAGGGATCTTTCCCTACCCGTGACCAGATCTCCTCAGCCTGATAGTGATTCATCGCCACCACCAGACTAAGGACTTTTGAAATGGATTGAATGGAGAACCGCTCGTTCGCATCACCGGCGCAAAAGTGCTGGCCATCGACGGTGCTGATAGCAATCCCCAATTTATTACCGCTGACGCAGGCCAGTGCCGGAATGTAATCCGCCACTTTACCCTGCCCAATCAGCGGCCGGACGTCGTTAAGAATCGACGTCAGCATGGCATTATTGATAACCGTAGCCACTTACGCTCCTTGCCCACAGGCTATTTTCGGCCTGGGAGTATAGCAGAGCGCAGCGGCTACGTCGTTTGGCTTAGCGACGATCCTTCCACACGGTCTGCACGTTACAAAACTCGCGTAAGCCGAAGTGCGACAGCTCACGACCAAAGCCGCTTTTCTTCACCCCACCAAACGCGACTCGCGCGTCGCTGGCGCTGTAACCATTGATAAACACGCCGCCGCACTCGAGCTCATCGGCAAAACGCTGCGCCTGAGCGCTATCCGCGGTAAAGACGGTTGCGGATAAACCAAACTCACTGTCGTTGGCCAGCGCCAGCGCGTGGTCCGCGTCACGCGCTACCGTAATCGCCGCAACCGGGCCGAACATCTCCTGACGGAACGCCGTCATGGTGGGTAACACATCAGCCAGCACCGTCGCAGGATAATAGTTACCTTCGCCGTTTTGCTTCTCGCCACCGAGCAGCAGTGTCGCCCCTTCTTGCACGGTCGCCATCACCTGGTCATGAAGCTCATCGCGCAGATCGAATCGCGCCATCGGCCCCAGATAGTTCTCTTCTTCACGCGGGTCGCCCATTTTCAGCGCTTTCGCCGCCGCCACAAACTTCTGCGTGAAGATCTCGGCAACCCCGGCCTCCACGATAAAACGCTTCGCCGCCGCGCACACCTGTCCGGTGTTTTGATAACGACCAATCACCGCCGCCTGTACCGCCATATCAACATCAGCGTCATTAAGCACGATAAAGGGATCGGAACCGCCCAGTTCGAGCACACATTTCTTCAGCGCCGCGCCGGCCTGGGCACCAATGGCCTTACCCGCGCGCACGCTACCGGTCACCGTTACCGCCGCCACGCGCGGATCGTTAATGATCTGCGAAACGCCGTCGTTAGTTGCATTGACCCAGTTAAAAACGCCGGCAGGTACACCGGCCTGCGCCATCACCTCGCCGATTAGCGCCGCACAGCCCATCACGTTCGGGGCGTGTTTCAGAATATAGCTGTTACCCGCCAGCATAATGGGTACCGCACCGCGCAGCACCTGCCACAGCGGGAAGTTCCAGGGCATGATAGCTAACACCGGCCCCAGCGGTCGGTACTCAATGACCGCCTGATTATTCTCAACCTGAGTCGCTTCCGTAGCCAGCATCGCCGGGCCGTTTTCTGCGTACCAGTCGCAAAGGCCCGCGGACTTAGCCACCTCCCCCCGCGCCTGCTGAATAGGTTTACCCATCTCACGGGTAATGCACTGAGCCATTTCTTCAGCACGTTCTCGTAGCGCGCGTCCAACGGCACGCAGCACATCCGCACGTTCAGCAACGGATGTCTTACGCCACTGGCGGAAAGCGCTATCCGCAAGACTGATGGCCACGTCGACTTCCGCTGAGGTTGCCCACGCCAACGCGGATAACGTTTCGCCATTTGCAGGGTTAATAGAAAGGGCATGGGTTGCAGGTGAATTCATTTTTTCTCTCCTGGTCAATTGCGCGATGATGACATCCTCGCCTATTCTGCTATTTATGAAAACTGAATAATATTAACCAAACTATTCACGATACGAGAATGCCATGGACTTAACCCAGCTGGAAATGTTTAACGCCGTCGCGCAAACCGGCAGCATTACCCAGGCCGCGCAGAAGGTACACCGCGTTCCGTCAAACCTGACAACCCGTATTCGCCAACTGGAGGCCGATCTCGGCGTCGAGCTGTTTATCCGCGAGAACCAGCGGCTGCGTCTTTCCCCCGCCGGTCATAGCTTTCTGCGCTATAGCCAGCAGATTCTGGCGCTGGTTGATGAAGCGCGGATGGTGGTTGCTGGTGATGAACCGCAGGGGCTATTCGCCCTCGGCGCTTTGGAAAGCACTGCCGCCGTGCGGATCCCGCAGACGCTGGCGCGCTATAACCAGCTTTACCCACGTATTCAATTTGATCTGGCAACCGGCCCTTCCGGCACCATGACCGATGGCGTACTCGAAGGGACATTGGGCGCAGCATTTATCGATGGTCCGATAATCCATCCGGGTCTTGATGGCATGCCGGTTTATCAAGAAGAGATGATGCTGGTTGCCCCCCAAGGCCATCCGCCGATTACTCGCGCCAGTGAGGTGAACGGCGTAAGCATCTATGCGTTTCGCGCCAACTGCTCCTATCGCCGTCATTTCGAGAGCTGGTTTCATGCGGATAAAGCCACGCCTGGGCGTATTCATGAAATGGAGTCCTACCATGGCATGCTGGCCTGCGTCATTGCCGGTGCGGGATTGGCGCTAATTCCCCGCAGTATGCTAGAAAGTATGCCCGGCCATCACCAGGTGTCTGCCTGGCCGCTGGCGGAGAAATGGCGCTGGCTGACGACCTGGCTGGTATGGCGACGCGGTGCCATGAGCCGTCAGCTGGAAGCGTTTATTGCGTTACTGAATGAGTCAACGCCTTCGTCATAAAGACGCTCAGCGGATCGGGCAGGTACGGGGCAAATGCTTCGCACACGGCATAACCGCAGCGTTCATAAAGCCGAATGGCCGCGGGTTGATGAATTCCCGTTTCTAATTGCAGCGTATGGCAACCTCGTTGCCACGCTGCCGCCTCAAGTTCAGCCAACAATTTTTCACCCAACTGCTGCCCACGGTGCGTATCGTCGATATACACGCGTTTCATTTCCGCGCGCCCATCATCACCCACCACTATCGCGCCGCAGCCAACCGCCTGTTCACCGTGACGAATGGCCAACAGCACCAGTTGATCCTGCGGCAGCTGCGACAAATCGACCAGATGATTACTCTCCTGCGGATAAAGCGCCATTTGGTAGCGGTCAAGCGCAGCAATAAGGGAATGAATTCCCGCGTCAGCGGGTGTCGTCATGGCGATAGTGTACATAGGCGGCTCCGGTGTTATGTTGTTTCTTCACTCTACCATTCGCCCGCACGTCAACTCAGATCGTTAACTTATAATTGCAGCAGACTCTTGCGCTAACCGCTTGTTAACGAGTAGCTTTATTCCCTGTTGTTTATCCATTTAATGGAATTCCCATGAATACCAAAGCCCGTAAGGTCATGATCATCGGCGCCGGTAACGTCGGCGCATCGGCCGCCTATGCGCTGCTGAATCAGAATATTTGTGAAGAGTTAATCCTGGTCGACCTCAATCAGCCCCGCGCGCAGGCACACGCCCAGGATCTGAGCGATGCCGCGGCCTATATGCCCGGCATGATGACCATCTCCTGTCGCGACGCCAGCGATTGCGCTGATGTCGATATCGCGGTCATTACCGTCTCCGGCGGCGCGCTAAAGCCCGGCCAGACGCGCCTTGATGAATTACATGGCACAGCCCGTATCGTGCACAGCATTGTGCCGCAAATGATGGCCGGCGGTTTTAACGGCATTTTCCTGATTGCCACTAACCCGTGCGATATCATTACCTGGCAAGTCTGGCAGCTATCAGGCCTGCCGCGCAATCAGGTGATCGGAACCGGGGTATGGCTTGATACCACGCGTTTGCGTCGCAAGCTGGCTCAGGATTTGGATATTGGCGCGCAAAGTATCGATGCCTTTATTCTTGGCGAGCACGGCGACACGCAGTTCCCGGTCTGGTCACACTCCTCGGTTTACGGCTCACCCATTGAACAGGTTTACCAGCGTCGGACTGGCAAAACGCTAGATCGACAGGCGATGGCCGAAAGCGTGCGCAAACTCGGTTTTGAGATCTATGCCGGTAAAGGTTGTACCGAATACGGTATCGCAGGAACGATTGCGGAGATTTGTCGCAATGTGTTCACCGGCAGCCATCGTGCGCTGGCCATCTCCTGCATTCTTGACGGTGAATACGGCGTAAGCGGCGTGGCCATTGGGGTCCCCGCCGTGCTGGCGCAGAATGGCATTCAACAGGTGATTGAATTACAGCTGGCGCCCGATGAGCAGGAGAAATTCCGCCACTCAGTTGAGGTAATCAAAGCCAACATCGCGCTGTTGCCATAGAAAAGAGTCCCACGGCTACGTTTCTCCTGATTAACGGGTCAACGTAGCCGCCGTTGCGTTAATCGAGTTGTACTTTCCCCTGCAGGTAGGTTCTCGCCGTACCGCTCATCAACACCCGCTCTCCCGCCCATTCGCAGCGGATATCGCCCCCGCGCGCTGAAATCTGACGCGCCAGCATTTGTGTCTTACCCAGCTTCTCTCCCCAATAGGGGATCAGCATGGTATGCGCCGACCCGGTGACCGGATCTTCCCATACCGCTTCCCCCGGTGAAAAGAAACGACTCACAAAATCATATTCCCCGTCGCCCGCGGCCGTCACCGAGACTTTATGTTCAACCGGCGTCATCGCCGTGATATCCGGAGCCAGGGCGGCAACCTGCTCTCGATTGTCCAGTTCGATAACCCAGGCACGTCCTTTGCGTGCCTGACAATAACCGCTGATGCCCAGAGCGCGTAGCATCTCTGCGGGCGGCGTTTGTTCGCTCGTTGGGCAGGCCGGGAAGTCGAGCGTCAGCCAGTCACCGCTACGTGAGACGGTCAAACGCCCGGAGAGCGTGTCAAAATGGAGGCGCTCGTCGGGATAATGCAGATGGTTGAAAATCACATGCGCGGCGGCAAGCGTCGCATGGCCGCAAAGATTCACTTCAATACGCGACGTAAACCAACGCAGAGCAAACCCACTTTGCTGTTTGACGATAAAGGCCGTTTCCGATTGGTTGTGCTGCTGCGCCATTTTCTGCATGGTCTCATCCGGCAGCCAGTCGTCCAGGATACAGACCGCCGCCGCATTGCCGCCAAAGGCCTGTTGGCTAAATGCATCAACCAGATAAAAATCAATTTCGTGCATATTACTCCCCGCATTGCCCACTCTTGTTACAGCAAACTGACACGAATTATTCACATCGACAAGCCTGTTGAACTCAAAATAACGTGACACTGTCACACACAGATAAAAATGAGATATATCTCACAAAATGTTTGTATTCAGCGCAACAATCGCTTTAAGATCGACCATCTCCCCATTTCTTTAACGCTCCCGGTGCATTTATATGACAACTAACACGGTCTCTCGTCGGATCGCGTGGCTTCGGGTGGTCACGCTGGCCATTGCCGCTTTTATCTTCAACACCACCGAATTTGTTCCCGTTGGCCTGCTCTCTGACATTGCCGGCAGCTTCGGTATGCAAACCGCAGAAGTGGGGATCATGCTGACCATTTACGCCTGGGTGGTTGCGCTGATGTCGCTACCGTTTATGCTGCTGACCAGCCAGATGGAACGGCGCAAACTGCTAATTGGGCTGTTTATTGTGTTCATTGCCAGCCATGTGCTGTCATTCCTCGCGTGGAACTTTACCGTGCTGGTGGCCAGCCGTATCGGCATTGCCTTCGCCCATGCGGTGTTCTGGTCAATCACCGCGTCGCTGGCGATCCGTATGGCTCCCGCCGGGAAACGCGCTCAGGCGCTGAGCCTGATTGCCACCGGTACCGCACTGGCGATGGTGTTTGGCATACCGATTGGCCGTATCGTCGGCCAATACTTCGGCTGGCGAACCACCTTCTTTGCCATCGGCGTAGGCGCGCTGATCACCCTGCTGGCACTGGTAAAATTGCTTCCTCGTCTGCCGAGCGAACATTCCGGTTCCTTGAAAAGCTTGCCAATATTGTTCCGACGTCCAGCGCTGGTCAGCATCTATCTGCTCACCGTGGTCGTCGTGACCGCGCATTACACCGCTTACAGCTATATTGAGCCGTTCGTACAAACCGTGGCGGGACTCAGCGGCAACTTCGCAACCATTCTGCTGCTGGTGCTTGGCGGTGCGGGGATTATTGGCAGTGTGGTGTTCGGTAAGCTCGGTAACAAGCACGCGTCAGGATTGGTCAGCAGCGCCATCGGCCTACTGTTGGCATGTTTACTGCTCTTGATGCCCGCATCCCAGGATGCCAGCCACCTTGCGGTGCTGAGCGTCTTCTGGGGAATCGCAATTATGGTGATTGGTCTGGGTATGCAGGTTAAAGTTCTGGCGCTGGCGCCGGATGCGACCGATGTGGCGATGTCATTATTTTCCGGGATCTTTAATATCGGCATCGGTGCTGGCGCGCTGCTGGGCAGTCAGATAAGCACCCATTTCTCAATGTCAGTCATCGGCTACGTTGGCGCGGTTCCGGCGCTGGCGGCCTTTATCTGGTCGGTGGTGATTTTCCGTCGCTGGCCAGCGACATCGTTGGAAGAGCAGGCCCATCAACACTAAACATATGCGGGGCCGCAGACAATGCGGCCCCGCATATACATCAGGCGTGATAGGTAGAGATAATTTCCAGTACCCCGTTAATAATAAACTGTACGCCCATACACACCAGCAGGAAGCCCATCAGGCGAGAAATCGCTTCAATCCCACCTTTACCGACCAAGCGCATAATCGCGCCAGAACTGCGTAAACAGCCCCACAGAATAATCCCCACGAGCGCAAAAATAATGGGCGGAGCGACCATAATGACCCAGTCGGGAAAATCGGCACCGTGCTTTACCGTTGACGCCGAGCTGATGATCATCGCAATGGTCCCAGGCCCCGCCGTACTCGGCATCGCCAGCGGAACAAAGGCGATATTGGCGGTCGGCTCTTCCTTTAACTCTTCCGATTTGCTTTGCGCTTCCAGCGATTCATGGGCCTTTTGCTGCGGGAACAGCATGCGGAAGCCGATAAAGGCAACAATCAGCCCCCCGGCAATACGCAGACCAGGTATAGATATACCGAATGTATTCATCACAACCTGACCGGCGTAATAGGCCACCATCATAATGGCGAACACGTACACCGACGCCATCATCGACTGACGATTACGTTCTGCACTGTTCATATTTCCCGAAAGGCCGAGGAACAGCGCGACGGTGGTGAGCGGGTTCGCCAGCGGCAGCAGCACCACCAGCCCAAGCCCAATTGCCTGAAAGAGTTCCTTCATAGATATCCAAAAATCCTGTCTGTTTTACGAAAAAAAACGCGCTGAGCGCCGGGCGTTGACCGTTCAGTGCAGCAGCTTTTGCTCTGACACGGTTAACTACAGGATATCCTATTTACCGCCATCTGAACCGTTTTAGCAATTCGTGGCATCCCGCCATTCATTCAGTTGACTTATGGTTGCATGGGAAATAATATCCTCCGCAACTAAAGTACTTGCCAGGGCAACCAAAGTGAACAGCACAAGCAATCTCTTCAATGAAATGATTCCACTTGGGCATTTGATTCACATGGTTAACCAGAAAAAAGATCGCTTACTCAACGAGCATTTATCGCCAGAAGACATTACCGCCTCGCAGTTCCGGGTTTTGTGCTCCATTCGCTGCCAGGGCAGCATCACCCCAGTGGAATTGAAAAAGACCCTTTCGGTGGATTTAGGCGCACTCACCCGCATGCTGGATCGTTTGTTGTGTCGGGGCTGGATAGCCCGGTTACCCAATCCAAACGATAAGCGAGGGGTATTGATTCAGCTAACGCCTGAAGGCGCGGCAATCTGTGAGCAATGTCATCAGCTCGTTGGGCAAAACCTGCACCAGGAATTAACAAAAAACTTAACGGCAAATGAAGTGGCAACGCTTGAGCTTCTACTTAAAAAAATATTGCCGTAAACAGAAGAAGAGGTAAGACGATGTCCAGACGCAACACCGACGCTATTACTATTCATAGCATTTTGGGCTGGATCGAAGATAACCTGGAATCCCCGTTGTCGCTTGAGAAAGTGTCCGAGCGTTCCGGTTACTCCAAGTGGCACCTGCAGCGGATGTTCAAAAAAGAGACCGGTCATTCACTAGGTCAATACATCCGCACCCGTAAGCTGACGGAAATTGCCCAGAAATTAAAAGAAAGTAACGAGCCGATCCTCTATCTGGCGGAGCGTTACGGTTTTGAATCGCAGCAGACGCTGACGCGAACGTTTAAGAACTATTTCGATGTGCCACCGCACAAGTATCGCGTCACCAATATGCACGGAGAGTCTCGCTACCTCCATCCCATTGATCACTGTGTTTGTTAATCGCCTGCCAAAAGACGTATTGAGGAAATAATGAAACTGTTCGCTTCCGTTGCCTTCGCCCTACTGGCGGTGGCTGCAAGCCCAAGCTATGCGGAGCAACAACTCCCGGCACAAAATAACGCCCATCACACTATGCTGATGCCATCTGCCAGCAACCAGTCACCGTTTGATTTTAATCATATGGCCGCCGGTAGCGACAAATCGGACGAGCTGGGCGTGCCGTACTACAACGATAATCATCGCTAAACGCAATTGCCCCGCCAGCGCGGGGCTTTTTTTATCCCTTCACCGCACGACGCAACCCCGGCAAACGAAAGCCAAAGACGTTAATCAACAGTCCTGCCATAATCAACACCGCCCCCGCAAGCTGCATCAACGATAGCGTTTCCCCCAACAGCAGCGCCGCGCTCGCCAGCCCAACGACCGGAACCAACAGCGATAACGGTGCCACTCGCCAGGTTTCATAGCGCCCCAGCAAAGAACCCCAAATTCCGTAACCGACAATACTGGCCATAAATGAAAGGTAGGCCAGCGACAGAACCGTTGTCATATCGATATGGATCAAGCTCTCGGCCATCAGGTCCGGCCCTTCGAAGATCCACGAACTGAGCAGGAAAGGAATAATGGGGATCAGCGCACTCCACACCACCAGCGACATCACGCCGGTTTGAGAAGGATGCAGCATGATTTTTTTGTTGAAGATATTGCCGCATGCCCAGCACAGCGCCGCACCCAGCGTCAGCATAAAGCCCAGCAGCTTGACGTTTTGCCCGCTCATGCTCGTTTCTATCAGTACCAGTACGCCGAAAACCGCCAGCGAGATCCCCACCAGCTGTTTGCGCTGTAGCCGTTCACCAAAGACAAAGGCGCCGAGAATGATGGTAAAGAAAGCCTGGGCCTGTAAGACCAGTGATGCAAGGCCCGCCGGCATGCCGAAATTAATGGCGCAGAACAGGAAGGCAAACTGACCAAAGCTGATGGTCAGCGCATAGCCCAGCAGCAACGACAGCGGCACGCGAGGACGCGGAACGAAGAAAAGTGCGGGAAAAGCCACAAACAAAAAGCGTAAGCCAGCCAGCAGCAGCGGCGGCATGCCGTGTAGCCCGACTTTGATCACCACAAAGTTCAGCCCCCATATCACCACCACCAGCAGCGCCAGTAGCCCATCTTTACGCGTCATACTCGCCTCAACGTTTATTAAATTTATGTAAACACAATCAAAGTAACGAAAAATTTGCCCCAGTAATAGATCATTATTTTTGGCGGGATGAAATCGCACTTCCCGACACCTCCTCCGCTATACAAGCTTCTTATGGCGTGATATTTGTGAAAGAGATAACAAAACCAATACCACAACACCATTTGGGCAAGAAAATGAAACCAACCACCAGACGATCCACGATTGCGCTGCTGGCATCGTCATTGCTGTTAACCATCGGGCGCGGTGCCACACTCCCATTCATGACCATCTACCTCACCCGGCAATATGCCATGACGGTAGATACCATCGGCTATGCGATGTCCATCGCGCTGGTGGTCGGCGTAGTCTTCAGCCTTGGCTTCGGCATTCTGGCCGATAAATTTGATAAAAAGCGCTATATGCTGATCGCCGTGATGTTTTTCATCGCCGGCTTTGTCGCCATTCCGTTGGTGAATAGTATTCCTTTGGTGGTGTTCTTTTTCGCACTCATAAACTGTTCCTATTCGGTCTTCTCAACCGTACTGAAGGCCTATTTTTCCGATACCCTGGCCGCCAGTACCAAAACGCGCGTATTCTCACTTAACTACTCATTTTTGAACATCGGCTGGACCATCGGCCCGCCGATTGGCACGCTATTGGTAATGCACAGCATTAACCTGCCATTCTGGCTGGCGGCGATTTGTGCCGCTTTCCCTCTGCTGTTTATTCAACGCTACGTTGAGCGCGTCACTCCCGGTGAGATGACGGAAAAGCCGGTCGCCTGGTCGCCTTCCGTACTGCTGCATGACCGGGCGCTACTGTGGTTTACCCTTTCCGGCCTGCTGGCCTCCTTTGTTGGCGGCTCGTTCGCTTCCTGCTTGTCCCAGTACGTCCTGACCATCGGTGACAGTACGTTTGCCGAAAAAGTGGTGGCGGTGATTCTGCCGGTCAACGCCGCAGTGGTGGTTACATTGCAGTACGCCATTGGGCGCAAATTAACGGCGAATAACCTGCGCCCGTTAATGACCTTTGGGACCGTCTGCTACGTACTGGGGCTGGCTGGCTTTATGATGTCAGGCAACAACCTGGTGTATTGGGGGCTGGCGGCGGCCGTTTTCACTATTGGCGAGATAATTTATGCTCCAGGTGAATACATGCTGATCGATAACATCGCACCACCGGGTATGAAAGCCAGCTACTTCTCCGCCCAGGCGTTGGGCTGGCTAGGGGCCGCATTCAACCCATTGCTGACCGGGCAGATCCTTACCCACTTCCCACCGCTGACCCTGTTCCCGATAATGATGATTGCGATCATCCTCGCATGGGCGCTGATCTTCCGCGGAATAAAAGCCAGCGCCTGGCGCCCGGAGCTGAACGCCATCTAACCCCGCGAGCAGCAAAACGCCATCCGACAATCGTTCCCGATCATCGGATGGCGCAACATGATTGAACCGTTATCTTATGCCCAAACCTCGGCGGCAATCCCCGTCACCAGGCGAACCTTCTCCCACTGCTGCTGCTCGGTGAGGCTATTCCCTTCTTCTGTCGAAGCAAAGCCGCACTGCGGGCTGAGGCAAATTTGATCCCGAGCGACAAAGTTTGCCGCCTCATCAAGACGCGCTTTCACTCCTTGTGCATTTTCCAGCTCGCCGTTCTTCGTTGTGATCAGCCCCAATACCACTTTCTGTTCACCTTTCGGCACAAAGCGTAGCGGCGCAAAGTCGCCGGAACGGTCATTATCATATTCCAGGAAGAAGGCATCCACTTTCACCCGGCCGAACAGGATTTCAGCCACTGGCTCATAACCCCCTTCAGAGATCCACGTAGAACGGAAGTTGCCACGGCAAACGTGCAGACCAATAATCAGATCGTCAGGTTTCCCCTCCAGCGCGCGGTTCAGCACATCAGCATAGATGGCCGCCAGCTGATCCGGGTCATCGCCGCGTTCACGAACCTGACGGCGCTGCTCATCGGAGCACAAATAGGCCCACACGGTGTCATCCAGCTGCAGATAACGGCAGCCCGCATCATAGAAAGCGCGAATCGCATCACGCCAGGTATCGGCCAAATCGTTGAAGTAATCAGCCAGATCCGGATAGACCGTCGCATCAATATCTTTACGCCCGCCGCGGAAGTGCAGCACGCTAGGGCTTGGAATGGTCATTTTTGGGGTTGCATCGCCGCTAATGCTTTTCAGAAAGCGGAAATCTTCCAGCATTGGATGTTCACCGAATCCCAGCTTTCCGGTCACGCGAATACCATGCGCACGGGTTTGTACACCGTTGAACTGGATGCCTTTGTCGGCGTCGTAACGCTCAACCCCCTGTAGGCCGTCAAAGAAGTCGAAATGCCACCAGGCGCGACGGAACTCACCGTCGGTGACCACATGCAAACCACAATCACACTGATGTTGTACGACGCGGCGGATCTCCGCATCCTCAACGGTACGCAGCTGCTGCGCGTTGATTTCACCGTCGGCAAACTGCTGACGCGCTTGCTTAATGGCCAGCGGGCGTAAAAAACTGCCGACGATATCGGCGCGATAGGGAGCGTGTTGATGTGGCATGCGATTCTCCTTATTCACCCGGACAAACTGGTTGCCCTGGGTGATAATGTATTATTTGAATTATTTAGCCTTCTGGATGGCTATATGTCCAAATACTGTCATCCGTGACCTTCGCTGGCAAACGAGAAAATTTCATCACCCGTGAAAAAGATTCATGTTCCCGTATTAAAGGCAAAACCTTCATCCTGCCAGCCCGTCATGCCGCCAATCATTAATTTTACCGGTCGTCCCAATTGCGCCAGCTTCAGCGCTGCGCGGTCGGCACCGTTACAGTGCGGTCCGGCGCAATAGACCACAAACAGCGTGTTCTCTGGCCACGCCTGCATTTTTTCGCGGGTAATAGCCGCGTGGCGGAGGTGTATAGCGCCAGGGATATGACGCTGGGCAAAGGCTTCCGGGCTGCCGACGACGTGAAGCAGCACAAAATCGATATCAGACTGCCGCATTGCCGCATGAACATCAGCACAATCGGTCTCCAGCGCCAGCCGTTGGCGAAAGTGTGCAACAGCCTGTTCCGATGGCGCGGCGGGGTGCTCAGTTACATAACTCATCGTTTATTCTCCCGTTATATGTTAACTCTATGGTAACAACCGCTTGAGTATATACAGACCGTATGCACGAGGACTGCCCGCAGAAATGACAGAAAACAGCCATAAAATGACAAAGTTAGCCTCTCAGGTGGTCGTGCTGGCGTACGACGGCTTATGTACCTTTGAATTTGGCGTGGCGGTCGAGATCTTTGGCCTGCCGCGACCAGAAATGGGGGAACACTGGTATCGCTTTGCCGTGGCTGCAGTTGATGAAGGTGAGCTACACGCCACCGGCGGCGTGCGGGTGATGGCCGATGGTAACCTCAGTTTGCTGGAGCACGCCGACACGATTATCGTTCCCGGCTGGCGCGGCATCGACAGCCCGGTACCGAACGCGCTTTGTCAGGCGTTGCAGCGAGCAAATCAACGCGGTTGCCGGATGCTATCAATCTGCTCAGGTGTGTTTGTCCTCGCGGCCGCCGGGCTTCTGAGTGGGAAACAGGCGACCACCCACTGGCGCTACACCGAAGAGCTGCAGCAGCGTTTCCCGCAGATCCAGGTCGTAGAGGATGTGCTCTATATGGCGGAAGATAATGTCTTTACATCCGCAGGTAGCGCGGCAGGAATCGATTTGTGTCTGCATGTGGTACGGCTGGACTATGGGCTGGAAATCGCCAATCAAGTAGCCCGGCGTTTGGTTATTCAACCGCATCGTGATGGCACGCAGAAGCAGCAGATTGAACAACCCGTCGCGCGCTCCCGGGAAAGCCAACGCCTTGGAATGCTGTACGATTTCCTCCATCAGCATCTGGCTGAGAGTCACAGCGTACGCTCGCTTGCCGAACGGGTGGGAATGAGTGAACGCACCTTTCTACGGCGTTTTCAGGATGCCACCGGTCACACCCCTGCCCGCTGGCTGCTTGAAGCGCGGCTACAGCTGGCGCAACATCACCTGGCCACCGGCCGTGACAGTATGGAAAAGGTCGCAGAGATCAGCGGATTCGGTAATGCCCGGAATCTGCGGCTGCGTTTTCAGCAACATTTAGCAATAAGCCCGCTGGCCTACCGTAAAAAGTTTACTGCAACAAATAATTAATTTAACAAACCAGGCCGTTAGTCTACGTTTAAATGAGTACGCTAGAGGATGTGTATCATCGATCGTTAAAGCGGAGGTCATTATGCCGGATAATATGCAAATATTTGTTATTGCGCTCGGTCTTATTCTGTTTTCCGGTTTTCTGACAGCCTATTTGAGCGGAAAATGGAATGATTAACGGGCAAAAAAAAACCGCCAGTAATACTGGCGGTATAAATGCTTGCATGGATAGATTTTCATTCTACAGCTACCCTCCCTCCTGGAATGGATAACTGGTACTGGCAGTTACTCTATCACCGCAATATTCAACTAATGTTAAACGGCGAGCACATTCATTAAGCCCGGATTCTTCCACGCTTTTTTGCTCTGGCAGTTGGCCTTACGCCCTGCCCACAATCTGCCGGAGCGCGACTCCTGTAAATCCTGATGCTCGGGACGAGTAGACCAGATAGTTTCGCAACGCGCTTTACGCTGTAATTTATTCATTATTGCCTCCGGGCAGAGTGTCGATATTAAATCCATTAACTCAACAAGTTACGAATCAATAATAGCAAGACAAATGCCGAGTTTCTTCAATAACTGAACGCATTTGTAAAGAGTGCGTGCGCCAGCGCCAGCCACGCAAATTTGCTATTGTCCCCTACCGAAAATGTCAGGTTGCGTAACTGTTAACATTACGTAAACTGACGCTGTTGTCTTCACTCCAGGGAAGACAGCATGAATGCTCTATTTTATTGTTCTACTTAACCCGCCAGCCCTGTGTGCGGGTTTTTTTTCTATTTCCCGACCTCAACGCGTTCGGCCGGGAGTGTTGAGAATAGAAAGCGTTAATCGCTTAAGCCGCGGTTTTTTAACATCGGCGCAATTAACGGATCGTGTCCACGCCAGTCGTGATAAAGCTGTTCAAGGCAACTGCTATTACCGCGAGACAAAATAGCTTCACGGAAACGCTGGCCGTTTTCACGATTTAAGCCACCGCGTTCAACAAACCACTGGTAACCATCATCCGCCAGCATCTGCGTCCACAAATAAGCGTAATAGCCCGCAGCATAGCCACCTCCGAAAATATGTGAAAAATAGCTGCTGCGATAGCGCGGCGGAACGGCAGCAAGGTCAATATTTTCCCGACGTAACGTCTGCGCTTCAAACTGTTCCACATTATGCGGTATTTCTTTCACCGTCACGCTGTGCCAGTTCATATCCAGCAGCGCCGCACTCAACAGTTCGGTCATGTCATACCCTTTGTTGAAGTGGGATGCCCGGAACAGGCTATCGCGCAATGATTCAGGCATCGGTTCGCCGGTTTCATAATGACGCGCGTAGTGCGCAAACACCTCGGGATGACTAGCCCAGTGCTCATTGATTTGCGAAGGGAATTCCACAAAATCGCGCGGGGTGTTGGTGCCGGAAAGCGTGACATAGCGCTGATTGGCGAAAAGCCCGTGTAGCGCGTGACCAAACTCATGGAACAAGGTGATGACGTCATCCCAGGAGATCAATGCGCTTTTCCCTGCGGCAGGTTTTGCATAGTTGCATACGTTGTAGATCACCGGGCGCGTCCCCAGCAATGTCGACTGCGGCACAAAGTTATCCATCCACGCGCCACCGCTTTTACTTTCCCGCGCGAAGAAATCACCGTAAAACAGCGCCATTCCTTCACCGTCGGCATCGAAAATTTCCCAAACGCGGACATCCGGGTGGTACACCGGCAGATCGAAACGTTCTACAAAGCGAATGCCAAAAAGCTGGCTCGCCGCCCAGAATACGCCTTTGGTCAGCACATTTTCGAGGGCAAACCAGGGTTTAATTTGCGCTTCATCAATCGCATATTTTTCGCGCCGCACCTGTTCTGAATAAAACAGCCAATCCCAGGCCTGGGCGCTAAAGGTCGACTCACCTTTATCGACAAGCGCCTGAATATCAGCCAGCTCGCTCTCCGCACGAGCTCGCGCCGCAGGGGTGATTTTACGCATAAAATCAAAGGCGGCGGTGGGCGTTTTCGCCATCTGATCGGCCATGCTCCAGCTCGCGTAATCGGCATAGCCCATGAGTGCTGCCTGCTTCGCGCGAATGGCCACCAGCCGCAGCAAACGTTCGCGGGTATCGTTGTCATCCCCCTGCTGGTTACGCTGCCAACCGGCTTTAAACAGTTTTTCGCGCGTCTCGCGACGACGAAGCGCCGCCAGCGCAGGCTGTTGAGTGGTGTTAACCAGAGGGATCAACCAACGATCCGTAAGCCCCCGCTCAGCAGCGGCCGCTGCAGCCGTGGCGATCTCATCATCGCTAAGACCGGCCAGCTCTGCGGCGCTTTCAACGATCAGTCCACCCGATTTCGCGGCACCGAGAAGACGCTGATGGAATTGGCTGCTTAAGGTCGCGGCTTCGGTATTTAAGGCTTTTAGCTCGGCTTTTTGCGCCTCCGCCAGCGTAGCACCCGCCAGAATAAATCGTTGGTAAATCACCTCGACCAGACGCAGGGATTCTGCATCAAGACCCAATTGATGGCGCTGCTGCCACACATGATCGATCCGCTGGAATAGCGCATCATTGAGATAAATATCATTCGCTAAATCAGCCAGTTCCGCCGAGAACTGTTCGTCCAGCCGCTGGATCTCATCATTGCTGTGTGAGGCCGCCATTGCAAAGAAAACGGCGTTGACGCGGGACAGCAGCTCTCCACTTTTTTCCAGTGCCACAAACGTGTTGTCAAAGTCAGGCGCAGCGGGGTTGTGCGCAATATCGGCAATCTCCTGTCGTTTGCGCTTTAAGCCTTCATCAAAAGCCGGTCGATAGTGGCTATCGTTGATTTCATTAAACGGCGGTGCCTGGTAAGGCAGCGTACTGCTAGCAAAAAATGGATTCATGGCCGACATCGTGTGCTCCTGATTAAGACTTTGCTCTAGAGTAGCAAGCTATTGATAGACCGCAATGATTTCTCAGGCTGTCGCGGTATCTTTCCCCAGATAAAGATAGCGTGCTATCGTGATGACACACTAACGCGTTGAAGGAACAGAAAGATGATCGTACTGGTAACCGGGGCAACGGCGGGTTTTGGCGAAAGCATTACGCGTCGTTTTATTGCCAACGGGCATAAAGTGATTGCCACTGGCCGTCGTAGCGAACGTTTGAAAGCGCTGCAAGATGAGCTGGGTGATAGCGTACTGACCGTACAGCTTGATGTGCGAAACCGCGCGGCCATTGAAGAGACAATCGCCAATCTTCCTGCGCAGTGGCAGGAAATCGACATTCTGGTCAACAACGCCGGCCTGGCGCTGGGTCTGGAGCCGGCGCACAAAGCCAGCGTTGAAGATTGGGAAGATATGATTGATACCAACAACAAGGGCCTGGTGTATATGACGCGTGCCGTTCTGCCGGGAATGGTCGAGCGTAACCGCGGACATATTATCAACATCGGCTCCACCGCCGGAAGCTGGCCTTACGCCGGCGGCAATGTTTACGGCGCCACCAAGGCGTTTGTTCGTCAGTTCAGCCTTAATCTGCGTACCGACCTGCATGGCACCGCCGTCCGCGTGACTGACGTTGAGCCGGGTCTTGTGGGTGGCACCGAGTTTTCGAATGTGCGCTTTAAAGGCGACGATGCGAAAGCTGGCAAAACCTACGAAAACACCAACGCGCTGACGCCGGAAGACGTGACAGAGGCCGTTTGGTGGGTCGCAACGCTGCCAAAACACGTCAATATCAATACCGTCGAAATGATGCCGGTAAGCCAAACCTATGCAGGCCTTAGCGTCCATCGCCAGGCTTAGCATTAATTCCCGGCTCGACCGTCGGTCGGGCTGGGCTACAAAGCAAAAAAAGCGTAAAATAGCAGCTTAATCAGCTGATAAGAACGATTCAATGGCCGCCGAAACCCAACTGAACCCTACACAGCCCGTCAACCAACAGATTTATCGCATTCTGCGTCGCGATATTGTGCATTGCCTTATTGCGCCAGGTACCCCGCTGTCCGAAAAAGAGGTCTCTTTGCGGTTTGACGTCTCTCGTCAGCCGGTACGCGAAGCATTTATTAAGCTTGCCGAAAATGGCCTGATTCAAATTCGCCCGCAGCGCGGTAGCTACGTAAATAAAATATCCCTCTCGCAGGTGCGTAACGGCTGCTTCGTACGCCAGGCGATTGAATGCGCCGTGGCTCGTCGGGCGGCAACGATGATCACTGATGCACAAAGCTATCTGCTTGAGCAAAATTTACATCAGCAGCGTATTGCCATTGACCGCCAGCAGCTCAATGACTTTTTTCAGCTTGATGATGAATTCCATCAGTTGCTTTCCAGCATTGCCGATTGCCAACTGGCCTGGGACACTATTGAAAATATTAAAGCCGCCATTGACCGGGTCCGTTACATGAGTCTTGATCATGTATCATCCCCAGAAATGCTGCTAAAGCAGCATCACGAAATATTCTCAGCATTGGAGAAACGTGATGTCGACGCCGTGGATAAAGCGATGACGCTGCATCTACAGGAAATTAGCGAGTCGGTATTGCTTATCCGTCAGGAAAATCGTGACTGGTTTAGCGAGGAATAGAAAAAAGGCCTTCATCATGAAGGCCTTTTTTATTAGCGAACCACCATTGTTGGGATATTGGCGTAGCGCAGGATAGATTCAGCGTTTGACCCCAGCAAATGGGTACTCATCCCCCGCTGACGTGAACCAATGACAATCACGTCATATTCACCACTTTTACCCTTTGCGAGGATCTCGTCGCGTATATTCCCAAAACGAACTTCGGTATGCAGTCGCTCCGCAGGCATGTCAAATAAACGCTGGAGACTCACCATTTTCTTTGTTGATTCTGCCAACATATAGTCTTCAAACTTTTTAATATCTGAAGCAAAACCGCGTAAAATCGAGCGATTACTGTTAGGCAAAACATTAAATAAGGTAATTTCACCCGTTTCACCGGCCAAGTAAACGGCATGGCGGATGGCTTTATCACTTAAATCCATTTCAAATACATCTACAGGCATGAGAATTTTTTTGTACATAGCCCGAGCTCCTTATTACAGATAGTCCATTAATCTCCTGCTATAACCATGCCACAGTTATTCTGCTGGATATAGCATTTTTTGTTCATAATGATGAGACAAACGTGAAAATAAACGTCTGTTATTTCAACTAACTTAAAGGAACTCAAAGAAGTGTTGTCATGGAATATCAGAAAAAATAAAACGCCTCCACTAATGGGAGGCGTTGGTTCGCTACCTAATTGATTACAACGTCTCGAGGGGGACTTTTACCACCATTTTTCTTACGCGCTGAGGATCTTGCTTATGGCACAACGGCGCATGGATATCCCAGGGGAAAAAGATCACGTAGTCTCCAGCCCTCAGCAACATATCGTTTAAGCTTAAAGATTCCCGCTGATAGAAATAATTATCCTGTAGCGGGTTTACCTCCTGAGGCACGGAGCCTCCTCGCACGGCAAACTCTATCCACTCATTGCCGGTAATCACGTACTGTACATCAATGAACTTTTTATGCGTTTCCGGTCGACGGTTTTCTGCAGTTACGGTATCAGCTGTAAACGTTTTGTAGACAATACCATCTATTTCGAGTTGGCCATCCTGATGTTGTCGCCAATCAAAACCGGCAATATTTTCCAGGACAGTATAAATCTCTGCCGGCAATTCTTTCACCGCCTGCGGGAGTTGCTGAATATTTCCACTAATCATAACACCCTGCGCTCCGCAAGTTGTACGACTTCTGTCCAGACACCATCATCGACCGGGATGCCGCTATTCATAAAGTTAGCACGGTTTTTCATCTCCATTTCCCCAGGATAGTAAACCTCTTTAATGCCTTCCGCTGGCGCAGATGTTTTCACATATTCAGCGACACTTTGGGCCATATTTTCACTAAACTCAGCGCCACCAAAATGTTCCGGGTCAAAGACCATAAACACCTGGCTTGCCCCGGTACAACTACCTTGCTGGATCTTATCAATCTCATTCGTTGGTGAACCGGCGGTTAAAAATGCCGCCATCGCATCGAGCAGGATCGCCATACCCGAGCCTTTCCAGTATCCAGTAGGCAGAATACGCATGGACTCTTCAATTGGCCCTGGCTCATCAGTGAGGTTACCCTCTTTATCATAACCGCCAGGGAACGGCAGTTTCTCTCCTTTAAGACGAGTTACCTGCAGCTTGCCATAGGCATATTGTGACATCGCCATATCCAGAACCATCGCGCCTTCATGCAGAGGAACGGCCATCACAAACGGGTTATTACCAAGGCGAGTATTCTTCGCTCCCCAGGCTGGCATACAGGATTCGGTGTTAGTCCAGCAGACTGCTGCGTAGCCTTGTTGTGCAGCCTTCCAACCGTAGGTGCCGCCACGCATCCAGTGAGTTGTGTTTCGCATCCCGACGATACCAACACCATATTGTTTAGCGAGCTCAACTGCTCGCTCCGTAGCAAATAACGCGTTGGTGATACCAATGCCGCGATGGCCATCGTATATTTCTAAAGAGGCCAGTGATTTCACGCGTTCCGGAGCCGCGTTAATATCAACCCAACCTTTATTCACATAATCGACAAAGCGCGCCACGCGATTAAGTCCATGAGAAAAAATCCCATCACAGCTAGTTTCCGTATGAATTTGAGCGCAAATATCTGCTTGTTTTTCATGAAGACCCGCATTCAGAAAAGCTTGTTTCACAGTATTCTTCATTTCATTAAATGAAATTTTTGTCATGAATCAATCTCCAGTTTAATGGCTAATTAATATAGCAAGAATAAAATCATGGCCACTGCGCTGAGCGATAAGGCGCAGTTTTATCAGATTACAAATATTAATTTCGACTACTGAATATCTAATACAACTTTGCAGCACGTTCTGGCATCGTGTTCAAATAACTCCATAGCGGACAATACGCTATCCAAAGAAAAACGATGAGTGATTAATTTTTCCGGGAATACTTTCCCCTGTGAAATCCATTCGATCACTTCAGGAAATTTATTACTGTTAAGGCGGGAGGTGAAAATAGTCAACTCTTTACTGGTAATCTCTTTTTGGACGAGAGTTGCGGGTGTATCTGAGAATCCCAACAGTCCAATCCGCGCCGCAGGTGACGCTATCTGTATGGCTTCATTCAAGATTGACGGATGGCAGGCAGCATCAATAATTAATGTAGGTACATCATTCAGGGTTTCAGTTAACGATATGTCTTTATTATTGATAACAACGTCAGCACCATTTTCCTTCGCCAGTGTTAATCGTTCATCAATACGGTCGACAGCAATTATCTTTTTGACATTATATACATGGCGTAATACCTGTATGGCGGTAAGTCCCATTGGCCCGGCGCCATAAATAAGCGCAACATCAAGTTCAGTAGGTTGCATTTTGCCGCAGATATTGGCGCCAATGGTGAAAGGCTCAACAAGGCTGGCAATGCTGTCAGGAATGCTTTCCGGCAATAATTTTGCATTGTATTGCGGGACACAGGCATATTCACTGAACCCGCCATCATGATGGACGCCAATGACCGAGAGTGATGTACAGACATTTGGTTTGCCCGTCAGGCAAGGATAGCAATATCCGCAACTCACCACCGGATCCACAGCAACCCGCTCGCCAAGACGAGCCTTCGACACATTCTCACCTACAGCATCAATAACCCCAGAAAATTCATGTCCAATCACTCGCGGATATTTTGCAAAAGGATTATGTCCATGCCAAATGTGAATATCAGAACCACAAATACTGGCGCTTTTTATTCTTACTCGAACTTCATTCTTTCCTGGAGAAGGAATCGGTCGTTCCTCAAGCGTTAATTGGTTTGGTTTTTCGATAACCACACTTCTCATCTCTGTTGCCCCTTAGGATATCACTGAACAAATAACCACCTAATACTGTACATATCTTGCTCCATATATCTACCATACAAGTATAATTAGAAAGAAACAGCAATACAGATCACAAAAATGTCGTAGATGAAAGAATGACCGGAAATAAGATTGCGCAGATAAAATTTGTGGGGGAAATCAGGATATCGCAGGAAAAAACTGGAGTTCAGACGCGGAAAAGCGCCGCCATAAAATGACGGCGCTTGGCAGTATAGCTTTACTGATTAGATGTATGCCGCGACAGTCGCTTTCGCGCCTTTGCTGAGAAGAGACAAATACGCATTTATCACCTGGTCAACAAACTGACCGTTCAGCGGCAGGTCCTTACCGAAGATCGCCTCAATAGCCAGCAGCGCTTTCACGCGGGATTCGCCCTCTTCGCTCTGTGCAACCGCCGCCTGAATCACCGGCAGCAGCGGGTCACAAACTTCAATTGCGTTACCCTGCTCATCCACACCGCCTACGTAGCGCATCCAACCGGCAACGCCTAACGCTAACAGCGTGAAGCTACTGCTATCCGCCAGATGCCAGCGCACGGAATCGAGCATACGCTGCGGTAATTTCTGACTACCGTCCATCGCGATCTGCCAGCTACGGTGACGCAAAGCCGGGTTGGTATACCGCGCAATCAGTAAGTCCGCGTAGCGCGCCAGATCGACGTTCTGCACTTTCAGCGTTGGTGCCTGTTCTTTTAACATCAGGTCATGCGCAGCGCGGCGATAGTTTTCATCGCCCATACAGTCGTTGATATGCTGATAACCCGCCAGATAGCCCAGATACGCCAGGAAAGAGTGACTGCCGTTCAGCATACGCAGTTTCATCTCTTCAAACGGGATCACGTCGCTCACCAGCTCTGCCCCCGCTTTTTCCCATGCCGGACGCCCTGCTACAAAGTTATCTTCGATAACCCACTGGCGGAACGGCTCACAGGCCACGCCTGCAGGATCGCGAACGCCGGTCAGCTGTTCAATTTTATCCAGCGTTTCTGGGGTTACGGCGGGCACAATGCGGTCAACCATGGTAGACGGGAACGTGACGTGGGACTCGATCCAGTCAGCCAGAGCGGCATCCACGGCACGGGCGTAAGCACACACCACGTTACGCATCACATGGCCGTTTTCCGGCATATTATCGCAGGACATCACGCTGAATGCCGGGAGCCCCGCCGCCTTACGACGCGCCAGTGCTTCTACCACGACACCCGGTGCAGATTTCGGCTGGTGCGGATTTTGCAAATCAGCGGCAATAAATGGATGATCGAGCATCAGTTGGCCAGTGGCCGGAGAGTGGCAATAGCCTTTTTCGGTAATGGTTAAAGAAACAATCGCTACCTGAGGTTCGCACATTTTCGCCAGTACGGTTTCCAGCCCATCAACCTGGGCGTGCAGCGCTTCTTTGACCACACCCACAACGCGAGCAGTCCAGGCGTCAGCCGACATTTCTGCCACGGTGTATAAATTGTCCTGATGGTTCAGGTCGGCAATCTGCTGCTCACCGCCAATCAGGTTAACTTCGGTATATCCCCAATCGCTGCCATGTTCTGCGGCAAGGATATCGGCATAAACAGCCTGATGAGCGCGATGGAACGCACCAAAGCCCAAGTGTACGATACGTGACACCAGCTTGCTGCGGTCGTAGGTCGGGAGAGTTGCCTTAGCGGTTAATAGCTTATTCTGCATCTTTTTGACTCACTGTAGAGAACGTTGATTGCCATACTAGATTAACGAGTTCATTTGAGGTGTTTTTGATTTGCGTTAACTTATTGGCGATTGGTATGACATGATTTTTAAGTTGTGTGACAGCATAGGCAAAAATCTCCCTATGCTGTCAGCGCTATCGTTAGTGTGCCCGCATCGGGCGAGATGTTTGACTCTCGGTGTTCTGCGGCTCGTTCCACAAATCGTCATACGAGTAACCGGTCAGATCTTCTACGATATGTCGGGCCTGTGGCGTCACGTCCTGTTTCGAACCATGCGCTTTCAAACGCTCAACTTCATCGACAAAGATCTTATGAGTCTGCTTGTTGAGATGGAAGGTTAACGCCTGCCACAGTGCAATCAGCAGCAGTCCCGCTGTACCGATAAACAACATCATGGCGATAGTATTAACCGCGCTTTCCGGCTGGACCTGACTGCCCTTCACAAAACCACCCTCCTGCAACATCACGCCGACGGCGAAAGTCGCGATAGCCACCGTAGTTTTACGAGAGAACGTCATAACGGCAGCAAATAACCCTTCGCGACGCTGGCGAGTGATCATTTCATCAATATCTGGGATGAATGGGAATACGTTCCACGGCGTGAACTCAAGCACGCAACGACCAACCTGATACAGTGCAGCCAGCACCAGCAAAATGGTCACTTTGTTATCGGTTGGGAACTGATAAACCATAAACAGGCCGGCCAGACACAACAACATCGACGTGTAGGCAAACACATACAAACGCGACGGACCGTATTTGATGATAGCGACACCAGCCAACAGCGTCACCGGCAACCCCACGATACTCATTGACAGCAGCGTCCCCGACAGTGAAGACGAGACGTTGAGGCAGTACACGCAGAAGAAGACAAAGACTGTGTTATAGACATCTTTTGCCGTAAAGGAGAACAGATAAATCGCCAGGTGTTTTCTAAAGGCTCGGACTTTGAGCGTGGAATAGTACTCTTTAAACAGGCGACCAACGGCAACGACTTTTTCCATAAACGAGGTTGGCTGGCGATGACTCTCTAACTCCGCCTGCATTTCCGGCGTCAACTCACGTTCCCAGGTCACTTTCCACGAAATAAAGACGCACAGCATAAAGATGACCGAGAACACAACGCCATTAATAAAGTACGCGTGCGGATCGTGCTCACCGAAATGACTTATCAACAGCCCTGGAATAAAGGTCGCCAGGAAAGTACCGGATGCCGACAGGAACATACGGCAAGTCGAAAGCTTGGTACGGGAGTTAAAATCCTTGGTCATTTCAGACGGCAGGGTTTCCCAAGGGATGAGTACCATTGCCGCAATCACTTCGAAAGCCAGATAAACCGCCAGGTAGAACCAGAAGCTCATACCGGTCACCCACAACAACGTATAGACCAGCATCAACGGCGCACCGATCAGCAAAAAGAAGCGTCGACGGCCAAACCGTTTACCCAATGCGTTTTTATAAAAGTGGTCGGTGAAGCTGCCCATGAACAGGCTGACTATCGCATCTACGATACGCGCAATAGCAACAATGGATGCCGCCTCAACCGGAGATAGACCAACAAAAGTTGTGTAAAAGAATAAAAGCCATGCACCAATAACGGTAAATGCGCCACCGCCCATGATATCCGTTAAGCCATAGCCAATACTGACGGGAATTGTTATTTTTCTATTAGTACGAGACATGTTCTACCCTCATTTAAGGAAGGACGTTAGAATCTAAAATAATTAACTGCATTGTCGTGACATATATTCCTAATCATCCGCGTTAAGATCCTGTCGTTATCAGGAATTTCCCCACGGTCAACCCAACTGCCTATTAAATTGCAAAGAATCCGACGAAAATAATCATGACGAGGGTAAGAAACCAAACTCCGGGAGTCGGTGAGCATGCCCACAAAATGCATTAATAAGCCCTGGTCGGCGAGGCTATTGAGTTGGTTTTCCATACCCCGGCGGGTATCGTTAAACCACCAGCCGGAACCAAACTGCATCGGTGATTTCACGCCATCTTCACCCGACTGGAAATTGGCAATGGTGGTGGCGACAATATCGTTATAGCTGCCATTAAGGTTGTAGAGAATTGTTTTTGGTAGCGCGTTAATCCGTGCCATTGCGTCCAGAAGCTGGTTCAGACCAGCGGCCAGATTGCTTTGGTCGGCTATTGAATCAAACCCCGTGTTAATCCCTAGCTGCTGGTGCATTTTGCTATTGTTGCTGCGAATTGCACCGAAATGGATCTGCATCGCCCAGCCGCGCTGTTTATATTCTTTCGCCAGCATGACAAATATCGCACTCGTCAGCTGCGCGCTCTCAAGCCCAGTTAACGCTTCACCACCACGCTTTTGGTTGAAAAGTCCGTTAACACGTTGCTCATCCGCTGCCTGATACTCAAGGATGACCGGACCGTGATCGGAGATGCGGCATCCCGATTCATGGAACCAGTCAATTCGCTGCGCCAGCGCCGCTGAAAAATCAGCAAAAGTACAAATTTCACGGCCGGTCAGCGCGGCCAGCTTATCAACAAAGCGCGCAAACCTATTTGCATCAGGTTCAAAAACATCGTCCGGACGGAACGTTGGCAGCACCCGTGTTTTAAAAGTTGAATCCTGCTGTAACAAACGATGGTATTCCAAAGAATCCAGCGGTGCATCGGTTGTACAGATTACCTCAACGTTAGAACGCGCAATTAAACTACGCGGTTTAAAATCTTCTCCGGCCATCTGTTGATTACAGTGCTGCATTATTTCCTGCCAGTTTTCACTGCTAAGCATTTCATTACAGGAAAAATACTTATTTAATTCTAAATGCGTCCAGTGATAGAGCGGATTACCAAATGAAGACTCCACCGTTTCAGCCCAGGCTTTAAACTTTTCCTCTGCCGTTGCATCACCGGTAATATAACGTTCGGCAATGCCATTAGCGCGCATTGCGCGCCATTTATAATGGTCTCCGGCTAGCCATAGCTGTGTGATATTTTCGAGGCTTTTATTTTCGTATATTTCTTTTGCATCAAGGTGACAGTGATAGTCGATGATCGGTAATTGTGCTGCAACTTCTTTATATAACCGAACACCGACTTCACTCTCGATCATGAAACGATCGTTAATGAAGTCCATGTTTTTTCTCTTTGGCAATGATGAATGAAATTAAAAAGCAGAATGAATTACCAGTTCCACAGCGTGCCGTCCTCCAGCCGGGCGACCGGTAAATACGCAGGGTCGTACGGATATTTAGCCGCCAGTTTTTCGTCAAACTCGATGCCTAAGCCCGGTTTATCGCCTGGGTGCATATAGCCGTTATCGAAGGTCCAGTTGTGTGGGAAGACTTCCAGCATCTGCTCGGAGTAGCCCATATATTCCTGAACACCGAAGTTCGGTACCCATAGGTCAAAGTGCAGCGCAGCTGCCATGCAGACAGGTGAAAGATCGGATGGACCGTGTGAGCCAGTACGAACCTGGTAAAGCGAGGCAAAATCAGCGATTCTGCGCATTCCGGTGATGCCACCTGCATGGGTCATGGTGGTGCGGATGTAGTCAATCAGCTGTTCTTCAATCAGCTGTTTGCAATCCCAGATGCTATTGAATACCTCACCCACCGCAATCGGCGTGACGGTATGCTGACGAATCAGGCGGAAACACTCCTGGTTCTCTGCAGGCGTTGGGTCTTCCATCCAGAACAGACGATACTGCTCGATGCTTTTACCAAAACGCGCCGCTTCAATCGGCGTCAGACGGTGATGCATGTCGTGCAGTAGATGTTCGTTGAAACCGAACTGATTACGTACGGCATCGAACAGTTTTGGCGTGAAATCAAGATATTTTTCCGTCGACCACAGCTGTTCTTCCGGCCACTGGCCTTTCGTCGCTGGCTCGTAGGCCAGCCCTTTGCCTTTCGACATCCCGTAGGTGGTTTTCATACCTGGCACGCCGCACTGAACGCGAATGGCCTTAAAGCCCATTTCTTTGTGGCGCGCGTAGTCTTCCAGTACCTCATCGATGGTGCGCCCCGTGGTGTGGCAATAAACCATCACTCCTTCACGGGATGCACCACCCAGCAGCTGGTACAACGGCATGTTGGCGGCCTTGGCCTTGATATCCCACAGCGCCATATCAATTGCCGAGATTGCCGACATCGTTACCGGCCCACGACGCCAGTACGCGCCTTTATAGAAGAACTGCCAAATATCTTCGATGCGGTGTGCATCACGTCCCAGTAGCTGCGGGCACAGATGATCCTTCAGGTAGGATGCAACTGGCAGTTCGCGACCATTCAACGTGGCATCGCCGTAGCCAACCAATCCGCTATCGGTAGTAATTTTCAGCGTGACAAAGTTACGACCAGGACAGGTTACAAAAACCTCAGCACCCACAATTTTCATCTTCAATCCTTACATCTCATCGGTTAGTGAGCAAAACTTACGCCCTGAACTACTACCATACAAGTATAGAGATCAAAAAATGCCGAGAAGGATCACAAAACGCGGGGTTTTAAATCGAACAAACGACTGAGAGATCACACAGGAAACGGATGGCGGATTTAACTCCGCCCCCAGCCGGCAACAATGATCAGCATGCCACATAGCGCGACTGCCGCTCCCAGCCAATCGTAGGCGGTCAGCTTCTCGCCTTCCACCACCCGAAGCCACAGCAGCGCGGTAAAGATATAGACTCCGCCATAGGCGGCATACACGCGCCCGCTCGCGGCAGGATGTAACGTCAATAACCAGACAAACATCGCCAGCGCTAAGCCCGCTGGTACCAACAATAGCGGCGTAGCACCTCGCTTCAACCATAACCAGGGAAGATAGCAGCCAACGATTTCACACAGTGCGGTAGCAAAAAACAGTAGCGAGGTCTTTAACATCTTGCATCATCAATAATGAACCGATTGCGCCATCATACGGAAAAAAACGCAGGTTTCGACCACGTTTTTTTCGCAGGTATGCCAGCCGAAAGAGATGTAGTAAACTGGTTTAAGGAGTTATCGTATTCACTATCTCGAAGGAACATGCAAATGAAAATTACACTTGGCAAACGCCTGTGCCTGACGGCAATGCTCGCGCTGGGAGCCATCGTGTACACCGCATCTGCCTCTGCTGAAACTAACAAACTGGTGATCGAATCGGGCGATAGCGCCCAGAGTCGCCAGAATGCAGCGATGGACAAAGAGCAGTGGAACGACACTCGCCAGCTGCGTCAGAAAGTTAACAAACGCGCGGAAAAAGAGTGGGATAAAACCGACGTCGCTTTTGATGCTCGCGATAAATGCCAGCAGAGCCCGAACGTCAATGCTTACTGGGAACCGAACACATTGCGTTGCCTCGATCGCTCTACCGGTCGTTCAATCAACCCATAGTGTAAAAAAGGGCGCCATCGGCGCCCTTCTCATTTTCTCTCAGTAGTACTCAATCGTATTTTTGATCGTGTAATGCTGAGTGACCGGCGGTTTCGCGCTTGCATCAACAATCTTCAGCTCGCAGCTCACCGGGTTATCGTGCCTGTCGTATTCGCAGCTTTGCGTTACGTTGGTGACGGGCAGCTTATTCAGCAGGCTCACGGCGGTATAGTCGAGCTTTTTGCGGACATCCTGCGAAGGCGTGGAGACCACCGACAGCGTGTTATCTTTTACCGTTGAGGTCTTGCCAAGCGGATAGCCTTCGTCGTCATAGCGGTAGTCCACTTCACTTTCTTTACTGAGTGCCTTCACCACGAAGCCATTATCGTCCGTTTCCCAGGCCACTCCCGCTGAAGGGAACTCTGCCAACTGACATTTCCCCTGCAGGCGCACGCGCTTCTCCCGCGTCACGCCATCGAGATAATAGTTGGCATCCAGCACCAGCAGGGCGCCGGTATCCTCTTCGATGTTATGAAACTCCAGTAAGTCAAAACAGCCTTCGCGCGATATTTGCGCGCTGACGCGCTTGGCAACTTCGCCCTTCTCATTGATCAACGTTTGACTGAAGTCTTTCACCGGTCCACGCAGCGGATCGAAATCAAACTCATTGGAAAAGCTGGCCATTTCCGGAGTAAATGCCGCAGGCGAATCGTGATTGTCGCAGCCGCTGAGTAGCGTCAGCGCTGACGCCAGTAAAATAAGTTTCTTCAAACCGCGGTCCTGTTTCGGGATTTTCTCAATGATATTAGGAAATACAATTATTTACACTACCACTGTTATACTTTTTCCGAGTCTACTGAAAAGGAGCCGATCATGAGATCTTCACGTTGGTTACTCGCGCTGTTACTTGCAGGGGCGATGCCTGCACTGGCGGCCGTTCCGGATTCATGTGAACGCTTCAGGAGCGACATTCAGCAAAAAATCGTCAACAACGGGGTCGCTGAAAGCGCCTTCACTCTTGATATCGTTCCTAACGATCAGGCCGATCAGCCCGGTGCACAGGTTGTAGGTCACTGCGCTAACGATACCTTCAAGATTCTATACACCCGCACCGACAGCGCTCAGTAATGCGATACCGCCTCTGCGGAGGCGGTGCCGTCTTAACCTTCGTCAGCTACCGTAAACGCCAGCGCGATACCAATTAATACCCCATCCCTTAATGAACGGTCGTCCGATAGAGCATCAAGATTGCCCTGAAAACGCAGCTGCTGTGAGTGCGTGTTAATGATGAGCTTCGCGTGTAGGCACGGGAGCGTCTGCGAACTAATCGGATAAACCACCCGTCCTGAGACCAGTACTGGGATCTTGCGCAATTCGGTCGATTGCGAGACACCAACGCTTGAATAAAGTACCGCCAGCGGCGTAATGGCGAGGACATGCCCAGGGGTCACGCTAACGAAATCGAGTAAAATTTCGGGGCGTAAATAATTTACCCCTTTATAGGGAACCGTGACCGTATCGATCGCCGGCAGCGGAACGATGTGCGAAGACATATCGTGCATGAGACTTTTCCTGTAGGGGACAGCCAATATTCTCCGGTATGCGGAAAACATTCACCGTAAAAATAATGTTTTTTTGTTGTAAAACAATTATGCACAGCAGCTGAGAACCTGGCAAACGCCCCGCAAAAAATAACCTGTTGTAGTCATATTCCTATTTGACCAGGGATAATACTTGTATACCACTTACCAGGTATCATCCCTCCATTCTTAGCCGGATTTTAATTTCCATCTGAAATCAATAAACAATAATGTAGTGAGTGATGTCGAATCTGGAAAAGCATGGAGGGCTGAGCCGACGCAGCCTGATTAAATCATCGGCTATCGGTTCTTTAGCCTTGGCGGCGGGCGGGCTGTCGCTACCCTTCTCTTTGCGCGCCACTGCGGCCGCGGTACAACAGGCCGGGCGCACGGACGACAAAGTGGTCTGGGGCGCCTGCTCGGTCAACTGCGGTAGCCGCTGCGCCTTGCGTCTGCACGTCAAAGATGACGAGGTCTATTGGGTTGAAACCGACAATACGGGCCAGGATATCTATGGCGAACACCAGGTCCGCGCCTGCCTGCGCGGGCGATCCATCCGCCGCCGCATCAATCACCCCGATCGTCTGAACTATCCGATGAAGCGCGTGGGCAAGCGTGGTGAAGGCAAGTTTGAACGTATTAGCTGGCAGGAAGCGCTCGATACCATCGCCAATAACCTGCAGCGCGTCGTGAAAGATTACGGCAACGAATCTGTTTATATCAATTACTCTTCCGGTATTGTCGGCGGCAACATTACCCGCTCCTCGCCTTCCGGTTCAGCGGTGATGCGCTTAATGAACTGCTACGGCGGTTCACTTAATCAGTACGGCACCTACAGCACCGCCCAGATCGCCTGCGCCATGCCGTATACCTACGGCAGTAACGAAGGCAACAGCACCTCCGATATCGAAAACAGCAAACTGGTAGTGATGTTTGGCAATAACCCTGCCGAAACGCGCATGAGCGGTGGCGGGATCACCTATTACCTTGAGCAGGCGCGCGAACGTTCAAATGCGCGCATGATCGTTATCGATCCGCGCTATACCGACACCGCCGCCGGCCGTGAAGATGAGTGGATCCCGATTCGCCCCGGTACAGATGCCGCGCTGGTGGCCGGTATCGCTTGGGTGATGATTGATGAAAATCTCGTTGACCAGCCGTTCCTCGACCAGTACTGCGTGGGTTACGATGAGACTACGCTGCCAGAAGGGGCTCCGGCCAACGGTCACTATAAAGCCTATATTCAGGGCCAGGGCGACGACGGCATCGCCAAAACGCCGCAATGGGCCTCGCGCATCACCGGTATTCCCGCCGATCGCATTATTAAACTGGCACGCGAAATCGGCAGCACCAAGCCGGCCTATATTTGTCAGGGCTGGGGGCCACAGCGCCAGGCTAACGGTGAACTGGCTGCACGAGCCATCGCCATGCTGTCAATTCTCACCGGCAACGTGGGCATCAACGGCGGTAACAGCGGCGCCCGCGAGTCTACCTATACCATCACCATTGAGCGCTTCCCGGTTCTGACCAACCCGGTTAAAACGGCAATCTCCTGCTTCACCTGGACCGATGCAATCGATCACGGCGCGGAAATGACCGCTACCCGGGACGGCGTACGCGGCAAAGAAAAGCTCGATGTGCCAATCAAGTTCTTCTGGAACTATGCCGGCAACACCATCATCAACCAGCACTCTGACATCAACAAAACCCATGAGATTTTGCAGGATGAAAGTAAGTGCGAAATGATCGTGGTGATTGAAAACTTCATGACCGCGTCGGCGAAATACGCCGATATCCTGCTGCCGGATCTGATGACCGTCGAGCAGGAAGATATCATCCCGAATGACTATGCCGGGAACATGGGCTACCTGATCTTTATCCAACCGGCAACCGCGCCGAAGTTCGAGCGAAAGCCAATTTACTGGATCTTAAGCGAAGTCGCGAAACGTCTGGGTGACGACGTTCACCAGAAGTTCACCGAAGGTCGTACTCAGGAGCAGTGGCTGCAGTATCTTTACGCCAAAATGCGCGCGAAGGATGCCGAACTGCCAACCTATGATGAACTCAAGAAAATGGGCATCTACAAGCGTAAAGATCCGAACGGACACTTTGTCGCCTATAAGGATTTCCGCAACAACCCCGATGCCAACCCGTTAAAAACGCCATCGGGCAAAATTGAGATTTATTCTGCTCAACTGGCTGATATTGCAGCGAAATGGCAGCTAGAAAAAGATGAAACCATCAGCCCGCTACCGGTCTATGCCTCCACCTTCGAAGGCTGGGACGATCCGCTGCGCGATAAATTCCCGCTGCAGCTTTTCGGCTTCCACTATAAAGCACGAACCCACTCCAGCTACGGTAATGTCGATGTTCTGCAGGCGGCATGCCGTCAGGAAGTGTGGATCAATCCGATTGATGCGCAAAAGCGCGGCATAAAGAACGGTGACATGGTACGGGTGTTTAACGGTCGCGGCGAAGTGCGTATTGCGGCGAAAGTCACTCCGCGCATCATGCCGGGTGTCTCTGCGATGGGCCAGGGTGCATGGCACGATGCCAAAATGGATGGTGACCGTATCGACCACGGTTCCTGTATCAATACGCTAACGACCCATCGCCAGTCTCCGCTGGCAAAGGGCAACCCGCAGCACACGAACCTGGTTGAAATCGCGAAGGTATAAGGATTAACCCATGAGTACGCAATACGGATTTTTCATCGATT
>NZ_BCTM01000029.1 GCF_001571285.1 Kluyvera cryocrescens NBRC 102467 | reverse complement strand
TGATGGCCATATGGCGACGTAATCCTCTAAAGCAGGTGATGGTTCATTCAGATCAGGGCAGTCAGTACACAAGCCATGAGTGGCAGTCATTCCTGAAATCACACGGCCTGGAGGGCAGCATGAGCCGTCGCGGTAACTGTCACGATAATGCGGTTGCAGAAAGCTTTTTCCAGTTGCTGAAACGCGAACGGATAAAGAAAAAGATCTACGGAACGCGGGAAGAAGCCCGCAGCGATATTTTTGATTACATCGAAATGTTTTATAACAGTAAGCGTCGGCATGGTTCGAGCAATCAGATGTCACCGACAGAATATGAAAACCAGTATTATCAACGGCTCGGAAGTGTCTAGATTATCCGTGGCGATTCAATCAGGATTGAACGTCAGAACACGATTGAAACCACCTCGGAGCTGTGCGCGCTACTTATTGCCACTGAAATGGTTAGTGACAAGGTAGATGAGAATGACCTCAAAATATTACTCGGCCTTTGTCAGCGTCTTGCTAATTCTGTATGGGAAAAACTGAACGATGCGGGGTTTGGCGAATGAGCGATGTTTACGATCTGGTTCGACATGCTGACGGTAAGAACGTTTTCAGTTTCCCTGCCGGCGGCCGCTATCTGGTGGACACGTCGAACGGGTTACAGTCGATGCGCCCCCTTATGGACGACGAGATCCTTTTCACAGTGGAGAGTGCCGCGCGCTTTCTGAGGAAAATTGGTTATCAGGTAATCCCGCCAGCGGCGTGAGGTAAAAAATATGACGATTAAAAATTCCGGCTTAGCTGCTGGTGGCCGCACTCACCCTGAAATCAGGCCGGGCGATAAATGGAAGGACAGCCGGGGCAGCATCGTAATTATCGAAAGTTACCGATTCGACATACAGTAACTATTTTACAAGTGATAAATGAAGGCGTTTACGTAATTGGTATATTGCTTTTGATTGATGCTTAAAGTCTTGATGAAATTTGTCATAGTTTCGAGTTAATAATTAGGACCTATCAATTATAGTAGTATTTGATGCGGTGACAAATATAATTGATTGATTTTTAAGTGTTTTATATATGCGTGCGGATTCCCTCTCTTGAAATGTCCAGTTACATCCATTATAGATCTGCAAGAGTTTATAACTGTAAATAAGAAGAGTCTTAATGAGCGAGCAATTTGAATTAATCCCACGAGTTGAGGAAGGCTCTATCATTCCTCAACGTTTAAGTGATGGCTACATTAATGCAACTGCCCTTTGCCAATCAGTAGGTAAAACATTCTCCCACTACAAAGCATCACGGCAGGCAATCGAGTTTATTGAGGAACTCAGTAAGCAAAGTGGTTTAACGGAAGCTCAATTGATCCATTCAATTGTGGGCGGGAATGCGAAGTTACAGGGGACATGGGTTCACCCTCAACTAGCTATTAATCTTGCACAATGGCTTTCCGCAAAGTTTGCTGTCAAAGTATCACAATGGGTGCATGAATGGTCTCAGGGCCAAGTAAAGTTTGCAACACCTGTCCACATTAAACGCTACATGCAAAATAGGCACAAGATCCCTCATACTCATTTCTCAATGTTAAATGAGATGACGTTGAGCTTGATTGCTCCTCTTGAAACAGCAGGATATATTTTACCAGAAAGGATGGTTCCTGATATTTCGGAAGGACGAATGTTTTGTTCGTGGTTACGGAAAAATCGCGGGGTCGAACCAAGTGATTTTCCTAGTTATGAACATGAATATACAGATGGAAGAAAAGTTCAAGCAAGGCTGTATCCAGTTGAACTTTATGCGGATTTTCGTAGGCACTTCCATGAAGTATGGCTGCCACAAAAAGCACCAGAATATTTCCAACAACGAGATGCTTCAGCACTTGAATTTCTTGAAGTACTTTTACTTCCTGCACCTAAATAATTTTAGAGGCAGTCTTCAAATCGACTATTCTAGATTTTAATCTATGATGCCGATGTTAAATAATAGTTGATTTTTTCATATAATCGCCTCTTAGACTTTGAAATCCTAAATCAGGGAGGCGATTAAAATCTCACTTGAGACAACTCTGCTTTAAAAGTGAAATGTAGTAAAGTGGTGCGTGTATTATAAAGAGTTGGGCTTAGGTTTTTATGATTTTTTTGAGAGGGCATCTTTTCGAGGTTTTATGCCATGTCATCGTCAAGTGAAGAGCTAAAGATTGGGGCGAGGTTGACGCTATTCTTAGTGTCTTATATGCCTTTGTTTTTAATAATGACAGTAAATCAGGTATACAAAAAAAAAGATTTCTTGCATTGGGGAGGTATGAATAAAAAGGCACTATTATTATTTGTTGATAATTTTGGTGCTGTTACAGTTATTTTGATGTTTGTTCTTTTTGGTTTTATTGGTCTTTATTTTTTATTGAGTAATATTAATTCGCGTATTGATAATGACGGGTTTTTTGTAAAGATAGTTGATATAGAAAATAAAAATAGTGAATCGATAAGCTACCTTTTTACATATTTACTACCATTCCTTTTCCAAGACCTTTCTGATCTCACTAGCGTCTTTTCTTTGGCGGTTTTATTACTGGTTACCTTTATCATTTACTCAAACTCATCAATGATTTTAATAAACCCCACCTTAGCTATAAAATACTCCCTTTATAGTATTGAATATACAAAGGAGAACGGGCCGAAAAAGAAAGGGATGATAATTTGCAGAGATAAATATTTAGATGAAGGTGATTGTATAAAAATTCAAAAAATTGGATATAAACTTTTCTATGCTAAAGCTCAGGAGATAAAACAATGAATAACACTGATATTAAAGATATTTTAAATTCACTTTTGAAGGTTTATCAATCAAATACTTTTTCTATGAATTGTTTCTTAATTACAAGAAAGGTTAAAAAGGACTCTGAAATATCCTCGCAAGAAAGATTCGAATTTAATCTGTATAAGGTCAGTCTTGATAAGGATATGGTCAATTTCTTCAAAACAGGAACATCAGATACAATTAGTAAAATAGTGAAAAATAATGATCTTGAATTTTCTAATTACTCAGTAATTTCTGATGACGGTATAGATGCTGTATACGGATATGAGGGGATGGAAAATCTTGATTTCAATCATGTATTAGATGGAGTCAATACAGACACAAAGTTTGAAGTTTTAAAAGATCTTAAAGAAATAAAAGATGACATCTTGGCTTTTTGTTTGAAAGTAAGCACTCAGGATGATAGCTTCCTTTTATTTAGGAAGTTAACTAAATCAAAGGTAGCTACTGATGCACCATTAAATAAAATGCAAAAAGTGCAGGCTTTTTTTGATGTGAATCTTTCTAAAATGAAAGTATTTCCTATGCAAACGGTAAGCTTTGATAGCAAGATAGATTTCTTTTTCATAAATAAAAAAGTGTATATTATTTCAAAGTTAGGATTTGAACAAATAATTGGAATCGAGAGGGAGTTTATGGAGAATGCTAAAAGTGTACTTCAAGTATTATCTAATGCATGTGTAATTGATAATATGCAACTTCTCGAGCAAGTTATTTTATCTAATAAGTCTCTTCTTCGAACGGTTGCCAATATAGCCCAAAAGAAAAACCATGAATCTTTAGATACTGCTACAATAAGCAAATATCAAGCCACACTTAAATTATTTGAAGATAATATATTAGAGGAAAAAATGGCAGGCTAGTAATAAATAATGTAGATGAAGCAAAGTTGTTAATAAGGTTGTTAAATGATTTTTATAAACAGGGCGTTGCCTCTGGTAAGTATTATGGAACAAATAGCGGCCATATAATTGACAAGAAAGTTAATTAATATATGTGTTACTGGCTAAACCGATAAAAACGTATCACTTTTTTTCATGCAATCAAAAATAAAGTACTAAAATATTAAAGACTTGCTAAATATGTTTGAAACTTCAGTCCGCTTTTACATGGCGGACTACTACATCTAAGGTAATCAAGTTCAACCAAAATTATTTTTGAAATAGTTGATGGAGCTAAGGTGTTTTGATGAAAATCGGACGGGAATGATTTGGGGGTATCTTAAAAAACAAAATTAATAAAAATGTTTTAAATCATTAGTTTGCGTGGGATTAATTGTTCCTATTATCGGCACCATCTATTTATCACCATCCATCTCCGTCGATTGGCCTCATGCTCAGCTTTTTGCTGTTAACTCTCTCTATACACCTTAATCTCCCGCTGAAGCGCTAGCATATCGGTATCTCTGTTTTGATTTGGCTATCCATGAATCGCCAGAAGTTGCGGGACGGATGATAAATATCATCAAGTATTAGCCGGATTGTGAGAGGTCTGTGGCGCTGGCGGGGATTCGTCAGTCGGCGATAAATGCCAGCGTAATGTTGTAGGGCGTTTAATCGGTGGAGTTGATAACCGTAATGGTGCTGAAAACAGCTGGTCTTAATACGGCATATTTCGGGCGGTCCGCTCGATAAAACGATGGCAGCATATTAAATTCAGCAGCGTTTCAGAATGGGAGCGTCCATTTCTGAGACATTATCACTACTGATATTCAAACGTCACGGTCATTGAAGCGCTGACTTCGCCAGGACCTGGTTTGCCTTTCTGGGTATAAATTCGGGCACGTAATTTATAGCTATAGGCATTATTGATAATCGTTCCCTTAAGCGTCTTTCCATCGCCCAGGGCTTCTCCGGTTTGGCTTTGTACCTGAACGGCAACATTCGTTGCATCACCGGTATTTTTATACATGTCAGCCGGATTATCATCATCTGACGTACCGTGCGCACTCATAAATACCGTTTTGGTCGCTTCTGGGCAGGCCTCAAGATTAATATTAAAAGTCACCCAATCTGTTGAAGAACCTGGGTTCTTTAATGACAGATTAGATATATCGTGTCCAAGGTCGATGGTTTGCTGCACGCTATCATTGCTGATCGTGCAGGGAGATCCGGTCACCGCGCCGGTTACGTGTACGGGAACATTATCGCCTCCCCAACACTGAATAAAGGGCAGTAATAGACAATATCCAATAATAGACCGCATGGTTTTTATTTTATTGTTCATATCAGACATCCTTTATTGATATGTGATCTTAAGCGTAAATGTGGCATTTGCTGAGCCGGCGGTGACCGCGCTTTTTGTTTGATAATATTGGGCCACAAAAGGGAGTGCTTGCGTGCCGTTGGTGAGTTTCTTTATTGAAAGAGGGGTATTTATTTGTAATGCTGTTTGTCCATTATAAAGCATTTGAACACCCACCCCGCTTGCAACGCCAGCACTGCCCTGTCCGTCAACGGCAATAACGGTATTATTCGATGATACATCAGGATTTTGTGTTGCCTGTAATTCTATCATCGCATTCGCCACGCCATCGCAATTAATACTCAGGTTTTGCGTGTTTTTAGACGATGGCGGTATATAGCCAACCGATGTGCCAAAGCTATTTTTCGGGATGTTTCCAATCGGGAATGATAAACCGGATGTATCCGCGTTACATGTCGCGACACTAATATATACTGTAGGAATTAAGGAAACGTGTGCAACATTAATCCCTTCGGGGCCATCATATCCGGGGATTTGAGCATTGGCTACTATCCCTCCCGTCAGTGGTCCTGTCCCTATTTCGCCATCAATCCTTATTAAGTCAGCAACTATCCCGACCCCGCCAATATCTATAAACTGATTTGCCGCCATGCTTTTATGTGAGTTTGCCATGACGTTATTGGGAACGTCGGTTATTCTGATACCAATACCACTAATATTTGTCTTAAAGACATTGTTAATTTCTGATTTGACAGTGAACGACTGCATTATCCAATCACTATACCATGCGGTCGTACACCCCCATAGGTCTACACCATTTCTCCATCCGCCGGTCGCCGCACTCGCAATGACCTTGCCGTGTGGAGTATCAACGGGTACTGCAATCGTATCGGTGTTGAAGCTTAGTGTGTGGGTTTCCACTCCGAAGTTTACTTTACAGCTTATCGCCATGACGCTGGAGGTGTTTAAAATAAACAGGGCGAGAAACATCGCCTTAATTAGATAATGACGTATCATTGTAACTCTCAATATTAGTGACTGTTACAGCGGGCGGTATTTAAAACAATGCCCGCGGTTTTAGCTGATTGTGCCGTATTGTAATCAATACGGCAGTGTTGTTGAGAATCCGCTCCCCATGTCGCATTCAGCGTCCCCGAACTTTCCATGCCGGTGAGATAAACCTGACCGCGGTCGCTGACAATAAAGCTTTTCTCTTTTTTATCCGAGACGGTCACAATTGTGCCAAACGGTACGGGTTTGTCGTCGTTTTTAATAATCGTCATCAATATTTTTATTCCGACGTTGGTATCATACTTAGCGGGAGCGATAGCGCCTCGCGTCGGAACAACAGTCTGAGTTGTTAACGGTAGATCAATATCTTCCGGCATTGTTTCTGTTCTCAGCGTGACTGCATTTTCGCGATAGGGCGATACATTATTTATCGCGGTATAACCACGATAGTCTGTTTTTACACCGGTCTGATTCTGAATACTGACCCCACTCGCTCCGGGGGCTTCAATTAATATATTGGTTTCGCCAAGCGGTTGGGTCAGAGTTATGCCATGAGCGTGCGCAATCACGCCACCTTGTAAGCCGTAAGTCAAACGCTCATTATATTGGTCGTAAGAATATCCGCTGGTAACTTCGCCATAGGTTCCTTTGTAATCAGCATTCATGTTTCCGGTATAGCCAACATTATTGGTCCCGTATCCCTGTTGAATTCCCCAGCTAAGCGCATTATTTTCCAGCGCGCTTCCGTTAAGCCCAATAGAATGTGAGGTACCATTATTTTTACTGGCATTCATGCTGTAGCTAACCCAGCTATTCGGCAGGAATTTATCGAATGGAATACTGATATTCACTGCCACCTGCTGGTCTTTGTCATAGCTGATGGTATTACCATAATCTCCGGCAGTCCCATTTTTGCTGTATGTGTACGTCACCCCGTAGGAGATCCCATTCCAGGCGTTGTTGTAACCCAGGGTATAGGTTTCCATACTCTCACCGGAATTCCAGTAGTCTTCGCGCACGGCGCTCACCATCAGCGAACCTAACGACTGGCCAAGCGTCTGACTCATTGAGAGTTCCATGCGGTTACGGCGACGGTTTTGCAGCGCGGAGCTATCGCCGTATGAGTCGAGAATTTCCTGCATTCCGTAGTAACCGTTGGTTGAGTAACGGTAACCAGCAATGGCAAAGTTTGTCCCCGTTTCAACAAAATTTTTGCTATAGCGGATTCGCCATGATTGACCTGAAGAGTCATTCTGTTGATTAGGCTTGGACCAGGCCTGGGTGACATCCGCCGAAATGGCTCCTGCTTCTCCCAGGTTGACACCGATCCCGCTCGCTACGGACTGATACTTGCTCGATTGCTGGGCGCCGCCATACAGCGTCATCCCGTGGGGTAAACCATAAATTGCCGTGATTTGGCCGAACGGGGTTTTATCAACGCTGCTGTTATAAGAGCGATATTGTCCCCCGGTTGCGGAATATTTAAATCGGCCTTCGCGCTGTAGAACCGGGAGTGATGCATATGGCACGGTAAAATGTTGTTCGCTGCCGTCAGCTTCTTTGATGGTGACGTCAAGAGCTCCCGCGCCGCCGGTCGGATACATATCATTGATTTCAAATGCACCAGGAGCAACGTAGCTTTGGTAGATGATGTAGCCATTCTGGCGGATCATGACCTGCGCGTTGGTGCGCGCAATGCCACGAACGACGGGGGCATAGCCTTTCTGTGAATCAGGGATCATGTCATCGTCCGATGCCAATTGCGCCCCGCGAAAAGGCAGGCTATCGAAAATATCGGACGGCGAAGAGCTATCGCCCATGGTTAATTGCGACCTGAAGGGAATAATCGCCCGCTGGACGTAGGTATAAACCGTATCCCAGTTATCCTGGCCGTTGCTATCACGGCTCCAGGTGGTGTAGTTACGAAAACGCCACGGGCCGATGTTCAAGCCAGGCCGCAGGTTGGCATACTGGCTCTGGCTGTTGCTACCGTTGCCATTACGACCCCAGCTGTTGTCCCCACTCACGCTGTAGTTAAGCATGGCCGCGGTGATACCTTCGTCCCATTTTTCAGGGGGAACATATCCGCGGGCTAACGGCGCAAGGGCCGCCTGCGGGATGCTGATAACCAGTCGCTGCTCGTTAAACTGAAGTTTTGCCGATGCCTGAGAAATCGCGCTTAAATCAGCGCAGTCACCCTTGCTATTAAGCCCCGGGAAAAGATCCGTTTTGACCCCCCAGTTCTTAAGCCACTCTGTTTTTAGGCAAGGTTGGAGGGTTTCTTCGCCATCAGCAGACTTAACGGTGACGAAGGGGACATCTAGTGCATCGACGTATTGATCGTCGAGGACGACATCTACCCGATAGGTTCCTGGCATTTGCGAACCCGTTTCAAACGACGAAAGGTCGGCACCTTTCATGCTGGGATCATCTAATTCGATCAGCGTAGGGTCGAAATAATCACGAGCCATCGAGGGATGAGATAATGTTGCCAGTATACAAAAAATAAAAGAAGCCAGTCGTGTTGGTTTAAATTGAGCCATTGGATTCATATAATTCATTATTTATTGCTCCATGCCCGCGCAAGTCCATCACGGATGACCGAGTTTTTAAATGTTTTTGCGATGTGTATCACCAACACCGCCATAGTCATTAATGATTTTAAATGTCACAGAACCGCCGCTGTTATGGCTGGGTAATGGAAAAGAGGCGGTTGAATTTGGTAATACATAAGTCGCATTTTCAATTCTGGAACCATTGACCAGAATTTCACCAAAGCTCATGACATAATTACCTGGGTTGGTTACCTGAATTTGGTCACCGGATTTACGCCACGTGAGGTTCTCCGCTTCTTTGTCGAGAGAGACATCCGTCAATGCAGTTGGGCGGTAGATTAACTTAATGCGTGTTTTAATCGCTATTTGCAAGGAGTTATCTGAACGCTTAGCGGAAGGAATTGCTTTAATGTTTAACCAATAAAGCGATTCTTGATTCTGTGGCAGGGCTCCAGTGAGAACAATACGTTCAACGTTCTTTTGCCCACCTTCCAGACGATAAAGTGGAGGGGTAATGATGAAAGGTATTTTTCCTGCGTCACTACCCTTATTTTGCGTATCAATCCATGATTGGATTAAATAAGGTGTAGTATCTGGGTTGTTTACAGCAACAGATGCTTCTTTTTTATTACCGTCATAAATCACACGGGTTCCGCCCACTACTACCCCCGCATTAGCAACATTGATGATTGCAAATAGGGTCATTCCGGCAAATAGTGTTTTACTGAGAAAATTCATTGATACCTCGATAAAGATGGGGTCGATTAACGACCCCAAGAGATTCCTCGAAAAGGAATCAGTTATAATCCACGGTAAAGTTGGCGCTAGAATTTGCTGGGCCACCTGTTACAGTTGCAGTAGTGGCTTTATATTGTGCATAAAAAACCAGGTCATTTGATGCTGGGGTAGGTTGAAGCGTGTATTTGTAGCTATTGGTGCCACCCAGAGGCAAATCTGCTTTGTCAGCTGTCATCATATTGATGCCTACACCTTTTGCGCTGCCGGTTTCGGCAGTAATAGCCAGTAACGCGCTATTCGTGGCATCAGAATCACCTTCAAACATCACGGTTGCAGAAGTGACTGCCGCCGGGCAACCATCAAGCTTAATGGTGAATGAAACGGGAGATGTCGTATCATTTGCCGCTTTAAAGTCAGTTTTTGCGTGTTGGCCTAAATCAACAGTGCCATTTGGCGCGGTGATCGTTGGAGTACAAGCGTCCTCCAGAATACTTCCAGAGAACTTCACAATACCTGAAGCGGCAAATACGTTAGACACGGACAATACTGCGGTTGCAGCCAGAGCAACGGCAATTAAACTCTTTTTCATTTAATGTTCCTTAATGGATATCATTGCGCATTTACTTTCTATATAAATATATTTCCAGGTACATTTAATATCAGCTTCGCGCTTCCTTGGTGATACACAGAACAACACCTGCATTCATTATTAAATGGTGGCCTATAAAATATGGAAAATTAGATGTTTAACTTAATATTAAAAACAGTCGTTGTCTGCTCGTAGTAATTTTACGAAAGCGTACCTGATGTAACAATATTTAAATAGGTCAATAATAGACTTTGATATTAACATGTAGGTAACATTTTGAGCCGCGCGAGCGCGATTTTCTTGCGGGATGAAAAAGAATTGTTAACATTTTAGTCTAATGCGAGATTGGTTTTTTGTGTTTTTATCAATTGTATAGAGTGATAATGCTGTGGTGCTCCTCCCCCCTTAAAAGCAGTCTTCTGGATATTTTAATAGAAATCAATTATGAATATTAAACCAATAAAACACATCCAAAATATAATTGATTATGCTTCACCTTATAGCTCATCACTGCTCGTTCCTCGGGGGGAAGTTCTCGATTACATGAGCGATAATATTCAACACTGTTATTTTTTACTCGAAGGCTCTATCACTCTTAATCGACGTTGGGATGGAATGGTCCTAAATAGCCAACAATATCCTTTTATTTCAGGCGTAAGCCATCAACTATCCTGCGGTGATAACCTTTACGTACGGACAGCTGAATCTTCCAGATTATGCAAAATGCCTCTTGAACGGTTCAACCTGCTAATAGAGAAATACGCGCTATGGGAAAGTTTTTGCTATCTCCTGATATACACCACCTCCAGCATTTATGAGCAATGCAGCGCTGTTTCGCAGATGTCTTCCTCCGAGATAGTGATGTATCACCTCAGGCAGCTCATGCTTGAGCCCTCTCGCATCAGAAAAAGTATGACGGCCGCGGGCTACATTATGGACAAAACACTTTTGTCGCGTAGTGGAATCATGCGCATCCTCAAACAGTTACGAGAAGCCAAATACATCATCCTTGAGCGCGGCATTCTTGTCGGCATCAATCATCTACCCACAAAAGACTGAATTTATTTCCATATATTTCAAACAATTCTATTAAGGCACGTAAAGATATGCCGATGGATAACTATACTAAGAAAAATCGCACATCCCGTAATAGGTCAACCATGCCTGCACCATTGCCCATCTCGACAATCACGCAGCCTTCCCCTTATTCCAGGGAATTGGTGGATAAGCTGCTCCCCTTTGCCGAAGTGAAGAGAATTCTGGCCAGAAAGCGTCTTTTTCTCTCAACGGGCCAGAAAAATTACTGCTACCTGATTCTCAGCGGGCAGGTCATTTTACATCGTGATGATGATGACCTTGCGATGACGACTATCAATGCGCCTTCTCTTATAGGAGTTGGTAACATGGCTACGCGTTCGATGAATGGGTATATCAAACTGCTGACAACATCTGATATAGGCATTCTAAGCCTTGAGCGGACCTTCGATATCATCCGTGAAAACGATTTGTGGGAGCTGCTGACCATGCATATGATGGTCGTCACTAGTAAGCTCTATGCATCCAATAAAATGCTGACCGCTCCAACCTCTTACGACATTATCAAATCCCAACTCATTGAACTTATGAGTGAAAATGAAAAATACCGTAACAACATTACTGCCGAAAACTATATCCGTGACAAAACCAACCTGTCACGTAGCGGTATTATGCGTATTTTGTCGGAGTTAAAAGAGGGGGGATACATTGAGATTAATCGTGGCATCCTGATTAAGGTTCATCAACTACCTGAAAAATTCTAATCTTGAGTTATAAATAGCGCCCCGGCTATTTATGTCTACGCGGGCTGGCTTCGACGATGTCGTCATGTGCCCAGACGCTCTTCCTGTGTTCAAACTGTAGGACAGACACGTCTGCCGGGAGAAGTCAGCCTGGTTCTCAGAATCCATCCAACTCAAATCCGCCCTATCCAAAGAAAAAACTCCCCCTTTTGTGATGAAATTAGCGAAATCGTATAGCAGGCATCTCTTTAGTTGTATTAGTAATTTGTGCGATAATTTTTAGAAATACTTCTCCTTAAAATAATCATATTCATGAATTTTAGCTCTTTGCGTGCCTCTGCGGCACTACTCCCTCTGTGGGCCTCTCTGGGGATTGTTGCGGCTGTTAACATGCTGTTTTCACCCTTACATGTGATGTTCCAGCGTTTGTTTATCTTTGCATTACTAATGCTTTCATTTTCACTCATTAAGCGGCGTCGTGTGCGTTTAGCCGTTGCTGCTTTGCCAGTAATGATCGTTGCATGGGATGTCATGCTGTCTTTGTATTCTCACGCAACGTTTGGCAGTGCATTTAGCTATGGTTTTGCCATGAGTGTGCTGGAAAGTTCCACCCACGAGATAATGGCTATACTTGGTCTGTATATCCATTATGCACTGGGATTTACTGTTTTAACGGCTCTGCTGCTGAGTGCTGTCTGGTTTACGCCAAGGCTCCCCGGAAAATGGCGTCCGCGTTTACCGTTGTATTGCCTGGCACTCACTCTGATAGTCAACATCACTCAGGCGGTAGCGCATAGTGTGCGCAAGAACAGCCATGGCAGTATCTCTGTGCGGGTGATTAACTACACCCCAATCAGCAATCTGAAATACTTCGTACAAGCCTGGAATGATAAGCAGCTGATTTCACAAATTTCGCGCACGATTCCTGATTACCCGATCCAAACATGGGATACCGGGATTGACACTTATGTCGTGGTGGTGGGGGAGTCAGCCCGATCGGAGAACATGCATTTTTACGGCTACCCGAAAGACACTACACCCGTGCTTGATAGCCAGCGAGCGCAGGTACTCTCGTGGACTCAGGCTGTCAGCCCTGCTCCGGTGACGATTACCGCAGTTCCTCTCGTGTTAAGTGCGGATTTTGTCATTGGACACGACCAGAAGCATTATTCGGACAATATTATTAATCTGGCGAATCGCGCGGGTTATTACACCTCTTGGTTCAGCAAGCAGGGCATTATCGGAGACTACAATAATGCTATTACGGGCATTGCCACCAATGCGCGGGAGAAAAAATGGCTGACCAGTGATTACGACGATACATTGATACCAGAATTAAAACAGGCCCTGAATCGGGGCGGTAAGCAAGTCATCGTGTTGCATCTTTATGGTAGCCACGAGCCGGAGTGTGTGCGTTTCCCTGCGCAGGAAGCCATATTTGATGCGCAAGACAGCGGCATTGATGCCTGCTATGACAACTCGATTCGTTATACCGACAAACTTCTTGGACAGATGTTTTCCTTGCTTGAAGGGCGTCGTGCCTCGCTGGTTTACTTTTCCGATCATGCCCTGGAGCGCGATCCGCAAAAACGCGTTGTCTATTATCACGGTGGGGTGAAGCCTAGCCAGCACGCCTATCAGGTTCCCATGTTTGTGTGGTACAGCAAACAGGTAGCAAAACCTGAAAATGGTGAGGTGAAAGGGCTGTACTCAACAGCGAATAATTTCCAGTTGATGCGCTACTGGTTAGGGATAAGGCTGCCAAATGAAACCCTGCCTGGTACATTAAAATCACGGGCATCGCAGCTCGCGGGTCAGGTGCCGGTGCTGGATACCACCAACACGGTTTATGACTGGAAGCAGCTTCGTCGCTGAGGAACAAAAAGGTGCGGGAGGATAACTCTCCTGCACTTCAGCTACGGTAGCCGACGCTCTACCGTGGTTGATACACAATTGCCCGTTTGCAGTGGCGCATTCCCCTTTATCAACCAGACTTAACGGCATGTCTCTCATTGAGGGTAACCATGAAAAACATCGCCATTATCGGTGCCGGGCCTACGGGAATTTACACTTTTCACGCCCTGCTGGAGCGGGGGGAACCGCTTGCTATTACGATCTATGAGCAGGCGGAAGAGGCAGGCGTTGGCATGCCCTATAATGACGACAATAACGCATTGCTGATGCTGGCAAACATTGCCAGCATTGAAATCCCGCCCATTTTTATCACTTACCTGGAGTGGCTGCGCGGCCAGAGCGATGGCTGGTTGGCACGCTTTGGTTTGGAGCGCGCATCCCTGCATGAAAGGCAATTTTTACCACGCGTGATGCTTGGCGATTATTATCGCGATCGTTTTTTGGCGCTGGTATCAGAGGCTCGGCGTTCAGGCTTTGTGGTCAACGTTCGCGAATCCAGCAAGGTCATGGATGTGCAGGCGATGCCGGATGGCGTCAAGGTGTGGGCAGAGGGTAATGATGCGGCGGAAATTTTTGATTCCGTTGTTCTTGCCACTGGCCATGTCTGGCCGGAGGACGATCAGTCACCCCGTGATTATTTTCCCAGCCCATGGACAGGGCTGATGGATGCGCAAATTGCACCGTGTCGGGTTGGGATTATGGGGACATCGTTAAGCGGGCTGGATGCGGCGATGGCCGTGGTAATCCAGCACGGGACGTTTATAACGACCGAGGGAGAGACGGTTTGTTTTCGCCTGAATCCGGAAAGTCAGCCGCTTCAGCTTAGTCTAATGTCCCGATCGGGGATTCTGCCGGAAGCTGATTTTTATTGCCCTTTGCCTTATGAACCGCTCGTAGTGGTGACGGAAAGTGCCATCGAGGCGGCTATTGCAGAGGGAAGCGAGGGGCTGCTGGACCGCGTTTTTGAGCTGGTTGTAGAAGAGCTTGAGCTGGCCGATCCTCGCTGGAGCCAGCGGAATGCGCTGCGCTTATGCAATGCCGATACCCTTGCCGATATTTGGTTTGCCAACAGAAAACAGCACGGTCCGTTTAATTGGGCGCTAGCAAATCTGCAGGAAGTTGAACGTAATAAACGTGAAAAGCACACCGTACCCTGGCGTTATACCATCCTGCGGCTGCATGAAGTTGTTGAACCGATCGTTCGCCATTTAAATGAGAAAGACGTGAAACGCTTCAAAAATGGATTAGCCCGTATTTTTATCGATAACTATGCGGCGATCCCTTCTGAATCTATCCGCCGTCTGCTGGCGTTACGTGACGCGGGAGTGATCCGCATCCTGTCACTGGGCCACGACTACGAGATGCAGGTGGAAGATAAGCTGACAACGATTATCACTTATGAAGATCGCTATACGTTTGATGTATTTATCGATGCAAGGGGGCAGAAAGCCTTAAAAACGAAAGATCTGCCGTTTCCTTCGCTGCGGGCGCAACTGCTGGCGTGTGGCGATGAGATCCCCGAGGTGAGCGTAGATTACACCTTACAGACGGCGGAGATGGGACGGGGGAGAATCGCCTTTGGCGCGCTGCCGTGGTTGATGCACGATCGCCCATTTGTACAGGGGCTAGTGGTCTGTGCGGAAATGGGGGCGGCGATAGCCAGGGGGATGAGTAAGGCCGGCAGGTAAATCACAGCCAGGCTGCCCGCATCGGCGAGCAGCCTGGAGAGGATTATTTCACCGGATTGGCTTCAAGCACCAGCGTTTCCAGCGGTTGTAACGTGATAACCGTGGCTTCCTGATACTTCTCTGGCAGGGTGCTATTATTGCCGTAGATCGATTTGAGGGTAAATTGCGCGGCCTCTCCCTGTGGGATTTCCAACGCTTTACTCAAATCCAGATAGAAACGCTGCGGCTTGTCGGACGGGTTACGCAGGCCGAGAATCGACTTCTCTTTGCTCCACGACGCCCAGCCGTAGGCTTCCAGCGCGGTTGGGTCGCCGCCAACCCAGTGCGTATCGACCAGCACGCGGCCGTTTTCTCTTGACCACTTCGCGGCCTGCGCCAGCGTATCCCACTTGGATTTGTTCAACATTGATGGCGTGATATACAGCTCCTGGAGCTGTGTTCCGGTCGCGAAATAGCTCCATACCTGGTCAGCAAAATCACTGTCGGTCTGCACTTTCTCAAGCCCGTAATAGGCGTGTTCTGCGCTGACAATGCCGTGATACATCAGTGAGTTCAGTGGGAATAATGGGCCTTTACGAACAATCGAGCGATAGGTTTCCGCATCACGGTAGGTCATCCACTGCTGCACCGGTGAGCCGACGCCGTAAAGGTTGATGTCATCTCCCTGTCGCCAGATGGAATCGGCATAAAGTAGCCACGATGGGCTGGCATCGGTACCCGTGGTTAAGTTGATGAACAGATCCTTATTGGCCTTACGCATGTTTTCCAGCAGCGTGACCGAAGCATCAAAGTCAGAGGCAAATTGGCTGCCCTTAATATGCGAGTTGGCGTTGCCCATACCGTCGAGTTTAAATGAGGTGATATGTTCATCTTTAATGAGCTTAAGGATCTGCTCATTAAAGTTTTTGTAATAGTTCGGTCCAGAGAGCGCCAGCTTCCCATCGACGGTTTCAAAGCCATACTCCTTGGCGTGGGAGACGCGTATATCGCGTGGTTTGTTGTAGCCACCCCACGGCGACAGCCATAATCCTATTGAGCTGTGCAGGCTATTGGCTTTTTCGCGGACTTTACTAAAGCCATTGCTGAACGCCGGACCAAACAGCCAGCGGCCGGTACGGTCATCCCAGCCATCATCCAACAGGAACGCATCCATTTTCACGCCCCGTGCAGTAATAAACTCCTTATTCCACTCATCCATTCGTCCCAAAATGTCCTGTTCGGTGTAGGTGGTGAAAAAGCCGATATCCATCCAACTGTTGTAGTGCAGATACGGTTTATATGCCCGGGGACGTACGGCCTCAACAAACTGGTTAACGCTGCGGCGCAGCTGGTTCGTTTCAGGGAAGGTACCGAACATCACGCTGTAGCTGACCGGCGCTTCCGGCTGGATAGGGGTTTTCAGCTCAACGTTGAGGTTAGTGGTAGCTTCATAGGCATAGGTATTGATAATCGGCTTATTGGGCAAAATAAAGAATGAATCAGCGATGATTGGCGAGCTGTTAATTGCGCCATCGACATACGGTGCCTGAGCTTGCCCCTTCGTCGGGAAGAAGGTGATTTTGGCGATGTTACGTGGTTTGCCTACTGCGGCGATCGTGTAATCGATTCGGGCATATTTTCCTTTCAGCGTATTGAGCGTGACGGTGACCTTGAAGTCCGGGTGGTCGTATTGAATGCTGATTGCGTCATCACGCTTATCCACATGCGAAATTTTAAAGTCTGCGGCTTTGATGACGGTTTCATCAGGCAGAGTCAGGAAAAACAGCGACTGCGGCGACAGCTGGCGTTGAGTATGGGTATCTTTGATGACCGCTGCGGACTGCGCATCATCAAACGAGATGGCAATATTATCGTTATTCAACTCGTAGTTAGCGGCAAATGCGCCGTTGGACACCAGCAGGGCGAGGATCGATATCTTGAACACATTTTTCATCAGTTACAGGTCCTTTTCGTTTAATTATGACTGTGCATCTGGCAGAGGAATGATCGTAATGATACGGAAGCTGGTTAATATATGTTTGTTTCGTTTGGTTTCTTTTATCTTGGGTTAATTGATAAAAGAAATAAAAAGAAAGATCTCCGTTTTCTGGCTTATCTCACAAAAGAAATGAAACGAAAGATTCCGAGGTCTGGAAGTGAAAGGTCAACAGGGGCAGTGGCGGGAGGCGTGCCGGCCATGGCGGTTGGTGGGCCTGAGGTTGAACAGCAGGGTGATTTCCGGTCAGCCAGGCAAAAATGCCATCACGGTGAACCATAATGAAAAGCCCCTCACGGGGCTGATTGATAAGGCAAAAGCCGTGGGGCGAGGATGCGGCCGCTGGGCTGAAATCCGCCAGACTTAGACCGTATCCGTTGCACGCTCTGCGTATTTACCTGCGGTCCGCATACTTGCTGCGCTTATGCTGATAAAGCAATTCGTCCGCTTTGAGCATCGCCACTTCCAGCGTATCTCCCGACTGGAGCTGGTATGCGCCCCAAGAAAATGCCACCAGTTTTTCTTTGTCGATAGCGGTCAATTGTTCCTGGACTCGCTCGATAACGTCGCGGGATCTGTTGAGCGAATTATCGATAAGAATCAGACTGAACTCATCGCCGCCCAGTCGTATACCGTAGTCGCTTTTACGAATGCTATTGCCCAGCGCTAAACCCAGCGTCTGAATGGATTTATCACCCATATGATGGCCGAGCGTATCATTGATTCTTTTCAGCCCATCGCTATCAATGGCAATCACCGTAACCGGGATATTTCGGTTAACCAGCGCCTGAATTTTTTGTTCCAGTTCAGGAGTAATCACTTTGCGATTATACAGGCCGGTCATGGCGTCAGTGATGTTATCCCTGGAAAGGGATTCTTGTCGGGTCAGTTGCTTACTGGCGTAGCGGCATAACGTCCATGTGCCCACCACATACAGCAATAACAGCCAAAGGTTGGTGGCGATGACGTAAATGGCATCCAGCTTCACGTGCAGCGTGTAGCTGGGCGTGAGGGCATCTTCGCTGCTGATCAAGTCATGAGATCGGATTCGTGGCTTATGGAACATAATGTGCGCGCCGCTTTTATTATCGGTCACGTACAGCGACAGGAATTTCCATAAGAAAGGCCTGTCAATTGTCTTAAAGGACACCACCAGATCGTTAATATTGATGTCTGTAATCAGAATGCCTTTCACTTTATCGCCGAGAAAAACGGGCGTCAGCATGCTAATAATATTGTTGTGGGTATATCCATCCTGATAGATATGAGAAAGCGTGCTTTCTCCCTTAATCAAATCATCGAGAGCATTTTCATCGATGGAAATTGTCCGGGCGCTATGCGCGATGTTAATGCTGCCATTATCGCCAATCAGCCAGTTGCGGAACGTGTATTTTTTGGTGTTAACCAGACGATTGATATAAATATAACGATGAGAAAGATCGATGTAGTAGCGGATATTACGGAACGTATAGCCGGTATAGTTTGAAAAACTGTATTTCGATAAATTCGCGCTCTCAGAGGCATGAATAATCGACATCGCCCCGACGTCTCTTGCCCACTCTTCGCACGCCTTATTGTGGGTTTGCAGCGTGCCCTCAAGGCTGCCAATGTTTTTCTTCAGCAGATTGAAACCGTAAATTTTCCCTTCTTGTTCAAGGTGCTGACAAATACTGTCTTGATTATTATCGGCAGCAGAATAGGTACGGCTGTAAAACTCGCGTGAAAGGCGGGTAGCGATATTCTGGTTGATGGACTCCTCATGGAACAGTGCGGATTTGCCGTTTTCGACCACATAACCCATATAGTGTTGTAGATCGCGCGCTTCGCGGAGCACCAGAGCGATAAAAAGTGCGGTCGTACAGATGACGATCAGCACCATTGCGCTGATGTATTTTTGTCGGGACAAAATGGCTAACTCCCTGTTGCACCACCTCTAAACTGCGCAAAGTATAACACCAATCAATACCTTCTTCCTGGATGAAAAGCAGAAGTGAACGGCGAGCCTGATCTGGCCAATGTCGCGGAGTCACTGAGAGCTGCGGCGGTAGGGGGAGAAAGAGAAGCGGGCCCGCAGCAAATGGCGGGCCCGTTTGCGGTTTAGCGGCCGACTCGCGCTTGGTGCTCTGGTGAGTAGCGTGCGCCGACGATTTCGATGGTCTCCAGCGCTCGGGTGACCTGCTGTAAATCATCCGGCGAAAGCACCAGATCTGCGGCCGCCAGATTTTCCTCCAGGCGATGCAGTTTGGTGGTGCCTGGAATCGGCGCAATCCACGGTTTCTGTGCCAGCAGCCATGCTAGCGCGATCTGCGCGGAGGTCACGCCTTTTTCTGCCGCCAGTTGGCCCAGCAGCGTAACCAATTTTTCATTGGCTTCAATCGCCTGCGCCGCAAAGCGTGGTACCTGGCGGCGGTAATCGTCTTGACCAAAGGTCGTCCCGGCGGTGATTGCCCCGGTTAGGAAACCTTTACCCAATGGGCTAAAAGGTACAAAACCAATACCCAGCTCTTCCAGCAGCGGCAGGATTTCCTCTTCAGGCTCACGCCACCACAGCGAATATTCACTTTGTAACGCGGTCACCGGCTGCACGGCATGCGCCCGGCGAATAGTCTGCGCGCCCGCCTCGGAAAGGCCGAAATGTTTGACCTTTCCTTCCGCAATCAGATCTTTCACGGCCCCGGCAACATCTTCAATCGGAACGTCCGGATCGACGCGGTGCTGATACAGAAGGTCGATAACGTCGGTTTTCAGGCGGCGTAACGACCCTTCAACGGCCTGACGAATATGTTCCGGCCGGCTGTTTAAAATCTGCTGTTTGTTGTCATCGCCGAAGGTAAAACCAAATTTGGTGGCGATAACCACGCGATCGCGAAACGGTTTGAGCGCTTCGCCAACCACCTCTTCATTCAGGTAGGGGCCGTACACTTCCGCCGTGTCAAAGAAGGTCACACCGCGTTCGACGGCAGCGCGAATCAGTTCTACTGCCTGGCGAGGATCTGTCGCTGGGCCGTAGCCGTGGCTGAGCCCCATACAGCCGAGTCCAAGTGCCGACACTTCGAGCCCGGATTTACCCAGATAACGTTTTTGCATTGAATCAGTCTCTCTTTCGTGGTGTCTTACACATCGAGTTTGCGGCCAGTCAGCCATTCCACCATCGCCGGATCGCGGTGGGAGAAGAAGGCGCTGGTAGCGGTATCCAGCGCGGTAATGTGCAGCATATCTTCGGCGCTAAGCTCGAAATCGAGAATATCGATGTTCTCTGCCATCCGCGCTTTGCGTACCGATTTTGCCAGCGACACGATGCCGCGCTGGAAGATCCAGCGCAGAACAACCTGTCCCACGCTTTTGCCATACTTCTCGCCAATTGCCGTTAATACCGGGTGTTGGAACAGGCCATTTTTACCCTCGGCAAATGGTGCCCAGGCTTCCGGCTGAATGCCGTGGCTCTGCATCCACGGCACGGCGTGTAGCTGCTGGTTGAAAGGGTTCACTTCAATCTGATTGACCGCAGGAACAATCTTGTTAAACGCGGTCAGGTCGGCAAGGCGGTCCGGATGGAAATTGCTCACGCCAATGGCGCGAATTTTTCCCGCCTGCTGCAATTCCTCCATTGCTCGCCAGGCCCCGTGGACATCGCCGTAGGGTTGGTGAATCAGATACAGGTCGACATAGTCAAGTTGCAGCCGGTTTAACGAGCGTTCGAACTGCGCTTTAGCACCCTCGTAATGAGTATCCTGCAACCAGAGTTTGGTCGTAATGAACAGTTCCTGGCGTGCGATGCCGCTGTTTCTCAGCGCATTGCCGACCTGAGTTTCATTCTGATAGGAGGCGGCAGTGTCGATCAGGCGATACCCTGTTTCGATAGCGTCAATGACCGCTCTCTCGCATTCGGCTGCATCCGTCATCTGAAAGACGCCAAAGCCCAACAGGGGCATTTCAATACCGTTGTTCAGTGTGATGGTTTGCATGAGACTATCCTTCCGCTGTTGTGTAGAAGAAGCATAACGCAAAGAGATTTATTCGATTAGGTGGGGTAATTCGCTAGCCTTTATTAAATTGATTCATTAATCGAATTGATTTGCGAACCGCTGAGTCCTCTGGACAGAGGCAAAGAGGAGCGGAGCATGTCAGGCCCGTATTGATTTGAAAAAAACGGGCGTAGATTGCGCCTTGAACTGCGAAGACAATCCCTCAAATTTTTAAGGTATCGATAACCGCGCGTAGGGCAGGCGATACGTTACGATGCGGGTAATAAATAAATGACCCATCCAACTGTCGGCTGTAACGCTGCAGGACTCTGATAAGTGACCCCCGTTCCAAATCATCGCTGACCAATTCCTTTGGAACATATGCCAGCCCCAAACCGAGCGTGGCAGCTTTAGCCTCCATATAGCTGTCCGCAAAAGCCCACTGCCCTTGGGGTTGGTGGGTGATACTTTTTCCGTCCTGATGGAGCTCCCAGGCATAGACGCTTCCATCACCCAGTTGGTAAGCAATACAGGGATGAGTGACCAAATCGGCCGGCGTTTGCGGAAAACCGTAACGGCGAAAATGGTCAGGCGTGCCAACCACGGCCATCTCCATGTCGGGGGTGATACGTACCGCGACCATACCGCTGCCGACTTCTGGCCCCAGCCGCACACCGGCATCAAATCGTTCGGCAATAATATCCACAAACCGGCTCTCGCTGATGAGCTCAAGTCTGATATCCGGATAGCGCTGTTTAAACATTGCCAGCTTAGGCAGCAGGACCTTATCAATCGCGTGCTGACTGGCGTTGATTCGTACCGTACCGGATGGGGTATTACGATAGTGGGCGAGGGTAGCAAGGCCACCATCTAAGGCTTCAAACCCGGGCCGCACCGTTTGATAAAGCTGCTCGCCGGCCTGGGTCAACGATAATTTGCGCGTGGTACGCACCAGAAGCTGTAAACCGAGCCGCTGTTCAAGTTCGCGGATGGAGCGGCTGATGCCGGATTGCGCCAGCCCAAGGCGCTGCGCGGCGGCGGTAAAGCTCCCTTCTTGCACTACCGTCATAAACAGATAGAGGTCGTTGTAGTTTTCCCGTTTTGCCATCAACCCTTCCTCAAGATATTGCCGTCGTGACATCGCAATTCATAACAATATGATATCAATCTTAGCATTATCCCCCCTCTAATCAGCACTATTTCTGCTCATTATAATGACCGTATTGCAACAAAGCACAGCAGCGTTGCTCGTCTGCAACCTGTTCCAACCACCTGTTTTTAGGGGAAATAAATGAACGTTTTCACCAGGAAACTGACGGCCGCTATACCTGCCATGCTGCTATGCGCATCATTAAGTGGAGTTACCAGTATGAGCTATGCCGAAACAACGAATCCAAATGCCCCCGTGTCGATGATCGAAAACTGGGACAAAACCTTTGCGCAAAGCACCCGCGTCGACCACCGAAAAGTGAGTTTCCAAAACCGCTATGGGATCACGCTGGTGGGCGATCTCTATCTGCCTAAAAACCGTGGCGAACAAAAGCTGGCGGCCATTGCGGTAAGCGGCCCCTTTGGGGCGGTGAAAGAACAGTCCAGCGGCCTGTATGCTCAAACGATGGCTGAACAAGGGTTTGTCACGCTGGCCTTCGACCCTTCCTACACCGGTGAGTCCGGCGGCTATCCTCGTAACGTCGCCTCTCCGGATATCAATACGGAAGACTTCAGCGCCGCCGTTGATTTCCTCGGCGTGCAAAATGAGGTCGATCGCAACCGCATTGGTATCCTCGGCATCTGCGGCTGGGGAGGAATGGCGTTGAACGCCGCATCAATGGATACCCGTATTAAAGCGGTGGCGACTAGCGTGATGTATGACATGAGTCGGGCAATGGGTCATGGCGTAGGTGACGGTCAGGATCGTTATTCTGCCGCCGATCGCCATGCCGTGCTGCAATATCTCAATGCGCAGCGCTGGAAGGATGCGGAAAGCGGAACGTTTGCCCATGGCGGCCACGATCTCTCTGTGGATCACAACGGCAACGTCAGCGCCGCCGATCGTATTTTGCCGCAAACGCTGCCCGCAAATCCGCATCCGGTGCTGAAAGAGTTTTTTGATTACTATCGGATGCCGCGCGGTTTCCACGCGCGCTCCGTGAACTCCACCGGCGCGTGGACGGCGACGATGCCGCTGTCGTTTATGAATATGCCGCTGCTGAGCTACGCCCACGAAATTACCATCCCCACGCTGATTGTCACCGGGGAAAATGCGCACTCGCGCTACTTCGCCGAAGATGCCTATAAAGCCGTCGGCAGCAAAGAGAAAACGCTGGTGATTGTGCCTGGGGCAAACCACGTGGACCTGTACGACAACGCGGCGGGCAAGATACCGTTTGAGCGGTTTGAACAGTTCTTTAAAACCAGCCTGCAGTAAGCCGCAAGACTGAGTGATGAAAAGGCCACCCGTATTTGATGGGTGGCCTGCATTGCGCCCCTCATCCGTAAGACACGGCATTCTTTGTCGTACCGCGTTCCCTTCATCATCGCCCATTTTTCGCACGCAGAGGCTGCCATGGCGTCTGTCGCTGAGGGCAATATTTAAGAGAAATAGACCATGTCTGCATTAAATCTCGACTCACCGCGTAGCGCTGGCGCTCACTGGGGCGGCGTATTTGCGATGACGCTCTGCGTGTTTGTGCTGATTGCTTCTGAGTTTATGCCGGTGAGCCTGCTGACCCCGATTGCCGGTGATTTGCACGTGACGCAAGGGCGTGCCGGTCAGGGGATTGCCATTTCCGGCGCGCTGGCGGTGCTCACCAGCGTGACCATTTCTGGTATAACCGGCAGGTTGAATCGCAAACATCTTCTACTCGCTCTGACGTTCCTGATGGGCCTGTCAGGGCTGATTATCGCTCTCGCACCCAGCTATTTCGTCTATATGGTCGGCCGGGCGCTGATTGGCGTTGCCATTGGCGGGTTTTGGTCAATGTCGGCGGCAACCGCGATTCGACTGGTACCACAGCAGCAGGTACCCCGCGCGCTGGCGATTTTTAACGGTGGCAATGCGCTGGCAACCGTCGTGGCGGCTCCGCTGGGAAGTTATCTTGGGGCCACGGTGGGCTGGCGTGGGGCATTCCTTTGCCTCGTGCCCCTGGCGCTGATTGCATTTATCTGGCAATGCATCAGCCTGCCGTCGATGAGAAGCCACAGCCTGGATAGGGGGCAGGGGGCGGTGTTCCGGCTGCTCCGATTGCCCAGCGTGCGAAGCGGAATGCTGGCCTGCGGGCTGTTCTTTATGGGGCAATTCGCCTTATTCACCTATGTGCGGCCGTTTCTGGAAAGCGTCACCCGGGTCAATGCATCCGGCCTATCTTTGGTTTTGCTCACCATCGGTGTCGCCGGCTTTATCGGAACGCTGCTGGTCTCCACGTTGCTCGGCGCACGATTTAACCTAACGTTGATGGCGATTCCTCTGCTGATGGCGGTCATCGCGCTGGGGCTCATCATCACCGGGCATCACGTGTGGGTAGTGACGCTGCTTCTTGGCCTTTGGGGGATGTTAGCCACCGCCGCGCCAACCGGATGGTGGACATGGCTGGCGCGAACGCTTCCCGATAACGCCGAAGCGGGCGGTGGGCTGATGGTGGCGATTATCCAGCTGGCTATCGCCGTTGGCTCAACGGTTGGCGGTTTTGTGTTTGATAATCAGGGATGGCAAAGCGGGTTTGCGCTGAGCGCGGCACTGCTTTTGAGCGCCGCGGTGATGACGTGGTTCGCCCTGCGTCAACAGGGCGGGATACGATCGTTATAACTCCTGATGCGGCTAGCGCGGCTGCTGCTGCGTGGCGCAATGAATGCCGCCCCCGCCGGCGGCGATTCCGTCGATATTCAACTGCACAATTTCACGGTCGGCAAACAGCTCCTGCAATATGGCGCGAGTATTACGGTCGCGGCGCGTATCGCCAAACTCAGGCGCAATGACCGCACCGTTGCAGACGTAGAAATTAATATAGCCGGCGGCGAAATCATCGCTGGCGTAGGTTTGCCGAATGGTCGACGGGCCTTCCAGCGTCACGACTTTCAGACGCCGGCCTTTTGCGTCCGTGGCGGCGCGCAATATTTCCAGATGACGCCGGGTTACGGCGTAATCAAACGAGGATGAGTCCAGCTCAAGCCCCGCCACTACCGTGCCTGGATGGGCGAAGCGGGCATAGAAATCGGTATGGCCGTCGGTAATATCCTTGCCGGCAATGCCCGGCAGCCAGATGATTTTTTCCACCCCCAGCAGACGTTTTAGCTCGCGTCCACACTCCGCTTTGCTGACGCCGGGATTACGATTGGCATTGAGCACGCAGCTCTCGGTTATTATCGCCGTCCCTTCACCATCGACTTCAATCCCGCCGCCTTCAAGTATCAGCGATGAGCGGATAAATTCAGCCTTCGCATGTTCACACACAAACTCGGCAACCTCGGCATCCTGCGTATGTTCTTGCTTATCGCCCCAGCCGTTAAAGTTAAAACCCGCGCCGCCGAGTTCGCCGCGCGAGTTGTGGACAAAGACTGGCCCGGTGTCGCGTATCCATAGGTCGTCAATCGGCTGAACCAGCAGGTTGACCGTGGGGCCGCAGAGGCGGGAGGCAAGGTCGTAATCCTCTTCGCGCACCAGCATATTGAGCGGTTCAAACGCGGCGATCGATTTGGCGATTAGCGCCAGGTTTCCCTGAACGACCGGCAGCAGATGCGGCTCCCAGATATCTGCGCTGGCGCCAAACGCCATCCAGGTTGCCGAATGAGGCGTGCCTTCGTCCGGCATTCGCCAGCCATCGCTTTCCGCGGCGCCAGCAAATCGGCTAAAGCCCACCTGGCTTGCGATCAGCATGCCAGCAGATGCCACCAGGCCATGCCTGACGAAAGTACGTCTTGTTAACATTGGAATACCCTTTATATTTATTCACCGGTTTACCGGGAATACACTAATTATAGTTTATAAATACTTAACGGCATTATTTTATTAAGTAATTAATAATAAACGTGCGTTAAATTTCAGGCGGAATATAACATGGGGAATATAAGAAGCAACCGCCGAAATTTTATTTGCGCTGGGTTTTTGGCGATTATTAGAACTTCTCAACTATATATTTATATATAATTTATATTTATCTGCCCGTATCGCTGTGAACTCGCCTCGCGCAGAGTGTGATCTAACCGAATATTTTGTTGAATTTGGGAGGCTTTTAAAAATGGCCGGTGCTGGGTTGGCTATAGTAAAAAGGGCCGTTTTATCTCATCTTCATCACCATAAATGGGGCAGGTTAATGAAAAAGATCCTGATGCTGGTCGGCGATTATGTCGAAGATTATGAAACGATGGTGCCTTTTCAGGCACTGAAAATGTTAGGCCACCGCGTTGATGCCGTGTGCCCGGATAAAAGTGAAGGCGACTTTGTGCAAACCGCCATTCATGATTTTGATGGCGCGCAGACCTACAGTGAAAAACCGGGCCATCGTTTTATCCTCAATGCGAATTTTAGCGCGGCGCGGGCGGCGGACTATGATGCGCTGCTGATCCCCGGTGGACGCGCGCCGGAGTATTTAAGGCTCAATGCAGAGGTCATTAAGCTGGTGCAGGATTTTAACGCGGCGGGCAAACCTATCGCCGCCGTCTGCCATGGGCCGCAGCTATTGGCGGCGGCCGGGGTTTTAGCCAACCGCACCTGCAGCGCCTATCCGGCCTGTGCGCCTGAAATTCGCCTCAGCGGCGGGCAGTACGCGGATATCGGCATCGACCAGGCGCACGTCGATGGCAACTTGGTGACCGCACCGGCATGGCCTGCGCATCCGCAATGGCTGGCGAAATTTGTTGAAGTCTTAATGAAGTAAATGTGAACCCGGTATATCCGCAAGGTTTATCGACGCTTCCGGGCGACAGTAAACCTCGCGGTATATTCAGAAGCGAATTTCGGTTGCTCATTGTCTTATTTATTCGTTCAGGCACATCCGTTGGCTAGACATGATTCACTTTATTCATTAATGATATGGGTGAATGTATCTGACGCGAGCGCCGATTTTGACGTCAGCCCTTTAGCCAAATAAGGATAATCCCCATGAGCGCCGAGATAAAAACGCTGGCCACCAAAGAGATTTACCGTAACCGCTGGATGGCGCTCAAAGAAGACCGCGTACAGAGAGCCGATGGCAGCGAGGGGATTTATTCCGTCGTTGAGAAAGGGGATTTTGTGGTCATTATTCCGCTGCACAATGATGAGATTTTTGTCGTCGAACAGTTTCGCTATCCGCTGGGGGTGAGGACGATTGAACTGCCCCAGGGCAGTTGGGAAACCTCGCCCACCGCCGCGCCTGAAGAAGTGGCCGCCGGCGAACTAAGAGAAGAAACGGGCCTCCGCGCAGGCAAGCTGGAATATGTTGGATACCAGAAGCTGGCGCAGGGGTATTCCGCGCAGGGCTACCATATTTATCTGGCCACGGAACTGACGCACAGCGGCCAGCAGTTGGATGAAGAAGAGTACGGCCTGACGGTCAAAAAAATGAAAATTGCCGATTTCAGAGCATTGATTCTGGAGGGGGAAATTAGCGATGCCACGTCGGTTACCGCGTTTTTATTGGCGAGCGCCAAACATCAGATTGAGCAGTCCTCCCACCGCTGAAAACATGCTGGAGCGGGGGATGTCTGCGTATCGTTTACAGACATCTGGCTCCGGCCTGATACTTACTCTTTCCAGCTTGATTCACGAATGATGCGGCAGAAGTTGCCCGGTACAAATGCCGCCTCTTTATCGGCAATCACATCCGCCTTCACGTTGCCAAACGTGGTCTGCGGTTTGCCTTTGATCCCATCATAAAACGCGTTGATGATTTGCTCTTTAAACTGCGGCTGACGCGGGTGCTGTTGCACCACGGCTTCGCGGCTAGCATCGCTGACCGACGCATAGTCGATACCCAGCACATCCATCTCCACGCCGGCGGTCAACAGCGCGATTTCCGGCGCCATAAATTCGGGGATCCCCGGCGTGGTGTGCAGCGCAATGGCGGTCCACACTTTATCGATATCCGCCGGTGCGACGCCATGGCTATCCAGAAACGCCCGGGCGGCGTTGGCACCGTCCACTTCAAAGCGCTTATCGCAGCTACAGTGTTCGTGGGTCAGACCGACATCGTGGAACATGCAGCCAACGTACAGCAGCTCGTGATCGACCTTCAGGCCGCGGCGTGCGCCGGCCAGCGCGCCCCAGTAATAGACGCGGCTGGAGTGATGAAACAGCAAATCATTTTCGGTATCGCGAACAAACTCGGTGGCCTCACGAGCCAGTTTGCTATCGGGGATTTTGATGCCTTGCACGGTGAATGTCATATCTTGCTCCTCATGGGTTGTTGAAATGAAGTTTACCGGGCATTCTATAAGTCATGAATTGTCGCATTACGACGAATTAAGACATAACTGCTAATTGGGACTTCCCGCGATGATGAAACGCGTTATTGCCATACTTGCGGTGCCTGGCGTCCAGTTACTCGACGTATCAGGGCCATTGGACGTCTTCGCCGAGGCCAATCGTCAGCTCCGGCGACAAGTATATGAACCGGTGGTTGTTTCGCTGGAGACGCTGGAAGTTGCGTCATCATCGGGCGTCAGGCTGATGGCGAACTATCGTCTTGAAGAAGCTCAGGCGCTGCAGGTGAATACGTTTCTCCTTGCCGGTGCGCCGGACGTCTGGCAGCAGTCGCTGACGGAGACGCAAAAAGGGCAAATCCGCGCACTGTGCGAAAATAGCGACCGCTATGGTTCAGTCTGTACCGGCGCTTTCCTGTTGGCGCAAACGGGGCTGCTCACGCAGCGGAAAATCACTACCCATTGGGCCAGCGCCACGCGTCTGAGCGCGGATTATCCACAGGTTGAAGTGGATGCCGATGCGCTGTATGTCGCCGATGGACCGGTGAGAACGGCGGCGGGCGTGACCTCGGGAATGGATCTGGCTATTCGGCTGGTGGAGGAAGATCTCGGGCGTGAAGTGGCGCAGGACGTAGCTTGTAATCTGGTGATGTTTTTCCGCCGTCCGGTTAACCAGGGGCATTTTATCCGCCGCAGCGCCATTTCGCTTAGCGGCCGTAACGCCTTCCAGGACTTACAGCGATGGACGCTCGCCAACCTTGCCACCGTGGCGAGCCTGAACGATATGGCGGCGCACATCGGTCTTAGCGTCCGCCATCTGGCAAGGCTGTTTCGTCAGGAAATGGATATGGCGGCGGGGGAGTGGCTGGAAGCAGGGCGCATAGACCGTGCGAAAATGCTGCTGGAAAGCGATGCGCTGCCGCTTAAAACCATTGCCAGCCAGTGCGGGTACGCCAGCGCTGATGTACTGCGCCGGGCTTTTATCAAACGCGTGGGCATGACGCCGTCAATGTACCGACGATTAAACGTTGCCAGACCGTGGGCGGAATAACGATGACGGGTTTGTTGAAGATAAATTAATCGGGATATTATTATTTTATTAAATAATCACGGTTAATAATCATTGCTTTTTATGGTTAATTTCATCGCTCGTCTCAATGGCGATCAATTTATCGCATATCGGCAATATTCTCATTATTGCGCTCTATCAATAACCCTATAAGAGTAATGGTCTCCTGCCTGGAATAACCTTATAATCTCCATCCCTTTTCATGTCTTAAGTTTAAGCTGGAGGATACATGGAGCTCAGCCGGAGGCAGTTCTTTCGAATCTGCGCGGGCGGTATGGCAGGAACCACTGTTGCATCTCTCGGATTTTTATCATCTTTTTCCGTTCACGCGGAAACTCGCCAATACAAACTCTTAAAAGCAAAAGAGACGCGTAATAACTGTACCTACTGCTCAGTAGGCTGCGGAATGCTGATGTACAGCCTTGGCGATAACGCCAAAAACGTCAAAGAAAGTATTTATCATATTGAAGGCGATCCGGACCATCCGGTGAGTCGTGGTTCGCTGTGCCCGAAAGGCGCGGGGGTTCTGGATTATATTCACAGCGAAAACCGTCTGCAGTATCCCGAATACCGTGCACCGGGTTCGGATAAATGGCAGCGTATTAGCTGGGACGAGGCGATTAATCGGATTGCACGATTAATGAAAGACGACCGCGACGCGAACTTTATTGAGAAGAACGCCGACGGGTTGACCGTTAATCGCTGGACCACGACCGGCATGCTCTGTTCCTCTGCCGCCAGTAATGAAACCGGGATCCTCGACGGTAAATTTACCCGCAGCCTGGGGATGGTCGCCATCGACTGCCAGGCGCGCCTGTGCCACGGGCCGACCGTTTCGGCGCTGGCGCCAACCTTTGGTCGCGGCGCAATGACCAACAACTGGGTGGATATTAAAAACGCCAACGTGGTGCTGATTATGGGCGGCAATGCGGCGGAAGCGCACCCGGTTGGCTTCAAGTGGGTGATTGAAGCGCAAACCAAAAATGACGCCACCGTGGTGGTGGTTGACCCGCGTTTTAACCGCAGCGCCGCCGTGGCCGATCTCTACGCACCTATTCGCGCGGGCTCCGACACGGCATTCCTGCTGGGCGTGATTCGCTACCTGCTGGAAAACGACCGCGTGCAGCATGAATATGTGCGCCACTATACCAATGCCAGCCTGATTATTCGCGATGACTACCAGTTTAACGATGGCCTGTTCAGCGGCTACGACGCGAAAAAACGCCAGTACGATAAATCGAGCTGGTTCTATCAGCTGGATGAACAGGGCAATGCGCTGCGTGATGAAACCCTAAGTCATCCGCGATGCGTGTGGAATCTGTTAAAAGCCCACGTCGAACGCTACACGCCGGAAATGGTTAACCGCCTGTGCGGCACCTCGGTGGCGGACTTTAAACGTATCTGCGAAATTCTCGCCAGCACCAGCGTGCCGGACCGCACCGCGACCATTCTCTATGCGCTGGGCTGGACGCACCACTCCGCCGGGGCACAGATTATCCGCGCCGCCGCAATGCTCCAGCTGCTGCTGGGCAATATCGGTATGGCGGGCGGCGGCGTGAATGCGCTGCGCGGCCACTCGAATATTCAGGGCTATACCGATCTCGGCCTGCTATCGACCAATCTCCCCGGCTATATGCCGCTGCCGTCTGAAAAACAGCCTGACTATCAGACCTATATTTCCCAAATCACCCCGCCATCGCTTGGCGTGAACGAAGTGAACTACTGGCAAAATACGCCGAAATTCTTCGTCAGCATGATGAAAAGCTTCTGGGGCGACCGCGCCACGGCGGAAAATCATTGGGGCTACGACTGGCTGCCGAAATGGGACCGTCTGTACGATGTGATGACCCAAGCCGAGCTGATGCTGGAAGGCAAAATTAACGGCTACATCGTGCAGGGCTTCAATCCGCTGGCGGCGTTCCCGGATAAAAACAAATCCTCGCGCGCGCTGGCGAAGCTGAAGTACATGGTGGTTATCGACCCGCTGGCGACCGAGTCCTCAACCTTCTGGCAGCATCACGGTGAGATGAACGACGTCAGGCCGGAAGATATCCAGACTGAAATCTTCCGTTTGCCGTCATCCTGCTTTGCTGAAGAAGACGGTTCAATCGCGAACTCCGGGCGTTGGTTGCAGTGGCACTGGGCGGCCGCTGAACCGCCGGGAGAAGCGCTGCACGATGCCAAAATTCTTGGTCGTCTGTATATGCGTCTGCGCGAGCTGTATCAACAAGAGGGCGGGGCTAACCCCGAGCCGCTGTTGAATATGCGTTGGGACTATAAAGACCCGTACGATCCGCATCCGGAAGAAGTCGCCCGTGAGGCAAACGGGATGGCGCTTACGGATGTTTATGATGATAAAGGGCAACTGATTGCCAAAAAAGGCCAGCAGCTTAGCAGCTTTGCTCAGCTTCGCGATGACGGCTCGACCAGCAGCTTCTGCTGGGTGTACTGCGGTAGCTGGACGGAGCAGGGCAACCAGATGGCCAATCGCGATAACAGCGATCCGTACGGTCTTGGCTGCACGCCGGGCTGGGCGTGGTCCTGGCCGGCAAATCGCCGCATTCTCTATAACCGCGCATCCGCCGATCCGGCGGGAAAACCGTGGGATGCAAAGCGTGCGCTGCTGCACTGGAACGGGCTGAAATGGGCGGGCATGGACGTCGCCGACTACGGTCAGGCGGCGCCGGGCAGCAACGTCGGGCCGTTCATCATGAACCCGGAAGGCGTCGCGCGCCTGTTCTCCCTCGACAAAATGAACGATGGGCCGTTCCCGGAACATTACGAACCGATTGAATCGCCGATCGGCACCAATCCGCTGCATCCGGACGTTATCTCCAGTCCGGTTGCTCGTATTTATCATGACGATATCGCCAACATGGGCAATGCGGATGCTTTCCCCTACGTCGCGACGACCTACTCGATTACCGAACTTTTCCGCCACTGGACCAAGCATGCGTTGCTGAATGCGATTGCGCAGCCTGACCAATTCATCGAAATCGGCGAAGCGCTGGCGAGCAAAAAAGGGATTGCGGCAGGCGACACGGTGAAAGTGATGTCGAAGCGCGGCTTTATCAAAGCCAAAGCGGTGGTCACCAAACGCCTACAAACGCTGACGATTGATGGTAAGCAAGTTGATACCATCGGCATCCCTTGTCACTGGGGCTTTGAAGGGGCAACGCGCAAAGGTTTTCTTGCCAACACGCTGACGCCGTCGGTCGGTGATGCCAACTCACAAACGCCGGAATACAAAGCGTTTCTGGTTAACGTTGAGCGGGCATAAGGGAGAGAACTCATGGCTATGCAATCACAAGATATTATCAAACGTTCGGCGACCAACGGCATCACGCCGCCTCCTCATGCGCGCGATTACCGTGCTGAAGTGGCAAAACTTATCGACGTTACCACCTGCATTGGCTGTAAAGGTTGCCAGGTGGCCTGTTCCGAGTGGAACGATATTCGCGATGAGGTGGGCTACTGCCACGGCGTTTACGATAACCCAACCGATCTCAGTGCCAAAGCCTGGACGGTGATGCGCTTTAGCGAAACCACCCAGAATGACAAGCTGGAATGGCTGATTCGCAAAGACGGCTGCATGCACTGCGCGGACCCAGGCTGCCTGAAAGCCTGCCCGTCCGCCGGGGCGATTATTCAGTACGCCAACGGAATTGTGGATTTCCAGTCCGAACATTGCATTGGCTGCGGCTACTGCATTGCCGGCTGCCCATTCAACATTCCGCGCCTCAATCCTGAAGACAATCGCGTCTACAAATGCACGCTGTGCGTTGACCGGGTTAGCGTCGGTCAGGAACCGGCCTGCGTGAAAACCTGCCCGACCGGGGCCATCCAGTTTGGCACCAAAAAGGAGATGCTCAACGTCGCCGAAAACCGCGTGATGCAGCTGAAAAAACGTGGCTATGCCAATGCAGGAGTTTACAACCCTGAAGGGGTCGGTGGGACGCATGTGATGTACGTGTTGCACCACGCGGACCAGCCTTCGCTGTACCACAATTTGCCGGACGAACCGAAAATCGCCGCGCCGGTAAATCTGTGGAAGGGCATTCTCAAGCCGCTCTCCGCGGCCGGATTTATCGCCACCTTTGCCGGGCTGATATACCACTACGTGGGCGTGGGGCCGAACAAAGAGACGGATGACGATGAAGACGAGGAGAACGGTCATGAGTAAGAGCAAGATGATTCTGCGCACCAAATTTATCGACCGTGCCTGCCATTGGACGGTGGTGATAAGCTTCTTCCTGGTGTCGCTTTCGGGGATTGCACTGTTCTTCCCGACGTTGCAGTGGCTCACCGAAACCTTCGGTACGCCGCAGATGGGGCGGATTTTGCACCCGTTCTTCGGGGTGATGATTTTCGTCGTGCTGATGTTTATGTTTGCCCGTTTTGTGCATCACAACATTCCCGATAAACAAGATCTCCCGTGGATCAAAGGGATTGTTGAAGTGCTGAAGGGCAACGAACATAAAGTGGCGGATGTCGGCAAATATAATGCCGGTCAGAAAATGATGTTCTGGAGCATCATGAGCCTGATCTTCGTCCTGCTGGCCACCGGCGTCATCATCTGGCGGCCGTACTTTGCCCACTATTTCCCGATTGTGGTGGTGCGCTGGAGTTTACTGATTCATGCAACGGCCGCCATCGTGCTGATCCACGCCATTTTGATTCATATCTATATGGCGTTCTGGGTGAAAGGGTCGATTGAGGGGATGATTGAAGGTAAGGTCAGCCGCCGCTGGGCGAAGAAACACCATCCGCGCTGGTATCGTGAAGTTGAAGCTGCTGAGCAGCAGCAGGAAAACGAAAAGGCATCGTAATCAGGGGCTGCCAGTTAAGTGGTATTCCATTCCGCTTTCGAGCCGGTTGCGCTCCTTTCCAGTCTCCGCAATATTTTCTGAACGGCGCAAGGAGCGCGCAGGGGGCGGCCAATCGCCGCCGCCCCCTGCCCCCCAGGCTCTGGCGGCAGAATCGCCGCTTCGCGGTGCCCTCAGCTTATGCCTTCCGGCTTCCGGGTCGGGCGCGAGGTAACCTCCCTGTAAAACGCGCCCTCAGCCCACATCCCTGTGGGCTGCCCCGGCCTCCAGGCAACGCCTCGGCGATTCAGACGCCACCTAAAGTTGCTGCAAGTTTTCAGCTAAAAGCCAACGCCAATATTGCTGCAAGTTTTCAGCTAAAAACAAACGTCAATATTGCTGAAACCGATGAGTCCCCGCTTGAAATCGGTGAGCCGGAGAATGGAAGACAAGGTCAGTCCGCCAGGACGGCGGACTGAGGCGAACCGAGACAGGAGGTCGAGTTTCGCCGTGCCGCAGGCTGGAGTTCGGAGGCGAACGCAGTGCGAAGCACCGATTTCGCTGCGGGGCCGCGGGGATTGCAAAGGGGGGCGCGGCGCCCCCCTTAGCCCGTTCACGGGTGCAGGTGTTTTATGTTCTGCCAAACATAAAGTGAACGGAATATCGCACCCAACTGCCAAAAACTTCGGGGATTGCAAAGGCGCGCGCCCCCTTAGCCCGTTCATGGGTGCCGATATTTCATGTTCTACCAAACATCCAGTGAACGGAATTTTGTACTCAGAACAACACCGAGTAATTCAACCCAAACGTCCGCCCGCGGCCTTTGTAGTCATACAGCGACGCCGGGCCAGAGGCCGGGCTGTAGTACAGCGGTGCGCGCTGTCCCCAAACCGTGGTGTAGTCGCGGTCGAACAGGTTTTCCACGCTGAAGCTCAGCTTGCCCACCGGAAGCTGGTAGCTGCCGAGTAAATCAATGGTGGTGTAGCCATCGAGCTGGTTACCGGCCTCATCGCGGATTTTAAACGAGGTGGTACTTTGCACGCGCAGGCTCCATGGATCCGGCGCCCAGCCAATGTAGGCGGTGGCTTTAGATGGGCTTGCGACCTTCACGTCATATTTCTGCCAGCTACCGTCCACTTTTGATTCCGTTTTCAGCACGTTGAAATTACCGCCGGTGCTCCAATCGGTATCCGGAATAAAGTAGTCCACCGCGCCTTCCACGCCGTAAATGCGGCGCTTATCGTCAATGATGCTGATGGTCAGATCTTTATTCGCCTGCACGTTTTTATCCGACAGAGAATAGTACGCCGCCAGTTGGGTTCGCAGGTTATCGCCGGTGTAGCGCCAGCCAAGCTCGTAAGAGTTCACTTTGATCCCTTCAAGCTTGCTGTCGTTAACGTTGACGCTGTTGGTCAGCGGTAAGTGCCCGTTGACCGCCTTACCGTAAGCGCCGCGACCGTAGTATTTACCCGGGTCCGGTAGCTCAACGCCCTGCGAGAAGTTAAACCACGTCTGCTGACGCTCGGTCAGGTGTACCAGCAGGCCGGCGTTAAACAGGAAGTTGTCGTAATCGGTAGATCCGCCCGGAATGGCATCGGCGGATTTTACTGTACCGTCGGCAATTTGCTGCTGCTGCCCGTAGCCAATGAAATCATCAATGCTATTTTCGGTGTACTGATAGCGCACGCCGCCGCTTAAGGTAAAGATCTCGTTAATGTCGTAGCTGGACTGCAGGAACGCCGCCAGGTTGCTGATATCGTACGACGGATAGCGACCGGTGGTGTAGATCTGCTGGTTATTCAGGCCGCCGGAGGCATTGGCTTTACCTTTGTCGAAGAACATCTGGTTAGAGGTAAAGCGCTCGTGATCGGCGTCCAGCCCATAGGTCAACTGCCAGCCGTCCAGCGGGGTGCTGTTCATGGTTAGCTTGGCGCCGTACTGATTAGTCTCCTGCTGGGATGATGAGAAGGAGGTAAGCTCATTATTTTTGTTTACCGACGGGAATGGATAGAACTTCAGCGACTCGTCGCGATAGTAAACCTGGCCTACCAGCTCCTGGCCGAGGAAATCGCTGTTAGAGTACTGTAGGCTCATCAGGTGACGTTCAGTACCGGGAATACGGTCAGAGTTCAGCCCGCCGCTGACGTATGGTTTAGTGGCTCCGCTCAACGCCGAGAAGTTTTTCCCCAGGTTCAGGCCGTAATCATCATCACCCTGGCTTTTGTAATATTGGGTCACCAGCTGGAGCTGCTGAGTCTCATCTATATTCAGCGTGCCGGTGCCCATGATGTCCAAACGATCGGAGTACTGTAAGCCGGTCTGAGTATTGTCCAGCAGGGTGGCATCGCCGTTACCGTCATACCAGCCGCCAAACTTCTGATAGGCCACCGACATGCGGCCGGAGATATGATCATTGCCGCCGGAAACGGCGCTGGCAATGCGTTCATCGTGATCTTTGCTGCTGTTAAAGCCGCTTTTGCTGCCGGCTTCAAACTCCACTTGGGTTTCCGGCTGGCCTTTTTTGGTCACGATATTGATAAGCCCGCCGGTACTGCCGCCGCCGTACAGCGACGTCGCGCCGGAGATGACTTCGATGTGCTCGATATTAAACGGATCAATGGAGTCAAGCTGGCGGCTATCGGTACGCGAAGAGTTTAGGCGCACGCCATCAATCAACACGACCAGCGGGCGTCCGCGTACATTCATGCCGTAGTTGGTGCGGCTCTGGCTGCTGACGTCGAGGCCGGGGATCAGCTGCGCCAGCGCGTCCTTAAGCTCTTTGCCGCCCTGGATCTGCTGTTCCAGTTCAGCATTTTCAATCACCCAGGTGGTTTGCGCCATTTCGGCGACGGTGCGGTTGTTGCGGCTGGCGGAGATAACCATCGATTCATCATCGGTTTGCTGCGCGACGGCGGGGGCCATCATGGCAAGCAGCAGTGGGTTCAGCACCCAGAGGGTATGTTTTTTGGTAATCATCATTATTCCTGCGCACGGGCTGACAAGCATCGGCCCAACAATGCGGTTCAGTGAGTTAAAGGTGCAGCGTCGTGCCGCGTACGCCCATCGCGATGGTCAGGATGGGGTATATAAACCATGAATAATACATGGACTTATATCAGTTGTGGTAATGCGAATATTGTCGATAATATTTCTCATTATCAATCCAAAATATGAGGATTGATTAAAAAATATTTACGAGTTGACTCTTTTAAAGACAATTTGAAATGAGTTTTTCTGACGCTAAATCGCATGATAAATAAGTAAAATCAATGTGATAGATTTTATGGTGTGCTGCGATTGCTTCCTCAAACGTAAGGACAATTTATGGCTGTGGTTCCAGGTTACCGTCTGTTCAACGTGCGACTGGCGCGCAGAAGTGAGGTTTCGCCTTCCTTGCTGAGTCTGGTGTTTAGCGGTGAGGAGGTGGCGCAGATGAAATCAGACTCGCCGGATCAACGGATTAAAATGCTGTTTCCCGCCGAGGACGGCACGCCGCCGTCGCTGCCGGTGGAGGGGGAGTGGTATCCAACGCTGCTGGCGATCCCCAAAGATCAGCGGCCGATTGTCCGCACCTACACGCTGCGCCATGTCGATCGTGCGCGTCGGGAAGTGACGGTGGAGTTTGTCCGCCACGGCACCGAAGGGCCGGCTTCTGCCTGGGCCATCAACGCCAAAGCGGGCGATGCGCTGCAAATTGTGGCCCCCAACGCCGAACAGATTGAGGACAGCGGTGGCTATGAATGGACACCGCCGGTAGGTTTGCGTCGTGCCCTGATCGTGGCCGATGAGACGGCGCTGCCGGCGGCGCGTGGGATCCTTGAAATGCTCGCGGGCCAGGTTAACCCTCCGCAGATACAGGCATTTTTTGAAGTGCCGGAGCAGGACGACTGCATTGATTTAACCGCGTTCGATTTTGCGACGGTGCACTGGCTGCCGCGTCAGCCGCAGGCCGCCGCGCACGGCGAATGCCTGCTCAGCGCCGTGAAGCTGCTGGCCCGGCTGCCGGAAAGCGACGGTGCCGGAAGCGTGAAGGAAGAGGCCGAAGGGGAGCTGCTGTGGGATAAAGCCACCACGACGAACGGCGATTTCTACGGCTGGGTGGCGGCAGAATCAACGGTCGTCAAACAGCTTCGTCGTTACCTGATTGGTGAGCGAGGCGTGGAGCAGGACGCGATAAACTTTATGGCCTACTGGGCCAAAGGACGCGTGCGCTAGACCGTCAACACGGATGTCTTTTCCCCTTAAATAACCGCATGGATAATATTGAAATCCCTGTGGTTATTTTCATAATAAATTATTCTGATCTGTTTATTGAGTAATTTGTTTTTCCTATGATTCCCTGCACCGTTATTGCACGTGAATGTTCTGTGACGGTGCGGATTATATTTTTAATTTCTTTCATTTTTATTTTTATGCCTTATAAAACAACTCATTAATTATTTGGCATGAGCCTTGCTAATTGAATTCCATCTTGTATACCAACAGGAATTCAACGATGGCATTAATGACCGGTAAGACACTGGCCGCATGGCGTCAGCTGATTGCGCAAAATGGCGACGCGGTGCTGACATTATTAAAAGAATATATTCATACCCTTTCCATTGAGGATAACGCCTGGCTGATGATTGCCAGCGAGGCCCAACTGCAGGCGCAGTGGGACGCGTTAATTCCGCGCTATCGGGATAACCCCGATGCGCTGCCATTATTTGGCATTCCGTTTGCGGTTAAAGACAACGTTGATGTGGCCGGCTGGCCGACCACGGCCGCCTGTCCGGCATTTGAATATATTGCTAAACGGGATGCGACCGCCGTGGCCCGGCTGAAAGCCGCCGGGGCGATTGTGATTGGCAAAACTAATCTGGATCAGTTTGCCACCGGGCTTGTTGGCACGCGTTCTCCGTACGGCGCGGTTGCCAATACTTTTAACGCCGATTACGTCAGCGGCGGCTCCAGCTCCGGCTCGGCTTCGGTGGTGGCTCGCGGCCTGGTGCCGTTTGCCTTCGGCACTGATACCGCCGGTTCCGGGCGCGTCCCGGCCGGATTTAACAACATCGTCGGGCTCAAGCCGACCAAAGGCTGGCTGTCGGCCAAAGGCGTGGTGCCTGCCTGTCGTCTGAACGACACCCTGTCGGTGTTTGCCTTGACCGTGGACGACGCGTTTTACATCGCCTCGCTGGCGGGCGGTGTCGATCCGGAAGATGCCTACTCCCGCAGCAACCCGGCAACCGCTCCCGCCGCGCTGCCGCAAAACCCGGTGTTAGCTATTCCGGAAGTCCTCAATTTCTTCGGTGACACCCAGGCGCAGGCAGCATGGGAAAAGGCGCTTGATGCGCTGTGCGACGGCGGTGCGACGCTGCGGCCTATCGATTTCTCAGCCTTCTCGCAGCTGGCAGAACAGCTCTATCAGGGGCCGTGGGTGGCGGAGCGTACGGCGGCGGTGGGCGATATGCTCCAGCACCCGGAGCAGATGGACCCGACCGTCTACACCATTGTTTCCGCGGGACTGAACTACAGCGCGGTGGATGCCTTTAAGGCGGAATACCTGCGCGCCGAGCTGGCGCAAAAAATCCACCAGGCGCTGGCCGACGTGGACGCGCTGGTGGTTCCGACCTCGCCGACCATTCACACCCTCGAAGAGATGAAGCAGGAGCCTATTCGCTTCAACTCGCAGTTTGGCACCTACACCAACTTCACCAATCTGGCGGATCTCAGCGCGTTGGCGCTGCCGGCACCGCTGCGCGACGACGGCCTGCCAGCAGGGATCACTCTGATTGCGCCGGCGTGGCACGACCGCGCGCTGGCCGATTTTGGCCTGCGCTGGCAGCAGCAGCTGGCGCTTCCGCTGGGGGCGACCGGGCTGCCTTTTACCGCGCATGCAACGCTTGCCCCGTCACCTCATCACGTCCGCGTGGCGGTGGTTGGCGCACACCTGCGCGGTATGCCGCTCAACTTCCAGCTGACCACCCGCGATGCGGCGTTTGTCGAAGCCACGCACACCGCGCCGCACTACCGCCTGTATGCGCTGGCTAACACCCAGCCGCAGAAGCCGGGCATTGCCCGCGATACCGCAGGGGCGGCGATTGAAGTGGAGCTGTGGGATATCCCGCTGGCGCGCTTTGGTGAGTTTGTCGCGGAAATCCCGGCCCCGCTGGGGATTGGCTCGCTGGAGCTCAGCGATGGCCGCTGGGTGAAAGGCTTTATTTGTGAACCGGCGGCGCTCAACGACGCCACCGACATTACCGAATTTAAGGGCTGGCGCCACTGGATTGCCCGTAAGGAGAACCGCCATGTTTAATACCGTGCTGATTGCCAACCGCGGTGAAATTGCCTGCCGCGCTATTCGAACGCTGAAGCGCCTCGGCATCACCAGCGTGGCGGTTTATTCCGACGCCGATAAAAATGCCGAACACGTTAAACAGGCGGATATCGCCCTGGCGCTGGGCGGTGAGAAGGCCAGCGACAGCTACCTGAAAATCGACAAGATCATCGCCGCCGCGCAGCAAAGCGGGGCGCAGGCTATCTGGCCGGGATACGGTTTTCTCTCCGAAAGCCTGCCGTTTGCCGATGCCTGTGAACAGGCGGGAATTGTCTTTATCGGCCCCACTGCGCAGCAGATTGGCGAGTTTGGTTTAAAGCACCGCGCTCGTGAACTGGCCGCGCAAGCTGGCGTACCAATGACCCCGGGCACCGGCCTGCTCAATAGTCTGGAGGACGCGCTGAAGGCGGCACAGGAGATTGGCTATCCGGTGATGTTGAAAAGCACCGCCGGTGGCGGCGGCATTGGGCTCACGCGCTGCGCTGACGCTGAAACGCTGTCCCAGGCGTGGGAGAGCGTACGCCGTCTGGGCGAACAGTTCTTTAGCGATGCCGGCGTGTTTGTCGAGCGCTGCGTGGATCGCGCCCGCCATATCGAAGTGCAGATTTTCGGCGATGGCAAAGGCAACGTGGTCGCCCTCGGCGAACGCGACTGCTCGCTGCAGCGCCGTAATCAGAAGGTTGTCGAAGAGACCCCCGCGCCTAACCTTCCTGCCGCCACCCGCGCCGCACTGCTGGCCGCGGCGGTGCAGTTGGGCAAACTGGTGAATTATCGCAGCGCGGGGACGGTGGAGTTTATCTACGATGCCGCACTTGATGCGTTCTATTTCCTTGAGGTGAATACCCGTTTACAGGTGGAACATCCGGTGACGGAATCCGTCACCGGGCTGGATCTGGTGGAGTGCATGCTGCGCGTGGCGGCCGATGAGTCAATCGACTGGACGCGTCTGGCGCAGGCTCCGCAAGGGGCCGCCATTGAGGTGCGCATCTACGCCGAAAGCCCGCTGAAAAACTTCCAGCCTAGCCCCGGCGTTTTAACCGACGTGGCCTTCCCGGACGATGTGCGCATCGATACCGGCGTGACCACCGGCAGCGAAGTGTCGGCGTTTTATGACCCGATGATCGCCAAGCTGATTGTGCATGCGCCAACGCGCGACGCCGCGCTAGCCAAATTGCAGAGCGCGCTCGCCGCCACGCGCCTGCATGGCATCGCCACCAACCTCGACTACCTGCGGCAAATCACCGCCAGCGAGGCTTTTGTTAACGGTACCGCCTGGACGCGAATGCTCGACAGCGTGGTCGCCACATCGCCGGTGATTGAAGTCATTCAACCGGGCACCTGGAGCAGCGTCCAGGATTATCCGGGCCGTCAGGGATATTGGGATATTGGCGTACCGCCGTCTGGCCCGATGGATGATTTTGCCTTCCGTCTGGCTAACCGCATTGTCGGCAACCACGAATCGGCGGCCGGACTGGAATTTACCCTACAGGGGCCAGTGCTACAGTTTCACAGCGACGCGCTGATAGCCCTGACCGGGGCCGATTGTCAGGCGACGCTTGACGGTGAAGCGGTCGCGCTATGGCAACCTGTTTCGGTGAAAGCTGGGCAAACGCTAGCGCTGGGGCGCGCGCAGGTGGGCTGTCGCGCCTATCTGGCAGTGCGTAATGGCCTCGATGTGCCGGAATATCTTGGCAGCCGCTCGACCTTTGCGCTGGGGCAGTTTGGCGGCCACGCCGGTCGCACGCTGAAAGTCGCCGATCTGCTGCCAATTTCGCGACCAGAGCTTGCGGCCTGCACGACGCCTGCGCCGGTCAGTGAACCGAAAGCGCTCTCCAGCGCGCTGATCCCAACCTACGGCGAAGTCTGGCGTATTGGCGTGCTTTACGGGCCGCACGGCGCGCCGGACTTCTTTACCCAGGAGTCCATCGATGAGTTCTTTGCCAGCGACTGGCAGGTGCACTACAACTCCAACCGCCTCGGCGTGCGTTTAGTTGGGCCGAAGCCAAGCTGGACGCGGCCGAACGGCGGTGAAGCGGGGCTGCATCCGTCCAACGTTCACGACTGCGAATATGCGATTGGCGCAATCAACTTCACCGGCGATTTCCCGGTGATCCTCACCCGCGATGGCCCAAGCCTCGGCGGTTTTGTCTGCCCGGTGACTATCGCCAAAGCTGAACTGTGGAAGGTCGGGCAGGTGAAACCGGGCGACCGCATTCGCTTCTTCCCGATTAGCGTTGAGGATGCGGTGGCGCGGGAGAAAGCAATGGATCGCAGCGTTGAGACGCTGCAAACCACGAGCCTTGCTGAATTCGCCGTGCCGTCGCTCGCCGACCGCGATGGGGTATCCGCCGCCGGCCTGGTGTCGCTGCCGGCCACGTTTAGCACCCCGGCGATTGTCTATCGCCAGGCGGGCGACAACTACATTCTGATTGAGTACGGCGAAAACGTGCTGGATCTGGCGCTGCGCCTACGGGTTCACGTGCTGATGCAACACCTGCGCGAGCGCGCGCATCCGGGGATTAAAGAGCTTTCGCCCGGCGTGCGTTCACTGCAGGTGCGCTACGACAGCCGTGAAATCAGCCAGCAGGCGCTGGTGGCGCTGCTGCTGGAGCAGGAGGCGCGGATAGGTGACGTCACGCAGATGAAAGTGCCGTCGCGCATCGTTCATCTGCCGATGGCTTTTGAAGACAGCGCTACGCTGGATGCGGTCAGCCGCTACGCCGACACCGTGCGCGCCAGCGCGCCGTGGCTGCCAAACAACGTCGATTTTATTCAGCGTATTAACGGTCTGCCGAGCCGCGAAGCGGTGATGGAGACGCTGTTTGATGCCAGCTATCTGATTCTGGGATTGGGCGATGTGTACCTCGGTGCGCCGTGCGCGGTGCCGATTGACCCGCGCCATCGTCTGCTGAGCTCTAAATACAACCCGGCGCGCACCTTCACCGCCGAAGGCACCGTAGGGATTGGCGGTATGTACATGTGTATCTACGGCATGGACTCCCCCGGCGGCTATCAGTTGGTGGGGCGCACGCTGCCTATCTGGAACAAATTCCTGAAAAACGACCAGTTCAACAGCGGCGAACCGTGGCTGCTGCGCTTCTTCGACCAGGTGCGTTTCTACCCGGTCAGCGAAGCGGAGCTGGACCAGCTGCGTGAAGATTTCCGCGAAGGCCGCGCCGCCGTGCGCATCGAAGAGACGGTGTTCGACTTCCCGGCGCATCTGCAATTCCTCGACGCTAACGCCGACGAAATTGCTCAGTTCCGCCAGCTTCAGTCCGCGGCGTTTGAGGCGGAAGTGGAGCGCTGGCATCTTGATGACCAGCAGGAAATCGTGGACATCCAGTCGCCTGCGCAGAGCGAAGCCGTTGATGATGACGCGCTGGCGGTGACGGCGGATATGAACGGCAACATTTGGAAAGTGCTGGTCAATCCGGGCGATACGGTAGAGGCCGGGCAGACCCTGATTATCGTCGAAGCGATGAAGATGGAGCTGGCAATCAGCGCGCCGCAGGCGGGCGTGGTGAAGCGGATTGGCTGTCAGCCGGGCCGCCCGGTGAGCCCAGGCGATGTCCTGCTGTGGCTGGAATAAGGAGCGAGTGATGGCGCAAAGCAACGACAAAAAGCGCGCGGTAGGGCTGGCTGAGCGTATCTATCTGGAGTTGAAGAACGACATTTTCGATTTCCGCCTGATGCCAGGCGAGCATTTTAGCGAAAACGAGATCTCCGAGCGTATGTCGGCTAGCCGCACGCCGGTGCGCCAGGCACTGTTCTGGCTGGAGCACGAAGGCTATGTGCAGGTTTATTCGCGCAGCGGCTGGCAGGTGAGGCCGTTCGATTTCACCTATTTCGAAGCGCTGTACGATTTTCGCATCGTGCTGGAGATGGAGGCGGTGAAGCGGCTTTGTGCCATGCCGCCCGCCGCGCGTGCCGAACATCTGGCGCCGCTTATCGCCTTTTGGTGTGACGCGCCGCAGATGCCACCGGGCAAAACGCTGTCGCGTCACGATGAAGCATTCCATACCGCGCTGGTCAGCGCTACCGGAAACGCGGAGATGGCCCGCGTGCATGTCGATTTGACCGAGAAGATGCGCATCATCCGCCACCTCGACTTTACCCGTGAGGATCGTGTTGATGCCACCTACAGCGAACACGCCCAGGTTCTGCGGGCGATAGCACTACAGCAAACCGAGGAAGCGCAGCGGATCCTCACTGCGCATATCTCACAGAGTAAAGCCGAGGTCCGAAAAATAACCTTACACCGGCTGCAGCAGGCACGTTTACAACCCGTTTCACCTTAAGCCCATCGCATGATGGGAAAACCGTTATTACTCAATATCATTTAGGGGTTTTGGTCATGAAAAGACGTTCTTTACTGAAAGCATTTGCCCTGTCGGCCACCTTTTTGAGCATGGGCTTCTCTTTGCAGGCGTACGCAGCAGACACCATTAAAGTGGGGATCATGCACTCCCTTTCCGGCACGATGGCCATTTCTGAAACGCCGCTGAAAGACGTGGCGCTGATGACCATTGATGAGATCAACGCCAAGGGCGGGGTGCTGGGCAAGAAGCTCGAACCGGTGGTGGTGGATCCGGCCTCCAACTGGCCGCTGTTCGCCGAAAAAGCGCGCCAGCTGCTGACGCAGGATAAAACCGCCGTGGTCTTTGGCTGTTGGACATCGGTATCGCGTAAATCGGTACTGCCGGTGTTTGAAGAGCTGAACGGCCTGCTGTTCTATCCGGTGCAGTATGAAGGCGAAGAGATGTCGCCAAACGTCTTCTACACCGGAGCGGCGCCGAACCAGCAGGCGATCCCAGCGGTGGAGTACATGATGAGTGAAGACGGCGGCAGCGCGAAGCGCTTCTTCCTGCTCGGTACCGACTACGTCTATCCGCGCACCACCAACAAGATCCTGCGTGCCTTCCTGCACTCCAAAGGCGTGCAGGATAAAGATATCGAAGAGGTCTACACGCCGTTTGGCTACAGCGATTACCAGACCATTGTTTCCAATATTAAGAAATTCTCCGCAGGCGGAAAAACGGCGGTGATCTCGACCATCAACGGCGACTCCAACGTACCGTTCTACAAAGAGCTGGCGAACCAGGGCATCAAAGCGACCGACGTACCGGTGGTGGCGTTCTCCGTGGGTGAAGAAGAGCTGCGCGGCATTGATACCAAACCGTTGGTCGGGCATTTAGCGGCATGGAACTACTTTGAGTCGGTCACCAATCCGGTGAATGCCAAATTTGTTGCCGACTACCGCGCCTACGCTAAGGCACACAAGCTGCCGAACGCAGATACCGTGGTGACTAACGATCCGATGGAAGCGACCTACGTGGGCATTCATATGTGGGCGCAGGCGGTTGAGAAAGCGGGTACCACCGACGTTGATAAAGTGCGCGCGGCGATGGCCGGGCAGACCTTTGCCGCGCCGAGCGGCTTCACGCTGACCATGGACGCCACCAACCACCACCTGCATAAGCCGGTGATGATTGGTGAAATCGAAGAGAACGGTCAGTTCAACGTGGTGTGGAATACCGATAAGCCGGTACGCGCGCAGCCGTGGAGCCCGTATATCGCCGGTAATGATAAGAAGCCGGATACGCCGGTGAAGACGGGTGGGAAGTAGTTGGGCAATGGTTTTAAGTAAGATATTTCGTTTAACTTTCTAGCCGGTTGCGCTCCTTTCCAGTTTCCGCAATATGATCTGACTGGCACAAGGAGCGCGCAGGGGGCGGCCAATCGCCGCCGCCCCCTGCACCCCCAGGCTCTGGCGGCAGAATCGCCGCTTCGCGGTACCCTCAGCTTATGCCTTCCGGCTTTCGGGTTGGGCGCGAGGTAACCTCCCTGTAAAACGCGCCCTCAGCCCACATCCCTGTGGGCTGCCCCGGCCTCCAGGCAACGCTTCGGCGATTCAGACGCCACCCATGCCGCTTCCGTTTTTTAGCTAAAAGCAAACGCCAATATCGCTGCAACTTTCCAGTTAAAAACAAACGCCAATATTGCTGAAACCGATGAGTCCCCGCTTGAAATCGGTGAGCCGGAGAAGGGAAGACAAGGTCAGGCCGCCAGGGATGGCGGGCTGAGGCGAACCGAGACATGACGTCGAGTTTCGCCGTGCCGCAGGCTGGAGTTCGTAGGCGAACGCAGTGCGAAGCACCGATTTCACCGCGGGGCCGCGGGGATTGCAAAGGGGGGCGCGGCGCCCCCCTTAGCCCGTTCACGGGTGCAGTGGGTTTCATGTTCTGCCAAACATAAAGTGAACGGAATATTGCGCCGAACTCACCAACATTACTCCCCTTCAAGGCTGAGCGAGCAGGGCTTGATGGCGTAATAATCCGAGAATAAACACAGGCCCGATGGATGAATAACAAAAAACTCAGGCAAATATCATCAATTATTATTTTACCTCCCCGCGGTAATATTTATTTTTCCTATGGCTCGCTGCGCTATTACCGTGCGGCGCTGTTCCCTTTCGGTGCGGATTTATTTCTTAAAATCGGGGTGGTTTATTTTAAATCAATAAAAAACAGCGGATTACCTTATTGGCATGGCGCTTGCTAATTGAATTCCATCTTGTATACCAACAGGAATTCAACGATGAACATCATGACGAGAAAAAAGCGGCCGGTATTATTTCCCGCTTTCGCTTTTCTCCTTTTATGCAGCCTGTTTATGAGCGCCTCGGCGCTGGCAGGTCCTGCCGCCGATTACGGCAAGGCCAGCCGTAGCGAACAGGCTAAATTGCTCCAGCAGTGGGCGGCGGACCCACAGGCCTCGCGGCTGCCGCTGCTTGAAGCATTGAGCGGTGAGTCGGTGGTTAGCGATGAACAGGGCCAATTGTTTAGCGAGCGCGGCGGCAAACTGCTGCCGCTGGAAGGTAATGCTGTGCCGTCGGGTAACAGCAAAAAAGTCTTTATGAACAACCGCATTCGCGGGCTTATCGCCAGCGCTCTGGCTGCGCACCAGTTGGTGAGCGATGACGAAAAAGTCCGCCTGAGCGCGGCGTTAACGCTGCAAAACGGCGCTCAGCAGGATCAATTACCGATGTTGACTGCGCGTCTGGCCGCTGAACCGGATGCGCAGGTGAAGGCCGCGCTGGCCATTGCATTAGCCAATCTCCAGCTCTCCGATCCTCGCGCCGAGCAGCGCCTTAGCGCGGTGAAGCTGTTGGGAGAATCTAACGATCCGCAGGTGCAGGGGAGCCTGAGTCGGCTGACTCAGCCGCAAAACGAACCCGATGCGGCGGTGCGTGCGGCGGCGGCGGAAAGCCTGAAACAGGTACAGCAGCGCCTGAAGTGGGGCGACTGGCTGGGACAGGCCTTTAGCGGAATTTCGCTCGGTTCCATCCTGCTGCTGGCGGCGCTGGGGCTGGCTATCACCTACGGTCTGCTCGGTGTTATCAATATGGCCCACGGCGAAATGCTGATGCTCGGTGCGTACTCGACCTGGCTTGTGCAGAATCTGTTTCAACGTTTTGCTCCTGAGTGGCTGGCGCTGTATCCGCTGGTAGCGCTGCCGGTAGCCTTCTTCATCACCGCGGCGATAGGCATGATCCTCGAACGCACCATTATTCGTCACCTGTATGGCCGTCCGCTGGAGACCCTGCTGGCGACCTGGGGGATAAGCCTGATGCTGATCCAACTGGTGCGCGTGCTGTTCGGTACGCAAAACCTGGAAGTCGCCAACCCGGCGTGGCTCTCCGGCGGCTGGAGCGTGCTGCCAAATCTGGTGCTGCCGTACAACCGCATCGCGGTGATTGTCTTCGTGGTGGGCGTACTGACGCTGACCTGGCTGCTGCTCAACAAAACCCGACTGGGGATGAACGTCCGCGCGGTGACGCAAAACCGCCGCATGGCCGACTGCTGCGGGGTGCCGACCGGGCGCGTCGATATGCTGGCCTTTGGTTTAGGTTCGGGCATTGCCGGGCTGGGCGGCGTGGCGCTGTCGCAGCTAGGCAACGTGGGGCCGGAGCTGGGGCAGGGTTATATCATCGACTCCTTCCTGGTGGTGGTGACCGGCGGCGTTGGCCAACTGGCGGGAACCGTCGTGGCGGCGCTGGGTCTGGGGGTTCTCAACAAAGTGCTCGAACCGCAAATCGGCGCGGTGCTGGGCAAGATCGCCATTCTGGTGTTTGTCGTGCTGTTTATTCAGAAGCGGCCGCAGGGGCTGTTCGCATTCAAAGGGCGGGTAATTGACTGATGAGCCAACCTATTACGTTAACTCTGGCGCGCCGCGCGCCGCGCCTTACCGGTTCGCTGGCTATTCTGGTGCTGGTGGCGCTGCTGGTGCTGCCGTTCTTTGCGCTGCTGCCGGCGGATAATCCGCTGTCGATTTCCACCTACACGCTCACCCTACTGGGCAAAATTCTCTGCTACGCGGTGGTGGCGGTAGCGCTGGATCTGGTGTGGGGCTATGCCGGGCTGCTGTCGCTGGGGCACGGTTTGTTCTTCGCGCTCGGCGGCTATGCGATGGGCATGTACCTGATGCGCCAGGCCGCAGGCGACGGAATGCCAGCGTTTATGTCTTTTCTCTCATGGACTGACATGCCGTGGTTCTGGGCGGGCACCCAGCACTTTGCCTGGGCGCTGTGCCTGATAATTCTCGTGCCTGGACTGCTGGCGCTGGTGTTTGGCTTCTTTGCTTTCCGCTCACGGATTAAAGACGTCTATTTCTCGATTATGACTCAGGCGTTGACCTATGCCGGAATGCTGCTGTTTTTCCGCAATGAAACCGGCTTTGGCGGCAATAACGGCTTTACCGGCTTCACCACGCTGCTGGGCTTCCCGGTGTCGGCCACCGGTACGCGAATTGCCTTGTTTGTGGCGACCGTACTGCTGCTTGCCGGTTCGCTGTATATCGGCGTGATGCTGACGCGCAGCAAGTTCGGCCGCGTGCTGACCGCAGTGCGCGATGCGGAGAACCGCCTGATGTTCTGCGGCTACGATCCGAAAGGCTTCAAACTGTTTGTCTGGACGCTCTCGGCGGTGCTGTGTGGGCTGGCGGGCGCGCTGTACGTGCCGCAGGTGGGGATCATCAACCCCAGCGAAATGTCGCCAACCAACTCTATCGAAGCCGCCATCTGGGTGGCGCTAGGCGGGCGCGGTACGCTGATTGGGCCGATTCTTGGCGCCGGGATCGTTAACGGTGCCAAAAGCTACTTCACCGTCGCTTTCCCGGATTTCTGGCTCTTTTTCCTCGGGCTGATGTTTATTCTCGTCACGCTGTTCCTGCCGCGCGGCGTGATTGGTCTTCTCAAACGGAGGAAACATGACTGATTCCCTGTTCACCCAGCCGCAGCCGCAGGATCGCTATCGGCGAACCACCGATCCGGTGCTGCAGCTGGAAAACATTAACGTCACCTTTGACGCCTTTCGCGCGCTGACCAATCTGTCGCTGTCGATTGGCGTTGGCGAGCTGCGCTGCGTGATTGGCCCCAACGGCGCGGGGAAAACCACGCTGATGGATGTCATCACCGGCAAAACCCGACCCGATAACGGCAAGGTGACCTACGACCAGAATATCGATCTGATGGGGCTGTCGCCGGTAGAGATTGCCCGAGCGGGGATCGGGCGTAAATTTCAGAAGCCGACGGTGTTTGAGGCGCTAAGCGTGACGGAAAACCTCGAAATCGCCCAGAAGATGGATAAATCCGTCTGGACCTGTCTACGGGCGAAACTCAGCGGCGAGCAGCGGGATCGGATTGATGAAGTGCTGGAGCTGCTGCGGCTGACTGCGCACCGCCAGCGCCCGTCGGGGCTGCTTTCGCACGGGCAAAAACAGTTTCTCGAGATTGGTATGCTGCTGGTGCAGGAGCCACATTTGCTGCTGCTCGACGAACCCGCAGCCGGCCTGACGGACGCGGAAACCGACTACATTGCTGAACTGTTCCGCACGCTGGCGGGCAGGCATTCACTGATGGTGGTTGAGCACGACATGGGCTTTGTCGAGACCATTGCTGACCACGTCACCGTGCTGCATCAGGGGCAGGTGCTAGCCGAGGGCTCGCTGCGTGAAGTGCAGGCTAACGAGCAGGTTATCGACGTTTATCTGGGGCGCTAATATGTTGCAGGTTAATGAATTAAATCAGTATTACGGCGGTAGCCATATTCTGCGCGGCCTGTCATTTGAGACCACGCCGGGGGAAATTACCTGTCTGCTCGGGCGTAACGGCGTGGGGAAAACCACGCTGCTCAAGTGCCTGATGGGGCTCATTCCGGCAAAGTCCGGCACCATTCACTGGCAGGGAAAAATCATCAATAACAGCAAGCCGCATCAGCGGGTGCAGCAGGGAATTGCCTATGTGCCGCAGGGGCGAGAGATTTTCCCGCGCCTGACGGTAGAGGAAAATTTGCTAATGGGGCTGTCGCGCTTTTCCGGCGCGCAGGCCAGGGGTGTACCGGACGAAATTTATGAATTGTTCCCGGTGCTGCGCGAAATGAAGCAGCGGCGCGGTGGCGATCTCTCCGGCGGGCAGCAGCAGCAGTTGGCGATCGGCCGGGCGCTGGCCTGCAAACCGCAGCTGTTGATCCTCGACGAGCCAACCGAAGGGATCCAGCCGTCGGTGATCAAAGAGATCGGCGCGGTGATCAGAAGCCTGGCTAGCCGTGGCGATATGGCGATTTTGCTGGTCGAGCAGTTTTATGATTTTGCTGCCGAGCTGGCGGATCAATATCTGGTGATGTCGCGCGGCACGATCGTACAGCGCGGGCGCGGGGAGGAGATGGAAGCGCAGGGGGTTAGGCATTTGGTGGCGATTTAATGTTTGCCGGGGGAGGGGGAAATCACGTTTAGCTTTCCAGCCGGTTGCGCTCCTGGTTCATCACATGCCCTATTTACCGAATGGCGCAAGGAGCGCGCAGGGGGCGGCCAATCGCCGCCGCCCCCTGCACCCCCAGGCTCTGGCGGCAGAATCGCCGCTGCGCGGTACCCCCAGCTTATGCCTTGCGGCTTGCGGGTCGGGCGCGAGGTAACCTCCCTGTAAAACCGCGCCCTCAGCCCACATCCCTGTGGGCTGCCCCGGCCTCCAGGCAACGCTTCGGCGATTCAGACGCCACCTAAAGTCGCTGCAAGTTTTCAGCTAAAAGCCAACGCCAATATCGCTGTAAGTTTTCAGCTAAAAGCCAACGTCAATATCGCTGTAAGTTTTCAGCTAAAAGCCAACGCCAATATCGCTGCAACTTTTCAGCTAAAAAAAACGCCAATATTGCTGAAACCGATGAGTCCCCGCTTGAAATCGGTGAGCCGGAGAAAGGAAGACAAGGTCAGT
>NZ_BCTM01000028.1 GCF_001571285.1 Kluyvera cryocrescens NBRC 102467 | reverse complement strand
GGTTCCATCCTGAAAATTGTTATCCGGTAACCAGGCATAAGACAGTGGATAGCCATCGGCACGATAGCGCAAAGTAATATCGTTAACGATCCCAATGATTGTTTTTAATGGCACTTTTTTATGGGCGTAGGGAGCGAAGGGGCCTAATAACTCTTTTAATGGATAAACGGTACCGCCAATAAATTGAATATGATCGACTTTAATTAATGTCTCAGGCGTTAATTTATTTTGGGGAACGCTGACGGTTAAACTTGGTGCGGCGGCAGGAGGAGCCTGCGGACTGCTGTTATGTTCCGCTTTGGCTGGGTTATTAGGGTCAATTAACGCGGGTAATGTGTCGGCTCTGGCTATATTAAGCAGAACGACCCCCGATAGCGCATAAACCAGGGCAGTTTTCATGACGCATTCCTTGTGATTTTTATTGTGCAAGGATGATTATTGTTATTCTGCTGAAAAACGTGCCCCCATTGCGGGGGCACGGAAAGCATTAATAAATATATAGCTTATTTTTTACCGGTTAACCCGCCGAGCAAACCTGTTACGCCACCCAGAGGACTGGAGGTTGTCGTGCTGCTACCCGTTGCGCTACCGCTGGCACTGGCGCTGGTTGACGTGCTGACGTTCAGGCTGCCGGTCAGTGAACCGACGGTGCTGTTCAGCGTTGAGCCCAGAGAGTTATTTGCCAGCAGTCCACCGCTGCCGGTTTGGGTTCCAGTTGGTTTCACCAGACCACCGGCATCGGTGACAATATTCCCTACGCTGGAGACCACCTGGCCCACGCCGCCCAGCGTCGGGGATGTGGTGCCGACCTGGTTGCCTACGCCGCTTACCGTTGTGCCGACCTGAGTGAGCAGACCGTTAACCGGGGTGCCAAGACCTGTGGCCGTGCCAACGCCTTGCGTGACGCCCTGGACGCCGCCCAGCGTATTATTGACTACCGAGGTGACGCCTGTGGTTGCCGCCGTTGCCCCTGGACTTTGCAGGGTACTGGTCAAGCCGGTGCCGGTGCTGCTGACAATCTGGCCGGCGCTATTCACGACGTTACCGACCACCCCGGTAACTCCGGCGACCGGCGTCCCTGAGGTACTGGTTGAGAGATTGCTGCCCACGCCAGAGACGGTATTACCCAGCACGGTGACGGTATTGGTGGTTCCCTGAAGCGTGGTACCAACACCGTTAGCATTCGATGAGTTGCCGACACCGTTTGTCACGCCGGTTCCCAGCGTGTCGACGGCGTTACCTACACCGCTCACCGTGGTTGAAATGGTTGAGGTGACCGGATTATTTCCGGTGGTCGTAGCCAGTTGGCTACCCAGGCCGCCGAGCGTATCGCCGACACCCGATACGGCTTCACCGGCATCGCCGAGAATGTTATTTCCCGCATTGTTAGCCGTGCTGCCACCGCCGGTACCGCCGCCATCACCACCGCCAGTGCCGCCACCGCCGTCTCCACCGCCATCACCGCCGCCGGAACCTCCACCCTGCGTTGTGCCATTTTTCGCTGTTGAATGAGAACCTCCGCCGCTACCGCTACAGGCAGAGAGTGAGAATGCAATCAGTACTGCCACTGCAATAATGCTTAAGTGGCTAACGTTATTAGAAGTCATGATCCTTCTCCACCAGTTAAAACGCCGAGTGCGTATTAGTCAGTGTATGTAGAAAAATAAGCCTTGCACGGGGTGTTTTTTTTCATACGAAAGTCTGAAAAATCTGATTTAACTTAAGAAGAAACAAAGTCTGCTATGTAAAATAATATGCTGTTACGAAACATGCTGTTACTTCATTTTTAACAAAGTAAGCAGTGATAAATATTAGGGTGGGATGTTTAGCAGGAATTAAATGAAGTATTAAATTGGGAGTAATCCGAGAGGTTGAGTGGGGTAAATTTTATGACTTATATTTTTTAAATGTTGGCAGCGATCACGGAAAATATCAGCCTCCGGAATTGGAGGCCGATATATTGTATATTAATTTTTTTCGCGCCAGGCTATTTCAATTTCTTCAGCCAGAATTTTTACCCCGGCTTCTATTTTCTCTGGCTCAGGAACATAGTTCATGCGCATACATTGATGGGTATGTTCCCAGGGCTCATCCAGGCCCGGGAAGAAGAAGTCGCCAGGAACCATCAAAACTCCACGTTTTTTCAAACGTTGGTACAGCTCTTCCGTGGTAATTGGCAAATCCTTGAACCACAGCCACAGGAAAATAGCACCCTCAGGCTTATGGATGAGGCAGCGTTCTTCTGGCAGGTAGCGGCGAATGGTCGCGATGGTTTCCTGTACGCGCTGATAATAGAACGGTTTGATGACCGTTTCAGACAGGCGCAGCAGATCCTGACGCTTGATCATCTCACACATCATGGCAGGCCCGATGCCACCAGGAGCCAAGCTGATAATACCGTTCATATTGCTGATGGCCTTAATGATTTTCTCACTGGCAATAATGATCCCGCAGCGACTGCCCGGCAGACCGAGCTTAGACAGGCTCATACACAATACGGTGTTCTGATTCCACAGTGGGGTGGCTTCGCTGAAGATAATTCCCGGGAAAGGAACCCCATAGGCGTTATCGATAACCAGCGGGACGCCGTGTTGAGTGGCTAACGCATCCAACTGTCTCACTTCATCATCAGTTATGACATTACCCGTTGGGTTCGTTGGGCGGGAGACGCAAATCATCCCGGTATCCTCACCAATGGGCAGGTTGTCGAAATCGACATGATATTTAAACTGCCCTTCAGGCAGGAGCTCAATATGGGGACGGGTGGAGACAAACAGGTCGTCTTCAAGGCCAGAATCAGCATAGCCGATATACTCTGGCGTCAGCGGGAACAGCACCTTGCGGGTGGTGCCGTCTGCCCGGCGTCCTGCGAATAGATTAAACAAGTAGAAAAATGCGCTCTGACTGCCATTAGTCAGTGCAATATTCTGTGGGCCAATCTCCCAGCCTAATTCATTACGCAGCATATCGGCCAGCGCGATCAGCAGATCGTTCTTCCCCTGCGGACCGTCATAATTACAAAGCGCATCAGAGAGTTTGCCGCTTTCCAGCATCTCCGCCAGTAGATTCGTAAAGTATGTATTCATCTCTGGAATCTGCGCCGGGTTACCGCCGCCGAGCATGATGGCGCCTGGGGTGCGTAAACCGTCGTTGAGGTCTTCCATCAGGCGTGCAATGCCTGTATGGCGGGTGAATTTGTCGCCGAAAAGGGAAAATGTCATGGCTGAGTTTCTGTTACTTGTTCTGTGAGGTGGGTAACGATAACGCCACTCACGATGTGGTGCAAATGACCGACATAACGCTGCATTAGCGAATAGCGCGAAATATTTGCCATTGAGTAGTTTTTTATTCTGATAAACCTGCGCCTTAGGCGCAGGTTGCATGAAGGATAAATTAGCGGTGACCTGCCCAAACCACCATCACTTTGTCCTGCGCATTTTCACGGACAAAACCGTAGCCTTGGGGCAGGGCGAGCGTCGTTTGTTTCCCTGAACCTACCGCAGAGTGACGTGCGCGGAATTGCCCCAGTTTCTGCCAGTGTGCAACGGTGGCAGCGGACTGGCCCGCGATATCCTGCCAGTTCATCTGTGAACGGGTGCCCTGCAACGGATCCGAGCCGGTGGGGCCAAACGGACGGTTGGATTCATCGCCATAGAAAATCTGTACTGCGCCAGGTGCCAGCAGCAGCAGTTCGGCGGCGTTGTCGCCTTTTTCGCGGAACAAGCGAGTATCGTGGGATGATAAATAGCTCAGCACGTTAAAACTCTGCAATTTATCGGCCATTTGCTGCCAGGTGAGATCGATGTTGGCCAGGCAACTGGCGGCTTTTGCTGCTTGATCCTGATAATCAAAGTTGATCATGGCGTCAAAGCCGTGACGGTAATACTCGCTCTCCATGACTCCGTGACCCCAGGCTTCGCCCGTCATCCAAAACGGGGCGTCATCCAGCGCTTTTTGTGGGTTGGCTTTTTTCCATTCGGCCAGCGCGCCGATGGATTGCGTTTTCAACTGCTGCCATCCCGCCATTTCGACATGTTTGGCGGTATCAACGCGAAAACCGTCAATGCCGTAATCGCGGACCCATTGGCTGAGCCAGTGGGTGAGGTAGTCGCGCGGCGTATAGCCGTCGACAGCTTTAGCGTGAGTATCCGGTTTATGGTGATAGAAATTCGGCAGCCCGCTCGGGGTGGTGGACTCCGTTTTCAGATCGGGCAGGAATGCCAGCGACATGGTCAGGTCGTCAAAGCCGGGGTTGTCGTAATCGCCAATGTCGGTGCGGATCCACGCTTTGCCCCACCATTTTTCCCATGCGGATTTGTCGCTGAAATTGATGTAGTCGTTAAAACTGTGCCAGGTCTGCCCCGGACCGGGTTTCCAGTCGGTCCAGTGCTGACCGAGCGTTTTGGTTATCTCATCGCCTTGCAGGTACAGCGCGCCAAATTGATATTGCTGCATGTCGGCGAGAGTGGCATAGCCGGTATGGTTCATCACGACATCAAACAGAATTCGAATGCCGCGCTGATGGGCGCCATCAACCAGCGCCCGCAGGTCGTCTTCGCTGCCCATATTGGCATCGAGTTTGCTCCAGTCCTGTGTGTAGTAACCGTGGTAAGCATAATGAGGGAAATCACCGTTGGTGCCGCCTCCGACCCAGCCGTGGATTTGCTCAAGCGGAGAGCTTATCCACAGCGCGTTGACGCCGAGCTGTTGGAGATAATCCAGCTTACTGGTCAGGCCCTGCAGATCGCCGCCGTGGAAGGTGCCAATTTCCTGCATGCCGTCTTTATGCCGGCCATAGCTGTTGTCGTTGCTGGGATCGCCGTTGACGAAACGGTCAGTGAGTACGAAGTAAACCGTGGCGTTATGCCAGCTAAACGGCGCATGGTCGTGAGTCTCTGTGCTCTCGAGTAACAGCAGACCATTACTGCCATTGGCGGGCTGTAGTGCGATCTTTCCCTGTTTAACCACCGCTGTCTGACCACTGTAGAAATCGCGGACGGTGCTGCCTTCCGCAAATGTCTTCCCCACATCCAGGGTCAGTGGTTTTCCGTCCCAGCGAGGACACTGGCGGACATTCACCTGCTCAGCGCTACTATCGGCGGCGCTTTTGACCGCTATCGTCAGCGTTGGCGTGCCGGATCGCGTATCGACCTGCAGCGCGTAGTCACCATCGCGGAATAGCCGCCACTGGGGGGCCTCTCCCTGGCACGGCTCCAGGGAGAGCACTTGATTAAGCCGAATCGCGGAGGAGGGCTGCCAGCACGTGCGGTCAAAATTCAATCTGAGAGGGCGAGTACCCTTGGTGAGCGTTTTTTGGCTGCTGAATTTTCCCGTCCCATCGGCAGAAAAGGCAGGGAAGTCTTCCATCGTCCAGCTTGCAGCGCTGACGAAGGCGGGAAACAGTAACGGTAAGATAGCGGCGATTTTCATTCCAATATCCTGTGCCTGAAGGTTTTTCTTCAGTGTGCCAGCCGTCAGCTTCGCTGTGCTCATCCCCACGTCAGGAGGAGGGAAAGGGCTGAGTGATGGCGGTCAAAAATTGAACTAAAATGAGAGCTGTTCGGCATTTTGCCTGTATGAATTGTCATATGCTGAATCGCGTCCGTGAGGCCGTTTCAGAATCGGACTATTTCTTGTACGTGCTTTTATGGGCTATTTTTGATATAATTTGAGATTCAGCTCTCAATTTTATGAAATAAGAAGGCGTTGGAATGATTGCATCCGACCAGGAGATCTAATGATATCGACACCCATTCGACGATATGGGGCCGCGATACTAATGTTACTCATCTGCACATTTTCAGGTGGGGTGTTCGCAAAAACACACACGGTAACAAAGCATCAAAAAGCCTCGGTAACAAAGACAAGTTTTAGTAAGGCCAGCAGTAAGCAAGAGTATTCTCGCAATAGTGTAAAGAGCAGTTCACTTCCTGATTTGCGAAAATACCCTTCCGGGACACCAAGGAAAAGAGCGTTTCTCCGGACGGTAATGCCTTATATCACGAGTCAAAATGCTGCCATCACGGCGGATCGTAACTGGCTGGTTTCCAAGCAGTACGAAGGCCGTTGGTCGCCGTCTGAGCGCGCGCGTCTCAAAGACATTGCCGCTCGCTACAAAGTGAGCTGGAACGGTAACACCCGCAAGGTGCCGTGGAACTCCCTGCTTGAACGCGTGGATATTATCCCGGGCAGCATGGTAGCGACCATGGCCGCTGCAGAAAGCGGTTGGGGTACCTCGAAGCTGGCGCGTACTAACAACAATCTGTTCGGCATGAAATGCGGTAAAGGTTGTAAAAATGGTGCGGGTTCAGTGAACGGCTACACCAAGTTTGACTCTGTGAAAGAGTCCGTGCAGGCGTACGCAAGAAACCTGAACACGCATCCGGCCTATGCTTCGTTCCGTAAGTCGCGCGCACAGCTGCGTAAGACGGATCAGGAAGTCACCGCCACGGCGATGATTCATAAGCTGAAAGGGTATTCGACCAAAGGTTCTAGCTACAACGATTACCTGTTCGCCATGTACCAGGACAACCAGCGTCTGATTGCAGCACATATGTAATCGATTCTGACTCATAAAAAAACCTTCCATCTCTGGAAGGTTTTTTTTTATCCGCCAGACTCACCTGTATTCATCAAGCCTGAATCAGTGCCTCGCTATGCTGCTCGCGGTACTCTTTTGGCGTGGTATCGTACTCTTTCTTAAACACCGAATAGAAATACTGCAACGATGGATAGCCGCACATCTGTGATATCTCGTTGATTGAAAGTGAGGTTGACACCAGCAGGCTGCGCGCCTTTTCCAGCTTCTCGCTGTGGATCACCGCATGGATGGTCTCGCCGACTTCTTCCTTAAAGCGCTTTTCGAGGTTAGAGCGGGAGATCCCGACAGAATCCAGTACCTGCTCGACTTTGATGCCCTTACAGGCATTATTGCGGATGTAGTGCATCGCCTGAATCACCGCCGGATCGTTTAATGAGCGGTAGTCCGTAGAGCGCCGCTCCATCACTCGCATGGGCGGCACCAGCACCCGTTGCAGCGGTAGCGTTTCATTATCAAGCAGACGCTGCATCAGCTTTGCGGCCTGGTAACCCATCTGCCGGGCGCCTTGCGCCACTGATGAGAGCGCCACGCGGGAGAGATAGCGGGTCAGTTCTTCATTGTCGATGCCGATAACGCAGAGTTTTTCCGGCACCGGGATATGCAAATGTTCACATGCCTGCAAAATATGGCGTGCACGCGAGTCGGTGACCGCGATAATTCCGGTTTGTGGCGGTAGCGTTTGCAGCCAATCGGCCAGCCGGTTCTGGGCATGTTGCCAGTTCTCCGGCGCGGTTTGCTGGCCTTGATAAATCACGCCGCGATACTTTTCTTTGGCAACGATCTGGCTGAACGCATATTCGCGCTCTTCGGCCCAGCGTTTCCCGCTGGCGGTGGGCAGGCCGTAGAATGCGAAGCGATGAACCCCTTTTTCCTTTAAATGCAAAAATGCGCTTTCAACCAGCGCATAGTTATCGGTCGCAATGTAGTGAACCGGCGGATACTGCTCCTGACGATGATAAGAACCACCAACGCCGACGATAGGAACCACCAACGCCGACGATAGGAACGTTAACGTCGGTCAGCAGCGCCTCGATGGTCGGGTCGTCGTAGTCGGCGATAACACCATCGCCGAGCCATTCCTTAATGTTTTCAATTCGCGCGCGGAAGTCTTCTTCAATGAAGATATCCCACTCTGACTGCGACGCCTGTAAGTATTCGCCGACACCCTCAACGACCTGTCTGTCGAAGGCTTTATTGGCATTGAATAACAGCGTCACGCGGTGACGTTTTCCAAACATGGTTCAGGGTTCCTCGTGAATCATGAGGGGTGTTGCCACTGTTGAGACGGCAACACCACGGCCAGGTAACTACGCGCGTCGTTTGGTGGCGGAGTCCATCCAGACGGCAAGCAATAAAATCGCACCTTTAACGATATATTGCCAGAAAGTGGGGACGTCCATCATACTCATTCCATTATCGAGAGAAGCCATGATAAACGCCCCCATTACGGCACCGGCCACGCTACCGACGCCGCCCGCAAGGCTGGTTCCGCCGATAACGCAGGCGGCGATAGCGTCTAGTTCGGCAATGTTCCCCGCCGATGGCGAACCGGCACCCAGGCGTGAGCTGAGGATCAGCCCGGCGATAGCCACCATCAGACCATTAATGGCGAATACCGCCAGTTTGTTACGCTCAACGTTAATGCCCGACAGACGTGCGGCCTCAATATTGCCACCAATGGCGTAAATGCGTCGTCCGAAGGCGGTGCGCATGGCCATAAACATCCCCGCTAGCATCAGCAGAGTGAGTAGCAATACTGGCGTCGGCACGCCGCGGTAGTCGTTGAGTAGCCAGATAGCGCCGAGCACAATCACCGCTGTCAGCGCCTGACGGCCGACCATTCCGGTGGATGCTGGCGTGGCCAGCCCCAGCGACTGCCGGCGCATCCGCCCTCGCCACTGCCAGGCGACAAACGCCATCAGCCCAATTGCCCCGAAGGTGAAGCCAATCCCATTCGGCAGATAGCTCTGGCCGATTTGCGACATGGCGGCGCTGGTCGGCGAAACCGTGGTGCCGTTGGTAATACCAATCAAGATGCCGCGGAAAGCGAGCATCCCGGCTAGCGTGACGATAAACGAGGGGACTTTGCGGTAGGCAACCCACCAACCGTTCCATGCGCCAAGTACCAGGCCCATGGCCAGCGTCACAACGATGGTGAGCGGCAGTGGCCAGCCAAGCCAGACGTCAAAAATCGCCGCCGCCCCGCCCAGTAGACCCATCATGGAGCCCACGGACAGATCGATTTCGGCGGAAATAATGACAAATACCATCCCCACCGCCAGGATGCCGGTAATGGCGGTCTGGCGTAGCAGGTTAGAGACGTTACGCGCACTCAGATAGGCACCGTCGGTAGTCCAGGTGAAGAACAACATGATCGCGACGATCGCAGCGATCATCACGAAAACCTGTAAATTCAACGATTTCAGCCGCAGCGCCGGGGCAGTCGCGGGGGCGGCCAGTTTGAGTTCAGACGGATTGTTTTTCGACATGGCGTTCGCTCCTTAAGGCGGCTTCCATCACATGTTCCTGGGTCAGGTTATGGTTCACCAGGTTGGCTTTGAGCTTTCCTTCGTGCATCACCAGCACCCGGTCGCTCAGACCCAGCACTTCTGGTAACTCCGAGGAGATGACGATGACGGCGATGCCTTGCTGCACCAGTTGGTTGATGAGTTTGTAGATTTCGTATTTGGCACCGATATCGATCCCGCGCGTCGGTTCATCGAGGATCAGGATGCGCGGATTCAGCAGCAGGCAGCGAGCCAGAATCGCTTTCTGCTGATTTCCGCCGCTCAAGCGCCCAATCGCCAGCTCGGGTGAAGAGGTTTTTACCTTCAGGCGCTGGATGGATTGCAAAATGCACTGCTGCTCTTTTGCGTCGTCGAGGCTGCTCAATGCACCGCTGAAATCGTTAAGCGCGGCGAGGGTAATGTTTTTGCCTACCGCCATGACCGGCACGATGCCGTCCTTTTTACGGTCTTCCGGCACCATGGCGATACCATGAGCGATGGCCTGCTGACAGTGACGGATTTCGACCGGCTGGCCATCAATGAAAATTTTACCTTCCCAGCGGCCGCGCCAGACGCCAAACAGACACTGTACGGCTTCGGTACGACCTGCACCGACAAGCCCGGCAATGCCGAGGATCTCACCGCGCTTCAGGGTAAATGAAATATCGTTAACGCGTTTAATATGGCGGTTCACCGGGTGCCAGGCGGTCAGATGCTCCACGCGCAGGATTTCATCTCCCGTCGTGTGGGGTTCGTTGGGATACAGAGCCGTCAGCTCGCGGCCGACCATCATGGTGATGATGTCATCCTCGCTCATGCTGCTGGCATCGCGAGTGCCAATATGCTGACCATCGCGGATAACGCAGATGGTGTCTGAAATGGCTTTGACTTCATTAAGCTTGTGCGAGATATAGACGCAGGCGATGCCGTGGTGTTGCAGGTCGCGAATAATATCCAGCAATACCGCGGTCTCCTGCTCGGTGAGCGAGGCGGTGGGCTCATCGAGGATCAACAGCCGTACTTGTTTATTCAGCGCCTTAGCGATTTCAACCAACTGCTGCTGGCCGAGCCCTAAGTCACCTACCCGCGTATCCGGCGAAATAGCGAGGTTGACCTGGGCCAGCAGTTTCTCGCAGCGCAGGGTCATCGTGTCGTAATCGAGCACCCCGTGGCGGCTGATTTCTGCACCAAGGAAGATGTTTTCCAGCACGGTGAGATGCTTAACCAGTGCCAGTTCCTGGTGAATGATGGCGATCCCTTTACGTTCGGTATCGCGAATATGCGTGGGCTGGAGAGTCTCTCCGGCGAAAATAATCTCACCCTCGTAGCTACCGTGAGGATAAATCCCGCATAGCACCTTCATCAGCGTCGATTTGCCGGAACCGTTTTCACCGCATAGAGACACCACCTCGCCAGGATTTAAGCGCAGGCTGACATTATCGATAGCCTTAACCGCGCCAAAGGTTTTGGTGATGCCCTTCATTTCGAGTAAATATGGCATATGTGTTCGTGCTCCACGTTAACCTGACCAGCGGCTCTTATCGCCGGCCGAGCCGCCCCAGCGCTGGGCTGGGGCATGCCATTTAGAGTTCGCTTTTCTTATGGAAACCATCTTTTACGACGGTTTCGTCAATATTGCTTTTATTGACTTCAATCGGGGTCAGCAGGCGGGATGGCACATCTTTCAGGCCGTTATTCAGCGTGGCATCGGCTTTTGGCTGCTGGCCATTGCCCAGTTCGACGGCAATCTCCGCGGCGCTGTTTGCCAGCAGGGTGATCGGTTTATACACGGTCATGGTCTGTGTGCCGTTCATGATCCGTTTGATGCCCGCAAGGTCAGCATCCTGACCAGAAATCGCCACTTTGCCCGCCAGCCCCTGGGCGCTCAGTGCCTGGATGGCACCACCGGCAGTGGCATCGTTTGAAGCGACAACGGCATCAACTTTGTTATTGTTTGCCGTCAGTGCGTTCTCCATGATTTTCAGCGCATTTTCCGGCAGCCAGCCATCAACCCATTGATCGCCGACGACTTTAATTTTTCCTTCATCAATATACGGCTTAAGAACCTTCATCTGACCGGCGCGGAAAAGTTTGGCATTATTATCAACCGGTGAACCACCCATTAAGAAATAATTCCCCTGAGGGACTTGATTAACCAGACTTTGCGCCTGCATTTCACCGACTTTTTCGTTATCAAATGAAATATAGAAATCAATATCCGCATTATTAATCATACGGTCATAGGCTAATACTTTAATGCCTTCTTGCTTGGCTTCTTTAATTACGTTGCTAAGTACCTGGCCGTTATAAGGAATAATAACGAGAACATCAACGCCGCGATTGATCATATTTTCAATCTGCGACATTTGCGTCTCTTCGTTGCCATTTGCCGACTGCACAAAGACTTTTGCGCCGAGCTGTTCGGCTTTATTCACAAAGATATCGCGGTCTTTCTGCCAGCGTTCAAGACGCAGATCGTCAATAGCCATGCCGATTTTAACTTCTTTGGCACCACTGGCCATGCTGGTCAGGAGAAGCGATGCGCAGAGTGTGAGGCAAAGGTTCTTTATCTTCATAATCATAATGCCTTCTGTAGGGATAGGTGGTGAGATTGGCGATAAAAGAAACAGAAATGACTTAACACGCAGCAAATTCTTAACATGTAAATAGCGTCTGGCAATTACAGATTTTTATCTTGCCATTACGATATTTCGTTTAATTGCTAATTTATGACCGCGATCTGATTTTCATTTTGTTAAATGAAAAAATTAACCACGAGCAGGAAGTGTTTCCCTTTTTATTTTGGGAGCCAGCGCACATTTGTGGATTCTCTTAATAGCAGTGTGAAATAACGTAATTGAGCAACGGCAATTCCGTATTCAGTATGACTACACGAAGTATTCCTCGCCGCGTGTCAGATTATGGAGTTCATTATGCAAGCTTATTTCGACCAACTGGATCGTGTTCGTTTCGAAGGCCCAAAAACCGAAAACCCGCTGGCTTTCCGCCACTACAACCCGGATGAGCTTGTACTGGGTAAACGCATGGAAGACCATTTGCGCTTTGCTGCCTGCTATTGGCATACGTTCTGCTGGAACGGTGCAGATATGTTCGGCGTCGGTTCGTTTGACCGTCCATGGCAGCAGCCGGGCGAAGCCATTGAGCGGGCAAAACGCAAAGCTGACGTTGCTTTTGAATTCTTCCACAAGCTGAACGTACCTTACTACTGCTTCCACGATGTCGACGTTTCACCGGAAGGCGCAAACCTGAAAGAGTACCTGAATAACTTTGCTCAGATGGTTGATGTGCTGGCGGAAAAACAGCAGCAGAGCGGCGTTAAGCTGTTATGGGGGACGGCAAACTGCTTCACGAACCCACGCTATGGTGCCGGTGCGGCGACCAACCCGGACCCGGAAGTGTTCAGCATGGCGGCCACGCAGGTGTTCACCGCCATGAATGCGACCCATAAACTGGGCGGCGAAAACTATGTGCTGTGGGGGGGCCGTGAAGGCTACGAGACGCTGCTGAATACCGACCTGCGTCAGGAGCGCGAGCAGATTGGCCGCTTCATGCAGATGGTGGTTGAGCACAAACACAAAATCGGATTCCAGGGCACGCTGCTGATTGAGCCAAAACCGCAGGAACCAACCAAACACCAGTATGATTACGATGCGTCAACGGTGTATGGCTTCCTGAAACAATTCGGTCTGGAAAAAGAGATCAAGCTGAATATCGAGGCTAACCATGCAACGCTGGCGGGCCACTCTTTCCATCACGAAATCGCCACCGCCATCGCGCTGGGCCTGTTTGGTTCCGTCGATGCGAACCGCGGTGACCCACAGTTGGGCTGGGATACTGACCAGTTCCCGAACAGCGTCGAAGAAAACGCGCTGGTCATGTATGAAATCCTCAAAGCAGGCGGCTTCACCACCGGCGGGATGAATTTTGATGCCAAAGTTCGTCGCCAGAGCACCGACAAATACGACCTGTTCTATGGTCATATCGGCGCAATGGATACCATGGCGCTGTCGCTGAAAGTAGCGGCCCGCATGATTGAGGGTGGCGAGCTGGATAAACGCGTCGCTAAACGCTATGCCGGCTGGAATGGCGAGCTGGGCCAACAAATTCTGAAAGGCCAAATGTCACTGCAGGAACTGGCGAAATACGCCGAGCAGCATCAGTTGGCGCCGCAGCATCAGAGCGGCCACCAGGAGCTGCTGGAAGGGTTGGTAAATCATTACCTGTTCGACAAATAAGGCGTGAGTCTTGCAGTATAAACAATGCCCGGGAGCGTAAGCTTTCCGGGCATCGTATTCATTAAAGGAGCAGTCGCGATGTATATCGGCATAGATCTCGGAACCTCCGGCGTAAAGGTGATTCTGCTTGATGAGCAGGGCAGCGTGCTGGCTTCACAAACGGAAAAATTGACGGTCTCCCGTCCCCATCCTCTTTGGTCTGAACAGGATCCTGAACAGTGGTGGCAGGCGACAGATCGCGCCATGAAAGGGTTAGGCCAGCAGCATAGCCTACAGGGTGTGAAAGCGCTGGGGATTGCCGGGCAGATGCACGGTGCAACTCTGCTGGATAAACAGCAGCGCGTGCTGCGTCCGGCGATTTTGTGGAACGACGGTCGCTGTGCCGAGGAGTGCCAACTGCTGGAAGCGCAGGTGAAAAACTCGCGGCAAATCACCGGCAATCTGATGATGCCGGGCTTCACGGCGCCGAAGCTTTTGTGGGTGCAGCGCCATGAAGTAGAAGTCTTCCGCCAGGTTGATAACGTGCTGTTACCCAAGGATTATCTACGCCTGAGAATGACTGGTGATTTTGCCAGCGATATGTCTGACGCGGCAGGCACAATGTGGATGGACGTGGCAAAGCGCGACTGGAGCGATGCGATGCTCTCCGCGTGCGGATTAACCCGCGATCATATGCCGGCGCTATTTGAAGGTTGTGATATTACCGGCCACCTGCTGCCTTCGGTCGCCAGCGCCTGGAACCTGCCTGCGGTGCCGGTCGTGGCGGGCGGCGGTGACAATGCTGCCGGTGCGGTTGGCGTGGGAATGGCGGATGCCGGACAGGCGATGCTGTCGCTGGGGACATCGGGGGTCTATTTTGCCGTCAGCGAAGGTTTCCTGAGTAAACCAGACAGCGCAGTGCACAGTTTCTGCCATGCCCTACCGGGGCGCTGGCATCTGATGTCCGTGATGTTGAGTGCCGCATCTTGCCTGGATTGGGCGGCGAGGCTCACAGGGTTGGGGACCGTTCCGGCACTGATTGATGCGGCTCAAACGGCCGATGTGAGCGCCGGGCCGGTGTGGTTCCTGCCGTACCTTTCCGGCGAGCGCACGCCGCACAACAATCCACAAGCGAAAGGGGTGTTTTTTGGTCTGACCCATCAACACGGCCCGGCTGAACTGGCGCGTGCGGTGCTGGAAGGGGTGGGGTTTGCGCTGGCAGATGGGATGGACGTTGTTCATGCCTGCGGCGTAGAGCCAAAGAGTATTACTCTTATCGGCGGCGGCGCACGCAGCGCCTACTGGCGTCAAATGCTGGCGGATATCAGCGGTAAACAGCTTGATTATCGTACCGGTGGCGATGTGGGCCCGGCGCTCGGCGCCGCGCGTTTGGCGCAACTGGCGATTCGTCAGGACTCGTCATTTGCGGAGTTGTTGCCACAGTTAGCGCTGGAGCAGGCACACCATCCTGATGCTGAACGGGTGGCTTACTACGCCCCGCTACGCGCAACCTTCCGCCAGATCTATCAGCAACTGTTGCCGTTAATGTGCTGATATCCCTGATAACCCGTCCTCTCGGGGGCGGGCTTTCCATGCTTCACCCCAGGCTTCATATCGATATTTCACATTGATGAATTCTGAAACTGCTGTTTTTCTTTGCGGTGGTGCAGTGAAAATTATCGCTCTGCTCATAATGGTGATGTTATGGATGAGGGAGAGACATCATGAGGGATATCCTTAAATCACCACGCCTAGCGCTAATTGTCGGCGTTTTACTGTATCTTTTTTTCCTTTGGCGCGCGTGCCCCCAGCTGGAAGATAAAGGATATTTTCTGGCGATACTGACGTTGGGGATTTTTGCCATTGTCGCTTACCGGCAGCCGGTGTCGCCGCCATTTGAAAGACTGTGTGGTCTGGTGCTGTTACTCGCCGCTGGGCTGCTGCTGGTGGGCGTGATGAATATGCCGCTCGCGTTGGCCTATAAAGGGCTATCGGTCGCGGCATGGTTTATCTGCATGTATGCCACGTCCGCGTACTCGCAGCCATCGTTGCCGCAAATCAGCTAACCAGCCGGCGCTTATCCACGCGCTGTAAGGCGAGCGAGAGCAGCAGGCTGCCGGCGAGCGTGGCGGCAAATACCCAGAGAATATCCAGTGCCGCCCAGTTTTTGAGATCGAGATTCCAGCTGCGTAGCGCATAAATAATAAAGGCGTGAAAACCGTAAATGCCGAGCGAATGGCGGGAAATGAGCCCAAGCCCCGGGAGAACACGTTGATTCAGCGTGTTCTTAACCACCATGAACAGCGCGGTTGCGCTGATAAAGACCATCGGCCCGCAGTAGACATACCAGGTGTCGGCAAAATTACCGCGCCACTGCAGCTCATAAAGCGTTCCTCGTGAAATACCCCATACCGCCGCGATAAACAGGAGACCGCAGATCCACGTTAGCGATTTGCGGTGGGTTTCCATCATGCCCAGCGCGCGGCCCAGCAATCCGTACAGTACGTAGTAGAAGGTATCGCCGTTGATATACAGGTTGACTGGCAGCCATTTCGCCCCATCACTGCTGAGCGAAACCGTATTGGGGTTAGCCACAATGCCAATCACCACCATCAATGCCAGCAGCATTTTCCCACCGATAGCTTTGACCTCAATCAGCGGGGAAACCAGGTATATCACCATGATGGCGAAGAAAAACCACAGGTGATAGAAAATTGGTTTTTGCAGCACGTTTTTTAATGATGCTTCCACGCTAATGTGGGTAAAGGTGGCAATAAAAATCAGCGCAATGGCGCTGTAGAATAATAGGCACAGGGCAATGCGCAGGAAATGGCGTGGCTGCGCGCTGCGCGGACCAAAAAAGAGAAAGCCTGAGATCATAAAAAACAGCGGCACGCTGACGCGAGAGGCAGAATTCAATACGTTAGCTAAATCCCAGCTCAGCGGGCTGATTGTATGGGGATTGGTCACAAACCAGGTGGTGGTGTGAATCATCACCACCATCAGACAGGCAATTCCGCGTAGGTTATCAATCCAATTAATCTTTGCTTGCATCAGATGCCTTTTTCCTGGCTATTAATAGATATTCAGACTCGCCTTAACTGGCGCAATTTCACTGGATAATTCTGAGTTTTCCGCCCCATGCTTGTAGAGTCGCAACGAGATTCGCACAATGCGGTGGCATAAAGGGGTACAGCCTAAAATAACCGCCCGGAAATAGAAATAATGATGATGAAGTCTCTCCCGTTTTTGCTGGCTGGTATATTGCTGGTCGGTTGCTCGACGGCGGAACCGCCGGTGGTACAAAAAACGCAAAGTGCCAGAGTTAATCCCGCGCTCTCGCTGGAGATGGAACAGCTGTGCAAAAATAATGCGGCGCAGCGCTATAATACGGCGGCGCAAAAAATTGATGTGACCGGTTTTGAACGTTTCCAGGGGAGCTATGAGCTGCCGGGATATACGGCGAACAATGAAAGCTTTGTCTGCTCTTTTGATGCCGACGGGAGTTTTTTGCATCTCTCAATGCGCTAGAACGGGCGAGAATGCCGTAATAATCGGCCCGTTTTCTTCAATTTTCCCTAAACAACCCCGTTTCATACTGTATATCTCGCAGCCAGCGGGTATACTGGATCCTTCCTTTAAATCCACACGTATCCAGCACGAAATCATATGCAAAAGTTTGATACCAGGACCTTCCAGGGCCTGATCCTGACCTTACAGGATTACTGGGCTCGTCAGGGCTGCACCATTGTTCAACCACTGGACATGGAAGTTGGCGCGGGCACTTCTCACCCAATGACATGCCTGCGTGCATTGGGCCCAGAGCCAATGGCAACAGCCTACGTGCAGCCATCCCGTCGTCCAACCGATGGCCGCTATGGCGAAAACCCGAACCGTTTACAGCACTACTATCAGTTCCAGGTAGTGATTAAACCGTCTCCGGACAACATCCAGGAGCTGTACCTCGGGTCTCTGAAAGAGCTGGGTATGGATCCCACCATTCACGATATTCGTTTCGTGGAAGATAACTGGGAAAACCCAACGCTGGGTGCCTGGGGTCTGGGTTGGGAAGTGTGGCTGAACGGTATGGAAGTGACGCAGTTCACCTACTTCCAGCAGGTCGGCGGCATGGAATGTAAACCGGTGACCGGTGAAATTACCTACGGTCTGGAACGTCTGGCGATGTACATCCAGGGCGTTGATAGCGTTTACGACCTGGTCTGGAGCGATGGCCCGCTGGGTAAAACCACCTACGGCGACGTGTTCCACCAGAACGAAGTGGAGCAGTCCACCTACAACTTCGAATACGCCGATGTGGACTTCCTGTTCACCTGCTTCGAGCAGTACGAGAAAGAAGCTCAGCAGCTGCTGGCGCTGGAAAATCCGCTGCCGCTACCTGCATACGAGCGTATTCTGAAAGCCGCCCATAGCTTTAACCTGCTGGATGCGCGTAAAGCCATCTCCGTCACCGAGCGTCAGCGCTATATCCTGCGCATTCGCACCCTGACGAAAGCAGTGGCAGAAGCTTACTATGCTTCCCGTGAAGCCCTTGGCTTCCCGATGTGCAACAAGAATAAATAAGAGGCGGCCATGTCTGAGAAAACTTTCCTGGTGGAAATCGGCACTGAAGAGCTGCCACCAAAAGCACTGCGCAGCCTGGCTGAATCCTTTGCTGCGAACGTGACCGCAGAGCTGGATAATGCTGGCCTCGCGCACGGTAAAGTTGAATGGTTTGCTGCGCCGCGTCGTTTGGCGCTAAAAGTAGCAAATCTGGCGGCTGCACAGGCAGATCGCGAAGTTGAAAAGCGCGGACCGGCGATTGCCCAGGCGTTCGACGCGGAAGGTAAACCGAGCAAAGCAGCTGAAGGTTGGGCGCGCGGCTGTGGTATTACCGTTGATCAGGCCGAGCGTCTGACCACCGATAAAGGTGAGTGGCTGCTGTATCGCGCGCACGTGAAGGGCGAAAGCACCGAAGCGCTGCTGCCGAACATGATCGCGACCTCGCTGGCGAAACTGCCTATTCCAAAACTGATGCGCTGGGGCGCGTCCGACGTGCAGTTTGTGCGTCCGATTCACACCGTGACCCTGCTGCTTGGTGATAAAGTCGTTCCTGCAACCATTCTGGGCATCCAGTCCGATCGCGTGATTCGTGGCCATCGCTTTATGGGCGAGCCGGAATTCACCATCGACAATGCCGATCAGTACCCGCAGATTCTGCTGGAGCGCGGTAAAGTCATTGCTGACTACGAACAGCGTAAAGCCAAAATCAAAGCGGACGCTGAAGAAGCGGCGCGCAAGATTGGCGGTAACGCCGATCTGAGCGAAAGCCTGCTGGAAGAAGTGGCCTCCCTGGTGGAATGGCCGGTTGTTCTGACGGCGAAATTCGAAGAGAAATTCCTTGCGGTTCCAGCCGAAGCGCTGGTTTACACCATGAAGGGCGACCAGAAGTACTTCCCGGTTTACGATAACGCGGGCAAGCTGCTGCCAAACTTCATTTTCGTTGCCAACATTGAATCGAAAGATCCGATCCAGATTATCTCCGGTAACGAAAAAGTGGTTCGTCCACGTCTGGCGGATGCCGAGTTCTTCTTCAATACTGACCGTAAAAAACGTCTGGAAGATCATCTGCCGCGTCTGCAAACCGTTCTGTTCCAGCAACAGCTCGGTACGCTGCGTGATAAGACCGATCGTATTCAGGCGCTGGCTGGCTGGATCGCCGCGCAGATTGGTGCTGATGTGAATCACGCTACTCGTGCAGGCCTGCTGTCCAAATGTGACCTGATGACCAACATGGTCTTCGAGTTTACCGACACTCAGGGCGTGATGGGCATGCACTACGCGCGTCACGATGGCGAAGCGGAAGATGTGGCTGTTGCCCTGAACGAGCAGTATCAACCGCGCTTCGCGGGTGATGATCTGCCGTCGAACCCGGTAGCTTGCGCAGTCGCGATTGCCGATAAGATGGATACCCTCGCGGGTATTTTCGGTATCGGCCAGCATCCGAAAGGCGACAAAGACCCGTTTGCGCTGCGTCGTGCGGCGCTCGGCGTGCTGCGTATTATCGTTGAGAAGAACCTGAATCTCGATCTGCAGACGCTGACCGAAGAAGCGGTACGCCTGTACGGTGACAAGCTGACTAACGCGAAGGTGGTGGATGAAGTTATCGACTTCATGCTCGGCCGTTTCCGCGCCTGGTATCAGGACGAAGGCTATACCGTCGATACCATTCAGGCGGTACTGGCGCGTCGTCCAACGCGTCCGGCGGACTTCGATGCTCGTATGAAGGCGGTTTCCCACTTCCGTACGCTGGAAGAGTCTTCCGCGCTGGCTGCGGCCAACAAGCGCGTGTCGAATATCCTCGCGAAGTCTGACGAAACGCTGAATGACATCGTTCACGCGTCCGTGCTGAAAGAAGCGGCGGAAATTAAGCTGGCAGGTAATTTGGTTGTTCTGCGCGATAAGCTGCAGCCGTACTTTGCGGAAGGCCGTTACCAGGAAGCGTTGGTTGAACTGGCATCCCTGCGTGAGCCGGTGGATGAGTTCTTCGAAAACGTGATGGTTAACGCCGAAGACAAAGATGTGCGTATCAACCGTTTGACCCTGCTGTCTAAACTGCGCGATCTGTTCCTGCAAGTTGCGGATATCTCCCTGCTGCAGTAATTGTGTTTGCGTGTGAAAAACCTGCCTTCGGGCAGGTTTTTTTATGTCTGTCATCGGATGCGTGCCTAACGCGGGGAACCGAATCGCTTTTTTCAATTGAGACGTTAAGGGCGGTTTTAAATTTCACACATATGATTTACCATATGTGTCTGACTCCTGAAAGGCGAAGTGAAATGCTCCAACCAGTGCAACTTTTCAAAATTTTGTCTGATGAAACGCGGCTTGCCATCGTTATGCTGCTCAGAGAGTCTGGCGAGCTATGCGTTTGCGATATCTGCGCTGCAACGGCAGAATCTCAGCCTAAAATATCCCGCCATATGGCTATCTTGCGTGAGTCTGGGCTCGTCCTCGATCGCCGACAGGGGAAGTGGGTTTATTATCGCCTGTCGCCGCATATGCCCGCCTGGGCTGCGGACACCATCACCACATCCTGGCAGTGCCTGCGTGATGAGATAAGTGAATGGCTGAAAAAATCAGCCTGCACGTCCTGCTAAGTCTAAAACACATACACATAATCATATGTAATGGAGCGTTAAATGTTGTTGGCCGGAAGTATCTTCTTACTGACGCTGGTGCTGGTTATCTGGCAGCCCAGAGGGTTGAATATCGGCTGGAGTGCCAGCATTGGCGCGGTGTTGGCGCTGGTGACTGGCGTTATCGGTGTCGGTGACATCCCCGTGGTCTGGAATATTGTCTGGAATGCAACGGCAACATTTATCGCGGTGATCATTATCAGCCTGCTGCTCGATGAGTCCGGCTTCTTTGAATGGGCGGCGCTGCATGTTTCTCGCTGGGGGAAAGGCCGTGGGCGTCTACTGTTTAGCTGGATTATTTTGCTGGGGGCGGCCGTCGCAGCGTTATTTGCCAACGATGGTGCGGCACTGATCCTGACGCCCATTGTGATTGCCATGCTGTTGGCGCTAGGTTTCAGCAAGGGCACGACGCTGGCTTTTGTCATGGCCGCAGGGTTTATCGCCGATACTGCCAGCCTGCCGCTGATTGTTTCCAATCTGGTCAACATTGTCTCGGCGGATTTCTTTGGCCTAGGCTTTACGCAGTATGCTTCGGTCATGGTCCCTGTGGATCTTGCGGCAATCGCCGCCACGCTGGTGATGCTGCATCTGTTCTTTCGTCGGGATATCCCGGCGACCTATGACGTTGCGCTGCTGAAGGCCCCCGCCAGCGCGATAAAAGATCCGGCGACGTTCAAAACGGGCTGGGTTGTGCTGCTGTTTCTGCTGGTGGGTTTCTTTGTTCTGGAGCCGATGGGCATTCCGGTCAGCGCGATCGCCGCGACCGGGGCCGTTGTTTTGTTTGTGGTGGCGAAAAGAGGCCATGCTATCAACACGGGGAAAGTGCTGCGCGGCGCGCCCTGGCAGATCGTCATTTTCTCACTGGGTATGTATCTGGTGGTCTACGGCCTGCGCAACGCTGGGCTGACGGATTATCTGTCGGGGGTACTGAACGGGTTGGCGGATAACGGATTATGGGCGGCAACGTTGGGTACCGGCTTCCTGACCGCGTTCCTCTCATCGGTGATGAATAATATGCCAACGGTGCTGGTCGGCGCCTTGTCGATTGATGGCAGTACGGCTTCAGGCGTCATCAAAGAGGCGATGATCTATGCCAACGTCATTGGCTGCGATTTAGGCCCTAAAATCACCCCGATTGGCAGCCTGGCGACACTACTATGGCTGCATGTTCTGTCGCAGAAAAATATGAAGATCACCTGGGGTTATTATTTCCGCACCGGAATTGTCATGACCCTACCGGTACTCTTTGTCACTCTCGCCGCGCTGGCGCTGCGGCTCTCTGTCTCTTTGCCGTGAGATACTGATATGAGCAACATCACGATTTATCACAATCCAGCCTGCGGAACATCGCGGAACACGCTGGAGATGATCCGCAACAGCGGTAGTGAACCAACGATAATCCACTATCTTGAAACACCGCCTTCCCATGATGAACTGGTAAAACTTATTGCCGATATGGGGCTAACGGTGCGCGAGGTGTTGAGAAAAAATGTGGAACCTTATGAACAGCTTGAGCTGGATGACGATCGGTTTAGCGATGAGCAGTTAATCGGTTTTATGCTTCAATTTCCTATTTTGATCAACCGGCCAATCGTCGTGACGCCGATGGGTACCCGGCTATGCCGTCCGTCCGAGGTGGTGCTGGATATTCTTCCTGAATCTCAGCGAGGGGCATTCAGCAAGGAAGACGGTGAAAGGGTGGTTGATGACCACGGGAAAAAGATAAAACCATCGCGTGAGTAAAAAATAGCCTTGAATTCGTCAATGCAATGCGTTTATCCTTTGCGGCGACGAATCCCTCGTCTCACTGAGGCACACTGAAAATGGACAAACACACCTGCTGAATTCGGATCCTTGCTAAGCAGCACGCTGCGAGCAGGGGTGATATTGATTTCATTCAGGAGTGCTTATGGCCCATTGTGCGCAATCCCCTTCTTTTATTTTGCATCAGGTTTCCTGTCAGTTCGCGACGGGTGACACCCTTTTTGGCCCGCTGAATCTGTCGCTGGACAAGTCGCAGTGCGGGCTCGTCGGCCGTAACGGCGTTGGTAAAACCCGGCTTCTGCGCCTGCTAGCCGGCGTGGATATCCCGTCCGCTGGCCATATCGAAGTTATCTCTTCACATGCCTATGTGAGCCAACAGCATGAACTCTTTGCGCAAACCACACTGGCTGAGTTTTTGGGCTATGCCCCGATTTTCTCGGCCTTATACCGCCTTGAGCGGGGTGATGCATCGGCGGAAGATATCGAGGCTCTGGATGGATTTTGGGATCTGCCGGTGCGGCTAAACGCCGCGTTTCAGGAGGCAGGACTGGGGGACGTTGCTCCACAGCGGCTAGCCTCATCCCTCAGCGGCGGCGAGCGCATCAAGGCGTTGCTGTGCGCGGCATTTATCTCAGGTGCCGATTATCTCCTGCTGGATGAACCCACTAACCATCTGGACAGCCGCGGGCGAGAATGGCTCTACCGGCAGCTTGAAGGCTGGCGCGGTGGTGCACTCATAGCCAGCCACGATCGTCAGTTGCTGGCGCGTATGCCGCGTATTCTCGAACTGACGCCAACGTCATTACGCAGCTACGGGGGTAACTTCGCCGATTACCAACAGCAGCGTGACGCGGAGCAATCAGCGGCGCGTTCTGCACTTGAGCATGCCGCGACTGAGCGCCGGCGCACCCGGGCGCGGATGCATAAAGAACACGATGATTGCCAGCGACGCTCCGCAAAAACCCTTCGCACGGTGGACAGTTTGAATATTGCATCGTTTGAGAAGGTGAAATACAAAGGTGCCGCTCGCGAGCGCCCCGGAACCTTGCTGCGTCAGCATCGCGAGCAACATGCCGCGCTGGACAGTGCGGTCAGGCAGGCACGGGAACGGGTTGAAGATGATAATCCGGTACTGTTTACGCTACCGGGCAGCCACGTTGCGGCGGGGAAGCAGATTTTCGCATTGCAAGCGCTGCAACTGGCACATCAGACGCACCAACCGCTTGATTGGCAGGTATCGGGCCCGATGCGGGTGGCGATACGCGGTCCAAATGGCTGTGGGAAAACGACGTTGTTGAAAACGCTGGCTGGGCTGGAGGCCCCATTATCCGGGGAGTGCCAGCTCTCGGTCTCCGCCGCCTGGTTAGATCAGCACCTGACGCAGTTGGATTTATCACTGTCGGTAGTCGACCATCTTCGTGCGGATGACACGCCGTTGGATGAGGGAATGATGCGTACCCGATTGGCTCAGCTGCAGCTTGGCGCCAATAAGGTGCATTTACCCCTGGCGCTGCTCAGCGGGGGCGAGCGCTTAAAGGCCGCATTGGCCTGCGTGCTCTGGCGACGAGAATCGACCCAGCTTTTATTACTGGATGAACCCACTAACCATCTGGATTTGGCATCGGTGCAGGCAATTGAGTCTGCGCTGGCTGATTTCCCTGGGGCGATGCTGGTGGTGTCTCATGATGAGGCGTTTTTGCAGGGGCTTAAATTGACGCATTGCCTGGCGTGACAGGAAACTGGCTGGTGCTTTACTGAGGTATAGATAAAAAAAATCCCCGCCGTAAGGCAGGGATTTCGAATTCTTAGCGGCGTTAACTTACAGGGAAGTTACGTTGCCAGCTGCTGGGCCTTTAGCGCCGTTCTCGATGGTGAAGGAAACTTTCTGACCTTCATCCAGAGATTTGTAGCCATCGTTCATGATAGCGGAGAAGTGTACGAATACATCTTTAGAACCGTCATCAGGAGTGATGAAGCCGAAACCTTTATCAGCGTTGAACCATTTTACGATACCAGTCATTTTACCGGACATAGAAATTACCTTTAAATATTTAGTGAGCCTTACGGCATTATGGCATGCTTTACAGAATTTAAAAGCGTAAAGAAAATGTCGCTACGAGGGGTACCAATGGATAACCTTGAAGGGAACTGCTTTACTCACTGCTTTGTGGTCTGTACGTCAAACCGTGCATGCATTAACGCACACTTCTTATCTGGAAAGCAAACGTTATCCGCATAAGTTTTAGGATGCCGCTTCGTTTGTCTGACAATGTTTTTAGTTTAATTAATTGAAAAATATAGTGTTAATTTGATTTCCGCGAAGTGTAAAAAAATGTCATTTAGCCCCGGCAGCGGTCCTGCCGGGGCTAAATTCATACTTTTTGCGCGGATTCCGGCAGAGAAACTGGGGCGTCGTCAGCGTGATTTACCTGACGTTTGCTGGCCGCATACTTGATCATCAGCGCAATGGCCGACAGTACCGCAGGGATCGCCAGCAGGGCGAAAATGGTTTTAAAGGAGAGCTCGGCCTGCATCAGGAATGCGCCGCTGAAAGCCCCTAAAATGCCGCCAAAACGCCCGAGACCCAGCATCCAGGCAACGCCCGTCGCACGGCCCTGAGTGGGATAAAAGCCCGCCGCTAGCGCCGGCATGGAGGATTGTGCGCCGTTCATAATGGTACCAGCGATAAACACCATCACTCCCATGAGTACCAGGCTATCCGTTGAGAAGCCGACGAGGCAAACAAAGACGCCGGTGAGCAGATAGCCAACCGCGACCACTTTATTCGGGTTGATCTTATCCATCAGCGCACCGAGCACCAGAACGCCAATTCCACCACCCAGTGGGAAGAGGGCGGTGATAACCGACGCCTGGCTTAATGTTGCACCGGTTTCACGGATCAGCAGCGGCAGCCAGCTGGTCAGCAGATAGAAAATCAACAGCCCCATAAAGTAGGTCAGGCACAGCATGATGGTTCCGACCAGATAGCGTGGCGAGAAGATGACACCAAGTGCGGACTGGTCTTTGACCTGCCCTGCTTCCTGTAAGACAAACTGCGTGTTTTCCGGCAGCGGCGCAATACGGCGCAGAATGCCCGAAATCTGCTGTTGGGACTTGTTTTTCACCGCCAGATAACGCGCCGACTCCGGAAGCAAGAAAATCAGTGCGACGGCAAGCGCCAGCGGCATCACGCCGCCGAGGATGAGCACACTCTGCCAGCCGTAATGCGGGATCATCCAGGCAGAAATAAACCCTCCCATAGAAGAGCCAATCGGGAAACCGACGAACATTAAATTCACCAGCAGCGCGCGGCGACGTTCCGGTGCGTATTCGCTCATCAACGTGGCGGCATTTGGCATCGCCGCGCCCAGCCCAAGGCCGGTTAAGAAGCGCAGAATGGTCAATTGCGTTAACGATGTGGCAAAGGCGGTAATCAAACTGAAGCCGCCAAATACCAGAATCGACAGCACCAGCACCTTTTTACGCCCGATGCGATCGGCCATGGGGCCAGCGGTCAGGGCCCCAAACGCCAGTCCAACGAGTGCGGCGCTCATGACGGGGCCAAGGTCAGATTTCTGCACGCCCCATTCCTGAACCAGGTCAGAGGCGATAAAACCGATGATGGCTGTATCGAACCCGTCCATAGCGACGGTGACGAAGCACAGCACCAGTATCATCCACTGGTATTTTGAGAAGGGATGGCGATTGATAAAAGCCTGAATATCCGTGGTTGTTTGTGTTGTCATGCGGTAATTCCTGCTAAGCGATGTGAGAGAGCCGGATTGATATCTCTTGTCTCTCTCTCGGGTATCGAGACGGTTGGGCGATAATCGAACGTAATGTCGTTAATCGTTCATTCAATAAAATCACTTACCCGCGCTTCTCACAATGCATCGCCAAACGGAAGTGTGCGATTATCGTTCTCCTGACCGTAAAGACTGTTGGGAATGGATATAAAATTCATTTATATCATTTGTTTAAATGATTATTCATCGGCAGGATTCATTGCGATAAATGTGATGAGTGCAACACCTCATTAACAATCTTGCAGAAGCCGTGGGGAACGTGTGAAAAAGGTATCTTGCGGCGCGGCTCTGGACTATCCTTGTCACCGTTAGGCACGCGTGTGCCAGTTTGCGCTTTTTTTGGCTGAAGGAGTAAGAAAATGGCGACAGGAAAGTCCTGCTCTCGCTGGTTTGCGCCTATTGCGGCGTTATTGATGGTTGTTAGCCTGAGTGGGTGTTTTGATAAGGAAGGCGATCAACGTAAAGCATTCGTCGATTTCCTACAGAATACGGTAATGCGTGGCGGCGAACGCCTGCCGACGCTGACAGCCGATCAGAAAAAACAGTTCGGCCCGTTTGTTTCCGACTATGCCGTCATTTATGGCTACTCACAGCAGGTGAGCCAGGCGATGGACGCAGGTTTACGCCCGGTAGTGGATAGCGTGAACGCGATTCGCGTGCCGCAGGATTATATGACCCAGCGTGAGCCGCTGCGTCAGGCCAATGGTTCACTGAACGTCCTGAGCCAGCAGCTGCAGAATGCGAAAATGCAGGCGGATGCGGCGCACGCTGCGCTGAAACAGGCTGACGATCTGAAGCCGGTGTTTGACCAGGTGTACAGCAAAGTGGTGACCGCGCCGTCCGACGCGCTGCAGCCGCTGATTCCTGCTGCCCAGATCTTCACTCAGCAGCTGGTGCAGGTGGGTGATTTTGTCGCTCAGCAAGGCACTCAGGTGAGCTTTGTAGCGAACGGCATTCAGTTCCCGACCTCACAGCAGGCAAGTCAGTACAATACGCTGATTGGGCCGCTGGCATCGCAGCATCAGGCATTTAGTCAGGCCTGGACTGCGGCAGTGAACGCGACCAAATAAGTATTCATGCAGCCCGGCGTCCGCCGGGCTGTTTCGTTTTACCCCGCGACCTGCGGGTTCACGCAGTTTTTCTCTACTTTTCCCTGCAGCGCATCAATCAGGTTATCCACCGCACAAGCCGCCATGTTGTAGCGCGTCTCGTGAGTCGCGGAACCAATATGCGGCAGCGCCACCACGTTCGGCAACTTCAGCAGCGGTGAGTCAACCGGCAGCGGTTCCTTCTCGAATACGTCGAGGCCGGCGGCATGGATCTCACCATTTTGCAGCGCGGCAATCAGCGCATTTTCATCCACCACCGGGCCGCGGCCGGCATTAATAAAGATGGCGGAGGACTTCATGCGGGCAAACTGCTCGGCACCAAACAGGTGATGCGTCTCTTCGGTTAGCGGCAGGATCAGGCAGACAAAATCCGCCTCTTCCAGCAGGGTATTTAAATCGCAGTAGCGGGCGTTAAAACGCTCCTCTGCCTGCGGATGCTGGCGTCGTGCGTTGTACAGGATTGGCATGTTGAAGCCGAAATGGGCACGCTGCGCCAGCGCCATCCCAATACGGCCCATCCCGACGATGCCCAGCGTTTTATGGTGCACATCCACTCCGAACCAGTCCGCACCAATCCCCTTGGTCCATTCGCCCGCTTTCACCCGCTCGGCCACTTCCACTACGCGGCGGGCGGAGCTTAACACCAGCGTCATGAGCGTGTCGGCGACGGTCTCGGTCAGGACGGTTGGCGTGTGCATCAGCAGTATGCGGCGCGCATTCAGCGCGTCCACGTCAAAGTTATCGTAACCTACGGAGATAGTTGAGGTTGCACGCAGCTTAGGCATCTTCTCCAGCAGGGCGGTATTGACGGCTTCACTGGAGCCGAGCAGGCCTTCAGCCTCGGCAAAAGCCTGGTGATGTTGCGCGACGGTTTCCGGACGCAGGTTAGCCACCTGAGTCACGGTAAAATGTTCTTCCAGGCGATGCAGTAAATCGTCAGGTAACGCTTTATAGAGAATAATGGACGGCTTCATGCGAATCTCCGTAAGTTAAAATTTAAGCGTGGCGTGCGCCAACCGGTAGCTGTTGATTATTAGCAGGCTTAACAATCAGAGTTAGCCATACTGAGGCAAAAAGCGCTACCCCCATAAAAATGTATGATGCGGACGGGCTACCGGTCGTGCCGTTGAGGTAGCCGACAAACCATGACCCCAGGAACGAGCCCAGTGCGCCCATACTATTAATTAATGCCATTGCGCCCCCGGCAACGTTGCGTGGCAGCATTTCAGGAATGATGGCGAAGAATGGGCCATACGGGGCATACATGGCGGCGCCGGCGATGACCAGCAGGGTATAAGAGAGCCAGAAGTTATTGGCACCCACCGCCCATGAACCAATGAAGGCAAAGGCGGCAATCAGCAGCAGTGGCCAGACGAACAGCTTACGATTTTGCAGTTTATCGGAGGCCCAAGACACCACAATCATCGCCACCGTGGCCGCCAGATAAGGAACGGAAGAGAGCCAGCCGACTTCAACCATACCTAAGTTGGCGCCGCCGCTGCGGATGATCGATGGCAGCCACAGGACAAAACCGTAAACCCCAATGCTCCAGGTGAAATATTGCATGCACAGCAGTATCACGTTGCGTGAGCGGAAGGCCTCGCCATAGTTACGCACCGCTTTGATCCCCTGCTGCTCGCGCTCAAGCTGCGCCTGCAAAGCTGCTTTCTCAGACTCGCTCAGCCAGCCTACCTGCGACGGTTTGTCTTTGACCAGTACCCACCAACAGAATGCCCAGATGACCGCCGGGAAACCTTCGATGATGAACATTTCGCGCCAGCCGAGCGCCTGGATAAGGTAGCCGGAAACCACCGACATCCACAGCACCGTCACCGGGTTGCCGAGGATCAAGAAGGTATTGGCCCGCGAGCGTTCCGATTTCGTAAACCAGTTGCTGATATAGATGAGCATCGCCGGCATCACCGCCGCTTCGACGACCCCAAGGATAAAGCGGATGGCGGCTAAGGCCGGAATGTTGCTGACGATCCCGGTTAGCGAGGCGCAGGCGCCCCATAAAATCAGGCAGACAAAAATCAGCTTGCGCACGCTGCGGCGCTCAGCATAAATCGCCCCAGGGATTTGGAAGAAGAAATAGCCGAGGAAAAAGAGGGCACCTAGCAGGGAGGAGATCCCTTTGGTAATGCCCAGATCTTCGTTAATACCGGCTGCGGAGGCGAAACTGAAGTTCGCGCGGTCAAGATACGCCAGGCTATACGTGATAAACACGATGGGCATGATGTACCACCAACGTTTTGCTGCATTTGTTGAGCTGTTCATAGGCCTGCCTCTATTATCGCTTTGCCGCCGCTGCATGTAGGGTACAGGGAGGCGGTTATCGTTACGTGACGCTATTCACCTAACGCTTCACGTGTGGGTAATCCTTCGCTGTCGCCCTGAACCTGAATGGCCAGTGCGCCAATTTTGTTCCCGCGGCTGACTGCCTCCTGCAGCGTGCGACCTTCCAGCAGCGCGCTGATAACGCCCACCGCAAAGCCATCGCCAGCCCCAACGGTATCGACCACGTGCTCGACTTTTACCGGCGGCACGCTGCCCTGTTCGCCGTCGGCGGTTTTATACCAGGCTCCATCGGCGCCGGTTTTCAGCACCACCGCGTTGACGCCGCGTTGCAGATAGAAATCGGCAATACCGTCCAGAGTTTGCTGGCCGGTTAAGATCATCCCTTCTTTTAAACCCGGCAGAACCCAGTCGGCCTGGAATGCCAGCGCATTGAGTTTTTCGACCATCTCCGCTTCGCTCTTCCACAGCACGGGCCGTAGATTCGGATCGAAGGAGATCGTTTTGCCCTGGACTTTCATGGCATGGGCGGTGTGCTCCAGCAGTGCATAGGAGCTGGCGGAGAGCGCCGCCGCCACGCCGCTTAAGTGGAGATGGCGGGCGCTCGTAAAGAACGACGCGTCGTAATCATCAACGCTCAGGTGGCTGGCTGCTGAGCCTTTACGGAAATACTCCACAATGGGATCGGTTCCATTTTCGACTTTAGATTTGAGCTGAAAGCCCGTTGCGTGATGTGGATCGACGGTAACGCCATGGCTATCAATGCCCTCTTTTTTCAGGGAATTCAGGACAAAACGGCCGAAACTATCGTTGCCGACGCGGCTGACCCAGCCCACTTTCAGGCCCAAACGCGCGAGGCCGGTGGCGACGTTAAGTTCTGCCCCCGCGACGCGCTTAATGAATCGTTCAACCTCTTCCAGATCGCCGGTCTGTGAAGCGACAAACATCGCCATTGCTTCGCCTATGGTGATGACATCCAAAGAATTTTTCATTATTACTCCTTGCGTAACAGTTCGACGTAGCGACGAGTGACCTTGGTCAGATCGTCCCCTTCCAGCGGGAACTCGATACCGCGCGGTACGTCGATAGGCAATTGATTCAGCAGCTGTAGCCAGCGAGCGTCCGCCTGGTCGGGCGGGATTACGCGATAACTGTCGCGATGCGCTACAGCGGCTTTGACGTGGATATAGCCCACGGATGGGGCCAGCTGTTCGGCGGCGGCTTCCGGCGTATCGCCGACCCACAGCCAGTTGCCCATATCAAAGGTGAGCTGCACGGGCAGTTTTTGCGTATGGCAAGCGGCGTTAAAGCGCTGCATGGGCGGCAGTCGCCCGCAGACGGTTTGATCGTTCTCCACCACCAGTTTCATCCCGCTGCTTTCCAGCCAGTCCCGCAGAGTTGTGAACTGAAGCGCGTTGGCGAAGTGACCGAGGGACACTTTCAGCCACAGCGCGTTGAGCGTTTTGGTTTCCTGAAGCAGCGCTGGAAGTTGGGGATTGAGGGTGCCATCGGGCATAAACAGCGGCTCAGGGGCGGAATAGCAGGCCAGCAGGCCTGCAGAAGCCATCGCCGCTGCCAGTTGGGGAAGCGCCTGTTGTTCGGCAGGGGTGAACATTTCGCGGCGAATTTCTACGCCGTCAGCCCCCGCATTGGCGATAATCGGCAGCATGGCGACTTGCCCGCCTGCCGCACGTACCGAGTCGTAGCCATAAGCGGCAGTGACCACCATGATTTTTCTTTGCATAGGGACTCCAAATCCAGCGCTCTTTCTAATACGCTAAATGGAATCGGTTCCAAAGAAAATCTCAGGGTGTTGAATTTATGATCACCATCACGAAGGAATGTTAACGCGCCGTTGATCCGCGAACGATCAGCTCACCGGAAAAGACCTGCTCATGGATAGATTCGGAAACCCCTTCAATGCGACGAACGACTTGCTCAACGGCGGCGTAGCCAATCTGCCAGGTCGGCTGCTTCAGGGTGGTGATGCCCACGCCAGCCAGCTCCGCCCACTCCAGTTCATCAAAACCGAGCAGGCCAATATCGCTACCCCAGTTGAGGCCAATACGTTTGAGCGAACGGGCGACCTGCAGCGTTAATGCACCGTTGGCAGAAATGACTGCCTTGCGCATGCCGCGGTGCTGCTGGTGGAATTGGCGCAGGGTGTTATCAAGCTGGGTGTTTTCTGCCAGCGGCACTTCGGCATTATCGGCCACGACGCCGGGATAGCGGGCGAGGGTGGCACGAAAGGCGCTCAGACGCTCGCGACGGGTGTTGACGGTGCCCAGCGGTTCGCTGATAAACAGCAGCGCTTCAAAGCCCTGTTCGATGAGGTGCTCGGTGGCGGTTGTCGCGGCCTGGGCGTTATCCAGACCCACAACATCGCAGGAGAAATCCGGGATTTTTCGGTCAATCAGCACCATTGGCAGCGCGGATTGTTGCAGGCGCTGTAGGCCTTCTTCTCGCATCCCCACGGCATTGACCACAATTCCTTCCACCTGATAGCTGCGCAGCAGATCGAGATAGTGCAGCTCCTGGTTCACCTCGTTGTTGGTGTTACACACCAGCGGGGTAAAGCCTTTCTCACGGCAGGCCGCTTCGATCCCGCTCAAGACGTTGACGGAGTAGGGGTTAGTGATATCAGCGATGATCAGACCAATCAGGCGGGTGCGGCCGCGTTTCAGGTTGCGAGCCATCAGGCTTGGGCGATAGTCGAGTTCCGCAATGGCGGCTTCAATGCGGGCGAGTAGCGCATCGGAGAGCAGATGTTTTTCGCCATTGAGATAGCGGGAAATACTGGTTTTGCCGGTTTGCGCGGCTTTTGCCACATCGCTGATGGTAGGGCGTGCTGATTTTGCCATGGAAGTTCTCTCGCCTGAAAGTGAGAACACCTTAACGCGAAAATCTGGTTAAGCAAGCGTTTTGCCGGGAGACGTGGCGCCACCCGGCAATAAAAAGATTACATCGGGCTGAGCGTAATCTCGACGCGGCGGTTCTGCGCTTTGCCTTCTTCGGTGCTGTTGCTGGCAATCGGATTTGCCGGGCCCATACCGGAGGTGCGCACGCGCGCGGCGGCGACGCCCTGGGTGATGAGTGAGCTGGCCACCGAGTCGGCGCGCTGCTGCGACAACTTCATGTTGAGCTGCTGGCTGCCGGTGCTGTCGGTGTAGCCGACGACGTTAACCGCGGTTTTTTCATACTCTTTCAGGACCATTGCGACGCCAACCAGCGTGTTCGCACCCGCCGGTTTCAACGTGGAGGAGGAGCTGTCGAAGGTGACGTTGTTTGGCATATTGAGCACGATGTTGTCGCCGTTACGGGTGACGCTTACGCCGGTGCCCTGCATTTTCTGCCGCAGTTTTGCTTCCTGCGCGTCCATGTAATAACCCACGCCGCCGCCGACGGCAGCCCCCGCAGCGGCGCCAATCAGCGCGCCTTTGCCTCGGTCATGTTTTGACGATGACAGTGCGCCAATGCCGGCGCCCACCAGAGAACCAAGTCCTGCACCGATCCCTGCTTTACCTGCTTCTCGCTCACCGGTATACGGGTTAGTGGTACAGCCGGAAACCGCCATTGCGCCGCTCACCAGAGCCGCAATCATGAAAATGCGTTTTTTCATCTTATGTCCTTAATCCTTTTTATTCTTTGCCACGGCAGGTGTGGCGGTTGATTATGACGTGCAAAAGCTGGGAAAATTCCCCTCGGTTTTTAACTTTTTGTAAATAATTTCGAGCGATGATGAAAAGATCGCCGTAACACCTGCATCAGCTATCCAGGAGTATGCCTTGGCAAATTCAGCGACAACCAAAACCATCCTTACCGCCGCCCATTGGGGACCCATGTGGGTTGAAACCGACGGCGAGCAGGTTCTTTCCTCGCGCGGGGCGCTTAAAACCACGTTTACCAACTCGCTGCAAAGCGTGGTGCGCGACCAGGTACACAGTAAAACGCGCGTGCGCTATCCGATGGTGCGTAAAGGATTTTTGGCATCACCGGAAAACCCACAGGGTGTGCGCGGGCAGGATGAGTTTGTGCGGGTAAGCTGGGACGATGCGCTGGCGCTCATTGACCGCCAGCACCGACGTATTCGCGATAGCTATGGCCCGGCGTCAATTTTCGCCGGCTCCTACGGTTGGCGTTCCAACGGCGTGTTACACAAAGCGGCGACGTTGCTTCAACGCTATATGAGTCTTGCCGGCGGCTATACCGGCCATCTGGGGGATTACTCGACTGGCGCAGCGCAGGCGATCATGCCCCACGTGGTGGGCGGTAACGAGGTTTATCAGCAGCAAACCAGCTGGCCGATGGTACTGGAACATTCCGAAGTGGTGGTGCTGTGGAGCGCCAATCCACTGAATACGCTGAAAATTTCGTGGAATGCTTCCGATGAGCAGGGGCTCCCCTATTTTGAACAGCTGCGGCAAAGCGGCAAGCGGCTGATCTGCATCGATCCGATGCGATCGGAAACTGTCGCCTTTTTCGGTGAATCTATGGAATGGATCGCCCCGCATATGGGCACCGACGTGGCGATGATGCTGGGTATCGCCCACACGCTGTTGGTTAATGAATGGCACGATGCGGAATTTCTCACGCGCTATACCACCGGATTCCCGACGTTCGCCGATTATCTGCTGGGCAGCAACGATGGTGAAGCTAAATCTGCAGAATGGGCGGCGGCTATTTGTGGGGTAAGTGCAGATAAAATCCGCGAACTGGCGGATATGTTCCGGAAAAATACCACCATGTTGATGGCCGGATGGGGAATGCAGCGCCAGCAGTTTGGCGAGCAAAAGCACTGGATGCTGGTGACGCTGGCCGCCATGCTGGGCCAAATAGGCACCCCGGGCGGCGGTTTTGGTCTTTCTTATCATTTCGCGAATGGCGGCAACCCGACGCGTCGTGCGGCGGTGTTGGCCTCAATGCAGGGAACAGTGAAAGGCGGCGTTGATGCCGTGGATAAAATCCCGGTGGCGCGGATAGTCGAGGCGCTGGAGAACCCCGGCGCGCCGTACCAGCACAACGGTCTCGATCGCCACTTCCCGGATATTCGCTTTGTCTGGTGGGCTGGTGGCGCCAACTTTACCCATCATCAGGACACCAACCGTTTGATTCGCGCCTGGCAAAAACCGGAACTGGTGGTGATCTCCGAATGTAACTGGACGGCGGCGGCGCGTCATGCGGATATCGTCCTGCCCGCCACCACCTCGTTTGAACGCAACGACCTGACCATGACCGGCGATTACAGCAATCAGCATCTGGTGCCGATGAAGCGGGTGGTGATGCCTCGTGATGAAGCCCGCGACGATTGGCAGGTGTTTGCCGACCTCAGCGAGCTTTGGCAATCGGGTGGGCGGGAGCGTTTTACCGAAGGCAAAAGTGAATTGCAGTGGCTGGAGACGTTTTACAATATCGCCGCTGAACGCGGCGCTAGCCAGCAGGTCGCTCTGCCACCGTTTGAACGCTTCTGGCAGGCCAACGAACTGATTGAGATGCCTGAAAGCGAACAAAACGCGGCGTTTGTGCGCTTTGGCGCGTTTCGCGCTGACCCGCAGGCCAACCCGCTCAAAACGCCGAGCGGTAAAATTGAGATCTATTCTGAGCGTATCGCCAGCTTCCAATACCCGGACTGCCCGCCGCATCCGATGTGGCTGGAGCCTGATGAATGGCACGGCAATGCGCAGCCAGGACAGCTTCAACTGCTGTCAGCACATCCTGCGCACCGTTTGCACAGCCAGCTAAATCATACGTCGTTGCGGGAGCAGTATGCGGTCGCCGGGCGCGAACCGCTGACGCTGCATCCTCAGGATGCGCAGGCGCGACAAATCAACGATGGGGACGTCGTGCGGCTGTGGAACCATCGTGGCCAGGTATTGGCGGGCGTGGTGGTCAGCGAAGACATTAAACCTGGCGTCATGTGCCTGCATGAAGGCGCATGGCCAGATTTAGATCTTCAGGCCGGTGGGATCTGTAAAAATGGGGCAGTTAACGTGCTCACCAAAGATATCCCCAGCTCGCGGCTGGGGAATGGCTGTGCGGGGAATACGGCGCTGGCCTGGGTCGAGAAGTATAACGGCCCTGAACTGGCGTTAACGGCGTTTAATCCGCCTGCCAACGCATAATCCATGTGGGGTGCCGGGTCTCGTCCTGCCACGCGCTGTCTTCGATACGAAAACCCTGCGCGTGGTAGAAATTCACCGCCCGGCAGTTCTTCTGATACACCTCCAGACTGAGGTCGGTATAGTGCTGCTTTACGGCATCCAGCAGTGCCGTGCCGATACCGAGGTGGAGGCATTCCGGTGCTACAAACAGCGCGCCGACAAAGCGTCCTTGAATAACGCTGACAAACCCTTGCAGTTGGCCTGCATCTTCCCACACCCAGGTGTCGGCGGCAGGGAGATAGGTATCACGCACAATTGGCAGGCTCTCCTGCCAGTACTGTTCGGCAATAAACGGATGGGCGTAGGTCGTGCTCTCTAGCCACAACTCGAGTAAAGAATCGAACTGGTTAGTGTTCCATTTTCTGATCATGCTGAACTCCAGGATGGCAGAAGCAGCCCGTCACGTGGTCGCTGACCAGACCGCAGGCCTGCATGAAGGAATAACAAATCGTGGTGCCAACGAACTTGAAGCCGCGTTTCTTCAGGGCTTTAGATAATGCATCTGACGCGGGCGTTGAGGTCGCGATTTCGGCGAGCGTCGCGGCTTGGGTGACAATGGGGGTGTTATCGACAAATGACCAGACAAACGCATTGAACGGTTCTCCGTTGGCTTCCATCGCCAGGAACGCCCGCGCGTTGCCGATAATGGCCTGAATTTTGCCCCGATGGCGAATGATGCCGGCATCCAGCACCAGGCGCTCAACGTCTGCTTCGGTCATCGCCGCCACTTTGACCGGATCGAAATGATGGAAGGCCTGACGATAGTTTTCGCGCTTTTTTAGCACCGTTATCCATGACAGCCCGGCCTGCTGGCCCTCGAGGCAGATCATTTCAAACAGTTTCTGGTTATCTTTTTGGGCGACGCCCCACTCGGTATCGTGATATTCGATATAAAGCGGGTCCTGACTAACCCAACCGCAACGCTGCATGTGATTCTCCCTTTTTGCCAATGGCTCACGCACGATAATAAAACCCTGCACTTCTCTTGACGCCGATAATAAAGAGACAATAGTTAATACAGGGATCTCTCCCTTAAAACATAACAATAACTGCCGAACCTGGCTCTTCTCTGGAGTCACTTGATGAATAATAAGAAATGCAATGGCCCCTGGCGATATGTTACGCCGGCATCGATTTTTGTGTGGATGTTATTTTCCCCACATGCCAATGCCTGGCAACAGGAATATATCGTGTCTGACTCACAAAGTAATACTGCCGAGCGCTATACATGGGATAGCGATCACCAACCGCGCTACGATGACATTCTGGCGGAGCGGATTGAAGCGGTGCAGGCAGGCACAGGCGTTAACCTGAATTCGCCGGATAATATGCCGCTGGACGCCACCAAAACAATGAGCTTTGGGTGGAATTTTCCTTTAACCAACAGCATCACGACGGGGCCCGTCGCCCAGTGGCACTATGACGGTTCGCCGGGGTTTATGTGGAATGAGTTTGGCGATTCGGTGACCACGGCGTCGCTGACCGATCCGCTGTGGCATGCCAGCGTCAGTACGCTGGGCTGGCGGGTTGATTCGCATAGTTGGCTTGGCATTCGGCCATGGGCGCAGGTGAGCTATAACCAGCAGTTTGGTGAGAATCAGTGGAAGGCGCAATCCGGCTTAAATCGGATCCCAACCGCAACGCAGGACGGCAACTGGGTCGATGTTACCGTCGGCGCCGACATGTTACTGAATTCACATCTGGCGGCCTATGCCGCGCTGTCGCAGGCGGACAACATGCCCACCGGCGTTAACTATTTCTATACGATGGGCGTCAGCGCTCGCTTCTAAAATGAGCGATTTGCCTTACCCACATCAGCGGCGGGTTATTTTTTCAATGTCATTCATTCCGCCGCTGATGCATTTCATTCCGTCCTGAATGCACTTCATGCCTTTTTCAACCTGCAAAAATGCTAACTTCGTTATCGTTGGCAGCAGTTAATCTACGAAGGCATCTTCATCATGAACGCTGCAACTAAAAATCATACCCGCTGGCTGACATTGTTCGGCACCATCATCACCCAATTCGCTCTCGGTTCCGTCTATACCTGGAGCTTGTTCAACAGTGCGCTGTCCAGCAAGCTGGATGCATCGGTGAGCCAGGTGGCGTTCTCCTTTGGTTTATTAAGCCTGGGGCTGGCGATCTCCTCTTCCGTTGCCGGTAAACTGCAGGAACGTTTTGGCGTTAAACACGTCACGATGGCGTCCGGTATTCTGCTGGGTCTCGGTTTCTTCCTGACCGCACATGCCAACAGCCTGCCGATGCTGTGGCTGAGCGCCGGGGTCATTGTGGGTCTTGCCGATGGCGCAGGCTATCTGCTGACGCTGTCCAACTGCGTAAAATGGTTCCCGGAACGTAAGGGGCTGATTTCAGCCTTTGCTATCGGTTCCTACGGTTTAGGCAGTCTGGGTTTCAAATTCATCGATAGCCATCTGCTGGCGACCGTGGGCCTGGAAAAAACCTTCATGATCTGGGGCGCAATTGTGCTGGTGATGATTGTCTTCGGCGCGATGCTGATGAAAGACGCACCTAATCAGGCTGTTGCGAGTCATAACGGGGTGATGGAAAACGACTTCACGCTGGCGGAATCCATGCGTAAACCGCAGTACTGGATGCTGGCAGTGATGTTCCTGACGGCTTGTATGAGCGGCCTGTATGTTATCGGTGTGGCGAAAGATATTGCGCAGGGGATGGTTCATCTGGATCTGGCAACGGCCGCCAATGCCGTGACGATTATCTCGATTGCTAACCTGAGCGGTCGTCTGGTGCTGGGTATCCTGTCCGATAAAATCTCACGTATCCGCGTTATCACTATCGGTCAGATTATCTCGCTGGTCGGCATGGCGGCGCTGCTGTTCGCGCCACTGAATGAAGTCACTTTCTTCGCGGCGATTGCCTGTGTGGCCTTTAACTTTGGCGGCACCATCACCGTCTTCCCATCGCTGGTGAGTGAGTTCTTTGGTCTGAATAACCTGGCGAAAAACTACGGGGTGATTTACTTAGGTTTCGGGATTGGCAGCATCTGCGGCTCGCTGATTGCTTCACTGTTCGGCGGGTTCTACGTAACCTTCTGCGTTATCTTCGCACTGCTGATTATTTCCCTGGCGCTGTCGACCACTATTCGCCAGCCAAAAACGGAAATTCTGCACGAAGCGCACGCTTAACAATAATTACCTCACTTATTAAGTCGATTCTGGCCAGGTATTTTTGTAAATATCTGGCCAGATCACAATCCCGCCGAATACTTTTCCCCTTTCTTGTTGTCTACTTACCGCGCTTGCATATGAGCCCTTAATGGCTCATGACAATTATTCTCGGGCCTGTCGTTTTTTTTCGCCTGCCGCCCGTTTTTGGTTTTCCCTTTTTCCAGGGTTTTTGCATGAAATATATAAAATCGATGTCCCAGCAGACGCTGTGTATGCTGCTGGCGGTTTACATCGGCTGGCTGATGAACTATTCCGTGTTCGTCCGCCGGTTTGAAGGATACCTACAGAATTTTAGCGTCGAAAAAGGGATTTTCATTGCTATCGAGCTTGTAGGCACTTTACTGCTCACCTTCTTCTTACTGCGTATACTGTCGCTTGGCGGACGCACGCTGTGGAAAGTGCTGGTCTCCCTCGTGGTGCTGATTTCTGCAGGCGCCAGCTATTATATGACCAACCTGAATGTCGTCATTGGCTACGGCATTATTGCTTCGGTGATGACCACCGATGTGGACCTCTCCAAAGAGGTGGTGGGTTGGCATTTTATCTCCTGGTTGGTGTTGACCAGCATCGTGCCGTTGATCTTTATCTGGCTTAACGGCGCGCGTGACACGCTGTTGCAGCAGTTACGTACGCGAGGCCAGCGGATACGCAGCGTGGCGATTATTCTCGTCTGTGCGCTGCTGGTCTGGGGGCCGATTCGCTTAATGGAAGCGCATCTCAAAGAGAGTGAACGCCTGTCGCAGGTCGATCTGCCAAGCTATGGCGGTGTGCTGGCTAACTCGTATTTGCCCAGCAACTGGCTGTCTGCGCTGAGTCTGTATGGCTGGACGCAAATCGATGAATCTTTTGATACCAAAGAGCTTATCGACCCCGCTAAAAAATTCACCTACGTCGCGCCTGAGGGAATCGATGACACCTATGTGGTGTTTATTATCGGTGAAACCACCCGCTGGGATCATATGGGGCTGTTCGGCTACGGGCGAGATACCACACCTGAGCTGGCAAAAGAGAAAAACCTGGTCGCGTTCCGTGGCTACTCGTGCGATACCGCGACCAAGCTGTCGCTGCGCTGCATGTTTGTGCGGCAGGGCGGGGCTAGCGATAACCCGCAGCGGACGGTTAAAGAACAGAACGTGTTTGCCGTGCTGCACCAGCTTGGCTTTACCGGTGATTTGTTGGCGATGCAAAGCGAACTGTGGTTCTACAGCAATACGATGGCCAATAACATTGCCTATCGTGAGCAGATTGGCGCCGAGCCGAGGAACCGCGGTAAAAGCGTGGACGACATGCTGCTCGCTGACGAACTAAAGAATGTGTTGGCCCGTAGCGGTGTCGACGGAAAGCATCTCATTATTATCCATACCAAAGGTTCACACTTTAACTATACCCAGCGCTATCCGCGCAACTTCGCCAAGTGGAAGCCGGAATGTGTGAACGTGGATGACAAATGCACGAAAGCGGAGCTGATTAACTCCTACGATAACTCGATAACCTACGTGGATCACTTTCTGGTGAACGTCTTTGACCAGATGCGCGATAAGAAGGCGATTGTCTTCTTTGCCTCTGACCACGGTGAATCGATCAATGAGCACGAACGTCTGCACGGTACGCCACGTAAGATGGCGCCGCCGGAGCAGTTCCGCGTGCCGATGATGGTGTGGATGTCGGATAAGTATCTGGAGAATCCGGATCATGCTCGTTCGTTTGCTTACCTGCAGCAGCAGGCGGCGATGAAGCAGCCTAAGCGTCACGTTGAGCTTTACGACACCATCATGGGCTGTTTGGGCTACACCTCACCGGACGGTGGCATCAACGAGTACAACAACTGGTGCCATGTACCAGCCAAGCCTGTAAACGCTCAGTGACAGTTCCCGCGCGAGGTATTATCCCTTTTTATTTTAGGGGATTGACGAGCGCCGAATGCAGCAGTACCCTACGCCGCATTCCGGTGATTGGCGCAGCCTGGTAGCGCACTTCGTTCGGGACGAAGGGGTCGGAGGTTCGAATCCTCTATCACCGACCAGACATAAAAACCGCTCTTAGAGCGGTTTTTGCGTTTAAGGCACAGGAGGATGAGAACCTCCGGGGGTAGAGGTTCGACTCGAGCGAAGCGAGAGAACGTTGCGTGAGCAACGGCCCGTAGGGCGAGCCACGCAGTGGTGAGTCATCCTCTATCACCGACCAGACATAAAAACCGCTCTTAGAGCGGTTTTTGCGTTTAAGGCCCAGGAGGATGAGAACCTCCGGGGGTAGAGGTTCGACTCGAGCGAAGCGAGAGAACGTTGCGTGAGCAACGGCCCGTAGGGCGAGCCACGCAGTGGTGAGTTATCCTCTATCACCGACCAGACATAAAAACCGCTCTTAGAGCGGTTTTTGCGTTTAAGGCCACTATCAGAATACGGCGCTGCGCCGCCGTCTGCCGACACAACGTCTTCCCCTGTTTGTTCACAATTTTGTGACATATTCCATTGCTTTTTTTTATGCATAGCGGAATCTTTTTTCACGCTGCTTATGGCTAGACCCAGCATTTTCACCTGTGCGTTTTAACGTTCACGGCATTAATCGCTCAGATAATCAGCATATCGAAATAAATTTTTCACATATCGGCTAATTGTTAATCACTACATGTTGCAAAGTATTAAGTGAATAACTCTGCTTTATTGCCCATAGCATAAATTTCTCTGCTGAAAATAGTCCTTCGGGGTTTTTTTAATCTTTGCCCATCCATTCTCACCTTCAATACAAATCCCGGATAACTGTATTGACGTTTTCACATTCTGTTGACAGATTGTAGGGCATGAGGGGCATTTCATGGAGAATCCGCGCTGCAACTCAGTTGTTCCAGTGAAAGGAATCCCGCCTCTACAACACATCGACCAAGCCGGGTAAAACACAAATAAAGGCCAGGCGGTGTAACCCAATGCAAAGGGTAAAAACAACACAAATCACTTTGGAGCAGAATAATGAGTATTTCCTTGAAGAAGTCAGGGATGCTGAAGCTGGGTCTGAGCCTGGTCGCCATGACCGTCGCTGCCAGCGTACAGGCGAAAACCCTGGTTTATTGTTCAGAAGGTTCGCCGGAAGGCTTTAACCCACAGCTCTTCACGTCTGGTACCACCTATGATGCCAGCTCCGTGCCAATCTATAACCGTCTGGTTGAATTCAAAACCGGTACCACGGAAATCGTTCCGGGCCTGGCTGAGAAGTGGGACATCAGCGCAGACGGTAAAACCTACACCTTCCACCTTCGCCCTGGCGTGAAGTGGCAGGACAGCAAAGACTTCAAACCGACGCGTGACATGAACGCCGACGATATCGTCTTCTCCTTCGACCGTCAGAAGAATGCCCAAAACCCGTATCACAAAGTCTCTGGCGGCAGCTATGAATACTTTGAAGGTATGGGCCTGCCAGACCTGATTAGCGAAGTGAAAAAAGTCGACGATAATACCGTTCAATTCGTGCTGACTCGCCCAGAGGCCCCATTCCTGGCCGACCTGGCGATGGACTTCGCGTCTATTCTGTCAAAAGAATATGCTGACAACATGCTGAAAGCCGGTACACCGGAGAAAGTTGACCTGAACCCAATCGGTACCGGTCCATTCCAGCTGCAGCAGTACCAGAAAGACTCCCGTATTCTGTACAAAGCCTTCCCAGGCTACTGGGGCACCAAGCCGCAGATCGATCGTCTGGTCTTCTCCATCACGCCTGACGCTTCCGTGCGTTACGCTAAGCTGCAGAAGAACGAATGCCAGGTGATGCCGTATCCAAACCCGGCTGACATTGCGCGCATGAAAGAAGATAAGAGCATTAACCTGATGGAACAGGCTGGCCTGAACGTCGGTTACCTCTCCTTCAACACCGAGAAAAAACCGTTTGATGACGTGAAAGTGCGCCAGGCGCTGACCTATGCGGTCAACAAAGAAGCGATCATTAAAGCCGTTTATCAGGGCGCTGGCGTGGCGGCTAAGAACCTGATCCCACCAACCATGTGGGGCTATAACGACGACGTCAAAGACTATACCTACGATCCGGAAAAAGCCAAGGCGCTGCTGAAAGAAGCGGGCCAGGATAAAGGCTTCACCGTTGAGCTGTGGGCGATGCCGGTACAGCGTCCATACAACCCGAACGCTCGCCGCATGGCTGAGATGATTCAGGCTGACTGGGCGAAAATTGGCGTACAGGCCAAAATCGTGACCTACGAGTGGGGCGAATACCTCAAGCGTGCGAAAGCCGGTGAACACCAGGCCGTGATGATGGGCTGGACCGGTGACAATGGGGATCCGGACAACTTCTTCGCGACGCTGTTCAGCTGCGCAGCCGCCAAAGATGGTTCTAACTACTCTCGCTGGTGCTACAAGCCGTTTGAAGATCTGATTCAGCCGGCACGTGCGACCGACAACCACGAGAAACGCGTTGAGCTCTACAAACAGGCTCAGGTAGTGATGCACGATCAGGCTCCTGCGCTGATTGTTGCTCACTCCACCGTATACGAGCCGGTGCGTAAAGAAGTCAAAGGCTATGTGGTTGATCCATTAGGTAAGCACCACTTCGAAAACGTATCCATCGAATAATAAAGACGACGCCTTAACCGGCAGCGCACGCTTCCTACCCCCCTTGGGGTGGGAAGCCGCGCCGTATCTGCGTCTGCCTCATTTGAGGCCGGCGGCAGATTTGTGAGCAATACAGACGTCCTGTGACCAGGCGGGCCGTCATTATAGAGAATCAGGGCTATGTTGCAGTTTATCCTCAAACGGTTGGGTCTGGTGATCCCAACGTTTATCGGTATCACCCTTCTGACGTTTGCCTTTGTGCACATGATCCCCGGCGATCCGGTGATGATTATGGCCGGCGAACGCGGTATTTCCCCTGAGCGTCACGCCCAGCTATTGGCTGAACTCGGCCTCGATAAGCCGATGTGGCAGCAGTATCTCCACTATATCTGGGGCGTACTGCACGGTGACTTAGGGATGTCATTAAAAAGCCGACTCCCGGTGTGGGACGAGTTCGTGCCGCGTTTTAAAGCGACGCTGGAACTCGGTATCTGCGCCATGATTTTTGCCGTCGCCGTGGGGATCCCTGTCGGCGTACTGGCCGCAGTTAAACGCGGTTCCATCTTCGATCATACCGCGGTTGGTCTGGCGCTGACCGGCTACTCCATGCCGATTTTCTGGTGGGGCATGATGCTGATTATGCTGGTGTCGGTGCAGTGGAACCTGACGCCGGTTTCCGGACGCGTCAGCGATATGGTGTTCCTGGATGACAGCAATCCGCTGACCGGCTTTATGCTGATTGATACCGCCATCTGGGGCGAAGAGGGCAACTTTATCGATGCGCTGGCGCATATGATTTTGCCTGCAATGGTGCTCGGCACGATCCCATTAGCGGTTATCGTGCGTATGACCCGTTCATCGATGCTGGAAGTGCTGGGTGAAGACTATATCCGTACCGCCCGCGCGAAGGGGCTGACCCGGATGCGCGTCATCGTGGTTCACGCGCTGCGTAACGCGATGCTGCCGGTGGTGACCGTTATCGGTCTTCAGGTTGGTACGCTGCTGGCTGGGGCGATTTTGACGGAAACCATTTTCTCCTGGCCTGGCCTGGGACGCTGGTTGATTGATGCTCTGCAACGCCGTGACTATCCGGTAGTTCAGGGCGGGGTGCTGCTGGTGGCGACGATGATTATTCTCGTCAACCTGCTGGTAGACCTGCTGTACGGCGTGGTTAACCCGCGCATCCGTCATAAGAAGTAAGGGGCCGTCATGACACAAGTTACTGAGAACAAAGCGGTGTCCGCACCGGTGCCGATGACCCCTTTCCAGGAATTCTGGCACTACTTTAAACGCAATAAAGGTGCGGTGATTGGTCTGGTTTATGTGGCCATCGTGCTGTTTATTGCTATCTTCGCCAACTGGATTGCGCCGTATAACCCTGCGGATCAGTTCCGCGATACCCTGCTGGCACCTCCTGCGTGGCAGGAAGGGGGCTCATGGGCGCACCTGCTGGGTACCGATGACGTTGGCCGCGATGTGATGTCTCGTCTGATGTACGGTGCGCGTCTGTCGCTGCTGGTGGGCTGTCTGGTGGTGGTCCTTTCGCTGGTGATGGGGATTGTGCTGGGGCTGGTTGCCGGCTACTTCGGCGGTATCGTCGACAACATCATTATGCGCGTGGTCGATATCATGCTGGCGCTGCCAAGCCTGCTGCTGGCGCTGGTGCTGGTGGCGATCTTCGGTCCTTCCATTGGTAATGCCGCGCTGGCGCTTACGTTCGTTGCCTTACCGCACTACGTCCGCTTAACGCGTGCGGCGGTGCTGGTTGAAGTTAACCGCGACTACGTCACCGCTTCCCGCGTGGCCGGTGCCGGGGCGATGCGCCAGATGTTCGTCAATATTTTCCCCAACTGCCTTGCGCCGCTGATCGTTCAGGCGTCGCTCGGTTTTTCAAACGCCATTCTCGATATGGCTGCCCTTGGCTTCCTGGGGATGGGCGCGCAGCCGCCTACGCCGGAATGGGGCACCATGCTCTCTGACGTTCTGCAGTTCGCGCAAAGCGCCTGGTGGGTTGTGACCTTCCCGGGCCTGGCGATTCTGCTGACGGTGCTGGCATTTAACCTGATGGGTGACGGTCTGCGTGACGCGCTCGATCCCAAACTGAAGCAGTAAGAGGTTCGAGATGGCGTTATTAAATGTAGATAAATTATCGGTGCACTTCGGTGACGAAGGTACACCGTTTAAAGCCGTAGACCGCGTGAGCTACAGCGTAGATCAGGGTGAAGTGGTTGGTATCGTTGGTGAGTCTGGCTCCGGGAAATCGGTAAGCTCACTGGCAATCATGGGGCTGATTGACTATCCCGGCCGCGTGATGGCCGAGAGCCTGCAGTTCAACGGTCAGGACCTGAAACGGATATCTGAAAAAGAACGTCGTAACCTGGTGGGCGCCGAAGTGGCGATGATTTTCCAGGATCCGATGACCAGCCTTAACCCATGTTACACCGTCGGTTTCCAGATTATGGAAGCCATTAAGGTGCATCAGGGTGGCAACAAGAAAACCCGCCGTCAGCGGGCGATTGACCTGTTGAATCAGGTTGGCATCCCCGATCCGGCATCGCGTCTTGATGTTTACCCGCACCAGCTCTCTGGTGGGATGAGCCAGCGCGTGATGATTGCGATGGCCATTGCCTGCCGTCCGAAGCTGCTGATTGCCGATGAGCCGACGACGGCGCTGGACGTGACCATTCAGGCGCAGATCATCGAACTGCTGCTTGAATTGCAGCAAAAAGAGAACATGGCGCTGATTCTGATCACTCACGATCTGGCGTTGGTGGCGGAAGCGGCACACAAAATCATCGTGATGTATGCCGGTCAGGTGGTGGAAACCGGGGCGGCGAGCGATATTTTCCGCGCGCCTCGCCACCCGTATACCCAGGCCTTGCTGCGCGCGCTGCCGGAGTTTGCGCAGGATAAAGCGCGTCTGGCGTCGCTGCCGGGCGTGGTCCCGGGGAAATATGACCGTCCGAACGGTTGCCTGCTGAACCCGCGCTGCCCGTATGCGACGGACAAATGCCGGAGCGTTGAACCAGAACTGAATCTGCTTAACGGCGGTCGCCAGTCGAAATGTCACTACCCACTCGATGATGCCGGGAGGCCCACACTATGAGTACGCACGAGGCCACCTCGCAGCAGCCGCTGCTGAAGGCAATTGACCTGAAAAAACATTACCCGGTGAAGAAGGGCATTTTTGCCCCAGAGCGCCTGGTGAAAGCGCTGGACGGCGTCTCCTTTACCCTCGAACGCGGTAAAACGCTGGCGGTCGTTGGGGAGTCCGGCTGTGGGAAATCCACCCTGGGCCGTCTGCTGACGATGATTGAAATCCCCACCGGCGGTGAGCTGTACTACCAGGGGCAGGATTTGCTCAAGCACGATCCGCATGCGCAGAAACTGCGCCGGCAGAAAATCCAGATCGTCTTTCAGAACCCGTATGGCTCATTGAATCCGCGTAAGAAAGTGGGGCAAATTCTGGAAGAGCCGTTGCAGATTAATACTTCGCTCAACAAAGAGCAGCGCCGTGAAAAAGCGCTGGCGATGATGGCGAAGGTGGGGCTGAAAACCGAGCACTATGATCGCTACCCGCATATGTTCTCCGGCGGCCAGCGTCAGCGTATCGCGATTGCCCGTGGTTTGATGCTGGATCCTGATGTGGTGATTGCCGACGAACCGGTCTCTGCGCTCGACGTTTCCGTGCGTGCGCAGGTGCTGAACCTGATGATGGATTTGCAGCAGGATTTAGGGCTGTCCTATGTCTTTATCTCCCACGACCTGTCGGTAGTGGAGCATATCGCGGATGAAGTCATGGTGATGTATCTGGGGCGCTGCGTGGAGAAAGGGACGAAGGATCAGATCTTCAATAATCCGCAGCATCCGTATACCCAGGCGCTGCTCTCGGCCACGCCGCGTTTGAACCCGGATGAGCGTCGTGAGCGTATTAAGCTGACCGGTGAGCTGCCAAGCCCGCTGAATCCGCCTCCGGGCTGCGCGTTCAATGCCCGCTGTCGCCGTCGCTTCGGGCCGTGCACTCAGCTTCAGCCGCAGTTGAAAGACTATGGTGGACAGCTGGTGGCGTGTTTCGCGGTCGATCAGGATGAGAATCCAGAGAAAGCGGTATAGCAGAAAGGCGTTTTGCTAAGAAGGGAAATGCGTTGGGCCGCCGGGGTAAAACCCGGCGGCCTTTTCATTGTTACTGCGGGTACGGCACCCAGGCACCGCCGTTCAGACGAACGTACGGTTTGCCCTGGTACTGCATCACGACCGTGTTGGAGTTTTCTGACACCGCGGCCGTCTGCGGCAGGTTGCCGGTGAAGGCCGACCAGTCGACGGTCTCTTCCGTGAAGATTTTACCGTCTACCGCGCGTGCCACCAGTTCAGAAATCGCCAGATAGCTGCTTGGCTGGTTGATATCAATCGCCGTGCCCTGATGAGGGGCCTTCATGCCGAAGAATTTAACGGCTGCCGGAACGTGGGTGATGGACGGGCTTGGGATGTCACGCAGCCCAGAGACCTGCATTTTATCGCCCTGCAGCGCCGCGCCGTGCTCCGGCACCACGATAACCATCACTTTACGACCTGATTTCTCCAGCTCGTTAAAGAAGGTATCCAGCTCATCAAACAGCTTCTGCGCGCGGGTTTTATAGTCCGCCGTTTTGCTCTGTCCCTGGTAGTGGTTACCATCGTGCAGCGGCAAAATGTTATAGAAGGTGGCTGAACGTCCCCCTGCTGGCATATCCGGCGACTGCATCCAGCGGTTGAGAACCGCCAGATCGTCGTATACCGGAGAACCGTCGAAGGAGAGCAGGTTAACCGGGAGCTTGCTCTGATCCATCAGCGGGCTTTGCATCCCGCCGTTTTCACGCACTTCTTTCAGGAAGTCCCCGAATACGCCGTTGTGGTCGAGCATCAGGTGCTGCGTAAAGCCCAGTTTTGACAGATTATCGAACAGATAGCACTGATTCCCTGCCGGCTGGTACAGGTTGGTATGCGATGGCTGGCCGCAGCTCGCGCGCAGCAAACGAATGGCCGCCGGGCCGCTGTAAGAGGTCGCCGAGTTAAAGTCGCTAAAGCGAATATCAAAGTGTGACCACAGCGGGTGCTGCATTAGGCCTGCGGCCTCCACATCTGAAGCGGCCAGAGAACAAATATTAATAACCAGCAGATCAAACGGCTGGGCGTCGGCCGGAAGCTGCGTTGGGAACGTGGTTGCGCGTTTGCCCTCAGACTCATAGAAGCTGCTTAACCACGCATTGAGGTTATCCGAGGTTGGCGCGGCGGTTTGCGCCGGAATATCGCCGCTTGCTGTCGGGCCGCCTGATGCGGAAGCCGCAGGTGATGCGGTCGTCGTCGCGGCGGTGGTATTGGTTGCCTGACCGGTAGGCCACAGGCTGAAAGATGGGCCAACCAGCGCCGTCAGGTTCACCCATACCATGGCAATCACGACAAACACGGTAATGCGGATCCACTGATTCAAGAACATCCACGCCACAACCAGCACAAAGAAGGCGCCCACCATCTGCCAGTTAATAAAGCGTGTCACCAGGTCCCACAGATAATCGGCGCTGAATCCGGCAATCTGAGAACCCTGGCTCATGATGCTTTCCGGACCCGGCAGCCAGGTATCGTGCCAGAACAGCGCAAAGCCCAGCGGAATGGCTAGCCATTGACGCCAGCGGTGCAGACGGTCATTGGGCAATGGGAACAGCAGGAACGCCATAAAGACGAGGTTGAGCATGGGGTGGAAATTCAGATACCCAGCCCACAGCAGCCCAAATTTAACCAGGAAATAGAGGTTCCAGCCTGATAACCCCCGCCAATAATGCCAAAGCGGAGAAGGTGTAGCGGCGGCATTTTGCGTCGATTTAGTCATTTTTTGATTTTGCCCTGACGGCCTGATCGCGGCGTAACACGCCTACGGGTTTAACATAACGGGGTTTGAGAAACATCAAACGAAACGCATTGTGGATGCGTCGTTGATGATGGCGTGCCATATAGCCTAGCGGGAAGAAAATCAGTGCGCAAAGCACAACCAATTGAATAATATCGCTTATCGACATCATGACGGCGTCCCTTCGGTATCGGTAAACAGGCGATGAGGTTCGGGATAGCGGCGCCAGCCGTTGTCCTCGAAGGTTGCGTTAATCACGTTTGTTGGCTTCGGCGCGATTTGCAGCGGTTTTGTCCACTGTTCCGGTTTCACATCGCGCATCATGACCAGTTCAGAAGCGATCTGTTTATCTTCAAACCAAATCATGCGATTGGAGAAAATATCGCCGGTGGGCAGCGGGAAGATGTGGTTGAGCGCTTTGTCGAGATCGTTCACGCGACAGAAGGGCAGGAACAGCACCAGACGATGATCGGCAATCGTTGAGATATCGCCCATTCGGTGCGGGCGACATAAGGTGAGCGCTTGCTCAACGCGCAGTCCCGGAGCAGGGCGCAGCGCGACCATGACCCCTTTACTGTCCGCAGGCAGTAAGGTGTTGTTGATAACCTTTTGTACCGCATCGCAGAAGACATCCCATTTCTGGTAGCCTTTTAATTTCAGCGGTTCAGTGTTGGCCAGCAGGGTCGTTAAATCTTCCGGAACATGGCGGTTGAACTGCTGCGTCTGCACGCTTTCAATCAGCGTCAGGCTGCGCGACAGCGGCGCGGTCGATGAGATGACCAGATTGGCACCGCAGCTCAAAAGCAACCGCTCATCGGTCGCACGCAGGCTTGGCGTTGTTTCACGCACGATTATTTTTAATGCGGTACCGCGTTGACGCCGCAGCGTATGGGTAAAGCGTGCAAGCTGTTCTACCTGGCTATTTTGATTGAGCGAGAATATGACCGTTGCGGCCTGGGCGGTGCGTGCGGCATTAAAGACGCCGTCGTTGGTGTCAAACAAAGACCAGTGTTCTGAGAGTGCCGGTGCCCCCTCAAGAATATTGATATTACTGAGCACCTGTTTTTCATCGCTACGGGGTTGGACGTTAGCCACTTCATCCTGGGCTAAATGCCAGCCAGACGCATTTTGTTTAATTAAAAGCTGCTGACGCGCGCTGACGCCTTTTTCATTGGCCCAGTAAGATATATCCAGCAGTTGACTATCACCCTGGTAACGTAAACTTGCCAGACCGGAAAGTGAACGATATTCACCGAGTAAAAGTGATGTTTGCGCGTCGGCGTTGTTTCCAGGACTAAGAACTAAGGAAGGTGCGAACAAGTCCCTGATATGAGATCATCATATTCATCCGGAGCCATGGAACAGGGTTCATCATGAGTCATCAACTTACCTTCGCCGACAGTGAATTCAGCAGTAAGCGCCGTCAGACCAGAAAAGAGATTTTCTTGTCCCGCATGGAGCAGATTCTGCCATGGCAAAACATGGTGGAAGTCATCGAGCCGTTTTACCCCAAGGCTGGTAATGGCCGGCGACCTTATCCGCTGGAAACCATGCTACGCATTCACTGCATGCAGCATTGGTACAACCTGAGCGATGGCGCGATGGAAGATGCTCTGTACGAAATCGCCTCCATGCGTCTGTTTGCCCGGTTATCCCTGGATAGCGCCTTGCCGGACCGCACCACCATCATGAATTTCCGCCACCTGCTGGAGCAGCATCAACTGGCCCGCCAATTGTTCAAGACCATCAATCGCTGGCTGGCCGAAGCAGGCGTCATGATGACTCAAGGCACCTTGGTCGATGCCACCATCATTGAGGCACCCAGCTCGACCAAGAACAAAGAGCAGCAACGCGATCCGGAGATGCATCAGACCAAGAAAGGCAATCAGTGGCACTTTGGCATGAAGGCCCACATTGGTGTCGATGCCAAGAGTGGCCTGACCCACAGCCTGGTCACCACCGCGGCCAACGAGCATGACCTCAATCAGCTGGGTAATCTGCTGCATGGAGAGGAGCAATTTGTCTCAGCCGATGCCGGCTACCAAGGGGCGCCACAGCGCGAGGAGCTGGCCGAGGTGGATGTGGACTGGCTGATCGCCGAGCGCCCCGGCAAGGTAAGAACCTTGAAACAGCATCCACGCAAGAACAAAACGGCCATCAACATCGAATACATGAAAGCCAGCATCCGGGCCAAGGTGGAGCACCCATTTCGCATCATCAAGCGACAGTTCGGCTTCGTGAAAGCCAGATACAAGGGGTTGCTGAAAAACGATAACCAACTGGCGATGTTATTCACGCTGGCCAACCTGTTTCGGGCGGACCAAATGATACGTCAGTGGGAGAGATCTCACTAAAAACTGGGGATAACGCCTTAAATGGCGAAGAAACGGTCTAAATAGGCTGATTCAAGGCATTTACGGGAGAAAAAATCGGCTCAAACATGAAGAAATGAAATGACTGAGTAAGCCGAGAAGAATTTCCCCGCTTATTCGCACCTTCCCTAAAAGGGTGCAATGGTAGTATTTCGCCCATTTCTGGGATTTTCTAATCCAATTGAGTAACTTTTCAGCGGGAATATTTTTCCAGGCATTGTGGGAACATAAAAGGACAACAAAATAATTATTCGGCTCAAGCGTACAGAGCAAATCGCGGCGCAAGGAGTATAGACTATCAGGGCTATCCTGCATGGCGAAAAGCGATATTTTTTTTGGCCCCTTTTTTTCCTCTAATTCTATGAGGTCATTCGGGTTTTCGCCCATGCTAACAACGGCAACTTTCGCCTCATCCGCTTGGGCGGAAAGCGTCTGATTTAGCAGGCTAACGGCATCTTCATGGCGATCGGTATTCATCCACCATACGCCGCCTGTAGGCATATGACTTACTTCATCCCACAGCGACTCAATGCCAATAGAAAATATGGGGTTCATCGTGTCCCTCTTATCGACGATAATCCTGCACCTAAGTTTAC
>NZ_BCTM01000027.1 GCF_001571285.1 Kluyvera cryocrescens NBRC 102467 | reverse complement strand
CTTCATCTTCATCAGTATAAAGAAGCCGGGAGAGGCGATCATCTGAGATTCTTAGTTCTTTCCTTTTTGCCCAAAGTAAGATGTCCAGCATCGCAACCAACCTGTAATTTATGATTTTTTTAATAGTTCCATAGCCGAAACGAACGATACCGGTTTCATTAACTTCCACTCCTTTTACCGATCTCCATTGTGGCAGGGCCGCTTTTATCGATTCGGCTATTTCATCGTCAGTACCACTACCAAGATCGATTTCAAGCAACACCGTTTTCTCACATAAGGGGGACAAGAGTTGTGACACATAAGCTTCGTGATGAGGCGCATTAACACAATATTCATCGTTTCCTTCCTCCCAGGTGAAAAGATTCACACTAAGAGCCATCACACTAAGTTCAGCAAGCCTGGTGATATCCGTGATAAAAATGTGTGGAGGACTGTAGAGAGTATCGTTAACTGTTGGATAATCGAGATGCTTCCCTTTGAAAAGATGGGGGTTCCCACTGAAAATTTCAGTCATGTACACCCATAGCCCTTTCTTTTCTTCGTCAGTAGGCCCAGGCTTGTACAGAAGTGCTCTTGCCCAAAGTTCGTGATACAAGGCATTTAAACTGATGTCTTCGAGCTTGCGATAGTTATCTATGTCAAGCCAAGCTTTGATTTCTTTAGTATGCTCTGGTGACCAGTTTTTCAAAATTCAAATCTCCTGCCTTCTTAAAGATTTAAGTCATACGAATAGAGTTCAGTTAGTTTGAAAAAACTACCGTATTCACTAATCGATGAAAAGCACTTCCTGCTTGCAAGTTAACCTAGCCAGAAGGAAGTTGAACTGAGAAATTTGTTATCTTTTGATGCAACTTGCCAGGGTCTACGTCCTGTCAGGAAAGGAGAGGCAGGGACATGGACCGACTACGCCCTGCCTCTTACTTTACTCTGGGCGTATCTTGTCGTTGTTCTCGACCTGTTCGCCAGAAAAACCGGAGGGGTGGGCAATGAAATTCAATTCTCACCTGACAACAAACTTACCATCAGAGCACTGGAAATGGTTTGGGAGCGCCAGGGGTCAACAACGGGTAAAAAGTGATCCGAATACCGCCACCACCGACGGTCTAATGTTGATCCACCTTGTTTACTCAGGATTAGCTTCAGCGATAACCCCGGCTTTCCGTTTTTGCTTCAGTCGATAGCCTTCTCCTTTTATTTGTACGACGTGTGTGATGTAAAATCCGGTTCAACATTGCCGATGTAATGGTAGCATCTCCCGCGAAGGTTTGGTCCTATAGTCCGGACGGCAGGTTACAGGCGTAAATTTACTGCAGGTGTTTCTGATGTATCCACGGGTGGTTTGTGGAAATTTTTATTCCGCACATCATGAACACCTTTCCCCAGCTGTTGCATTTCACAGATTTTCTGATATCTAATGACTTAAACATTTTTTCATGGGGGTGTTTATGGAATTAGTCATATCCTTATTACAAAAGGGATTATTAGAAAAGGCATTAGACCTTGCCATTTCTGAATCATTCTTCAATGCAAGATCACCTGATGATATAAAGAAAGCTTTAAAAATAGGCTATGACATTAATGCTGTTAACAGTAACGGCAACAATGCCATTTTTGCCTGCAGAACCCTGGAAGCCATGGATTGCCTGCTCAGTTATGGAATTAATATACACCATATCAACGGACATGGGCAAAATGCGCTCTTTCATCAAAAAAATCCAGAAATACTGAAGAAACTGATTGAACTGGGTTTAGACACCTCGCATACGGATACTAATGGCTACACATGCATTTTTGAACATTACAGGAATGCTGAAGGATTGACAGAATTAATTAATGCTGGTTGTGATATAAATCACATCGATAAAAAAGGAATGAATATTCTCTTCATGCCCCTTTCCCCGGAAGTTTTATCCGTAGCAATAGATGCTGGATGCAATGTCAATCAAATTGATCATTCAGGGAAAGGATTTATTGAAAATGTATATGATTATGAATTACATGATATCATTCTCTCGCATATTGATAAATTTGACAGAAGAACGCTGCATGTAGATTTTTGTGATCTCGACTCAGCCTTTTTCTTGTATTACCTTTCTGAACATGGATTCAAAATAGAACTTAATAAAGACCATTTCACCATTAACAGTTACATTGGTGATTATAAAGAAATCTTATCCATACTTGATTTCATCAGTGAAATTCATGATATTCACTTCTATAAATATAAAGGCGGCCCTCTCTATAAAGATATCAACAAGCGAATTGTAAAGTGGATGATAAGAAATAATCTCTTGGTTGATTTATCAAAAATAAATAAACACAAGGATTATGAAGAAATTAATTCATACAAAATCCGTCGAGAACAGAAAGAAATCTCCAGGCATTTAAAACCTGCTAAAAGTATATCTGCAACAGTCAAAAACGGCGGAAGATTGTGAGAGCTTATATGTGTGATTCATTCTCATTGTTTCAATATACTGCCTCAACATGAACAAAGAAATTCAGCATCAACTATATTGGGAATTACTCTATGAATCGTATGGTGCTAAGGGTCTGACGCCTCTGCCTGGTGATGTGGAAGCTGCAGGCAATTTTAAAATATCTGCTCGTTGTTTAGTGAACTTGTCAATCATTACCCAAGTGATATTGATTATCAGCACTCGTGCTGGATCACGGCACTTCTGGAAATAAAACTTAATGAGGTAAATGATTGTCAGATGTATTCGAGAACTGCCCATCGCTGATAGCCAGTATCAATGTCAAATCAGGTTCTGATCTCCTAATCGTGCTCTCGCGATCAGTTTTCATAGAAACAGTATCCTTTATGCTCGGAAAGGCATATACCCCTAAAGCAGCTCAGGTTTATCTGGCTGAGGCTATGACGCGAAACCATTAGGGAATCTAAAAAAAGTAAAGACTGTGTGATTTGTGAGCTTGATTGAATGCACTGAGAGCTCACGCCGCTGGCGATATTGCTTAAACACAACCGGCAAATAGATCGATAGTCCCCACGGAGGAACGAGGGCATATGCCAGCTTACGTTGTTCGGGAACTTCTGCTTAGTGCCAGGAGCGGACATTTTGTCTCTCGATTCAGGCGGCCAAATTCAGTAAACCACTTCATACTCACTGATCAGCCGCGATGTGTGCGCTGTGTTGCCGTTATTGCAATCACATCCTAAGAAGATTTCTGAGAAACGCAATTAACTTCAATGATATTATATACAAAGGAAACGCTGGGAAACCGGGGTAAAGTTTGGGTGTCACAAAGCCCCGAACCGTTTCGCGGTGCATCACATAGCAATCACCTATCCCTGAGGTAACTATATGGACTTTACGGAATATCAAGAAGAAATAATCGAAGATGTTAAATCTTGCCTTGAAAACTTACAAGTCCAACCCATTTTATTCATGGGTGCAGGTATTTCACAACGATATATAAAAGCGCCTGACTGGGAAGGTCTATTAAAGCAACTAGCGCAAATATGCCCCTTGATCAAACGCCCTTATGGTTACTACAGCCAAACAAAGGGTGATAACAAACCTTTGATTGCTAGCGATTTTTGTGACTTCTATGCTGAATGGGCTTGGGATGATGGCAAGGATCGCTATCCAGAGACATACTTTGAAGGAACGACTCCAAAAGATATTTATATTAAGCATGAAATTGCATCCATTCTGAATGAATTATCAAACTCCGTTGATTTCTCGAACATGGAATATACAGAGGAAGTTCAGAAATTAAGGAAAGTAAAACCTCATGCAATAATCACAACAAATTATGACGACACATTAGAAAAAATATTTGACAATTATCAGGCAATAGTTGGTCATAACGTTGTTAAAGTGAATTATTCATCTTATGGCGAAATCATGAAAATTCATGGTAGCAGTCATGAAGTTGAAAGTATTGTTATTACAAATGAAGATTATGTTGATTTCTATAAACGTAAGAAATATATCAGTGCTAAGTTGCTAACATATTTTGCTGAACACCCCTTGTTTTTCTTTGGGTACAGTATCAATGATGAAAACATAAAGGCAATTCTCTCTGATATAGATGAAATCATCGCTCCCAATAATGCATTGATTCCAAATATTTATCTTGTCTCCTTCAGTAAGGACTGCGAGGCCACTGGTTCTCATCAAAAGGAATTGCTAATCGGTGTTGGTGAGAATAAAAGCGTTCGAATCAAGGTGATATACGCAAATAATTTTGGTTGGATTTTTGATGCGTTATCATCTAATACACCGGAAATTAGCGTTAATCCAAAACTTGTGCGTGCATTTCTAGCCAGAACGTACACATTCGCATCAGAATCCCTTGTTAAACAAGAACTTCCATACGATTTTGAGATGTTCCGCAATATTGCAGAGCATGATGATGCATTAGCAAAAATGTATGGTATCGCTGAACTCAATAATGGGCAGGCACTAAATGCTAGTTTCCCATATACAATGTCTGATCTGGCAAGGATTCTCGACATGGGATCGTGGCACTATGTTAATCAAGAATTCGAAAAATTAAGAAAACTAACCGACTTCAACATTAAAGCATCAGACAACAATTATCATGTTTTCATTAAATCTGGGAAAAGTGGTGTCGGAAAATACTCATCTGAGGCACTTGACTTATTGCGAAAATTAATAAACGGGGAACAGTTTGAGTTAAACCCATAATTAAAGATGATGCACACAATGACGTTATATTAAAGAGGCCGCTGCGAGAGACTTTTTTGCAGCAGCCTTTTCAACATATGGGCATTTCTAACGAACCAGTGATTAGACATTTTCACTGAATCTTGACATGTCTGCCTGAGTTAAATAGTTTTTTACAGTTGTTTTACGTCCGATCCTCGCTCATAGCAGACATGAATACTCTGCTAATTGGCCACTCCGGGCCTGAACGGACGAGGTACACCATCGACTCAAGCGGACAAGTTTATGGGCCACTACAGTATTTGAGATAGAGCAGTTTTTATTGACCCTCTCAGTAATCAGACGCTAAATATCCAGCCACACTTACATTTAGTTTGCCATAGAGCGTGTTATTTTGAAGTCGCTAGGCATGTTGGAACCATGCGAGGTTCTGTGGTTCTACTTTATGGTTCCTTTTTGGAACCCATAACGAAATTAATTTAAACAAAAATATTAAATATCAATACACTATAATTAAAAGCACAGGGACGCCAGCCCACCAAAATCCTTTATTGATGGTCACCAGAGCCTGATATGAAGTCCTGAAAGCCCGCACGGCGTAAGCCCTGCGGGCTTTTTTGTATCTACACTTCCCCTCTCAGGCATAACCGCCCCCCCACAACTTCCACCGCCTTATTGCAAATTCACGCTATTAACCACTTAATTTATATCAGAATTGACGTGACAGACCTCACATTCCACTGCTCTCTCGCTGTAATAAATTGACACAAATCAAAGATGCATTTTGTTTATACCTTCATTGCTGGACGCATCATCCCTCGCCATGTAAATCTTATTGATATTCATTCTTATTATCATTCAATAATTATCCATAGGGTTAACGATGCAGCACACCATTACCCGAGGGTCGTTGGTACTCTCCGCCATGCCGTTGTTTGTCGTAGGTGCCGTTTCAGCCGCCACGGCTGACACTGCGCAGAATAATGCGAACAAAGAAGAGACGCTTGTCGTCACGGCGAATCGTTCGGCAAGCAGCCTTTGGGAGAGTCCGGCAACCATCCAGGTTATCGACAGGCAGACGCTAAAAAACTCCACCAACAGTTCTATCGCCGATGATTTACAGGACATTCCCGGAGTTGAGATTACCGATAACGCCCTTGCTGGTCGCAAACAGATCCGCATCCGCGGTGAGGCATCTTCTCGCGTCTTGATCCTGATTGATGGACAAGAGGTGACCTATCAGCGCGCGGGGCAAAACTATGGCGGCGGCCTGCTGATTGACGAATCGTCACTCGAGCGAATCGAAGTGGTGAAAGGCCCCTACTCGGTGCTGTACGGTTCACAGGCCATTGGCGGTGTCGTCAACTTTATCACCAAAAAAGGCGGTGATAAGCCGCTCGGCGGCACGGTAAAAGCGGTCTACAACTCAGCTAACATGGGTTGGGAAGAGTCAGCTGCGGCATGGGGCAGCATCGGCCAGTTCGATTACCGTATTAATGGCAGCTATTCCGATCAAGGCGATCGCGATACCCCGGACGGCCGTCTGCCCAATACGCACAACCGTAATAACAGTCAGGGCCTCTGGTTAGGTTATAACCTCGGTAAGCACCATTTTGGCCTGTCGCTCGACAGATACCGCCTAGCAACACAGACCTATTTTGATGATCCGGACGGTGAGTACGATGCCTTTAGCGTCAAGATCCCTAAACTGGAGCGCGAAAAAATCGGGCTGTTCTACGACATGGACGTGGACGGCGACTATCTGAAGAAAATTCACCTCGATGCCTACGAGCAGACAATCGACCGTACCTTCGAGAACGAGGTGGCGACCACTCAGGTTGTTCCGGTTCCCCTGGCCAAAGCCCTAACTATCCGCAACCAGACGTCCACCAAAGATAAGCAGTACACGCAGGGGGTGACATTACAAAGTAATTTCTCCCTTCCGGCGAATAATGACCTGGTGGTCGGTGCGCAATATCAGCGCGATCGGGTATCCCAAACTTCGAACGGCTACACGGACCAAAAGGCCATCACCGGCAATGCGATGTTTGCCAAAGAAACCCGCACCACCTCGTATAACGAGTCTGAGCAAAGCAATACCTCCCTGTTCGCCCAGAACGACTGGCGTTTTGCCGATAGCTGGACGTGGACGCTAGGGGCACGCCAATACTGGTTATCGTCAAAACTCACCCGCGGCGATGCACAGTCGACCGTCAATGGCGTTAGCAGTGACACCTCTTTGGCTGAGCAATCCGCGCATGACAATGAATTCGTCACCGCCACCAGCCTGCGCTACTCCGGCTTCGATAATATTGAGCTACGCGCGGCGTTTGCTCAGGGCTACGTCTTCCCAACGCTCAGCCAACTGTTTATGCAAACCACCGCCGGCGGTGGCGTCACTTACGGCAATCCGGATCTGAAAGCCGAACGCTCTAACAACTACGAGTTGGGAGCCCGCTACAACGGCAATCTGTGGATGGTGGATGGCGCGGTTTACTATTCAGAGGCGAAAGATTATATCGCCAACGTCTCCTGCTCGGGCCAGGCCCTGTGTAACGGTAATACCGCCACCTCTCGCGGCAGTTATTACTACTACGACAACATCGACCGGGCCAAAACCTGGGGGATGGAGCTCAGCGCGGAATACAACGGTTGGGCAGTGTCCCCGTACGTTAGCGGCAACCTGATTCGCCGCCAGTACGAAGGGCCGACGTTGAAAACCACCAATACCGGCGAACCAACCGTTAACGGCCGGGTCGGGCTGAAGCACACGCTGATGCTTAACGCCGCCAACGTCACCTCCGACGTCTATATCCGCGCGGCCTCTAGCGCCAAAGACGATACCGGCACCAAAGAAACCCGTACACCGGGCTGGGCAACGCTGAACCTGGCGGTCAACACCGAATTTGGTGCCAACGACCAGTATCAGGTCAACCTGGCCCTGAACAACCTGACCGACAAACGCTATCGCACGGCGCATGAATCCATTCCTGCGGCGGGGATTAATGCCGCCGTTGGCTTTGCCTGGAACTTCTAATAATGAAAAAGATTGCCATAGGACTCTTGGCGTTGGCCTGCGCATTCAGCACGCAGGCAGCGGAACGCATCGTGGTGGCCGGTGGTTCTCTCACCGAACTGATTTACGCCATCGGCGCGGGTAACCGGGTCGTCGGGGTTGATGAAACCACCTCATACCCACCGCAAACCCAAGCATTGCCGCATATCGGCTACTGGAAGCAGCTCAGCAGCGAGGGCATTTTATCGCTGCGTCCGGACAGTTTTATCACCTGGCAGGACGCCGGCCCACAGTTGGTTTTCGATCAGCTTCGCGCCCAGAAGGTCAATGTCGTGACTCTGCCGCGCGTGCCAGCAACCGTTGAGCAGATGTATGCCAACATTCACGCATTGGCCAAAAACCTCAACGCCGAGCCGCAAGGCGATGCGCTGGTTAATACGCTGCGCCAGCGTCTGGACGCTGTTGCCCAGAGCAGCGCCAGTAAACCAGCCCCAATCAAAGCGATGTTTATCTTAAGCGCCGGCGGCAGCGCGCCGCAGGTGGCCGGAAAAGGCAGCGTCGCCGATGCCATTATGACGCTGGCTGGGGCACAGAATGTTGCCCAGCACCCGCAGTATCGCAGCTACAGCGCGGAAGCCCTCATTGCCGCGGATCCAGAGGTGATCATCGTCACCTCGCAAATGGTCGATGGCGATATCAACCGCCTCAGCACGATAGCCGGGATCACCCGCACCGCCGCATGGAAAAACCAACGCATCGTCATGCTCGATCAAGCCCTGATCCTGGGAATGGGGCCACGCGTCGCCGATGCCGTTGAAACGCTGCACCGCCAGTTCTGGCCAAACTAAAGGATACCGATAGACCCGTTATGCACACTACGACAAACGAACTGGACTTAACCCCTCACTTTGCGCTGGAGGGCGGCCAGCCCTTCAAAGACCGCCGGGCCACCATGCCCTGGCGCGGCGCAATCCCCATCGCCAAAGATAAGCTGGCGCAAACCTGGCTGAATGTCCTAAGCCAGGCGACGCCTGCGCGTAAACGCCTGCTCTATTTGCACATTCCGTTTTGCGCCACCCACTGTACTTTCTGCGGTTTTTACCAGAACCGCTATGAGGAAGATAGCTGCACGCGCTATACCGACGCGCTGCTGCGCGAAATTGAAATGGAAGCCGACAGCGTACTGCACCAATCGGCGCCGATTCACGCGGTCTACTTCGGTGGCGGTACGCCATCAGCGCTCTCTGCCCGCGATCTGGCGCGCATTATTACCGCGCTGCGCGAACGCCTGCCGCTCGCGCCAGACTGTGAAATCACCATAGAAGGCCGGGTACTGAACTTCGACGACGCGCGTATTGATGCCTGTCTCGATGCCGGTGCCAATCGCTTCTCCATTGGTATTCAGTCGTTTAACAGCAAAATCCGCAAGAAGATGGCCCGCACCTCTGATGGCCCTACGGCGATTGCATTTATGGAAGGTCTGGTGCGTCGCGACAGGGCCGCAGTGGTCTGCGATCTGCTGTTTGGCCTGCCGGGACAGGATGCCAAACTGTGGGGCGAGGATCTGGCGATCGCCCGGGAGATCGGGCTAGACGGTGTGGATCTTTACGCCCTCAATCTGCTGCCCAACACGCCGCTGGGCAAAGCGGTGGAAAACGGCCGAACCACGGTGCCTCAGCCCGCTGAGCGTCGGGATCTCTATCTGCAAGGCTGCGATTTTATGGATCAGGCCGGCTGGCGCTGCATCAGCAACAGCCACTGGGCGCGCACCACTCGCGAACGTAACCTCTACAATTTACTGATTAAACAAGGCGCCGATTGTCTGGCGCTGGGTTCCGGCGCTGGCGGCTCAGTCAACGGCTATTCATGGATGGTGGAACGCAACCTTGAGAACTGGCATCAATCGATTGCCGCCGGACAAAAACCGCTAATGATGATGATGCGTACCGCCGATCGCGGCTTCCAGTGGCGCCACACCCTGCAGGCCGGCGTTGAAACCGCCCGCGTGCCGCTGGATGCGCTGACACCGCATGCGGCCAAACTCGCCCCGCTGCTGACGCAGTGGCACCACGCCGGATTAACGCAGGATGACTCAACCTGCCTGCGGTTGACCAACGAAGGCCGTTTCTGGGCCAGCAACATTTTACAGTCTCTTGATGAACTAATTCAGGAGCTTAACGCGCCGCGCATTGCGGTAGAAACCCCATAACAGGAGCTAATGATGAGCAACGTCTCTTTACAGGATTATTTGAAAACCGAGCCAGACGGCACCCTGGAAGCTATCGCGGGACAATACAACACCACGCTGCTGGAAGTTGTGAAACACCTGCCGTCACACACGCTGGTTGCCGGTGATAAATTTGATACCGTCTGGGACACGGTCTGCGAATGGGGAAAAGTCACCACGCTGGTGCATTCCGCCGACGTGATCCTGGAATTCACCGGCGAACTGCCGTCCGGGTTCCATCGCCATGGCTACTTTAACCTGCGTGGCAAAAAGGGCATGACGGGCCACATTAAAGCCGAAAACTGCACGCATATCGCGCTGGTCGAACGCAAGTTTATGGCGATGGACACCGCCTCGATTCTGTTCTTTAACGCTGCGGGCAATGCGATGTTTAAAATCTTCCTTGGCCGCGATGACCACCGTCAGTTGCTGGCAGAGCAGGTTGATGCCTTCCGCAAGCTGGCCGCCGTATTGAAAGGGGATGCCTGATGAACCCATGGCTGATTTTTGGCGCGGGTGGTAAAGGCGTGGGCGCGCTAACCGTTGAGCTAGCGCTGGCAGAAAAGCGCCCAGTGGTCGCCGTGGTGCGTAACCCTGAAGCCGCTGCACGCCTGAAAGCCAAAGGCATCAACGTGTTGATCGGCGATGCCTGCGATGCGGCATGCGTCGCGCAGGCCTGTCAGACGGCGGGCGCTGAAGCGACCGTCATTTCATCGATGGGCGGCGCACAGGATTATCTGGCACACCGGACGGTGATCGACGAGGCGGAAAAAGCCGGCCTCAAACGCATGATACTGGTGACCTCGCTGGGCTGCGGCGACAGTTGGCCATTTCTCTCCGCGCGGGCAAAGGCCGCATTTGGTCAGGCAGTCAGAGAGAAATCACTGGCGGAAAGCTGGCTGCAAACCAGTACTCTGGATTACGCCATTCTCCGTCCCGGCGGGTTGTTGAGCGGCGAGGCTACCGGTAAAGCCCGGCGCATTCAGCAACAGGAAGTGCACGGTTTCGTGCAGCGCGCCGACGTGGCGGCGCATATTCAGGCATTGGCCAGCGCCCCGGCGCTCAATCAACAGGTCTACAGCCTGGTTGAGCCTGAGCTTAAACCGGCCTGATCCCCACGCGGCGCTGGCTGACGGCGCCGCAATGATGTTTTATGGAGACTTGCGTGTTTAAGGATTCCCTCTCTTCGTTCAGCGTGTTTATCGGCCTGCTCCTGATACTGGCGACCCTCGTGCTGGTTGGTGCCAGTCAGGGCGCGCTCAAAATAACCTTTGCCTCTTTGCATGATGCCCAGTACCGCGATATCTGGCTTAACATTCGTCTACCGCGCGTACTGCTGGCGGTGCTGGTCGGCGGGGCGCTGGCAACGGCGGGCGTGATTATGCAGGGATTATTTCGTAACCCGATGGCCGACCCCGGCCTGCTCGGCGTAAGCAGCGGTTCAGCGCTCATGGTGGGCGTGGCGATAATCTTCCCTATCTCGCTCCCTGCGGTTTTCTTGCTGTACGAACAAATGATCTTCGCCGTCGCCGGCAGTCTGGTGGTATGCGCGGTGATATTCCTGATAAGCCTGCGTCACACCCACGGCGGTATGATGCAGCTGTTGCTGGCAGGCATTGCTATCAACGCCCTGTGCGGCGCGGCTATCGGCGTGCTGAGCTACGTCGGTGATGAGCAGCAGCTCCGCCAGTTAACCCTGTGGATGATGGGAAGCCTGGGGCAGGCACAGTGGCCGACGCTGCTGGTCGCCGCCTCATTTGCCGTTCCTGCCATCATCGTGACCGGCGGGCTAGCCAATACGCTAAACCTTTTGCAGCTCGGGGATGAAGAGGCGCACTACCTCGGCGTTAACGTGAAGCGTAAACGCCAACAGCTGCTGCTGTTGAGTTCCCTGCTGGTCGGTGCCGCGGTATCAGTCAGCGGCGTTATCGGTTTTATTGGCCTCGTGATTCCACATTTGATCCGCATGACCATCGGTGCCGATCATCGCTGGCTGCTCCCCTGCTCTACGCTCGCCGGTGCGAGTCTGCTGCTGGTAGCCGATACTCTGGCGCGCACGCTGGTGCAGCCGGCGGAAATGCCGGTCGGCCTGTTGACCAGCCTGATTGGCGGCCCCTATTTTTTATGGCTGATCCTGCGTACCCGGAGAGCATTATGATTGACGCCCACAACCTGACCTTCAGCATCAACGGGCGCCGCCTGACCAATAACGTATCTCTGACTCTGCCCGGCGGCGAAATCGTGGCGATCCTCGGTCCTAACGGTGCAGGAAAATCAACGCTGCTGCGCCAGTTGACCGGCTATCTTCAGCCGGATAGCGGCCACTGTTCGCTGTTCGGACGACCGTTAGGCGACTGGCCGACGGCGGAACTGGCAAAAACCCGCGCCGTCATGCGCCAGAATTGTCATATGGCATTTCCTTTCAGCGTCATGGAAGTTGTGCGCATGGGCCGCCATCCGCATCGCACTCGTAATCCGCGCGATGAAACAGAACACATTATGGCGCTGTGCGGCTGTAGCGAACTGGCTGCCCGCGACTATCGCCATCTCTCCGGCGGCGAACAACAGCGGGTACAGCTAGCACGTTTATTGGTTCAGCTTTGGGAACCAGAGCCGTCGCCGAAGTGGCTGTTTTTGGATGAGCCTACCTCGGCGCTGGATATTCACCACCAGCAGCATCTGTTCCGTTTGTTGCGTCAATTAGTGCAAGAGCGGCAGTTTAACGTCTGCTGCGTACTGCATGATTTGAACCTGGCCGCGCGCTACGCCGACCGCATCATCCTGCTCGAAAAAGGTCAAATTGTAGATAACGGAACGCCACAGGAGGTGCTGAAAGAGTCAGCATTAAGGAACCTCTATCGGGCCGAAATCAGCATCGCCCACGCGCCTGATAATTCACCGTTAATTATGTTGGATCGCTAGTTTCCGTGGGGTCGGATTACGCCCCCATTTGGAACACAATGATTCAATTACAGTTTATTCCTAAAGCCTCATCTATTTGTCTATGCCATCCTTGCTAACGCTCACTAACTGATGAGGAAGTATTATGAAAAAAACAACAATTGCACTGTCTGTTCTTCTGCTGGCTTCTCCTGTTTTCGCTGCGACCACACACGCCACTGACGAAACAGTTGCCGCTGCGCAAGAAAATGCGAATACGGCAAAAGAGAAACTGCATCAGGCACAACACCAGGGCGAAGAGCTGAAGCTGAAGTCTAAGCACGCCGCGGAAGGGAAAAGTGACAGCGTAGGCAGCCAGGTTAGCGAAGGCGCACAAAAAACCTGGAACAAAACCAAAGAAGGCACCGAGAAAGGGTGGAATGCCACCAAAGAAGGGACGCAGAAAGGCTGGGATAAGACCAAAGAAGGCACCCAGAAAGGTTGGGACAAAACCAAAGAGACCTCCCAAAAAGGGTGGGATGCCACGAAAAAAGGCGCTCAGGAAGGCTGGGATAAAACCAAAGAAGGTGCCAGCTCGCTTGAGAAGAAAATTAGCGAGTAATCCCCTGTTCTTAATAACAAAAAGCCGGATGGAAACATCCGGCTTTTTTTATGTTTTATTTCTGGCCAACTACGCCAGCGCATTTTCCTACCCCTTCGTTGTATATTGACATACATAACGAATAATCCCATCATATTCATCACACAAATAATAATAGCTGTTCCCCTCATGCGTAGATGGTAACCCGGTTACCACCAGTCTTTCTGCTAACAAATTGAATTTGAATATGTTTAACAATAAAAAACGACCGTTCGCCACGGGGTTGCTGGCTTTCTCGTGCCTGGCAATCAGTAAATCCGGCTACGCCGAAGACACAATGGTTGTCTCCGCAGCCCCAATCACCGATGGCACCGCGCAAGAAACGCCCGCAGCGGAAAAACAGGCCACGCTGGGCAGCCTTGGCAAACGCGCCTTGATTGATGTTCCGTGGTCAGTACAAACCTTCTCAGCCCCGCTCATCAGCCAGCAGCAATTAAAAAGCGTAAAAGACATTTATCGCTATATGCCTTCCGTTCAGGGTGATGGCGTCCGCCCGCAAACCCGCGGTATGCAGGGCAGCGTGGTGCAAAACCACATGATTGATGGCCTGAATGCTGTCTCCACGACCGAATATCCAGCCGAGCAATTCCAGAGCGTAGAAGTGTTAAGCGGTCTTGCGGGTTCACTGTATGGGCCGGCAAACCCAGCCGGAATGTTTAACCTGGTTTCCAAACGCCCGACCGATACGCCACTGCACCGCGTAACCGTCGGAGCCAGCACTGGTAACGGCACCCTGACCGCCATGGACTTTAGTGGCCCTATCGATGACGGCGACCGCGTAAAATACCGGCTCAACCTGCTGAATGACGAAGGCCACGGCTATACCAGCGGCAGCCATAAACGCCGACAGTTGGCCAGCCTGGGGCTGGATTTCCAGCTCACCGACAAAACGGTGCTGGAGAGTAATTTCAGCTACTATCACTATTACGAAAAAGGGATGCCGGGTTCCTTTGCGCTGGCGAAAGGCGTGCACTTCCCTTCCCCGCTGGATCCCACCAAATCCAAATACGGCCAAAGCTATGCTGGCAACGATGACGAAACCAGCACCGCCAGCCTGCACATCAAGCATGACTTTGACGGCAACTGGCTGCTCGACGTTGGGGTACTGCGCCAGATCGCCGATCGTGAATCCACTACCGTGACCAATACGCTGACCGATAATCGCGGGAACTACACCACCACCACCTCAAACTCCGCCGCCAGCCGCTTCACTATCAACAGCTATATGGCAAACCTCACCGGCAGCTTTGATACCGGCTGGCTGAGCCATGATATCAGCACCGGAGTTCGCGGTTTTGTCTGGAAGAACTACAACCCAGTCACCGGCGGCACCTTTACGCTAGGCAAATCCTCACTCGACCAGAATCCAGTTTACCCGCGTCCACCGTATCCTGATTTTGACAGTCGTTACCAATCCGCAACGACCACGCAGCACGCTTTCCTGCTGAGCGATACCCTGCACTTCAGCCCACAGTGGAGCCTGCTGCTATCCGGCAGTGAAAACCTGTTTACGGTCAGCAACTACAATAAAACCGGCAAGCAAACCAGTGATAAAAAAGACAACGGCGCCAGCGGCTCAGCCAGTTTAATGTATAAGCCCGTTGATAACGTTACGCTCTACACCACCTGGGCTGACAGCATGCAGCAAGGCGATACCGCCCCTGCTGGTGCAAGCAACTCCGGTGAAGTGCTCTCACCGTACCGCAGCCACCAAATTGAGTTCGGTGCGAAATACGCGCCAATCAACGACCTGATGCTCTCGGCCGCCGTATTCCAGGCCAAACGTCCGTTTGCTTATACCAACGATGACGGCATTTTCGCGGAAGACGGCACGCAGAAAAACCGCGGTCTGGAGCTAATGGCCGACGGTCACGTCACGCGCAACTTACGTCTGTTTGGTGGTGCTACCTGGCTTGATCCACGCCTGCACGACACCGCCAGCCAAACGGCTGACGGCAAACAGGTCGTTGGCTTGCCGCGCTTCACCGCAAGCATGTTGGCGATTTACAGCATAGAACAGCTGCCGGGTGTCGATGTGGATACCAATGTGCGCTACGTTGGTCGCCGCGCGACGGATAATGCCAACGATAGCTGGGTTGGCAGTTATACCACCGTCGATGTGGGCAGCAGCTATGCGACCCGCATGTTCAACACCCCTGTCACCTTCCGCCTGGACGTCACTAACCTGACTAACCGTCGCTATTGGACCAATGTGGTACCGGGCGCGCTGACGGGTTATACCGGTGCCGGCAATGCCAGCGCCCAGTTGGGCGCTCCACGTCAGGCTCAATTGTCTATGCAGATTGATTTTTAAGGAATTTGAAACATGAAACGTCGCCATGCGTGGTTGCTCTGCGCGTGGCTGGCTTTCCCCACACTGGCGGCTCGCCAGGTGGTGGATGACGCCGGCCACACCGTTACCGTTCCCGACCGCGTGCACGCCATTGCCGACGGCTGGTTCGCTCATCATTCGGTACTGATGACGCTGGGGGCGGGAAGTCAAATTGTTGCCACCGTCAATCATCCGGACAGCCAGCCGTGGATGTTCAAAATCGCCCCAACGCTGAATCAAGCGCTACAGGTACGCGGTAGCGCCTTCAATCCGGAGAGCCTGCTCGCCAAACGAGTAGACGTGGTGTTTACCTCAAAGGGCAATGATAAAGCGCAAGCCTACCGCCAGGCGGGTCTGCCAACGCTGGAAATGGCGTTTACCGATTACCCGTCGCTGATGAAATCCGTCACCACGACCGCCGAGGTGCTGGGTACAGCCGATGCGCAAGCGCGGGCAAAATCCTACAACCACTATTTGCAAACTGCGCTCGATAGCGTGCAGCGCAAAACACAGGGGCTGACTGTGGCACAACGCCCTACCGTTTTGCATATTCAATCGCTAAAACCGCTGAAAGTTGACGGTAGCCACACGTTGATTGATACCTGGATAAATCTCGCCGGCGGCCAAAATGCGGCGGTGGGTATTGCAGGTAATATGAAAGAGGTGTCGGCGGAACGGGTGCTGGCCTGGCAGCCGGATGTCATTATCCTGGGGGCCAACTGCGGCGCGCTTGCCGACTCTCCTTATGCGGAGCTGTTCTCGGGGCTGAAAGCGGTGAAAAACGGTAACGTCGTGCAGAACCCCGCAGGCGTCTTCCCGTGGGATCGTTACGGCACCGAAAGCGCGCTACAGATCCAGTGGGCTGCGCAGATACTGCACCCGGACCTGTTCCCTGGCGTGGATATGGCGAAAGTGACGCAGGATTTTTATCGCCAGTTCTTTGATTACTCGCTGAACGCTGACGAAGTGCAGCGTATTTTGCACGCTCAACCGCCGATCAAATAGTCTCTGCGCACACCGCGGGCCGGATAGCGGCATCGCCTTATCCGGCACCTAAACGTGTATTCTCAGTTATAGACCAACGTAAAGGTCGCCATGCTGTTGGCGATCCCTGCCCCTACCGAACTGTCCGTCTGGACATACTGCGCGGTGAAATTAATTCTTTCGGCGCTGGCAGCGTTGCTGGCGGTGACTTTTTTCAGTACGGGGAGATTAGTCGCTTCATTGATTTTTACCGCCGTCCCCGCCGCAGGTGCCGGCGCACTGTTGCTGCCGTAGCTAAGCTTAACGCCCACCCCGCTTGCAGCGCCGCTAGTCTTCGTCAACGCCAGGGTATCCGGGAATCCCGAGCCAACCTCCAGGCCAAAGAAACCAATACGCACATCCGTCGGCTGCGTACAGTAAACCGGAATGGCAAAGTTCTGCGCGCTGCCGCCGGTGGTGTTAACGCCTTTGAATTCTGATTTATTCACTGATCCCAGATTCACGTTGATGGTGGGGGTTGTCACCTGACAACTGCCGCTGGCGCCAATATCCACATTCAGCGCCGATAGCCCCAGGAAGGTTGGCTGCGTGGCCATCGTTCCGTTACCCGTCGCGGATGTCAGTTCCATAAACAGTTTCCCAACCTGCGGCTGCGCATCAACGTTGGTGTGATTTCCCCCGGAGAGCTGAATTTCACCGGTTTTATAGAACGTAACGTAGGCTTTGATAACGATCTCTTTTTGCGTCAGCAGCGTGGGCATATCCGCGCTGTCGCAGATCGTTGACGACTGATTTCCCGCCGGCGATGAGCTGCCGTCAATATAGTGCACCGCCCCACCGTTGCACTGGAATCCGAGCGAATAGCCCAGCCCATCCAGTTTGGTGGCGAAGATATGGATGCCGTTGATGGCAGTTGCCGCACCGTCAGTATCAACCTGCTGATAGACCACGCGCTTCCAGCCTGCGTCGGGAACCTGTAAATCACAGGTAAAACGGATGCCGCTACCGTTATCCGCCATCGAATGTGACATCTGCGAATTGACCGGCAGCGACGGCAGATACTGGATGTTTTGCGTATTGATCGTCATCTCACCCACGGTATTGCTGCAGCTCTCCGCCCAAACGCGCGGGCTGCACGCCGCCACCGCCAACAGAAAAAGAAAAGAACCAGCAAGCCGGAAACGCTTGAGCATACTTACGACCTTTTATAGACAGACCGCGCTTACCGTTTTCACCGGATTACGCTGTGGGTTATTGGGGAGATGGAATTGGGCGGTACAGGTCTGCGCAACGTGACTGTCATCCCAGCGCACGACTATCGCCCCGTGGTCTGGAATACCGCTCAGATAAACCTGCCCCTGATCGGCCACAATGCCCGATGCCGCGCCGTTATCGCCCAGCAGCTGAGCGCTGGCACCAAACGGCAGCGGGCCGTGTGCACCACGCAACGTAAACAACACGCGATTGCCGATATGGGTCTGATAGTTGGCTTCGACGATGGCTCCCCCACCGGGGATCACCGTTTGTCCCTGAAGATCAACATCGGTATCGTCAGCCATCGATTGGGTATCGAGGCTGATATCGTTTTTACGATAGGCGGTCAGCGTCGGCACAATGGCGTAACCGCGCCAGTCGGTGTGCAGATCGGTGCCATTCTCAATCGCTACGTTGTCGGCACCGGGTGCGCGCACAATTGCAAAGCTGTCACCGGTGTACTGCCCAAAAGTAATACCGTGTGGATGGGCCACAATCGAGCCCGACGCGCCCCAGTTCACCTGGTGGCTGGTGTTATCGCGCTGATAGCCAAGCTGCGCTTCCCCGTATCCGCCGCGATAATCGAGCGATACGCCGCTATTACTTCCTTGCCCGTTATTGCCATAACCCTGCTGAACGCTGTAGTAGAGATTATTTTTCTCCAGCGCTGCGCCGTAGAGGGAAACTTGTTGTGAGGTGTAGCCGTTGTTATCGGAAGTGGTGCTGTAGCTGACGGAACCGTTCGGCAGCAGACCGTTTAGCGGAATATTGATGTTAAAAGACAAAGAACGGTCGGTTTTATTATTCTCCGACGACTGCGTAAAGTAGTAGCCCAGCCCCCAGGAAACGCCTTTCCAGGCGCTGTAAAACCCGACATGCACCGTCCGATCGCGACGTGGGGAATGCCAGTAGTTTTGCGCCCAGGCAGAGGCGGAGAGGCTACCGATATCGCCCAGCGGTTGAGAGAACGACACTTCTTCGCGGCTGCGCTTGCTCTCCGTTTCGCCATAGCGCCCCTCCAGCGCATTGGCCTCAGCAAAGTCATAGTAGCCGAGCGAAGAATAGCGATAGCTCGCCAGGCTCAAGGTTGAGCCGGTGGTCGTGAAGTTTTTCTGATACTGCAGGCGCGCGGAGTGCCCGCTGTAACGCTTCTCTGACAGCGTGCGGGTGACGGCGTGGGTATAATCCACGCCCAGCGACCCCAATTCACCAAAGCCACGCCCCAGCCCGCCGGACCACGACTGATAATCCTCCGCCATCTGCGCACCGCCGTAAAAAGTGACGTCTGCGGGCAGACCGTAAAATAACGTCGACTGCATAAACTGCGGTTGCCGTGTATCGGCCTGAGTGGAGTAATAGCGCCCGAGACTTACGCTGTACTTTATTCTCCCCTGGCGCAGCATGAACGGCACGGCGGAAAACGGCTGGGTAAATTTTCGCTCGGATCCATCGCTCTCTTTCACCGTCACTTCAAGATCACCGCTTTGCGCGGTGGGATAAAGATCGGTAATGGCAAATGCCCCCGGCGCGACAAACGTTTCGTAGATCACATAACCATGCTGGGAGACGGTGACTTTCGCGTTGCTGTGCGCCATACCGCGAATAATCGGCGCGAACCCGCGCTGGCTATCCGGCAACATCTCTTCATTGGACATTAGCTGCGCGCCGCGAAACTGTACGCTATCGAAAACGTCGCCGCTGGTGTAGGTGTCGCCAATACGTAGCTGGCTTTTGAGCGCGCGTACATCATGCTGAAGGTAGGTGCTCTGCGAACGCCAGCGGCGAGTGGTGTCATACTGCATGGACGCAATATTACGCAGCCGCCAGCCCCCCAGATTAATACCGCTGCGTAAGTTCAAATAATGAGATTGGTAGCTACCCTGGCTTTGCTGCGTTTGCGCACCGGTAAGATTGTAATCAACAAACGCCGCCGGAATTCCATCATCCCAGCGAGCGGGATCGACATAGCCCCGGCTTTGCAGGTTCATCGCCGCCTGAGGAATACTCAGGTTGAGCCGTTGGCCACCGAAATCAAACTCGCTGGCTGCATCGGGAATAAAGCGTTCAATGTGGGTAAACGCCTCACCTTCATGCAGCGTGCTGAAGGCAGAAAAAGCACTGACATTGACCCCATATTCCGCAAGCTGAGCCGCCGTTAGTCGCGGTTTTAACACCCCGCCCTCCTCAACGAACTCAATGGTCTCCTGCCCAACCGGCTGCTGATTGACCCATATCGCGACCGGATAGCGACCGGGCTGCTGACCGCCTGATCTGGCAAAATAGTGCAAATCGACGGTTTTTTGCTGTGGGTCAGACAGCTCTACCGCCGCCGGGTCAAAGTAGTCGTCCGCTTTTGTGGCGCTGCTATAGCACAGCAGCCATAGCGCCGTGGGCAGGCAGGCCAGGAGTATGCTGGTGCTTAAATCACCCGGAAGGTCTGAGGTTGTTTTTTTCACCGTGATCATCAGCGCCGTGTTACCGTTGAGCGAAGTCGGTAACACCGCCGAAGTCGTTGATCGCACGCCATTTCACTGCCCCCGCGTGATGGACCGACCATGATTTATTGCTAAATGGCGCAATCATTCCCGGCTCTTCCAACTCCTCACCGCCGACAGAGAGTGAGAAAAAGGAGATAAAGTAAGGCGTTGGGTTATGTGCGACCAGGTTCGTACCGAGAGTCTGGAAGGTCAGCTTTTGCCACGCGTCATCGGCATCACCGGGAAGGTTTTTAGGTCGGTAGAAAATTTTGAACTTCGACTTAATATTGACCTGCAGCTTATTCGCATCATCTTGTTTCGACGGCGCAATACTTTTCACGTTCAACCAAAATACCGACTCCCGATCCAAAGGCAGCGTCGCGCCGGTGAAGTTAATTCGCAGAACGTTTTTTTGTTCCGGATCGAGTCGAAATAGCGGTGGTGTTACAATAAATGGCGGTTGGCTTTTATCCGTTGTGGAATAATTTTCCACCCATGACTGAACCAAATAAGGCACGGCGTTATCGGCGTTTGTCACAGATATGGATGCTTCGCGCTTCCCCTCTTCATATATTACGCGAGTACCGCCCATGACAATGCCCGCATGCGCTGCTGCTGATAATAAAAATAGAGAAAGGCTCGCGATAAAACGATTCATAGAAATAAGCCGTAAGATAAAATAGAGTTTAATTTGAGCAGAAGATACCTTCTGCTCAGGGTTTAATTAGTTGTAAACCATATTAAAATCAGCAACGCCATTGGCCTTACCGGTCATTATATTGGCCCCCGTTGACGCGTAATCAGCGAAGAAAGTCAGATCGGCTGCCCCATCGGCCCCGTCGCTTCCTTGCTGAATATCATGCTGTTTACTCACGGTCCCCAGTTTGATCACTTGATTCTGGTCATCCTCAAACAGTTTGATCCCCACGCCGGCAGCGCTGCCAGCCCCACTATCAATAGCGAGCAGTGATGCATTCGTACTGTCTTTTTTGCCATCAAATAAAACAGAGACATGCGCAACAGAGTCAGGACAGTCCGTCACTTTAATATGGAAGGCCGTTTTGGTGGTTTCGGTACCGGCGCCGGTGAAATAGCTTTTGGCCCATTTACCAAGATCGACGGTTTGATTTTTGCTATCGCTTTCAACATTACAGGAGGAATCGGTGATGGAACCGGTAAAATTGACCTGGCCGCCCGGGCCTTGGGTTCCTGCTGATGAACCTGGATTAGTAGTGATGGCAGCCACTGCGGCACCGGAGACTAACGCGGTGATGACGCATGCCATAATGCGAAATTGTGCTTTCATTCTGATTCTCTTATTGACGTACATTTATGCCGATAGCGGGCGCAAAAAATATAATTTCACGACTATCTGCCATGAACCCCTCCATGTTATGTAACTTTATTCCTTTGCAGGGTATTAAATGCGTAACCGTTTCCTCTCCGTTTATTTTTGATAAACAGAAAGCCTTTGCTATTAATTTATTGAGTCAACGGCTAATGCCAATGGGTGCATTAGATATACGACACTAATAATATTCTTATTAATCCGTGATGCAATGCATTATTTGGTAAAAGCGCAGTAAAATAATTTAACCTAAACTTATAAAAATAAAAAACGCTCATGATATGTTATCGATTAACGCTCAGCATAAAAACATAAACTCCAGATACGATGAATGATATTTAACACCAACAGCATCACCGTAACGAACTTAACCTCTAAAAGCACATTTCTGAATTTATTACATGACAAAAAATGCGCTGCAAATGAAAAACTAAGAAAATTCTCACCACTGACGGTATCGCCACTCGCCACATAGTGAACAACTTCAGTAAATTCAACACGTTTATTAACAAATTCGATGAGTACTGGTCATCTGCACGCATTTAGTTTAGCATTAACTTAATTAAGGAAAAGCTAAACTAAAATGACAGACAGCAAACTCCTCCAGGCTCGTGCAGGCGAAGCCGCGATACTTTTAAAGGCAATGAGCAACGCTAACCGGTTGCTGATCCTCTGCATGCTTTGCGATACCCCCGGCATCAGCGCCGGTGATTTAGCCAAAGTCACCGGCTTAAGCCCATCGGCAACGTCCCAACACCTCGCCAGAATGCGTGAAGAGGGGCTCATTGACAGCCAGCGCGATGCGCAGCGCATTCACTACTTTATAAAGAATGCGGCCGTAAAACAGATCGTCGCCACCTTAAAAACACTCTACTGCCCCTAAGAGAGACACAATGACCGTTGAACACATCTCCCCAACTGCGGCACAGGCACTGATTGAGCAAGGTGCCAGCCTGATTGATATTCGTGATGCCGATGAGTACGCACGAGAACATATCCCAGCGGCTCAACTGTGGCCACTCGCCGCGCTGGAAAACGGTACAGCGCTGCAGGTGAACGCCGGTAAGATTGTGATTTTTCACTGTCAGTCCGGTAATCGGACAAAAAACAATCTGAGCCGATTGATTGCCGCCGCCGCCCCCGCACAGGTAAAAATTCTCGAGGGTGGTATTGAGGGCTGGCGTCGCGCCGGGCTATTGACCGTTGAGGATAAATCCCAGCCCCTACCTCTAATGCGCCAGGTACAAATTGCGGCTGGCGTGCTAATTTTACTGGGCGTCTCGCTTGGCTATAGCGTCTCCAGCGCCTTCTTTCTTCTGAGCGCGTTTGTCGGCGCCGGATTAACCCTGGCGGGCGTGACCGGTTTTTGCGGCATGGCGCGTTTGCTCGCCGTGATGCCGTGGAATCGACGCTGATTTCTTCTCGCGCGAGCGATGCTCGTCACTCGCGTATTCATAGCAATAGATAACAAAGGAGCATCTTGATGTTTGCACCTGGCGATCTGGTTCAGTCAAAAATGGGCGGACCAAAATTAAAGGTTATTGAAGCGCACGAAGAGAGCATCGTGGCCGTACAGGCCAGCGATGAACAAGGCAAGCAGTACACGCTAAAAAACAGCGACGTCGCACCGTATCAGGAAGACGGTGATTTCGGCGTCTGCTGATGATCTCCGGCGGTGGGTGAATCCCGCCGCAAATCATCCCGGCAGAAATGCATTTTTACCCACAAATTTCGCATAACTTCAAACGAAAGGCATCAGAATTAATCACCACCAAATCGGCATTAATTCGGATAAAAAACCCAAGCGTGATGAAAATCACAATAAAAACCGCATAACCGCTTCCCCGCTAAAAAACGCCCTCGCTCCTGTCTTTTTTAACCTTCAAGAAACAAAGACTAACTCAATGATTTTTATATAAAAAACAAACATCGAAAACAAAAATAGCGCGACATCAGACAAACTCTCAATAGCAGAGCATTTTATCGACAAAAGCGCATTAAATAAAAATATTTCACTAGTTGTTTGTTTTATTGCAGATGGATAACCTATACACGTCAAATAAACCAAACCAAAACGCCATTAAACACGATTTATCTCTGTGTTAACCGTTCATTTTTCGAGGAGCATACCGATGTTCTCTGCGCAGTCACGCCTGCGTCATGCGGCAGCAGACACTTTCGCCATGGTGGTCTACTGTTCCGTCGTGAACATGATGATTGAAATTTTTCTCTCAGGAATGACCTTCGAGCAGTCACTTTCATCCCGTTTGGTTGCCATCCCGGTGAACATTATTATTGCCTGGCCATACGGTATGTATCGTGACTTCGTTATGCGACAAGCGGCGCGGATTAGCCCGGCAGGCTGGATGAAGAGAGTGGCTGACCCCATTGCTTACGTCACCTTCCAGTCACCGGTGTACGTGCTGATTCTGCTGAGTGTCGGTGCTGACTGGCACCAGATAGCGGCAGCAGTCAGTTCAAACGCGGTGATCTCGCTGGTGATGGGTGCCGTATACGGCTACTTCCTCGATTTTTGTCGCCGCCTGTTCCGCGTGGAGCAGTATGCGCAGGCGAAAGCCTGATTGTGATGAAATAAATGACTGGCTTAGCCAGTCATTTATTTATGCGTTCTCGCCAAATAACCCATCTAAAAAGCGCTCAAGCGCCATACGCGAACTAAAGCCGTGTGGAATGCCGTAATGCTGCTCAACGGCGCCCCCTAGATACAGCGGAAACTGTTCATAGTGATCGCAAGCTTTAATATCTGAAGCTGGCTCAGCATATTTATTGCTGCGCTCTTTTAACGCCGGATGAATGATCAGCGCCGTGCGCCCCATTCGTGCCTCGCGATTAACGTAAACATAATTTTCGCCACGGCGATAGCCGTAAGCTTTTGTGGTTACCGCATCCATGGTAAAGCCCGCTTTTTCAAGAACGCGCGCCACCTCATCAGGTCGTAAATACATTTTTTATCCTCGTCATCTTTTACTGCATCGCCACCTTACCGTAATCAGTATTCGCCTCGCTTTCAGATAATTCCAGAAACCGGCTAATTCACGGCAATTTATGTCGGATGACCTACACTTAAGGTTCTATCAAATTTCGGGGAGACCGTAATGATTAAGCCATTTAGCCGCAATGAAGCAGACCAAGAGGCACAGGATATTCATAATGATGTCAGCCAATTAGCTGATAGTCTCGAAGGTATCCTCAAGAGTTGGGCCAGCGATAATAAGGATGAAGTCGAGGCAGCCCGTCGTGAGGCAAAATCTCTGCTCAGTGAAACGCGCGCTCGTATCCATGGGCGAAGCCGCTTGCAGCAAAGCGTCCGCGATGTCGCTGACACCGCCGATAGCTATATTCACGATAAACCGTGGCAAAGTGTGAGCGCTGCCGCGGCGGTGGGGATATTTGTTGGCATATTATTAGGATGCCGTCGATAATATAACCACAATGATGTAGATAATAAAAACGCGTCTGCCCCGGGTTATTTCAGATAATCCGGGGCTTTTATTTTAGCGCGAGCGTCAGAGCCTTAACCTGCTGCTGAGCCACGGTCTGTGAAGCAATATTGGTAAAACTCATTATCAGGCCCGCCGACCCGCCATGTGCCATACGCCAATCGTTCACGGCCTGCACCGCGAGCCCCGCCCGCCGTGCTCGAAGCGCCATCGATCTGTCGTCGCCCTCAACGGCTACCACCAATTGGATCCCTCCGGACTGTTCCACCACCTGAAAACCGTGCGCGACTAAAGCCTCCTCAAGCCAGCGCCGGCGCTGGGCATAGTGAACGCGCATTTTCTTCAGATGCCGCCAGAAGTGCCCCTCGCGGAGAAAGTCCGCCAGCGTCTGCTGCCACAGCCGTGGCACCGGGCAGGCCAACCGCTGGGCCTGGAGACGGAATTGCGCCACGAGCGGTAGCGGCACCACCAGCCACGCGGTGCGCAGTGCCGGAAACATCGATTTGCTGAATGTCCCTGCATAGATAACCCGCTGCGGGGCATCCAGACTTTTCAGCGGCGGCAGCGGTTTTCCGAGGTAGCGAAATTCACTGTCGTAATCATCTTCGATGATCCACGCCTGATGATGTGCAGCCCAATCCAGCAGTTGGCGTCGCCTTGGCAACGAAAGCGCTACGCCGGTAGGGCTTTGATGGGCTGGAGTCAACAGGGCAAAACGGGCGTCAGACGCATGCCGTATTGCCCACTCAACGTTCATGCCGTCCGCATCCACCGGTATGGGAGAGAGCGTCACCCCCTCCTGTTCCACCACCGGGCGAATCAGCGGAAAAGCGGGGTCTTCAACCCACATCACTTCACCCCGCCCCCCCAAAGATTGCAGAATCAGGCTCATTGATGCGGCATATCCCGAGGTGATAAAGACCTGTTCAGCTTCGCATTCGATACTGCGCGACAGCCGTAAATACTCCACCAGCGCCTGACGAAGTACGCTTTCACCGCACACATCCCCGAGTGCCAAATCAAAGCGCGTCTGCGTACGCAAACGCCGCCCCATTACCCGCGCCCATAATCCACGCGGAAAGAGATCCAGCGCAGGCAGTCCTAACTGGAAGGGCTGAGGCTGGGATTGTTCTCCGCCAAAACCCAGCGGCTCGGCGCTGACCGGCTGTAGGGTTAAGTGGTCGCTCACAAACGTCCCCGCCTGCCCGCGCCGCTCAAGCCACCCCTGAGCCACCAGCTCGCCGTAGGCATTCTCTACCGTGACGCGGGAAACGCCCAGCTCCTGGGCATATACCCGGCTGGAGGGTAAACGCCTGCCCGAGGTCAGCTCCCCTTGCTCTATCGCCGCTTTCAGTTGTCGCGCTATCTGCTGATAGCGTGGGATGCTGCTTACCTTCATGGTCTTATTTTTTACTCGTAATATGGCTATCTTTTTAAGACCATTATAGTGCTATTTTTGTCCCATCTTGAACGAGGAGTGACATCATGATTGCATTACGCCAACCCTATAGTGAATTGAGCCCAGCCGTTTATGCCGGGCTGGTTCAAGCCAGTATCGCCCTGGAAAAAAGCTCGCTGGAGCGTACGCTACTAGAACTGCTGTATCTGCGCGTTTCGCAGATCAACGGCTGCGCTTTTTGCCTTGAAATGCACAGCAAAGCCCTGCGCAAATCCGGCGTCGATCAGACCAAGCTTGATGCGTTAGCTGGCTGGCGAGTAAGTAATCACTTCAGTGATGCGGAACGTGCGGCGCTGGCTTGGGCTGAAGATCTGACCCATATCGCCGATACGCACGCGGAAGACCACGTCTATCAACCGCTGCTGGCACACTTTAGCGCCGAGCAGATAAGCGATATGACCTTTGCAATTAGCCTGATGAATGCCTTTAACCGTCTGGCTGTCGGTATGCGGATGTAAAACCTCCCCGCCCGTAAATAATCACTGATTACGGGCGCTATTTTTTCCTTATTCCCTTCTATTTCCCACCAAATACACCCCTAGTTTTCACCCGGATATTTCCTTAAAACCATCATCATCATACAAATAATTTACTCAAATTTTGGTCATTCCTACATGCAATATTCATGACGTTCTTCAGATTTCTGGCAAAATTTACATATAAATTCATAAAAAAATCAGCCACCCATGATTTGCTCTCAGCCCTTATATCATGGGAAATTCAGCCATAACGTTCGCCCCTGATATTTCAGATGAAAACAGATTGAGGGTTGTCACATCGTCTCAGTATGCTAGGGTATAAACAGGTCATTATTTTCATCAGGTAGCATATAGACATAAACTAAAAACAGGAAATTTCATATTGCATGGCAGTTAAATTAGAAGTTAAGAATCTTTATAAAATATTCGGCGAGCATCCACAGCGAGCATTTAAATATATCGAGAAGGGTTTCAATAAAGAACAAATTCTGGATAAAACAGGGTTATCACTTGGCGTAAAGGACGCCAGTCTGGCCATTGAAGAAGGCGAGATATTTGTCATCATGGGATTATCCGGTTCCGGCAAATCGACCATGGTACGCCTTCTCAATCGTCTGATTGAACCCACCCGTGGACAGGTGCTGATTGACGGTATTGATATTGCCAAAATATCCGATGCTGAACTGCGCGATGTTCGCCGTAAAAAGATTGCGATGGTCTTCCAGTCATTTGCGCTAATGCCGCATATGAGCGTACTGGATAACACCGCCTTCGGTATGGACTTAGCGGGCGTACCGGCACAAGAACGCCAGGCAAAAGCGCTGGACGCGCTGCGCCAGGTCGGCCTTGAGAATTATGCGCATGCCTATCCCGATGAACTCTCCGGCGGGATGCGTCAGCGCGTAGGGCTTGCCCGTGCTCTGGCCATTAACCCCGACATTCTATTAATGGATGAAGCCTTCTCGGCGCTCGACCCATTAATTCGTACTGAGATGCAGGATGAGTTGGTGAAATTACAGGCCAAACATCAGCGTACCGTGGTATTTATTTCCCACGATCTCGACGAAGCCATGCGAATTGGCGATCGCATTGCCATTATGCAAAATGGTGAAGTGGTACAGGTCGGTACTCCAGATGAAATTCTGAATAACCCAGCCAATGATTATGTCCGCACCTTCTTCCGCGGCGTAGATATTAGCCAGGTATTTAGCGCCAAAGATATTGCTCGCCGTAACCCGGATGCACTGATCCGTAAAACACCCGGATTTGGCCCTCGCTCGGCATTAAAATTATTACAAGATGATGATCGTGAATACGGCTATGTCATCGAACGTGGTAATAAATTTGTCGGCATCGTATCAATTGACTCACTGAAAGATGCGTTGAAAGCGAACCAGGGAATTGAGGCGGCATTAATTAATGAGCCGGTGGCTGTCGATGCACAAACGCCGCTCAGCGAATTGCTCTCTCAGGTGGGCCACGCCCCCTGCGCCGTACCGGTTGTTGGAGAAGAACAGCAGTACGTCGGCGTTATTTCAAAAAGAATGCTGCTACAGGCATTAGATCGCGAGGGGGCAAACAATGGCTGATCAATCCAATCCGTGGGATACCACACCGGCCGCAGACAGTGCGGCAAATTCTGCTGATGCATGGGGTTCATCAACTCCCGCAGACGGCGGCGGCGCAGACTGGTTACATAGCGCACCCGCCCCGCAGGCAGAGCATTTCAATATTATGGATCCGTTCCATAAAACGCTGATCCCGCTTGATAGCTGGGTGACGAATGGTATCGACTGGGTAGTGACTCACTTCCGCCCGGTGTTCCAGGGGATCCGCGTGCCAATCGACTATATCCTCAGCGCTTTCCAGCAGCTGTTGCTGGGAATGCCGGCTCCCGTGGCAATTGTGCTCTTTGCACTGATTGCCTGGCAGATTTCCGGCGTTGGCATGGGCGTGGCGACCTTAATTTCATTGATTGCCATCGGCGCAATTGGTGCCTGGTCGCAGGCGATGATAACCCTTGCGCTGGTGCTGACGGCGTTGCTGTTTTGCGTGGTCATTGGTCTACCGCTGGGTATCTGGCTGGCTCGTAGCCCGCGGGCGGCAAAAATTATTCGCCCTCTGCTTGATGCCATGCAGACCACGCCGGCGTTTGTCTATTTGGTGCCTATCGTCATGCTGTTCGGTATCGGTAACGTACCGGGCGTGGTGGTGACCATTATCTTCGCCCTGCCACCGATTGTGCGTCTGACCATTCTGGGGATAAACCAGGTACCGGCCGATCTGATTGAAGCCTCGCGCTCCTTCGGTGCCAGCCCGCGTCAGATGCTGTTTAAAGTCCAGCTACCGTTGGCGATGCCAACCATTATGGCTGGCGTCAACCAGACGCTGATGCTGGCGCTGTCGATGGTGGTTATCGCCTCGATGATCGCCGTCGGCGGTCTCGGTCAGATGGTGCTGCGCGGTATTGGCCGTCTGGATATGGGCCTTGCCACCGTGGGCGGCGTAGGGATTGTTATCCTCGCGATTATTCTGGACCGCTTAACCCAGGCCGTTGGCCGCGATTCACGCAGCCGTGGCAACCGCCGCTGGTTCCATACCGGCCCTCTGGGTCTGGTGCTTCGCCCCTTCACTAAGTAACCATCGTATTGGCCCGGCGCGCGTCGGGCCAATGCTCCGCAACAATCACTATTAAAGGAACAACGATGCGACACTCATTGGTATTTGCTACTGCTTTCGCCACTTTGGTCTCCACCAGCGCTTTTGCCGCTGACCTGCCGGGGAAAGGCATTACCGTACAGCCGATACAAAGCACGCTGTCTGAAGAGACCTTCCAGACGCTGCTGGTCAGCCGTGCGCTGGAAAAACTGGGCTACACCGTCGATAAACCAAACGAAGTGGATTACAACGTCGGCTATACCTCCATTGCCGCCGGTGATGCTACCTTCACCGCCGTAAACTGGATCCCACTGCATGACGATATGTATGAAGCCGCAGGCGGCGACAAGAAATTCTATCGTGAAGGGACGCTGATCAACGGCGCCGCTCAGGGCTACCTGATCGACAAAAAAACCGCCGACCAGTACCACATCACCAATATTGAACAGTTCAAAGATCCAAAGATTGCCAAATTGTTCGACACCAACGGCAACGGCAAAGCCGATCTGACGGGCTGTAACCCCGGCTGGGGCTGCGAAGCGGTCATTAACCACCAGTTGGATGCCTACGACCTGACCAAAACGGTCGAGCATAACCAGGGGAACTATGCGGCGATGATGGCCGACACCATCACCCGTTTCAAAGAAGGTAAACCGATTATCTACTACACCTGGACACCGTACTGGGTGAGCGACGTGTTGAAGCCGGGTAAAGACGTGGTATGGCTGCAGGTCCCATTCTCTTCCCTGCCGGGCGTGCAGAAAAATATCGATACCAAGCTGTCTAACGGTGCCAACTACGGCTTCCCAGTCAGCACCATGCATATTGTCGCCAACAAAGCCTGGGCTGAGAAAAACCCGGCAGCGGCGAAGCTGTTTGCCATCATGAAGCTGCCACTGTCCGACATCAACGCCCAGAACGCGATGATGCATGACGGTAAATCATCCGAAGCCGACGTTCAGGGCCAGGTTGATGGCTGGGTGAAAGCCCACCAGCAGGTCTTTGACGGCTGGATTAAAGAAGCGCTGGCTGCGCAAAAATAAGTTTGCCTTCTCCCAGGCGCGAGTTGTTCCAATGGACAATCCGCGCCGGAAAGTCTGACGGCGCAACGCATATCAGACAAGGAAGCCGCGAACTTGCAGTATCAGCAGTCACGTTTGTCGCCCGGTCGTAGATCATCACGCCGGGCGATACCTTACGTTTGAAATGGCACATTCCGCTACGCGACATTTCCCCTCTCCCCGCCGGCTTTCGTTATGATTGCGGACAATCTCTCCAACCATGCTAAAAAAATGACTAAACCTTCTCATGGGCTTAGCCCCGCACTTATCGCGTTAATGTCTATCGCCACGGGTCTTGCTGTGGCCAGCAACTATTATGCGCAGCCGCTGCTGGAAACCATCGCCCGTAGCTTCTCTCTCAGCGCCAGCCAGGCCGGATTTATCGTCACCGCGGCCCAGCTTGGCTATGCCGTCGGGTTGCTGTTTCTGGTTCCGCTGGGGGATATGTTTGAGCGCCGCCGCCTGATTGTCACCATGACGCTGCTGTCAGCGGGCGGGATGCTGATCACCGCTAACAGTCACAGCCTGACGATGATGATTCTGGGTACCGCCCTCACCGGCCTGTTCTCGGTTGTGGCACAACTGCTGGTGCCGCTGGCCGCCACTCTCGCCGCGCCGGAGAAGCGCGGTAAAGTGGTCGGGACGGTGATGAGCGGTCTGCTGTTGGGTATTTTGCTGGCGCGTACTGTCGCCGGGCTGCTGGCAAGCCTTGGCGGCTGGCGTACCGTGTACTGGGTCGCCACCGTGCTGATGGTGCTGCTGGCTTTTGCCCTGTGGCGCGGTTTGCCCACGCTTAAACAGCAGAATCACCTCAACTATGGGCAACTGTTAGGCTCAATTTTCCGTCTTTTTGCCCACGACAAGCTGCTGCGCACCCGCGCACTGCTCGGTTGCCTGACCTTTGCCAACTTCAGCATTTTGTGGACGTCGATGGCCTTTCTGCTTTCCGCCGCACCGTTCAACTACTCGGAAGCCACCATTGGTTTGTTTGGCCTGGCCGGTGCCGCTGGCGCACTCGGTGCCCGTCCAGTCGGCGGACTGGCGGATAAGGGCAAAGCGCATCTGACCACCACCTGGGGGCTGGTGCTGCTGTTGCTGTCATGGGTCGCCATCTGGTTTGGACACACCTCAGCGCTGGCGTTAATTGTGGGCATCCTGGTGCTCGACCTGATGGTTCAGGGCGTGCATATCACTAACCAAACGGTTATTTACCGGGTGCAGCCCGATGCGCGTAACCGCCTGACGGCAGGCTATATGACCAGCTACTTTATTGGCGGTGCGGCGGGCTCACTGCTCTCAGCCTCCGCCTGGCAACATGCTGGCTGGCTGGGCGTCTGCCTGGCCGGGAGCCTGGTGGCGGTAGTTAACCTGCTGGTGTGGTGGTGGGGCTATCATCGTCAGGATGCGGAATAACGTGCCGAGCGCCGGGTATACGTACCCGGCATCGGTATGTCATAGATTATCTACATAAATTACGGCAATTAATTCATTTACTTTATTTGTCACTCTCGTTACTATATCGACTGTAACTAATGAGGTAATGCCCAGATGGATAGTTCGTTTACGCCCATTGAACAAATGCTGAAATTCCGCGCCAGCCGCAGCGAAGAGTTCCCGTTCCAGGAAATTCTGCTGACTCGTCTTTGCATGCACATGCAGGGCAAACTGCTGGATAATCGCAATAAGATGCTGAAAGCTCAGGGGATTAACGAGACGTTGTTTATGGCGCTAATCACGCTGGAGTCTCAAGAAAACCACAGTATTCAGCCTTCCGAACTCAGCTGTGCGCTGGGCTCATCGCGCACCAATGCCACCCGCATTGCCGATGAGCTGGAAAAGCGTGGCTGGATTGAACGTCGCGAAAGCGATAACGACCGCCGCTGCCTGCACCTGCAGCTCACCGATAAAGGTCGCGAGTTCCTGAATGAGGTTCTGCCGCCGCAGCATAACTGTCTGCATCAGCTTTGGTCTTCATTAAGCCATGCCGAGAAAGACCAGCTCGAACATATCACCCGCAAACTTCTCACCCGTCTTGATCAGATGGAAGAGGATGGCACAGTGCTTGACGCCCTGCGTTGATACCACCGCGATACAAAAGAAAACAAACAGGCCAGCAGATAATCCCTGCTGGCCTTTTACGGTAAACAAGTCGGCTTAAGCCGGTATAAATAATAAGAATGTGGAGAATCACATGAGCGCAAATGCGGAGACTCAAGCCCCGCAGCAACCCGCCAATAAGAAAGGTAAGCGTAATCGCATCCTTATCTTGTTGACCTTGCTCTTTGTTATTATTGGCATTATCTATGGCAGTTACTGGTTCTTAGTCTTGCGTCATTTCGAGGAAACCGATGATGCATACGTGGCGGGTAACCAGGTTCAAATCATGTCGCAGGTATCGGGCAGCGTAACCAAAGTCTGGGCAGATAATACCGACTACATCCAAAAGGGTGACGTGCTGGTAACGCTTGACCAGACCGATGCCCAGCAGGCCTTTGAAAAAGCGCAGACCACGCTGGCTTCCAGCGTACGTCAGATGCGTCAGCTGATGATCAACAACAAGCAGCTGCAGGCCAACATTGAGATCCGTAAAACGACCCTGTCACAGGCGCAAACCGACCTTAACCGTCGTATTCCGCTGGGCAGCGCCAACCTGATTGGCCGCGAAGAACTGCAGCACGCCAGAGATGCAGTGACCAGCGCTCAGGCGGCTCTCAACGTTGCGATTCAGCAGTACAACGCAAACCAGGCCATGATCCTTGGCAGCACGCTGGAAGAGCAGCCAACCGTTCGTCAGGCGGCAACCGATGTGCGTAACGCGTGGCTTGCGCTGCAGCGTACCAAAATCGTCAGCCCGATGAGCGGCTATGTCTCCCGTCGTTCCGTACAGCCTGGCGCGCAGATTAGCCCAACCACCCCGCTGATGGCCGTGGTCCCCGCCAGCAACCTGTGGGTTGATGCGAACTTTAAAGAGACGCAGCTTGCGCATATGCGTATTGGCCAGCCGGTGACCGTGATCAGTGATATTTACGGTGATGACGTGAAGTACACCGGTAAAGTGGTCGGTCTGGACATGGGTACCGGTAGCGCCTTCTCCCTGCTGCCGGCGCAGAACGCGACCGGTAACTGGATTAAGGTCGTCCAGCGTCTGCCGGTTCGTATTGAACTGGATGCCGATCAGTTGGCGAAACATCCGCTGCGTATTGGCCTGTCTACGCTGGTCAAAGTGGATACTTCTAACCGCGATGGACAGATGCTGGCTAACCAGATCCGTACCAGCCCGGTTTACGAAAGTAACGCGCGTGAAATCAGCCTCGATCCGGTCAACAAGCTGATCAACGACATCGTCCAGGCCAACGCCAACTAATGCTGGGGTGCGCGTAATGCAACCGCAAAAACCGCTAGAAGGCGCGCAGCTGGTCATTATGACCATTGCGCTGTCGCTTGCGACATTCATGCAGGTGCTGGACTCCACCATCGCCAACGTGGCTATCCCCACGATTGCCGGTAACCTTGGCTCGTCACTGAGCCAGGGGACATGGGTTATTACCTCATTCGGGGTGGCGAACGCCATCTCGATCCCCATTACCGGCTGGCTGGCCAAGCGCGTCGGCGAGGTTAAGCTGTTCCTGTGGTCAACCGTTGCCTTCGTGATTGCCTCATGGGCATGCGGGATGTCCACCAGCCTTAGCATGCTTATCTTCTTCCGCGTTATTCAGGGGATTGTCGCCGGGCCGCTGATCCCGCTGTCGCAGAGTCTGCTGCTGAGCAATTACCCGCCGGCTAAGCGCTCAATCGCGCTGGCGCTGTGGTCGATGACGGTCATCGTCGCGCCAATCTGCGGGCCAATTCTCGGCGGTTATATCAGCGATAACTATCACTGGGGCTGGATATTCTTCATCAACGTGCCTATCGGTGCGCTGGTGGTGATATTAAGTCTGCAGAGCCTGCGGGGACGCGAAACGCGAACCGAACAGCGCCGTATCGACGGCATTGGTCTGGCGCTGCTGGTCCTGGGTATTGGTAGCCTGCAGGTGATGCTCGACCAAGGGAAAGAGCTCGACTGGTTTAACTCCACCGAGATCATCGTATTAACCATAGTGGCGGTGATATCGCTGAGTTTCCTGATCGTCTGGGAGCTGACCGACGACAACCCGATAGTCGATCTCTCGCTATTTAAATCGCGAAACTTTACCATCGGCTGTTTGTGTATCAGCCTCGCCTACATGCTCTACTTCGGCGCCATTGTTCTCTTGCCGCAGCTATTGCAGGAGGTTTACGGCTATACCGCCACCTGGGCAGGCCTGGCCTCGGCGCCAGTTGGGGTGATACCGGTTCTTCTGTCGCCGATTATCGGCCGCTTTGCCCATAAGCTGGATATGCGTCGTCTGGTGACCTTTAGCTTTATCATGTACGCCGTCTGCTTCTACTGGCGTGCCTACACCTTCGAGCCGGGAATGGACTTTGGCGCATCCGCATGGCCACAGTTTATTCAGGGCTTCGCCGTCGCGTGCTTCTTCATGCCGTTGACCACCATCACGCTCTCCGGGCTTCCGCCTGAGCGCCTGGCGGCCGCATCGAGCCTGTCGAACTTTACGCGTACGCTGGCCGGTTCTATCGGGACCTCAATAACGACAACCCTTTGGACCAACCGCGAAGCCATGCACCACGCGCAGCTCACTGAGTCTGTGACGCCGTTCAACCCGAATGCCCAGCAGATGTACGATCAACTGCAAAGCATGGGCATGACGCAGCAGCAGGCCTCTGGCTGGATAGCCCAACAGATAACCAACCAGGGGCTGATCATTTCAGCCAACGAAATCTTCTGGATTTCGGCAGGGATCTTCCTGGTGCTGTTGGGGCTAGTGTGGTTTGCCAAACCGCCGTTCGGTGCCGGCGGTGGTGGCGGAGGCGCTCACTAAAGAAAAAGCCAGCTCATCAGAGCTGGCTTTTTTTATCTATCGATAGCCAGAAGAGCAGAGAAAACCTGAGTCAGGTGCTGCTTCTTGCGCCTCATCGGCAGTCAATGGTTGAGGCTTGTTTTCACCCTCCCCCATCACCAATAAACAAAAACCCCGGAGAGACCCCAGGGTTTTAGCCGTTTATGGCTGTGAAACTAGATGTGCAGTTCCTGCAGCGTCTCTTTTGGCAGCGCCAGTTCATCATTGCTATTGATGCGCACACCGCGGTCTATAATGTGACGCGCGATATCCTGCGCTTCGCTCAGAGAGTGCATCTGGTAAGTACCGCACTGATAGACGTTCAGCTCAGGAATTTGCTTTTGATCCTTCACTTTCAGGACATCGGCCATCGCGGCTTTCCAGGCATCCGCAACGCGCTGCTCGTCAGGCGTGCCGATAAGGCTCATGTAGAAGCCGGTACGGCAGCCCATTGGCGAGATATCGATAATTTCAACGCCGTTACCGTTCAGGTGGTCACGCATGAAGCCGGCAAACAGGTGCTCAAGGGTGTGAATGCCTTTTTCTGGCATCACTTCCTGGTTTGGTACGCAAAAACGCAGGTCAAAAACCGTGATTGCGTCGCCGTGCGGGGTATTCATCTTCTTCGCCACGCGAACGGCTGGGGCTTCCATACGGGTATGATCGACTGTGAAGCTATCTAACAACGGCATTTCGTAACCTCCGATATCACCTTCATGCTCCCGAGCGCTGCACTTTTTTTCTATCGAGTTAATATTTTAACTCATTGAATAGAATCAACTTTATGCACTACGCTTCGTTCTGCTTCAGGATAATGTGATTTTTTTTAAAATAAACTGAACTCTTTGTTCCTATGCCAGTCTCAGTATATGAAAGACGCGCATTTGTTATCATCATCCCTGATTCAGAGATGTATATTTTGGCCACAGTGATGTGGCCTTTTTCTTTTGTATCAAGCGTGTCTTGCCAGCAGAGCTTCAAACGATTCGCTATCCGCTTCTTCAATCTGACGCTGACGTTCTCTGGACGCATCGCGTTCCTTCGCGAAATCCTCTTCGCTCAACACTTCTAACGGCTCTTCACGCAGCATCGTGCGGTACTGTTCCGCCAGAGCTTTACCGGTGCCACCAATCCCACTCTCAAGCATAGAACGCAGAATGCGAGCGGAGAAGGTTAATTCTGGATTATCAAAACAAGCTACCAGCTGATCGCAAACTTTTTGATACTCGCTGCCGCCGTTCATGCCGTCCAGCGTCTGTGCGACGCGCTTCAGGTCATGGAACAGATCCTTACCGACTTTAGTCAGCGGGAACTGCGCGGTTTCACAACCAATGCCCAGCGTCAGACCCGGTTTGCGCCCTTCCAGAATTACGCGATTCCAGTTGGTACGGGTACACAGCAGTTCATCGCTGCTCATTTCCGGCGCATCGGCCAGTACGCACCACACCATGAACAGGTCCAGGAAGCGGATCTGCTGCTCGTCTACGCCAATTGGCGAGAACGGGTTGATGTCGAGCGAACGAACTTCGATGTATTCGATGCCGCCGCGCAACAGCGCATCAGACGGCGTTTCACCGTCACGCGTCACGCGTTTTGGACGAATCGGCGCATACAGCTCATTCTCAATTTGCAGAATGTTGCTGTTAATCTGCAGATGCTTGCCGTCTTTCTCAAGACCAATGCGCGCATACTCTTCCGATGGCGTTTTGATCGCCCGCTTTAATCCTGCCACATACTCGTGCAATTCGTTAAACGTAATTCCGAGATTGCTTTGCGACTTATTGGTATAACCCAGATCGCTTAAGCGCAGCGACGTCGCGTAAGGCAGGTAATACATACCGCAGTCGGTTTTCTCAAACGGCAGCGTCGTCGGCTTACCCTGCAGGAATGAAGAGCAGATAGCCGGAGAAGCACCGAACAGATACGGTATAACCCAGCCAAAACGATAATAGTTACGAATCAGGCGGAAATAGCCTGCCGATATCGCTTCTTTATCGTGTACACCGCACTTCGCCTGCCAGAATGCCATCGGCAGCGAGAAGTTATAGTGAACGCCGGAGATAGTCTGCATCAACGCGCCGTAGCGGTTCTTCAGCCCTTCACGGTACAGCGTCTTCAGGCGACCGACGTTAGAGGTGCCGTACTGCGCCAGTTCGATATCCTGACCCGGCGCGATATAGCACGGCATACTCAGCGGCCACATACGTTCGTCACCCAACTGACGCGCGGTATAACGGTGCACGTCACGCAGTAGCGTCAGCATATGATCAATATCGCCATCCACTGGGGTGATAAACTCAAGCAGCGCTTCTGCGAAGTCAGTGGTGATCCATTTGTGGGTCAGCGTGGAGCCTAACGCCTCTGGGTGGCCTGTTGTTGCCAGTGAGCCATCTGCATTAACACGAAGAGTTTCACGCTCAAGACCGCGCTGGATCCCCTTAAGAGCCTGAGGATGTTTTTCCAGCCAGGACAGCGCCTGTGATACGTCCGGGATCAAATTGACCTCCCGCCTGTCGAATTCATTTTATTAAGCATAATTGTCATCGTGGAGATGGGGACTAGTCCACCAACCATCCAATTAGTGCCACCACGTCATGCCCTGGAGCGTCAGCGCCGCCACAACGACGTAGCGCAACGCTTTACCAAGGCATAAAAAAAAGAGTACCGGTCCCCAGGAAATACGCATCCACCCTGCCAACAGGCACAGCAAATCGCCAATTACCGGCATCCAGCTCAACAGTAGCGTAGCCGCGCCGTAGCGACGTAGCCAGCCTACTGCCTTTTCCTGCCAACGCGATGTTTTGCGTAATGGGAAAAAACGACCAAGAATAACGTTAGTTGCCCCACCAAGGCTATTACCCATTGTTGCTATTGCTACTAAAAGCCAAGGTTTACTGGCTCCGGAAAGTAACAATGCAACCAATACCGCTTCGGAGTTCCCTGGCAGCAGCGTCGCGCTAAGAAAGCTGCTTGCAAACAGCGACCCTAGCGCCAGAAGTTCATTCACAACAGACGCACGTCAACGGCATCCATTCCCGCGGCCGCAGCCGCCTGAAGGCCAAAATCAGCATCTTCAAACACCACGCAGCGTTCTGGCGCCACGCCCATACGTTCGGCGCACAGTAAGAAGGTGTCCGGCGCAGGTTTATGCTGCTTAACGTGATCGGCCGCGACAACGGCCGCAAAATAGTGGCGCAGGCCTAAATGCGCGAGCAGAGCCTCGGCAATCGCGCTTTCGCTCCCGGTCCCAACAGACATTGGGCGGCGGCCATGCCAGGCTTTTACGACGTCAATGAGCGGTAAAGGCGTGACGGAATCCAGCAGCATCTCTTTAACCGCCTGCGTTTTTTCACGCGCGAGAAGATGGGGATCCAGATCGGCCTCATGGCTCTCGATGATAGCCTGCGCAATACGCCAGGTCGGTGAGCCGTTAAGCGCCACCATGGCCTGTTCGTCAAAACGCATACCGTAGCGACCCAGCACTTCTTTCCATGCCTTACGATGCGTCGGTTCGGTATCAAGGATGGTGCCATCCATATCAAAAATCAATCCAGCGTAGCGCTCGTACATCGTCTTCTCACCCATCGGATAATGTCTTGTTACTTTATCGCAAATAGGCCGCATTGTCGCTGCCAGCCGTAGAGACAACAAAGGCGCCTGATGGCGCCTTTAAATTGCTAAAGTTCGAGAATTATTTAATTTTCATGTCGTTCTCAACGACTCTCACGCCCTGAACCTGGCGCGTCAGCTCCACCGCGCGATTCGCATCAGCAGAAGACGACACAAAACCGCTCAACTGCACGCGGCCTTTGAAGGTTTGCACGTTAATCTCGCTGGATTTAATGTTTTTGTCACCGAACAGCGCGGTTTTCACTTTGGTGGTGATGACCGTGTCATCAATGTAGCCACCGGTACTTTCCTTGGTTGACGAACCCGCACAACCAGACAGCGAGATTGCCACCAAAAGCGCTGCACAAAACGCTGCCATTGCTTTGAACCATTTCATGGATTTCTCTCCTTGCAGTAGTGTCGCCAAAATATGGGCGGATATACTCTAAATAATTCGAGTTGCAGGAAGGCGGCAAGTGAGGGAGTCCCGATGAGCTTACTAAAGTAAGTGATTCGGGTGAGCGAGCGCAGCCAACGCACATGCAACTCGAAGTATGACGAGTATCCAGCGATAAATTATAGAGGAAAGAATAGGTTGCCAATGAGAAAAGTGTGAATTTAACGTTCAGAAAAAAATGAGATGTTGAAGTAAGGGAAGTTCAGAGATGAAGATAAGATTGATGTATTGAGAGGGGGAAGATGGTGCATCCAGGAGGATTCGAACCTCCGACCGCTCGGTTCGTAGCCGAGTACTCTATCCAGCTGAGCTATGGATGCATCAGGTTACTGCTTTACTACTGATACTCTATACCGCGAATGCCGTACAAAGTAAAAGATGGTGCATCCAGGAGGATTCGAACCTCCGACCGCTCGGTTCGTAGCCGAGTACTCTATCCAGCTGAGCTATGGATGCATCAGGATTACTGCTTTACTGCCGATACTCTATACCGCTAACGCCGTACAAAGTAAAAGATGGTGCATCCAGGAGGATTCGAACCTCCGACCGCTCGGTTCGTAGCCGAGTACTCTATCCAGCTGAGCTATGGATGCATCAGGATTTACTGCTTTACTACTGATACTCTATACCGCTAATGCCGTACAAAGTAAAAGATGGTGCATCCAGGAGGATTCGAACCTCCGACCGCTCGGTTCGTAGCCGAGTACTCTATCCAGCTGAGCTATGGATGCAAATGGCGGTGAGGCGGGGATTCGAACCCCGGATGCAGCTTTTGACCGCATACTCCCTTAGCAGGGGAGCGCCTTCAGCCTCTCGGCCACCTCACCAACACGCCTCTTGCGAGTGCTTCGAGTTTCTCGTTAAGAGCTTCTCGTCGCTGCGTGGCGCACATATTACTTTCTGGGACTTATAAGTCAAACAATTTTCCGCAGATTTTTATCGATTGCACATTTCACACGCAATAAGGCGTTAAAAAAGGCAAAACGGGCGTTTTATCAACAGATAAATTGCGATTCCCGCCGTAAAACCTCAGCAAGAAATTACGGTACAGAGTCAAATTATAGTGGCGAAAATGACGAATAGAGGGAACAGCCGGAATGAAGAGAAAGATTGAAGCGAGAAATTTGGAGGATTTGGGGATTTGCGTCTCACCCGCTGGGTGAGACGCGAGAACTTAGTAACTGGACTGCTGGGATTTTTCAGCCTGGATACGCTGGTAGATCTCTTCACGGTGAACGGAGACCTCTTTCGGGGCATTTACGCCGATGCGTACCTGGTTACCCTTCACCCCTAAAACTGTCACAGTGACCTCATCTCCGATCATGAGGGTTTCACCAACTCGACGAGTCAGAATCAGCATTCTTTGCTCCTTGAAAGATTAAATGAGTCGGGTCTCTCTGTATCCCGGCATTCTCCATCATATAACGCCAAAAGGTCAGCGATGACAAACACCTTATGTGTAAGCAGTCACGGCATCACATTCTGTTAAATGTAAGTCTAGCCGATTTACATGACTTCAACCTGACTTTATCGTTATCAGTACCGCATATGCAAGGCGCCGTAACATATAACGTTAAGGCGCCCGCATGCAGTTATCGTTATTACAATTTAGCGCTTACCCAGCCTTTCACGCTGGCCAATGCAGCAGGGAGAGCAGACGCGTCGGTACCGCCAGCTTGCGCCATATCCGGACGACCGCCCCCTTTACCACCCACCTGCTGGGCGACCATACCAATCAGCTCCCCTGCTTTCACACGGTCGGTCACATCCTTAGACACGCCTGCAATCAGAGAAACCTTACCTTCATCTACCGTTGCGAGGACGATAATCGCAGAACCCAACTGGTTCTTCAGATCGTCAACCATGGTACGCAGCATTTTAGGCTCAACGCCTGCAAGCTCGCTCACCAGCAGATTCACGCCATTGATCGTCTCAGCTTTGCTGGAAAGATTCGCACTTTCCTGGGCCGCCGCCTGCTCTTTCAGCTGCTGCAGCTCTTTTTCCAGCTGACGAGTACGTTCAATAACGCTACGCACTTTTTCGGTGACGTTGTGGCTATCGCCTTTCAGCAGCTGAGCAATGTCGCTTAAACGATCGCTTTGTGCGTGCAGAGTGGCAATTGCGCCTTCACCGGTTACCGCTTCGATACGACGCACACCTGCCGCCGTACCGGACTCGGACACGATACGGAACAGACCGATATCACCGGTACGTGAGGCGTGGGTACCGCCGCACAGCTCGGTTGAGAAGTCGCCCATGCTCAGTACGCGCACGTGGTCATCGTATTTCTCGCCGAACAGCGCCATTGCGCCCTTCGCTTTCGCCGCTTCGAGATCCATGATGTTGGTTTCGATTGGCAGGTTGCGACGGATCTGGGCGTTGACCAAATCTTCAACCTCGCGAATTTCTTCCGCTTTCATGGCTTCGTTATGAGAGAAGTCGAAGCGCAGGATTTTGTCGTTAACCAGCGAGCCCTTCTGTGCCACGTGCGTGCCCAGAACCTGGCGCAGCGCCGCGTGCATCAGGTGGGTTGCCGAGTGGTTCAGACGAATACGGGCGCGGCGTGTATCATCCACATCTGCCTGTACTGCATCACCCACCTTCAGCGCGCCGTTAGACAGCTTACCGAGATGCCCGATTGCCTGGCCGTATTTCTGGGTGTCGCTGACCGCAAAGCTAAAGCCAGCGCCTTTCAGTTCACCTTTATCGCCAACCTGACCACCGGATTCCGCGTAGAATGGCGTCTGGTCCAGAACAACAACCGCTTCCTGACCGGCAGCGATAGAGTCGACCGCTTTACCGTCAACAAACAGCGCAGTGACTTTGCCGTTCAGTTCCAGGTGGTCGTAGCCTTTAAATTCAGAAGCACCGTCAACGCGGATCATTGCGTTGTAGTCAGCGCCAAAACCGCTGGATTCACGCGCACGACGGCGCTGTTCTTCCATTGCGGCTTCAAAGCCTGCTTCGTCGACCTTGATGTTGCGTTCACGGCAAACGTCCGCCGTCAGGTCAACCGGGAAGCCGTAGGTATCGTACAGACGGAATGCAGTTTCACCGTCCAGCGTATCGCCGGAAAGCTTAGACAGCTCTTCATCAAGCAGCGCCAACCCGCGCTCCAGAGTACGAGCAAATTGCTCTTCTTCCGTTTTCAGAACCTGCTCAACCTGCGCCTGCTGGCGTTTCAACTCTTCGCCAGCGGAACCCATCACGTCAATCAGCGGGCCAACCAGCTTGTAGAAGAAGGTCTCTTTCGCGCCCAGCATGTTGCCGTGGCGGATTGCGCGACGAATGATGCGGCGCAGCACGTAGCCGCGGCTTTCGTTTGATGGCATAACGCCATCGGCAATCAGGAACGCACAGGAACGAATATGGTCCGCGATAACGCGCAGGGATTTATTCCCCAGATCGGTTGCGCCAGTGACTTTAGCGACAGCGTCGATAAGCTTACGGAACAGGTCGATTTCATAGTTAGAGTTAACGTGCTGCAGAACAGCAGTAATACGCTCTAAGCCCATGCCGGTATCTACGGACGGCTTCGGCAGCGGTTCCATAGTGCCGTCAGCCTGACGGTTGAACTGCATGAAGACGATATTCCAGATCTCAATGTAGCGATCGCCATCTTCTTCTGGTGTTCCCGGAGGGCCACCCCAGATGTGGTCGCCGTGATCGTAGAAAATTTCGGTGCACGGGCCGCATGGGCCAGTGTCACCCATCTGCCAGAAGTTATCAGAGGCGAACGGCGCGCCTTTGTTGTCGCCGATGCGGATAATGCGCTCACGTGGGATACCAACTTCTTTTTCCCAGATTTCATAAGCTTCATCATCGGTTTCGTATACGGTGACCCACAGACGCTCTTTCGGCAGCGCAAACCAGTTCTCACCGGTCAGCAGTTCCCATGCGTACTGGATTGCATCGTGTTTGAAGTAGTCACCGAAGCTGAAGTTACCCAGCATTTCGAAGAAGGTGTGGTGGCGTGCGGTATAACCGACGTTTTCCAGGTCATTGTGCTTACCGCCTGCACGCACGCAACGCTGCGCGGTGGTCGCGCGCGAATAATTACGCTTGTCGAGGCCAAGGAACACGTCCTTGAACTGGTTCATCCCGGCATTGGTAAACAGCAGAGTAGGGTCGTTATTCGGCACCAGGGAGCTGCTATCGACTACCTGATGGCCTTTACTTTGGAAAAAGTCGAGAAACGCCTGACGGATCTCAGCGGTGCTCTTGCTCATAATTATCCTGAAATCAAGCTAAGGGATATTCGTCGCAGAGGCGAGGTGCTGTAAAAACACCCCGCCCCGGACGGAAAAAGTGGGAATAAGATAAGTTTTCTTTAAAGGGAAGTAAAATCCCCCGTGCGGTCAATCCGCAAAATTTCGCCATATTTCCTGGATATCTTCCATCAGATAGCCGCGGTAGAGCAAAAAGCGCTGGATTTTAACCTTTTCCGCAAAGACGGTTGGCAGCGGGTCACCGTATTTTCGTAACGCCTGGTCACGAGCCAGTTGCACCCAGTCAATTTCGCACTCGCGCATTGCCTGCTCAATGGCCTCACGCGCAATACCCTTTTGTCCTAGCTCCTGACGAATACGCGCAGGCCCGTATCCCTTACGGCTACGTCCAGCCATAAATTGCTGCACAAAGCGGCTATCGTCGAGATAGCGGTTTTCAAAACACCATGCGACAACATTTTCAACGTCCTCTGGCGGCGCATCGATGGGTTCCGGACCATTCTTCCCCATTACCGGGGCAGTTAGCTTACGTCGCAGCTCCTGTTCGCTGTGATCGCGCATTGCCAGAATGCGGATAGCGCGATCTAACAGACGAGCATAGGCAGAACGGCGCGGGGTATTGTCAGTCATTCTCTTCCTGCCGTAGTGATAAAAGCAAAAGGGCTGCATAAGCAGCCCTTCGTTTAATTCTGACTTTCGAGATTATCAGAAGTCTTCTTTGGTTTCTTCAACGCTGTTGTTATCAACAACGAAGTCCGGCGTAGAGTCCTGGTTATTGAGCAGCAGTTCGCGCACTTTCTTCTCAATTTCTTTCGCCGCAGCCGGGTTCTCTTTGAGCCAGGTGATAGCGTTCGCTTTACCCTGACCAATTTTGTCGCCGTTGTAGCTGTACCAGGCGCCTGCTTTTTCAATCAGCTTCTCTTTCACGCCCAGATCGACCAGCTCACCGAGGAAGTTGATACCTTCGCCGTAAAGAATCTGGAATTCAGCCTGTTTGAACGGAGCCGCAATTTTGTTCTTCACAACCTTCACGCGGGTTTCGCTGCCGACAACGTTGTCGCCCTCTTTCACCGCGCCAATACGACGGATATCCAGACGAACAGAGGCATAGAATTTCAGCGCGTTACCGCCGGTGGTGGTTTCCGGGTTACCGAACATCACGCCAATTTTCATACGGATCTGGTTGATGAAGATCAGCAGCGTGTTGGACTGTTTCAGGTTACCGGCCAGTTTACGCATTGCCTGGCTCATCATACGTGCCGCAAGACCCATGTGAGAATCGCCGATTTCGCCTTCAATTTCCGCTTTTGGCGTCAGTGCCGCAACGGAGTCAACAACGATAACGTCTACGGCGCCTGAACGCGCCAACGCGTCACAGATTTCCAGAGCCTGTTCGCCCGTATCTGGCTGAGAACACAGCAGGTTGTCGATATCGACGCCTAGCTTGCGTGCATAAACCGGGTCCAACGCGTGTTCGGCATCGATAAACGCACAGGTTTTACCTTCACGCTGTGCCGCGGCGATAACCTGCAGCGTCAGAGTCGTTTTACCGGAGGATTCTGGCCCGTAGATTTCGACGATACGCCCCATTGGCAGGCCGCCTGCACCCAGCGCGATATCCAGTGAAAGCGAACCGGTGGAGATAGTTTCCACATCCATGGAGCGGTCTTCACCCAGACGCATGATGGAGCCTTTACCGAATTGCTTTTCGATCTGGCCCAGCGCTGCCGCCAACGCTTTCTGTTTGTTTTCGTCGATAGCCATTATTACTCCTGTCATACCGGGTGTTACCGGATAGTGAATTCTGTTCTGTTAAGGCAATTATACTGTATGGTCATACAGTATCAAGTGTTTTGTAGAAATTGTTGCCAGAGAAGATTTAGCGCATAGGCGGTCGCCTGTCGGCGCACCGATTCCCGGTCTCCGGTGAAACATTCACGCTGGGTTACGCCCTGCCCATTGGCGCTGGCGACGCCAAACCACACGGTTCCCACCGGCTTTTCTGCGCTGCCGCCGTCAGGCCCAGCAATACCGCTGACCGAAACCGCATAATCAGCACGTGCCGCACGCAGCGCGCCAATCGCCATCTCAACCACCACCGGTTCACTTACCGCGCCGTGCTGTTCAAGCGTCACTTCCCGAACGCCGATCATCTGCGCTTTGGCTTCGTTGCTGTAGGTCACAAAGCCGCGTTCAAACCATGCAGAGCTCCCGGCAATGTCGGTGATGGTTTTCGCAATCCATCCGCCGGTGCAGGACTCTGCGGTGGTCATCGTTGCGCCACGCGCCTTTAGCGCCAGACCAACCTGCTCGCTCAGCTGCATTAATTCGGAATCTGTCATTATCACTCCGCTTTCGCCAGATAAAGAGGCCATCAAAGATAGCACTTTCAGGGGAGATATGGGGACGGGATAACAATTTTACGAGAGGGGTTCAGAAAATGACGGCGATGCGCAAAGTCTGCTTTTTCGGATAGCTGCCCGCTTGCGCGAGTGACACAATCGGATGACACAAGGAAGACTTCTCCACGAGGTTATCAGGAATGGTTAGAACCGCGATCGGCTCCAGCGAACTCAATAAGGCCATACGGCTACGCCGCATTTTAATCGCCTGCGGCATCTGTATATTACTGACCGTTGTCCTGCATCTGTTTACCCGGCCATTTTATATGCTGTATGAAGGCATTGAGACCCTGCTCGGCATAAGCAGTCTGGTCATGGGCATAAAGCAGAGCAAAACCATCAAAGCGTTGCAATCTCGACAGCATATACAATAGTAAAACCGGCCCAACGGGCCGGTTATTTTAGCGCATGCTGGCAGCAATCAGCTCAACGTTATGACGTAGCATCTTCACGTAGCTATCCGCTACGCCGCCCGCTTTCGACAGCGCTTCCGGATACAGTTCCCCACCCGGTTGCGACCCCGTTGCCGTAGCGATTTGCTTCACCAGGCGCGGATCGAGCTGATTCTCCATAAACCAGGTATGCACACCATCGGCTTTAATCTGCTTGATAAGCGCAGCCACCTGCGCGGCGCTGGCTTCGCTTTCCGACGACAGCCCCTGCGGCGCGAGGAAGGTCACCCCATAGGCACGAGAGAAGTAGCCAAATGCATCATGGCTGGTCAGCACTTTCCGTTTAGCCTGAGGAATACCGTCAAACTGTTTTTTTGCCCAACCGTCGACTTCATTGAGCTGACCGATATAGCGCTCACCGGTGGCTTTCAGCGCCGCGCTATCCTGCGGGTCAGCCTTCACCAGTCCATTGAGGATATTCTGCGCATACAGCGCACCGTTTGCCGCGCTGTTCCAGGCGTGCGGGTCAGTCACCGTTTTTCCGTCTTCATCCAGCGTATGGGTTTTCACCCCGGTGGAGGCCACAACCAGCTCGCCCTTGAATCCGGACGCCTTAATCAGTCTATCCAGCCATCCCTCCAGCCCCAGACCATTCACCACCACCACATCTGCTTTGCTGAGCAGCGCGCTATCTTTAGGAGACGGCTCGAACGTGTGCGGGTCGCCATCCGGTCCAACAAGCGTATCCACATGCACGTGTTCACCGCCCACCTGCTGCACCATGTCACCCAACACCGAAAAACTGCTAACGATGTTAAGCGTTTTTGCCATAGCCCCCTGCGCGGCCAGGCCTAACGCCAGCGCCAGAAAAATTCCACTACGTTTCATCACTTTCCCCTCATCCCATTAATTTGCGCCAGCCAACGGTCAGCCGGCTATGCGTGCCAAAAAATACCGAAACAAAAAAGATGCCGCTGGCGGTGAGAACGATGGAAGGCCCGGCAGGCAGATTCGCAGCCCAAGACAGGCTCAAACCCAGCCACGCACAGATGCTGCCAATCCCCGCCGCCAGCAGTAAAATGGCGGGCAACGTTCGCGCCCAACAGCGCGCTGCAATAGCAGGCAACATCATCACTCCCACCGCCATCAGCGTGCCCAGCACTTGAAACCCTGCCACCAGGTTAAGCACCAGCAGCGCCAGAAACAGGCCGTGCAATACCGCGGGGAGCCAGCGCGCATTGACCTGTAGCCAGTCGCTGTCAAACGCCTCACTCACCAGGCCACGGTAAAACAGCGCAATACAGATGAGCGTGAGGCTAGCAACTCCCGCGACAAACAGCGTCGCGTCGTTATCCACCGCCAGAATCGAGCCGAACAGCAGATGCAGGAGATCAACGCTGGAGCCACGCAAAGAAACCAGCGTGACGCCCAGCGCCAATGAACCAAGATAGAATCCGGCAAAGCTGGCATCCTCTTTTAGCGGCGTGCGTCGGCTTACCCATCCCGCCACCAGCGCAACGATGATGCCGGCAATAAACCCGCCAACGGTCATTGCCAGCAGCGACATGCCATTCACCAGGTAGCCCACAGCAACCCCAGGTAAAATCGCGTGCGACAGCGCATCCCCCATCAGGCTCATTCGTCGCAGCAGTAAAAAGACACCGAGGATGGTGGTGCTCAGCGAAAGCGCGAGGCAGACCACCAGCGCCCGACGCATGAAACCGAACTCAATAAACGGCTGAAAGAAGGTATGCCAAATCATGCCAGCCTCACGGATTGAAAGGCGGGAAGGACATCGGTCGTATGCCCCCAACAGGCGTTGTTTGGCGTCAACAGCAGCGTTTCCGGGAAAAAATCGGCCACGCGTTGGTTGTCGTGCAGCACTGCCAGCACGGTTTGCCCCTGCTGATGCATCTCCTGAATCACCGCCATCAGGTCATGGCTGGTCGCTTCATCAATGCCAGTGAACGGTTCATCGAGCATCACCAGCGGCGCCCGCTGCACCAATACGCGGGCAAAGAGCATGCGCTGAAACTGGCCGCCGGAGAGCGCTTCTATCGGCGCTTTCGCCAGCGTGGCCAGCCCGACCCTCACCAGCGCGGTATGAATACGCTCACGGACATCACCGCGCAGACCGCGCAGCAGCGAAACTCGCGGCCACGCCCCCTGACTCACCACATCCAGCACCGTCAGCGGAAACTGCGACTCCAGCGAGTGGCGCTGCGCCAGCCAACCGATCGCTGGCCGCGACGGCGTCCAGCGGACAACACCGCTGACCGGAGGGATAAAACCCGCCAACGTTTTTAACAATGTAGATTTGCCGCAGCCGTTCAGGCCGACAATCGCCGTCATACTGCCTTTGGGGATTGTGCCGCTCAGCGATGGCGTAATTGCTATGCCCTCATAGCCTGCCACCAGGTTGTCCAGTTCAATCATGGTAGCGCTACCGCCCACCAGACAGCCAACCACAGCAGCAACAGCAATGCGCAGGACAGCGCCAGCCGTGCCCAAGCAGACGCCATAAAAACAGAAGTGAACATCTTCGCCTCATTATCTAATGTTATAACATAACAATATGAGATTAGCGCTAAGATGTAAACGGCAGGAAATGATGCAAAATGTTACAGGCATCCCTCGGGATGAAGGGATGCCTTGGGAAAGGTATTACTGACCGCGAGCCTGCGCTACCGACAGCCCCAGCTGCCAGACCGCCATCGCGTAATGAGTGCTATGGTTGTAACGGGTGATGGTGTAGAAGTTTGGCAGGCCGTACCAGTACTGGTATCCAGTGCCGACATCCAGCCGAAGCAGGCTGGCTTGCTGGTGATTGCCTAAAGACTGCATCGGCGTTAACCCCGCTGCTGCCAACTGCGACACGCTGTATTTAGTTTTGAAGCCGTTCTCCAGCCCTGGAGCCTGGCCCATCGCCTGCACCGCCACTGTATCACCGCTCACCCAGCCGTGCTGTTTGAAGTAGTTCGCTACGCTGCCGATGGCATCTTCCGGATCCCACAGGTTGATGTGTCCATCACCATTGAAATCAACCGCATACTGTCGATAGGACGACGGCATGAACTGACCATAGCCCATCGCCCCGGCGAAAGAACCTTTCAGATCCAGCGGGTCATCTTTTTCATCACGCGCCATCAGCAGGAACGTTTCCAGCTCGCCGGAGAAATACTCAGCACGACGCGGATAGTTGAAGGAAAGCGTCGCCAACGCATCAAGAATACGCGTTTTCCCCATCACGCGCCCCCAGCGCGTTTCTACGCCGATAATCCCGACGATAATTTCCGGCGGCACGCCATAAACCTGCTGGGCGCGCTGCAATGCGGCCTGATGCTGGTTCCAGAACGCCACGCCGTTCTGCACGTTATCCGGCGTAATAAACTGTTTGCGATAGCGCAGCCAGGCACCGTTCGGGCCAGTTGGCGGCAGGCCGGTCGGCGCCTGTCGGTCCATCAGACGTAAAACGTAATCCAGACGCTTCGCCTGCGAGAGGATTTCGTGCAGCTGCTGTCGGTCAAATCCATGCTTGCTCACCATCTTATCGATGAACTGCTCTGCCGCCGGGTTGTTGGCAAAATCCCCGGTCGGAATCAACGCATTATGCTGGGGTTCAAGAAGAAAACCGCCGGAGGTAGTTGCCGGTGATTCAGCCGTTTTCGGCTTGCTGCTACAGGCAGCGAGCAGGACACACAGGGGGAGTAAAGCCAGAACGCGACGCTTCAACATGAGACTTCCATTTAACAATATCAGCAAGAGTTAAATATGGTAAAGCATCCGCCTCTACACAAGGAAGCACTGGAAGAGCTCATGGGAAAAAAAACTCTGCACAGACGCTATCCATGATGCAATCGATACTCTGATACGGCGTAATGCTTTATTATCGCGGCGCAAAACTGGACCGTTTGACGCGCTAATTATCGGAGAAAGTGATGAGTGATTTTTTGTTAGAGGCCGGGCGTAAGGCCCTGTTACTGGAACTGCAGGAAGCTAGCAGCCTACCCGACCGTCTTGACGAGACCTTTGTTCAGGCGGCCAACGCCGTACTAAACTGCAAAGGCAAACTGATCGTATCCGGCATGGGCAAATCCGGCCATATTGGCAAAAAGCTGGCGGCCACCTTCGCCAGCACCGGCACACCCGCCTTCTTTGTCCACCCCGCAGAAGCGCTACACGGTGACTTAGGGATGGTAGAAAGCCGCGACGTGATGCTGTTTATCTCGTACTCCGGCGGTGCCAAAGAGTTGGACCACATTATTCCGCGCCTGAAAGAGAAATCTGTCGTACTGCTGGCGATGACCGGCAAAGCCAACTCGCCACTGGCGCTGGCAGCAGACGCCGTGCTGGATATCGCCGTTGAGCGTGAAGCCTGTCCGATGCACCTGGCCCCAACCTCCAGCACCGTCAACACGCTGATGATGGGTGACGCGCTGGCGATTGCCGTGATGCAGGCGCGCGGCTTCAATGAAGAAGATTTTGCCCGCTCTCACCCGGCTGGCGCACTCGGTGCCCGTCTATTAAACCGCGTGCATCATCTGATGCGTCAGGGTGACGATATTCCGCAGGTGACCATCCACGCTAGCATTATGGATGCGATGATGGAATTGAGCCGGACCGGGATGGGCATGGTCGCCGTCTGTGACGACCAGTCTCAGGTGCAGGGGATCTTTACCGACGGCGACCTGCGTCGCTGGCTGGTCAGCGGTGGCACGCTGGCGGACATCGTGACTGCAGCGATGACCAAAGGCGGCGTGACGCTTAACGATCAGGCGCGCGCCATTGATGCCAAAGAACAGCTGATGAAGCTGAAAATCAGCGCCGCGCCGGTGGTCGATGAAAACCACCGTTTGGTCGGTGCCATTAACCTGCAGAGCTTCTACCAGGCAGGGATCCTTTAATCCTTTAATCCTTTAGCCCCAGACGCTTCGCCAACCTATGCAGGTTGGCGACGTCTGTCTCCAGCGACCGCGCGCTAGCCGCCCAATTATGCTGATGCGTCTCCAGCGCATTGCGGATCATCTCCCGCTGAAAATGCTCAGTGGCTTCGCGCAGATTGCTGACCGCCGCGATGGGCGTTGACGCGGGTATTTCGGCAACCGCCGTACTCATTACCCCCTCCTGAAACGCAAAGTGCTGCACTTCCAGCACCACTTCCCCACTGCTGCGGGCCGCCCGCGCCAGAACCACCGCGCGGTGCACGGCATGTTCCAGCTCACGCACATTTCCCGGCCAGCCGTAGTGTTGCAGATGCGCCCGCGCGGCCGTACTTAGCACCACGCGCGACAGCCCAAGACGCAGCCGACACTGCTCGCAGAAATAGCCCGCCAACAGCACTACATCGTCACCACGCTCCCGCAGCGGCGGCACGAACAGCGGAAATACGCTGAGACGATGGAACAGGTCAGCGCGGAAATTACCCGCCAGCACTTCATCACGCAGGTCACGGTTGGTGGCAGCCAACACCCTAACGTCCACGCGCAGGCTGCGATCGTCGCCCACGCGCTGAATATCGCCATACTGTAAAACGCGCAGCAGCTTGGCCTGCAGCGCCAGCGACAGCTCGCCAATCTCATCAAGGAACAGCGTACCGTTATCCGCCATTTCAAACTTGCCGCTACGGTTGCTGATGGCACCGGTAAACGCGCCCTTTACGTGGCCAAACAGCTCGCTTTCGGCCACGCTTTCCGGCAGCGCGGCGCAGTTCAGGTACACCAGCGGGCTGACCGCGCGCGGCGAACCTTCATGAATCGCTTTTGCCACCAGCTCTTTGCCGGTGCCGGTTTCGCCGCTAATCAGCACGTTCAGATCAGAGGCTGCAACAATCTCAATCTCTTTTTTCAGCTGCATCATGCCCGGCGACAGGCCAATCATCTGCGTCTCTTTGACCTGTTCAAAGTCGCTCGCCGAACCGGGCAGCATGTTCTGGCTTTCCAGTTGCTCGATCAGTAGCGCATTACTCAACGCCCCCGCCGCCAGCGCGGCAATCAGCCGCAGCTCTTCGTTGCTAAAGACATCAAACTGATCCGGCGACATACCGTCGAGGGTCAGCGCGCCAATTAAATTTTGGCCAGCAAACAGCGGCAGGCCGATACAGGCGTGGACTTTTAAGCTCTCCTGGCCGGGTATCAAGCCATCGTAGGGATCAGGTAAATCGCTGTCGGCGGGGAAACGCACCACGTCGCCGGCGCGGGCGATGGCCTCCAGACGCGGGTGCCCTTCCAGCGTAAAGCGCCTGCCGAGCACATCTTTGGCCAGCCCATCAATCGCCAGCGGAATAAACTGCCGCGCGTCATAGCGCAGCAGCGCCGATGCATCGCACTCCAGCACCTGGCGCAGCGTGGTGATCAGCCGCTGAAAGCGGTCCTGATGGCCTACACCGCGCTGTAATTCAATGGCGATGCCTGCCAGCACGTCAACGGAAAAGCTCATGGCAACCTCACAGTCATTTTGACAATACATGATGTCATATTGACAATATCAAGCATAGTCATTTTGACTAACAATAAAGAGGTGTAATTTATTAATTTCATATAAATCAATTAATTAAAAAGTTGGCACGCAGCCTGCAATAAGCAAAACATCTTTTTTGAAAAACGCTGAATTAATTATTGAGGTTGCTATGTCTATTCTGGTTAAAAATAACATTCATTGGGTTGGCCAACGTGACTGGGAAGTGCGTGATTTCCACGGTACCGAATATAAAACGCTGCGCGGCAGCAGCTACAACAGCTACCTTATCCGTGAAGAGAAAAACGTTCTGATCGATACCGTCGATCATAAGTTCAGCCGTGAATTCGTGCAAAACCTGCGCGGTGAAATCGACCTCGCCGATATCGACTACATCATCATTAACCACGCGGAAGAAGACCACGCCGGTGCGCTGACCGAACTGATGGCGCAGATCCCGGATACGCCAATTTACTGCACGGCCAACGCCATTGACTCCATCAACGGTCATCACCATCACCCGGAATGGAACTTCCACGTGGTGAAAACCGGCGACTCGCTGGATATCGGTAACGGCAAACAGCTGATCTTCGTTGAAACGCCAATGCTGCACTGGCCTGATAGCATGATGACCTACATGACCGGCGATGCGGTCCTGTTCAGTAACGATGCCTTCGGCCAGCACTACTGCGATGAACGCCTGTTCAACGACGAAGTTGACCAGACCGAACTGTTCGAACAATGCCAGCGCTACTACGCCAACATCCTGACGCCCTTTAGCCGTCTGGTGACGCCAAAAATTACTGAGATCCTCGGCTTTAACCTGCCGGTCGATATGATTGCCACTTCGCACGGCGTGGTATGGCGTGAAAACCCAACCCAGATCGTTGAGCTGTACCTGAAATGGGCCGCCGACTATCAGGAAGACCGCATCACTATTTTCTACGACACCATGTCCAACAACACCCGCATGATGGCGGATGCGATTGCTCAGGGCATCAACGAAGTCGACCCGAACGTGGCGGTGAAAATCTTCAACGTCGCCCGCAGCGATAAAAATGAAATTCTGACCAACGTGTTCCGCTCGAAAGGCGTGCTGGTCGGCACCTCAACCATGAATAACGTGATGATGCCGAAAATCGCCGGCCTGGTAGAAGAGATGACCGGCCTGCGCTTTCGGAATAAACGCGCCAGCGCCTTTGGCTCCCACGGCTGGAGCGGCGGTGCGGTAGACCGTCTGTCCACCCGTCTGCAGGATGCCGGTTTTGAAATGTCTCTGAGCCTGAAAGCCAAATGGCGCCCGGATCTGGATGCGCTGGAAGTCTGTCGCCAGCACGGCCGTGAAATTGCCCGCCAGTGGGCGCTGGCACTGCTGCCGGAAGCGACGGCGAAAACTGACTCAGCAAAAGACGCCTGCGCCTGTGCCGCCGCCGCCGACCTCGGCCCCAGCATGCAGTGCAGCGTTTGCCAATGGGTTTATGACCCAGCGAAAGGTGAACCGAACCAGGACGTCCAGCCAGGTACACCGTGGAGCGAAGTCCCGGACAACTTCCTGTGCCCGGAATGCTCCTTAGGCAAAGATGTCTTCGACGTGATGGCAACGGAGGCAAAATGAATCATGGCATCGTGATCGTTGGCTCGGGCTTCGCCGCCCGCCAACTGGTGAAAAATATCCGTAAGCAGGATATGAGCGTCAAATTGACGCTCATCGCCGCCGACAGTATCGACGAATACAACAAACCGGACTTAAGCCACGTCGTCAGCCGCGGGCAAACCGCCGCCGACCTCACCCTGCAAACCGCCGGTGAGTTCGCCGAGCAGTACAACCTGAATCTGTTCCCACAGACCTGGGTGACTGGAATCGACGCCGAGGCGCAGGTGGTCAAAAGCCAAAACCACCAATGGCACTACGACAAGCTGGTCCTGGCGACCGGTGCGTCAGCCATCGTGCCACCGGTACCGGGCAAAGAGCTGATGCTGACCCTCAACAGCCAGCAGGAGTTCGGCGCGGCGCAAAGTACGCTGCGCAATGCCAAACGGGTGCTGATTATCGGCGGCGGTTTGATTGGTAGCGAGCTGGCGATGGACTTCTGCCGCGCCGGCAAAGCGGTCACCGTGGTGGATAACTCCGCCAGCGTGCTGGCTTCGCTCATGCCGCCAGAGGTGAGCAGCCGTCTGCAGCATCGTCTGACCGATATGGGCATTCACCTGTTGCTGAAAAGCCAGCTGCAAGGGCTGGAGCAGACGACGACCGATATTCGCGCAAGCTTTGACCGCGACCGCCACGTGGAAGTCGATGCGGTGGTTGCCGCCACCGGCCTGCGCCCGGAAACGGCGCTGGCGCGGATGGCGGGTCTGGAGATTAACCGCGGCGTAAAAGTCGATAGCACGCTGCAAACCAGCAATCCGCATATCTATGCCCTGGGCGACTGCGCGGAGATCAACGGCGCGGTGATGCCGTTCCTGCAGCCCATCTTGATGAGCGCCATGTGTCTGGCGAAAAATCTGCTCGGCCAGTCCGGCGAGCTGAAGCTGCCGAATATGCTGGTGAAGGTGAAAACGCCGGATCTGCCGCTGCACCTGGCCGGCGAAACCCGCCGTCAGGATCTGAACTGGGCCATTGAAACCCGCGCCGACGGTATGTTGGCGCAAGGCTACGACCAAAACCAGCAGCTACGGGCTTTCGTGGTCAGCGAAGAAAGAATGAAAGAGGCCTTTGGCTTATTGAAGTCGCTGGTCAGTTAATCAGTAAACCCTCAGTCCACTGTTTGACTTAACCTCATGCGCAAGGAAGCGCGAAAGTCGCATGTTTGCCCCGCTGCCCCGGGGCTTTTTTTTGCCTGGCGTTCGGTACTGGCCCCGACGCTAATCTTAACGCACGACCAGCGCATCATAGTTGCGCCAACGGTAGTTGACCATCGACACCAGCCAGCACAATGCAAACAGACCAATCACCACAAAACCCGCGTTACCAAGATTATCGCTCAGCAGCGCCACGTCGCTCCACAGCCCGCCGGTTAAGGCGAACTTATCCATAATCAGCCCCAGCGCTTCCAGCCCACCGATAAACAGCGCCACCACCACGGATGCCCCGGTAATGGTCATATTGTAATAAAGCTTACGCTGCGGCTTATTGAACGCCCAACCGTAGGCGCCAACCATCAGGATATTGTCGAGGGTATCCACCAGCGCCATACCGCTGGCAAACAGCGCGGGGAAGACCATAATCGACCACATCGACATCCCGCTGGACGCGCTGGCCGCCGAGATCCCCAGCACGCCGATTTCGGTGGCGGTATCAAAACCCAGACCGAACAGAAAACCCACCAGATACATATGCCAGCTTTTGCCAATCAGGCGGAAAGTGCGGCTAAACAGCGCGCTCATCAGCCCTCCGGCAACCGGTGCGTCCGTATCGATGCGCTGCCCTTTTTTCAGCGCCTGGAAACTGCGCCACACGCTGCGTAAAATGATCAGGTTCACCAGCGCCATCGCCAGCAGAAATATCGCCGACACCGCGGTGCCAATAATGCTGCCGGTGTCGTGGAACCAGCTCATCTTATGCTGGAAGGCGGTCGCCGTGGCGGCAATGGCCACCGACGCCAGCACCACAATCGACGAGTGCCCCAGCGAAAACCAGGCTCCGACGCCAAACGGGCGCTTGCCCTGCTGCATCATTTTACGGGTGACGTTATCAATCGCCGCAATGTGGTCAGCATCCACCGCATGGCGCAGGCCGTAGCCCCACGCCAGCAGGCTGGCGGCCATGAGCGCACCGTTATGACCAAATGCCTGCCACGCCCAGCCCCAGGCCAATAAATTCGCCAGCAGCAAAACCAGCACCAGCAGCGAAGCTCGCGGCTGCTGGCGAAGCGCATTGAACAACATGAGAACTCCTTACGCCTGACTACGGGCGGCGGCGATCACCGCCTGCCCGAATGAAATCGCTCCATCACCGGCGGGTAACCGCTTAGGAAAGAGCAACGTGAAATCGGATAAATAGTGCGAGAGGCGAGCGCGCAGCAGCACGTTATGCAGCACGCCGCCGCCAAAGGCGAGCGTAGAAATGCCGGCCTGTTGCGCATGCGCCCGCATCATATCGGCCACACCGCGCGCCAGCGCATCGTGAAAGGCCCACGCTTTTTCAGCGGCCGCAGCCTGCCAGCTTAGCCAGCGTTGCCAGAAGGTCGCCAGATCCAGATGATTGCCGACAACCGGCATCGTTACAGAATGAACCACGCTATGACAGGTAACCGCGAGCGCCTCAAGACGGCAGGCCGCCTCCCCTTCATAGCTCAGCGTTTCCGGCGCGCAGCCCAGCGTGCAGGCCACCGCATCAAACAGACGGCCACACGAAGAGGCTCGCGGGCTGTTTATTCCGCGCGAAATCGCCTGCGCTAGCAATGGCCAATTCTTTTGCTGCACGCTTTGGGTTTCGGCAAAAGCCTGCCAGTTCGGAACAAACGCCAGGCACTGTGCCAACAGGTTGCGCCACGGCTGACGCGCCGCCAGATCGCCGCCCGGCAGCGCCACCGCCGGTAGCCCACCGAGATGTTCGCAGTGACGATAGCTCACGCGCAAGCACTCGCCGCCCCACAATGCGCCGGACTCCCCCATGCCAATACCATCGAGCGCCATCGCAATCACTTCGCCACCGTCCAGCGGCCAGTCGTGCTCGGCAAGGCAGGCGGCGATATGCGCGTGGTGATGCAGAACGCGCTGAACCGGCAGACCGCTGGCCAGCGCCCATTGCGACGAGCGATAGCCGTCATGAAAATCGGCCACCACGGCCTGTGGGGTAAAGTCATAGATTGCCTGCATCAGGCGCAGAGCCTGCTGCCATTGGCTTTCTACGCCATCATCAGTCAGATCGCCAAAATGCTGGCTGACCACCGCCTGGTCGCCGCGCGCAAGGCTAAAGGTATTTTTCATATCCGCGCCGAGACACAGCGTCGGCGGTACGTCACGAAAACCAGGCGGTAGCGGCAGCGCATCCGGCACATAGCCTCGGGAACGGCGCAGCATTTCGCCGCTCTGCCGCACCACCGAGTCATCCATGCGCTGGACGATATCGCGATTGTGCAGCAGAAAACCGTCGGCAATATCGGCGAGATCGTGCAGTGCCTGTTGATTGGTTAACGCCGGTGGTTTACCGCTCAGGTTGCCGGAAGTCATCACCAGCGGGCGCCCCAGCGCCTGCATCAGTAAATGCTGGAGTGGATTCGCGGGAAGCATCACCCCCACTTCCACCAGATCCGGCGCTATTTCTGCACAAAGCCCGGAGACGTTTTTTTTCGCCACCAGCACAATCGGTGCGGCAGGGGTGGTTAAGAGCGACGCGGCCTCCAGCGGCAGCGCGTCGGCAGTGGGCACCATCACCGCCAGCGGTTTGGCCGGGCGATGTTTACGGGCGCGAAGTGTGGCCACCGCCTGCGGATTCCCCGCGTCGCAGGCCAGATGGAAACCGCCAATGCCTTTCACGGCGACGATCCCGCCTGCATCCAGCATGGCGACAGCGGCCTGCAGCGCCGCCTCTTTTTGCAGTTTTTGCTCAGCACTTTGCCACATGAGCCATGGGCCGCATTCAGCGCAGGCCACCGGCTGGGCGTGAAAACGTCGGTCATCAGGATTGCGGTATTCTGCTTCGCAGCTTTTACACAGCGGGAATGCCGCCATCACCGTCAGCGGCCGGTCGTACGGCATGGCGTTGATGATGGTGAAGCGCGGCCCGCAGTGGGTGCAGTTGATAAACGGATAGCGGTAGCGCCGCTCTCCAGGGTCGTTCATCTCCGCGAGACAGGCGGGGCACGTTGCCGCGTCGGGGACGATTTGCGTACTCATCGCCCCGGCGCCGCTCTCGCGAATCACAAAATCGGTAGGGATCGTCGGCCAATCATAGGGCTCGACGTGGGTGCTATCAATGCGCGCAAGCGGCGGGCAGTGCTGATACAGCGCGGCGATGAAGTCTACCTCATCGCCGTACAGGCGCAGCAGCACGCCGGCGCTGTCATTACAGACATCACCAAGACGCTCGCGCCGCTTCGCCTGTTGCCAGACAAAGGGGCGGAAGCCCACCCCCTGAACTTTGCCGCAGATACGAATCTGCACACCGTTTGCACGCATTTGTTTACCCGAGCACCGCCACTTTCAGCCGCGTTTTCATCGACTGATAGCTTTCTTGCGCATAGTTTTCGGCCCAGTTCTGATCGTCAATCGCTTCCACTTTCACCGCGCAGTACTTGGTTTCCGGCGTTTTCGAGATCGGATCGAGGTTATCCTGGGTCAGTTCGTTGCAGGCGCCAATCCACCATTGGTAGGTCATGTACACGCTGCCATGGTTGATACGTTCGCTGACGTTAGCGCGGCTAATGACTTTACCGCGGCGTGAAGAGACCCACACCAGCTGCTGGTCGCGGATGTTCAACAGTTCGGCATCCGTTGGGTTGATCTGCACAAAGCCCGGTTCATCAGCCAGCGATTGCAGCGCCGCACAGTTGCCGGTCATTGAACGACAGGAGTAGTGGCCCACTTCGCGCACGGTGCAGAGCACCAGCGGGAAATCCGCATCCGGGATTTCAGCCGGGGCGCGCCACGGTGCGGCAAACAGGTGTCCCTTACCATCTGGCGTCGCAAACTGGTTGTCTTCATACAGATACTGCGTACCCGGATGGTCGAGCGTCGGACACGGCCACTGCACGTGGCCCATCTCACCCATTTTTTCATAGGTGACGCCGTAGAACAGCGGGCACAGCTCGCGCATTTCGTCCCAGATTTGCTGGTTGTCGTCGTAATGCATCGGGTAGCCCATCTCGCTGGCCAACAGGCTGATGATCTCCCAGTCGCGCTTCACGTTGTAGGTTGGTTCGATGGCCTTTTCAAAGCGCTGGAAGCCGCGGTCGGCGCAGGTAAAGACGCCGCCATGTTCGCCCCATGAGGTAGCTGGCAGCAGTACGTCCGCCTGCTCGGCGGTTTTGGTCATAAAGATGTCCTGCACCACCACAAAATCGAGCGCTTCAAACCCTTTGCGCACCAGCCCTAAGTCGGCCTCGGTTTGCAGCGGGTCTTCCCCCATGATGTAGTAGGCTTTCACCTTCCCTTCCAGCGCCAGATGCGGCACTTCGGTGATCCGCACGCCGACTTTGTCGTCCATCAGGCTGGCATCAATCCCCCACGCGTTGGCGAATTTCTCGCGGACAGCGGGGTCAACCACGTCCTGATAGCCAGGGAACTGGTTTGGCAGCACGCCCATGTCGCATGCGCCCTGGACGTTGTTTTGCCCACGCACCGGGCCAACGCCGACGCTTTCACGACCGAGATTACCGGTCAGCAGCGCCAGGCTTGCCAGCCCTTTCACCACGTCAACCGCCTGGCCAAACTGGGTGACGCCCATCCCCCACATGATGGTGGCGGACGGTGCGGCGGCGTAGGTACGCATCGCCTGACGAACTTGCTGTGCCGGGATACCGGTCAGATGTTCTACCGCTTCCGGCGCGTAGTCTTTGACCACTTCGCGCATTTCATCAAGCCCGGTGGTAAAGCGCGCCACGTATTCCTGATCGTAGAGATTTTCTTCCAGCAGCACGTGGGCGAAGGCGTTCACCAGCGCCATATTGCTGCCGTTGCGCATTTGCAGATGCTGGTCGGCGATACGCGCAGTTTCAATGCGCCGCGGGTCGCAGACGATAATTTTGGCCCCTTTGTCTTTAGCCTTAATGACGCGACGTGCCACGATCGGGTGCGAATCCGCACAGTTGTAACCAAAGACCAGCAGGCAGCGCGAGTTTTCGATATCGCCAATGCTGTTACTCATCGCGCCGTTGCCCAGCACATCCTGCAGCCCCGCCACCGACGGGCCGTGGCACACGCGCGCACAGCAGTCGACGTTGTTGGTATGCAGCACGCCGCGGGCAAATTTTTGCATCACATAGTTGGTTTCATTGCCGGTGCCGCGCGATGACCCGGTGGTCATAATCGCGCGCGGCCCGAATTTGGCTTTGATATCGCCAAGACGTTTCGCGGTGTAGCGAATCGCCTCATCCCAGCTCACGGGAGTGAATTTGCCGCCCTTTTCATAGCGGATCATCGGCTGCGTTAATCGTGGCGTCAGCAGCTTGGTATCGTTAAGGAAGTCCCAGCCGTAGTAGCCTTTCAGACACAGTTCGTTTTGGTTGGTTTTACCATCAGCGGCTTCGGCACGGATAATTTTACCGTTATCGACAACCAGCTTCAGCTTACAACCCGCGCCACAGTAAGGGCATACACTCGTGATTTTTTTCATCAGTAACAGACCTGTTAAAAGAGAAATTAAGGGATTTTAGAAAGAGATCGACGTCGCCACGTCCAGCGCGGTACGGCGGCGCTTCTCAGCGCTCAACTGTTCGAGCTTGTCGCGGTCAACGCAGAACAGCGCGTGGGTCGGGCAGGCTTCCATACAGGCCGGGCCGGCTTCGCGGTGGAAACACAGATCGCACTTGTTGGCTTCTGCTTTTTCCGCACGGATTTTCAGCCCGGAACCGCTGTTACGCACAACGGGACGCACCACCACTTCCATCGCGCCGTACGGGCAGGCCACAACGCAGGTTTTACAGCCGATGCAGCGTTCCTGCATGACGTGAATAAAACCTTTGTCGCGGATAATCGCGCCGTTCGGGCAGACGTTGGCGCACGGGGCGTCTTCGCACTGGCGACAAGCGGTGGCGGTGGACACATCCATCCCTTTAATAACGTGGATACGCGGCAGGAAAGATTGTGGCGTCAGGGCTGCGCAGTCCTGATCTTCCTGGTGGGAAACCACACATGCGACTTCGCATGTCCGGCAGCCAATACATTTACTCGCATCAGCAATGATGAAACGGTTCATCAACTTCTCCAGCAATGACAATGAATTGTGCGGGAGAATGCATTAATCGAGCCAACTTTTATTAAGCTGATTATTAAGGATATTTTTTAGAAGCGGCGGCTGGAATGGCTGTCATCGTCATTAATGACGATGACAGCTGACGAGATTAGGCGTGCGGGCCTGAGACTATCGAATCGCGCTCGATAAGCTCGCCTGGGAAGGTTTGTTGATACTTGAAGTCACCGCCATCGAGCATAAAAATAAGCCGGTTGATGGTCTCTTTAATCATCTCGGTGACCGGGATACGCACGCTGGATAGTGCCGGGATCATATAGGGCGCCAGCGCAATATCATCAAAGCCAATCACCGACACCTGCTGCGGAACGCTAACGCCATGGGCATGAAGCTGCTTGATGGCCCCCACCGCCATATCGTCGTTGCTGGCAACCAGCGCGCTAAAGCTGACCTGCCGTTCACGCAGCATATCTACGCCGGCAGCGCCGGTGGCAGGAGTCCATTTTCCTTCGACAATCAGTTCGTCACGTATCGCAATGCCGTGCTTTGTTAAGGCGTCTTTATAACCGGAAAGACGCTCAATGCCGGTCGGTGAATCCAGCGAACCGGTGATAAAGGCAATATCGCGATGGCCGCGGGCAATGAGTTTTTCCACCGCCTGCTGGCTGGCCGATTTCTGATCGCAATAAACGCAGTGGCTGCTGTTGCGTCGGAGCCGACGGTTAATCACCAGCACCGGCTGTTGCTGCTGTTGAATAATATCGTCAATTTCGTCGACGCTTAAAAAGCGCGGATAAATAATGATGCCGTCGCAGCGCAGGTCGAGCAGATACTGAATGGCCTCGCGTTCTTCCTGCGCGCTGTGTTTCCCATCGGCCAGAATCAGCCGCCGCCCTTGCGCTTCCGTCATGCTCGCGGCGTGAAACAGCAACTCGCTGAAGTAGACGCCGTGATACAGCGTGTTGGTCACCACCAGCCCTAGCGTCTGGGTTTTTTTGGTGGCCAGATTGCGCGCCAGCAGATTCGGCCGATAGCCGCTCTCTTCAATCGCCAGAAACACCCGGTCTTTGGTCTCCTGGCTCACGTAGCCGTTACCCGACAGCACCCGGGAGACGGTGGCTTTCGAGACGCCCGCCCGCCGCGCCACCTCCAGCATCGTCGTCATGATGGTTATCCTTAAAAAATCATTTGCCCGCAGTGTACTTCACCGTTTGGCTATTTTCAGCAACGGCGAAAACAACGCAAAGTGAGCCCCGCCAGGTTTGTGTGATCGGTTTCACGAATAAATTAAAAACAAACTTTAGATCTTGAGATCACAAAATAAACACAAGATGATTATGTGGAACCGGTTTCCTATACAGCGTTTCATTGGCGCCTATTCCCGACAATGAACGAAAAGTACCCTACTGATAAAACAGGATAAAATCCGATGTCTAAAAATTATGCGGCTCTGGCGCAATCCGTCGTCGGCGCGCTGGGCGGCGTGGACAATATCACCGCCGTCACCCACTGCATGACCCGTCTTCGCTTCGTGCTGAAAGACGATACGCTGGTGGATAGCGCGACCCTCAAAGGCATCAGCGGCGTGATGGGCGTGGTACGTAACGACAATCAATGCCAGGTGATTATCGGCAATACCGTCTCACAAGCTTTCCGCGAAGTGGTAAGCCTGCTGCCGGGCGATATGCAGCCAGCTGCGCCGGTTGGGAAACCGAAACTCACCTTAAAACGCATCGGCGCCGGGATCCTTGATGCGCTGATCGGCACCATGTCGCCGCTGATCCCCGCCATTATCGGTGGATCGATGGTCAAACTGCTGGCGATGATCCTCGAAATGACCGGCGTGCTGCCAAAAGGCGCACCGACGCTAACCATCCTGACGGTGATTGGCGACGGCGCGTTCTTCTTCCTGCCGCTGATGGTCGCCGCTTCTGCGGCCGTAAAATTCAAAACCAACATGTCGCTGGCTATCGCTATCGCCGGGGTGCTGGTGCACCCGAGCTTTATTGAGCTGATGGCCAAAGCCGCGCAGGGCGAGCACGTTGAGTTCGCCTATATTCCGGTGACCGCGGTGAAATACACCTATACGGTGATCCCGGCGCTGGTGATGACCTGGTGTTTGTCATACATCGAGCGTTGGGTCGATAAAATTACCCCGGCGGTGACCAAGAATTTCCTCAAGCCGATGCTGATTGTGCTGATTGCCGCGCCGCTGGCGATCCTGCTGATCGGCCCTATCGGTATCTGGATCGGTAGCGCTATCTCCGCGCTGGTGTACACCATTCACGGCTATCTCGGCTGGCTGTCCGTCGCCATTATGGGCGCGCTATGGCCGCTGCTGGTGATGACCGGGATGCACCGCGTCTTTACCCCTACCATCATTCAGACCATCGCCGAAACCGGCAAAGAAGGGATGGTGATGCCGTCAGAAATTGGCGCCAATCTGTCGCTCGGCGGCTCATCGCTGGCGGTGGCGTGGAAAACCAAAAACCCGGAATTGCGCCAGACTGCGCTGGCCGCAGCTGCATCCGCCATTCTGGCCGGTATTTCAGAACCTGCGCTTTACGGCGTCGCCATTCGCCTTAAACGCCCGCTGATTGCCAGCCTGATTAGCGGCTTTATCTGCGGCGGTATTGCCGGTGCCGTCGGCCTTGCCAGCCATTCAATGGCCGCACCTGGCCTGTTCACCAGCGTGCAGTTCTTCGACCCATCAAACCCAATGACCATCGTCTGGGTCTTCGGCGTGATGGCGCTGGCGGTGGTACTGTCATTCGTGCTGACGCTGATTCTGGGCTTTGAAGATATTCCGCTTGAGGATGCCGCCGCCGAGGCGCGCAAGCGTCAGGCCACTCAGCCCGCAGGCATCACGGCCACACAAATTTCCTGATTTTAAGCGAGGTAACGCATGTCGACATTTCCGCAAGGCTTTCTCTGGGGCGGCGCGCTAGCCGCCAACCAGGCCGAAGGGGCCTATCTTGAGGGCGGCAAAGGGCTGACCACCGTGGATATGATCCCCCACGGAAGCAACCGCCTACCGGTTAAACTCGGCCAGGAAAAGCGCTTTGCGCTACGTGACGATGAGTTCTACCCAAGCCATCAGGCGATCGATTTCTATCATCGCTACAAAGAGGATATTGCTCTGATGGCTGAGATGGGGTTTAGCGTATTTCGCACCTCTATCGCCTGGAGCCGTCTGTATCCAAATGGCGATGAGCTGACGCCAAACGAAGAAGGCATCGCCTTCTATCGTGACCTGTTCCGCGAATGCAAAAAATACGGCATTGAACCGCTGGTGACCCTCTGTCACTTCGACGTGCCGATGCATCTGGTCACCGAATATGGTTCATGGCGTAACCGCAAAATGGTGGAGTTTTTCACCCGCTATGCGCGTACTTGCTTTGAGGCCTTCGACGGGCTGGTGAAATACTGGCTGACCTTCAACGAAATCAACATCATGCTGCACAGCCCGTTCTCCGGCGCGGGGCTGGTATTCGAAGAGGGTGAAAATCAGGATCAGGTGAAATATCAGGCGGCGCACCACGAGCTGGTGGCGAGCGCGCTGGCGACCCAAATCGCCCATGAGGTGAACCCGCAAAACCAGGTAGGCTGTATGTTGGCCGGCGGCAATTTCTACCCCTATTCCTGCAAGCCGGAAGACGTATGGGCGGCGTTGGAAAAAGACCGTGAAAACCTGTTCTTTATCGACGTACAGGCGCGCGGTGCTTATCCGGCCTATTCCGCGCGGGTGTTCCGCGAGAAAGGCGTAACCATCTCCAAAGAGCCAGGAGATGATGAGGCGCTGAAGCATACCGTCGATTTCGTGTCATTTAGCTACTACGCCTCGCGCTGCGCATCGGCAGAGATGAACGCTAACAATACCAACGCAGCCAATATCGTTAAGTCGCTGAAAAACCCGTACATTGAGGCCAGCGAATGGGGATGGGGTATCGATCCACTGGGCCTGCGCATCACCATGAACATGATGTACGACCGCTACCAGAAACCGCTGTTCCTGGTGGAAAATGGCCTGGGCGCCAAAGACGTGGTGAATGCCAACGGACAGATCGATGACGACTATCGCATCAGCTACCTGCGTGAGCATATTCGCGCCATGGGTGACGCCATTGAGGATGGTATTCCGGTGATGGGCTACACCACCTGGGGCTGTATTGACCTGGTCGCCGCATCAACCGGCGAGATGAGTAAACGCTACGGCTTTGTCTACGTCGATCGCGACGACGCGGGCAATGGTACGCTGACGCGCACACGCAAGAAGTCGTTCTGGTGGTATAAAAAAGTGATTGCCAGTAACGGCGAGGATTTGGCTTAAATCCCCTTCAACGTAACGCCCGATGTTGTGCATTTAAGATTGAGATACCCGGGTCGACCACCGGGTTTGGCGTCCCACCGGGATCCAAATCCCGGTGTTTCTCCTCATTCATTCGCTTAAGTGGACGATATTGGGTGTGACACAGGGTAAAAATCCGTCTGAATATGGCATCATAACGCGTAGAACATGATGAATTCAGGGGTAATGAGTGTGAAACCGGTAACGCTATACGATGTTGCAGACCATGCGGGAGTCTCTTATCAGACTGTCTCTCGCGTAGTGAATCAGGCTCGCCACGTTTCCGCCAAAACCCGTGAAAAAGTCGAAGCCGCAATGGCGGAACTGAATTACATTCCCAACCGCGTTGCACAACAGTTGGCCGGAAAACAGACGCCGCTTATCGGCGTTGTCACCAGCAACCTTGCACTACATGCGCCGTCACAGATTGTCGCGGCGATTAAATCGCGCGCCGACAGTTCAGGCGCAAGCGTGGTCATCGCGATGGTGGAACGTAACGGCCTGGAAGCCTGTAAAGCCGCGGTACATAACCTGCTGACGCAACGGGTAACCGGTTTGATCGTTAACTATCCGCTCGATGAAAATGATGCTCTTGACGTTGCGGCAAGTTGTGGCAACGTACCGGTACTGTTTCTTGACGTTTCTGACGAATTCCCTATTAACAGCGTGATTTTTTCCCACGATGAAGGGGCGCGTTTGGGGGTTGAGCATCTGGTCGAACATGGGCATCAGCGTATTGCGCTGCTGGCTGGGCCGCACTCATCGGTTTCGGCGCGACTGAGGCTCGCAGGCTGGCATAAATATCTGGCGCATTACCAACTACAGCCAGTTGCAGAAGCAGAGGGAGACTGGAGAGCGATGTCCGGTTTTCAGCAAACCTTACAGATACTGAATAGCGGCACCCTGCCAACCGCGATGCTGGTCGCGAACGATCAGATGGCCCTTGGCGCGATGCGGGCAATCAGCGAGTTCGGTCTGCGCGTAGCGAGCGACATTTCAATTATTGGCTACGATGATACTGAGGATAGCGCCTGCTATATTCCGCCGTTGACCACCATCAGACAGGATTTTTCGCTGCTCGGTAAAACGAGTGTCGACAAACTGCTGCAACTCTCTGACGCTGAATCCGCCGCTAACAATCAGTTACTGCCGGTATCATTGATTCAACGTAAGACAGTTTGTCCGCCCAATACCCACGTGGCCTCTCCTGAAGCCTTAGCCAGTTCACTCATCCAGCTCGCCCGGCAGATCTCTCAGCTCTCACCCAAAAAGTGATCGCGTAAAATTGTGTGAGTGAGTTCACTTATTACCCATCTCATCCTTTACAGAAATAACACCACGCCCCTATTTTAACAAAAATTGTGAGCGGATAACAATTTCCATAAGGATACAGATATGTCCCCGAACACCGAATCACTCGCCGCCGTACTGAAACGTCGCGACTGGGAAAACCCTGGCGTAACGCAGCTCAACCGCCTGGAAGCACATCCTCCTTTTTATAGCTGGCGAAATGCCGATGATGCTCATGCCAGACGAGAATCACCACAAAAACGCAGCCTGAACGGGCAATGGAACTTTAGCTGGTTTGCCGCTCCTGAAGCCGTTCCGGAAAGCTGGCTAACCGGCGACTTGCCTCAGGCAGATACCATTAACGTCCCCTCCAACTGGCAGATGGACGGTTATGATGCCCCTATTTACACCAACGTGACTTATCCCATTCCGGTTAATCCGCCGTTTGTCCCGGCTGACAACCCCACAGGCTGTTACTCGCTCACATTTAATATTGATGACACATGGCTTCAGGAAGGCCAGACGCGGATCATTTTTGACGGCGTGAACTCCGCGTTCCACCTTTGGTGTAACGGACGCTGGGTGGGCTACGGGCAAGACAGTCGCCTGCCGTCTGAATTCGATCTCAGTCATTATCTGCTTAGCGGTGAAAACCGCCTGGCGGTCATGGTGCTGCGCTGGAGCGATGGCAGCTATCTGGAAGACCAGGATATGTGGCGGATGAGCGGGATTTTCCGCGATGTTTCTTTGCAACATAAACCCGCCACGCATATCAGTGACCTGCGAATTAACACCCATTTTAATGACGACTTCAGCCGTGCCGCTCTGGAAACGCAAGTTCGGGTAGCCGGTGAGCTGCGTAATGATTTACGCGTGACGGTACAGCTGTGGGATAACGACACGTTAATCGGTGAAAACACCGGCTCGTTGGGCAGTGAAATTATTGATGAGCGTGGTGCTTATCATGACCGGATTACCCTGCGTCAGAATGTTAAAGAACCGGCGCTGTGGAGTGCGGAAACGCCAAATCTTTATCGGGCCGTGGTGAAGTTACACACCGCGGACGGTGTGCTGATAGAAGCAGAAGCCTGTGACGTCGGCTTCCGTCAGGTCAGAATTGAAAACGGTCTACTGCTGTTGAATGGTAAACCGTTGTTGATACGCGGCACCAACCGTCATGAGCATCACCCGGTAAATGGCCAGGTGATGGACGAGGCAACGATGGTGCAGGACATCGTGCTGATGAAGCAGAACAACTTCAACGCCGTGCGCTGCTCTCATTATCCCAATCACCCACTGTGGTACACGCTGTGCGATCGTTACGGTCTGTATGTGGTGGATGAAGCGAATATTGAGACCCACGGGATGGTACCAATGAATCGCCTGACCGACGATCCCGACTGGCTACCTGCCATGAGCCAGCGCGTCACCAGAATGGTACAACGTGACCGTAATCATCCGAGCATTATTATCTGGTCACTGGGTAACGAGTCAGGCCATGGGGCCAACCACGATGCGCTCTATCGCTGGCTGAAGTCAGAAGATCCCTCCCGGCCGGTGCAATACGAAGGCGGCGGAGCAAATACTGCCGCCACCGACATCATCTGTCCGATGTACGCGCGTGTCGATCAAGATCAGCCCTTCCCTGCGGTACCAAAATGGTCAATCAAGAAATGGTTGTCATTACCTGGCGAGCAACGCCCGCTGATCCTCTGCGAATATGCTCACGCCATGGGGAACAGTTTCGGCGGTTTCGCCAAATACTGGCAGGCATTCCGTCAATATCCACGCCTGCAGGGCGGCTTTGTCTGGGACTGGGTGGATCAGTCGTTAATTAAATATGATGAGAACGGCAATCCTTGGTCAGCCTACGGCGGCGATTTTGGTGATACACCAAACGATCGCCAGTTCTGCATGAATGGGCTGGTTTTCGCCGACAGGACGCCACACCCGGCATTGTATGAAGCCAAGCATGAACAGCAGTTTTTCCAGTTTGCATTGTTGCCGGGAGCCACATACCAGATTGAAGTTGTCAGCGAATATCTGTTCCGCCATAGCGATAACGAAGTGCTGCACTGGTCGCTCGCACTGGACGGGAAACCGCTCGCTTCAGGCGTGACAACGCTGAATATCTCTCCACAAGGACGACAGATCATCACCCTACCCGAATTCCCGAAACAAGAGGATGTCGGTGAGCTGTGGCTGACGGTCCGCGTCGAGCAACCGCAGGCCACCACATGGTCAGAGGCTGGACATATTTGCGCCTGGCAGCAGTGGAAGGTTGGCAAGAAACTCTGCGTGCAGCGATCAAAACCTGCCGGGCGCGCCCCCCAACTCACCACTCGTGAGGACGGATATAGCATCACCGTCAGCAATAAACGCTGGGAATTTAGCCGCCAACTGGGCCTGCTCACACAGTACATGATTGGCGAAGAAGCACAGCTGTTGACGCCGCTCGTCGATCAGTTTACCCGCGCACCGCTAGACAACGATATCGGCGTAAGCGAATCAACCCGCATTGACCCTAACGCCTGGGTAGAGCGCTGGAAGGCCGCCGGCCACTATCAGCTTGAGGCGACCTTACAGCAATGCGAGGCGGACGCGCTGGCCAGCGCAGTGCTCATTACCACCTCGCATTCGTGGCAGTACCGCGGAGAGACGCTGTTTGTCAGCCACAAAACGTACCGCATTGACGACCAAGGCGAGATGCAAATCAGCGTGAATGTTGAGGTTGCCAGCGGCACACCGCACCCGGCGCGTATCGGTCTGACATGTCAGCTTGCGCAGGTAGCGGAGCGGGTCAACTGGCTGGGATTAGGCCCACATGAAAACTATCCGGACCGACTTTCCTCCGCCTGCGTTGATCGTTGGGATCAGCCACTGGACGCAATGTATACCCCATATGTTTTCCCATGTGAAAACGGCCTACGCTGTCACACCCGCGAGCTGAGCTATGGCGAGCACTCCTGGCGCGGTGATTTCCAATTCAACATCAGCCGTTATGGTCAGAAGCAACTGATGGAGACCAGCCATCGCCATCTGCTGCAACCGGAAGCGGGGACCTGGCTCAATATTGATGGCTTCCATATGGGCGTAGGCGGTGACGACTCCTGGAGCCCTTCTGTTTCGCCAGAATATCTACTGAGCGCCGGACGCTACCACTACCAGCTTATCTGGGGTTAACCATAATCAGCTGGCAGGTTACCCCCTGCCAGCATCCTGCTAAAGGAAGTCCATCATGTATTACTGGAAAAATATTAATTTCTGGATGTTTGGTTTTTTCTTCTTCTTTTACTTTTTCATTATGGGTGCCTATTTCCCCTTCTTTCCGATCTGGTTACACGATATAAACCATATCAGTAAAGGAGACACTGGTATTATATTCGCTTGTATTTCGCTGTTTTCGTTGCTATTCCAGCCAATTTTCGGTTTGCTTTCTGATAAGCTCGGCCTACGTAAACATCTACTGTGGGTGATTACCGGAATGCTGGTGATGTTTGCTCCGTTCTTTATTTACGTATTTGGCCCATTATTACAAACCAATATTTTACTGGGGTCGATTGTCGGCGGTATTTACCTCGGGTTTATTTATAATGCCGGCGCCCCTGCGATTGAAGCCTATATTGAAAAGGCCAGTCGCCGGAGTCACTTCGAATTTGGGCGCGCGCGCATGTTTGGTTGCGTAGGCTGGGCGCTATGCGCCTCGATTGCCGGAATTATGTTCAACATTAATAACCAATTTGTTTTCTGGC
>NZ_BCTM01000026.1 GCF_001571285.1 Kluyvera cryocrescens NBRC 102467 | reverse complement strand
CTAAGATTATTAACCTTAATGCCTTCCTCCTCGCTGAAAGTACTTTACAACCCGAAGGCCTTCTTCATACACGCGGCATGGCTGCATCAGGCTTGCGCCCATTGTGCAATATTCCCCACTGCTGCCTCCCGTAGGAGTCTGGACCGTGTCTCAGTTCCAGTGTGGCTGGTCATCCTCTCAGACCAGCTAGGGATCGTCGCCTAGGTGAGCCATTACCCCACCTACTAGCTAATCCCATCTGGGCACATCCGATGGTGTGAGGCCCGAAGGTCCCCCACTTTGGTCTTGCGACGTTATGCGGTATTAGCTACCGTTTCCAGTAGTTATCCCCCTCCATCGGGCAGTTTCCCAGACATTACTCACCCGTCCGCCACTCGTCACCCAAGAGCAAGCTCTCTGTGTTACCGTTCGACTTGCATGTGTTAGGCCTGCCGCCAGCGTTCAATCTGAGCCATGATCAAACTCTTCAATTTAAAAGTGTTTGATGCTCAATGAATTAAACTTCGTAATGAATTACGTATGTTCACTCGTTGAGACTTGGTATTCATTTTTCGTCTTGCGACGTTAAGAATCCATGTCACTTTGAGTGCCCACACAGATTGTCTGATAAATTGTTAAAGAGCAGTGCCGCTTCGCTTTCTCAGCGGCGCGGGATGTGCATATTACGCTTTCCCGCCTTAGAGTCAAGCATTTAATTTCGCTTTTCTCTGTCGAAGTTCTCAGGAGAACCTCGCTGACCCGGCGGCTTGTTTGCCGTTGTTCCGTGTCAGTGGTGGCGCATTATAGGGAGTTCTGAGACGTTGACAACCCCTGTTTTAAAAAAACTTTTCAACCGCCTCTTTTTTGCTCAATTCAGGCCGAAACAGGCAGTTTTTCGAGCGTTTCAAAGCCATAACGCTGTAAAACGGGTAAAAGTTGCTCAATCTCATTCGTTAACGCCATGCAATAAGCCTGATTCGCGTCGCTGGATTTTGCATCCGGTGCTTCATGTTCAAGTAGCCAGGCAGTGCGACGGGCAATTGCCGCGCCAGAATCAACCAAGCGCGTTCCTTCCGGCAGCACCTGCAAAAGCTCCTCTTGTAATAGAGGGAAATGGGTGCAACCCAGAACAACGGTATCCGGCGGCTCTTGCATACGCAGCCATGGGCGCAGAATACGACGCAGCTCTTCCAGCGAAACCGGTTCACCGTGCAGCTTCGCTTCCGCCAGCTCGACCAGCTCGGCGGAACCCAGCATTTCGATTTTGCATTCATCCGCAAAGCGGGCGATCAGCTCGTGTGTATAAGGACGCTTGACCGTTCCCCGCGTTGCCAGCAGACCAATAATACGGTTGGCCGACAGACGCGCCGCCGGTTTGATGGCTGGCACGACGCCAACAACCGGGAAAGCGAACTTCTCACGTAGCGCCGGCAGCGATACCGTGCTTGCCGTATTACAGGCGATAACTGCAAGCGCTAATGGATAGCGTTGCTGTACGGCGGTGACAATTTCAAGGACGCGTTCAACGATAAACTCTTCGCTCTTTTCCCCATACGGGAAAGCGACATTATCGAAAGCGTAGATGTAATGGAGATCCGGCAGAAGGTGACGGATCTCATCGTAGACCGACAACCCACCGACCCCGGAGTCGAAGACCAGGACGGTGGGACGTGGTTTAGAAGGTGTAGCTGCCAGACAAGGTGTATTCCCGTCCTGCAGTTTGGTAGCCATATGCTGTCTCGTAATCTTTATCGAACAGGTTGGCGATTTTACCACGAACTGTCAGGTGTGAGGTGACCGGATATGACAATCCGATATCCCAAAGACTCACACCGCCCACTTTAACCCGACTAGAGGTGTTTGTTGTCTCGTCATAGTCGTTGTCATAACGTTGACCCATATATTGGTACGCAATATTCCAACCGAGATTGTAAACCTGCCCGGTTACCTCATACTTCACCTGCTGTTTCGCACGGCGGGCAAGAACCTGATTGGTTTCATCGTCACGCGGATCAACATACTGCAACGTCAGGTGGTGTTCTACCGGGCCAGTTGTCATGTTCCCGGTCCACTCCAGACCTTTGATGGTGGCCGACTTCACGTTGACATACTGGTTGAAAGTGCCCGTAGTCTTATAATCGATCAGATTTTGAATTTCATAGTGGTACGCTGAAATCTTCCAATCCAGCGGTCCCGTAATCCCATCAATTCCCGCTTCCCACTGTTTAGACTCTTCCGGTTTCAGATTCGGGTTTGCTGCAATACCTGAATAATATTGCGATGCATAACGCGTTGCACCGAATTGCTGCCCCAGAGACGGCGCGAGGAAACTGGTACCATAAGAAAGCGTTGCACGGTAACCATCAACAAATTCCCAACCTGCAGCCGTCTGCCACGTACCGTGCCAGCCAAACTGTTCATCGTGGTCTTCACGACCCGATGCTTCTAGCGTGACGGTATCGATCTGCTGCTGCCCGGTCAGGTAAAGACCCGTGGTATCACGTTTATAAACATCAGAATTCGTTGTGCTGCTGGATGTCAGCTTTTCCTGTTTCCAGTCAACACCGCCGCTAATCGCGCCGTGTCCGACCTCAACGCTGTTACCCCATTGGATGTAACGCTGCTCCATGTTATCCAGTGTGGCACTACCCGCATAGCGGCCAAGGTTGCTACTGTAGTTGTAGTTTTTAAGGTGCTGATAATTTGCGATAAGCTGAGTAGAGTAGATATCTGAGTTATAACGCAGCCCCGTGTCCCAGGATTGATTATAGTTCTGGCCTTCATCATTACCTTCAGGAGACCCATATTTCGTATCCTGATCGTAATCATTGTTTGCCGTATATCCGTAGCCGCGGAAGAACCCAGAGAGGCTATCGTCGAACTTGTGTTGCACAGCTCCCCAGAACAGCTTGTTGCGATAACCATCGCGGTCGCTATCACCGCTATAAGGAGAATCCGGTATAACGTTAAAGCCTTTGGTCGTCTGGTAAGCGCCAGCCGCCGTCACCAACGTGTCACCAAAACGTTTATTTACCGCACCGTCATAAGTCTGATAGCCATTCGATCCCATTCCGGCATTAATCTGCGCACGTTCATCATCGCTCATGGTTATGATGTTAACTACACCGCCAATCGCCCCGGAACCATAAACAGCCGAGCGTGGTCCGCGGATGTATTCGATACGCTGCACCAGGGATACCGGAATCTGGCCAATATCAATCGCATTGCCAATGCCGGCGCGCGCCATTGGTACCCCATCAATGAGCACCAGCACGTGACGAGACTCAGTGCCACGGATATACAGAGAAGAGCTATTTCCCATGCCGCCGGTTTGAGAGATATCCACACCCGGTAGACGGCGCATCACATCGTTGAGATCTTTTGACTGCCAGCGTTGAATATCATCACGCGTCACGACATCAGTCGGCGCCAGAACGCTATTCACCGGTTGTTGAAAACGGTTGGCGGTAACGACCAGCGTGTCTGAATTGCTATCCTGCGCCCAGCCGGAAAATGCCGTGACGGATAACGCCGTCATCAGCGAAACTTTTTTAATCATTTTAAAAGCATCCGAAATAGATAAAGGATGCCGCAGGCTTTATCAGTTGCTCGCGACGATAAAACCTCATGCGACGTCATCCGGCAGGTCTTCGGGCTTGGAGGCTATATAAAAGAGAGGATGATTTCCCACGACAAGCCGCAGTGTCTGCACCAAGTGCGCTCCCCTCTCACCTTCCTTACCGCTGCGCGTCAGCCCCAGATTTACACTGGGTTCCCTTTTAACTCACAGGACCGGTACGCGAATGCTACATTTAGTTACATACGGATGTCCAGACTGCTATTTATCATTTTAACCCGCGTGAGGCTGGACATCCCCTGAACAAGCCCTACAATCCCCGCGTACTTTTACTATTCAGGATGCATCATGACCCCCGAACATCTCCCAACCGATCAGTACGACGCTCAGCTCGCCGAGAAAGTCACTCGCCTGAAAACGATGATGGCGCCGTTTAGCGCACCTGCGCCGGAGGTGTTTCGCTCACCGGTCAGCCACTACCGGATGCGTGCGGAATTCCGCATCTGGCACGACGGCGATGATCTCTACCATATTATGTTTGACCAGCAGACCAAGAGCCGCATTCGCGTCGATGCGTTCCCGGCTGCCAGCCAGCTTATCAATACGCTGATGACCGCCATGCTCGACGGCGTCCGCGATAATCAGGTGCTGCGTCACAAGCTGTTCCAGATTGACTACCTCACCACTCTGAGCGATCAGGCGGTGGTCTCACTGCTGTACCATAAAAAACTCGATGACGCCTGGCGCGAACAGGCCGAAGCGCTACGCGATGCGCTGCGTGCGAAAGGCTTAAACGTGCACCTGATTGGCCGCGCGACCAAAACCAAAATCGAGCTGGATCAGGACTATATTGATGAGCGCCTGCCGGTTGCTGGCAAAGAGATGATCTACCGCCAGGTCGAGAACAGTTTCACCCAGCCCAATGCGGCGATGAACGTTCAGATGTTGGAATGGGCGCTGGATACCACACAGAATTCACGTGGCGATCTGCTGGAGCTTTACTGTGGTAACGGCAACTTCTCGCTGGCGCTGGCGCGCAACTTTAACCGCGTGCTGGCGACCGAAATCGCCAAACCCTCGGTTGCTGCCGCCCAGTACAACATTGCTGCTAACCAGATCGACAACGTGCAAATTATTCGCATGGCGGCGGAAGAGTTTACTCAGGCGATGAACGGCGTGCGGGAATTTAACCGTTTGCAGGGTATCGATTTGAAAAGCTACCAGTGTGAGACGATTTTTGTCGATCCGCCGCGCAGCGGGCTGGATAGCGAAACCGAGAAGATGGTGCAGGCCTACCCGAACATCCTGTACATCTCCTGTAACCCGGAGACGCTGTGCCAGAACCTGGAAACATTAAGCCAGACGCATCATGTCACTCGCCTGGCGCTGTTCGATCAGTTCCCGTACACCCACCACATGGAATGCGGCGTACTGCTGACGAAGAAGTAATATCATCACGGGCCCGGTCAGCATCGCGCTACCGGGCCCACAATCTTACTCCGAAATCCCCTGCTTACGGTTACGCATCCGATAGCCAATCCAGAAGACCATCGCTACCGACAATACCGCCGGGAAGAAGTTAGAGCCGATATCCGGGTATTCCGCCCGTACCACGGTGCTATAAAGCAACACGCCCAGGATAAAGCAGGCGGCTGACAGGCCGGGTAATCCGACCGGCATCGTGCGGTTTTGATAGCGTTGATGCAGACAATACACCGTCAGCACCAGAGAAATTATCGGAAAGTCGGAGAAAGGGACGATGGAGCTGAACAGCGCTGCAAACGTGCCGTTAATTGATAAGCCAGCCAACAGCGCCAGCAGCAGCGTACCTTTATCTTGACCTGACTGTTTCATTGCTCGTCTACCACCTTATTCGGAATGACGTGACTTTTCTCTTGTTCGCGGCGGTACCAGTAGTATGCGCCTTTGGAAATCATCCGTAACTGCAGCACCAGCCGCTCTTCCAGCTGCCGACGCTGCTCGAGGCCAACATCTAAAGCCTCCGCTCCCGCGCTAAATACGATAGTAACCATCGCCTCCGCCTGTGCTTCAGTAAACGCACGAGGCATATGGTTTTCGATTTCGAGATAGTCAGCAAGTTCCGCAATAAAGTGCTGAATCTCGCGGGCGACTGCCGCTCGAAATGCCGCAGAGGTGCCGGAACGCTCGCGCAGCAGCAGGCGAAAGGCGTTCGGGTTATTGCCGATAAATTCCATAAAGGTTGAAACAGAGGTACGAATAACGCTGCCACCTTTGGCAATACGTTGGCGAGCCTGACGCATCAATTGGCGGAGCATCAGGCCGCTCTCATCAACCATCGTCAGCCCAAGTTCATCGACATCACGGAAATGGCGATAAAAGGACGTTGGCGCAATGCCCGCCTCACGCGCGACTTCACGCAGACTCAGGCTGGCAAAACTACGCTCGGCGCTGAGTTGACTGAATGCCGCTTCCACCAGCGAACGCCGGGTTTTTTCTTTTTGTTGCGCTCTAACACCCATCACGATAACTGAATCCTTCCATATGCCGTGCTGGCACTATACCAGAGATTAAAACGATTCCACTTACGCAGCTTTGTTAATGATTGTTTACATGCTATTTATGCTATTTCGTATGAAAAAAGCCCAACGATAATTGGGTTATTTCTTCGATGATGTTATGATTCTGTTGCTTTTATGTATAAGAACAGGTAAGCCTTACCATGCCACATTCCTACGATTATGATGCAGTCATTATTGGTTCCGGCCCCGGCGGCGAAGGCGCTGCTATGGGTTTGGTGAAGCAAGGAGCCCACGTCGCCGTTATTGAGCGTTACCATAATGTCGGCGGCGGCTGTACCCACTGGGGCACAATCCCGTCCAAAGCCCTTCGCCACGCCGTCAGCCGTATTATCGAATTCAACCAGAACCCTCTCTACAGCGACCACAGCCGACTCCTCCGTTCCTCATTTGCCGACATCCTGAATCACGCTGATAGCGTGATTAATCAGCAGACGCGTATGCGTCAGGGCTTTTACGAGCGTAACCACTGTGAAATGCTGCAGGGCGACGCCCATTTTGTCGATGATCACACCATCGCCCTGAAATGCCCGGACGGTTCGGTCGAAACGTTGACCGCCGAGAAGTTCGTGATTGCCTGCGGCTCCCGTCCGTATCGCCCGGCAGACGTCGACTTTAATCATCCACGCATTTATGACAGCGACTCTATCCTCAGCCTGCACCATGAACCTCGCCACGTGATTATCTATGGCGCAGGGGTGATCGGCTGCGAATACGCCTCTATCTTCCGTGGCATGGACGTGAAAGTTGATCTCATCAACACCCGCGACCGTCTACTGGCATTCCTCGATCAGGAGATGTCAGATTCGCTTTCCTATCACTTCTGGAACAGCGGGGTGGTGATTCGCCACAACGAAGAATACGAGAAGATTGAAGGCGTAGACGATGGCGTCATCATGCACCTGAAATCCGGCAAAAAACTCAAAGCCGACTGCCTGCTGTTTGCCAACGGCCGTACCGGCAACACCGAATCGCTGGCGCTGGAAAACATTGGCCTGCAGGCCGACAGCCGTGGTCAGTTGAAGGTGAATAGCCTCTATCAGACCGCGCTGCCGCACGTCTATGCCGTCGGTGACGTTATCGGCTACCCGAGCCTTGCGTCCGCCGCCTATGACCAGGGCCGTATCGCCGCGCAGGCACTGATGAAAGGTGAAGCATCTGGGCATCTGATTGAAGATATCCCAACCGGGATCTACACCATTCCAGAAATCAGTTCAGTCGGGAAAACCGAGCAGCAGCTAACCGCAATGAAAGTGCCGTATGAAGTGGGTCGTGCGCAGTTTAAACACCTGGCGCGAGCGCAAATCGTCGGTATGAGCGTAGGAACCCTGAAGATCCTGTTCCATCGGGAAACCAAGGAAATCCTCGGGATTCACTGCTTTGGCGAGCGCGCGGCCGAAATTATTCATATCGGCCAGGCGATTATGGAGCAGAAAGGCGGTGGTAACACCATTGAGTACTTCGTTAACACCACCTTTAACTACCCGACCATGGCGGAAGCCTACCGGGTAGCCGCGCTGAACGGCTTAAATCGCCTTTTTTAGCGCTTTGTCGAAATGGCCGTCCATCGTTTCACGGACGGCCTCTGCCAGCTGCTCATAGCGGCTGCGCAGCGGCGATCCTGGTCGATAGACCAGACCCACGGTACGACGCGGTTCCGGCTTAATACACGGCAGATACACGACGCCATCGCGCTTGCGTTCCTGCGGTACCGCTAGCGCTGGCAGCAAAGTAATGCCGCTCCCCGCCGCCACCATATTACGCAGCGTCTCCAGACTGGTTGCCCGGAAATGGGTATCTTCATCCGCGCCCGCCTCAAAGCAGAAGCCCATCGCCTGATCGCGCAAGCAGTGGCCATCTTCCAGCATCAGCAGCTTTTCACCGGCCAGATCCGACATCGGCACGCGATCGCGCTCGGCCCACGGGTGATCCTCATAGATCGCCAGCAGCATCGGTTCGTCATACAGCGGAACTTCGATAAATGCCTCGCTTTCCTTCACCAGCGCCAGAATCACGCAGTCCAGCTTACCGCTGTCGAGTTGCGCCAGCAGCTGATGGGTTTGCGCTTCGTGCAGATACATTTCCAGCTTCGGGAACGTTTGGTGCAGTATCGGGATAATATGAGGCAATAGATACGGGCCAACGGTTGGAATCAGGCCGATATGCAGCGGGCCGGACATCGTCTCCCCCTGCTGGCTTGCCATTTCCTTAAGCACTTTGACCTCGCGTAACACGGTACGCGCCTGGTCCACCAGCAGCAGCCCCGCTTGGGTAAACAGCACTTTGCGGCTAGTCCGTTCCAGCAGCATCACGCCCAGTTCATCTTCCAGTTTACGAATCTGCCCGCTCAGGGTTGGCTGACTGACATGGCAGGAATCTGCCGCCCGGCGGAAGTGCCGATGTTCAGCCAATGCCACCAGGTATTCAAGATCGCGAATATTCATTATTCTTCCTCCATCGCCACGATAGCCCATGGCGATAGATAGAATAGCAATGAATGATTATCCCTATCAAGGATTCTGTTTAATAATACAGCACAGAAACAGGTGACCCTCGTTTAACCCTTGAAGTCGTCACACTGATTCGGAGTTTCTCTCAAACTCGACTAACAAAAGCCAACATGAACGTTTGCGGGCCCCGTGGCCCGCTTTTTTTGCGCGTAAAAAACCCGGCGTCGCTGCGCTCGGCCGGGCTCAATCATCTCTTATTCGTGCTGAAAGTTAGCTCAGACGCGCCTGCGCATCGCGAATGGCCTGCGCCACCTGCTGCGGCGACACGCCGCCTTTGGCCGCACGTTTATCCAAGCAGGATTGCAGCGACAGGATCGGATAGACATCATCGCCAATCACCGCACTGAATTTCTGCAGGTCAGCCAGCGCCAGCTCTTCCAGCGGCTTGCCTTGGGCAATCGCTTCAACCACCACCTCACCCACGATATGGTGCGCTTCGCGGAACGGAACGCCTTTCGCGACCAGATAGTCCGCCAGTTCAGTGGCATTGGCATAGCCTTGCTGTGCCGCTTCCTGACAGCGAGGACGTTTCACCTGGATACCGTCCAGCACCAGCGCCGCCATATGCAGACAGTCCATCCAGGTATCCAGCGCATCGAAGACCCCTTCTTTGTCTTCCTGCATATCTTTGTTGTAGGCCAGCGGTAGGCCTTTCAGCGTCATCATCATGCCGGTCAACGCGCCCTGCACGCGGCCGCATTTGCCACGAATAAGCTCGAGCGCATCCGGGTTTTTCTTCTGCGGCATCAGCGAAGAGCCGGAGGTCACGCGGTCGGAAAGCTCAACGAAACCGGCCTCGCCGGTATTAAAGAAGATCAGATCTTCGGCGAAGCGCGACAGATGCACCATACCAATAGAAGCATTGGAGAGCAGTTCCAGCACGTGGTCACGGTCAGAAACGCTATCGAGGCTATTACGGGTCGCGGAGGCAAAGCCCAGCCAGCCGGCCAGCTGTTCACGGTCAATCTCATACGCAGTACCCGCCAACGCACCGCAGCCCAGCGGGCTCACGTCGAGACGCTTGAGGGTATCGTGCAGACGGCTTTCATCACGCGCCAGCATCTCAACGTAGGCCAGGCACCAGTGAGCAAAAGTCACCGGCTGCGCACGCTGCAGATGGGTATAACCCGGCATTACCGCATCCTGGTTGGCCTGCGCGGTCTCCACCAGCGCGCTTTGCAGCTGACGGTTTGCCACCAGCAGTTCAGCCACGGTGTCTTTACACCACAGTTTGAGATCGGTAGCGACCTGATCGTTACGGCTACGGCCGGTGTGCAGTTTTTTGCCCAACTGGCCGACTTTATCGATAAGCTTCCCTTCCACCCAGCTATGGATATCTTCAGCATCGCTTTGCAAAATCTGCTGCGGGTTTGCACGCACCTCTTCCAACAGCACGCTCAGAGCGTCTTCCAACTGATTCTGTTCCTGCTCGGTCAGTACGCCAACGGTGACCAGCGCTTTAGACCAGGCGACAGAACCGACGATATCCTGCTCAGCCAGGCGATAGTCAAAGCGCAAAGAGTCATTGAACTGTTTGAACCGCTGATCCGCTGCCTGAGTAAAACGCCCGCCCCAAAGTGCCATAACAAATTTCCTTAAATTCTTCGATTTCACTGCCGGATGGCGCTGCGCTCATCCGGCCTACAGGTTCTGTTCCGGTCGCCGGAAGGCATCGCCGCCCTCTGGCACCTAAACATTAAGCCAGAATACGCGTGCCGATTGGCGTGCCGTTAAACAGCGCTGGCAGCTGCTCGGCGTGGCGCCAGGAGGCAATATCGACCGGGCGGCCCAAAGTACGTGCCGCATCAAGCGCCGCATTCACCTTCACAATCATGCCGTCGGTAATAATTCCCTGGTCGATCAGCTGTTCGGCTTTCGCCGCCGTCATCTCAGCAATACGCTGCCCTTTGCCATCCAGAATGCCGCTGACGTCGGAGAGCAGGATCAGGTCCGCACCCAGCGTAGCAGCCAGCGCGGTTGCTGCCTGGTCAGCGTTGACGTTCATCAACTGCCCCTCGGCGGTTACGCCGATGGAGCTCACCACCGGCAGGAACCCGCCTTCCAGCAGCAGGTTAATCAGCTTCGGTGAGCCAGGCTGCGCCAGACCTACGTGGCCCAGCTCTTCATCCAGCTTGGTCACCTGCACGCTGTCGCCATCGCCCAGGAACAGACCAACAGAGGCAATGTCATGCTTCTTCGCCCACGCCAGCAGCGTTTTGTTGGCGGTTCCCGCCAGCGCACCGGTAATGATGTCAATCTGATCGGCAGGCGTAACGCGCAGGCCATTTTTCTTTTTCACCGGCAGGTTAAGCTGTTTCATCAGCTCATCCACCACGCAGCCGCCGCCGTGGACAATCACCAGCGGGCGCTGATGCGATTCGCGATAGTTCACCAGCGCGGTAAACAGACGCTCCAGCGCTTCTTCGCTATCCAATAACACGCCGCCCAGTTTGATAATTAATGGATTCATCGTCATCACACCTTAGATAAGAGACTGCGTCTCAGCGAAGCCGAAACGGATATTGGCGCACTGCACGGCCTGTGCGGCAGCACCTTTTAATAAGTTGTCCTCGGTCGCCACCACGATCAGGTGTTCACCCTGAACGGCAAAACCGATATCACAGAACGGCAGGCCAACCACGTTTTTCAGCGCTGGCACACCTTTTTCGTATAAACGGACCATTGGCTTGTCGGCGTAGGCTTGCTGCAGCGTCTCGGTCACCTGCGCATGCGTGACGCCCGGCTTCAGACGGCAGGTAATGGTTTCCAGAATACCGCGCGGGAAGTTGCCCAGATGCGGAGTGAAAATCACCTCGGCCCCCAGATGGCTGGCAATTTCCGGCTGATGGCGATGGGTAAACACGCCGTACGGCTGCAGGCTCACTTCGCAGAAGCTATTGGAGATCGCCGCTTTACGCCCCGCGCCGCTCACGCCGGAGGTGGCGTTGATCACCGGCCACTGATTGAGATCCAGCAAATCGCCGTCGATCAGCGGTTTTAGCGACAGCTGCGCCGCCGTTGGATAACAGCCCGGAACCGCAATCAGCTTCGCCTCTTTCAGCGCGTCGGCGCTCCACTCGGCAAGGCCATACACCGCCTGCGCCAGCAGCTCCGGGTACTGATGAGTAAAGCCGTAATATTTTTCGTAGAAGGCGCCGTCGTTCACGCGGAACGCACCGGACAGGTCGAATACCACGCAGCCCGCGGCCAAAAACTGCGGTGCCAGATCGTGGCTGACTTCATGGGCGGTAGCGAGGAACACCACGTCCACTCCCGCGCTGAATTCACTGATGTCGGACATCGGCTGCAACGGCAGGTCGACAATGCCTTTTAGCTGTGGATGCAAATCAGAGATTAGCTTTCCCGCATCATTGCTTTGCGCTGAGACCGTCAAAGCGGTTATGTTCATATGAGGATGGCGATTTACATAGGTCACAAGTTCCGCGCCAGCATAACCGCTCGCGCCCACAATCAGCGTATTAAACATCGGTGCAGTTCACCTTCTTATGTCTGTTTGCCTGATTAAGCGTAATCACTTCACCCTACAGTTGGTGGGTTTTCTTACGCCTAATGATAATGTATTTTTATTCACAAATACTGCATGAATATTGATACTATCACGACCCGAGGTGTGTCAACAATGAAAAACAATTTACCCCCATTTATCGAGATTTACCGTGCGTTGATCGCCACCCCGTCCATCAGCGCAACCGAAGAAGCGCTCGATCAGAGCAATGCGTCTTTAATCACTCTGCTCGCCGATTGGTTTGCCTCTTTGGGCTTCAAGGTCGAGGTGCAGCCAGTCCCTGGTACTCGCAATAAATTTAACCTGCTCGCCAGCACCGGTCACGGTGCGGGCGGTCTGCTGCTGGCGGGCCATACGGATACCGTCCCATTCGATGACGGCCGTTGGACGCGCGATCCCTTCACTCTCACCGAACATGACAACAAGCTCTACGGTTTGGGTACCGCCGATATGAAAGGCTTCTTTGCGTTTATCCTCGACGCCCTGCGTGATGTCGATGTGACGACGCTGAAAAAGCCGCTCTATATCCTGGCCACCGCCGATGAAGAGACCAGCATGGCCGGCGCACGCTACTTTGCCGAATCCACCGAACTGCGCCCGGACTGCGCGATTATTGGCGAACCAACATCATTGCAGCCGGTACGCGCCCACAAAGGCCATATGTCTAACGCCATTCGCGTGCTCGGCCAGTCCGGCCACTCCAGCGACCCGGCGCGCGGCGTTAACGCGATAGAAATCATGCACGACGCCATTGGCAGGGTGATGCAGCTGCGCGACTCGCTGAAAGAGCGCTATCACTATGACGCCTTCACCGTGCCGTACCCGACGCTCAACCTGGGTAGCCTCCACGGCGGCGATGCCTCCAACCGCATTTGCGCCTGCTGCGAGTTGCACATGGATATTCGCCCGCTGCCGGGCATGACGCTCAACGACCTTAACGGCCTGCTGGATGAAGCGCTGGAACCGGTTAGTGCACAGTGGCCTGGCCGTTTGACCATCAGCGAACTGCATCCGCCGATTCCGGGTTATGAATGCCCGCCGGATCACCAGCTGGTTGCAGTGCTGGAAAAACTGCTCGGCACCAAAACTGAAGTCGTTAACTACTGCACCGAAGCGCCGTTTATTCAGAACCTGTGTCCGACCATCGTCTTAGGTCCTGGCTCAATTAACCAGGCGCACCAGCCGGACGAGTACCTCGAGACCCGCTTTATTAAACCGACACGCGAATTAATTTCTCAGGTCGTCCATCACTTCTGTTGGCATTAATCTGTTCTGCCCGGTAGCCGAAGGTTCCCGGGCAAAACAGCGCGCAGCCCGCCCCCCACTCGCCCTCACGGCACCGTCTATTCCCGCGATCTCCTTCACATTTTCATAAGCATTTCTTATCTGGCAGGAAGCAAATTAAATTTCGTAAATTGCCGCGATTTATTCGTTTGCTGAAGCGATTTCGCAGCAATTGACGTAAGGGTTTTTACGTGGCTTTATAAAAGAGGTGTCTTTATCTCGCCCTTCCGTTCCGAGGCCGGGATATAACAAAATAAAATGAGATGGGGTGTCTGGGTTAATGAACGAACAATATTCCGCGTTGCGTAGTAATGTCAGTATGCTCGGTAAAGTGCTAGGCGATACCATCAAGGATGCGCTTGGTGAGAACATTCTTGACCGTGTAGAAACGATCCGTAAGTTGTCCAAATCTTCTCGTGCGGGCAACGAAGCCAATCGCCAGGAGCTGCTTACCACGCTGCAGAACCTGTCCAACGATGAGCTGCTGCCGGTCGCCCGTGCGTTTAGCCAATTCCTGAATCTGGCCAACACCGCCGAGCAATACCACAGCATTTCGCCAAAAGGCGAAGCGGCGAGCAACCCGGAAGTGATTGCCCGTACTCTGCGTAAACTCAAAGACCAACCCAATCTCAACGAAACGACGATTAAACAGGCCGTTGAATCCCTGTCGCTGGAGCTGGTGCTGACCGCGCACCCGACCGAAATTACGCGTCGTACGCTGATCCACAAAATGGGTGAAATCAACAACTGTCTGAAACAACTCGATAATACGGATATCGCCGACTACGAGCGCAACCAGGTAATGCGCCGTTTGCGCCAGCTGATTGCCCAGTCCTGGCATACCGATGAAATTCGCAAACACCGCCCAAGCCCGGTTGATGAAGCCAAGTGGGGCTTTGCGGTGGTCGAAAACAGCCTGTGGGAAGGGGTACCCAACTACCTGCGCGAGCTGAACGAACAGCTGGAAGAAAACCTCGGCTACAAACTGCCTGTCGATTTTGTCCCAGTGCGCTTCACCTCCTGGATGGGCGGTGACCGCGACGGCAACCCGAATGTGACGGCCGAAATCACCCGCCATGTACTGCTGCTGAGCCGCTGGAAAGCCACCGACCTGTTCCTGAAAGATGTGCAGGTGCTGATCTCCGAGCTGTCGATGGTGGAGTGTACCGACGAACTGCGCGAACTGGTGGGTGAAGCCGGTGCGACCGAACCGTATCGCTACCTGATGAAAACCCTGCGTGGCCAGCTGATGGCGACCCAAGCCTGGCTGGAAGCGCGTCTGAAAGGCCAGCGTCTGCCAAAACCGGCCGGTCTTATCAGCCAAAACGAACAGCTGTGGGAACCGCTATACGCTTGCTACAAATCCCTGCAGGCCTGCGGAATGAGCATCATCGCCAACGGCGAACTGCTCGATACCCTGCGCCGTGTGAAATGTTTCGGCGTGCCGCTGGTGCGTATCGACGTACGTCAGGAAAGCACCCGCCACACCGAAGCGCTGGGCGAGCTGACCCGTTATCTGGGTATCGGCGACTATGAAAGCTGGTCAGAAGCCGACAAACAGGCCTTCCTGATCCGTGAACTGAATTCTAAACGCCCGCTGCTGCCGCGCAGCTGGGAACCAAGCAACGACACCCGCGAAGTGCTCAACACCTGCAAAGCGATTGTTGATGCCCCGCAGGGTTCGGTTGCGGCCTACGTTATCTCTATGGCGAAGACTCCGTCCGATGTACTGGCCGTACACCTTCTGCTGAAAGAAGCGGGTATCCCGTTCGCGCTGCCGGTTGCCCCGCTGTTTGAAACGCTGGACGACTTGAACAACGCCGATGACGTGATGACACAGTTGCTGAATATCGACTGGTACCGTGGCTTTATTCAGGGCAAACAGATGGTCATGATTGGCTACTCTGACTCGGCTAAAGATGCGGGCGTAATGGCCGCCTCGTGGGCGCAGTACCAGGCGCAGGATGCGCTGATCAAAACCTGTGAGAAAGCCGGCATTGAGCTGACGCTGTTCCACGGGCGCGGCGGTTCTATCGGCCGCGGCGGCGCACCGGCTCACGCCGCGCTGCTGTCTCAGCCTCCGGGAAGCCTGAAGGGCGGCCTGCGCGTGACCGAACAGGGCGAGATGATCCGCTTTAAATACGGCCTGCCGGAAGTCACCGTCAGCAGCCTGTCGCTGTACACCAGCGCCATCCTGGAAGCCAACCTGCTGCCACCACCAGAACCGAAGGAAGAGTGGCGCGGCATCATGGACGAGCTGTCGGATATCTCCTGCGAGATGTACCGTGGCTACGTACGTGAAAATAAAGATTTTGTTCCTTACTTCCGTTCCGCGACTCCGGAACAGGAACTGGGTAAACTGCCGCTCGGCTCGCGTCCGGCAAAACGTCGCCCAACCGGTGGCGTGGAATCGCTGCGCGCCATTCCATGGATCTTCGCCTGGACTCAGAACCGCCTGATGCTGCCGGCCTGGCTGGGTGCCGGCGCGGCGCTGCAAAAAGTGGTGGAAGACGGCAAACAGAGCAAACTGGAAACCATGTGCCGCGACTGGCCATTCTTCTCAACCCGCCTGGGCATGCTGGAGATGGTTTATTCGAAGGCTGACCTGTGGCTGGCGGAATACTACGATCAGCGTCTGGTGAAACCGGAGCTGTGGGCGCTGGGTGCAGAACTGCGTGAACTGCTGGAAGCCGACATCAAAGTGGTGCTCGATATCGCGAACGATGCGCACCTGATGGCCGACCTGCCGTGGATCGCTGAGTCTATCCAGTTACGTAACATCTATACCGACCCGCTGAACGTTCTGCAGGCCGAACTGCTGCACCGTTCACGTAAAGCGGAAGAGGAAGGTCTGGAACCTGACCATAACGTTGAACAGGCGCTGATGGTCACCATCGCCGGCGTTGCGGCGGGTATGCGTAACACCGGCTAATGAATCACGAGGTCGCCCATACGCAGCAATGCCGCCGGGGACAGTGAAGCCAACAGCAAAAGGCCACACTCTTTGTGGCCTTTTTTTATACCCTCAGTTAAGGTTTCTACGTTGTACATCACGACAGGGAGCCACATGTTTTTCGACATCAACCCACTGCTTTCCCACATTGCCTCGGGCACTACGCCGCTGCAAAAAATCTGGTTTGCCACAAGCCATATGCCGGTGCCTGACATGGCATTTCAGGTCGATTTTCCGCGTCTGGAGATTGTGCTATCGGGGGAGCTGGCGGATGCCGGACTGCATGGAGATGAAGTGCGAATGAACGGGCTGGACGCGCTGTATGTCCCGGCTGGCGGCTGGAACTACCCGCTTTGGGATCGCCCCGCGACAACGCTGAGCGTGCTGTTTGGTAAACAACAGCTGGGGTTTAGCGTGCAGCAGTGGGATGGGCGGCAGTTAAAAAACGTGTCTAAACAGCATGTTGCGCGCCGAGGGCCGCGCGTTGGCTCATTCCTGCTGCAAACGATGGGTGAAATCCAGATGCAGCCGCAGGAACAGCAGACCGCCCGGCTGATTGCCACCAGCCTGATCAGCCACTGCGCCGATCTTCTCAGCAGCCAAATCCAGACCGCCTCGCGCAGCCAGGCGCTATTCGACGCTATCCGTGAATATATTGATACTCACTTTGCCGAACCGCTGACCCGTGAATCCGTCGCACAGGCGTTTTATATCTCCCCCAACTACCTGTCGCACCTGTTCCAGAAAAGCGGGATTATGGGGTTTAACGAATACCTCAATCATACCCGCCTGGAGCACGCCAGACGGCTACTGAAAGGGTATGACCTGAAGGTTAAAGAGATCGCGCATGCCTGTGGCTTTGTCGACAGCAACTACTTCTGCCGGCTGTTTCGCAAAAATACCGACCGATCGCCGTCCGAGTATCGCCGCCAATACCACAGCCAGCTGACTACGGCAGAATAATATGCGTGTGCTGCGGCGCGGACAGTAGCTTGCGTACCGCGCTCATGACCTTCTGCGGCTCACGCAAAAAAGCGCTGATGCCGGATTGCACATAGCGGCTCTGAATGAAGCGTTCCGCACCGTTGAGTTCAATATCGGTAATCAATAGCACCGCATCCGCCCGGCGGATATCGTCTTCCGTCAGCGCATTTTCAATCCCCAACGCGCCCTGGGTTTCAATTTTGATGCTCCACTTTTCCTGCTGACAGAGTTTTTCCAGACGCTCAGCCGCCATATAGGTATGAGCGACCCCGCTTACGCAGGCAGTTACCGCCACTAACATTCGTCCGCTCGTTGCCGTCATCGTTCTCTCCTTGCCTAAAACACACGCTGGCGAGCGCAAATAGTATCCTTTGCGCCCGCCAGCCAGGGTGTGTTGATGATATTGAAGCTCGTCTTAGGCGCTTTGCGATAGATGTGCCTCAATCTTATTCATAATAGCGTCGGCGCGTTTAACCGCATCGCTAATATTAACCCGAACAATGGTTTTACCGGCGAAACGCTCTTCAAACTTGATGCCGATATCTTTGGTGAGAATCACCATGTCGGCCGCCGCGACATCGCTTGCCGTCAGCTCATTTTCCTGACCAATCGACCCCTGCGTTTCAACCTTCACGTTCCAGCCTTTTGATTTCGCTGCGCTTTCCAGCGCTTCTGCAGCCATGTAGGTGTGTGCAACACCGGAAGGACAAGCCGTTACTGCAATAATATTGGTCATAATCTTTACCTTCTCAATTAGTTAATTTCAAAATCTAAATCCAGGTCGTCTTCTTTTTCGACGGCCACTTTTTTGTTCTTGCGCGCCAGGCTCTTCAGGAGGTTGACGCTCACGGCAGTGACCACCGCACCCACAACAATCGCGAGCAGATAGCCCAATTTGCCTTCCACTACCGGCAGGACAATCAAACCACCCCATCCGGCGTAGCACTGCGCTCCCATCAGCGCGGCGGTCACGGCACCGCATACGGAGCCCAGCATGATGGATGGAATGACGCGCAGCGGGTCTGCGGCGGCGAAAGGAATCGCCCCTTCAGTCACGCCAACGCAGCCCATCACCAGCGCCGCTTTGCCAGCTTCACGTTCTTCATTGTTAAAGTTTTTGCGGTTGATAAGCGTGGCCAGGCCCAGCCCCAGCGGCGGCACGCAGATACCCACGGCGGCGATAGCCACCACGGTATAGACCCCTTGAGAGACGCAAATCAGCATGAAGGCATAGGCCACTTTGTTCACCGGGCCGCCCATATCGAAGGCCAGCATCAGCCCCATAATCACCGCCAGCACCACGATGCTGCCGGCTTGCATCCCTTGCAGCCAGTGGGTCAGACTGTTGGTCAGCATGCCGACCGGCTCACCCAAGCCCCACATCATGATGCCTGCGGTAATCAGGGTGCCGATAATCGGGATGACAAAAATCGGCATCACCGAGCGCAGAACTTTATGCACCGGAATTTTCTTCAGGTAGTAAACGACGATACCGCCGATAATCCCGGCGATCAGGGCGCCGAAGAAGCCGGCACCGAAGCTATTGCCCACCCATGCGCCAATCGCGCAGGGTGCCAGCGCGGAGCGCTCGGCAATGGAGTAACCAATGTAGGCGGCGAGGAATGGCACCATCAGCGTCAGGCCCGCGACGCCAATATCAAACAGTTTTTTCAGGTTGGGATCGGTGGCGACATCTGGCACAGCGCCCTTTCCGTACAGCATGACGGAGACCGCCAGTAAGATACCGCCCGCTACGACAAACGGGATCATGTGCGACACGCCCGTCATCAAATGCTGACGGGTATTTCTGAGTATTTGCACTAATTCTTTCATCAGTCGCTCCCGGGCTTTATGTGCCCATGTCTATTAAGCTGTTGTGGCAACAATAGGCAATTGGCAGCGGGACAGACAGTGGATAAAAAGTGCATTTACTGGATTTTTGTAATGTCAGAAGAAAAATGCGAGCGACCTCTAAAGTTGGCGTTATCTCCGTCTTTATAAGCCTGACTGGCAACCTGTGAGGTTGGTCTCATTTTCCAATAGGCAATACATTTGTCCAGTTTTTGACATAAATGTCAGATAGCCGCGCCGATAACAAGCCCCCTATTCTGTTACCCATATCGAATGATTTGGGAGATAGGGTTATGACGTTGGTTGTTGAATTTGTCTGCGAATTACCGAATGGCGTGCACGCCCGTCCTGCCAGCCATGTCGAAACGCTGTGCAACACGTTTAGCTGCGAGATTGAATGGCATAACCTGCGCACGGACCGCAAAGGCAACGCCAAGAGCGCGCTGGCGATTATCGGTACCGACACGCTAGCAGGCGATAGCTGCCAGTTGCTCATTCGCGGAGCCGATGAAATCACTGCTCATGAGCGTCTCACGGCGTGGATCAAAGAAGAGTTCCCGCTGTGCGATGCGCCGCTGGCGCAGGCCATCAGCGTTGAACAAGAAGCGCTGCCAGAATCCTTAACCCGTTTAAACCCCACGCTTTTTCGCGCTCAGCCGGTTTGTAGCGGCAGTGCAGGCGGCGTGCTCACGCCCCTGGTCGCACTGGATCTCAACAATCTCGGCGAGCTGCCGCCGACAAAAAGCCCGGAGCAGGAGCAATCCGCCCTCGATAGCGGCTTAACCATGCTGGTCAAAACGCTGGAACTGCGCCTGCTGGAAAACGACAGCACCGCCAGCGCGATTCTCGAAGCGCACCGCTCGCTGGCCACCGACACCTCGCTGCGCCAGCATTTGTTGGCCAGTGTGAACGACGGTTTAAGCTGTGCCGAAGCGATCATCGAAAGCACCCGGCATTTTTGCGACGAATTTGCCCGCTCCAGCAGCAGCTACTTGCAGGAACGCGCGCTTGATATGCGCGACGTGGGTTTCCAGCTGCTGCAGCATATTTATGGTGAACAACGCTTCCCGGCGCCAGGGCAGCTCACTCAACCGTCTATCTGCGTCGCCGAAGAGTTAACCCCAAGCCAGTTCCTCGAGCTGGATAAAACACTGCTCAAAGGTCTGCTGCTGGAGAGCGGTGGGACAACTTCGCACACGGTGATCCTTGCCCGCTCCTTTAACATTCCAACACTGGTAGGCATGGATATTGCCGCGCTGACGCCGTGGCAAAATCAGACCGTCTATCTCGACGGCAACGCCGGCGCAGTGGTTGTCGCCCCTAGCGAAGCCATTACCCGCTATTACCAGCAGGAGGCGCGCGTACAGGCCGCGATTCGCGAACAGCAAAGCGAATGGCTTCACAGAGAAGCACGAAGCGCCGATGGCATTCGCCTTGAGGTTGCCGCCAATATCGCCCATTCGGTGGAAGCGCAGGCGGCGTTTGGCAACGGTGCCGAAGCGGTAGGTCTCTTCCGTACAGAAATGCTCTACATGGATCGTACCAGCGAGCCGAGCGAAAGCGAGCTGTACAACATTTTTTGCCAGGCGCTGGAATCGGCTGATGGTCGCAGCATTATTATTCGCACCATGGATATCGGCGGCGACAAGCCGGTGGACTATCTCAACATCCCGGCGGAAAACAACCCGTTCCTCGGCTATCGCGCGGTGCGTATCTATGAAGAGTACTCGCAGCTATTTACCACTCAGCTGCGGGCCATCCTGCGCGCCTCGGCGCACGGCAGCCTGAAAATCATGATTCCAATGATCTCCTCAATGGAAGAGATTCTGTGGGTCAAAGAAAAAGTGGCCGAAGCCAAACAGCAGCTCCGCAGCGAACACGTGGCGTTTGATGAGCGCATTCCTCTCGGCATCATGCTGGAAGTGCCGTCGGTGATGTTTATCATCGACCAGTGCTGCGAAGAGATTGATTTCTTTAGCATTGGTAGCAATGACCTGACGCAGTATCTGCTGGCGGTGGACCGCGACAACGCCAAGGTGACCCGCCATTACAACAGTCTGAATCCGGCCTTCCTACGCGCACTCGATTTTGCCGTGCAGGCCGTGCATCGACAGGGGAAATGGATAGGTCTGTGCGGCGAACTAGGAGCGAAAGGCTCGGTGCTGCCGCTGTTGGTGGGCCTGGGGCTGGATGAAATTAGCATGAGCGCACCGTCGATCCCCGCGACCAAAGCGCGCCTGGCGCAGCTCGACAGCCGCGCCTGCCGCCAGTTGCTCAATCAGGCCATGGCCTGTCGCACCTCGCTGGAAGTGGAGCATCTGCTGGCCCAGTTCCGCATGAGCCAACAGGATGCACCGCTGATTACCCCGCGCTGCATCTCGCTGGATAACGACTGGCGCAGTAAAGAAGAGGTGATCAAGGGGATGACCGACAACCTGCTGCTCGCCGGGCGCTGCCGCTACCCGCGCAAACTGGAAGCCGATTTATGGGCGCGTGAAGCGGTCTTCTCCACCGGGCTGGGCTTTAGCTTTGCCATTCCGCACAGCAAGTCCGAACACATCGAACAATCGACCATCAGCGTCGCCCGGCTGCCCGCTCCCGTCACCTGGGGCGATGAAGAAGCGCAGTTCATTATTATGCTGACGCTCAATAAACATGCTGCCGGCGACCAGCACATGCGCATTTTCTCGCGCCTGGCGCGTCGCATCATGCATGCCGAATTCCGCAACTCACTGGTTAACGCCGCCTCTGCCGACGCCATTGCCAGCCTGCTGCAACATGAACTGGAACTTTAAGAGGAAATAGCATGGAACTGTATCTGGATACCGCCAATGTGCAGGAAGTTGAACGTTTAGCGCGCATTTTCCCGATTGCCGGCGTGACCACCAACCCGAGCATTGTCGCCGCCAGCCGCGAGTCTATCTGGGACGTGCTGCCGCGCCTGAAACACGCCATTGGTGAAAACGGTACGCTGTTTGCCCAGACCATGAGCCGCGACGCCGACGGGATGGTCGCCGACGCCCGCAAACTCCACGCCGCTATTCCCGGCATTGTGGTCAAGGTTCCGGTCACCGCAGAAGGGCTGGCCGCAATTAAGCTGCTGAAAAAAGAAGGCATTACCACACTGGGCACTGCCGTATATAGCGCCTCACAGGGCCTACTGGCGGCGCTGGCTGGCGCGAAATATGTGGCTCCTTACGTCAACCGCGTCGATGCCCAAGGCGGCGACGGTATCCGCATGGTCCAGGAGCTGCAGTCTCTGCTGGAGCTGCACGCGCCGGATAGCAAAGTGCTGGCGGCCAGCTTTAAAACACCTCGCCAGGCGCTGGACTGTTTATTAGCAGGATGTGAAGCCATCACCCTTCCTTTAGATGTAGCGCAACAAATGCTCGGCACACCCGCGGTAGAGTCAGCTATAGAGAAGTTCGAGCAAGACTGGAAAAACGCATTCGGAAATCTAAACCTGTAGGGGAGAAATGTATGGATCGCATTATTCAATCACCAGGTAAGTATATTCAGGGCGCCGACGTCATCACGCGTCTTGGCGATTACCTCACGCCAATGGCTAACAGCTGGCTGGTCGTCGGCGACAAGTTTGTGCTGGGGTTTGCTGAAGAGACGCTGCGTAAAAGCCTGACCAGCGCGGGTCTGTCGGTCGAAATCGCCCCGTTTGGCGGCGAGTGTTCGCAAAACGAAATCAATCGCCTACAGGATGTGGCGAATAGCGCCAAATGCAGCGCCATTTTAGGCATCGGCGGCGGGAAAACGCTGGATACCGCCAAAGCGCTGGCCCACTTTATGAATCTGCCGGTCGCCATTGTACCAACCATCGCTTCCACCGATGCCCCTTGCAGCGCGCTCTCCGTGCTCTATACCGATGACGGCGAATTTGATCGCTACCTGATGCTGCCGCATAACCCAAACATGGTTATCGTCGACACCAAAATTGTTGCCGGTGCCCCAGCCCGTCTGCTGGCTGCCGGGATTGGCGATGCGCTGGCGACCTGGTTTGAAGCTCGCGCTTGCTCGCGCAGCGGAGCCACCACCATGGCCGGCGGTCAATGCACTCAGGCCGCGCTGGCGCTGGCCGAGCTGTGCTACAACACGCTGATTGAAGAGGGTGAAAAAGCGATGCTCGCCGCCGAGCAGCACGTAGTCACCCCTGCGCTGGAGCGCGTAATCGAAGCCAATACCTACCTCAGCGGCGTCGGCTTTGAGAGCGGCGGCCTGGCAGCGGCACATGCGATTCACAACGGCATGACGGCAATCCCTGACGCCCATCACTACTACCACGGTGAAAAAGTGGCGTTTGGCACGTTGACCCAGTTGGTACTGGAAAACGCTTCAGTGGAAGAAATTGAGACCGTAGCCGCACTGTGTCACAGCGTTGGCCTGCCGATTACCCTGGCGCAACTGGACATCAAAGAGGACATCCCGGCGAAAATGCGTCTGGTGGCAGAAGCCGCCTGTGCTGAAGGCGAAACCATTCACAACATGCCTGGCGGTGCCGATCCTGACCGCGTTTACGCCGCGCTTTTGGTTGCTGACCAATATGGACAGCGCTTCCTGCACGAGTGGGAATAATTTTCCCTCTTCGAACGCCACAAACAAAAATCCCCGCGTAAGCGGGGATTTTTTTATACCGTTGAGCCCTTACAGCAGGTCAAAACGATCCAGGTTCATCACTTTCACCCAAGCCGCCACGAAGTCTTTCACAAACTTCTCTTTCGCATCGCTGGAAGCATAAACTTCCGCCAGCGCGCGCAGTACGGCGTTGGAGCCGAAGACCAGATCAGCACGGGTGGCAGTGTATTTCACTTCACCACTGGCGCGATCGCGGCCTTCGAACAGTTCTGCAGAAGCATCGGTCGCTTTCCACTCGGTGCGCATATCCAGCAGATTGCTAAAGAAATCGGTGCTGAGCACGCCCACGTTGTCGGTCAGAACACCGTGCTGGCTTTCATCAAAGTTCGCGCCCAGTACGCGCAGGCCGCCTACCAGCACCGTCATTTCCGGCGCAGTCAGCGTCAGCAGCTGTGCTTTATCAATCAGCAGAGATTCGGTCGTCGCTTCACCCGGTGCAGCGCGATAGTTACGGAAACCATCGGCAATCGGTTTGAGCAGCTCAAACATTTCGATATCGGTCTGATCCTGGCGCGCATCGACGCGGCCTGGAGCAAATGGCACCTTGATGTTCACGCCAGCAGCCTGCGCCGCCTTCTCTACGCCGACAACGCCTGCCAGCACGATAATATCGGCCAGCGATGCTTTGTGCGCCGATTTATAGATGCCTTCCAGCACCGGCAGAACGCGCGCTGCCGTGGCGTTAACGTCCCAGCCTCTCTGCGGAGCCAGCGCCAGACGTGCGCCATTCGCGCCGCCGCGTTTGTCACCACCGCGGAAGGTGGATGCCGAAGCCCAGGCTACGGAAACCAGTTCGCTGACGGTCAGGCCAGAAGCCGCAATCTCAGCCTTCAGGCTTTCGATATCATCAGCGGATGGCTGGAAGAACGGATGCGGCAGCGGATCCTGCCAAATCAGATCTTCTTTTGGTACTTCCGGACCGATGTAGCGCGCTTTTGGCCCCATATCACGGTGGGTCAGTTTGAACCACGCGCGGGCAAAGGCTTCGTTAAAGGCCTGCGGGTCGTTAAGGAAGCGACGAGAAATTTTCTCGAAGTCCGGATCGAAGCGCAGCGTCAGGTCGGTAACCAACATCGTTGGTTTACGTTTTTTCGACGGGTCGAACGGGTCTGGGATCAGATCAGGTGCATCCACCGCTTCAAACTGGATTGCGCCAGCCGGGCTGCGGGTCTGTACCCATTCGTATTTGAACAGGTTCTCGAAGAAGTAGTTGCTCCATTGGGTTGGCGTCTGCGTCCAGACCACTTCCAGACCGGAAGTAATCGCGTCTGCGCCCGCGCCGCTGCCAAAGCTGTTTGCCCAGCCAAGGCCCTGCGCTTCAATCGGTGCAGCTTCCGGATCGGCCCCGACGTGCGTAGCTTCCGCCGCGCCGTGGGTTTTACCCAGCGTATGACCACCGGCAATCAGCGCCACGGTCTCTTCATCGTCCATCCCCATGTTACCGAAGGTGGCGCGAATCGCCGCTGCCGCCGACAGCGGCTCACCGCTGGCGTTTGGCCCTTCCGGGTTCACATAGATAAGGCCCATCTCGGTCGCGGCCAGCGGACGTTTCGCCAGCTCTTCTGGGTCACGGTGCGCCAGCCAGGCTTTTTCATCACCCCAGTTGACGTCCAGATCCGGTTCCCACACGTCTTCACGACCGGCGCCGAAACCAAAGGTACGGAAACCGGAGTTTTCCAGCGCCACGTTACCCGCGAGGATATACAGGTCAGCCCATGAAATTTTCTGGCCATATTTTTGCTTAATTGGCCACAGCAGACGGCGCGCCTTATCCAGGCTCACGTTGTCCGGCCAGGAGTTCAGCGGGGCAAAACGTTGCTGACCGCGGCCAGCGCCACCGCGGCCGTCCATGGAACGGTAAGTGCCCGCACCGTGCCATGCCATACGGATAAACAGCCCTACATAGCTGCCCCAATCGGCCGGCCACCAGGATTGTGAATCGGTTAACAGCGCGCGGATATCACCCTTTAACGCCGAGTAGTCCAGTTTGCTGAATTCTTTACGGTAATCGAAATCCTCACCCAGCGGGTTGGATCGATTGGAATGCTGATTAAGAAGGTCGACGCGAAGCTGCTTTGGCCACCAGTCTTTACTACTGGTGCCAGCGCCTGCGCTCTGATCGTGCCCACCACCGTGGTGGAAAGGACATTTACCTGCGTTCTGGGTATCGTCTGGCGTGCTCATCACTATGCTCCCTTACAGTATTTATCATTAAGATATACACCCCTGCTGATAAGTTATAGCTGAAATGACCCACGGATTTGATAGTTAATTCCTCTTATTTTTCCCTTGTCAGAGAGGAATTTCTACGCAGGTCAGCTTTATCCTTACATATTGAGGGGCATTTGACTGTGATCGATAGGGAGAATTAATGAAAATCCAGACACAAAGTAAGGTTTTCCTCAATTCTTAGCGGCTACTGCGTAACGAAGCAACCCGCTTTTTCAGGCTAATCATCGCCAGCGCGAAGACAATAAGCGCAATGCCGAGACTTTCCACGCTATCCGGCCTTTCTCCCAACAGCCACCAGGAGAACAGCACGCCAAACACCGGGACCGCCAGCGTACTCAGGCTGGCTATGCTGGCGGGTAGATTGCGCAGAACATACAGCCACAGGCTCCAGGCCAGCGCCGTGGCCAGAATCGCGCTATAGCCTAGCGCCCAAAAGACACCCGGCTGCCAATCAATAGGCCGTTGCGGTACCAGCATCGCGACCGCACTCATGACCAGCGCGGCATACAGCATCTGCCAACTGGTGAGCGCCAGCAAATCGAGCCCGGGGTGGCGCTGATATAAACGTTTAGCCACGATGGCGCTCGCCCCCCAGCTAACGCCGGAAAGGATCGCCAACAGCGCGCTTTTCAGCGATGTCACGTCGAGTTGCCACGGTTGCATCACCAGACACAACCCTAGCGCCGCCACGCCAATCGCGGCGTATTGTCGCCGACGCATGCGTTCACCAAGGAAGACCGCCGCCAAAATCACCACCCAAAACGGCATGGTGTAGGTGAGAATAGCGACCCTGCCCGCACCGCCACTCATCAGCGCCCATTGGGCAAGGCCAATCATGCCGCAGGTCTGCAGCAGCGCAATAGCCAGCGTGTAACCGAAGGGCGTAGGCCGCATACCGCGACCGCGAAGAAATAACACGATAAACAATAAAACTGCGCCAAAAATACAGCGAAGTGCAGTGAAATCAAAAGCGCCAATGTAGAGCGTCACCTGTTTCATCGCAATCCAGCTGTAGCTCCAGATGAGCGTCAGCACCAGCAGGCCGATAAGCGCCAGCGGATTGCTTTTCCCTTCGGTAGACATGATAGATCCGTAACTGTGATATGAGGGGCGTTACTATACTGCGCAAAAGCCCTGCATAAACAGGGCTTTTGTCCGGAGAGGGCCGTTGGCGTGCTATCTGCCAGGCCGCTGTCCTGAAGGAATGGGATATGACATCGTCGCCAATCGCTGACGATTTACGCCGGACGCACGCCCAGCGTGTGGCAAATGGCGTAGCTCATTTCCGCACGGTTCAGAGTGTAGAAGTGGAAATCTTTCACCCCTTCACGGCTGAGAATTTTCACCATATCCATGGCGATATTCGCGCCCACCAGCTTGCGGGTTTCGGCATCATCATCAAGCCCGTTGAACATCTGCGACATCCAGGAAGGAATACGCACGTTGGTCATGTCAGCAAATTTCTTCGCCTGCTTGAAGTTCGACACCGGCAAAATGCCGGGAATAATTTCCACGTCGATGCCGGCGGTCACGCAGCGATCGCGAAAACGCAGGTAGCTTTCCACATCGAAGAAGAACTGAGTGATCGCGCGGTTCGCACCAGCGTCCACTTTACGTTTCAGGTTGAGCAGGTCAGCCTGCGCGCTTTTTGCTTCCGGGTGCACTTCCGGATAGGCGGCGACGGAGATATCGAAATCCGCGACGTCTTTTAACAGCGTCACCAGGTCCGCCGCATACATGTCCGGCTTACCGCTGCCTGGCGGCAGATCGCCGCGCAGTGCCACAATGTGGCGAATACCGTTATCCCAGTAGTCCTGGGCGATTGCGCGCAATTCATCACGGCTGGCGTCAATGCAGGTCAGGTGCGGCACGGCTTCCAGACCGGTACGGTCCTTAATGCCTTTAATAATGCTGTGCGTACGGTCGCGCTCACCGGAGTTTGCCCCGTAGGTTACCGAAACAAATTTCGGCTTCAGGCTGCTTAGGCGATCGATAGAGTTCCACAGGGTTTGCTCCATTTCACTGGTGCGCGGCGGGAAAAACTCAAAGGAAACGTTAATCTGCCCAACTTCGGCCAGACTCTGATTCAGCGCTTCCCGCTGGTTGGCGTGAAAAAAGCTCATACCTTACCTCATCAATCGCGTGTCATTATTGTTGTGTTGTAAACATCTATCCGTTTAGACGTCTGGATGTAAAAATGCCGCAAAAGGCGACGGGCGTCAATAGAAAGATCGGCTTAAAAAGTGAGTAATACTCAGCGAAGGTGAAATTAATTCATCTACCCGCGCAGGACGCCAGCCGTCGTCGACTTTCCACCGCCCGCTGCGCCAACAACCTCACTTTTTATACGCAATTAAAATTGCGATGTACATCGCATATTTCTTAAACATCGTAGGTCTAAACCAAAATTCTATTGCAGACGTTAATGGGTTGTTTCACGATAAGTAGAACGTTCTACTAAAACGTTATACTCACTATAAACAGGGTTAAGAAAAGCACGCACGAAGAGGCGGCTATTCGGGGGAAATCAGTATGAGTCTGATATCGAGTGTTATTAAATCGCTTTCTAAACTGTCGATGATTGGTCGCGCGCTGATGCTGCCGATCTCGCTGCTGCCGGCAGCCGGTCTGCTTCTGGCGTTTGGGGATAAATTCCACCTGCCGCTGATGATGAACGCAGGCGGGATTATCTTTGATAACCTGCCAATGCTGTTTGCCATCGGCTCCGCCGTCGGCCTGGCTTCAGAGTCCGGTATTGCGGCGCTGTCAGCGGCCGTTTCCGTTTTTGTTACCAACATCACCATCAGTACGGTTCTGAGCATTACTCCCGAAATGGCGGGGCAAGGCGGAAAATACGCCATGGTGGTGGGGATCCCAACCCTGCAAATGGGCGTTTTTGGCGGCCTGATCTGCGGTATTCTCGCCGCCTGGTGCTATAACCGTTTCCACAAAATGCAGTTGCCGGAATTCCTGGGTTTCTTTTCCGGCAAGCGCTTTGTCGCCATCGCTACCGCCCTGCTGTCGTTTGTCCTTGGGCTGATTCTGCCGTACATCTGGCAGCATATTCAGGCGGGGATCGACGCGCTGTCCGTGATTATCAACGGCGATAATCAGGCTGCGTCGACCTTTATTTTCGGGCTGGTAGAGCGCGCGCTGATCCCGCTAGGGCTGCACCATATCTGGTACCCGTCGTTCTGGTACTCATTTGGCGATTACACCACCCACGCAGGCCAGGTCATTCATGGCGACCAGACTATCTGGTTCAAAATGCTGGAAGAGGGAGTGAAATCCTTTAGCAGCGATACTTACCAGGATGCCGGCAAGTTCATGCAGGGTGAATTCCCGCTGATGCTGTTTGCGCTGCCTGCCGCCTGCCTGGCGATGTACCACGAAGCGCACACGAAGAATAAGAAAATCGCTGCCGGCATTTTGTTCTCCGCTGCGCTGACCTGCTTCCTGACCGGGATCACCGAGCCGGTCGAATTCACCTTTATCTTCGTGGCACCGATTCTCTACGTCTTTAACGCCATCATGGCCGGTCTCTCCTACATGGTGATGTATCTGCTGCATGCGCACATCGCCAAGTCGTTCTCCGCCGGGCTTATCGACTACATCTCATTTGGTATTCTGCCGTCGTTTAACGGTTATCAGACCAACTTCCTCAACGCCATTATCGTTGGCGTGCCGATGGGGCTGATTTACTACTTCACCTTCCGCTTTGTGATCCGCCGTTTTGATGTCAAAACGCCGGGCCGCACGGAAACCACGGTGACCGCCAACGACAAAAGCGATACCGAGCTGGCAACCGATATCATTGGCCTGCTGGGCGGCGAGCAAAATATTGCGTCCGTGGGATCCTGCATTACCCGACTGCGCCTTGAAGTTGAAGACAAAAAGGCCGTGGATAAGGATGGCCTCAACAATATCGGCGCACGCGGCGTTGTTTTCGTCGGCGATAACGGTATTCAGGTGATATTTGGCGCGCGAGCGCAATTTATCGCGCAAACCATGTCGACGATGATTGGCAAATAATCATAAGATTGTCAGCGGTTGGAGGTTCCCGTCCCTGATGGGAACCTCCTTGTTTTCTGTGGATTAGTGAGACTGCTCAGGGAGCGATTTTGAAGAAAGTCAGCATTATTGATGTCGCCAAAAAGGCCGGTGTCTCGGTTTCTACCGTGTCGCTGGTCCTTCGCCAGAAAGGAAAAATCTCCGATGCGACTATCGAAAAAGTGCAGGCTGCCATCAATGAGCTGGGCTATGTTCACAACATTGCCGCCGCTAACCTTCGCGCTAACACCTCCAATCTGATTGGCCTGATTCTAAGAGACTTTAGCGACAGCTTTTCCATCAAAGTGATGGCGAGCATTGTTCAGGAACTGGAATCGCAGGGCTTTATGGTCTTTCTTGGTCAACCGCTCAATGAGCATGAACATCTTGAACGCTGCCTACTGTCGTTTAAGCAGCAGGGCGTTGCGGGGGTTATCTATCTGGCGTCGGATGTAAACCGCGACACGCTTCCCGCGCAAATTCGCCAGTGCCCATTGCCGTTGGTTGTGGTGTCACAATCGCCGATCAAAGAGGCCTGCAACCTGGTGCTGCGCGATAACCAGCAGGCGGCAAGCCTGGCCACGCGCTATCTTATCGAACGCGGGCATCGTTACATCGCTTACCTCGGTGGACAGGGTAACAACCTGATTCGCCAGCAGCGACTGGAGGGATTTCGTAACACCCTCACCCGCTACGGCATTACGCCGCGTGAAGAATTTACCCCTGCCTGCGGCGATGATACACATGCCGCCAGTCTCGCGACGCGTCAGCTGTTGGAAAACAATAACGCCATCACCGCCGTGCTGTGCCATTCGCCGGATGCAATGATCGGCTGCATTGATGGAATTCATAAAGTCGGTCGTACCGTGGGGAAAGACGTGTTTCTGACCCAACAGGTGGCGCTGATTGGCTTTGAGGATATGCTGCATATCAATCTCACCTCACCGGCGTTTAGCTATGTCTCCTCGGCCAGCGAAGAGACCGGCCGCCAGGCAGCAACGCTGATGATCCGTAAGCTCAAAGAACCCATGCTGCAAAATCAATCCATCACGCTATCCGGACAACTGGTTACGCGCGAGTCGGCTTAAAAGATTCGGCCAACCAGCCCAGCCGCCCTTCATTTTCGGCCGGCATGACAAGCCCCAAACCGACGCTCAGCGTTTCATCCCGCAGTGGGCGGAAAACCACTCCCTGCCGTTGAATAGCGGAAAATGAAGCAGGGAACAGGCTGAGGCCGTCACCACGGGCAATGCGCGCCAGCAGGATGTCATGTTCCAGCGGCTCTTCAATACAGGTTGGTGCATAGCCCGCGCGACGGAAAATATCCCGCGTATAGTCAAAAAAGGCAGGGTTACGCTCACGCTTAAACCAAAACAGCGGCCGCGCATTCAGCTCGCTGAGCGCCAGCGACGCCGCCTCGGCCTCCGGCCAGTGAGCAGGCAGCGCGGCGATTAGCGGTTCATGCAGGGGCAATGGAACAACGCTTAAACCTGAGGTTTCCAGCGGCAGCGCCACCAGCGCCGCGTCCAGCTTCCCCCGCCGTATCAGGCGGATCAGTTCCGGCGAGCCATGACGCACAATATTCAAGACCTCAACCTGCTCGACAAGATGCTGCTCCAGAGCCGTAAACACGCCCAGCTCAAAGGCCGTGGTTAGCCCCAAACGCAGCGATGACGCGCCGTTCTGCGCGAGCCTGCCGAGCGCCGCGTAGGTTTTTTCCTGCTGCGCTAGCAGCGGGCGGACGATCTCCAGCACCCGTAGCCCTTCGTCGGTCAGAGTCAGCCCTTTAGTATGGCGAACAAATAGCGTCAGCCCCAGCCGCTCTTCAAGCTGGCGAATATGGCGGCTGAGCGGAGGCTGCGACATAAACAGTCGCTGCGCCGCGCGGCTCATGTTGTTCTCCTCCGCCACCACGGCAAAGTAGCGCAGCAGGCGAATATCCAGAGAGTGAAGTGCGGAAGTTGTCATACCGAAAAGGTATCACGAAATCGGTATTATCCAAATCTATCTGCGCGCCCTATCCTCACGCCATCCCCCCTATCACGAGGAACGAACCATGCCTTCAGAACGCTTTATTACCGGCCAGAAAATGCTGCAACAGGTTGATGGCAAAGGCGGCGATGCGGTCGTCGAAAGCTTAAAAGATATTGCCCCAGACTTTGCGCGCTATCTGCTGGAGTTCCCTTTTGGCGATATCTATGCGCGTCCTGGCCTGGACTTACGCAGCCGGGAAATCGCCACCGTCGCCGCGCTTACCGCGCTGGGTAACGCCACACCGCAGCTCAAGGTGCATATTGCCGCCGCGCTGCACGTTGGGTTGACCGAGGAGGAGATTATCGAAGTGATCATGCAGATGGCGGTGTACGCCGGATTCCCGGCCGCATTGAATGGCCTGTTTGCGGCGAAAGAGGTGTTCGCAAAGCAGTAGAAACGGCTTATCCGGCCTGCGAATAATACGCGGGCCGGATAAGAAGAGGGAGCTTACAGCAGTTGCGCCAGACGGTTGATATCCGACTGAATAGCCCCGGCGGTCACGTCGCGTCCGGCGCCCGGCCCGCGGATCACCAACGGGTTATCGCGATACCAGCGGCTTTCGATGGCAAACACGTTATCGCACGGCAGCAGTGCCGCCAGCGGATGCTCCTGACGCACCGCTTCCACGCCAACGCGCGCTTTGCCGTTGGCGTCAAAACGCGCCACGTAGCGCAGCACCAGCCCCATTTCCTGAGCCGCTTCCAGACGCTGAATCATCTGCTCATTGAGCTCATCACCGTTTTCAAAGAAATGGTCAATGGACCCCCCTTCGCAGTGTGCAGGGACTAACGACTCAACGCGTACCTGATCCGGTTCGATGTCATAGCCCGCTTCGCGCGCCAGGATCACCAGCTTACGCATCACGTCTTTCCCGGACAGGTCAACGCGCGGATCCGGTTCGGTTAACCCCTGCTGCCACGCCTGATCGACCAAATCGGTAAACGGCACGGTGCCATCAAACTGCAGGAACAGCCAGGAGAGCGTCCCGGAGAAAATCCCGCTAATGGCCAGAATGCTATCGCCGCTGTCGATCAGATCGCGCACGGTATGGTTAACCGGCAGACCCGCACCGACGGTCGCGTTATATAGCCAATGGCGCCCAGTCTTCTCAAAGGCATCGTGAATTTGGCGGTATTTATCGCTGCTGCTGGCACCGGCCAGCTTGTTGGCGCTGATCACGTGGAAACCGTGGCTGGCGAAATCCAGATATTGATCGGCCAATTGCTCGCTGGCGGTAATATCCAGCACCACTAAATCATCATACGGGTGGGCGCGCATCCACAGGAATAATGATTCTTCATCCTGTTCAACCGCCTCATCGTCGAAGAAGGCCAGCGCGCGGCTGGCATCTAGCCCTTCGTAGCTCAGCAGGCTGCGGCGGCTATCCACCACGCCCGCCAGCACAAATTCAAAACCGGTACGCGCCGAGAGCGTACCCTGCTCGCGAGCAAATAGCTCCAGCCAGCGGGAACCAATGTTGCCTTTACCAAACAGCACCAGACCAATGCGTTTTTCCGCGCGGAACAGCGACTGATGCAGCCCCTGAATCAGACTCTCTGTCGGGCCCGCACGCAGAACGGCAACGAGGCTGATCCCCTCTTCCGACTGCCAGGTAAACTCAACCGGCTGGCCTTTTAGCTGCTGCCAGAAACGGTGGCAGTGCAGCGGGTTACGCGTCACGCCCGCCCCCACCATCGCCACCAGCGCCAGCCCCTGGCGCAGACGCAGTTCACCCGGCAGACCGGCTTCATCGAGAATTCGCAGCGCACTGTCGGCCACTTCTGAGGTATAGCAGAACTGCAGCAGGCGGTGGTCGGCATGAATTCCCACCGCTAGCGGACGGATCTGCGCGCGCTTAAGCAACTGATCAATTTCTTTATGCGCAAGTTTAAAATCCTGGCTGCCTGGAACGCGAAACTCAATCAGGCAAACGTCGTCGTGACTGGTGACAATACGGGCGCCGGTGCCGGAAGCCAGCACGCGTTCAATGCGCGTTGAGCCCTGATCGGGGGTGTAGCTACAGCGTAATTGCAGGTCGATATCGCTGCCGGAAACCGGCTGTAGCGTGCGGGTATGCAGTACCGGTGCCGCCAGACGCGCCAGCTCGCTGGCTTCGTCCAGACGCAGCAGCGGCAGCAGACAGGCATCTTTGACTTTACGCGGGTCGGCGCTGTAAACACCGGCGACGTCGCTCCAGATGGTAACCCGGGAGACGCCCGCCAGCGCACCAATTTGCGTAGCCGAGTAGTCCGAACCGTTACGCCCCAGCAGCACGGTTTCACCGGCGTTGTTGCGGCTGATAAAACCGGTCACCACCAGGCGTTTGCCCGGATGCTGGGCCATCAGCTGTTGCAGCAGCGGATAGGATAACCCCTCATCGACCTGCGGCTGCGCGCTGCGTTCGGCGCGTAAAAAGGCGCGCGCGTCGAGCCATGCGGCGTCGAGCCCCTGTAGCTTGAGCACTTCCGCCATCAGACGGGCCGACCACAGTTCACCGTGGCCGACCACTTCCGCATACACGGCATCATTGACGCCAGCATCCAGAAGGCCCGCCAGGCGCTCGAGGTCGTGGATAAAATCAGCAATCATGCCGTCGGCAATGTCAGCGGGCAGCAGGCCGCTAATCAGGTCCGACTGATAGCGGCGCAGCGTCTGCTGAACCTGATGCGCAGAGAGGCGATCGGTCTGGCTGAGCTTCAGCCAGTTAATCAGCTGGTTGGTGGTGCTACCGGCGGCGGAAACCACCATCATATCGCCGGGCTGCGAGTACTCGGCCATAATACCGGCAACGCGCAGGTAACACTTCACATCCGCCAGACTACTCCCACCAAATTTATGCAGCTGGCGTTCTTTCGCCCCTGCCTGCGCAATCACACTCATGTTTACCCCTCGGCTGCAATCCGGAATCCATTTTCCAGATCGGCAATTAAGTCTTCACTATCTTCAATACCGGTTGAGATACGCAATAGCGTCTCAGAAATCCCTGCGGCGGCGCGCGCTTCTGGCGCCATACCGGCATGGGTCATGGTCGCCGCGTGAGAGATAAGACTCTCCACGCCACCCAGCGATTCCGCCAGCGTGAACAGCGACAGTCCGCTCAGGAAACGACGCAGCGTTTGCTCATCGCCGCCGAGCTCAAAGCTCAGCATCGCACCAAAGCCTTTTTGCTGACGCGCGGCAATTTCATGTCCCTGGTTTTCCGGCAGGGATGGATGATACAGCTTTTTCACCAGCGGCTGTGTTTTCAGGAAGTCGACAATGGCATAGGCGTTACGCTGAGCCACTTCCATACGTGGAGAAAGCGTGCGCAGACCTCGCAGCAGCAGGTAGCTGTCAAAGGCGCTACCGGTGACGCCGATATTATTCGCCCACCATGCCAGTTCTGTGACGGTATCAGGATCTTTTGCAATCACCACGCCGGCCACCACATCGGAGTGTCCGTTCAGGTATTTGGTGCAGGAGTGCAGCACCAGGTCCGCACCTAACGCCAATGGATTCTGCAACGCCGGGCTCAGGAAGGTGTTATCCACCACGCTCACGGCACCGGCTTCACGCGCCAGCTTGCAGATTTTGGCAATATCCACCACGCGCAGCAGCGGGTTGCTTGGGCTTTCCACCAGTACCAGCTTCGGCTTTTCCGCCAGCGCGGCTTTCAGCGCGTCTTCATTGCCCTGATCGACAAACAATACGCGATAGCAGCCACGTTTTGCCAGGCTATCAAACAGACGATAGCTGCCGCCGTAACAATCGTGCGGCGCCACCAGCAGATCGCCCGGCTTGAGGAACACGGTGGTCACCAGATGAATCGCCGACATCCCCGTATTGGTCATCACGGCGCCTGCGCCACCTTCCAGCTCGGCCAGCGCCCGCTGAACCACATCACGCGTCGGGTTACCGCGACGAGAGTAGTCATGCGCACGCGGCTCATTAAAACCGGTAAAGTTGTAGGTGCTGGAAAGATGAATAGGCGGGACAACACAACCGTACTGCTCGTCGTCATTTAAACCGCTACGCACTGCTATGGTGGCCTGTTTACGGGTCATGAGGATTCGTTCCTGGCAAGGTCTGTGAAAAGTCAGACCCCAGAGTAAACATAGTTTACATAGCCGTCAATACATCTAGACTTCTAAACTTCTTTGCGTATAGATTGAGCTATCGGCAAATAGCCGTTAAAATTATATGCATTAGCGCACATCTGCGAAGGCTTAACTCGTGCCAGAACGGGGCCTGTACGGTAAACTGCGCGCGATCATGGTCGTGAACCGGCCTGTTAACTAATGACTAGAGGATTAAAGGTATCTCATGGCTGAATGGAGCGGCGAATATATCAGCCCATACGCTGAGCACGGTAAGAAGAGTGAGCAAGTAAAAAAAATTACGGTTTCCATTCCTCTGAAGGTGTTGAAGATCCTCACCGATGAACGCACGCGTCGTCAGGTTAACAACCTGCGTCACGCCACCAACAGCGAACTGCTGTGTGAAGCGTTCCTGCATGCATTTACCGGTCAACCATTGCCTAACGATGAAGACCTGCGTAAAGAGCGCAGCGATGAAATTCCAGAAGCGGCGAAACTGATTATGCGTGAGCTGGGGATTGACCCGGAGACGTGGGAGTATTAATCCCATAAAAGCCGGGAAGCGCCTGCGTTTCCCGGCTTTTTCGTTTTCAGGATGAGATTATTTTATCTCATACTCCGGTAGCGACCGTTCACCGATGAACTGCGCCACCGTTTCGTTATCCTGTACCGCCGTCAGCGCACCTTTCTGCGTTGTCGCCATCGCTCCGCAGGCGCTCGCCTGTGCCATCAGATGATGCAGTTGAGCGAAATCCTCTGGCAGCCCATCTTGTGCAACTCCCGACAGCAGCCCCGCCATAAAGGCATCGCCGGCCCCAGTCGTATCGACGCTTTCCACCACATAGCCATAAAAATGCACCACCTGCCCTTGCCAAAGCACCATCGCACCTTGCGCGCCGTAGGTGATCACTTTCAGCCGGGCGGGATACGCGGCAATCGCCGTCATCGCCTGACCGAAATCCTGCGTCCCGGTAAGCCAGTACCACTCCTCCTCCGAGAGCTTAAGAATATCGGCCTGCAGAGCAAACTGGTGTACCGTCGACAGCATGATCTGCGGCTCTGGCCACATCTGTGCCCGCAAATTAACATCAAAGCTCAGCAGCCCCTGCTGCCGTTTAACACGCACAATCGCCTCCGCCAGCGTCTCCCGGCACACGGGCGCCACCAGCGCCAGCGAGCAGCAGTGCAAAATGTCGGCCCCAAAAGCCGGCAGTGCCTGTTGCGACAGAAACTGATCGGCCGATGGGCTCACCAGAAAGGTAAAGTTCCGCTCACCGTCCAGGCCCAGCGAAACCACAACGGTGCTGGTGCGATGCTGACTATCCCGCTCCATGGTTTGGGTATTGACGCCATAGGCGGCTAACGTCTGCTGTAACAGTTGGCCAAAGGGATCGTCCCCCACTCGACCAATGAAACCGCTTTGACACCCCAAACGCGCTGCCCCTACGGCTACGTTCAGCGGCGCGCCGCCGGGGCACACTTCATACTGATTCCCGGATACAGGCAGCAGATCGGCCACCGCATCACCTAATGCCCAGATATTCATCGCTGTTGTTCCTCGTTATTTATCCAAAGGCCAGTAACCACCTGAACTCAGCGTTGCATCGCCATTGTTGGCAAACATCAAGAGCTGACGCTGCGCCTCTTGTGGATAGATGCGGCTGCTAAGGCAGGACTCCCCCTCATTAACAAAGACCTCAACGGAGGAGCGGTCGATAAAAATCCGCAATGCAAGACGATCGGCGGCAGGCAGCGGCACGCTGCGGCTCCCCTCCAGCAGTAGCTGAGGGTAGCAGCGCTCCAGAACCAACCGCTGAGCCTGCGCATCAACATAGATTCGTAGGCCCTCCCCCAGCGCGATGCCATAGCTTTCGGCAGTTGCGCTATTCATATCCCACACCAAATCCAGCTCAATCGCCTCAGCATCACCGACAATTGGCGAAGATTGGTTCTTTAAATGCTGCGCCAGTAACGGATAGTAACTGCCGCGCAGCGTTGCCACTTCTTCCGCGGGCGTCATTCTTAAACGGTTGTCGGCACCCAGGCGAATTTCACGCGGTAAAGAGAGCATTCCCGCCCAGCCATCGCGTTGCTCCGGCATCGGCGATTCCCACATATCCAGCCACCCCATCACAATCCGTCGGCCATCCGGCGTCAGGAAGCTTTGCGGCGCATAGAAATCATGGCCGTGATCCATTTCGATAAATTCACCTTCAGGCACAAACGGCTGTCCAGGCTGCCAATCGCCAATCAAATAGCCGCTCTGGAAAAGATTACGGTTGCGATAGCCTTCTGCCGCCATTCCCTGCGGCGAGAACATCAGCACCCGCTTACCGTCGAGCATGAAGAAGTCCGGGCATTCCCACATAAAGCCCATCCCCTCTTGCGCTTCGGCGAGGATCCCTTCGTCCTGCCACTCCCGGAGATCGCGGGAACGATACAGACGAACCTGACCGGTATCGCCAACCCGTGAGCCGACAACCAGGTACCAATCATTCCCTTCGCGCCAGACCTTCGGATCGCGGAAATGGTGCAAGCCTGCTGGGGTGTCAATGATCTGCCCCTGGCGTTCAAAGTGAATACCGTCCCGGCTGGTCGCCAGACACTGCACCTGATAGAGATTGTCATCGCTGCCTGGATCGCCATGAAATTTATGCCCGGTGTAGATCAGCGCGAGCGTATCACCATCCACGACCGCCGAACCGGAGAAGCAACCGTCTTTGTCTTCCGGCCCTTCGGGTGCCAGCGCAACTGGCAAATGCTCCCAGTGCACCAGATCCTGACTTCGGGCATGCCCCCAGTGCATCGGCCCCCATTTTGTTGAATAGGGATGATGTTGATAAAACGCGTGGTACCAGCCGTCAAACCATACCAACCCGTTGGGATCATTCATCCATCCCGCCCGGGGTGCGAGGTGATAGCGCGGATACCAGCGCGGATTCAGCGCCGCGCGCCGGGTCTGTAGTTCCTGTTCAGCTTTGGCAATTGAGAAGGTCATTGTCGTTACTCTTTTTCAGACAGCAGAAGACTGCGGCAGCAGCGTGGCAGAAGCGGGCTTACTGGCGCGTAAAAGGAAAATGGAGATAAAGGTGGTGCAGAACACCAGCGCCCCCATGAACAGATAGGATTCAGCAAAGCCATATTTTTCATAGCTATAGCCTGCGAGCGGCGACAGTACGGTGGCAATCACCGAACTGGTGCAGGCAAACCCCACCAGATACAGCGTGGATGAGAGCCGCTTATCAAAATGGGCGCTGTTGTATTTGAAAATGGAAACCAGCAGCACCGGCAACTCAACGCCGTGCAGCAGTTTGGTTATCGAGATAAGCACTGGCCCTTCCACCAGCCCGGACGCCACCATGCGCAGCGCCATCACCATGCCGGCGAAAATCAGCCCATTTTTAGCGCCAATCCGATTAACCAGCCACGGCGCACAGAACATTCCCGCCGCTTCCAGGAATACCTGGAATGAGTTGAGGTAACCGTACATGGCGTTGCCTTCCTGCAACGTTGGGAACTGAGAGGAGAAATAGACGGGGAATTGCTGATCGTAAACGCTATAAATACAGGTACCGACCACGAAAAATACCAGTGCCCAAAAGCGCGGCAGCACCAGCAGTCGCAGTGCGTCTTCCAGCTTCACTTTGCCGCCAGACTCTTCGGCGACCCGACTTTGTTCATCGCTTGTCACGCGCAGGCGCACCATCAACAAGAAGAAAACCAGCCCTGAGCAGGTCGCGACCGCGAAGTTAAGCTTGGGGTTGATGTTGAAAAGCAGGCCGGCAAAAAAGGTGGCGACCGCCCACCCCAGCGAGCCCCACATCCGCGCTTTACCAAACTCAAAGTGGGTCTGTCGCGCAACGCGCTCGGTGTACGACTCCAGTACGCCGATCCCACCATTGAAGGTCAACCCGATGTAAATGCCACCAAAGATACTGCCGAGCAGGATATTTTGTTTGAGCAGATAGCCAAAGAGCAGAAACGCAGGCCCCGAGAGAATCAGCAAAACGGTGATGTACCAGAGCAGATTTTTACGCAGACCAAGCCGGTCCTGAATGAAGCCGTAACAAATTTGGGCAAACAACGCTGACACCGACAGTACGGCATAAATAATCCCGGTATCGCCGGGCTTCAGCCCGACCTCCTGATGGAGCCAGATAGACAGCAGTGAGCCGGAAGAGGACCAGGTGACAAAAAAGAAAAACAGCAAAGCACTGAGTATCAGGTAACTGCGGGGTTGATGTTCTTTCATCATGGCAATCTCATCGTGGATTAACGCCACAATGGTAACGTTAACAAAAAACATAACTCATACGATTTTGCTGCGATATCTGATGTTAATCACAAAAGTTAACGTTAACATAATAAAAGTAAGATCATGATCAACTATTTGATACCATGCCAACGGCATAGAGTGCGCTAGAATAGCGCGCAATCCTTTAACATCAGTGAGTTAGTTGTTTAGCGGCAACGGTGGAGTAAAAAATGGCATCCTTGAAAGATGTGGCAAAGCTGGCGAACGTCTCACTCATGACGGTTTCCCGCGCCCTGAACAGCCCGGAACAACTCAAGCCGGAAACGCTGGCGCGCGTCCAGTCTGCCATTGCCCAAACCAACTACGTCCCCGATCTGTCGGCGAAGAAAATTCGTGGCGCACATGACACGGCAAAAACCATCGGCGTGCTGGCATTAGATACGGTGACCACGCCGTTTTCCGTCGAGATTACGCTTTCTATTGAGGAAACAGCGCGGGCCCACGGCTGGAATAGCTTCGTGGTGAATATGTTTTCTGACGATAAACCAGAAGCAATTGTCGATCTGCTGCTATCGCACCGTCCCGGCGGGATTATTTACACCACCATGGGGCTTCGCCAGGTGCCGGTTCCCGACAAACTGATGACACTACCGTGCGTACTGGCAAACTGTGAAAGCCTGCACCATCCGGTTGCGAGCTATATTCCCGACGACGAGCAAGGACAGTACGCGGCGGTCACCGGCCTATTAGCTGCTGGATACAAGCGCCCGCTGTGTCTGCATCTGCCGCAAAATCATTTGGCAACCCTTCGCCGCCGTCGCGGGCTGGAACGCGCCTGTCGGGAAGCAGACATTAACCCGAACGCGCTGACGCATGTCTATATGGAACACGGTGATGAACACTATCGCGATATTCCCGCCCGTGTTCTGGAACAAATTATTCAGGGCAAACCGCTGTTTGACTCAATAATCTGCGGCAACGACCGCATCGCATTTATGGTTTATCAGACGCTGCTGGCGCAAGGGTTACGTATCCCTGAAGATGTGGCGGTGCTTGGCTACGACAATATGGTGGGCATTGGCGATCTATTTCTGCCACCGCTCTCAACGGTGCAGCTTCCCCACTACGAAATTGGCCGTCTCAGCGCGCTGCATATTATCAACGGCGACAAACACCGGGACACCGTACGCGTGTATAGCCCGTGGATATGCGGAAAATCGATATAAAAAAACCGCTTAGGTAAGCGGTTTTCTGGAATTATTTGCGTCTTAGAAGCGCGTGACTTCCGGATGCAGCTCAGACATAGAGATCAGGTAGGAAACAAAAACGTTTTTGATTGCGGTCAGCATAGTCACACCTTTACCCATAGTTATTTTGAGGTCATTTGATGGGCAAATAATAAGCTTATCGACGGTGCTGCGCAATAATTTTGTGACGCCTATCACAAAAAATAGCTGATGAGGCAAAACGCAGAGACAAAAAAAGCGCCCTGAGGCGCTTTTTTCGCTTGGCAACTTACTTGCTGCCTGGGATGTTGAAGCGCTTGTTGAAGCGGTCAACACGGCCACCGGTAGCAACATCACGCTGCTTGCCAGTGTAGAACGGGTGGCATTTACCGCACACGTCCAGGTTCAGGTCGTGACCTACGGTAGAGCGGATTTTCATGATGTTACCGCAAGAGCAAGATGCAGTAATTTCTTCGTATTTCGGGTGAATATCTTTTTTCATGGGGAAAACCTCGGTTAAGGCCGCGTCGCTCTTCCAGCCCTAACGCCAGACACCACGCGATGTTAATAGTATATTTCCTGATGCCAAAATGCATCAAAGGCGGCGAATCATACAGAATTTGACCAGTAGATGCAAACTGATCCGCACTCCTACAATGTGTATACTGTCTCGCCAGATTTCAAGTCAGGAAGAAAACATGCCCGTTGCTCACGTTGCCCTGCCTGTTCCACTGCCCCGCACATTCGACTACCTGCTGCCTGATAATTTCAGTGCCAAAGCGGGCTGCCGCGTGCGCGTGCCGTTTGGCAAACAACAAGAGCGCGTGGGTATCGTGGTGGCGGTCAGCGAAAAAAGCGAACTGCCGCGCGATGAGCTCAAAGCCGTTATCGAGGTTCTGGACGATGAACCGGTGTTTTCCTCCGCCGTCTGGCGCCTGCTACTGTGGGCGGCGGACTATTATCACCATCCCATTGGCGATGTGCTGTTTCACGCGCTGCCGATTTTACTGCGTCAAGGAAAGCCCGCCAGCGCCACGCCCCAGTGGTTCTGGTTTGCCACCGAACAGGGGCTGGCCGTCGATATCAACACTCTGAAGCGCTCGCCAAAGCAGCAACAAGCGCTGGCGGCGCTGCGCCAGGGGAAAATCTGGCGTCATCAGGTTGCGGAACTGGCGTTCAACGAAAGCGCCATGCAGTCTTTGCGTACCAAAGGGTACTGTGAGCTTGGCAGTCTTGCACCGGAAGCCGTCGACTGGCGGACCACCTATTCCGTACCGGGCGAACGGCTGCGGCTGAATACCGAACAGGCGACTGCGGTGGGCGCTATCCACAGCGCCTCTGATGAATTCTCGGCCTGGCTGCTGGAAGGGGTCACCGGCTCGGGAAAAACCGAAGTCTATCTAAGCGTGCTGGAGAACGTGCTGGCCCAGGGCAAGCAGGCGCTAGTGATGGTGCCGGAAATCGGCCTGACGCCGCAAACCATCGCTCGCTTTCGCGAGCGTTTTAACGCCCCGGTCGAAGTGCTGCACTCCGGACTGAATGACAGCGAACGCCTTGCCGCCTGGCTAAAAGCCAAAAATGATGAAGCAGCGATTGTTATCGGCACTCGGTCCTCACTGTTCACGCCGTTTAAAAATCTCGGCGTCATCGTCATCGATGAAGAGCACGACAGCTCGTATAAGCAGCAGGAAGGCTGGCGCTATCATGCGCGCGATCTCGCCGTATGGCGCGCTCACAGCGAGCAAATCCCTATTATTTTGGGCTCCGCCACCCCTGCGCTTGAGACACTGCTTAACGCACGTCAACATAAATACCGCATGCTGCGCTTAACGCGCCGCGCGGGCAATGCGCGTCCGGCGACTCAGCACGTACTCGATCTGAAAGGCCAGCATTTACAGGCCGGGCTTTCCCCGGCGCTGATTAACCGTATGCGTCAGCATCTGCAGGCTGATAATCAGGTCATTCTCTTTCTGAATCGCCGTGGATTCGCTCCGACGCTGCTGTGCCACGACTGCGGCTGGATTGCGGAATGCCCGCGCTGCGACAGCTACTACACGCTGCACCAGGCACAGCATCATCTACGCTGCCATCACTGCGACAGCCAGCGCCCTATTCCACGCCAGTGCCCGTCCTGCGGCTCAACGCACATGGTGCCGGTTGGCCTGGGGACAGAACAGCTTGAACAGGCGCTGGCACCGATGTTCCCCGGCGTACCGCTGTCGCGTATTGACCGCGACACCACCAGTCGGAAAGGGGCATTAGAGCAGCATCTGGCGGAAGTGCATCGCGGCGGCGCGCGCATTCTGATTGGCACCCAAATGCTGGCAAAAGGGCACCACTTCCCCGACGTCACGCTGGTTGCGCTGTTGGACGTCGACGGCGCGCTCTTCTCTGCCGATTTCCGTTCGGCAGAACGCTTTGCTCAGCTGTATACCCAGGTCTCCGGCCGCGCCGGCCGTGCGGGTAAACAGGGCGAAGTGGTCTTGCAAACCCACCATCCGGACCATCCGCTGCTGCAAACGTTGTTGTACAAAGGTTATGACGCCTTTGCCGAGCAAGCGCTGGCGGAACGTCAGACCATGCAGTTGCCGCCGTACACCAGCCACGTACTGATTCGTGCCGAAGACCACAACAGCCAACAGGCACCGCTGTTCTTACAGCAGCTACGCAATCTGATTCAGGCCAGTCCCCTCGCAGACGATAAGCTGTGGGTGCTTGGCCCGGTACCAGCACTGGCACCAAAGCGCGGTGGCCGTTACCGCTGGCAGATCCTGTTACAGCACCCTTCACGGGTGCGCCTACAGCACATCGTCACCGGCACGCTGGCGCTCATCAATACGCTCCCGGAAGCCCGTAAGGTGAAGTGGGTTCTCGACGTCGACCCTATCGAAGGTTAACGCAGAGTTGAGAGCGGGATCGTGAAATAAAACAATCATCACACTTTTGATGAAAATTCTGTAACAGATCCCCCTAACTATCTGATAAAAGTGTGTCAGATGTCAGGTCACACAGGACGTGCCTGCGCCAGTGAGTGAGGAGAGAATCAGGTGAAGGCTAAAAAACCGGTTGTTGCCGCAACCATGAAAGATGTTGCCCTACAAGCGAATGTCTCTACGGCAACCGTATCTCGTGCATTAATGAATCCCGAAAAAGTCTCGCAAGCGACGCGTAATCGCGTTGAGCAGGCGGCGCTGGAGGTGGGGTATCTCCCGCAGCTGCAGGGACGTAACATGAAGCGCAATGAATCGCGCACTATTCTGGTCATCGTGCCGGATATCTGCGATCCCTTCTTTAGCGAAGTGATCCGTGGGATCGAAGTCACCGCGGCAGCCCAGGGCTATCTGGTACTGATTGGCGACTGTGCGCATCAGAATCAGCAGGAAAAAACCTTCATTGATTTAATCATCACCAAGCAGATTGACGGCATGCTGTTGCTGGGCTCTCGTCTGCCGTTCGATGCCAGCATCGAAGAACAGCGCAATCTGCCGCCAATGGTGATGGCGAACGAATTTGCCCCCGAGCTGGGTCTCCCGACGGTACATATCGACAACCTCACTGCTTCATTCGACGCCGTCAACTATCTGCACGAGTTGGGGCATCAGCGCATCGGCTGTATTGCCGGGCCAGAAGAGATGCCGCTGTGCCATTATCGTCTGCAGGGATACGTGCAGGCGCTGCGCCGCTGCGGTATTACCGTTGACCCTCACTACATTGCGCGCGGTAACTTCACCTTTGAAGCCGGATCTACCGCACTAGAGCAGCTGCTTGCCTTACCGCAGCCGCCAACTGCCGTCTTCTGCCACAGCGATATTATGGCGCTCGGCGCGCTCTCCTACGCCAAACGCAGGGGGCTAAAAATCCCGGACGATCTGTCCATTATCGGATTCGATAACATTTCACTGGCGGAGTTTTGTGACCCACCGCTGACGACCGTTTCTCAGCCACGCTTTGATATTGGCCGGGAAGCCATGCTGCTGCTGCTGAACCAGCTCAGTGGCCAGGTTGTTGATAGCGGTTCGCGTCTACTGGATTGCGAACTGATAATCCGCGGCAGCACAAGTAAAATTTGATGCAAAGCCGGGCGCTTTAGGACTTGCGTGTCTGGTCAAAGCCCCGCCGCTTAAGTAACATGTCGGGCTAACTAACGGAAAAAGACAGCGAAACGATAGTGGCACAACGAGACTATGTACGCCGCAGCCAGCAGGCACCTTCGCGGCGAAAGAACGGCGCTTCACGGAATACACGGAAAAAGCAGAATAACTTTCCGGCGGTCTCTCCTGCCATGGTGGCGATTGCGGCTGCGGTAGTGGTCGCGTTTATCGGCGGTTTGTACTTCATCACGCATCACAAAAAAGAAGAGTCCGAGTCGCTGCAGAACCGCCAGATTGCGGGGAATGGTCTGCCACCCAAACCGGAAGAACGCTGGCGTTACATCAAAGAGCTGGAAAGCCGCCAGCCGGGTGTCCGTGCGCCAACTGAACCGTCTGCCGGCGGGGAAGTGATCAATCCTAATCAGCTCACCGATGAACAGCGCCAGCTGCTGGCTCAAATGCAGGCGGATATGCGCCAGCAGCCAACGCAGCTGACTGAAGTGCCGTGGAATGAGCAGACCCCAGCGCAGCGTCAGCAGACGCTACAGCGCCAGCGTCTGGCTCAACAGCAGGTTCAGCAACAGCAGCAGTGGACGCAAACGCAACCGGTGCAGCAGCCGCAAACGCGTGCCGCTCAGCCGGTCCAGCAGCCGCGTCAAACGCAGACTCAGCAACCACCTCGCTCCACGGCGGCAAACTCTGCCTATCAGGATCTGCTGCAAACGCCTGCGCATACCACGGCCACACAGCCAAAAACGCAGGCCGCCGCGCCGGTGGTGCGTGAAACGACGCCACCAAAAGCGACGGAGAAAAAAGATGAGCGTCGCTGGATGGTACAGTGTGGTTCCTTTAAAGGCGCCGAGCAGGCAGAAACCGTCCGTGCACAGCTGGCCTTTGAAGGGTTTGATTCCAAAATCACCACCAATAACGGCTGGAATCGCGTGGTTATCGGCCCAGTCAAAGGCAAGGACAACGCCGACAGCACCATCGCACGTTTGAAGATGGCCGGTCACGCAAACTGCATTAGGCTCGCCTCTGGGGGTTGAAACCCCCAAAATCCCCCCCATCTATAATTACATTCTGCCCCGTACGCGGTACGGGGCCTCTCTATTCGTATTTGCAACAAAGGGGTCTGCTCGTGACAACAATAGTAAGTGTTCGCCGTAACGGCCACGTTGTAATTGCCGGTGATGGCCAGGCCACGCTGGGCAATACCGTCATGAAGGGCAACGTGAAAAAAGTTCGTCGTCTGTATAACGACAAAGTGATCGCCGGCTTTGCGGGCGGTACTGCGGACGCCTTCACGCTGTTCGAACTGTTTGAACGTAAACTGGAAATGCACCAGGGGCATCTGGTGAAGGCCGCGGTTGAGCTGGCGAAAGACTGGCGTACCGACCGTATGCTTCGCAAGCTGGAAGCGCTGCTGGCGGTCGCGGATGAAACCGCCTCGCTCATCATCACCGGTAACGGTGACGTTGTGCAGCCGGAAAATGACCTGATTGCTATCGGTTCCGGCGGCCCGTATGCCCAGGCTGCAGCCCGTGCTCTGCTGGAAAACACCGAGCTGAGCGCGCGTGAAATTGCTGAAAAAGCGTTGAATATTGCAGGCGATATCTGCATTTATACCAACCATTTCCACACTATCGAAGAATTACCGTCTAAGGCGTAAGGATCTCCCATGTCTGAAATGACCCCACGCGAAATTGTCAGCGAGCTGAACAAACACATCATCGGTCAGGACGCGGCTAAGCGTTCCGTGGCTATCGCCTTACGTAACCGCTGGCGCCGTATGCAGCTCGACGAAGAGCTGCGCCACGAAGTGACGCCAAAAAATATTCTGATGATCGGTCCAACCGGCGTCGGTAAAACCGAAATCGCCCGTCGTCTGGCCAAACTGGCCAACGCACCGTTCATCAAGGTTGAAGCCACCAAGTTCACCGAAGTGGGCTATGTGGGGAAAGAAGTCGATTCCATCATTCGCGATCTGACCGACTCGGCGATCAAAATGGTGCGCGTGCAGTCCATCGAGAAAAACCGCTACCGTGCCGAAGAAATGGCCGAAGAGCGTATTCTCGACGTACTGATCCCGCCGGCTAAAAATAACTGGGGCCAGGCTGAACAGCAGTCTGAACCTTCTGCAGCACGCCAGGCGTTCCGTAAAAAACTGCGCGAAGGCCAGTTGGATGACAAAGAGATTGAAATCGATCTCGCTGCCGCGCCAATGGGCGTAGAAATCATGTCTCCTCCGGGCATGGAAGAGATGACCAGCCAGCTGCAGTCCATGTTCCAGAACCTGGGCGGCCAGAAGCAGAAACCACGTAAGCTGAAAATCAAAGATGCCATGAAGCTACTGGTGGAAGAAGAAGCGGCGAAGCTGGTTAACCCAGAAGAACTTAAGCAAGACGCTATCGAAGCGGTTGAACAGCACGGTATCGTGTTCATCGATGAGATCGATAAAATCTGTAAGCGCGGCGAATCCTCCGGCCCAGATGTCTCTCGTGAAGGCGTACAGCGTGACCTGCTGCCGCTGGTTGAAGGCTGCACCGTTTCGACCAAACACGGTATGGTGAAAACTGACCACATTCTGTTTATCGCGTCTGGTGCATTCCAGGTGGCGAAACCGTCCGATCTGATCCCAGAACTGCAGGGTCGTCTGCCGATTCGCGTTGAGCTGCAGGCGCTGACCACCAGCGATTTCGAGCGCATTCTGACTGAGCCAAATGCATCTGTGACCGTACAGTACAAAGCGCTGATGGCGACCGAAGGCGTGAATATCGAATTCACAGAATCCGGTATCAAACGTATCGCCGAGGCCGCATGGCAGGTTAACGAAACCACCGAAAACATCGGTGCGCGTCGTCTGCATACCGTTCTGGAGCGCCTGATGGAAGATATCTCCTATGACGCCAGCGATCTGAACGGCCAAAGCATCACAATTGATGCGGAATACGTGAGCAAACATCTGGATGCATTAGTCGCAGATGAAGATCTGAGCCGTTTTATCCTATAATCGCGTTCACTGCATTTTCATCTTTAATTGATGGGGCTGAAAAGCCCCATTTTTATTGGCTGATAACTAATGACAAATACACCTGTAAGCCGCACTCAGGCCTGGCTGGAAAGTCTGCGCCCGAAAACATTACCCTTGGCCTGTGCCGCGATTATCGTGGGCACCGCACTCGCCTGGTGGCAGGGACATTTTGATCCCATCGTCGCCGTGCTGTCGTTGATTACCGCCAGCCTGCTGCAAATCCTCTCCAACCTCGCCAATGACTACGGTGATGCGGTGAAAGGTAGCGACAAACCGGACCGTATTGGGCCGCTGCGCGGGATGCAAAAAGGGGTGATTACCCAAGAACAGATGAAACGCGCGCTGATCGTAACCGTCGCGCTCATTTGTCTCTTTGGCCTGGCACTGCTGTTTACCGCCTACCAGACGCTGGGTGATTTTATCGGCTTCCTGGTGCTGGGACTGCTGGCGATCGTTGCCGCCATTACCTACACCGTCGGTACGCGTCCTTACGGCTATATTGGCCTCGGCGACGTTTCGGTACTGATTTTCTTCGGCTGGCTAAGCGTCATTGGCAGCTGGTATTTACAGGCACACAGTCTGAGCAGCGCGATTATCCTGCCCGCAACCGCCTGCGGCCTGCTGGCCACAGCGGTGCTCAATATCAACAATCTGCGCGATATCGACAGCGACCGTGAGAACGGTAAAAACACGTTGGCCGTTCGCCTGGGGCCACTTAACGCCCGTCGTTATCACGTGTGCCTGTTGATGGGAACGTTGGTTTGTCTGGCGCTGTTTAACCTGATTTCGCTACACAGCCCGTGGGGCTGGCTGTTCGTGTTGAGCGCCCCGCTGCTGGTGAAACAGGCGCGCTACGTCATGCGCGAGCGCTCGCCGCAGGCGATGCCGCCGATGCTGGAACGAACGGTAAAAGGCGCGTTATTAACTAACTTGCTGTTCGTCATCGGTATTGTGCTGAGCAAGGCGTTGGCTTAACTGACAAATATCAATTAACAATTGATGATTTTGCCAACAATGCGTAGAGCGCGATATACTAAAATCACTCGCAGCAACTGAGCGTTAATCCTATGAAATACGATACTTCCGAGCTTTGCGACATCTACCAGGAAGATGTCAACGTCGTGGAACCCCTGTTCTCCAACTTTGGCGGACGGTTGTCGTTCGGTGGGCAAATCATCACCGTAAAATGTTTCGAGGATAACGGGTTGCTGTACGATCTGCTCGAACAGAACGGCCGGGGCCGCATTCTGCTGGTCGACGGCGGCGGTTCTGTCCGTCGCGCACTGATCGACGCCGACCTCGCCCGCCTCGCGACTCAGAATGAGTGGGAAGGCATTGTGGTTTACGGTGCGGTACGTCAGGTCGATGATTTAGAAGAGCTGGATATCGGCATTCAGGCGATTGCCGCCATTCCGGTAGGCTCTGCCGGTGAAGGCATTGGCGAAAGCGACGTTCGCGTCAACTTCGGCGGCGTGACCTTCTTCTCCGGCGACCATCTCTACGCCGATAATACCGGGATTATCCTGTCGGAAGACCCGCTGGATATCGAATAAGCCCCACAAAAAAGCCTTCTCATTGAGAAGGCTTTTTTTTCGTCCATTCGTTGCCCGTTTCCGGGCAAGCAGCGGATTAGTACAGCTGCTTAGCGCATTCCAGCCAGTCACCCTTGAACGGACGCTTCATGTTTTCGATAGCGTCAATGATGTCATGGTGAACCAGTTTTTCGTTCTGAATACCGACGCAACGGCCACCGAAGCCCTGCTGCAGCAGTTCAATTGCGTACGCGCCCATACGGGACGCCAGGATGCGGTCGTAAGGAACCGGGGAACCACCGCGCTGGATGTGGCCCAGAACAGTCGCACGGGTCTCACGGCCAGTCTCAGTTTCAATAAACTTCGCCAGCTCGTCAACGTCACACATGTGCTCGGTAATAGCCACAATCGCGTGCTTCTTGCCTTTGGCGATGCCCGCTTTGATTTCCGCAACCAGATCGTCACGTTTGAATTCAACTTCTGGTACCACGATAAACTCGCAGCCGCCCGCAATCGCTGCTGCCAGAGTCAGGTCACCGCAGTAACGGCCCATCACTTCAACAACGGAGATACGCTGGTGGGAAGAAGAGGTGTCACGCAGACGGTCAATCGCTTCTACCACGGTGCTCAGTGCGGTGAAGAAACCGATGGTGTAGTCAGTACCTTTGATGTCGTTATCAATGGTGCCTGGCAGACCGATGCATGGGAAGCCCATTTCGGTCAGGCGTACAGCGCCCATGTAGGAACCGTCACCACCGATAACAACCAGCGCGTCAATCCCGCGTTTTTTCAGGTTTTCGATAGCCACGGCACGAATGTTTTCGTCACGGAATTCCGGGAAGCGCGCGGAGCCCAGGAATGTGCCGCCACGGTTAATCATGTCGGACACGCTGTAACGGTCGAGTGGAACCATACGGTCTTCGTACAGGCCAAGGTAACCGTCATAAATACCCATGACTTCTATGCCTTCCGTCAACGCTGCGCGCACAACACCGCGAATGGCGGCGTTCATACCCGGCGCATCACCGCCACTTGTCAACACACCGATTTTCTTAATCATGACTACCTCTGAACTTAGGAATGCTAAAAATTAATTCTTCTGCCCGAAGCGCTCCCATCAATGACGAGGGAGAGAACGACTCTATGTAGAGATAGTATATCAAGCGCTTCTTGCTGAATTGATTCAGGTCAGGCTAAACGGCGGTTATTTATACAAATAATGCCGATATAGCTCACGTTTTGTACAACCACTACGAAAGTTCAAATTCCTCGGTTGCCCTGCGGGACAACAGAGCAGGGATCCTGATGAATAATCACATCGGATCCGGGGAAACGATGCAAAATCGCCTGCTCAACCTGGTCAGCAACGTAATGCGCCTGAACCAGAGGCAGGTCATCTTCCATTTCCAGATGGATCTGAATAAAGCGGGTCGGCCCTGACTGCCGCGTTCGGAGATCGTGAGCACCGCTCACGCCCGGCCAGGCGGTTACGATGTCGAAAATTTCCTGTCGTTCTTCATCGGGAAGAGCGCGATCCAGTAACGACTGAACCGCTTCGTATCCCATACGTAACGCGCTATATAGAATATAGATGCCAATTCCTAATGCAAACAGCGCATCAGCACGATGCCAGCCGTACCAGGAGAGGCCGAGTGCGATAAGAATCGCACCGTTCATCATAACATCAGACTGATAATGAAGCATATCTGCACGTACAGCCTGACTTTGTGTTCTTCTCACCACCCAGCGCTGAAACGTCACCAGAATTAAGGTACTGATGAGCGCAATCACCGTCACGATGACGCCAATACCCGGTTGGCTCATCGGCACAGGGCGCGCCAGATGCTGAAAACCGGTTAAAAACAGAAACAGCGCCGAGCCCGAAATAAACATGCTTTGCGCCAGCGCCGCCAGCGATTCTGCTTTTCCATGGCCGAACGTGTGTTCTTCATCCGCCGGTTGTAGCGAATAGCGCACCACCAGCAGGTTGGTCAGCGAAGCTGCAATGTCCACCAGAGAGTCAACCAGCGCGGCTAAAATACTGACCGAACCGGTGTACCACCACGCAAAAATTTTAATCACCAGCAACAGTGACGCCATCACCGTTGCCGCTATCGCCGCGCGACTGACCAGTCGGCCATAAGTTTGATTCATAAACGCTCCCGCCTTCAGATCTGCGTATTATAGCGGAATGTATGAGCGGTGCGCGGTGACGAATTTAAGACAAAAAAAACCCCCACATCATGTGGGGGAAGACAGGGATGGTGTCTATGGCAAGGAAAAACAGGGTTGTTACTGGTTGCTACGGGTATTGCTACTAAACAGGGTCTTACTCGAACCTTGCTGCATCCGTACAACATCACGCAGCTGCTCCATACGCTGCTGGTGCTTCTCGTTTAAAGCCGCTTGCTGTTCCGGCGTAAGCAGGCGGTACATCTGATTGCGAACCTTCGCCATTTCAACCTGGCGGTTCACCTGCTCCTCAGCCATTTTCTCGGCTTGAGTACGCACAGCGGCTTCATCAAATTTTTCTGCGGTGACAAGACGATGCATTGTCTCCATTTCGCTAACATTAACAGGGGGGCGATCGTGTCGTGCCCTGTGCATCAGATCGCGCATTTGCTGGCGCTGATGTTCGGTTAAACTGATACCGTCGAACATATGACCCTGGCCACTACTGAGCGGGTTAGCTTCCGCCGGGTGCCAGTTAACGCTGGTGACGACTTCATCGGCCTGGCTTAGTGCACTGAATGCCAGCGTTGAGGCCATGACGGCAGCGATAACATTGCGCATCACATGCTCCCAAAAACTTTTGTGTCGCGAATCAACGAGAGACAGTTTACGATTCAGGCTGCAAACATGCGTCAGGGGGTGTAAAACAACGTAAAGTCATGGATTAGCAAGCCTTGATGACGTAATTTCTGCCTCGGAGGGATTAAAATATGAATAAAATTTTGTTAGTTGATGATGACCGAGAGTTAACTTCGTTACTCAAGGAACTGCTTGATATGGAAGGCTTTAATGTTCTGGTCGCTCACGATGGCGAACAGGCGTTAGCGCTGATTGATGACAGCATCGACCTACTTTTACTCGACGTGATGATGCCGAAAAAGAACGGTATCGACACGCTGAAAGAATTACGACAGACACACCAGACACCCGTCATTATGTTGACCGCGCGCGGAAGCGAGCTGGATCGCGTTCTGGGCCTCGAACTGGGCGCAGATGACTACTTGCCTAAACCATTCAACGATCGCGAGCTGGTCGCACGTATACGCGCTATTTTGCGCCGTTCACACTGGAGCGAACAGCAGCAAAATAGCGATTCCAGTTCTCCAACCGTTGAAGTGGATGCGCTTAGCCTCAATCCAGGCCGCCAGGAAGCCAGCTTTGATGGCCAGACGCTGGAGCTGACCGGTACCGAATTTACCCTGCTTTATCTGCTCGCACAGCACCTGGGTCAGGTCGTGTCGCGCGAACATCTAAGCCAGGAAGTGCTGGGTAAACGCTTAACACCGTTCGACCGCGCCATTGATATGCACATTTCCAACCTGCGCCGGAAGCTGCCTGAGCGTAAGGACGGTCATCCATGGTTTAAAACCCTGCGTGGCCGCGGCTACCTGATGGTCTCCGCTTCATGATTGGAAGTTTAACCGCACGCATCTTCGCCATCTTCTGGCTTACGCTAGCGCTGGTGTTGATGCTGGTTTTGATGCTGCCAAAGCTAGACTCACGCCAGATGACGGAGCTGCTGGATAGCGAGCAGCGCCAGGGTTTAATGATCGAGCAGCACGTTGAAGAAGAGCTGGCTAACGACCCTCCGAACGATCTGATGTGGTGGCGTCGACTGTTCCGCGCAATTGATAAATGGGCGCCGCCGGGCCAGCGTCTGCTGCTGGTCACCAGCGAAGGCCGGTTGATCGGCGCTGAACGCAACGAAATGCAGATTATCCGTAACTTTATCGGCCAGTCTGACAATTCCGATCATCCGCAGAAGAAAAAGTACGGCCGCGTAGAGCTGGTTGGGCCTTTTTCTATCCGCGACGGCGAAGATAACTACCAGCTATACCTGATTCGTCCGGCCAGCAGCTCACAGTCTGATTTCATCAACCTGCTGTTCGACCGGCCGCTGTTACTGCTGATCGTCACCATGCTGGTCAGCGCACCGCTGCTGCTGTGGCTGGCGTGGAGCCTGGCGAAACCGGCGCGTAAGCTGAAAAACGCCGCCGATGAAGTGGCTCAGGGCAACCTGCGTCAGCATCCTGAACTGGAGTCGGGGCCGCAGGAGTTTTTAGCGGCGGGCGCGAGCTTTAACCAGATGGTGATGGCGCTGGAACAGATGATGACTGCCCAGCAGCGTCTGCTTTCTGATATCTCTCATGAACTGCGTACGCCGCTAACGCGCCTGCAGCTGGGTACCGCCCTGCTGCGCCGCCGCAACGGTGAGAGCAAAGAGCTTGAGCGTATCGAAACGGAAGCACAGCGCCTCGATAGCATGATTAACGATATGCTGGTGATGTCGCGTAATCAGCAGAAGAATGCGCTGCTGAGCGAGACGCTCAAAGCCAACCAGCTGTGGGGTGAAGTTCTGGACAACGCCGCATTTGAAGCGGAGCAGATGGGTAAATCATTTAACGTTGATTATCCGCCAGGACCATGGCCGCTGTACGGTAACCCGAATGCGCTGGAAAGCGCGCTGGAGAACATCGTCCGCAATGCGCTGCGCTATTCGCACACCAAAATTGCCGTGAGCTTCTCGGTCGATAAAGACGGCATCACCGTCCACGTCGACGATGATGGCCCTGGCGTCAGCCCGGACGACAGAGAGCAAATCTTCCGTCCGTTTTACCGTACCGACGAGGCGCGCGATCGCGAGTCGGGTGGAACGGGGCTGGGATTGGCGATTGTCGAAAGTGCGATCCAGCAGCACCGTGGTTGGGTCAAAGCCGACGACAGCCCGCTGGGTGGTTTGCGATTAACGCTCTGGCTACCGCTGTATAAGCGAACCTAAAATACTATCGGCCTGCATCAGCAGGCCGATTTTTTGGGTTCTTGCACCAGCGTTAGCGTTGAGCAATCTCCAGCTATTTACCCCACAATCTTCGGGAATTATCCTCAATTTTGCCGCTTAAACGACGCTTTTGCATCGTTCTGCTCCAGCTAACCGACAGCCCAGCCGCGCTCAGCAACCGATGATACTGGTCATCATCAAACGGCATCGACCAGGCAATGACACCGGCCTCATGCACTGACACATCGCTCAAACGCGACACCAACACCAGCGGCGCATCGCTGGATACGTTACCCGGCGCAATCACGCGGTACAGCCAGCCCGTTTTGCCGCTGTTTTGCATCACCGAAGCCATGTCGCTAATGGAAAAGTGGTAGTTCAGCTTAAAACACGGAGAACGCGGTTGTGTGACCTGAATCAGCGTCTCACCCCAGCGGTAAATATCCCCGATGAAGACGTTGTGTTCGGTCAGGCCTTCCGTTGAGAGGTTTTCCCCAAATGCCGGCGCGTAAAAGAGCGCGGCCTGTTCCGGGAAATCTCGCGCCCACTCGGCGTAATGCTCGCGAGGATAATGGCATAGCGCGCGGTCAGGACCGCCGTGAATCTTTTTTTCCGCCTGCTCATCGCCCTGCAACCCTAAATCGGTGAGTTCCAGCTCGCCGTCTATCTGCACTTTGGCGATAGCGCTTGGGCGGCTACCGTCGTAATCGCGGATTTTGCCAATGAACACGTCAACCGGATAATGCATCTGCTGCTCCTTACGCGGATACAAAAAAAGCGAGTCATCAGACTCGCTTCTACAGACCGGCAATGCAAATTATTTTTTAGCTGCGAAACGTGCCGCGGCTTCGTCCCAGTTCACCACATTCCAGAACTCTTTGATGTAGTCCGGACGGCGGTTCTGGAACTTCAGGTAGTAAGCGTGCTCCCACACGTCCAGACCCACGATTGGGAAACCGGATGCGCCAGAAACGGCTTCACCCATCAGCGGGGAATCCTGGTTAGCAGTAGAAACAACAGCCAGTTTGTCGCCTTTCAGCACCAGCCACGCCCAGCCGGAGCCGAAACGGGTCGCTGCTGCTTTTTCAAATTCAGCTTTGAAGTTATCAACGGAACCGAAGTCACGCTCGATAGCTGCTTTCAGGTCACCCTGCAGGGTGGTGCCTTTTTTCAGGCCTTTCCAGAAGAAGCTATGGTTAGCATGGCCACCTGCGTTGTTACGCAGAACGGTTTTCTTATCAGCCGGCAGCTGATCCAGTTTCGCGATCAGTTCTTCCGCAGACAGGGAAGCGAACTCCGGCAGGCTTTCCAGCGCTGCGTTAGCGTTGTTCACGTAAGCCTGGTGGTGCTTGCTGTGATGGATTTCCATCGTCTGTTTGTCGAAGTGCGGTTCCAGGGCATCGTACGCATAAGGCAGTGATGGCAGGGTATAGCTCATAATCATCTCCATTATTGTCGGGCGGCAAACCTGTAAACGCCGCGTAATCAGTTGGTTCATTATAGTTAATTAAATGATATTGAAAATGATTATCAATGCCGTAGTTTTTATAAGGATATAACCATGCGTTATGGTTAGTATTTTGTGAGGAAGAACAGCCGATTACGCCGTTCCTTGCCAAAATTCCCTTCTGAATGGCAACTGCTGGAAGGTCAAAAAATTGACTAATTTTTACACTCATCCCGTTGGAAGACGATTTGTACGATAAAAATGGATGAGGATAAAATTAATGAACCATGCAATTACGATGGGTATTTTTTGGCATTTGATAGGTGCGGCCAGTGCAGCCTGTTTCTATGCTCCGTTCAAGAAAGTTCAGCAATGGTCATGGGAAACCATGTGGTCTATCGGCGGGATTGTCTCCTGGATATTGCTTCCCTGGGTAATCAGCGCCTTACTGCTGCCCGACTTTTGGGCTTACTACCACTCTTTTAGCGCTGCTACGCTGCTACCGGTGTTCTTATTCGGCGCCATGTGGGGGATTGGTAACATCAACTATGGTCTGACCATGCGTTATCTCGGCATGTCGATGGGCATCGGTATTGCCATCGGTATCACGCTGATTGTCGGTACCCTACTCACCCCGATAATTAACGGCCAGTTTGGCGTACTCATCCACACGAAAGGTGGCCAGATGACGCTGCTTGGCGTGCTGGTTGCAGTCGTTGGCGTCGGGATCGTAACCCGGGCGGGACAGCTGAAAGAACGTAAAATGGGGATCAAAGCAGAAGAGTTTAACCTCAAGAAAGGGCTGGTGCTGGCCGTGATGTGCGGCTTCTTTTCCGCCGGGATGTCCTTTGCGATGAACGCCGCCAAACCGATGCATGAAGCCGCCGCCGCATTAGGCGTCGATCCCCTGTATACCGCCTTACCGAGCTACGTGGTGATTATGGGCGGCGGCGCGCTGGTCAACCTTGGCTTCTGCTTCATTCGTCTGGCAAAAGTCAAAAATCTGTCGATAAAAGCAGACTTCTCGCTGGCAAAACCACTTATTGTCAGCAATATTCTGCTGTCAGCGCTGGGCGGATTAATGTGGTATCTCCAGTTCTTCTTCTACGCCTGGGGCCACGCCAGTATTCCCGCGCAGTATGACTACATGAGCTGGATGCTGCACATGAGCTTCTACGTATTGTGCGGTGGGTTGGTCGGGTTGGTATTAAAAGAGTGGAAAAACGCCGGCATTCGCCCCGTCAGCGTCCTGAGCCTCGGCTGCGTAGTCATTATCATCGCCGCCAACATTGTTGGCTTAGGTATGGCGAGTTAAGTACTTAGGCGGCAACGCGACTGCGCTGCCGCCACTGCCCCGGCGTAACGCCAATTTCCCGGTTAAACACCACGGAAAAATAGTTACTGTCTTCAAAACCGCACTGCATCGCCACTTCGCCAATTAACATTTCGGTGTGCTGCAGCAGGTACTGCGCATGGCATATCCGAAGCTGTCGCAGATAGTGGTTTACCGTCATCCCGGTCTGGCTACGAAACTGCTGGCGCAGCGTGCGTTCGCTGCACCCCTGCTGTTCACAAAATGCATCCAGGGCGAAGGGGCGGTTGAGGCTTCCCGCCAGCACCGTCAGCAGCTTGTCCAGCAGTGCCTCGCTTTGCGTCGCCGCCTGGTTATCCGTTGCGTAACGATAGCGGGTGAGACAGACCACCAGTTGAGCAAACAATAGCTCGGACATCTCATTGGCCAGCGCATCGTCTTTGCGGCTCTCCTGCTCCAGTTGGGTCATGATCTGCCGCGCCTGAGCCATACCGGTGCTACCGATACGCCAGTGCGGCGCCCAGTGCGATCCATGCAGCCCTGGAATATGGGAAATCCAGTCAACGTTGAGCTTTAAACGCTCCGGACAGTAGATGATATTCTGTAAAACCAGGTCGTTGACGGAAGCGTAGGAGTGCTTATCTTCCGCGCGGATGTAAAAGAGATCGCCGCGGGTAATGCGATAAGGGCGGTCGTTCAGAATGTGCAACCCGTTGCCACGCCAGACCATCACCAATTCGCAAAAATCATGGGTGTGTTCAGCAAACACATTCTGCGGATAGCGGTCAGCTACCGCAACGGCCTGCGTCGGGCTGGCAAAAAAGTCGGATTTTCGAAGGATTAGCTGACCTGACACGCGGATACCTCACGGCTAATAACTCTTTATTATTAGCCGTTTTAAGGTAAAAAACGGTGATTATCTTCGCGTTACTGAAGCATCGTATCCCGCCCCTGGCGGATATCGCGCGGCGACCAGTTAAATTCACGGCGGAACAGCGTCGAGAAATGGTTGCTGTCACCAAAGCCGCAGCGATAGGCGATATCGGTCACACTTTCATCGCTGTGGCGCAGCAGGTGACGAGCCTTAATCAGACGTAAACGGTTGAGGTAGCGCTGCGGCGTGAGGCCGGTGCAGTGCTTCAACTGCCGATGCAGCGTTCGCAGAGACAGCGAAAAGCTGTCTGCTAGCCCTTCCCAGCACACCTCCTCCGCATAATGCTCCTCTAGCCAGGCCATCAGTTGGTTCAGACGTGCATCATTATCCTCAGCCCCTTGTTCCTGGCTGCCTTTACGCAGCAATACCAATAGCTGCATAAACAGGATTTCACGGTTAGCCAGCGACATCATATCGGTGCTGTCTTTCACCTCTTCCATCTGGCTGACAATCGCCCTCACCTGCTGCAACGTGTTCTGGTTTACGCGCCAATGGGAAGGATAGTGACCATCCTGCTCCTGCGGCAGTAATTTGTTGAGACCTGACAAGAACTGGAAGGCATCCGGCGCGCGATACAACACATTCGTCAGACACAAGTTATCGGTGTGTTCATACAGGTGCCGATCAAAGTCGCGAACAAAGCAAACCGTTCCCCCACAAATGGTATGCGGTTGACCATTAAATACATGAATACCAGACCCATGCTCAACGATAACAATTTCATTGAAATCATGGTGATGCTCAGGAAATGCGCCCTGTGGAAGTCGTGGTTCAATAGCAACCGGCAAGTGACCTGATGAGAAGAAATCCACACTATGTAGTACGGTCATAACGACTCCCGACAGATGAGAAAAGTTATCAGGATAGTAATATCCGATGAGAGATCTGACCTTGACGTTTTGACACTAAAGCGCGCAAACCCGGTCGTTTTTTCAAGAAACAGCCGGAAAGATCGGGAAATGCGGTCACCATCACACCCCCCGAAAGCAGCCCCATCGCAGGAATTTGTGAACTCCCTCACGTTCATCTTTGCTTTCTTGCCAGCGCCCTATTGCGCCTGTCAGTGGCGAGAAGGTTGTGTCATTGCCCTTTTTCTAGACTGAGCGGTAATGACTCATAGAAGGACTCTTACCATGACTTTTCGCCATTGTGTGGCCGTCGATTTAGGCGCCTCAAGCGGACGTGTAATGCTGGCGCGCTTTGATGCCGCGAAGCGTTCGCTGTCACTGCGCGAAATCCACCGTTTCGTAAACAACCTGCATAAACAGGATTGTTTTGAGACCTGGGACATCGACGGACTGGAAGCCGAAATTCGTATCGGACTCAATAAAGTGTGCGATGAAGGCATTCTTATCGACAGTATCGGTATTGATACCTGGGGCGTGGACTACGTACTGCTGGACAAACAAGGTCAGCGAGTTGGGCTGCCGGTATCGTACCGCGATAGCCGCACCGACGGCATGATGGCCATCGCCATAGACCAACTGGGTAAAGCTGATATCTACCGCCGCAGCGGCATTCAGTTCCTACCGTTTAATACGCTGTACCAGCTGCGCGCTCTCGTTGAACAGCAGCCGGCGTTAGTGGCACAGGCCGCTCATGCGTTGCTGATTCCTGACTATTTCGGCTATCGCCTGACCGGCAAAATGAACTGGGAATACACCAACGCCACCACCACACAGCTTATCAATATCGACAGCGATAACTGGGATGAGGATCTGCTGAACTGGACCGGCGCGCCGGCGTCATGGTTTGGCACGCCAACCCATCCAGGCAACGTGGTTGGCCATTGGATCTGCCCACAGGGAAATCAAATCCCAGTCGTTGCCGTCGCCAGCCATGATACCGCCAGCGCCGTGATTGCCTCGCCGCTGGCTAACGCCGATGCCGCCTATCTCTCTTCCGGCACCTGGTCGCTGATGGGCTTTGAAAGTAAGCACCCCTACACCAGCGAACAGGCGCAGCGCGCCAACATCACCAACGAAGGCGGCGCAGAAGGCCGCTACCGGGTGCTGAAAAATATCATGGGTCTGTGGCTGCTGCAGCGCGTTCTGAAAGAACAAAATATCAGCGACCTCCCGGAACTGATTGCCGAAACGGCGGCGCTGCCAACCTGTCGCAGCCTGATCGCGCCAAACGATGACCGCTTTATCAACCCGGAAAACATGAGCGCAGAAATTCAGGCTGCCTGTCGTGAAACCGCCCAGCCGGTTCCAGCCACTGCGGCTGAGCTCGCGCGCTGCATTTTCGACAGCCTCGCACTGCTCTACGCCGACGTACTGCAGGAGCTCGCGCAGCTACGCGGTAAACCGTTCAGCCGGCTGCATATTGTCGGCGGCGGCTGCCAGAACCAACTGCTCAATCAGCTGTGTGCCGATGCCTGCGGTATTACCGTGGTCGCCGGTCCGATTGAAGCCTCGACGCTCGGCAACATCGGCATCCAATTAATGACGCTGGACGAGCTGTCCAACGTCGACGATTTCCGCAAGGTGGTCACCGGTAACTACGGCCTCACCACCTTTACCCCTAATCCAGACCATGAAATTGCCCGCTACGTTGCGCAGTTTCAGCAACAACGACAGACAAAGGAGCTTTGCGCATGACCACTCAACTTGACCAAGCCTGGGAACTCGCGAAACAGCGCTATGCCGCCGTCGGTATTGACGTCGAAGAAGCGTTACGCCAGCTCGACCGTTTACCTGTATCGATGCACTGCTGGCAGGGTGATGACGTCGCGGGGTTTGAAAATCCAGAAGGCAATTTAACGGGTGGCATTCAGGCGACCGGTAACTACCCGGGCAAAGCGCGCAACGCCACCGAGCTGCGCGCCGATCTGGAGCAGGCGCTGAGCCTCATCCCTGGGCCAAAGCGTCTGAACCTGCATGCTATCTATCTGGAGTCGGATACCCCGGTTGCGCGCGACAAAATCAAACCTGAGCACTTTAAAAACTGGGTGGAGTGGGCGAAAAAACACAAGCTGGGCCTCGACTTTAACCCGTCATGCTTCTCACATCCGCTGAGCGCCGATGGCTTTACTCTGTCTCATGCCGATCCCAAAATTCGTCAGTTCTGGATTGACCACTGCAAAGCCAGCCGCCGCGTATCGGCCTATTTTGGCGAGCAACTGGGTACACCATCGGTGATGAACATCTGGATCCCGGACGGCATGAAAGACGTCACCGTTGACCGTCTGGCACCTCGCCAGCGTCTGGCTGCGGCGCTGGATGAAGTGATCAGCGAAAAACTCAATCCGGCGCACCACATCGACGCAGTGGAAAGCAAACTGTTCGGTATCGGCGCGGAAAGCTATACCGTCGGCTCCAACGAATTCTATATGGGCTACGCCACCAGCCGTCAAACCGCACTGTGCCTGGATGCCGGCCACTTCCACCCAACAGAAGTGATCTCCGACAAAATCTCCGCCGCCATGCTGTACGTCCCTCGCCTGCTGCTGCACGTGAGCCGCCCGGTACGCTGGGACAGCGACCACGTAGTACTGCTGGATGATGAAACGCAGGCCATCGCCAGCGAAATCATCCGCCACGACCTGTTTGACCGCGTCCACATCGGCCTCGACTTCTTCGACGCCTCTATCAACCGTATCGCGGCATGGGTCATCGGTACTCGCAACATGAAGAAAGCCCTGCTGCGCGCGCTGCTGGAACCCACCGCTGAACTGCGCCAACTGGAAGCCTCTGGCGACTACACCGCGCGTCTGGCGCTGCTGGAAGAACAGAAATGTCTGCCGTGGCAAGCCGTATGGGAAATGTATTGCCAGCGCAATGACACTCCGGCGGGCAGCCAGTGGCTGGAAAGCGTGCGCGGCTACGAGAAAGAGATTCTGAGCAAACGTAAATAACGACGCGCATTCGCCGGAGGTGGCAACACCGTATCCGGTCAACGAAACCATCAAAATTGTCGGCCCGATAGGCGCAGCGCCATCGGGCATCAAAGTACACAGGACAACAAGACTATGCAGAATATTACCGATTCCTGGTTCGTCCAGGGCATGATCAAAGCCACTTCTGACGCCTGGTTGAAAGGCTGGGATGAACGTAATGGCGGTAACCTGACCCTGCGTCTGGACGAAGCTGATATCGCCCCCTTCACCGCCGATTTCCACGCCAAACCACGCTATATCGCTCTGAGCCAGCCGATGCCTATGCTGGCAAACACGCCGTTTATCGTGACCGGTTCCGGTAAATTCTTCCGTAACGTCCAGCTCGATCCTGCCGCTAACCTCGGCGTCGTGAAAGTCGATAGCGACGGTGCGGGCTACCATATTTTGTGGGGGCTGACTCACGAAGCTGTACCAACGTCCGAGCTGCCTGCGCATTTCCTGTCACACTGTGAACGTATCAAACTGACCGACGGCAAAGACCGCGTAATCATGCACTGCCACGCCACCAACCTGATTGCGCTGACCTACGTGCTGGAAAATGACAGTGCGCTGATTACCCGCAAACTGTGGGAAGGCAGCACCGAGTGTCTGGTGGTCTTCCCGGATGGCGTCGGCATTCTGCCGTGGATGGTGCCGGGTACTGACGAAATCGGTCAGGCGACCGCGGTGTCAATGCAGCAGCACTCTCTGGTGCTGTGGCCGTTCCACGGTGTCTTTGGCAGTGGCCCAACGCTTGATGAGGCCTTCGGCCTGATTGATACCGCCGAAAAATCTGCCGAAGTCCTGGTGAAGGTGTACTCGATGGGCGGCATGAAGCAGACCATCACTCAGCAAGAACTGATTGCCCTCGGCCAGCGCTTTGGCGTGACCCCGATGGCCAGCGCATTAAATCTGTACAAGTAAGAACATCGCATAACCCCTGTGGGCAACGATCCGCAGGGGAAAAATTCTGTTACCTGCAAACCAACTAACTCAAAACCGTGGAGTACAAGCAATGAAAATAAAAGCAAGCTTCATCCTCACCGTTGCCGCCCTGGCGTTGTCCGGTTCCGCATTAGCTGAAGTAAAAATCGCCCTTGTGGCCAAGTCTTTAGGTAATGGATTCTTCGAGGCTGCGAACGTCGGCGCTCAGGAGGCCGCAAAAGAGTTAGGCGATGTTAAAGTTATTTATACCGGTCCCACTACCACCACCGCAGAAGCGCAGATCGAAGTGCTTAACGGGTTGATCGCTCAAGGGGTGGATGCGATCGCCATTTCCGCCAACGATCCGGATGCCGTGGTCCCGGTGCTGAAAAAAGCCATGCAGCGCGGCATTAAAGTCGTTTCATGGGATTCCGGCGTCACCGCCGGTGGGCGTCAAATTCACCTGAATCCATCCAATAACCAGCTGATTGGTGAAACCAACGTCAAGCTGGCCGCCGATGCGCTTAAAGCGCTGAATGTGGAAAAAGGCGATGTTGCGATTCTCAGCGCAACGCCAACCTCGACTAACCAGAACATCTGGATTGGCGAGATGAAGAAAGTATTACCGAACTACCCGTCCATCAATCTGGTGACCGTGGCCTACGGCGACGATCTGTCAGATAAAAGCTACCGCGAAGCGGTTGGTCTGCTGAAGTCTTACCCGGATCTGAAAGTGATCGTCTCGCCGTCGTCTGTCGGTATCGTGGCGGCGGCGCAGGCGGTGAAAGACCAGGGCAAAATTGGCAAAGTGTACGTTACCGGCCTGGGGTTGCCGTCTGAAATGGCCGGTGCAATCAAGTCCGGTGCTAGCAAAAGCTTTGCCATCTGGAATCCTATCGACCTGGGCTACGCGGCAACCTATCTTGCGGATGACCTGGTCAAAGGCACCGCCACGCCAACCGAAGCCAGTATGGGCAAGCTGGGCAAGGTGAAGCTGGATGCTGACGGCAGCGGCGCTATGTCTGAGCCGTTCGTTTACGATGCCAGCAATATTGATAAGTTCTCAAAAATCTTCTGATGCGTTTTGTAGACCGGATAGGCCCCGCGCCATCCGGCAAACCGGTGGGTGGCGCTAGCGCTGACTCGCCCTACAAAACCTCCCACGATGGAGAACTATCATGTCGACACCTTTGCTACAGCTAAAGGGAATAACCAAAGTTTTCCCCGGCGTGCGCGCGCTTGAAAACGTGCAGCTCGATCTCTGGCCCGGAAAAGTCACCGCCTTAATTGGTGAAAACGGTGCGGGCAAATCGACGCTGGTCAAAGTCATGACCGGCATCTATCAGCCTGAAGAAGGTGAAATCCTGTATAAAGCTATCCCGATTTCACTGCCAACGCCGGACTCGGCGCACAAAGTCGGTATTACCGCCATTCATCAGGAAACCGTGCTGTTCGACGAGCTGTCGGTCACCGAAAATATTTTTGTCGGCCAGTATCTGCATAAAGGCTGGTTAAAAAAGCTCGATTGGCCTGCCATGCATCAGAAAGCACACGCGATCTTAAGCCGCCTCGATGTGCAAATTGATCCACGCGCCATACTGAAAACCCTCAGCATCGCCCAGCGCCATATGGTCGCCATTGCCCGTGCCCTGTCGTTCGAAGCGCAGGTTGTGATCCTCGATGAGCCCACCGCAGCTCTCTCCCAGCACGAAATACTGGAGTTTTATCAGATTGTTGAGCGCTTAAAACAGGAAGGTAAAGCAATTCTGTTCATCTCCCACAAGTTTGATGAAATCTTCGAGCTGGCGGATCACTACACCATTTTGCGTGATGGTGTGTATGTGGGTTCCGGTGCAATTAATGACATCACCGAAGAACGTATGGTGGCCATGATGGTCGGCCGCGCCATTACGCAAACCTACCCGAAAGTCGCCTGCGAGAAGGGTGACGTGGTGCTGGAGGTGAAAGATTTGTGCCACCCAACCGAGTTTGCCCATATCAGTTTTACGCTGCGCAAAGGCGAGATTCTGGGCTTCTATGGTCTGGTCGGCGCCGGGCGTACCGAGCTGATGCAGGCGCTTTCCGGCGTTTCGCATCCCTCTTCAGGTGAAATCGTGCTGAACGGCAGGCCGGTGCATTTCCGCCAGCCCGCCGACGCCATCAGCGCCGGGATTGTCTGCGTGCCGGAAGAGCGGCAAAAACAGGGCGCCATTATCGAGCTGCCCATCGCGCAGAACATCAGCCTGCCGCAGCTAAACAAACTCAATCCACGCGGCGTGCTTAACGATGCCCGGGAGTGGCAGTTGGCCGACGAGTACGCACGCCGCCTACAGGTAAAAGCCTTTAGCTGGCGACAACCGGTAGAAACGCTCTCCGGCGGTAACCAGCAAAAAGTGGTGATTGGCAAATGGCTGGCAACGCATCCGGAGGTCATCATTCTCGACGAGCCGACCAAGGGTATTGATATTGGATCCAAAGCCGCGGTGCATCAGTTTATGTCCGAGCTGGTGGCGCAAGGGCTGGCGGTGATCATGGTGTCTTCGGAACTGCCGGAAGTGATGGGCATGGCGGACCGCATTATCGTCATGCATGAGGGGCTGAGGGTGGCCGAGTATCAGGCCGGTGAAGCGACGGCGGAAACCATCGTCAGCGCGGCAAGCGGCGCAGGTAGGGAGGCAGCGTAAATGTGGCAATCCTTATTTAAACACCGTGAAGCGCTGCTCGCGGGCGTTATTATTCTGATGGTGGCAGCCATTGGCAGCCGGGTACCGTCGTTCGTCTCACCGGGTAATCTGGTGGAAATGTTCAACGATACCGCCATCTTAATCATCCTCGCGCTCGGCCAAATGATGGTGCTACTGACCAAAGGTATCGATCTGTCGATGGCCGCCAACCTGGCGCTCACCGGAATGATAGTCGCCCTGCTCAATTTCCATTTTCCCTCTATCCCCGTCTGGGCGCTGCTGGTGCTCGCCACCGCGCTGGGGCTGGTGATGGGAATGATTAATGGGCTGCTGGTCTGGAAGCTGGGTATTCCCGCCATTGTAGTGACGCTGGGGACCATGAGTATCTACCGGGGAATAATCTTCCTGCTTTCCGACGGCGGCTGGGTCAACTCACATCAAATGGGTGTCGACTTCCTCGGCCTGCCGCGCACCTCACTCCTTGGGCTGCCGGTGCTGAGCTGGTTTGCTATCGCTGCGCTGCTGTTAGTCGGCTATTTCCTGCGCTTTAGCCGCACCGGACGGGCGCTATACACCGCCGGCGGTAACGCCACTGCGGCGTACTACACCGGAATCAACGCTGGAAAAATGCAGTTTGTCAGCTTCTGCCTCTCCGGTGCGCTGGCCGGGTTCTGCGGTTATTTGTGGATCTCCCGCTTTGCCGTCGCCTACGTTGACGTCGCCAACGGCTTCGAGCTGCAGGTGGTTGCCGCCTGCGTGATTGGCGGTATCAGCACCATGGGCGGCACCGGTCGCGTCATCGGCTGCCTGTGCGGGGCGCTGTTCCTCGGCATTATCAACAATGCACTGCCGGTTATCGGGATTTCACCGTTCTGGCAGATGGCCATTTCCGGGGCGGTGATTGTGGTAGCGGTACTGCTGAATGAACGCGGTAATAAACGCAAGGGACGGCTGATTTTGCGCGATGCTGCGCTGGCTCGACAAAAACAGGCGGTGCGCTCATGAGCAAAATAATGATGCCGGAAGAGATTAAAACCGAAATCGCCACACCGTCTTTCATTCAACGGTTGCTGTGCTGGGAAGGCTTTTTACTGGCGGTCACTCTGCTGGTGTTTGTCATCAACGCCCTGGCTTCACCGTACTTCCTCAATATCTGGAATCTATCGGACGCCACCTTCAACTTCACCGAGAAGGCAATCATCGTGCTGCCGATGGCGATGCTGATTATTGCTCGAGAGATCGACCTTTCCGTTGCTTCAACCATCGCACTCAGCTCAACGCTGATGGGCTTTTGCGCCGCCGCCGGCATCGATACACCGCTGCTGGTCTGCGTAGGGCTTGGCGTTGGGCTGCTGTGCGGGCTGTTTAACGGCCTGCTGGTCACGCGCTTTAACCTCTCCTCTATCGTCATCACCATCGGCACCATGAGTCTGTATCGCGGTATTACCTACATTCTGCTGGGCGATCAGGCGCTGAATAAATATCCAGAGAGCTTTGCCTGGTTTGGACAAGGCTACGTATGGGGCGCGCTGTCGTTCGAGTTTGCGCTGTTTATCGTGCTCGCTGCCGTGTTCGCCTTTTTGCTACATAAAACCAACTTTGGCCGCCGTACCTACGCCATTGGCAATAATCCAACCGGCGCATGGTATTCAGGGATTAACGTCAAGCGTCACAACCTGCTGTTGTTTGCGCTGGTCGGGTTGATGTCGGGGCTGGCTGCCGTGCTGCTGACTTCCCGTCTGGGCAGTACGCGGCCAACCATCGCCATGGGCTGGGAGCTGGGGGTGGTCACCATGGCGGTGCTCGGCGGTATCAACATTCTTGGCGGCTCCGGCAGCATGGTCGGCGTCATCATTGCGGCGTTCCTGATGGGGCTAGTCACCTTTGGCCTCAGCCTGCTTAACGTCCCCGGTATCGTGATGTCGATAATCATCGGCGCGATGCTGATTGTGGTGATTTCACTGCCGATCATCACACGTCGACTCATGCAGCGACGACGAATTTGAATACCTCCCTCACCCCACAGGATGAGGGGGAAGACAGGATTTAACAAAATAGGTATCAAGGAGAAACACCATGAGTTTTATGTTAGCACTGCCGAAAATCAGCCTGCACGGCGCGGGCGCTATCGCCGATATGGTTAATCTGGTTGCCGGTAAGCAATGGGGAAAAGCGCTGATCGTCACCGATGGTCAGCTTGTTAAGCTCGGCTTACTGGATAGCCTGTTCACCGCGCTGGACGCACATAAAGTGTCTTACCATCTGTTCGACGAGGTTTTCCCAAACCCAACGGAAGAGCTGGTACAGAAAGGTTATGCAGCGTATCAGGCGCATGCCTGTGACTACATCATCGCCTTCGGCGGCGGCAGTCCAATAGACACCGCGAAAGCAATTAAGATCCTCACCGCGAACCCAGGCCCTTCCACCGCTTATTCTGGCGTGGGTAAAGTGGTCAACGCCGGGGTGCATTTGGTTGCTATCAACACCACTGCTGGCACCGCCGCCGAGATGACCAGCAACGCGGTGATCATTGATACCGCGCGGCAGGTGAAAGAAGTCATTATCGACGCCAACATCATCCCGGATATCGCGGTGGATGATGCCAGCGTGATGCTCGATATCCCGGCTTCCGTTACCGCTGCAACCGGTATGGATGCCTTGACTCATGCCATTGAAGCCTACGTTTCCGTCGGCGCGCATCCGTTAACCGATGCCAACGCACTTGAAGCCATTCGCCTGATCACCCTGTGGCTGCCAAAAGCCGTCGACGAGGGTCATAACCTCGAAGCGCGCGAGCAAATGGCGTTTGGTCAGTACCTCGCGGGCATGGCGTTTAACAGTGCCGGTCTGGGCCTGGTACACGCGCTGGCGCATCAGCCGGGCGCAACGCATAACCTGCCGCATGGCGTTTGTAATGCCATTCTTTTGCCCGTCATTGAAAACTTCAACCGCCCTAATGCCGTGGCGCGTTTTGCTCGCGTCGCGCAGGCGATGGGCGTCGATACGCGTAATATGAGCGATGAAACAGCCAGCATGGAAGCCATTAACGCCATCCGTCAACTGAGCGCTCGCGTAGGGATCCCGCAAGGATTCAGTCAATTAGGCGTCACCAAAGCCGATATCGAAGGCTGGCTGGATAAAGCGCTGGCAGATCCTTGTGCGCCATGTAACCCACGTACCGCCAGCCGCGATGAAGTTCGTGAGCTCTATCTGGAGGCATTATGATCCGCAAAGCCTTTGTGATGCAGGTGAATGCCAACGCACACGAGGAGTATCAACGACGCCATAGCCCAATCTGGCCGGAGCTGGAGTCGGTTCTCAAAGCGCACGGCGCACACCACTACGCTATTTATCTGGATAAAGAGCGTAACCTGCTGTTCGCCACCGTTGAGATTGAATCGGAAGAACGCTGGGACGCTGTTGCCAATACCGAAGTATGTCAGCGTTGGTGGAAATACATGACTGACGTGATGCCAGCCAATTCGGATAACAGCCCGGTGAGCGCGGAGCTTAAAGAGGTGTTTTACCTGGATTGATGCCAAGCCTTCCCACTCGGGAAGGCTTTTCTTATTCTGCTCATTTTTCGATCGCCATCCCATTTTCAAAAAATCCTACCGCAACTCTATTTCTGACCATTGAAAGCCGATCGCGTTGTGTTAACTTCTCCGAACTGGCATATGCCAGTTAAAAGCGGAGTCTGGTTAACATGAAAAAATTAAAAGTCGTCACGGTGGGCGGAGGTTCAGGGTACACCCCAGAACTTATCGATGGATTCATCAAACGTCATGCGGAGCTGCCCGTCAGTGAATACTGGCTGGTCGATATAGATGCGGGCAAAGAGAAGCTGGAAGTCGTCGGTGCGCTAGCACAAAGAATGGTTAAAAAGCCGGAATCGATATGGTTGTCCACCTGACAACCCATCTCGAGGAGGCGCTCATCGGTGCCGACTTCGTGACGACGCAAATTCGCGTAGGCCAACTGGCGGCGCGTATTCAGGATGAAAAAATCCCCTTACGATACGGTGTGCTCGGTCAGGAAACTACGGGCCCGGGCGGATTTATGAAAGCCCAGCGAACCATTCCCGTCCTGCTCGCGTTATGCCGTAAGATGGAAAAATATTGCCCGAATGCCTGGCTTATCAACTTCACCAATCCGGCCGGGATCGTCACAGAGGCCATTGCCAAATATAGCCCGATTAAGTCGCTCGGTATCTGTAGCGGCGCTAACAGCATGATGCGTGATATTGCGAGCGTATACGGCGTTGAACGTGAGGAGGTTTATGCACGATTTATCGGTCTGAACCACTTGATTTTTGCCGATCGTATTACGGTTAACGGTGAAGATGTTACTCGCCACTTTATCGAACAGCTTGCACAGGGTGTAGGCTCTCATACGTTGAAAAATGTTCCCAATCTCGGTTTACCCGCTGAGTTCATCCGCGCTTTGAAGTTGTATCCCCTTTCTTATCTAAAGTATTTCTACATGAGTCGGGAAGTGGTGGAACACGAAATCAGCGAACTGCAGCGCAGTGGAACGCGCGGCGAGCAATCGTTGAGTATCGAGAAGTCGCTTTTTGAGCTTTATCGAAATCCAGATCTATGTGAAAAACCAGCCGAACTTTCCGCGCGCGGCGGCGCACTCTATTCCGATACCGCCTGCTCAATCATTAGCTCGATATACAACAACAAAAAGGAACTTCACGTCGTTAACGTGCCAAATATGGGCACTACGCCAGACCTCCCTGATGATGCCGTCATAGAAACCAATGCAATGATCGATAGCCTTGGCGCACACCCATTGGCGTATGGTCGGCTACCAACGGCTATCAAAGGGCTGATTCAGAGTGTGAAAGCCTTTGAGGAGCTCACCGTAGACGCCGCCATAACCGGAAACAGGCAGACGGCGCTGTTAGCGCTTTCAGTGCACCCTCTGGTGCCATCGGTGGAAATCGCGGAAAAAATACTTACCGACTATTTAGCCGCTAATCGCGATTATTTACCGCAATATCAGTAAGCGGAATATCTTACTAAGGATAGCCCAATGATCAAGTTCTTAGAGAGTCGTGTCGTACCCGTTTTAGTTAAGGTTGGTGAAAATACGATATTGGTCGCCGTGCGTAATGGAATTACTTATACATTGCCTTTTATTATTGCGGGCAGTTTTTTTCTGATTATCGCTAACCTGCCAATACCCGGATGGCGTGAATTTTTAGGGGGATTCAGTGATACGCTCAGCGTGCCGGTCAGCGTAACCTTTGGCGCAATTGGCCTGATCGCAGCTATCGGTATCAGCTATAACCTGGCAAAACAGCTCTCGCTCGATGAAATGAGCTGCAGTTGCATCACCGTTGCGGTCTTTTTGATGGCGCAAATGGACAGCCACTGGAAAGTGAATGTCGATAATTTTGGCGCATCAGGGTTGTTCTCGGCCATTATCCTTTCGGTTCTGACCGTCTATATCGTCCGCTTCTTTATCACCCGTAATATCTATATAAAATTACCCGACAGCGTGCCACCCGCAGTCCTGCAATCATTTATTAGCCTTATCCCAGCCGTTGTCTGCCTGATCATCGTCTGGTTTATCCGCGTGATTCTGAATTTTGATATCAACGCTTTTTTTACCCTGATTCTCAGCCCACTGGTGATGGGACTGGATACTCTTCCTGGAATGCTGCTGCTGGTTTTTTTAATCTCACTACTGTGGTGCTGCGGTATTCATGGCACCAATGTACTTTCCGGGATC